>NZ_LR134356.1:1207116-2414233 GCF_900637195.1 Mycolicibacterium aurum | reverse complement strand
CAACGTGAGTTGACCGTGCCCGCACTGGCGCGAGCGCTAACTCCGACCTGAGACTAGCGAGATCGCCGCCGTCTCGATGGTGTCCTCGGACAACAGCACCTGCAGTGCGGCGTCACCGAGCGGAATGAAACTGTCCTGGCTGGCCACTCGCGCCAGCGCACCGGCGTATCCGTGGTCGATCAGTGCCGTGAGCACACCCTCGCTGACCCCGCCGCTGGCTCGCGTCTCATCGACGACGAGCACCCGGCCCGTCGACTGCGCCTCGGCAAGCATGTCCGCCAACGGAAGTGGTGACAACCAGCGCAGGTCCACCACCCGTGCGGCGATGTCGCGGGCCGCGAGGCGGCGGGCGACCCGCAGACTCATCCGGACACCGTTGCCGAAGGTCAGGATCGTCAGGTCGCAACCGTCACCGTACGTTCGCGCACGGCCGACCGGCACCACTGCCCCGGTGTCGGACGCCAGCCACAGATCGTCGCCGTCCTCGTACAGATCCCTTGTGTGGTAGAGCGCGATCGGCTCGAGGAACAGGCACACCAGCCCGGCCGCGCGCGCCGCCGCGACACACGAGCGCAGCATCGCCGCGGCGTCGTCGGGACGCGCGGGCGACGCGACGATCACACCGGGCAGATCCCGGATCGCGGTGATCGAGTTGTCGTTGTGGAAGTGCCCGCCGAAACCCTTCTGATAGCCGTACCCGGCGATGCGCACCACCATGGGGTTGCGGTACTGGCGGTCGGAGAAGAACTGCAGCGTCGCGCCTTCCCCGCGGATCTGGTCGGCTGCGTTGTGCAGATACGCCAGATACTGGATCTCGGGAATGGGCAACAGACCCGAGACACCGGCCCCCAGCGCCAACCCGAGAATCGATTGCTCGTCCAGCAGCGTGTCGAACACCCGGGCCGAGCCCGCCTTCGCCTGCAGGCCACGCGTCACGCCGTAGACACCGCCCTTGCGGGCGACGTCCTCCCCGAAGATCATCGTCCCGGGATGCTCGGCCAGCACCGCCTGCAGGGCACGATTGATGGCCTGTGCCAGCGTGATCGGCGCGACGTCCCCCGGGTCCGGCGCGGCCTGTGCGGCGCTCTCGGTGGCACGGACGGCGTCATCGAGAGCGTCACGCAGCGGGGTCATCACCGCGCGCGGACTGTCCAGCTGCGCGAGGTCGACGACCTCGGCCGCCAGCGCCAGCACGGTCGCCCGCTTCGCCTCGTAGGCGTCGAGCACCTGCTGCGGGCTCAGCACGCCGGCGGCGATGAGTGTTCGGGCGGTGCCGAGTACCGGGTCGCGTCCGTAATCCGCGGTGATCTCGTCACCCTTGCGGTAGCCGGGCTCGTAGTCCGATCCGGCGTGGCCCATCAACCGCACGGTCCGCAGATGCAGGAATGCCGGGCGACGTTGGGTACGAACGTATTCCGCGGCCTGCGCGGCAACTGTGAGCACCTCGGGCAGGTTCGCGCCGTCCGCGGGGAAGTAGCGCAGGCCGGCGCGATCGCCGTAGGTCCGTGCGATCCAACCCTGCGGGGTCTTCACGCTGATGCCGATGCCGTTGTCCTCGCAGAGGAACAGAAGCGGCATCGGCATGCCCTGATAGGCGGTGTGCATGGCAGCGTTGAGGGCACCGACGGCGGTGGAGTGATTGGCGGACGCGTCGCCGAAGCTGCAGACCGCGAGTGCGTCTGCGGGCCAAGGACAATCGACGCCGAGCTTGCGCGCCCTGGCGATCGAGAACGCGACGCCGACGGCGCGGGGCAGATGCGACGCGATCGTGGACGTCTGGGGGATGACGGCGAGGTCGTGCCGACCGAACACCTTGTGCCTTCCGCCCGAGATGGGCTCCTCGGTGGCCGCGACCAGTCCGAGCAGCACGTCACGCAGCGGATCGCTGCCGTCGACCTGGGCGGCGCGGGCCAGGAAGAATCCGCCGGAGCGGTAGTGCAGCAGCGCCGGGTCGGTGCTGCGCAGCGCGGCCGCGACCGCCGCATTGCTCTCGTGCCCGGACGAGCCGATGGTGTAAAACCCCTTGCCCTGTGCACGCAGCCAGCGCGCGGCCAGGTCCAGATGTCGGCTACCGAGCTGGGCGTCGAAGACGTCCAGGCACCGGCGGGCCGAGACGCCCTGCAGGGCATCGGCATCGGTGTGGTCCGGGGCGGCCAGAGACGCGACGGTGGTGGTGAAGTACTCGTCGATCGGTTCTGCCACTGCGGCTCCTGTCAGCGGAACGCGGCAGTACCCGTAAGGGCCTGCCCGATCATCAGAGTGTGCATCTCGCTGGTGCCTTCGTAGGTCAGTACCGACTCCAGATTGTTGGCGTGGCGCATCACCGGGTATTCGCCGGTGATGCCGCTGGCGCCCAGCACCGTGCGCGCGGTCCGTGCGATCGCGATCGCCTCCCGGACGTTGTTGAGCTTGCCGAGGCTGACCTCCTCGGGCCGCAGCCCGGTGGCATCCTTGGCCCGCCCCAGGTGCAGGGCCAGCAGGTAGCTCTTCCCGTATTCCAGCGTCATGTCGGCCAGCTTCTGCTGGGTCAGCTGGAATCCGGCGATGGGCCTGTCGAACTGCCGCCGCGACTGCGCATATGTCAGCGCGGTCTCCAGGCAGTCCCGCGCCGCGCCGACGGCACCGAACACGATGCCGAACCTGGCTTCGTTCAGGCAGCTCAGAGGCGCCCGAAGGCTCGTCGCGCCAGGCAGTCTCGCACTGTCGGGGAGGCGGACGCCGTCGAGCACCAGCTCGCTGGTCACCGACGCACGCAGCGACATCTTGGACTTGATCGTGTGCGCCGTGAAGCCCGGGGTGTCGGTGGGCACGGCGAACCCGCGGACTCCCTCGTCGGTGCGCGCCCACACGATGGCGATGTCGGCCATCGATCCGTTGGTGATCCACATTTTGGTGCCGTCCAGGACCCAGTCGTCCCCGGACCGCACCGCGCGAGTGCGCATCCCGGCAGGGTCGGAACCGAAGTCGGGTTCGGTGAGGCCGAAGCAACCGATCTTCCGCCCCGCCGCCATCTCGGGCAGCCACTGCTGCTTCTGCTCCTCGCTGCCGAACGCGTGCAGTGCGAACATCGCCAACGAGCCCTGCACGCTGACCAGGGAGCGGATTCCCGAGTCGCCGGCTTCCAGCTCGAGGCAGGCCAGACCGTAGGCCACCGCGGAGGTGCCCGCACATCCGTAGCCCTGCAGGTGCATTCCCAGCAGCCCCAGTTCACCGAGTTCTGCCGCCAGCTCACGGACGGGCAGCTCGCCCTCCTCGTACCAGGTCGCGATGTCGGGGGCGATCCGGGATTTGACCAGTGCGCGCACCGTGTCCCGGATCTGGCGTTCCTCGTCGTCGAGGAGATCGTCGATGCGCAGAAGCACGTCGGGGGTCGCGGGGCCGGTGCGGGGCGAGGGAAGGCCGGACATGGTGTGTCTCCTCACATGGTGGGTGGTGTGGTGGTCAGCAGCAGCCGGAGGCGTGTGCCCCGACCGGGGTGGGCTGGGTGGATGCGCGGTGGATCTGGGCGCCGCGCCAGGTCACGGCCCGACTCGGTGGCGGTGTCTGCTCGCTGCGGGTGGCGACGAGCCCGACACCGTCGAGGAGGACGGAGGCGATGCCCGGCAGGTCGCCGAGCGCGAAGGACTCCAGGGCATCGGTGGCCATCGAGCCCGTGACCGGGCCCAGCACCAGCAGATCCGCCGGCATGCCCTCCGCGATCACCCCCGTGTCGAGGCCGTGGGCCCGCGCGGTCTGCCCGGTGGCCGCCGCCACCGCGACCACCGGGTCGACGCCGCACACCGATGAGAGGTAGCAGACGTTGCGCAACATGCCGCGCGGTATAACACCGGTACCGCCCGGGGTGTCGGTACCGACCGTCAGGCGATCGAGCCTGCCGCGCCGGGTGAGCTCGTCGACGACGACGGTCGTGGCGCGGTAGTTGTTCGAACTGCACACCTCGACGTTGGTGTCGGGGAGCCCGTCGATGATCGCGATGATGTCGGCGTCCGGAGGCGGAATGGGTCCGCCCGAGATGTGCGCGACGACGTCGGGCCGCACCGCCATCACGATGTCGGCTCCCGCCACCCGGCTCGACCCCGAGCGGGACACCCCGCCGGAGTGCAGCTTGACCGTCATACCGCGCTCGTGGGCCCACGCGACATACTGCTCAGCTTCGCCGTCGCCCAACCGGTTCCAGTCGTAGAAGATGAACTTGAGCTGGTCGATGCCCTCCCGCAGAGCCCGGTCGAAATGCTCTTCGGTCATCCCGGGGACCAGCAGCACGGTGCCGGCATTGACCTTCACCCCGGACGGGCGCATCCGGCCGGTCGTGTGCTTGGACGTGATGGCGATGCTCAGCACCAACTCCGGGGTGAGCGCGTCGAACGCCAAACCGGGAATGTGGAGCTCGCCTGCGGACACCATGGACGTGGTGCCGCCGTGCAGGTAGTTGTGTATCCATCCGATCGAGTTCTGTGCGGGCGTCCACTCTCCGAATGTGGGGTGCACATGACCGTCGACCAGTCCCGGCATCACTGTCAGTCCCCCGGCGGAGAGCACCTGATCCGGAGCCGGAGCGTCGACGCCGATGCCGGTGATGATCCCGTCTTCGATGAGGAGCGTGGTATCGCGGACCGGCGCGATCGCGGAGTCACCATGCACCAGGAGGCCGATGTCCTCCACGAGCAGCGTCGTCACCTATCGCCTCCTTGATTGGATTTTGTATACACTATCCGATCGTCCTTCCTAGGGGAAGCGGTACCCCCGACCCGAGATCCGAAGCGGGTCAGCGCCGGAGCGCCGAAGACCACCACGAGCACGATGACAGCACCCACAAGGTTCATCGCCAGGCGCACACCGCCCTCGTACCAGGGAAACAGATCCGGATACTCGCTGATCACCAGCAGCACCGGAGGACCGGTCACCGCCCACCACGTGTAGTTCACCGGGCGCAGTGCCATCGCGAGCGTAAAGAGCACGACGGCGACCACGGCGACCACCGGCACCGACGGATGCGCTCCGAGCACCAGCGCCGCGATCACCGCACCGACCGTGTTGCCCGAAAGACGTTGCGCCAGCCGTATTCCGGTATCGCTGGCGTCCGGCTGCACCGTGAGGATCACACTCGTGACGAGCCAGTGCCCACCCACCAGGTCGTCGGGAAGCAGACCCGCCAGTCCCACCGCCGCGGCCACCGCGATACCGACGCGCACAGCGTGTGGCCACAGTGCTGTCCACGTCCGACTGTTCGGTCCGGTCTGCGGTTCGGACGCGACGACGTCACCGCGGTGGCGCCGCATCGCCACGGCGCACAGGAACCAGCACGCCCAGGCGAGCGCCACGACGAGCACGCCGACCATATACGGCAGCAGCGCGCCGGCGCTGCCGTCACCGGGGAGGTCGATGGCGATCAAGACCACCGCCAGGCCCGCGGTCGGCCCGACACGGGGCAGCAGCCCGCCGCCCACCGCGGCGACGACGGTCGCCGCCGCGAGTGCCGGCGGGTGCCCGGCTGTCAGCACCGCCAGCGTCGCGCCGGCAAGGACGCTCAACCCGCGAATCACGATGGTCGCCATCGCAGGCCGCCACGCCACAGGCAGCGACGGCACCGCGGTCAGCACGAGGCCCAGCCCCACGGCCGAACCCCACTCGGCGTGCCCGAGGGCCGTGCTCACACCCAGGATCGCGCCGAGGCCGCCGGCAAGCCATACCGCCATCCCCCAGCGGCTCGCACCGACCGGCCGCAGCAACTCGATGGCCCGCCACCGCACCGCCGAGGTGGGCCGGCGGTCAGGGATCGGCACTGTCCGCGAGCTCCGACGGGTCGGGCGGTGCCGCGGCGTCGAGCACCGCCGCCACGATGCCCTGATAGCCGGTACACCGGCAGATGTTGCCCGACAACGTCTCCCGCACCGTATCCGCGGTCAGGGGCTTCTCGGCATCGGGATCGCGCAGCAGTTCGACAGCGGTCACCAGGAAGCCGGGGGTACAGAAGCCGCACTGCAGTCCGCCGCGCTCGGAGAACGCCCGCTTGAGCCGCGCGGCCTCCTCGAACTGGTCGAGGCCTTCGACGGTATCCACCCGCATGCCGTCGGCCTGAGCCGCGAACATCAGGCACGCGCGTCCCGAACGCCCGTCGATGAAGACCGTGCACGCCCCGCAGACACCGTGTTCACAACCCAGATGTGTTCCGGTCAAGCCGAGTTCGTCACGCAGGAAGTCGGCAAGTGTCAGTCGCGGTGATACGGCGCGCATCACCTGTCTGCCGTTCACAATCAGCGAGATGGTCAGCGGCGCAGGGGTGTCAGCGGTCATCGTGCCTGCCTCTCCGGGTGTCGGCTCGGCGCTGCGCATCGCCGAGCGCCTCGGTGAGCGCGGCCGCGCAGAGCCGCCGTACATAGTCGGCGTCGTCGGCGGCCGGCTCGGTGTCACTCGCCCACTGGTGGGCGAGGTCGCGCCACAGCTGCTCCGACGGCAGCCGGCCCACGGCCTCGTCGCCGACGAACAGCAGCGGACGATCGGCCGCGCTGAGAACGCCGGCGCGCAGTGCGGCGATCCGTCCGTCCGGGGTGAGGGTGAGGACGCACCCGGCGCCGGCAAGACCGTAATCGCCGTGTTGTCGGGCATATTCGACGAAGCCCCAGCCTTGTTCGGGCGTGATCGCCGGCACCGAGATCCAGGTGATCATCTCGTCGGGCAGCAACCCGTTCGTGTAGAAGGACACGAACATCTCGTCCGCGCAGACCTGGCGACGGCCCGTCGTCGCCGATTCCACGTGGAAGGTGGCGTCCAGAACCAGTGTTGCCAAGGGCATTTCAGCAGCCGGGTCGGCGTGGGCGATGGAACCGCCGATCGTCCCGCGATTGCGGATGCCGACGTGCCCGATGTAACGGGCCGCGTAGGCCAGCAATGGTGCGCGGGCGATGACAAGAGGGTCCACCTCGACCGTGCGGTGGGTGACGAGCGCGCCCAGCACCAGGTCGTCGGTATCGTCGAAGATCCGGCGCAACTCGGTCAGCCTGCCGATGTCGACGACCGTGGACGGCCGCGCCAGCCGCAGGTTCATCAGCGTCATCAGCGACTGGCCGCCCGCCAGCAGCTTGGCGTCAGGGTCGTGTGCCAGCACCGCGAGGGCTTCGGCCACCGAATCCGGTTGGTGATAAGCGAATTCAGCCGGCTTCATGACGCCACCCGGGCCAGCGACCTGCACAGGTCGCCCGTCTGGATGGGGGTGGTGGTGACCCGATGGCCACCACCCACGGCATCGTCGACGGCACCGGCCACGGCCGCGTACACCGCGATGGTGCCGCTCTCCCCCGCACCGCGCACACCGATCGGGTTGACCGGGGTGTCGACGTGGAGGTGGCGCACAATCACGTCGGGCACGTCGGTGGTCAGCGGCAGGTGGTACGCGGCGAACGTCGTCGACGTCGGCTCCCCGGAGGGTGAGTACCGCCATGCCTCGAACAGTGCGCCGCCGATCCCCTGGGCCACGCCCCCGACGATCTGCCCTTCGACGATGCGGGGGTTGATCTCGCGTCCGCCTTCGTGGGCCACCGCATACCGCAGCACCCTCACGATGCCTGTGCGGCGGTGCACGCCCAGGATCACCGCGTGCACACCCATCGTCCACGTCACCGTCTGCACCCGGTACACCGTGGTCACATCGAGCGCGGCACCGCCCTCGTCGGCGCCGCCGATCCGCATCGCCCCGGCGAGTTCGTCCCACCCGAGCGCCTGTCCCCCGGCAAGGAACCGACCGTCCACGTAGTCGGCGTGCTCAGTGCCCATCAGGCGGGCCGCACGCTGCGCGGCGAGCGCGATCAGCTCGCCGCACGCCTGGTGCACGGCCGAGCCGGCGAGGATGGCCGATCGACTGGCGAAGGTCCCCACCCCCTCGGGCAGTCGGTCGGTGTCGGAGGCGACATAGCGCACCCGCGCGAGCGGCATGCCCAGGGCATCAGCGGCCACCTGGGCGAAAACCGTCTCGTGCCCCTGGCCCGCCGATGCCGCGCCCGCGGTGATCTCGAACTGCCCGTCGGGCAGCAGCCGCGCCCGCGCCGTCTCGTGGGGTCCGCGGCCGGTGGCCTCGAGGTAGGACGCCAGGCCGTACCCGATGAGGTGGTCCGGGTTCTCCCGCGCACAGGCGGCCGCTTCGGATTCCGGCAGCGCGAGCAGCACCGCGTCGAGGCAGGCCACGTAGTCGCCCCCGTCGTAGGCGATGGGCACCCCGTCGCGATACGGGATGGGACGCGGGTAGGGCATGTCCGCGGCACCGAGCAGATTCCGTCGGCGGATCTCGGCGCCCGAGATGCCGAGAGCCGCCGCGGCGGCGTCGAGGCTGCGTTCCAGCGAGAACGTCGCCTCCGGCCGCCCGGCGCCGCGGTACTGGGCGACAATCGTCTTGTTGGTCAGTGCCGCGCGACCACGCACATGCACGGCGGGAATGCGGTACGGCCCCATCAGATGCACCGCCGTGTTGGCGACGATGCCTGCCACCCACAGACTTCCGGCGCCGATGTCGACGACGAAGTCGACGTCCCACGCCAGGATTCGGCCGTCGCCGTCGACGGCAAGACGGGCGCGGTGAGTCTGGTCCCTTCCCTGCGCGCTGGCCATCAGATGCTCCTGGCGATCCTCGATCCAGATCACCCGGCGCCGGATATGCCTGGCGAGCACGGCCATGACGATCTCTTCGGCGTAGACATTGGCCTTGGTACCGAACCCGCCGCCGACGTCGGGCACAGCGACGGCCACCTCCTGCCTGGACCAGCCCGTCACCGCACAGATCGCATCCCGCACCATGTGCGGTACCTGAGTGGAGGTCTGCACCTCGACACGGCCGAGGCCGGCATCGAATTCGGCCAGCACCCCGCGGCATTCGAGCGGTACGGCGCCGTGTCGCTCCATCCGGTAGGTGTCCTGCACGACGTGGGCAGCGACGTCGAATATCGCGGCGGGGTCGCCGAACTCGTACTCCAGCCGGGCCGCCTCGTTGTCCGGCAGATGGTCGAAGAGCACCGGCGCGGTGGACCCGAGTGCCTCTTCGGCGTCGATCACCGGCGGCAGCGGCTCATAGGACACCGCGACGTTCTCGGCGGCGTCCTCGGCCAGGTACCGGTTGTCGGCGACCACCACGGCGATCGGCTGACCCACGTAGTGCGTGCGCTCCGATGCCAGGATCGCCAGCCGCTGCTCGGCGACCGTCAGCGAGGTGGCCGCCGTGAAATCGGGATCCGGAGTCGTCAGCGCCGGGATCGCGGTGTCCGCCAGGCCCAGATCAGCGGCGGTGAAAATGCCGAGCACACCGGGCATCCGGTCGGCGGCCGCGGTGTCGATCCCGGTGATTCTGGCGTGCGCCTGAGTCGACCTGACGAACACCACCTGGTGTGCTCCCGCGGCATGGTCGGCGACGAACTGTCCGTTCCCGCCGAGCATGCGGTCGTCTTCCCGACGCCGCACCGAGGTACCGACCCATGGTCCGGCAGCGCCCGGCTTCGATGCGTCGGAGGTCAATGTATCCGCTTCTCCCACTGCCACAGGGCAATCGAGATGGCGAACGAAATCGTGATGAGAAGCATGATGGTGGCCACCATCGACGGATAGTCGCCGTGGCTGTAGGCCTGCAGCACCACCCGGCCGAGGCCGCGCCGGGTGGCGAAGAACTCGGAGAGCACCACACCGACGACCGCGAGGCTGACCGCAAGCCGGATTCCGGTGAGCAGCGGGCGGCGGATCGCGGGGAAGATGATGTGGGTCAGCATCTGCCAGGCGTTCGCACGCACCGAGCGGGCCAGCTTCCAGTAGACCTTCGGTATCTCCTGCACCCCGGTGGACACGTTGATCAGCACGGGGAACAGTGCGAACAGCACTCCCATCACGACCTTGGAACCCGACAGGCTGAAGATGGGCAGCAGCACCGGGTACAGCACGATCTTGGGGATGCCGTTGAGCATGATGATGAGGGGCTCGAAGATGGTCCGCAGCGCGCTCGACAGGCCCAGCAGCAGACCGATCCCACCGCCCACCACGGTGCCGATCACGAACGCCAGCGCCACCGACTGCGCGGTGACCCGCAGGTCGAACAGGTAGGCCGGGTCAGCGAGATTGTCGAACAGCACGGTGATGGTCTGCGCGGGCGACGGGATCACGAAGGTCAGACCCGACATCACCTGCCATGCGATGACCACCAGCACGGCTACCACGCCGGCACCGAAGGACTGGCTGGCGAGCACGGAACGCGCCGAGAAACGCGGTGGCGCAGCGATTTCGGCCTCTGTCGGGCCGGGCAGCGTGGCGGTCATGCGTTCCTCCCCCGCAGCAGGACACGTTCGACGGCGGCCAGGGCAACGGTCAGCAGGCACGACAGCAGCAGCACGACGACGATGTAGGCGAACATTCCGATGTTGTCGAAGATCTCGTAGAGATAGCGGATCCGGTAGCCCAAACCCGCCTGCGCCGTGGTGAACTCCATGGCGATGGTGCCGATGAGGGCATACACCACAGCCAGCCGCAGACCGGCGACGATGAACGGCCCCGCCGCCGGTATCGCGATGGCGAACAACGTCTGGCGGGGTGACGCCTTCAGTGACCGCGCGAGTTTCAGGTAGACCGGCGGCATCTGGTTCAGTCCGACGGCGGTGTTGAGCGCCATCGGGATGGCGGCCATGATGGTGGCGAGGATGATCACCGACATCGCGTTGATGCCCACGAGCACGATCATCACCGGATAGAACAACACCAGCGGTACCGCGTAGAACGACACCAGGTAGGGCTCGAACACCCGGCCCAGCAGCGGCACCTTCCAGAACAGCAGTCCCGCTCCGAATCCCAGGAGACAGCCGAAGAGGATCGACACAGCCACCTCGACGCCGGTGCGCTGTGCGTCGAGCCAGAACTGCGGCTCGGTGAGCAGTTCCGCCAGCGCCGCCAAGATCACCGACGGCGCAGGCAGCACATGGTCGTTCCACCACCCCGCCCGAGACCCGATCTCGGCGAACGCGGTGAACAGCAGAAGGAGCCCGACGGTCGAGGCGGCGCTGTAGGCGAGGGTGCCGAACCGGGGCCGCCTGCGGCGGGACCGCCGCGGTGGTGCTCCCGCTGCCGGCGTGCCCTCCGTGGACACGTCGTCGGTGGCCGCGAACGAGGTGCTCACGTCGCCGCGGTTTCCTGCTGCTGGAAGCCGCGCATCGACTCGGCCTGCAGAGAGCCCCAGATCCGGTTGTGCAGTTCGTTGAACCGCGGGGTCGACACCACACCGGCGTCGCGCTCGCCGGGCAGGTCGATGTCCACGACGTCGATGATGGTGCCCGGCCGGTAGGACATCACCCAGACCTGCTGGGACAACAGAATCGCCTCGGAGATGTCGTGGGTGACGAACATGATGGTCTGTTTCGTCCGTGCCCAGATCTGGCGCACCTCCGCGCCGAGGAACAACCGGGTCTGCTGGTCCAGTGCGGCGAACGGCTCGTCCATGAGCACCACCTCGGGCTGCACCGCCAGGGTGCGGGCAAGTGCGACCCGCTGCCTCATTCCCCCGGACAGCTGTGAGGGGTAGGACTTCTCGAACCCGGTGAGACCGACGAGATCGATGGCCTCCTTGGCCCGCTTGCGCCGCGAGTCTTTCGCCGTGCCGATCATCTCCATGGCGAAGCTGACATTCTCCTCGACCGTGCGCCACGGCAGCGTCGAGTCCTCCTGGAACACCACACCGATCTTGGGGTCGGGCCCGGTGACCGGCCTGCCGCCGACGCTGACGGTGCCCGTGGTGGCCTTCTGCAGCCCGGCCACCACGGCGAGCAACGTCGACTTGCCACACCCGCTCGGCCCGACGATCGACACGAAGCTCGAATGCGGAACGCTCTGGTCGATATCGGTGACGGCGGTGATGCGACGGGCAGCGGTATCGAAAACCACTGATACGCCGGCCATCTCGATGCCTGATGACTCCAAGACGCTACCTTTCGTTCGGTCGGTCAGGGGTGAGATCGGTTCAGAACGTGGCTCTGTCGTCCTCGGGCAGGTACTGCTGGTCCAGGACGGTAGCCCAGTCCACCGGCGCGTCGATCTGACCGGCGGCCACCATGAGCTCGGACAGGTTCTTCAGCCCCTCGGGATCGACCTTGAGCGTGTAGGCCTTCGCGAGGTCGGGGTTGTTGCGCAACGCGGCCTGCATCACTTCGGGTGACACGCCGACCAACGGACCGATCTCGGCGCCGGCCTCGTCGGGGTTGGACACCACCCACTCGTTGAGCCGGTCCGCGACCTTGAAGAAGGTCTTGATGTTGTCGGGATTGGCCTCGGCGTACTCGGTGTTCACCGCGACCAGATCGGCGGGCAGGTCTCCGAGGACGTCGCGCGAGTTGATCAATACCTCGGCGTTCTCACTGGCCTGCTTCTCGGCGATGAACGGCTGCATCGCCCAGCCGGCGGTGATCTGGTCGGCCTTCGCGGCGGTCCAGTTGTCGCCCATCTGCCCCACCGCCTGCGCCCGGACGCCTTGGCCCAGTTCGCGTTCGAGGCCCTTCACCAGAAGCTCGGTGGACGAGCCGGCCGAGCTGAAGCCCAGCACCGCGCCCTCGATGGTGCGTCCGGGCGGGCTGATCCAGGAGAAGTCGTTCATCTGGAACCACGGCGCGACGACCTTGAGATTCGAATTCGGCTGTTGTGCCGCGAGAAGTACAGACGTGTTGCCCGCGATGGCCATGTCGGCGTCGCCACTGGTCACCACGCGCAACGTGTTGCCGCCGCCGCCGCCGGAGAACAGGTCGACCTTGAGCCCCTCTTCTTCGAACCATTTCTTGTTGATCCCCGCCTGCAGGATCGCCATGAACGGCAGGCTGTCCACGCCTGTCGCGGAGATGCTCAGCGTGTCGGTGGTGGCACCGCCCCCGCCGCCCTCCGACGGACCCGCGGACTCGTCAGCGCACGCGGTGGCGCCGACCAGCAGGGCGGACGTGGCGACGAGCGCGCCGATGACCTTCGGGAACCGTGACATGTGGGGGCCTCCAGGAGATGGTGAATATTGGATCCACTATACGAAGATCCTGTGATCTACGTCAACGTTTTCGTGTTACGACGTCGTGAAAAGATGCCGGCCAACTCCAGGCCGACGGCCACCCCGAGCACCGTGACCGCGCCACGCAGCCCCACGGCGCCCGGCACCTCTCGCGACCTCGAATTCCACTGCGGAATAGCGTCTTTCGTACGGTTCGCATCCCCGGCGGATGCCATCAGGACTCCATCGGCGGGCGTCAACGCCCGCTTCAACGGCGGAGGTGATCCCGGAGCGGCACTGCCCGGCGCGGGGTACCCACGCGGATCGGGAGCGCCGGGCGCTGTCATGCGAGTCGGCCGTTGACGATGTCGGCGAACGTACGGATGGTGCCTTCGCGGCTCTGGCCGGGCCGGACGAACGGGACGATCGAGACCTGGTCCACCCCGAGCGACTCGATCTCCTTGAGTCGCTGTGCGCACTCGGCCTTGGTACCGGCGAGCGCGAACAGATCGACGAGCTCGTCCGGCACCAGGTCGGCGTGCGCGGCCTCGGGATTCATGTGCTCGTAGTAGTTGTACTGGTCCCGGATCCGGTCGATGGCCTTTTCCAGCGAGGGGTCGACCCTGGCCGGGAGGGGGCGGATCGCGACACGCGAGACATGCGCGCGGACCAGGTCGCGGGCCTCCGTGCTGTCCTCACCGATCGCGGTCGGCGTCCACAGCACGATGTGCAGATCATCGAGCGAGCGACCACTCTGGGCAGCACCGCGCTCGATGGTGTCCAGCGCACCCTTGATGAACTCCGGTGCCGTACCGACCAATACGATGACGCCGTCGGCGATGCGACCGGACATCTCCAGGATCTTGGGGGCGGAAGCCGCGATGTAGACCGGGACGTCGACCCGACCGCTCAGATAGTTGAGGTGGTACTCCGCACCGCTGGTGGGCTCGGCGACCTTCTCGCCGCGGAACAGCGCCCGGAGGTCACCGATCGACTTCTCCAGTTCGGCGAGCTTGAGCGGCTTGAGGCCCATCGTGCGCAGCGAGGAGTCGCCGGTTCCGATTCCGAGGGCGACACGGCCGCCGGTGAATTCGGCCAGCGTGGCCCACGTGGACGCCAGCAGGGACGGGTGCCTGGTCACCGCGTTGGTCACCCCGGTGCCGAACACGATCCGGGAGGTTCCGACCGCGGCCGCACCCATCACGGTCGACGACTCGCGCCAGATGTTCTGCGAGTCGCCGAACCACACGTGGTCGTAGCCGAGGTCTTCGCAGAGCCGTACGTACGCGCACATCGCCGCCGTCGGTTCGGTGGGGAACAGTCCTGCACCCATGCTCAGCATCCGGGAAGCCTCCTTGGACCACAGTGGGGATTGTGTATATCGTATCCAATCGTAAGGTCGTTGAGACCGATGCACAACACCGGAGGCAAGCGAATGCAGCTCGTCAACGCGTTCACGGTAGACGCGCCACTGGACACCACGTGGGCGGTCCTGACCGACATTCCTACCGTCGTCGACTGCATTCCCGGCGCCGAACTGGACCGGAATGACGGCCGCGACTACCACGCCCGCGTCACCGTCAAGGTCGGTCCAATCGGTATGACGTTGGCGGGCAAGGCAACTCTGGTCTCTCAAGACAACACCGCACGCGAGATGGTGGTCCGCGGAACTGCCAGTGACCGCAAGGGCAACGGGTCCGCCGAAGCCACGGTGCGCCTTGTCGCCCACGGCGACGAGGACCGGTCCGCAGTCACCGTCACCACCGACCTCCAGCTCGGCGGCCGCGTCGCTCAGTTCGGCGAGGGCGTGATCACCCAGGTCGGCAACCGCATCGTCCGTCAGTTCACCGTCCGTCTCAACAGCGTCATCGCCGGCGGCGACGCAGCGCCGCAGCCACTACCGGCACCCCGCGTGGCCGTTCCGGCGATCGCGCTACGCGAAGAATGGATCACCTTGGCGCTCAACGGATGTGCCGGAGTCGCACTGGGCCTGGCGATCGGTCGCTGGCTGGACCGGCTCAGGCCCGTGCCGCGACGCTGACGACGACGTCGAGTTCGACGCAGGCCCCACCCGGTAGCGACGCGACGCCGATCGCCGTCCGCGCGTGGGCACCGACATCCTCGCCGAACGCCGCGATCAGAACCCGTGACGCACCGTCGATGACCGAGGGATGGGAGTCGAATTCGGCGACCGCGCGGACGTAACCTCGCAGGTGCACCGCGGCGGACACCGCGTCGAGCCCCACGGCGCCGTCGATCGCCGCGAGCAGGTTCATCGCGGCCAGCCCCGCCTGCTCGGCGGCGGCGTCGATGCTGACGTCGTGGCCGACGACGCCCCGTAGCGCGGGCGAATCCGGCCGCCGGGCCGTCGCCCCCGAAACCCACAGCTGGTCACCACAGCGGCGGCTCGGGTAGTACGCCCCTTTGGGCGGTGGCGCCACGGGAAGAACCAGTCCCGATTGCCGGAGCCGATCGGCCACGGTCACGCCGACGCGCCGGATTCCGTCTCGAAGATCCGATGGATCGGTTCGATGGCGTGCGAACGGTGTTCGTGGTTGAGCGCCACCATCCGCTCGACGTCGCGCGCGGCCATCGCGTCGATCATCGCGATGTGCTCGTGACAGACCTTCGGCATGTCGAGCAGCGCCGAGTACATCGGCCGGTAGGCATCGGCGGTGTTCCACAGCTGGGCGACGATGCGCTTGGTACGAGCCATGCCGCTGGCGTGAAACGTCAGGAAATGGAACTGCCGGTTGAACACACCGACCGCGATCAGGTCACCCTCGGCGAGCGCGGCGTCCATTTGGGCGTTGCAGGTGCGCATGTCGTCGACGATCTCGTCGGAGACGCTCGGCATCGCGTCCCGGATCAGCGCCTCTTCCAGGATCGCCCGCAGCGTGAACACCTCGAGGAGATCGTCCAGGCTGAGCTTCGTGACGCGATAACCGCTGTGCGGCACGTAGGTGATGTATTCCTCGGCCTCCAGGGTCTTCAGCGCTTCCCGGATGGGAATGCGCGACACCCCGAACTGCTCGGCGACCGTCTCCTGGACGATCCAGCTTCCCGGCGCCAGTTTGCCCGTGGTGATGTCCTGCCGCAGCGCCTCCGCGACGGCCTGCTGCGCGGTCTTGGGGCGCACGAAGTCCGGCCGGCGCCCCCGCACGACGCCCTTGGCCAGGTCGCTCGCGGCGGAACGCTCGGGGTCCGCGGGAACCGAACCCTTGATTGCGGTGCGCGGTGGCATCGACTCTCGCTTTCAGCTGATTGGATACACTATGCGATCTTCACCGGCCAGTAGTCAACTGCGTCGCGAGTGTCGCGACTCTCCCGTTTCCCCGTGTCCATGGTCACCGATCGGGCGCCGAATCGCCCGGCAACGCGCCATGTTCGGCCGACGGGAACGCCGCCCGCCCAGTGACCCTGTCGACATGGTCGATGAAATGGCGCCACACCGCATCCGGTGCTTCGAGTTGAGGCCAGTGCCCGATCTCGTCGAGCAACACGACATCGGCGTCCGGAATGACTTCGGCGTAGCGGCGAGCCATGTGCGCTCCAGAGTTCGGATCGAGCGCGCCGTCGATGAGCCGCATCGGCACGTCCGTCTCTCTCATCGCGCGCACCCACCGGTTGCGGTGCTCATAGCGGTCGCCGATGAACCGGCCGACCTTGTGCAGCACCCGCTTTCCGTCGTTGTACTCCAGGATCTGGTGGAACAGGTCGAGCATCCGCCGGTCCGGCTTCGTGTGTGGACCGAACATCTCGTTGATGGTCGGTTCGAGGACGCGTCTCGACAGAGCGCTGCCCTGGAGCGGGCTCACGAGGTCGCCCAACGGCGTCTGCGACATCGCCTTCTGCATGAGCCGGGGGTGGTAGGACTCGTTGAACATGCCCCCGTTGAGCCAGGTGATCGACTCGATGCCCACCGCGCCGTAGGCCTGCTCGCCGCGGACATGGCGGGCGAGCATCTCCTGGGCCACCGAGTCGCCGAGGTCGTGGGCCAGGATGTGGGCCGCCCCGACGCCGAGATGCGCCAGCAGGGCTTCGTGCATGTCCGCGTGGTCGTGCACGCTGTAGCCGTACGCCACGGGCTTGGCCGAGAAACCCATCCCCATCATGTCCGGCGCGATGACCGTGAAGCGTTCGGTGAGCCGGCTCCACAGCGGATGCCAGTCCCAGGTGTTGAACGGATAGCCGTGGACGAGAAGAAGATTCGGCCCGTGCCCCTCATGGCGAAAGAAGATGTCGAAGCCCAGGTAGTCGAAACAGCTCCCCGCACTCCGCCAGCGTTCGAGTTCAGCGTCCACATCCACGACCATATCTGAGTTCATTTTTAGAACGCAATGGCTAGAATTCTGGGATGCGTCACGACGATCTGGCCGTTGAGCCCTGCTCGATCCTGCGGCCCCTCGGGCTGCTCGGAGACCGGTGGACGCTGGTGATCCTCCGACAGGCATTCGCCGGTATCCGCCGCTTCGACGACCTGCAGTCCAGCCTCGGCCTCAGCCGCCCGGTGCTCGCCGACCGGCTGCGACGATTGGTGGACGCCGGCGTGCTGGACCGCTGCGCCTATCGGGACGACAGGCGAACCCGTCACGAATACCGTTTGACGTCAAAGGGTTTGGATCTCTATCCGGTGCTGATGGCACTGCGTTCCTGGGGGGACAAGTATCTGGCGCCCGACGGACCGTTCGTGGAGTACCGCCATCGCGAGTGCGGCGGTCACGCGCACACCCATCTGCTCTGCGACACGTGCGGCGCGACGATCACCGCCGTCGACGTCGAGGTGAGCCCCGGCCCCGGCCTCCAGGTCAGCTGAAGATGCCGGCCAGGAATGCGGTCGAATCCGGGATGGAGGTCAGCACGGTGCCACTGTGATCGGAATCGGGATAGACCTTCAGCGTCACGTCCTGGTCGTTGGACCTCAGCTTCTCTGCGAACCGCAGCGTCAGGTCGGCAGGCACGTCCCGATCCTGCAATCCCACTCCGAGGAACAGCGGCCGGTCATACCCCGACGACGGGATGCCCATGAAGTCGTCGATCGCGGCGGCCGCTCCGGGAATCGAGGTCACCGGCGCGGAGAAGAAGCTGGGCACCGACATCCCCGCCAATGTTCCGGCCAGGTCTGCCGCACATCGGATCTCGGCCTCGTCGGCAGCGGCCCGGCCGGCATCGGTCAGCACCCGGTTCAGATCCAGATCGGGACGCGCATCCCGCAGTGCCGCCACGATGTAAGCGGTGTAGGCGCTGGCCATCGGGCCCAGTTCGGGTGGCACGGGCATGGCGGGTCCGGCCTGCTTGACGATGGTCTCCACCTGCGCGGGCGTGCCGGTGGCGACGACTCCGCGGTAGTCCAACTCCGCACCCGCGTCCGATTCGGCACTGAACTCGCTTGCCCACCGGGCCGTGGCGACCGCAGCCGCCCCACCCTGTGACTGACCGACGACAGCCCACTTCGGAGACAGTCGCAGATCCATCTGATGCGCCGCCAGCACGGAATCCACCACGCCGCGGGCGGTCGTGACGCTGTTGAGGTAGCTCATCAGACCGGGAGTGCCGAGGCCGGCGTAGTCGCTGCCGACCACCACATAGCCTTGGTCCAGCCAGTGCGACAGGTATTCGTCGTCGCGCTCACTGCGCGTCAGGGCCGACGGCGTGCAGTCGTCACCGAGCCCGACGGTGCCGTGCGCCCAGGCTACGACCGGCCACCCCCCTTGCGGCGCAGGCGTTTTCGGGGTGAAGACCACCGCGGTGCTGACCGCTGGGCGACCGTGTTGATCACGGGTGGAGTACAGGGTGCGGTAGGCAGCGCCGGCGCCTGACACCGACAGCGCCGGGTCGAGGGCCACCGCGTCGAGCAGTTGACCCGGCGGCGGGGTGGGCCCGTCGTAGGCGCGGGAGTCCAGACCGGACCAGGCGGGTGCCGACGCGGCCGCGGTGGGCACGCCGCCGACCAGCGCGACCGCCGTCAGCAGCACGACCGCCGCAATCCGGGCGACGCGACGTGGTGTCATCTCGATCAGTCGAGCTGCTCGCTGACTTCGCGGTCGGCCACCGATGCACCGAGCGCGGCAATCCAACCGGTGATCTGGCGGGCGATGTTGCGTTCGGTCAGCCCGATGTCGGACAGCACCTCTCCCCGTGACGCGTGCGCGAAGAATTCTTGAGGCAGCGCTGCGTCGCGGCACGGCACGTCGATCTCCGCGCGCCGCAGGGCAGCCGACACCGCAGAGCCGACGCCACCGTGTACGCCGTTGTCCTCGACCGTGACGACCAGCTTGTGCCGCTGCGCCATGGTGGCGATCTCACCCGGCACGGGAAGAACCCACAGCGGGTCGACGACCGTCACACCGATGCCCTGGTTGCGCAGCCGTTCGGCGATCGCGATCGCCATGGCCGCGAACGGTCCGACGGCCACCACGAGCACATCCTCGGACATGCCGTCGGCGGGAACCGCCAGGACGTCGATGCCGCCGCGACGTTCGATGGCCGTGATGTCTTCGCCGACATCGCCCTTCGGGAACCGCAGGGCAGTGGGGCCGTCGTTGACGTCGAGCGCCTCGCCGAGCTCCTCACGCAGGCGGGAGCCGTCGCGCGGCGCGGCCACCCGCATACCCGGCACGATGCCGAGCAGCGACAGATCCCACATGCCGTTGTGGCTGGCGCCGTCGGGACCGGTGATACCCGAGCGATCGAGCACCAACGTCACCGGAAGGCTGTGCAGCGCAACGTCCATGAGCAGCTGGTCGAAGGCACGGTTGAGGAACGTCGAGTAGACCGCGACCACCGGGTGCATTCCGCCCATCGCCAGACCGGCGGCCGATGTCATCGCGTGCTGCTCGGCGATACCGACATCGAAGAACCGGTCCGGGAAGTGCTGCCGGAAAGCGCTCAGCCCGGTGGGGCCCGGCATCGCCGCCGTGATCGCCACCACATCGCGGCGCTTGGACGCCAGGCGAATTAGGGTGTCGGAGAACGTCGACGTCCATCCCGGCCCGGGAATGGAGGTGGCCAACCCGGTCTCGGGATCGATCACGCCGCAGGCGTGCATCTGATCGTCCACGTCGTTCTCGGCGGGGGCATATCCCATGCCCTTGCGGGTCACGACGTGGACGACGACGGGGGCGTTGAAGGCGCGGGCATGCCGCAGAGCGCCTTCCACGGCGGACTCGTCATGACCGTCGATCGGACCGACGTACTTCAGACCGAGATCGGTGAACATCACCTGCGGTGACAGCGCATCCTTGATGCCCGCCTTGACGCTGTGCATGCACTGGTAACAGAACTCGCCGATGACGGGCACACCGCGCACGGCTTTACGCCCCTCTTCGAGCACCCGCTCGTAGCCCGGCTGCAATCGCAGACCGGCGAGGTGCTCGGCGAACCCGCCGATGGTCGGCGCGTAGCTGCGACCGTTGTCGTTGACGACGATCACGACGGGGCGCCGGGACGCGGCGATGTTGTTCAGGGCCTCCCAGCACATCCCGCCGGTCAGCGCGCCGTCGCCCACCACGGCCACCACGTGGCGATTGCGATGCCCGCTCAGCTCGAACGCCTTCGCGAGTCCGTCGGCGTAGGACAGCGACGAACTGGCGTGGCTGGACTCCACCCAGTCGTGCTCGCTCTCCGTCCGGGACGGATAGCCGGACAGCCCGTCCTTCTTGCGCAGCGAATCGAAATCCTGGCACCGGCCGGTGAGCATCTTGTGCACGTAGGCCTGATGCCCGGTGTCGAACAGGATCGGGTCATGCGGAGAGTCGAAGACGCGGTGCAGCGCCAACGTCAACTCGACCACGCCGAGGTTGGGTCCCAGGTGCCCACCCGTGGCCGCAACCTTGTGGATCAGGAAGTCGCGGATCTCACGGGCGAGGATGTCCATCTGCGCCCGCGACAGGTGTTGCAGATCAGCGGGACCGCGGATCTGTTCAAGCATCCCGTCAGTCTACGCACGCGCGTCGTGGTCAGTCCTGTCGAGATTGGTACACATCCGGCACTCCGTCGCCGTCGTCGTCGAGCGTCTCTTCCCGGTGAATGCGCCGGTAGGAGGCGTTTCTGGACAGCAGGAGCACCGAGGCCAGCAGTGCCGCCGACAGTGATCCGGTCAACACGCCGATCTTCACGAATTCGTCACGTTCTGAGCCCAAACCGTAGGCCAGATCGCCGATCAGCAGCGACACCGTGAAACCGATGCCGGCCAGCATGGACACGCCGACGACGTCCACCCAGCGCAGCGAAGCGTCCAGACTCGCGCGTGTCACCGCCGAGAGCACCCTGGTGGTGAGAAAGATGCCGATCGGCTTACCCGCGACCAGGCCGAGCACGATGCCCAGCGTGATCGGGTCACCCAGCGCCTGCACCAGACCGTCGGCGCCCCCGACGCTGACGCCTGCGGCGAAGAACGCGAACACCGGGATCGCAATACCGGCCGAGATGGGCCGCAACCGATTCTCGAAATGCTCTGCCATGCCCGCGTCGAGCTCGCGGCCTTTGCGGGTCGTCGACCGCCGGACCGGAACCGCGAAGCCCAGCAGCACCCCGGCAACGGTGGCGTGGACGCCGGACTCGTGCATCAGTACCCAGGTGGCCACTGCCAGCGGCGCCAGCACCCACCAGGCGTGCACGCCACGCTGGACACACAACCCGAACACGACCAGCGGCACGACGGCCAGGGCGAGGAAGACGACCTTGATGTCCTCGGTGTAGAACACCGCGATCACGGTGATGGCCAGCAGGTCGTCGACGACCGCCAACGTCAACAGGAAGGTGCGCAACGCCGACGGCAGATGCGTGGAGATGACGGCGAGAACGGCCACCGCGAAGGCGATATCGGTCGCGGTCGGGATCGCCCAGCCCCGCAGCGCACCGTCCCCGGTGTTCAGATTGACCAGCACGAAGATCAGCGCGGGTACCACCATCCCGCCCACCGCAGCCGCGATCGGCATCGCCGCCCGGGCGGGGTCACGCAGATCGCCGGCGACGAACTCGCGTTTGAGCTCCAGCCCGACGACGAGGAAGAAGATGGCCAACAACCCGTCGGCTGCCCACTCCCCGATGCTCAGGTCCAGGTGCAGGCCGAGCCACTGGCCGCCGACCACGGCATCGCGCAAGCCGAAATAACGCTCCGACCACGGCGAGTTGGCCCAGATCAGCGCGGCGCCGGCCGCGACGAGCAGGATGACGCCGCCGACGGTCTCCTTGCGCAGGATCTCGCTGACCCGGGCGGCCTCCGCCCAGGAACCGCGGGACAGCAGGGTGCCGCGGGCACGGGGGGTGGGCGGATCAGCTGTCATGGGCGGCCTTTACCTGTCGTCGACGAGTAGACGCCGACCAGACTTCCCGGCACACCTGAGGCCCATCCTATGCGCTGCCGGTGGGTCGTTGCAGTACGGCGATGCACTCCACGTGGTGGGTCAGCGGGAACGAGTCGAATACCCGCAGCTCCTCCACCGCGTACCCGTGGCCGCGATACAGGCCGATATCGCGAGCGAAAGACGCAGCCTCACAACCGATATGGATGATCCGCGGCACGTCCGCTGCAGCCAGGAGGTCGATCACCTCACGGCCTGCCCCCGTGCGCGGCGGATCGAGCACGGCGACGTCGGCGCGGTGCCGCTGCCCGGTCAGCGCCCGCCGTACGGAGTCGGTGAGAACCGAGACGTTGCCGAGGTCGGCGAGCGCGGCCCGAGCGGACCGCGACGCGCCGCGTGAGGTGTCCACGGTGAGCACCGCCCCGGTCTCGCCGACCCCACGGGCCAACGCGGCGGCGAAAACGCCTGCACCACCGTAGAGATCCCACGCGGTCATGCCGGGCCCCAGTTGCGCCCACTGGGAGACGAGCGCGCTGTACAGCGACGCCGCGTCCCGGTGGGCCTGCCAGAAGGCCGTGACGGGGACGTGCCAGGTACGTCCGTCGACCCGCTGAACCGCCTCGTAGTCTCCCTCGTCGACCGCTGTGCGGAGGCCCGGGGAACGGCCGCCCAATTTCCGGCGTGCCCCACGGGGCGCCGACCGCTGACCGCTACCGCCGACCACCACGTGCCTGGCCCCGTCGTCGTCGACGGCGACATGGACCGCGGCTGCAGCAGGCCACTGCCTGTCGGCGATACCGTCGAGCATCCCCGCGGGCAGCTGCGCGCAGTCGAGCCGGTGCACCAGTTCGCTGCTGTGGTAGCGGTGAAAGCCGGCGCGGCCGTCGGCGGACGTGTCCAGTCGCACCCTGGTCCGCCAACCGGTCGCCCCGATCTCGCCGACAGGCTCGGCCGTCGCCTCGGACTCGTCGCGCCACTGGTAACCACCAAGGCGCGCAAGCTGATTGGCCACCACGGCGCCTTTGATCCCCCGCACCGCCGCCGGTCGGGCGAACGCCAGGTCGCAACAGCCCGCACCATCCACGCCGGCAACAGGGCACAGTGAGTCGATGCGATCGGCGGAAGGCTCGAGCACCTCGACCGCCTCGGCATTCCAGTACGACCCGCGATCGCCGACCAGCCGGGCCCGGACCGTCTCACCCGGAAGCGCGTAGCGCACGAACACCACCCGGCCCTCGTGGCGGGCGACGCAGCTGCCACCGTTGGCCGCGCCCTCGGTCGTCAGCGTGAGCTCTTCGCGTGCACTGTCATCGGTCAATCCAGGAACCCCTTACGTGCGTCACCCGGTGCCGACTGCGGCTCAAGCTTCTTGAGTCGTTCCGACGAAGTCAATTGCCACGGCACCGATGTCACCATCACGTTGGGCTCGAACAGCAGCCGGCCCTTGAGTCGCAGCGCACTCTGGTTGTGCAGCAACTGTTCCCACCAGTGACCGACGACGTACTCCGGAATGAACACGGTGACGACGGTGCGCGGCGAGTCCTTGCTGACCCGTTTGACGTACTCCAGCACCGGCCGGGTGATCTCGCGGTACGGCGACGCGATCACCTTCAGCGGCACGCTGATGTCGCTGTTCTCCCACTTGTGCACCAGCTGGCGCGTTTCCGCGTCGTCGACGCTGACGGTGATGGCTTCCAGCAGGTCGGGCCGGGTCGCGCGGGCGTACGCCAGCGCGCGCAGGGTGGGCAGATGCACGTTGGACACCAGCACGATCGCATGGTTGCGGCTGGGCAGCACGATGTCCTCGGTCTCGGCGGAGCGGGCCTCCAGCTCGCGTGCCACCGAGGCGTAGTGCTTGTGGATCAACTTCATGATGCCGAACAGCGCGCCCATCGCCAGAATGGCGATCCATGCTCCGATCAGGAACTTCGTGACGACCACGATGATCAGCACGGTGCCGGTGCACAGGAAACCGATGGTGTTGATCACCCGGGCGCGGACCATTCGGCCGCGCGCCGTCGCATCGGTTTCGGTGCGCAACAGCCGGGTCCAGTGCCTCACCATGCCGATCTGGCTCAGCGTGAAGGATACGAACACACCGACGATATAGAGCTGGATCAGCGCGGTCACCTCGGCCTGGAACGCCACGATGAACGCGACGGCACCGAAGGCGAGGAACAGGATGCCGTTGGAGAACGCCAGCCGATCGCCGCGCGTGTGCAGTTGGCGCGGCAGGTACCGGTCTTGGGCGAGAATCGATCCCAGCACCGGAAAGCCGTTGAACGCGGTGTTGGCAGCCAGCACGAGGATCAGCGCGGTGACGCCGGCTATCAGATACAGGCCGATCGGGAAGTCGTGGAACACGGCACCTGCCAGCTGCGCGACCAACGTCTTCTGCTGGTAGTCAGCGGGCGCGCCGCCGAGTTGTTCAAGCGGTCGCTCGGCGATCTGCACGCCGGTCGCCTTGGCCAGCATGATGATGCCCATGAACAGCGTGATGGCGACGATCCCCAGCAACAGCAGGGTGGTGGCTGCGTTGCGCGACTTGGGTTTCCGGAACGCCGGGACGCCGTTACTGATCGCCTCCACGCCCGTCAGCGCGGCGCTGCCGGACGAAAAGGCCCGCGCGACCAGGAAGACCAGCGCGAAGCCCAGGATCTCGCCGTGCTCGGAGTGCATCTCGAAGTCGGCCGACTCGGCACGCAGCGGATGGTCCAGCGCATAGATCTGGAAGAAGCCCCACGCCAGCATGATGTACATGCCGATCATGAACGCGTAGGTCGGGATCGCGAACGCGGTGCCCGACTCTCGGATGCCCCGCAGGTTCAGTGAGGCCAAGACCAGGATTGCGACCACGGCGAACCACACCTTGTGCTGGTCGACGAACGGCACCGCCGACCCGATGTTCGACATCGCCGAGGCCATCGACACCGCGACCGTCAGCACGTAGTCGACCAGCAGGGCGCTGGCGACCGTCAGACCCGCTGTCGGACCCAGGTTCGTGGTCACCACCTCGTAGTCGCCGCCGCCCGACGGGTAGGCGTGCACGTTCTGGCGGTAGCTCGCGATGACGATGAGCATCACCGCCGCCACGACCAGACCGATCCACGGCGCCATCGAATAGGCCGACAATCCGGCCACCGAGAGCACCAGGAAGATCTCCTCCGGCGCGTAGGCCACCGAGGAAAGGGCGTCCGAGGCGAACACCGGCAGCGCTATCCGTTTGGGCAGCAGGGTGTGCGACAGGTTGTCGCTGCGGAACGGCCGGCCTAGTACCAACCGGCGCGCGGCCGTCGAAAGCTTGGACACGACTGCCAAGAGTAAGCCCGACGGTCCACGGCCGTCGGAAAGCTGTAGCGTTCTGCAGTGCGGGTGTTGCAGCAACCTCGGCCGGGAAAGGACCGTCAGGTGCGTGTAGTGGTCATGGGATGCGGCCGGGTCGGTGCCTCCCTGTCGGACAGCCTGGCCAGAATCGGCCATGACGTTGCGGTGATCGACCGGGACGGCACGGCGTTTCACCGGCTCTCCCCCGACTTCCCCGGCGAACGGGTGCTCGGCATGGGCTTCGACCGCGACGTGCTCTTGCGGGCGGGCATCGAGGACGCGTCGGCCTTCGCCGCGGTGTCATCCGGCGACAACTCCAACATCATCTCGGCGCGGGTCGCCCGCGAGACCTTCGGTGTCCAGCGGGTGGTGGCGCGCATCTACGACGCCAAACGCGCGGCGGTCTACGAGCGGCTGGGCATCCCTACGGTGGCGACGGTTCCGTGGACAACCGACCGGCTGCTCAATGTGCTGACCCGTGAGACGGAGACCACCAAGTGGCGGGACCCGACCGGAAACGTCGGCGTCACCGAACTCGCGTTGCACGAGGACTGGGTGGGCCGCCGAGTCACCGAGCTGGAGGCCGCCACATCGGGCCGGGTGTCGTTCATGATCCGGTTCGGCGCGGGCACCCTGCCTGATGCCAAGACCGTCATCCAGTCGGGCGACCAGGTCTATCTCGCCGCGATCTCGGGACACATCGCCGAGGCGCTGGCCATTGCGGCGTTGCCCCCGAGCGAGGATCCGGAGGCCTAGTGAAAGTCGCGATCGCCGGAGCCGGCGCGGTCGGCCGTTCCATTGCCCGCGAACTCGTCGAGTCGCACGAGGTCACCTTGCTGGAACGCAACCCCGATCACATCGACGTGGATGCGATTCCGGCGGCGCAGTGGCGCCTCGGAGACGCGTGTGAGATCAGCCTGCTGGAATCGGTCAAGCTGGAAGACTTCGACGTCGTCATCGCCGCCACCGGCGACGACAAGGCCAACGTAGTGCTGAGCCTGCTGTCGAAGACGGAGTTCGGGGTGGCGCGGGTGGTGGCCCGTGTCAACGACCCGCGCAACGAGTGGCTCTTCGACGAGGCCTGGGGAGTCGACGTCGCCGTGTCCACGCCGCGCATGCTGGCCTCACTGGTCGAAGAAGCGGTGTCGGTGGGCGATCTGGTGCGGCTGATGGAGTTCAGCAAGGGCCAGGCCAACCTGGTCGAGATCACGCTGCCCGACGACACTCCGTGGGGCGGCAAGCCGGTCAAACGCCTGGAACTGCCCAGGGATACGACGTTGGTGACGATCCTGCGCGGCCCGCGCGTCATCGTCCCGGAACGCGACGAACCACTCGAGGGCGGCGACGAACTCCTGTTCGTGGCAGTGGCGGAAGCCGAGGACGAACTGCGCGAGCTGCTGCTGCACCCGAAGCAGCGCTGAGCTCGCTCAGGTCGGCTTGCGCACCGAGTCGGCGTCGGGCACACCGTCGGTGTGCTGCGCCTCCCCTGGCGTCTCGACGGGCTCCAGCTCGTGCACCGCACGCTGGGCGGCCCTGATCGCCAAGTAGGTCACGAGGGCGGCCACGGCGGTCAGCGGCCACCCCATGGCGATGCGGGCGACACCGAGCCAGCCGGTCTGGTCCGCGTCGTAGAGATGGTGCTGGACGACGAACCGTGACGTGAACACCGCGACCCAGACCACCGTCGCGACGTCGAAGGCCAGCACCGCGCGCCGCACATCACGCCAGCGGCGGTCGCCGGTGTGCACCCAGCCCCAGATGTAGCCGACGACAGGCCGGCGGATGACAACAGACAGCGCGAACACCACGGCCCAGAACAGCGACATCCAGATGCCGAGCAGGAAATACCCCTTGGAGGCTCCCACCAGGTAGGCGATGAGCGCGCTGATGCCGACGCCGATGAAACCCGAGATCGCCGGCTGCGCCGTCTCCCGGCGCACCAGGCGCCACACGAGGATGAGGGTGGCCACCCCGAGAGCTGCCCCGATGGCGGGGACCAACCCGAAGGCGGACGACACGGGGACGAACACGACGACCGGAAGTGACGAATAGATCAGACCGCTGACGCCGCCCATCTGTTCCAGAACAGCTGCGCCTCGTGCCGGTGAGCTCTGCGTGCCCGGATCGGTGCCGGGGTCGCTCACTTCTGGATCTCGTAGTGGGGGTTGTAGATCGCCTTGGCGCCGTTGTCCAGCTTGCCGACCCGGCCGTGCACCTTGAGCGTGCGGCCCGACTCGATACCGGGGATGCGGCGCTGGCCCAGCCACACGAGTATCACGGAGTCGGTGCCGTCGAAGAGTTCGGCCTTGACGCCGCCGGCGCAGCTCTTGCCGTTGCACTCGACGCTGCGCAGGGTGCCGATCATGGTCACTTCCTGCCCACGCTGGCAGTCGATCGCCCGCTGCGCGCCGGTGCTCGCGGCCTCGCCGCTGAGCTCTTCGACGTCGAGCTGTTCCGGATCTTCGGTCAACCGGCGTGTGAGCCGTCGAAGATACCCCTCGGCCGTAGCCATGGCTTCTCCTGAACTGCCAATCCTGTGGTGGATGCGTATAACCAACGCCACGGTAGACCTCTTAGTTCCGAGATGCTAACTACCGGGACACGGGTTGCGCGGGTCGCCGCGCAGCTGAATTCCACGACCGGGCACGATCGAAACATGACGCTCAGTCTGCGCGGTGTCACCACCGTTCTCCTACCGGGCACGGGGTCCGACGACGACTTCGTCTACCGGGCGTTTTCCACCGCGCTGCACGAGGCCGGTGCGGTGGTGGTGACCCCGGCGCCACAACCCCACCGCCTCGTCGCGGGGTACCGCGACGAACTCGACAACGCCGCGCGCGCCGCCGATCCGCAGCCGATCGCGGTCGGCGGCGTGTCGATCGGCGCGGCCGTCGCGGCCGAATGGGCGCTGAGCAACCCCACCCGGGTGAGCGCGGTGCTCGCCGCACTGCCCGCGTGGACGGGTGAACCCGACGGCGCGCCCGCGGCATTGGCGGCGCGGCATTCCGCCGAGCTGTTGCGTCGCGACGGCCTGGTGGCGACGACGGCGCAGATGCAGGCGTCCAGCCCGAAATGGCTTGCCGACGAACTGACCCGGTCGTGGCTGGATCAATGGCCCGCCCTGCCCGACGCGATGGACGAGGCAGCCCACTACGTGGCCCCGACCAGCGGAGAACTGGAAGCACTAACCGTTCCGCTGGGAGTGGTGTCGGCCACCGACGACCCGGTGCACCCACTGGAGGTCGGCGTCGAATGGGTGTCGGCCGCGCCCCGCGCGTCGCTGCGCACCGTGACGCTCGACGAGATCGGCGTCAGCGCCGCCGTGCTGGGCACCCGCTGCCTGGCAGCGCTGCGGGACGCCGAGGACCCGGCCCGGCCGTCGCGCCGGGTGTGAGGGCGCTCAGCCGCCGGTGATGGTCCGCAGCTGCTGCATCGCCGAGCCCGTGGTGGTGCGGCGCGCGTTGGGCTGCGGAGGCTCCTGCTGTGCCGGGTCCGGCTCTTCGGCCGGCGCAGGCGCGGCCTGCTGCTGTGGAGCGGCGCCCTGCTGTTGGGCGGCGGCCTGCTGCTGCGCGGCCGCCAGCTGGGCAGCCATCGGCTCGGGCAATTGCACAGGCAGCGGCGTGCGCACCGGCAATGGCGTGTCTCCACGACGTACTACCGTGTCCGCCAACGCATTTCGCGCCTGCTCGGAAAGCTCCGCGATCCGCTCGAACGGCCCGTTGACCACGCAGCGCACCATCCACCGGTAGCCGTCGACACCGATGAAACGCACCACTGCCGATCCCTCACCGGAGGAGCCCACCACTTCGCGTCCCCAGGGGCCGTCTTCGATCGTGACCTTCGGGGCGTCCTTGCGTAGCGACTCCGCCAGCTCCGTCGCCACCTCGCGCCACAGACCTGCGGATTTCGGCGCGGCGTAGGCCGCGATGGTGAACCTGCCGTTGGCGGTCACCACCCACACGGCGCTGGGTGCACCGGTGTCGTTGAGCTCGACCTGCACCTGACCGGCGTCCGGCATCGGGATCAACACCGAGCCGAGGTCCAGCCGCGCCAGTGCGGCCACCGACGGGTCATCGAAGTCGTCGATGTCGAACGGGCCTTCCAGCTCGTCGTCGCCGGTGTCCACCGATGCCACCTCCTCGGGCGCCTCGGCCCTCTCGCTGCGGTCACTAGTCCGTGCCATGTCTACTCCTTCTACAGACTGGCATGCCCACCCGAGGAACCATGACCACCGGCGCCGCGCGTCGTGTCGGCCAGTCCGGCCTCGTCGAAAGAGGTGACCTCGACGAGCTCGGGCAGCTCGACGCGTTGCACCAGCAGCTGCGCGACGCGGTCCCCCCGCTTGATCACGATCGGGGTGGTCGGGTCCAGATTGATCAGCGAGATCTTGATCTCGCCGCGGTACCCCGCGTCGACGGTCCCAGGGCTGTTGACGATCGAAAGCCCCACGCGGGCAGCAAGTCCCGAGCGCGGATGGATGAGCCCGACCATTCCGTGCGGGATGGCCACCGCGATCCCGGTAGGCACCAGTGCCCGCTGCCCGGGCGCCAGTTCGACGTCCTGCGCGCTGTAGAGGTCGACTCCCGCGTCGCCGCTGTGCGCCCTGCTGGGCAGCGGAAGGTCGCGGTCGAGCCGTACTACCGCCAAAGAGATGGACACGACGTCAGAGATTACTCTGGGCCGCGTGTCCGACACGCGTGCCACCACCCGAACCGTCCGCTATCGCGAGCGCCTCTGGGTGCCGCTGTGGTGGTGGCTGCCGGGACTGGGCCTGGCTGCGCTGATCGCGCTCGAAGTCAACCAGGGCGTCGAAGCGTTGCCCGCCTGGCTGCCCTACGCCGTGCTGCTGCCGGTCGCCGCAGTGGTACTGGTGGGCCTTGGAAGGACCGAGCTGCGCGTCGTCGGCACCGATGATGACACCGAACTGTGGATTGGCAGCGCCCACCTGCCGGTCTCGGTCGTCACCCGCACCGCCGAGGTCCCCCGATCGGCGAAGTCCGCCGCGCTGGGCCGACAACTCGATCCGGCCGCCTACGTCGTCCACAAAGGCTGGGTCGGACCTATGGTCCTGCTGGTCCTCGACGATCCGGACGACCCGACCCCGTACTGGCTGATCAGCGCGAAGCACCCGGACAGGGTCCTGGCCGCGCTGCGCGGCTGAGCGCGCAGCGGCGGCCGGATCCGCTCAGGCCGCGCAGTCGGTGCAGATCATCACGCCGTTCTTCTCGCTGGCGAGACGACTGCGGTGATGCACCAGGAAGCAGCTCGAGCAGGTGAACTCGTCGGCCTGCTTCGGGATCACCCGGACCGACAGCTCCTCACCGGAGAGATCGGCACCCGGAAGCTCGAATGATTCCGCGGATTCGGATTCGTCGACGTCGACGACAGCCGACTGTGCTTCATTGCGCCGTGCCTTCAATTCCTCGAGGGAATCCTCCGAGACGTCATCGGTCTCGGTGCGCCTTGGGGCGTCGTAGTCAGTGGCCATGCCTGTCCCCTCCATGAAGCTCTTGCAGCAGTGCTTTGTACCAGCGTCGAACGCATCCGCCAAATGATTCGTGCCCGTATTGACACCGGTTCTATTGTGATTTATGTCACACCCGGAGAATGGGCGTCTGACCTGCAAGTCGATGGCCCGCCGCCAGGGGCTCTAGAGTGCACTGCGTGGTCGCGCAAATCACCGAGGGCACGGCGTTCGACAAACACGGCCGGCCGTTCCGGCGCCGAAGCTTCATACCCGGGATCGCGATGTTCGCCGTCCTGGGAGTCGCCGCGCTGCTGGTGTGGGTGATCGCGTTGTCCCGTCCGCCGGAGGTCGAGCAGGCCGCCGTCTGCAACCCGCCGGTGCCCGCCGAGCCCAACGCCCCCGTCGGCGACCTCGGTGAACAGGTGTCTGCCTCGACGATGATCGACGTCACCCCGGCCAAGCTGGCCGACACCAGGATTCGCGTGCTCAACGCCAGCGGACAGGGCGGACAGGCCGCCGAGGTCGCCGGCGCCCTGCGTGACCTCGGCTTCGCCGAACCCGAGGCCGCCAACGACCCGCTCTACGCGAACGCACGCCTGCAGTGCCAGGGCCAGATCCGATTCGGGCCTGCCGGACGGGCGGCCGCAGCGTCGATCTGGCTGGTCGCCCCCTGCACCGAGCTGTTCCAGGACGGACGTACCGACGACACGGTCGACCTCGCGATCGGTACCGACTTCGCCGAGCTGACCCGCAGCGACGACATCGACGCGGTCCTTGCGAGCCTGCTCCCCGACGCCACCCAGCCGGCAGATGCCGAACTGCTGAGCAAGGCACACACCGGAACCTGCTGAGCCCGACGCACGGTGATGTGCGGACTCCGCGCTACACCGCGCCGCAGCGCTGCAGCGCCTCGTCGAGGGCCGCGCTGATCCCGGGCGCGGCGGCCACCATGAGACCGAAGCCGTCCGCCGACGCCGGCGGACGCACGAGCGCACCCGCCTCGCTCGCGATCAGCCCGGCCGCGGCCCAGTCCCACAGGTGCACGCCGTCCTCGTAGTACGCGTCGAGCCGGCCTGCCGCCACCATGCACAGGTCCAGCGCGCAGGACCCGATCCGGCGCAGATCCCGGATGTCGGGGAGCAACCGGGCCATCGCCTGACCCTGCCGCTGCCGCTCCTCACGCTGATAGGCGAAGCCGGTGCCCACCAGGGCCATGGACAACTCCGTGGCCTGGCTGCACCGCATCGCCGTAGCGACTCCATCGCGGTGCACATGCGCACCGTGGCCCAGCGCGGCCGTGTACACGGTCCCGTCGGCGACGTCGGCCACGGCTCCGGCCACCGATGCGCCGTCGCGACGCACGCCGATCGAGACGGCGTACGCCGGTATCCCGTACAGAAAGTTGACTGTGCCGTCGATCGGGTCGAGCACCCAGGTGAGCGCTCCGTCGGCGCCGCCGACCGGACCACCTTCCTCCTCGCCGAGAATCGCATCGCCCGGACGAAGGACGGCCAACCGTTCCCGCAGCAGCCGTTCGGTCTCGGTGTCGACGACGGTGACGGGGTCGGTCGGGGTGCTCTTGAAACTCACCGACGGCGCCCCAGGCCCGACGCCACCCGCGGCGGTGTCCGCCGCGCCTGCGCCGAAGACCTCGATGCGCCGCCTGCGCACGAACTCGGAAGCTTCGGAGGCCAGCTGCAGGGCCACGTCGCGCAGCGAGGCGGCGTCGGTGGCCGGGATCGGATTGTTCACCCGTCCATCGCAGCACATCCCGCGCGATCCGAAACCACCGGATGCATGACTGCCACACATCGCAATTGGCGAGCCGATAGTGTGGCATCGCGCCCTGGCTGCACCACCGCGCGGCCCCCGCGCGCCGAGGAGCCTTGGTATCGCCCACCAGCGCAGAGGAGCTTGCATGACCGCCCAAGCTGAGTCATCCGAGTCATTACAACCCGCCGCCACACCCGCGTCGAGCTCCGAGGGGCAACGCCGTGGCTTCGGTGTCGACGTCGGTGGTAGCGGCGTCAAGGGCGGGATCGTCGATCTCGACACGGGCCAGTTGATCGGCGACCGGTTCAAACTGCTGACCCCTCAGCCCGCCACGCCGGAAGCCGTCGCCAAGACCATCACCGAGGTCGTCGCGCACTTCGGCTGGGAGGGACCGTTGGGCGTGACCTATCCGGGCGTCGTCGCGGACGGGATCGTGCGCACCGCGGCCAACGTCGACAAGGGCTGGATCGGACTCGACGCCGACGACGTCATCAGCTCGGCGCTCGGCGGCCAGTCGGTGACGGTGCTCAACGACGCCGACGCGGCCGGACTCGCCGAGGAGAAATTCGGCGCGGGCCGCGACAACACGGGCGTCATCGTCCTGCTGACCTTCGGCACAGGCATCGGCTCGGCGGTCATCCACAACGGGGTGCTGCTGCCCAACACCGAGTTCGGCCACCTCGAAGTGGGCGGCAAGGAAGCCGAGCATCGTGCGGCGAGCTCGGTCAAGGAGCGCAAGGAATGGAGCTACGAGCGCTGGACCCAGGAGGTCACAAAAGTGCTGGTGGCCATCGAGAACGCCATCTGGCCGGACCTGTTCATCGCCGGTGGGGGCATCAGCCGCAAGGCGGACAAATGGATACCGATGCTCACGAACCGCACCCCGGTGGTGGCCGCGGCGCTGCAGAACACCGCCGGCATCGTCGGTGCCGCGATGGCTGCCGAGTTCGACGTCACGGCTACCGGCAGGTAACCACCGGACATCGCCGCCCGACCGGCGCGCGGGGGCGGCAAATTTGCCGCTGCGCACAGCGTCAACCCACACTGTCGTTACAATGGTCGACGGCGGCCGCCTACCGGATAGCGGCGAAAGTATCCCACCCCGACATCACGCTGTGAGATCAACGCCGACATTCGACATAGCCGACATATATCGGTGGCGCCCGCGTGCGCCCCGAAGAGCCGCACGACCGAAAGGGTGTACGTGGCAGCGATCAAGGCAAGCCCGGCGACCGACGAGCCGGTGAAGCGCACCGCCGCAAAGACCCCGGCCAAGAAGGCGCCTGCGAAGAAGGCCGCCAAGAGCGCTCCCGCGAAGGCGACCAAACCGCGCGCCGCCAAGGCTGCCGATGCGCCCGCCACCCGCGGCCGCGCCAAGAAGGGCCCCGAGGCCGAGGCGGTCGACGGCGTGGTCGTGGCCGACGACACCGACCTCGACGGCGAGCCCGGCGACGACCTCGTCGAGGTCGACGACACCGAGATCGAACTCGACGACATCGAGGTCGAGGACGAAGCCGCTGCCGACCCGGCCGACGACGACTCCGACGACGAGTCGGGCGAGGCTGACGGCGCGGCCGCACCCAAGGCCGCAGGCAAGACCGCCAAGGACGCCGCGGGCGATGACGACGCACTCCCCGAGCCCTCCGAGAAGGACAAGGCTTCCGGCGATTTCGTCTGGGACGAGGAGGAATCCGAGGCGCTGCGGCAGGCCCGCAAAGACGCCGAGCTGACCGCTTCCGCGGACTCGGTGCGCGCCTACCTCAAGCAGATCGGCAAGGTCGCGCTGCTCAACGCCGAAGAAGAGGTGGAGCTCGCCAAGCGCATCGAAGCAGGCCTGTACTGCACCCAGTTGATGGCGGAGATCGCCGAAAAGGGCGAGAAGCTGACCACCGCGCAGCGCCGCGACTACATGTGGATCTGCCGCGACGGAGACCGCGCGAAGAACCATCTGCTGGAGGCGAACCTCCGCCTGGTCGTGTCGCTGGCCAAGCGCTACACCGGCCGCGGCATGGCCTTCCTGGACCTGATCCAGGAGGGCAACCTCGGTCTGATCCGCGCGGTGGAGAAGTTCGACTACACCAAGGGTTATAAGTTCTCCACGTACGCGACGTGGTGGATCCGTCAGGCCATCACCCGGGCCATGGCCGACCAGGCCCGCACCATCCGCATCCCGGTGCACATGGTCGAGGTCATCAACAAGCTCGGCCGCATCCAGCGCGAGCTGCTCCAGGATCTGGGCCGCGAGCCCACGCCTGAAGAGCTGGCCAAGGAGATGGACATCACGCCGGAGAAGGTGCTGGAGATCCAGCAGTACGCGCGCGAGCCCATCTCGCTGGATCAGACGATCGGCGACGAAGGCGACAGCCAGCTCGGCGACTTCATCGAGGACTCCGAAGCCGTGGTGGCCGTCGACGCGGTCTCGTTCACGCTGCTCCAGGACCAGCTGCAGTCCGTCCTTGAGACGCTGTCGGAGCGGGAAGCCGGTGTGGTTCGGCTGCGGTTCGGCTTGACCGACGGTCAGCCCCGCACCCTCGACGAGATCGGCCAGGTGTACGGCGTGACGCGTGAGCGCATCCGTCAGATCGAGAGCAAGACGATGTCGAAGCTCCGTCACCCCAGCCGATCTCAGGTGCTGCGCGACTATCTGGACTAGGTGTACTGACCACGGACGTTAGGTACGGCGTGGTGAGGTGACAAGGCGAAGACCTCCGAGTGAAGTGCGAGCTGTCTAGGAACGCACCAACCCACCTCGGAGGTCTTCGTGGTTCACCGTAATGCCCCTTTGTCCGAAACGGGTCGCTTGAGGCTGGCTCGGTGCATCGTCGATGATGGCTGGTCGCTACGCCGCGCGGCCGAACGATTCCAGGTATCGGTAGGCACCGCCGTCCGTTGGAGGGACCGCTACGTCGAGCTGGGCGAGGCCGGAATGGCCGACCGCAGCTCACGACCCCATCGCAGCCCCAACCGCACCCCGACACGGACCGAACGCCGCATCATCGGGGTGCGCGTCACCCGCCGTTGGGGACCGGCCCGAATCGCCTACCTGCTGCGACTGAACGTCTCCACGGTGCACAACGTGCTGCGCCGCTACCGGATCGCCCGACTGCGCTGGCTCGACCGCGCCACCGGCCGCGTCGTGCGCCGCATGGAATCTGCGGCGTGCGGTGATCTGGTGCACGTCGATGTCAAGAAGCTGGGAAAGATCCCCGCCGGCGGCGGCTGGAAGATGCTGGGTCGCTCCGCAGGTAAGCGCAACGCCCAAGCCGACAAGACCGGAGCCACCAATAAGTACCGACAGCCGTTGCGGGGCTATCACTTCCTACACACCGCGCTGGATGCGCACTCCCGTCTGGTCTTCTCCGAGATGCTGGCCGATGAACGCAAGGAGACCGCCTCCGAGTTCTGGGAACGCGCCAACGCCTGGTTCGTCGAACAGGGAATCATTGTTCGAAAGGTGTTGACTGATAACGGATCTTGCTACCGGTCGCATGTATTCCGCAAGGCGCTAGGCGATGACATCGAACATCGGCGCACTCGACCCTATCGGCCGCAGACCAACGGGAAGGTGGAGAGATTCCACCGGACCCTGGCCGATGAGTGGGCCTACGCCCGGCTGTACACCAGCGACCAACAACGCTGCCAGGAGTACCCGCGATGGCTGCACAACTACAATCACCACCGCGGCCACACAGCACTCGGCGGTCAACCACCAGCCAGCCGCGTACCTAACCTCTCAGGTCAGTACAACTAGGCAACCCCGCCCGGCTCCAAGAATTAATTAAGGCCGCTCGCCTACGTTCGTCGGCGTGAGATCGACGCTGACAAAAGCAGACGCCCCTTCCGCGCCGAAGAAGAAGGTTCCGCCGGTGCGGATCATCCGCGCAATAGACGGGGTCCGCGCCGGGCTGGCCACACTGCACCGATCCTCGGTGCCGGGAAACATCGCGCTCCTGGAACTGGCGACCGGCGCCTGGACCACTCAGGTGCTCTACGTCGCCGCCAAGCTCGGCATTGCCGACGAACTGGCCGCGGGGCCGGCGCGCGCCCACGACATCGCCGCTCGGGTCGGCGCCGAACCCGATGCGCTGCACCGGCTGATGCGGGCGCTGACCAGTCGCGGGGTGCTGCGGCAGCGCCGCGACGGCCGGTTCACGTTGACGCCGGTCGGTGAGGCACTGCGGGAGGGTGTCGACGGCTCGCTGCGCGACATGGTGCTCTTCATCGGTCACCCCGCGCGGTGGGCCGACTGGGGCAGCCTGGCCTACTCGGTGCAGACCGGCCGGCCCGCCGCCGAGAAGCTGCGCGGCATGCCGTTCTTCGACTACCTCGCCACCGACCCCGAATTCGCCGCGGTCTTCAACAACGCGATGACCGCCGCCAGCGGGCTGTCCAACGATGTTGCGCTGCAGGCGTACGACTTCACCGGCGCCCGCCTGGTGGTCGATGTGGGCGGCGGGCACGGCGCCGTGCTGGCCACGATCCTGCGCAGCGCCCCCAACGCCAAGGGCATCCTGTACGACCTGCCGGAAGTCGTCGCGGGTGCCGGGGCGCTGCTCGATCGGTCCGACGTGAGTCAGCGTAGCACCGTGGCCGCCGGGTCGTTCATGGAGTCGGTGCCCGCAGGCGGCGACCTGTACGTGATGAAGAACATCATCCACGACTGGAGTGACGCGGAGGCCCTGACGATTCTGCGCAACATCCGCGCCGCAGTCACTGACGGAGGAAAGCTGGTCTTGCTGGAAATGGTTCTGCCGGAACGGGCTTCGTCGTTCATCGGCCACCTGCTGGACCTGGAGATGCTGCTGATGGTCAGCGGCAGGGAACGCACCCGGTCCGAGTACGAGCAGCTGTTGGGCCAGGCCGGATTCCAGTTGACCCGGGTGATCCCGACCGTGAGCCCGCTCTCGGTCGTCGAGGCCGTCGCGGTCTGATCAGCTCCCGCGGGTGAGGAGTCAGCGCTTGCGCTCGCGCACCTTGTACGTCGACGGCCAGGACTCGCGGGTCTCGTCACCGACGAGTGGTACGCCCTTGGAGCCGATTCTGATGTCGAACGCCTCCTTGCCGGCGCCGACCTCGCGGTTGGCGTGTTCGGTCGCCAGATAGATGAGCTGATCTATCTCGGCTTCGGCGAAGGCGACGAACGTCGTCTTGCGCACGATCTCGTCCGCGGGCGGCACCATCCGCTCCGGCAGCACCCGGGTCAGCAGCGCGGCCACGCCGAGCAGTGAAAAGGGGATCACCCAGTAGCACAGGAAGGACAGCGGGGTCTCGGTGTCGAGGATCGTCGCGTCGCCCTGGACGACAGGAGGAATCGCCGATGACAGCGTCATGCCGGCGAACGCCGCTATCCAGATCCAGGTCAGAACCGAGGTGATCCGGGCGAACGGTTCGCTCTCGACGACCTCCTTGGGCTGGCCCACGACGGCGAACTCGCGCACGAAGGGCCTGCCGCTGACCGCGCTGAGCAACGCGACGAGGAAGATCCCCGCGTTGCTCAGCGGCTGCATCCACTGCTCCATGAACCGCGTGCTGACGGTGAAGGTGAGCGCCGTGAGGACCAGAAAGGTTGCGACAGCGCCGATCTCCAGCGTGCGCCCGGGTGAGCCCGTCACGCGCGCGGCGACGAACGCCGCCACCGACACCGCGAGCGCCACGAGCACTGCCGTGTGGAACGGCACGTTCCCGACCAGAACCCAGTACACGATCCACGGTGCAAAGCCAAAGATGATGCCCACGGCTGATCAGTGTATTGAGTCACGATCGGTCCATGTCCCGGCGTGCCTCACACGGCGCCGATTACGTTGACGGCGTGAGCCAGCGCGTCAACATCTCCTCCGGATCCGAGTTCGAACGCTTCGTCGGCTACTCCCGCGCAGTCCGCGTCGGTCCGCATGTCGCCGTCGCCGGCACCACAGCCCCGGGTGACAGCGCGGCGGCGCAGGCGCGGGAGGCACTGCGCCGCATCGACATCGCCCTCGCCCAGGCCGGGGCATCGTTCGCCGACGTCGTGCGAACCCGCATGTACGTCACCGACATCTCGGCATGGCGCGAGATCGCCGAGGTCCATGCCGATGTCTTCGGGGCCATCGGGCCAGTGGCCACCATGGTGGAGGTGTCGGCCCTCATCGACCCCGGCCTGCTCGTGGAGATCGAGGTGGATGCGTTCGTCGCACCCGACTAGGCGCTCAGCGGTGCGTACCGGCCGTCCGGCCCGGGACGATATGGAGTGACGCTTATCACAGCATCGACAGGCAATGGACCGTACAGATGTGGGAACTCCATGCCATCGGGATCGGCGGGCACGCCGGGCTCCCAGCGAACAGACGAGGAAAGCCGTGCACCGTCGATGCGGAGTAGCATCAGATCTGTCCGGTCGGCATACAGCCGATTGGCGGGTAGATGAACCTGCTCGACACTCGACAGGTGGACGAACCCGACAGCCCGCAGCGACTCAGGCGCATGGACTCCGGTGCGTTGCGCCACTTCCCATTCCTCTCCACCACACAGGTGGACAAACAGCTCCGAAGCCATACCGCCACCCTTCCGACGTCGCAACCGGACGCTCGTGAGACACGACACACCTGTAAACCCCCGGGGAACAACGCCGGAACCCGAAGCGTCTGACAGAGTAGACATCAAGTCGCTACACCCTATGGAGGTGCCATGACCGCAACGCTCACCAGTCCTGAATTGACCAAGGCTGACCGCTGCGACCGCTGTGGCGCCGCGGCCCGAGTACGGGCCAAGCTTCCTTCCGGTGCCGTTCTCTTGTTCTGCCAGCACCACGCCAACGAGCATGAGGCGAAGCTGGTCGAACTTGCTGCCGTGCTGGAAGTGAGCCCGCTGCAGCCTTAGGCCAGCGAATCGGTAATGCTGGACTGGTCATGAGTGACCAGTCGCAGGTGCCGGAATCCGGGGCGCCCCAGAAGCCGAAGACGTCGCGTCACCATATTCGCCACATCAGTGTGCGGACGCTGGCGAAGAGTTGGGACGATTCGATCTTCTCGGAATCGGCTCAAGCGGCTTTCTGGTGCGCGCTGTCGTTGCCACCGCTGTTGCTCGGGATGCTCGGCAGCCTCGCCTACATCGCACCGCTGTTCGGCCCGGACACCCTGCCGACGATCCAGGACCAGCTGATCAGCACCACCGAACGGTTCTTCTCACCCAACGTGGTTGCCGAGATCATCGAGCCGACGGTCCGTGACATCGTCCAGGGCGCCCGGGGCGAGGTGGTGTCGGTCGGCTTTGTGATCTCGCTGTGGGCCGGGTCGTCGGCCATCTCGGCGTTCGTCGATTCCATCACCGAGGCGCACGACCAGACACCGTTGCGTCACCCCGTGCGGCAGCGGTTCTTCTCCCTGGGCCTCTACGTCGTGATGCTCATCGGTGCGATCGCGACCGCACCCTTCCTGGCGCTCGGTCCGCGCAAGATCGCCGAGTTCATCCCCGACAGCTGGGACCACGTACTCCGGTTCGGGTACTACCCGGTGCTCCTGCTGACGCTGGTGGTGGCGATCAATGTGCTCTACCGCGTCTCGCTGCCCCGGCCCCTGCCGTCCCATCGGCTGCTGGGCGGCTCGGTGCTGGCCGCGGTGGTGTTCCTGACCGCGACGTGGGGCCTGCGGGTGTACCTGACCTGGATCACCAGCACGGGCTACACGTATGGGGCGCTGGCGACGCCCATTGCGTTCCTGCTGTTCGCGTTCTTCCTCGGCTTCGCCATCATGATCGGCGCCGAACTCAATGCAGCCATCGAAGAGGAGTGGCCGGCACCGAACACCCACGCCAAACGGTTCCGATGGTGGCTGGAAGCCAAGGCCGAGTCCTTCACCAGGGCCGACGGATCAACCGCGGACGTCTCCCCGGCGTCCGGGGCGCCCGCCGCACCCCCACGTTCGGCCGCCGTCGCCGACGGCCCCGCCACCGAGGGCGAGACCGCTACTTCTTGAGCTGCTCGTAGATCCGCTTGCAGTCGGGGCATACCGGCGACCCCGGCTTGGCCGACCGCGTCACCGGGAACACCTCGCCGCACAGCGCGACGACGTGGGTGCCCATGACCGCGCTCTCGGCGATCTTGTCCTTCTTCACATAGTGGAAGAACTTCGGGGTGTCGCTGTCCGTCCCGTCGTCGACGCGTTCGTCGGTGTCGGTGCGTTCGATGGTCTGGGTTTCCATGGGCCCATTCTGCCTGGCAATAGTTCGGTAAGAAACGCAACCGGTGTGCAGCGGCCCGGATGTGGAACAGTGGAGGCATGAAACAAGGCCAAGAGCTGAGTTTCGACGACGACGGCCGCCCCGTTCTGATCACCAGGGCTGCCACCGCCTACGAGGAACAGCACCGCAAGCGCGTACGCAAGTACTTGGCGCTGATGTCATTTCGCGTGCCTTCTCTCATCCTGGCCGCGGTCGCCTACGGCATTTGGCACAACGGCCTGATCTCGTTGGCGATCATCGTGATCGCGATCCCTCTGCCCTGGATGGCCGTCCTGATCGCCAACGACAGGCCGCCCCGGCGAGCGGAGGAACCCCGGCGATATCAGGGCAACCGCCGCATCCCGTTGTTTCCCACCGCCGAACGGCCCGCGATCGAAGGTGTGCGCACTGCGCAGCCGCGACCGGACGAGTACGTCGTCGACGACGACGTTCCCCGCTGAGTATCTTCTCGCTCTCTTCTCAGCACTTTCTCAGGTCGAGCCCCGATAACCCCAGCTCAGAAGGTGTGAACCGCCGCAAGGCTGGGAACTCTTTGCCAGCGCAGGGCGTTAAAGCTCATGAAAGTTCGACCGATCAGGAGGCCGTCATGGCAAATGCCACCAGCACTCGCGTTGACCAAGATCTGGACGCTCAGAGCCCGGCCGCGGACCTGGTGCGCGTTTATCTGAACGGCATCGGGAAGACCGCGTTGCTCACCGCCGCCGACGAGGTGGAACTCGCCAAGCGCATCGAGGCGGGGCTCTACGCCCAGCACCTGCTCGCTACGCGTAAGAGGCTGGGCGACAACCGCAAACGTGACCTCGCGGCCGTCGTGCGCGACGGCGAGGCAGCCCGGCGCCACCTGCTCGAGGCCAACCTGAGGCTGGTCGTGTCGCTGGCCAAGCGCTACACCGGTCGGGGCATGCCGCTGCTGGACCTGATCCAGGAGGGCAACCTCGGCCTGATCCGAGCGATGGAAAAGTTCGACTACGCCAAGGGGTTCAAGTTCTCCACGTACGCGACGTGGTGGATCCGCCAGGCGATCACCCGCGGTATGGCCGACCAGAGTCGCACCATCCGGCTCCCGGTCCACCTCGTCGAGCAGGTGAACAAGCTCGCGCGCATCAAGCGCGAGATGCACCAGAATCTCGGTCGCGACGCCACTGACGACGAACTGGCGGAGGAGTCGGGAATCCCGGCGGAGAAGATCGCCGACCTGCTGTCCCACAGCCGCGATCCGGTGAGCCTCGACATGCCCGTGGGGAGCGACGAAGAGGCGCCCCTGGGCGACTTCATCGAGGACGCCGAGGCGATGTCCGCCGAGAACGCGGTGATCTCCGAGCTGTTGCACACCGACATCCGGTACGTGCTGGCCACGCTCGACGAGCGTGAGCAGCAGGTCATCCGGTTGCGGTTCGGCCTCGACGACGGTCAGCCCCGCACCCTGGACCAGATCGGCAAGCTGTTCGGCCTGTCCCGGGAGCGGGTGCGCCAGATCGAGCGTGAGGTGATGGCCAAGCTTCGCAACGGCGAGCGGGCCGACCGCCTGCGCTCCTATGCCAGCTGAGTGACGACGACGCCCAGGAGACCCGCCGGACATCCGGCGGGTTTTCTGGCGTTCCGGCCGTCTGGCCGGGTGTGGGCCGTGTCGCCCCGGGAAGCACCGCTGTGCGTCGGGCAGCCCGGTAGACTCACCTGAGACGGAGGGTGTGCAATGAACGATCTTGTCGATACCACCGAGATGTATCTGCGAACGATCTACGACCTCGAAGAAGAGGGCGTGATCCCACTGCGTGCGCGCATCGCCGAACGTCTCGACCAGAGTGGACCCACCGTCAGCCAGACTGTGTCCCGGATGGAGCGTGACGGTCTGCTGCATGTCGCCGGTGATCGGCACCTGGAGCTCACCGACAAGGGTCGCGCGCTGGCAGTTGCGGTGATGCGTAAGCACCGCCTCGCCGAACGTCTGCTGGTCGATGTGATCGGTCTGCCGTGGGAGGAAGTGCACGCCGAGGCCTGCCGCTGGGAGCACGTGATGAGCGTGGACGTCGAGCGCCGGCTGGTGCAGGTGCTCAACAACCCGACCACATCCCCGTTCGGCAATCCCATTCCGGGCCTGTCGGAGCTCGGCGTCGGCAACGAGCTGGCCCACGAGACTATGAGCCTGGCGCGCCTCACCGAGCTTCCCTCGGGGATGCCGGTCGCGGTGGTCGTCCGTCAGCTGACCGAGCACGTCCAGGGCGATTCCGATCTGATCGCCCGACTCAAGGACGCCGGGGTGGTGCCCAACGCGCGCGTCACGGTCGAGGTCACCGACCACGGTGGTGTCATGATCGTCATCCCGGGTCATGAGCAGGTCGAGTTGCCGCACGAGATGGCACACGCCGTCAAGGTCGAAAAGGTCTGACCTACCCGGCCCGCCGTCCGAACATCCGGCGTGGCGGCAGGCGTACACCCAGCTGCCGGGCCAGTCGATATCCGGTCGTGGCGAGCTCGCGGATCTGTTCAGGCCGCATTCCCGCCTGCAGCGCCTGGTCCAACATGCCCGCCATTCTGTGCTCCGGTGCGCAGCGCAGCGCCGCATCGAGTGAGATCCCAGCCAGTGGGCCGTCGCCGCGGGAGTACGCCGAAAAAGCCAGCAGCACAAGGGCTTCCACCCGCCAGCGAGCAGGTAGACAACGTGCCAGCGCGGCCCACAACGCCTCCGCCTCGGCCGCCCTGTCCCCCACTGCCAACGCATAGAGCGTGTCCCGGACCCGCGCGTCGGTCAGCGCCAGGGCCAGTCGCGTCAGCTGCTCATCGCTCGGCGACTGACCGCGGCCATGCCGTTCGGCACACCCGAGCGCATGCTCGATGGCGGCGCGGACCTGCGCGTCCGACCGCTGGCCCGGCGACGCATCAGCCGCCGCGATGCGCACCTCCAGCGCTGCGGTGCGTGCCGGGTCGGCAGTGGCGACCACCTGCACCAGATCTTCCCGCCGCCGGTAGAGGCGACGGCCGTCCAGCACCGCGGCCACTGCGCTCGGCGACGAAGTCGGATCCTCCACGAGCCCCGAATTCCCGCAGCCGTCCACGCAGTGCCACCGTGCCCCCGCGGCGACCTCGGCCACGACGTTCGTAGCGATCAGCTCGATGCCACGATCGGCGAGCTCGGCCGCCAACGAGTCCGCCAGCCAGCGGTGCTCGTCGGCGCACATCGGACAGCCGGCACCCTTGTCGTCGACGATGACGGCCAGCACGGATTCGGCGCCGGAGCGCGACGCCAGATCCGCGAGCTGAGAAAGCGTTTCGCCGGCGTCAGACAGATCCGACCGCAGGACAGCGCCCGTCTCGCCGTCGGCGACGGTGACCAGCACCAGGGATTGCGCCGGGACGAAGCCGAGCACGGCCGGCAGTGCCGCGATCAGGGCGCCGGGACGGTCGAGTGAGGATTCGGGGTGATGTGTTGAGGCCATACCGCAAACCTGGCAAGAGCGACCGACGACGAACCTCTGATGGTGCTGCGGCGCCGCACAACTGGGGACGAAACCGGGTTTGGGGATGACGGCGCACGAGCCGTCCCGGGGATGAGCTGTTCACCAGTTGTTGCCGTCGGTCGACATGCGAGATCGCAGTAACCGGCGTAGACCTTGTTGCCATGGCTTCGATGCTGGAGTACGACCTTGTCGTCATCGGTTCCGGTCCCGGCGGGCAGAAGGCTGCCATCGCGGCCGCGAAACTCGGAAAGTCGGTCGCCGTCGTGGAACGTGGCCGCATGCTCGGCGGCGTCTGCGTCAACACCGGCACCATCCCGTCGAAGACGTTGCGCGAGGCCGTCGTCTACCTCACCGGAATGAGTCAGCGGGAGCTCTACGGGGCCAGCTACCGGGTCAAGGAGAAGATCACCCCCGCCGACCTGCTGGCCCGCACCACGCACGTCATCACCAAGGAGCAGGACGTGGTCCGCTCGCAGTTGATGCGCAACCGCATCGACCTGGTGGAGGGGCACGGACGCTTCCTCGATCCGCACACCGTGCTCGTCGAGGAGCCGCACCGCGGCGAACGCACCACGGTGACAGGCGAATACGTCGTCATCGCGACGGGCACCAAACCTGCCCGCCCGACGGGCGTGGAGTTCGACGAGCACCGGGTGCTGGACTCCGACGGGATCCTCGACCTCAAGTCCCTGCCCACGTCGATGGTGGTGGTCGGTGCCGGCGTCATCGGTATCGAGTACGCCTCGATGTTCGCCGCGCTCGGCACCAAGGTGACGGTCGTCGAGAAACGGGACAACATGCTCGATTTCTGTGATCCGGAGATCATCGAGTCGCTGAAGTTCCATTTGCGCGACCTCGCGGTGACGTTCCGGTTCGGCGAGGAGGTCACCGCCGTGGACGTCGGGTCCGCCGGCACGGTCACCACGCTGGCCAGTGGCAAGCAGATCCCCGCCGGGACAGTCATGTACTCGGCGGGCCGCCAGGGGCAGACCGACCACCTCGACCTCGCCAACGCCGGGCTGGAAGCCGACAACCGCGGCCGTCTCGACGTCGGCGACCACTACCAGACCAAGGTCGACCACATCTACGCCGTCGGCGATGTGATCGGCTTCCCTGCGCTGGCCGCGACGTCGATGGACCAGGGCAGGCTGGCCGCCTACCACGCTTTCGGGGAGCCCGGCCACGCCATGACCGAGCTGCAGCCGATCGGGATCTACTCCATCCCCGAGGTGTCCTACGTCGGCGCCACCGAAGTGGAGCTCACCAAGAATGCGATCCCCTACGAGGTCGGGGTGTCCCGTTACCGCGAGCTCGCGCGCGGCCAGATCGCCGGCGACTCCTACGGCATGCTCAAGCTCCTGGTGTCCACCGAGGACCTGCGCCTGCTGGGCGTACACATCTTCGGTACCAGCGCAACGGAGTTGGTGCACATCGGCCAGGCCGTGATGGGTTGTGGCGGCACCATCGAATACCTGGTTGACGCGGTCTTCAACTACCCCACGTTCTCGGAGGCCTACAAGGTCGCCGCGCTGGACGTGATGAACAAGCTCCGGGCGCTCAGCCAGTTCCGGTCCTGACCGACGGCCCGGCTAGCCACAACCGTCGTCGAACGCCGCCGGCGCCTCGTCACCGGGGCCGCCTGCCTGCGCTCGGGACACCAGCGCGACGAGAGCATCGTCGAACGGCGGCGAGTAGGAGACCTCCTCGTGGCACCCTCCGCCGTCGAGCCCGCCGATCAGTCCCGACACCGTCGACCCGGTGATCCAGGGCGCCCCGGAGAAACCGTTGACCACACCATCGCAATGCAGCGCCGGGTAGCCCCGGCGCGACGCTGCCGGCGCCCGGCACTCCGCCGGACCACCCAGACCGGCCGGATAGCCGATCACCGTCACCGCCTCGCCGGGCTCGGGAGAGCTGCCCAGTCGCAGCCCGCCCCCGGCGACCGAGTCCAGCCGGGCTCCGTCGGCCCGGCTGACCCGCGCGACGGCGTAATCGGCCATCGGATCTTGGTCGTCGATCCACCGCGGGTCCAGATAGACCGCGTCGACCTGCCAGCCGTCATCCGGAGCGGCGTCGTCGTCGTCGAACCCCGGAACGAACCGGATGTCGATGCCGTCTGCAAGACAGTGGGCCGCAGTCAGGATCAGATCGCCGGACGACGACGCCAACACCGCGCCGCTGCACAGGTGCAGGTCTCCCCCGCCCGGGAAGAGCGCCCCGACCCTGGGGTCGGGCGACACCGGTTGTGCGGCCGGTAAAATCTGCGCTGGCGCCGCCGGAGGGGATGGCGACACCGCGACGCACGACGGCACCGCGACGAGAATCACCAGCAACGCCGCCCATATCGGCGAGCGCCGAGCGAGGACGTTGAGCCGCATGTCCACCGATGGTCCCCCCGGGGCGTTTCCGCGGCAACCGAGCGGGGTAGATCGCGGATCACCTTCGCGGAATGTCACGTCGGGGTGTGCGCGTTCGAACAAATGGGTGACGCCACACAGGCAATGGTGGCGGCGCCGCCCAGGTGCGAGACACTGGATGTTCACGGTGCGTTCGACATCAATGTCGAGGCGCTCCGCAGCGAGGAGGCGAAACAGGTGGCTGACGACGAGCACGACCACAGCCAGCGGTACCAGCCGGAGCAGACCGGCATGTACGAACTCGAGTTCCCCGGCCCACAGCTGACCTCACCCGACGGGCGCGGTCCGGTGCTGATCCACGCCCTGGAGGGGTTCTCGGACGCCGGACATGCCATCCGGCTCGCAGCCCAGCACCTCAAAGACAACCTCGACACCGAACTGGTTGCCTCTTTCGCCATCGACGAGCTGCTCGACTACCGCTCGCGGCGACCGTCGATGACGTTCAAGACGGACCACTTCACCCACTACGACGAGCCCGAGCTCAATCTCTACGCCCTGCATGACAGCGTCGGCACGCCGTTTCTGCTGCTGGCCGGGCTGGAGCCGGACCTGCGGTGGGAGCGGTTCATCACCGCGGTGCGGCTGCTGGCCGAGCGGCTCGGCGTGCGTCGAGCCATCGGGTTGGGCTCCATCCCGATGGCGGTGCCGCACACCCGCCCGATGACGCTGACCGCGCATTCGAACGACAAAGAGTTGATCACCGACCATCAGCCCTGGGTCGGCGAGGTACAGGTGCCCGGCAGCGTGTCCAACCTGCTGGAGTTCCGGATGGCCCAGCACGGCTACGAGGTGGTCGGGTTCACGGTGCACGTCCCGCACTACCTGGCCCAGACGGATTACCCGCCGGCGGCCGAGACCCTGCTGTCCGAGGTGGCGCGTAACGGTTCGCTGGAAATTCCCACAGCAGGTCTGTCGCAGGCAGCAGCCGACGTGTTCGACAAGATCAACGAGCAGGTCGCCGCCAGTACCGAGGTCGCTCAGGTGGTGGAGGCCCTCGAGCGCCAGTACGATGCGTTCGTTGCCGCACAGGAGAACCGGTCCCTGCTGGCGCGCGACGAGGATCTGCCCAGCGGTGACGAGCTCGGCGCCGAATTCGAGCGGTTCCTCGCTCAACAGGACGGTGAGAAGAAACGCAAGGACGGGGACGACCCACGGGAAGGCCCTGACTTCACCGGCTGACAGCCGTCGATGACGAGGTGGGCGACATGACCGTGAGATCCGGGTACGCGCGATGAGCGAACGGAAGCCGAACCTGCGCCCCGTGCGGGAGCTCACCCCGAGCCTGCAGTTCTGCACGATTCACGGCTACCGGCGCGCGTTCCGGGTGGCCGGGTCGGGGCCCGCGATCCTGCTGATCCACGGCATCGGCGACAACTCGACGACCTGGAGCAGTGTCCAGACACAACTGGCGCAGCGATTCACCGTCATCGCCCCGGATCTTCTCGGCCACGGCAGGTCGGACAAGCCGCGGGCGGACTATTCGGTGGCCGCGTACGCGAACGGCATGCGGGATCTTCTCAGCGTCCTCGACATCGACAGCGTCACTGTCGTCGGCCATTCGCTCGGGGGCGGAGTGGCGATGCAGTTCGCGTACCAGTTTCCGCAGCTGGTCGAGCGTCTGATCCTCGTCGGTGCCGGCGGTGTCACCAAGGACGTCAACATCGCGCTGCGCGCGGCCTCGCTGCCGATGGGCACGGAGGCCTTGGCATTGTTGCGGCTGCCGCTGGTGCTGCCGGCCTTGCAGCTGATCGGACGCATCGGCGGTGGCCTCCTGGGTTCCACCGGCGTGGGCCGCGACATCCCTGACATGCTGCGGATCCTTGCCGACCTGCCCGAGCCGACTGCCTCGTCGGCGTTCGCGCGCACACTGCGGGCTGTGGTCGACTGGCGGGGCCAGGTGGTCACCATGCTCGACCGCTGTTACCTGACGCAATCCGTTCCGGTGCAACTCATCTGGGGCAGTCTCGACTCGGTGATCCCGGTCAGCCACGCCGAGATGGCGCACACCGCGATGCCCGGCTCACAACTGGAGATCTTCGAGGGCTCGGGGCACTTCCCGTTCCACGACGACCCTGACCGCTTCGTCGAGGTCGTGGAGAGGTTCATCGATTCGACCGAAGCGGCGGCCTACGACCAGGAGTACCTGCGCGGGCTGCTCCGCCGCGGGATCAGCGAAGGCAGCCTTTCGGGGTCGGCAGACACCCGCGTCGCGGTGCTCGACGCCATGGGCGCCGACGAACGCAGCGCAACCTGACCGAGCGGCGCGCCCACCACGTAGCATCGGGTGCATGGCCATCGACGTGACGGTGCTGCGCGTATTCACTGACCAGAACGGCAGATTCGGCAACCCGCTGGGCGTCGTGGATGCCGCCACCGTGAATCCCGCAGACCGGCAACGTATCGCGACAGATCTGGGCTACAGCGAAACCATTTTCGTCACTTCGCCGACCGAGGGCAGCCACAGCGCCCACGCCCACATCCACACCCCCACCACCGAATTGCCGTTCGCGGGGCACCCTACCGTGGGTGGATCGTGGTGGCTCAAGGACCGCGGGACGCCCATCAAGACGCTTCAGGTGCCCGCGGGCTTGGTGCAGGTCGCCTACGACGGGGACATGACCGCGGTGAGCGCCCGCGCCGAGTGGGCCCCGTCGTTCTCGATCTACGACATCGGTTCGTTGGACGAGTTGGCCGACGCCGACCCCGACGACTACGCCGCCGAGACCGAGCACTACCTGTGGACCTGGATCGACCGGGAAGCGGGCACCATCAGGTCCCGGATGTTCGCTCCTCATCTCGGAATCCGCGAGGACGAGGCGACCGGGGCGGCAGCGGTACGGATCACCGAGTACCTCAGCCGCGACCTGACGATCGTGCAGGGACAGGGTTCGGTCATCGAGACCACGTGGAGCGCCGACGGGTGGGTGCGGGTGGCCGGGCGGGTGGTGGACGACGGTCAGCGGCAGATCGACTGAACCGACGGCTCAGCTCTGGGCCGGAATCTCGCGGTGGGCACGCAGGGCCTGTATTTCCCGCTCGAAGTCCTCGGCCGACGAGAACGACCGGTACACCGAGGCGAAGCGGAGATAGGCCACCTCGTCGAGTTCACGCAGCGGCCCGAGAATCGCCAGACCCACCTCGTGGCTGGGCACTTCCGGGGAACCGGTGGCGCGAACGGCGTCCTCGACCTGCTGAGCCAGCAGGTTCAGCGCGTCGTCGTCGACCTGGCGTCCCTGGCACGAACGGCGCACACCGCGGATGACCTTCTCACGGCTGAACGGCTCGGTGACGCCACTGCGCTTGACCACCGCGAGGACCGCGGTTTCCACGGTGGTGAAGCGGCGCCCGCATTCGGGGCACGACCTGCGCCTGCGGATCGCCTGGCCTTCGTCCGCCTCGCGCGAATCGACCACACGCGAATCGGGGTGACGACAGAACGGACAGTGCATCACCGCTCCTTCGCCGCACCGACAGGCAACCGCCTCGAACGCCATCGAGCCTACCTGCGCCACCCGGGGACGGCCGACCGCCGGTCCACACGATGCATACCTCATCAGATCGGTCCTCGGAACGCTTGAGCAGCAGACGGTTTGATACTGCGGCGATGGAGGTCAGGCGACCGGCGCGATGAGCGTCTGCCCCGCGTCCAGCGCCACCGACTCCAGCTTGTTCAGCTCGCGAATGCGCTCGACCACCTCGGCGACCGGGGCGTCGGGCGCCACGCGCTGCGCGACGTGCTGCAGCGACTCACCGCTGTGCACCTGGACGACCGCGAGGCGGCCCGGGATCTGGGCTTCGGTGCCGACCACGCCACCGAACTGCCCGACCAGGCCCAGCCACAACGTGATCGCCGCGGCGACGAGCGCGAGCAGCACCGTGGTGGCCGGCGTGATGGGTCGGCGATGAGACGCCCGCGACACCAGCACACCGGTTCCGCGGTGGCGCATCGGCGCACCAGCGGGCCGGCGTGAACGCGCCCTGCGCGCCGTGGGCACAGCACGCACGCGACCGTCGCCCACCTGCAGGCGGGGGGCGCGCTCGAACTCGTTCCAGGTCTCACGATCGTCGAGAATGGTCATCTGTCTGCCTTTCGGTCCGGGCGGTCGTTCGCTTCTGTGTTCGAACAGTAGTCGATCAAGTGTTCGATGAATAGAACATGTGATCGAACTGTTGCGAACGCTAACGCAGCCCACCGACAAGAAACCGAGGGCCGATGACGGCCGGCGCCCGGGGCCGGGCGGCGCCCGAGCGGACACCGACACGCCTCGAACACATGTTTGATTATTGACGCGACGCGGGTTACATTCGGGCTCATGAGCGACGACATCAGTGACAGCACGGACGGCGCAGGACCGACACGGCGCCGAGACACGGGTCTGACCGAACGTCAGCGCACCATCCTCGACGTCATCCGCACCTCTGTGACGAGCCGCGGCTACCCGCCGAGCATCCGGGAGATCGGTGATGCCGTCGGGCTGACGTCGACCTCGTCGGTCGCCCACCAATTGCGCACCCTGGAGCGCAAGGGCTACCTCCGTCGCGACCCCAACCGTCCCCGCGCGGTCGACGTCCGCGGATCCGACGAGATGGCGACACCCGTGGTGACCACCGACGTCGCCGGGTCGGATTCGCTGCCGGAGCCCACCTTCGTGCCGGTGCTGGGCAGGATCGCCGCCGGTGGCCCCATCCTGGCCGAGGAAGCCGTCGAAGATGTCTTCCCGCTGCCGCGCGAGCTCGTCGGCGAGGGGTCGCTGTTCCTGCTGAAGGTGGTCGGCGAATCGATGATCGACGCGGCGATCTGCGACGGTGACTGGGTTGTCATCCGCCAGCAGAGCGTCGCCGACAACGGCGACATCGTCGCTGCGATGATCGATGGCGAAGCCACCGTGAAGACGTTCAAACGCACCAAGGGTCAGGTCTGGCTGATGCCACACAACCCGGCGTTCGACCCCATCCCCGGCAACGAGGCCGCCGTGCTCGGCAAGGTCGTCACCGTCATCCGCAAGATCTGACCGGACGCCCTCCGGGCGGCCCGGGCCAGATCACTCGCCGCGGATGAATCCGTTGGTGCGCGCGATTTCCTCACTGGCGAACCAGATTTCGACGGGCGCCTCGGCGTAGTCGGCGTTGTCCGGTGTCCAGTACAGGCCGGTTTTCGTATCGGCCTTGACGGGATAGCCCTCGGGCATCTCCGTCGGGTCGTCGTAGGGCATGTGCAACGCGGTGCCAAGAGGTATCGGCTCGTCGATGTCGATACGCGCGTGCCGCCCCGTGTCGGTCATTGAATCGCGCGCCGGCTCCCCCGGGTCCACCACGGCCGGGGCCACCAGTGGCTCCGGCTCGGCAGGCACACCGTCGTCCCAGTCGTCGCCCAGATCATCAGCCCCGTCGTCGACGCCGTCGGCCAGATCGTCGGCCTCGGTGCCCACGCCGTCGGTCTGCGTGGGCACCTCGGTCGCCGTCAGCACGCGCGTCGGAGCCGTGTCGACAGAGTCCGGATCTTCCTGCTCGACGTCCTGCTGATGATCGAATTCTGGCTGATCGGGCGACTCAGCTTCGGGTTCGGGTGACGCAGGGGCGCCCCAGAAACTCATCGGCTCCGGGGTGTACTGCTCGGCAGGCGGTGAGGCCGGAGTCGCGGACGCCAACGAGCCCAGGCCTTCCCGGGCATAACGGTCCCCGAACAGAGAATCCTCCCTGTCGCCCCCGTCGTCGGGGACGCCCTGCGCACCCACGTCGGCCGACTCGGGCTCATAGTCGCGCGCGTCGTAGTCCTGTCCGGGAACAGAGAAGGTGTCGTCGGCACGGTCGCCGCGAGCGCGGCTGCGCAGTACCGCGAAGGCGACCAGCCCGGCGAGCAGCAGGATCGGCACGATGGCCAACAGCCACCACCACGTCCACTTGAGTCCGGAATTCTCGGGGTTCTCCGAGGACTGCGCCGACGCCGGCGGAGCCTGCGGCGCCTGCGCGCCGGGCACCTCGAGGCCGACCAGCTGCGCAGAGAGTCCGGCCGGCTCCGTGCTGAACTTCTGCGCCGCCGAGTCCCAGGAGATGGAACCACCACTGAAACGCTGGGTGATCACCTCGCCGTCCTGGGTCTGATCAGCCACCGGTGCGCCGAGTTCCCCGGTCGCGCCGCCGAGCTTCTCCCATGCGGCGTTGATCGCCCCGCGCACGATCACCGCGCCGTGGTCAGGGGTCCAGAAGATCACCGGCTTGTCGTCGGCGGCGAAGGTGCTGAGCCGGCTCGCGGGCGCCAGTCCGCCGTCCTGCTCGCTGGAGATCGGGAAGCCGAGGTCGCCTTCGGGGCCGCCGACACTCTTGTACTTGGCCAACACCTGCCCGGTGACGACGTTGGCGCCGGTGTCCGGGCTGTAGAAGATGCTGCCGTTGACGAAGTCCTGACCCATGCCGCTGTCGCCGATCTCGTACGGCTCCCCCTCGGCGGCACCGAGCGGCCCCAACGGGCCTCCGGCCGCCCGGCGGGCCGCGTTGATCGCCGCGACAGGGTCGTCGGGCACAGCCAGATCGGTCAGCTGACCGGCCAGCTCGGGTGGCACCGTGGTGAAGGTCTTGGTGCGCGAGTCGTAGGTGAGCTGCCCACCGGTGAACTTCTGACTCACCGTCGAGCCGTCGTAGGTCTCATCCTCGGCAGGCACCCCAAGCACTCCCGAGGATCCGCCCAATTTGTCCCATGCCGCGTTGATGGGCCCGCGCACCACGCGGGCACCCGTCGCAGGGGTCCAGAAGATGACGGGGTTGTCGGGGGCACTGAACGTGCTGTTGCGGCTGTCCGGCGCACGGCCGGGACCCTCGTCGATTTTGGGGAAACCCAGGTCGCTGTCGGCGGCGCCGCCGGCGGACTCGTACTTCTCCAGGATCGCGCCCTGCATGGAGTGGGCGCCGGTGGCCGGGGTGAAGAACATCTTGCCGGACGCGAAATTCTGGGCGAAACCCTCGCCCACCGGGTACACATCGCCCAGCCGCGGGCCCAGCGGGCCGGTGTCACCTCCGCCGGCCTGCCACGCGGCGGTGATGGCGTTGTTCGCGTCGACCTCGGGTTGCGCCGTCGCGGAAGGGGCCAGCAGCAGCGCTGTGGCGACCCCCAGCAACCCGATCGTCAAGCGACCGACCGTACGTAGGCGCAGCATGGGCTGCCGGCTCATTCTTCCTCCCCGCGGTCGGTGACTGTTTCTCATGCACATCCTTTGCAAAATGCTGAGAAAGTTACCGCGTCCGTTCACTTTGCTTCAGCGAACGTCGATAACCAAGTCACCTCGCCGAATTCGTCGCAAAGAAATATGCACTGATCGCGCCCGTCCGACCACCGGATCCACGGGTCCGGTACGTGCTAAACGCCCAGGCTGCGCCCGATGATCTCCTTCATGATCTCCGTGGTGCCGCCGTAGATGGTCTGCACCCTCGCATCGAGATAGGCCCGCGCAACCGAGTATTCGCGCATGTAGCCGTAGCCGCCGTGCAGCTGCAGGCAGCGGTCCACGAGATGGACCTGCTTCTCGGTCGAGTACCACTTGGCCATCGCGGCCTGCTCCGCGGTGAGGTTGTCGTCAAGATGCAGCTTGATGAACTCGTCGACCATCATCCGCACCACGGTGGCCTCGGTGGACAGTTCGGCGAGCAGGAAACGGCTGTTCTGCTGGCTGCCGATGGGTCTGCCGAAAGCCTTGCGCTCCTTGGCGTACTGCAGAGTGTCCTCGAGGACGGCCTCCATGGCCGCCGCGGCCATGATCGCGATGCTGATCCGTTCCTGGGGCAGATTCTGCATCAGGTAGATGAAGCCCTGGCCCTCCTCACCGAGGAGATTCTCCGCGGGCACCTTGACGTCGGTGAACGACAGCTCAGCCGTGTCCTGCGCGTCGAGGCCGATCTTGTCGAGTTTGCGGCCGCGTTCGAATCCCTCCATGCCGCGTTCGACGACCAGAAGTGAGAAGCCGAGTGCGCCCTTGTCGGGGTCGGTCTGGGCCACCACGATCACCAGGTCAGAGTGAATCCCGTTGGTGATGAACGTCTTGGAGCCGTTGAGGATGTAGTGGTCGCCCTCCTTGACCGCGCGCGCTTTGATGCCCTGCAGATCACTACCGGTGCCCGGTTCGGTCATCGCGATGGCGGAAATCAGTTCGCCACTACAGAACTTCGGCAACCAGCGCTGCTTCTGCTCCTCGGTGCCCAACCGGATCAGGTACGGCGCAACGACATCGTTGTGCAGGCTGAAACCCAGCCCGCTGTAGCGGCCGGCCGTCACCTCCTCGGTGATCACCGTGTTGTAGCGGAAATCCTCGACACCACCGCCGCCGTACTGCTCGGGGACGGCCATGCCCAGAAATCCCTGCTTGCCCGCCGCCAACCACACGTCGCGGTCGACGAGCTTGTCCTTCTCCCACTTCTCGTGGTGCGGCGCGACCTCGCGCTCGAGGAACGTGCGGAACGACTCCCGGAACATGTCGTGCTCGGGTTCGAACAGTGTGCGCTGGTAGGCGATGACCGGCTTGGCCTCTGCACCCATGGAGAATCCCCGTCGTCGTTGGTACGGATTGTTAGCGCCCAAGGTACCCCATCCAACCGGATGGTTGGGCGAGCAGAATGTGACGTTTGCGTCGCATTAGACTGACGGCCGTGGCCGCACCTCAGACCAGCTTGACGCACTGGGGAGCCTTCACCGCCACAGTCGCATCCGGCGATATCGCGTCGGTCCGCCCCCTCGCCGGCGACGCTGATCCGTCATCTGCGCTGGGCAATCTGCCCGGTTCCGTGCGGCACATCTCGCGGGTCACCACCCCGGCGGTGCGGCGCGGCTGGCTCAAGGAGGGACCGGGGCCGAGTTCGCGCCGCGGCGCCGACGACTTCGTCGCCGTGAGCTGGGACGAACTCGCCGAGATCCTGGGCGACGAACTGCGTCGGGTCGTCGACGCGTACGGCAACGAGGCGATCTACGGCGGCTCCTACGGGTGGTCCAGCGCGGGTCGGTTCCACCACGCGCAGAGTCAAATCCACCGATTCCTGAACTGCCTCGGCGGATTCACCTTCTCGCGGCATTCCTACAGCCTCGGGGCCACGGGCGTGATCATGCCGCGAGTGGTGGGCACCCACGACGACCTGTTCAAAAGGTCGACACAGTGGGACGTCATCGTCGAACACACCGACCTGATGGTGTGTTTCGGCGGCGTGGCGCTGAAGAACACCGGGGTCAATCACGGCGGCACCACGGCCCATCCTGCCCGCGACGCGCTGAACCGCTTCCGCGCCAAGGGAGGTCGCCTCGTGTCGATCTCGCCACTGCGGGACGACCTCGACGGCGAATGCGACTGGCACGCCCCCGTGCCCGGCACCGACGTGGCGATCATGCTGGCGTTGGCCTACGTGCTGGCCACCGAATCGCTGGCCGACCTTGACTTCCTCGCCAGCCATTGCACCGGCTACGAGCGTTTCGAGCGCTATCTGCTCGGTACCGATGACGGGGTGCCGAAATCTCCGCAGTGGGCCGCGCCCATCTGCGGCCTGGACGCAGGCGAACTCACGGCCCTCGCCCGGCGGATGGCGTCGAATCGCACGATCGTCACCGTCAGCTGGTCGCTGCAGCGCACCCGCCACGGTGAGCAGGCGCCGTGGATGGGGCTGACACTGGCCGCCATGCTCGGCCAGATCGGCCTGCCCGGAGGCGGATTCGGCCACGGATACGGGTCGATGAACGAGCCGGGACTGGCACCGGTGAAGTGCACCCTGCCCCGGCTACCCCAGGGAATCAACCCGGTGCGGTCCTTCATACCGGTCGCGGCCATCAGCGACATGCTTCTTCATCCCGGGGAGCCGTTCGACTACAACGGGCTTCGGCTCACCTACCCCGACATCAAGCTGGTCTACTGGGCGGGCGGCAATCCGTTCCACCATCACCAGAACCTGCCCCGACTGCGGCGGGCGCTGGGCAGACCGGACACCGTCGTGGTGCACGAGCCGTACTGGACGGCCATGGCCAAGCACGCCGACATCGTGGTGCCGTCGACGACATTCGCCGAACGCGACGACCTCTCGGGGTCGCGCAACGACCCCCTGCTGATGGCGATGCCGAAGCTCACCGAGCCGTACGCGCAGGCCCGCGACGACTACGACACGTTCGCCATGCTGGCCGAGCGGCTCGGGTTCGGGGACGCGTTCACCGAAGGCCGCAGCTCCCGGGAGTGGTTGGCGCATCTCTACGAGAACTGGTCGACCACATTGGATTTCGACGTTCCCTCGTTCGCCGAGTTCTGGCGTGCGGGCCGGTTGCGGCTGCCGACCGACGACGGCCTCACCCTGCTCGCCGACTTCCGCGCCGATCCGCACGGCCACCGGCTCGGTACGCCCAGCGGGTTGATCGAGATCTTCTCCGCCGACATCGACGGTTTCGGATACACGGACTGCGCAGGACATCCGCGGTGGTACGAGCCGGACGAATGGCTCGGCGGCCCACGGGCCGGTCGTTTTCCGTTACACCTGCTGGCGAACCAGCCGGCGAGCCGGCTGCACAGTCAACTCGACGGCGGCGCCACCAGCATGCAGTCCAAGGTGGCCGGGCGAGAACCGATCCGGATGCATCCCGACGATGCCGGCGAGCGCGGGCTCGACAACGGCGACGTGGTGCGGGTGTTCAACGATCGGGGCGCGTGCCTGGCCGGCGTGGTGGTCGACGATCGGGTCAGGCCCAGCGTCGTACAGCTCTCGACCGGAGCATGGTTCGATCCGGTCGACCCGTCGGATCCGGACTCCATGTGCGCGCACGGAAACCCCAACGTCCTCACCGAGGATGTCGGCACCTCGTCGCTGGCGCACGGATGCACCGGCGCCCACGTACTAGTACAGGTCGAGAAGTACACCGGCGTGCTACCGCCGGTGCGCGCTCATCAACCGCCGGTGCTCGCTCCGCGCTGAGCGGGGTTGCGCGGCCTGCGGCGTCGGGGAGCGCCGGCGCCGCGGGACGGACCACCGCGCCGTTGCTGCCCGGAGCTGTGCTCCGGCCGCTTTCCGGCGGGCCTGGGCGCGGGTGCAGACTTCGGAGCCGTCGCACGCAACGGGGCGATCTCGCCGACGAGGTTCTTCACCTCGACCGAGTCGGCGTGAACGTCGCTGGGGCGCACGGTGATACCGGCTTTACGCAGCAACTGCTGAGTGTCCTTGCGCTGCTCGGGAAGCACGACGGTGACCACGTCGCCGTCGCTGCCCGCGCGGGCGGTGCGACCGGACCGGTGCAGGTATGCCTTGTGCTCCATCGGAGGATCGACGTGCACCACCAACTCGACGTCGTCGACGTGCACACCGCGTGCGGCGATGTCGGTGGCCACCAGCACGCGCGCTTCACCGCTGGCGAACGCGGCGAGGTTCCTCTCGCGGGCCGGCTGAGACAGGTTGCCGTGCAGGTCGACCGAGGGCACACCGGAGTCGGTGAGCTGCTTGGCCAGCTTGCGGGCCTGATGCTTGGTGCGCATGAACAGGATCCGGCGGCCGGTACCCGAAGCCAGCAGGTGCACGAGGTCTTTCTTCTCCTGCACGCCGCGGACGTGGAACACGTGGTGGGTCATCTGCACGGGCGCGTCGGCGGCCTCGACCACCGAGTGCAGCACCGGGTTGTTCAAGAACCGCTTGACCAGCTTGTCGACGCCGTTGTCCAGTGTCGCCGAGAACAGCAGGCGCTGGCCGCCGGCCGGGGTCGCGGCAAGGATCCGGGTGACACCGGGCAGGAAGCCGAGGTCGGCCATGTGATCGGCCTCGTCGAGCACGGTGATGATCACCTGATCGAGGCTGATCAGCTTCTGCCGCATCAGATCTTCGAGGCGGCCGGGGCAGGCGACGACGATGTCGACGCCCGATCGCAGCGCCGCGACCTGACGGCTCTGCGAAACGCCGCCGTAGATCGTGGTGACGCGAAGACCCGCGGCAGTGGCCAGCGGTTCCATGGCCGTGGTGATCTGCGTGGCCAATTCACGGGTGGGTGCCAGCACCAGCCCCGCGGGGCGGGACGGCTGGCGCTTGCCGCCGGTGAGCCCGGCGACCAGAGGAATGGCGAACGCGAGAGTCTTTCCGCTGCCGGTCTTCCCGCGACCGAGCACGTCGCGCCCGGAGAGCGCGTCGGGCAGGGTGGCCGCCTGGATCGGGAACGGTTCGGCGATGCCGCGCTCGGCGAGCACGCTCACCAGCGATGCGGGCACGCCGAGGTCGGCGAAGGATGGTGCAGTCATGTGGAAGTCTTCCTGTCTTTTCCGGTCTTATCGGGGAGCGTGTGCCCGACAGCCGGGACGGAGATCGTCCAGCGGAGTGCGCACACAGTGGCGTTGTCGCCACTCGATAGAACTGATGGTGTTCGTCGGCGTTCTCTGGGGCGGTTACCTACTCTGGGCCATCCGCAGTCGACGTCGATCTTGATCCTACCGGACGACGCCGTATGCGGCGCATTCGTCCAGTTCAGTACGTTGCGAAGCCGTCCAGCGCGGCCGCCAGCGCAATCGGCACCCGCGCCTTGAACCTGGTCCCGGCCTCCATGTGCTCGACGGAATCGATCCGCCCCTCTGCGTGCACACGGTTGACCAGATCGCCTCGGCTGTAAGGGATTGTGACGTCAACCACAGTGTCGCGCGGCGCGATCATCTCCGCCATCCGCGACTGCAGACGCGCCAATCCCTCACCCGTATGGGCAGACACGAACACCGCGTCGGGTAGCGCGCGCCGCAAGTGCGCCAGCGCCAGCTCGTCTGCAGCGTCGATCTTGTTGACTACCAACAATTCTGGCGCAGAAGGCCGGTCACGTTCGGCGACGACGTCGTTGACCACCTGTCGTACCGCGTTGATCTGTGCCAACGGGTTCGCGTCCGAGCCGTCGACCACGTGCACCAACAGCTCGGCGTCGACGACCTCCTCCAGCGTGGAGCGGAACGCCTCGACGAGTTGAGTCGGCAGATGGCGCACGAACCCTACGGTGTCGGTGAGCACGAATTCGCGGCCGTCGGAGAGCTCGCCACGGCGAGTGGTCGGCTCAAGCGTGGCGAACAGCGCGTTCTCGACCAGCACCCCGGCGCCGGTGAGCGCATTGAGCAGGCTGGACTTGCCGGCGTTGGTATATCCGACGATGGCCACCGACGGTGCATCGCTGGCCAGCCGGCGACTCCGCTGGGTGTCACGGACCTGCTTCATGTCTCGAATTTCGCGGCGCAGCTTTGCCATCCGCTCACGGATTCGGCGTCGATCGGTTTCGATCTTGGTCTCACCGGGTCCACGCGTACCCACGCCGCCACCGCTACCGCCGGCGCCGCCACCCTGGCGTGACATCGACTCACCCCAGCCGCGCAGCCGGGGCAGCATGTATTCCATCTGGGCGTAGGCCACCTGGGCCTTACCTTCACGGCTGGTGGCGTGCTGGGCGAAGATGTCGAGGATCAGCGCGGTCCGGTCGATGACCTTGACCTTGACGGCCTTTTCCAGCGCGTTGAGCTGCGCGGGGCTCAGTTCGCCGTCGCAGATGACGGTGTCGGCACCGGTGGCCAGCACCACTTCGCGCAATTCCTGGGCCTTTCCCGAGCCGATGAACGTCGACGGGTCGGGCTTGTCGCGGCGCTGGATCAACCCTTCGAGCACCTCCGAGCCGGCCGTCTCGGCCAGTGCGGCGAGCTCGGCCATGCTGGCGTCGGCGTCGGCCGCGGTGCCGTCGGTCCAGACACCGACCAGCACCACGCGCTCCAGGCGCAGCTGGCGGTACTCAACCTCGGAGACGTCGGCCAGTTCGGTCGACAGTCCGGAGACGCGGCGCAGCGCGACGCGGTCTTCGAGCGCGAGCTCGCCGGTGCTGGGGATCTTGTTGGGAGATTCGGGATACGTCATAGGCGAATCAAGATTCGCACGAATGTCAGTGAACATGCACTTCTATTAACGATGCTGGGCCGCCCACCATTCCTCGGCGAGGTCGCCGTGCGCGACCAGGACCGACGGCCCGCGCAGATAGCTGGTGGCGTCGGTGACGACCACCACGACCTCTCCGCCCGGAATGCGCACCCGAAGTTCCCCGGTCCGAGCCCCTTGATGCGCCAACGCGGCGACGGCCGCGGCCACGGTGCCGGTGCCACACGACCGGGTCTCCCCCACGCCGCGTTCGTGCACCCGCATCGACACCACGCCTTCACACGGCGCGGTCACCACCTCGATGTTGACGCCGTCGGGAAACTGCGCCGCATCGAACTGCACCGGCGCTGCCACATCCAGCCCGGCCAGCGCGTCCTCGGTCAGGGCGGCGTCAACGCAGGCCAGGTGCGGGTTGCCGACGTCCACCGCCAGGCCGGTGAAGGTGCGTCCGCCGACCGTCGCGGTGCCCGCCCCGAACTGGCTGGTCTTGCCCATCTCGACGGTGACGTCTGCAGTGGTCCGGTTCACCTGGTGCAGGACCACCGGCCGCGGGCCGGCCAGCGAGCCGACGACGAACTCGGCGCGCGACTCCAGCCCGGTGGCGCGCAGATAGTGGGCGAACACCCGTACCCCGTTACCGCACATCTGGGCGATCGAGCCATCGGAGTTGCGGTAGTCCATGTACCAGTCGTCCTCGGCGACGCCCTCCGGGAGCCGCTCGAAGACGCCTGCGGCCAGCGCGGCGCCCGCGGTGGTCACCCGCAGCAGCCCGTCGGCGCCCAGCCCTCGTCGGCGGTCGCACAGCGCGGTCACCGCGGCCGGCGTGAGCGCCAACTCGGCGGACAGGTCGGGCAGCAGCACGAAATCGTTCTGCGTGCCGTGCCCCTTGGCGAACTTCACCTGGTCAGGATACGTGCCAGTGGCGCAGCGCCTCGTCGACGTTTCCGGGGGCGGCGCCGTCGAGCCAGGCGATGCGGTGATCGCGGCGGAACCAGGACCGCTGCCTGCGGACGTACCTGCGGGTGCCGACGAAGGTCGGCTCCCGCGCGGCGGTGCCGTCGCCGCCGGCATCCAGGTCGGCGAGCACCTGGGCATAACCCAGCGCACGCGCGGCGGTGACACCGTCGCGCAGGCCGAGGCCGCGTAACGAGACGACCTCGTCGATCAATCCGCGTTCGAACATCGTGTCGGTTCTTCGCCGCAGCCTCTCGTCGAGAAGTGCTGTCTCCCAATCTAATCCGATGATGACCGAGTTCCACCGCGGCGTTCCGATGCTGGGCGCCGACGCCGCGAACGGCTGGCCCGTCAGCTCCACCACCTCCAGCGCCCGCACGATGCGCCTGCCGTCCGTGGGCAGGATCGAAGCGGCCGCCACCGGGTCGACACCGGCCAGCTCTCCGTGCAACGCGGCGACGCCGACCTCGGCCAGGCGCTGCTCCCAGCGGGCCCGCACCTGCGGGTCGGTGGCGGGGAACGACCACTCGTCGAGCAGCGATTGGAGGTACAGCATGGACCCGCCGACGATGACCGGTAACGCCCCCCGGGCGGTGATCGCCTCCACATCGGCCGCCGCGGCCTGCTGGTAACGGGCCACCGTCGCGGTTTCTGTGACGTCGAGAACATCGAGCTGGTGGTGCGCGATCCCGCGGCGTTCGGCCACCGTGAGCTTCGCGGTGCCGATGTCCATGCCGCGGTAGAGCTGCATGGCGTCGGCGTTGACGACCTCGACGGCGATCTCGGCGCTGAGGGCGTCGGCGACGGCCAGCGCGAGTTCGGATTTGCCGGTGCCGGTCGGGCCGACGATGGCCAGCGGCCGGATCGTCGTCATGGGGTCCAGGCGCCGACGAAGTAGCCGACGCCGTACGGAGCCCCGCGGTAGAGCTCGTCGGCCGAGCGCGGTCCGGGGCCGGCCAGCCCGGCCAGCACCTGGTAGGCGACCCGCCCGACCACAGTGTCGGGCACCCGGGCCAGCGCGTCGGTGTCGCCGGCGGCCAACGCGTCGTCGAGCGCGGCCTGGATCGGCAGTGACTGCGGGTCGTAGCCCCCCGGAGCCGCGGCCGTGAGCGTGTTGGCCCCGTCGGCGACGACGAGCACGCCGACGTCGTCGCCGGCGGTGTCGATCTGCGCGCGCAGCTGTGCCCCGAGCGCGACGGCCTGACCGGCGTCCTGATCGGCACGGTAGACGTGCGCCTCGATGCCGGCCCGCGGCGCGGCGACGCCGCGCAGCCAGGCAGCGATCAGCACGCACAGCGGCATGGCGACCGGCTGGGCCCCCCGGGACGCCGCGGACAGCCCCACCGCGACGTCGACCCCGTAGCCGGCGAAGGTGCCTGCCGAGGCAGCACCGTAGACGCCGTCGGTGGGTGCGGTGCCGACGGCGATCCAGCGCAACGGCAGGTTCGCGGCCGCGGTCATCGCGGCGGCCCGCAGTTCCGCGGTCTCGGCGGCCGCGGCGGAGGCGAGCTCGGGGACCATCACCGGAGCGGACGGGACGATGGCGATGGCGCTCAGCACGCGATCAAAACTAGCCTCCCGCGCCCGCCGGCTCCCGCGTCGCCGCCTCCCCGCGTGCCAGCGCCGCCGTCGCCACCACCATGACGACCACCGCGACGATCAGCGTGACCCAGCCGGCTTCTCCCGGACGCAGCGCCTCGCCGAGCACCACGACGCCCAGCGCGCAGGCCACCATCGGCTCGGTCACCGTCATCGTCGGCAGTGACGCCGTCAGTGACCCGGCGCGGAACGACGCCTGCTGCGTCGAGGTGCCCAGCACCGCCACTATCGCCCACGCATACAGCTCCGGCGTGCGCACCAGCTCCAGTACGCCGGCCAGGCTGGTCACGTCGAGGCGATGCACCACGGCCTTGGTCAGCACGGCAAACAGACCCCACAGCGCACCCGAGACCACCGCCATCAACATCGCGCTGACCGCCCCCGACCACACCCGGGAGCCGATCACGCACAGGGCAAGCACCGGCCCGAGCACCGCGGCCACCCAGAGCCACGTGTCCACGGATGCGCGGGACGAACCCTCGGTGGGGTTGCCGATCGTGACGATCACCGCCACCGCCGCGGCGAGCAGGGCGGCCCACACCCACTCCCAGCGGGTGACGCGCCGGTGCGACAGCCAGGCATTGAACGGCAGCGCGAACAGCAGCGACGTGACCAGCAGCGCCTGCACCAACAGCACCGACCCCAGCCCGAGCGCCGCAGCCTGCAGCGCGAAGCCTGCGGCGGCGACACCGCTGCCCAGCCACCACCGGCGGTCCTTGAGCAGCGCGAGGAAAAGCTGCAGATGGCTGACCGAATCGTCGGTCACCTCATGGGCCGAACGCTGATGGATGACATCACCGACCGCGATGAAGAACGCGGCGGCGAGGGCAAGCAGTGCGGCGATATCCGCTTTCGCCATCGGCTCCCTCTCGGAGTGTTTTCGCACAGAGCCTAGGCACCGGCGATGCCGAAGGCGTGGGCGCAGCGCCGGGCAACCTGTTTCAATAGCCTGAAGACACACCATCGACACTGTTCGAGACAGCTGTAGGCGTCGCGCTGCGCGGCAGGTGCGCGGGCAACCGCGCGGAGGACACGAGGTAACCGACATGACGATCACCGAACCGGGCGGATCCCACGAAGCCGGCCAGCAGGTCGCCGGGCAGGACACGGAGTCCGGACCCGAGACACCGGAAGCGCCGAAGCCGTCCGCTGCGGCCAAGCCGAAGCCGGGACCGGCACGTCCAGGCCCTCGTCCCGCCGCCCCGGCAGCCGCCCCGGTGGTCAGTTCGGTCCCGGCCAGCGACCCGCACCGGTACGGCCGTGTGGACCCCGACGGCACGGTGTGGCTGATCACCGCAGCCGGGGAACGCACCATCGGGTCGTGGCAGGCGGGCGACCCGGAGGCAGCATTCACGCACTTCGGCCGCCGATTCGACGACCTGCAGACCGAGGTGGTGCTGCTGGAGACCCGACTGGCGTCAGGATCGGGTGACGCCCGCAAGATCCGCTCGGCGGCCAAGACGTTGGCCGAGAGCCTTCCGGAGGCGCACGTCCTGGGCGACGTCGACTCCCTCGCCGCGCGCCTGGCCGCGATCGTCGAGCACGCCGACAGCGCGACGCAGGAAGAGAAAGCCAAACGCGACGAGCTGCGCGCCGCGCAGACGGCCCGCAAGGAAGCGCTGGCCGCCGAGGCAGAGGACCTCGCGGCCAACGCCACGCAGTGGAAGACGGCCGGGGACCGGTTGCGAGCCATCCTCGACGAGTGGAAGACGATCACCGGACTGGACCGCAAGGTCGACGACGCGCTGTGGAAGCGCTACTCGGCGGCGCGCGAGACCTTCAACCGGCGCCGTGGGTCGCATTTCGCGGATCTCGACCGGGAACGCGCCGGCGCCAAACAGGCCAAGGAATCGTTGTGCGAACGGGCCGAGGCCCTGTGCGACTCCACCGACTGGGGGCCCACCTCGGGCACGTTCCGCGACCTGCTGGCCGAGTGGAAGGCTGCGGGCCGCGCGTCCAAGGACGTCGATGACGTGCTGTGGGCACGCTTCAAAGCCGCTCAGGACAAGTTCTTCTCGGCCCGCAACGCGGCGACCGCCGAGCGCGACTCGGAGTTCCGTGCCAATGCCAAGGCCAAGGAGGCCCTGCTGGCCGAGGCCGAACGCATCGACACCTCGGATCTGAACGCGGCCAAGGCCGCGTTGCGCACGATCGGCGACAAATGGGACGCCATCGGCAAGGTGCCCCGCGAGCGTTCGGCGGATCTGGAACGCCGGCTGCGTGCGGTGGAGAAGAAGATCAGGGACGCGCCGACCGGCGGTGTCGATCCTGAGGCCCAGGCCCGCGCCGACCAGTTCCGGGTTCGCGCGGAACAGTTCGAACGTCAGGCGGAGAAGGCGGCCGCTGCGGGCCGCACCAAGGACGCCGAGCAGGCCCGTGCCAGCGCCGAGCAGTGGCGGCAGTGGGCCGATGCGGCGGCGGACGCGGTCAGCAAGAAGCGCTAGCCGGCCGGCTCGCCGTCGGTGCTCTTCGGCGGGCCGGGTTCGTCGGGGAACGTCTCGAGCAGGCCCTTGCGCTGACCTTCGGCGATCACCTGGCGCCGGTGCTCTTCGGCAGCCAGCTGCAACGCGGTGCGGGTGGCCACCACCCTGGCCCAGTGATAGCTCAGACCGATGACAGCCAGCCACGCCATGACGAGCCCGATGCCGGGGCCGGGGTAGGGATCGGGCGCGGTCTGCCGCGACCACACCGCGAGCAGCCCGAGGAACGAGGCGACGGTCGACCCGGCCAGCGCGATCCACGCCAGTGCCCACCGCCGCGTCAGCAGCGCCAGCATCGAGAAGCCGACGCCGAAGACGAGGGAGATCCAGGCGAAGACCCGCAACGGCAGCGTGATGCCGTTGTCGACCGCGGCGTCCGAACCGACCAGCACGTCGAGTCCCCTCGCGCCGCCGGTGTGCGGCAGCACCAGCGTGGCCAGCAGGACGAACACCAGAATTGCGACGACCAAAGCCCGTGCGCCGGGGTCGATCTCACGTGCCACCCGGCGCTCGGCGGCATCGATGTCGCCCTTGAAGTCTTCGAACCCGCTGCCGCCCCTGACGTCGCCGCTCATCGTGAGCACCCCGCGGTGACAGGCGCGGGCCGGGGGACGCCGATCGCCGGCATCCCGAGCCCGACCCCGGTGCGAGGCCGCTCGCCGGCGGCGTGCGCGTCGCCGGCGCGGGTACGGCGGTGCTCGATCGGGCTCGCATCGGCGATCAGGTGGTGCGGGGCGGCGCCGGTGACGGTGGTGACCACGATGTCGCCCGGCCGGATTGCAGCGCCAAGGTCGCCGGGAGCGAAATGCACGAGCCGGCCGTCGCGGGCACGGCCCGACATCCTGGCCGTAGCCGCGTCCTTACGTCCCTCTCCGGTGGCGACCAGCAACTCGACGCGTCGTCCGACCTGAGCGGCGTTCTCCTCCAGCGAGATTCGTTCCTGGAGCTCGATCAGCCGCTGATAGCGCTCGGAGACAACGGCTTTGGGGACCTGACCGTCCAGGTCGGCGGCCGGGGTGCCCGGCCGCTTGGAGTACTGGAACGTGAAGGCGGTGGCGAACCGGGACTCGGCGACGACGTCGAGGGTGGCCTGGAAATCCTGCTCCGTCTCGCCGGGAAACCCGACAATCAGATCGGTGGTGATCGCGGCGTCGGGAATGGCGGCTCGGACGCGGTCGATGATGCCGAGGTAGCGGTCGGAGCGATAGGACCTCCGCATCGCGCGCAGAATCCGGTCGGAGCCGGACTGCAGCGGCATGTGCAGGGTCGGGCACACGTTGGGTGTCTCGGCCATCGCCTCGATCACATCGTCGGTGAATTCGGCGGGGTGCGGCGAGGTGAAGCGCACCCGCTCCAGTCCGTCGATGCGGCCGCACGCCCGCAGCAGTGCCCCGAATGCTCCCCGGTCGCGGGGCTGGTCTGGGTCGGCGAACGAGACGCCGTAGGCGTTGACGTTCTGCCCCAGCAGGGTGATCTCCAGGACGCCCTGGTCCACCAGCGACCGGACCTCGGCGAGCACATCCCCCGGGCGTCGGTCCACTTCCTTACCCCGCAACGACGGGACGATGCAGAACGTGCAGGTGTTGTTACATCCCACGGAGATCGAAACCCAGGCCGCGTAAGCGGATTCGCGCCTGGCCGGCAACGACGACGGGAACTCCTGTAGCGCCTCCGCGATTTCGATCTGGGCGGCGCGGTTGTGGCGGGCCCGGTCGAGCAGGGCGGGCAACGAGCCGATGTTGTGGGTCCCGAACACGACGTCGACGTAGGGGGCCTTGCGCAGCACCGAATCCCGGTCCTTCTGGGCCAGGCAGCCACCGACGGCGATCTGCATGTCAGGTTCGGCGTGCTTACGGGGCGCAAGGTGGCTGAGATTGCCGTAGAGCTTGTTGTCGGCGTTCTCGCGCACCGCGCATGTGTTGAACACCACGATGTCGGCGTCCGCACCCTCGCCGGCGCGTCGGTAGCCGGCCTCTTCGAGCAGACCGGCAAGTCGCTCGGAATCGTGCACGTTCATCTGGCAGCCGTAGGTGCGTACCTCGAACGTGCGCGCACTCGGTGGTTCGCAGGACGAACGCGTGGGCGAGGGTCCGCTCGCCTGCTGCGTCACCGTGGACGTCACCGTGGAAGTCACCGCCCCATCCTACGGAGCGGGACGCAGTCCCCTAAATCAGCCGGACGGGCCGGTCCCACGCGCCGCGTTCGCGGTGGATCGGTGAGTTACCGGCACGCTGGACGTTCCCTGGGTAAGGTCATCACGCATGGAGAGCCCCGGTCAGTCCCCTGACGTGCCGATGGTCTCGATGAAGGCGGTCAACAAGCATTTCGGCGCCCTCCACGTCCTCAAGGACATCGATCTCGACGTCGGCAAGGGACAGGTGGTCGTCGTGCTCGGCCCGTCCGGTTCCGGCAAATCGACGCTGTGCCGGACCATCAACCGGTTGGAGACCATCGATTCGGGGACGATCACGATCGACGGCGTCGTGCTGCCCGAGGAGGGACGCAAGCTCGCACAGTTGCGGTCCGATGTCGGCATGGTCTTCCAGTCGTTCAACCTGTTCGCGCACAAGACAATTCTGGACAACGTGACCCTCGCCCCGATGAAGGTGCGCAAGTCGTCGAAGGACAAAGCCAGGAACAAGGCGATGTCCCTGCTGGAACGGGTCGGGGTGGCCAACCAGGCCGACAAGTACCCGGCCCAGCTCTCGGGCGGCCAGCAACAGCGCGTGGCGATCGCGCGCTCGCTGGCGATGAACCCGAAGGTGATGTTGTTCGACGAGCCGACGAGCGCACTCGATCCCGAGATGATCAACGAGGTGCTGTCGGTGATGGCAGATCTGGCCACCGAGGGCATGACGATGATCGTGGTCACCCACGAGATGGGTTTCGCGCGCCGAGCCGCCAACCGCGTGGTCTTCATGTCGGACGGCGCCATCCTCGAAGACGCCGAACCCGTGCAGTTCTTCGACAACCCCCAGACCGACCGTGCCAAGGACTTCCTCGGCAAGATCCTGCATCACTGACACCGGAGCCCCCGGCGAAAGGAAACATCCCATGTCCCCGAAGTTCCTGTCCAAGCGAGTCATCGGTGTACTCGCGCTGGCCGCTGCACTTCCGTTCGCCGCCACCGCGTGCGGAGGAAGTGGCGGAGGCGGAGGCGACGGCGACACGATCGTCATCGGCACCAAGTTCGACCAACCCGGTCTCGGCATGAAGAACCCGGACGGCACGATGAGCGGTTTCGACGTCGACGTCGCCACGTACGTCGCCGGCGAACTCGGCTTCGCACCGGACAAGATCGAGTGGAAGGAAGCGCCCTCGGCGCAGCGCGAGAACCTGATCCAGAACGGCCAGGTCAAGTTCATTGCCGCGACGTACTCGATCACCGACGCCCGTAAAGAGAAGGTGTCCTTCGCCGGCCCGTATCTGATCACCGGGCAGAGTCTGCTGGTGCGTTCGGACAGCAACGACATCACCGGCGCGGCGTCGCTGCAGAACAACAAGATTTTGTGCTCGGTGTCGGGCTCGACGCCGGCGCAGAAGATCAAGGACGAGTACCCGGGCGTTCAGCTGCAGCAGTACGACACCTACTCGGCGTGCATCGAGGCGCTCAAGAACGGCGCGGTGGACGCCGTCACGACCGACGAGGTGATCCTCGCCGGCTATGCCGCGCAGAGCCCGGGCGCATTCAAGATCGTCGGCGAGCAGTTCTCCGAGGAGCGCTACGGCATCGGCCTGAAGAAGGACGACGAAGAACTGAAGACCAAGATCAACGACGCGCTCAAGAAGATGGAGGACAGCGGCGCCTGGAAAGAGGCGTTCGACAAGAACCTCGGCCCCGCCGGGATCACCGCGCCGGCGCCCCCGCCGCTCGACAACTGATCGGCTGGGACCGACGTCCTGTGGAGGTTTTCACCGAGTACCGCGACGAGATCTTCGCCGCCTTCTGGACCACCATTCAGCTGACGGTGTTCTCGGCGATCGGTGCACTTGTGCTCGGCACGGTGCTGGCCGCGTTCCGGCTCGCACCGGTGCCGATGCTCAATCTGATCGGCACGGCGTACGTGAACATCGTGCGCAACACCCCCCTGACGCTGATCATCCTGTTCTGCTCGTTCGGGTTGGCCCAGACACTGGGGGTCACGCTGGCCACCCGGCAGTCGCCGACGTTCATCGAGGACAGCAGCTTCCGGTTGGCCATGCTCGGTCTGACGGTCTACACGGCGTCGTTCGTCTGTGAGACCATCCGCTCCGGGATCAACACCGTGCCCCTGGGGCAAGCCGAGGCGGCCCGGTCCCTGGGCCTGTCATTCGGCCAGAATCTGCGAATCGTGATGCTGCCGCAGGCCTTTCGGGCCGTGGTCATCCCGATGGGTTCGGTGCTGATCGCGCTGACGAAGAACACCACGATCGCGTCGGCGATCGGGGTGGCCGAGGCTGCGCTGTTGATGAAGGAGATGATCGAGAACACGGCGGCGGTGATGGTGGTCGGCGGCATCTTCGCCCTCGGTTTCGTCGTCCTGACTCTGCCGACCGGGTTGCTGTTCGGCTGGCTCGGAAAGCGGATGGCGGTGGCCAGGTAATGGCTGCCGGATCTTCTGTCCTGTTCGACGCCCCCGGGCCGCGGGCGCGGATACGCAACCATGTGATCAGCGCGGTCACTGTCGTCGTGTTCCTGGCGGTCGCGTGGGTGGTGTATTCGCGGCTGCAATCGGCAGGTCAGTTGACCGCGGCCAAGTGGGAGCCGTTCCTGACGTCCGACCTGTGGGTCACCTACGTGCTTCCTGGAGTGGAAGGCACCCTGAAGGCGGCCGCTGTCTCGATCGTGCTGGCGCTGGCGCTCGGCCTGGTGCTCGGCGTGGGCCGGATGTCCAACCACAGCGGTATCCGCTGGTTCTGCTCGGTGTTCGTCGAGTTCTTCCGCGCCGTCCCGGTGTTGATCATGATGATCTTCGCGTACTTCCTGTACGCGTTCTACGACGTGTTCCCGGCGCAGTACCTTGCGCTGGCCGGCGTCATCACCGGCCTCACGCTCTACAACGGCGCCGTGATCGCCGAGATCGTGCGGGCCGGCGTGCACGCCCTGCCGCGAGGGCAGGGCGAAGCGGCATCGGCGCTGGGCATGACGTCAGGGCAGACGATGAGGTCGATCCTGCTCCCGCAGGCGATCACGTCGATGCTGCCGGTACTGATCTCCCAGCTCGTTGTGGTGCTCAAGGACACCGCGATCGGCTACCAGATCACCTTCGTCGAGATGGTCCGCCAGGGCACGGTGGTGGGGTCCTCCTATGGCAACTACATCCCTGCCCTGATCGTCATCGCACTGCTGATGATCAGCGTCAACTTCGCGCTCTCGTGGTTCGCCACCCGACTCGAGCGCCGGCTGAGCCGGGCCGGGCGTGGGGCCGCCCCGATGAATGCCGATGCCGTCGAGCAAGAAGGCGTTCCGGGCGCCAAAGCTGTGTGACCCTCGCCGCGCGACGCCGGAAGGTGAGATGACGACATCCCTGCACGCATTCCAGATCCTGCCCGAGGCGACACTTCGCGACATGGTGGACCTGATGGTCCGGCTCATCGAGGCGTGCGGAGTCGTGGTCATCATGATCGGCGCGATTGTGGCGATCGTGAAGTTCGTCGTCGCCCTGGGACGTCGGGACATCAACCAGTTCTCGTCGGTGCGGCTGTCCCTGGCACGTTTCCTGGTGCTCGGGCTTGAGTTCCAGCTTGCCGCCGACGTTCTCCGCACGGCCATCTCACCGTCGTTCGAGGAGATCGGCAAACTGGCGGCGATCGCCGCGATCCGCACGCTGCTCAACTACTTCCTCAACCGCGAGATCGCGCAGGAACAGCGCGAGATCGAACTGCTGGACCGCAAGCGTCCGGCCGAACCCCCGCCCGCCTCGTGAGCATCGTCCTCGCGGCGTCGTGGTGTGTCGCCGTCGCCGGGATCGTGCTCGGTGTCGCCACGTTGGCCGTGTTCGGCAAGCCGCTGCCGGCGTTGCGCGTGATGCTCGAGTTGCTCACCGCGGCGGGACTGCTCCGCTTGAGCGCCGACGCCTCCTGGGCCGCGATCGCGGCCGCCGCCGCACTGATCGCCCTGCGGAAGACGCTCACGCACAGCCTGATCGCGGACTTCACCGCCTCGCCGTGGCGGGCGCGCCACACCACGAGCTAGCGGCCCGCGACGAGTCACGCCTGACTCACACCCTGCGGCGTTCCCTTTCGTTGGCCAGTTCCGTGGTGACCACGTCCAGCGCCATCGACTGGTGGTAGCCCCGCCGGGCCAGCATTCCGACCAGGCGACGCGCCACCTTGTTCTCGGCGTCCCGGTCTCCGGGGTCTCCCAGCTTCTCGCGCCGCAGCCTGTCCCGGACCAGCTGTTCGGCGCGGGTCCGTTCGGCGTCGGCGTCGATGTCGGCCAGTGCCGCGTCGATCACCTCGTTGCCCACGCCCTTGGTCCGCAACTCAGCGGCCAAGGCGCGCTTGCCCTTTCCGGCGTTGACGTGTCGCGATCGTACCCACTGCTCGGCGAAGTCCTCATCGTCGATGAGACCAACCTGGGTCAGCCGGTCGAGCACCGAGGCGCTGACGTCGTCGGGATATCCCCGCTTCGCCAGCCGCTCCTGCAGCTCGGCGCGGGTTCGGGCCCGCGCGGTGAGCAGGCGCAGGCACAGCGCCCGCGCCTGCTCGTCGCGCTTGTCGTCGGCCGTGCCGTCGGTGCTAGAAGTCGACGGGCGCGGGGAGAGCGTCATCAGCTTCAGCGGTCACCACGGCCCCGATACCGAGCTTCTCCTTGATCTTCTTCTCGATCTCGTTGGCCACCTCAGGATTTTCGATCATGAAGTTGCGGGCATTCTCCTTGCCCTGGCCCAGCTGCTCACCGTCATAGGTGAACCACGATCCGGACTTGCGGATGAAGCCCTGCTCGACGCCCATGTCGATCAGCGAGCCCTCCCTGCTGATGCCCTTGCCGTAGAGGATGTCGAACTCGGCCTGCTTGAACGGCGGCGACACCTTGTTCTTGACGACCTTGACCCTGGTGCGGTTGCCCACCGCGTCCGTGCCGTCCTTGAGCGTCTCGATGCGGCGCACGTCCAGACGGACAGAGGAGTAGAACTTCAACGCCTTACCGCCCGTTGTGGTTTCGGGAGACCCGAACATCACGCCGATCTTCTCGCGGAGCTGGTTGATGAAGATCGCGGTGGTGTTCGAGTTGCTCAGCGCGCCCGTCATCTTGCGCAGCGCCTGGCTCATCAGGCGGGCCTGCAGACCGACGTGGCTGTCACCCATCTCGCCCTCGATCTCGGCGCGCGGCACCAGAGCGGCGACCGAGTCGATGACCAGGATGTCCAGCGCGCCGGAACGGATCAGCATGTCGGCGATCTCCAACGCCTGCTCACCGGTGTCGGGCTGGGAGACCAGCAGTGCGTCGGTGTCCACGCCGAGCTTCTGGGCGTAATCGGGGTCGAGCGCGTGCTCGGCGTCGATGAAGGCGGCGATACCGCCTGCGGCCTGCGCGTTGGCAACCGCGTGCAGCGCCACGGTGGTCTTACCCGAGGATTCCGGGCCGTAGATCTCGATGACGCGGCCACGCGGCAGTCCACCGATGCCCAGCGCGACGTCGAGGGCGATCGATCCGGTGGGGATGACCGAGATCGGCACCCGCACCTCGTCGCCCAGGCGCATCACCGAGCCCTTGCCGAAGTTCTTGTCGATCTGCGCGAGCGCCAGTTCCAGGGCCTTCTCGCGATCGGGGGCTTGCTGAGCCATGATGTACCTCTCCAGGTAGTCGTTGTTGACCGGTTCTCGGTCGGTTGGCTGTGACGCTAGGCCAGGGCTCCGACAAATCCCCGCGGTCGAACTGCCACCACAGTAGACGAACAGGTGTTCGATTCAAGTGGACACGCCGATCGACTACTTTTCGGGAACATGACGACACGCGAGGACGTCCGGATACCTGCCCACGGTGAGCACCTGGCCGCCTACGTCTACCGGCCGGACACCACCGACGCCGACGTTGCCTGCATCGTCATGGCCCACGGTCTGTCCGGGACCCGCGAGGACGCCCTACCCGCGTATGCCGAGGCGTTCTGCGCCGCCGGGTATGCCGTGGTGCTGTTCGACTACCGCCATTTCGGCGCCTCCACCGGCCTGCCCCGTCAGCTCATCGACATCCGCCGCCAGCAGCAGGACTACCGCACGGTGGTCGCGTGGGCCCGCGACCTCGACGGCGTCGACCCGGATCGGATCGTGCTGTGGGGAACGTCCTACAGCGGCGGCCACGTCCTGTCCGTCGCCGCCGGAGATCCCCGCATCGCCGCGGTGATCGCCCAGGCGCCCTTCACCGACGCCGTTGCGTCACTGCTCGCCGTCCCGGCCAGAATCATCCCGGCGGTGCTGCTGGCTGCCGTACGCGACCAGGTCAACGCCTGGCGCGGGCGCGCGCCCGTGCTGCTGCCCGCCGTCGGCGACCCCGGCGACGTCGCGGCGATGACCTCACCCGACGCCCGACCCGGGCTGGAGGCGATCCTCGGACCGAACTCGCTGTGGCGCAACGAATTGGCAGCGCGCCTGATGCTGCGGTTCCCGTTCTACCGCCCCGGCGCCAAGACCGCCCGGCTGGGCATGCCCGTCCTGGTGTGCGTCTGCGACCGCGACACCACGACACCGCCAGGTCCGACGGTCCGAGCGGCCCGGCGGGCGCCGCGAGGGGAGCTGCGCCACTATCCGTACGGTCATTTCGACGTCTACCACGATCCGCAGGTCAAGGCCGATCAGCTGGCGTTCCTGGACCGGGTCTTCGCCGGGGTCGTCGCCTGAGCGCTCACCACTGATTGCGGGGAACATCGAAATCGGCGCAGAGCGCCCGCCAGACGTCCCGCGGATCGACGCCGTCCTCGATGGCCTGCGCCGGCGTGCGGCCGCCCAGGGCGGTCAGCACATGGTCGACGAGCATCGACGACGCCCGTATCGCACCGAACTGTCCCTCGACCAGTTCATGGAATTCCGTCAGCCGCACACGCCGAATCTACGCGCAGGCGCCCACCGCGTCATGGCACACCCGTACCGGATCAGCCACCTGCGCCGCGGTGGCCCCGGCCCGCCGGGCCGCGTCGCGATAGGTCGGCGAACCGAGGACCTCCCGTACCGCCGCAGCCAGCGCATCGGCGGTCAGCGGCCGAATTAGCTGCGCGCTGCCTTGGCGCACAACACGATTCGCAATCTCCCACTGGTCTCCCCCGCCCGGGACCACCACCATCGGCACACCCGCCAGCATCGATTTCGCGACGGTGCCGTGTCCGCCTCCGCAGATCAGCAGGTCCGCCCGAGACAGCAACTCGTCCTGGCGGCCCAGGCCGACCACCGCCCAGGGCGGCACCTCGAAGTCCGGCTCCTCCAGCCGCGACACCACCAGCCGGGCGCCGTCGGGCAGTACGTCCCCCGGCGTCAGTGTCGCCAGCGCGAGTTCGGTGAGCCCGGCCGCGCCCGTCATCGCGGTGGACGGTGCGACGACCACGACGGGGCCGTCTCCCGGGGGCAGCGTCAGCACCGTGGCGGTGGGCTCGTAGTGCAGCGGGCCCACCACGACCGCTTCCTCGGGCCAGTCGGGCCGCGGCACCTCCAGGGCAGGCAGCGTCGCGATGAGGCGGCGCACCGGGCCCGGATCGTCGGCAGGCAGGCCGATCCCGACACGCGCCTGCGCCCGCTGCTGCAGGCCGGCCCGCCACGACCGCGCGCTCAGCGCCCGCAACACGGCGTCGCGCACCCGGCCACGGAGGCCGGTGCCCGGCGCCAGGCCGCTACCCAGCGGCGGCAGACCCCGGGACGGCCGGTACAGCGGATGGGTGTTCAGTTCGATCCAAGGCAGACCGAGGAGATCGGCAGCCAGTCCCCCGCAGGTGGTGATCGAATCGGAGATCACCAGATCGGGATCGAGACCCGCGATCAGGTCCGTGTTCAGCACTGCCATCCGCGCGGCACGCCGGTGAAGCTTGGCACCGGAATCGGTGTCGTCGTCGAACGCCGTCGGATCCAGGCCGAGGAGTTCGGCGGCGTCGACACCTTCGGCGCGCGCCGCGTCGAGCCACTTCGTGCCGGTCAGCAGCGTGGGGGTGTCACCGGCAGCCAGAAACTTCAGGCACAACGCCAGCGCCGGAAACGCGTGCCCCGGATCCGGTCCCGCGACCACGGCAACGCGCATGCGGGCTACCCTGCCACAGCGTCTGCGGTTAGGCTCCGGCGATATGACTGATGAGGCACTGCCGACGGCGACCACCGCGATCGCCCACCACACCGACACAGTGCAGAGGTTCCTGTTCGCCCTCGCCGACGAGGACTTCGACACCGTCGAATCACTTGCCGCACCCGAGTTGGTCTGGGAGAACGTCGGGCTCCCGTCCATCCGCGGGCGCCGCAGGATCATGAAGTTGCTGCGCGGGGGCGAGGGCAAGTTCGGGTTCGGGGTGAAGTTCCACCGCGTCGCCGGCGAGGGCGGCACTGTGCTGACCGAGCGCACCGACGCGATCATCCTCGGCCCGGTACGCCTGCAGTTCTGGGTCTGCGGCGTCTTCGAGATCAACCGCGACGGCCAGATCACCCTGTGGCGCGACTACTTCGATCTCTTCGACGTCATGGTGAAGGCACCGCTGCGTGCGCTCGCCGGAATCGTGGTGCCCTCGCTGAACCCGAGGCTCTAGAACTCCCCGACGTCAGGCCTGCTTGAGCCGGCCCAACTCGTCGAAGGCCTGCGCCCAGCCCGTCAGCCGGTCGGTGGCCATCCCGAGTTGGTCGCGGTAGCGCCGCTGCGACATCGGCGAACTCGACATTGACCCGGAGTTCGCTGCCGACACCAATTGCGCTGCCGCAGAGACCATCTCGTTGTACTGGCGGGCGCCGAGGTCGAGTTGGGTGGTGAACGCGGTGATCGTGGGCGCCAGGTAGGCCCGCGACTGCGGCGCCGACTTGACGGCCTTCTCCATCGAGACGACCTCGTTGGCGGTGGCGGACATGGTCGCGGCGGTGTGTTCGGCGGCGACCCGCAGTTCGAGCAGTTCGCCGGCGGGCAGCATCTGACCGCGCTCCATGACGCCGAGCAGGGAGATCAGGCCACGTTCGGATGCCACCAGGGCCGACATCGGCTGCCTGGCCGCCGATCCCCAGGGGGGCAGCCTGCGCGCCGCCGGGGTGCGCTGCGGCGGGAGTGGTTCCCCGCGCAGCCAGCGATACCGCAGGAACGCCAGCGTGGCCAGGAATGCAGCCCCGACGGCGATGGGCGACGGAATGAACAGCGCCCACACCGGGGTGCTCCACGAAGCCAGCAGCGCCGTCACGCCCAGCCAGAACAGCGCCGACACCGTGAAGAACACGCCCAGCCGCAACGCCCAGCGCCGTTTGCGGAGCAACTTGGCCCGCGGATCGGCAGCCGCGCTGAGCTTCTCGGCCACAAGGCCGGACCAGTCCGCGGCGGTGTCGACGCCGCGTTGGGCCAGCGAGCGCCAGCGTTCCGGTCGGCTGGTCCGAGTGCTCACGTCTTACTCCCTGACATTTATTGCGACAGTGGGTTTTCCGGCGCGGGATTGGGATTGGCGGCTGGGGTGGCGGGATTCTGGGCCGGGGCGGCAGCAGTCCCACCACCGGCGGGCAACTGTTCACCGCGCATCGACGCGCGGATCTGCTCCAGACGGGAATGCCCGGCCATCTGCACGCTGGCCGACTGCACCTCCATCATCCGGCCCTGTACCGAGTTCTGGGCCAGCTCAGCCGAGCCGATGGCATTGGCGTAGCGGCGCTCGATCTTGTCGCGCACCTCGTCGAGGCTGGGGGTGCTGCCCGGCGCGGCAAGCTCGCTCATGGAGCGGAGCGACGCACTGACCTGCTCCTGCATCTTGGCCTGCTCCAGCTGCGACAGCAGCTTGGTGCGCTCGGCGATCTTCTGCTGCAGCATCATCGCGTTCTGCTCCACGGCCTTCTTGGCCTGGCCCGCTGCCTGCAGCGCCTGGTCGTGCAGACCCTTGAGGTCCTCCACGCTCTGCTCCGCGGTCACGAGCTGTGCGGCGAAGGCCTCGGCTGCGTTGGTGTACTCGGTGGCCTTGGCGGCATCACCGGCTGCGGTCGCCTGATCGGCGAGCGTGAGCGCCTGGCGAACGTTGACCTGCAGCTTCTCGATGTCGGCGAGCTGACGGTTGAGGCGCATCTCCAGCTGACGCTGATTGCCGATCACCTGCGCCGCCTGCTGGGTGAGCCCCTGGTGCTGGCGTTGAGCCTCCTCGATGGCCTGCTGGATCTGCACCTTGGGATCGGCGTACTCGTCGACCTTGGAGCTGAACAGCGCCATCAGGTATTTCCACGCCTTGCTGAACGGATTGGCCATGAATTCATTCCGCCTTCGTGTCTGTCTGTGTCGGCTGTACCCGGAAGTACCTTGACCCAACTTATCGGTTTCGCGCAGATCGCCACACCCCTGCGCGGTCAACCGGTCAGGCCACCGCCATGGACACGACCTGCGGAATGACAACCTTGGTCATGGCGTCGATGTTGGCGGCGCCGGCCGGTGCGGGCGCCGCGGCGCGGGACTCCTCGACCGCGAGCTCGTCGCCCGCCTCCGAGAGAACTCGCGACAGCGGGACATCCAGCGCCCCGCAGATGGCGCTGAGCAGCTCGCTGGACGCCTCCTTGCGGCCGCGCTCCACCTCGGACAGATAGCCGAGGCTGACCCGCGCCGAATCCGACACTTCACGCAGGGTGCGCCCCTGCTCGACCCGGGCGCGACGCAGCACGTCGCCGATCACCTCGCGCAGCAGTGTGGTCATCGCGCGTCCTCCTTGGCTCGACTACATAGCCCAACGCTCAACGTCGCCGGGATGGTTCCCGACGTCGCCACATCCCTTGAGGCCACCCTTGACGCCGACCCTCAACGCCGACGGGAATCCCGGGCCGCGGACACGAAGTAGTCGATGCCGGTGAGCACGGTCAGCACCACCGCGGCGAGCATGACGCCCCAGGCGACGGTGAGCCAGGTTCCGGACAGCGGCATGATGAAGAGCCCGATGGCCACGGCCTGCACAAGGGTCTTGACCTTGCCGCCCCGGCTGGCGGGGATGACGCCGCTGCGCAGCACCAGCAGCCGCAGCAGGGTTACCCCGAGCTCGCGGACCAGGATCACGACCGTCACCCACCACGGCAGGTCGCCGAGCATCGAGAGTCCGACCAGGGCCGCGCCGATGAGGGCTTTGTCGGCGATCGGGTCGGCCAGCGTGCCGAACTCGGTGACCATCCCATAGCTGCGGGCGAGCGCACCGTCGAAGTGGTCGGTGATCACGGCCACCGCGAAGATGGCGAATGCCGTTATTCGCCAGAAGGTTTCATGACCGTCTCCGACGAACAACGCCACCAGGAACACCGGGACCAAGACCATGCGGAAGCCGGTGAGCGCGTTGGCGAGATTCGCCACCCGGGCACGGGGAACCACAGGATCGGTATGTGGTTGGCCCGGCACCGCCACAGAATACTTGTTGCCGGTGCCGATACCCTTGGCGAGCATGAGCGCAGATGCGGACACGTCCGCCGATCAGCTCGTCGTGCGCCGTGCCCGGACATCCGATGTGCCGGCCATCAAGGGGCTCGTCGACATCTACGCAGGCAAGATCCTGCTGGAGAAGAACCTGGTGACGCTGTACGAGTCGGTGCAGGAGTTCTGGGTGGCCGAGTTGTCGGGCGAGCTGATCGGCTGCGGCGCCCTGCACGTGCTGTGGTCGGACCTCGGCGAGGTGCGCACCGTCGCGGTCCATCCCAAGGTCCGGGGTCGGGGTGTCGGCCACGCGATCGTGGACCGCCTGCTCGCGGTGGCCGCCGATCTGCACCTGCAGCGGATCTTCGTGCTCACGTTCGAGCAGGAGTTCTTCGCCAGGCACGGCTTCCGCGAGATCGAGGGAACACCGGTGACAGCGGAGGTCTACGAGGAGATGTGCCGCTCGTACGACACCGGCGTCGCCGAGTTCCTCGACCTGTCCTACGTCAAGCCGAACATCCTCGGCAACACCCGGATGCTGTTGTTGCTCTAGGCCGAACCCTCACCACCGCAGCAGCACGAGTTCGACACTGACCCCGGGACCGAGCCCGATCATCACGCCCGCAGATCCCGGCGGAGGCGGGTCCGCGATGGCCTTGTCCATGGTCTTCTCCAGGATGTGCAACACCGATGCCGACGACAGGTTGCCCACCTCGGCAAGCGAACGCCTGCTCAACTCCACCGCGCTGTCGGGCAGCTTGAGGCTGTTCTGGATCGCGTCGATCACCTTCGGCCCGCCGGGGTGGCACACCCAGCAGATGATCTCGTCGACGGTGAGCCCGTACTCGGCCAGGAAAGAGGTGACGGTGCCACTCAGACGCGCTTCGACCACGTCTGCCAGCTCCGCGGTCAACACGATGCGAAAACCGTCCGCAGCCAGACGCCAGCCCAGCGTGTCGCCGCTGTCGGGGTAGACCTCGCTGCGCGTGGCGACCACCGTCGGGCCGCCGGCACCCGGTCCGCCGGTGGCCACCAGTGCCGCAGCGCCGTCGCCGAACAGGCCGGTCACCACCAGATCCGCCGTCTCGATGTCGGTCGTGGGCCAGCTCAGCGAGCAGAGCTCCACCGCAAGCAACGCCGCGTGATGGTCGGGCCAGGCCAACAGGTAGTCGTGCAGCCGGGCCAGCGCCGCCGCGCCGGCGACACAGCCCAGCCCGAACACGGGCAGTCGTTTGACGTCGGGGCGCAGTCCCAGCCGCGGGATCAGCCGGGCATCGAGCGACGGCACGGCCACCCCTGTCACCGACGTGACGATCAGCAGGTCCACGTCGCGTCCGGTCAGCCCGGCCGCGTCCAATGCTGCGCGCAGCGCACGCTCCCCGAGGTCGGCCGCCTCCTGGATGTAGCGATCGTTGGCGCGCTCGATTCCACGCACGTCGCGGTACTCGGCCAGCGGCAGGGCCGTGTGCCGGTACTGCACGCCCGCCTTGCCGTGCAGTCGCCTCAGCAGCACGCGCTCGTCCTGGGTCACACCGCTGAGCTCGGCCACCTTCTCCGTCAGCTCCGCCTGCGGATACCGATGCACCGGGAACTCGGAGTGCACCGCCAGGATCCGGCTGACCTCAGGTCTGGGCATAGCCACCCACGGCCAGAACCACGACGTCGACCGCGGCGATGCCGAACGCCGCCGCGAACGGCACCCGGCCCTTGCCGATGGCACCCACGGCCGCGAGCATCGCGGCGGCGCCCAACCCTGCCAGCGCCACCCACCGGCGTTGCGAGGCGAACACCAGAAGCACCGATGCCGACAGCAGCAGCACCAGCGCCGTTGTGCGTACGGCCCCGGCGCCCCACCGGGCGTCCACCAGCTGGGGCAGACCGTTGACACCGGCGGCCCGATCCGTCACAAGGTCGGGCAGCACGTTGGCGAAGTGGCCGCCGAGGCCGACCAGCGCCGCCGCCGCGGTGGCATACCAGGTGGGTATCGGTTGGCCCGGCAGCGTGCTCGCCGCGTAGGCCGGTATGGGACCGAAACCGAGCAGGTACATCAGGCCGGATGCTGGGGTCGATTTCAGCCCGAGGTTGTAGGCCCAGGCCGCGCCGACGATCACGGCCAGGATGACCGCAGTGGTGAGGCTGATTGCCAGTGCCATCGCCAGGGCCGCCAGCAGCGCGACGACGGCCGCGATCCACACCGCCTGCACACTGACGGCTCCCGTGGCCACCGGCTTGTCCGTCCGGCCGGCGGCGGCGTCCCGGTGCGCATCGACGGCGTCGTTGGACCAGCCGATCGACAGTTGACCGGCCAGCATGGCAGGAGCGGTCAGGGCGGGTCCGATGCCGTGCGGGGCCGACTGCACCGCGAGCAGGGCGACCAGCGCCGTGATGGCCAGCGACGGTCCCGGATGACCCGCGACGAGCAACGCCCCGGCGCGGGTGACGCTGGGTGGGCTGTCCGGCGGTGGACGCTGATCCCTGGTTCGCCTCATGTCTCCGCCCCGGCACCGCAGAAACCGTGAATCGGCTTGAGATGGACCGTTGACATGGTAGTAAATTCCGCGACGGAAGGTCGTGAAAAGGTGAGGCTTGCGCTGCGCGGCGCCAATCCCGTCGAGTGGCTCGCCCTGCGGGCCGGAATCGTTCCGACCGCCGCCGCCGAGGCATGGGGCGGGATGGCGCTCTCGGCGGTCGTCATCACCGCGGTACAGACCGGTGTCACCGCCCGACTCGCACGGCGGCCCGCGACCGCCGAGGAGCTCGCCGCCGAGCTGAGTCTCGATCCTGTGCCGACCCGGCTGCTGCTGGACTGTCTTCGGTCGGGTGGCCACGTCACCGTGCGGCGCGGGCGTTACCGGCTCACCCGCAGATCGCGGCGCTGGCTGGACCCGGAGTCCGCGCTGTCGGTCGCGCAGTACGTGGCGGGCGCGTCGGACTACTGGGCCTGGTGGTCGGACCTGGACGAGGTGACCCGCACCGGACGACCCGCCGGACACCACGACGCACCGCCCGGTGACCCGTACTGGCGGCGCTACATCGGCGGACAGCTGGAGCTCGCGCGGCTCAGCGCCGGCGAGGTGGCGAAAAAGATTCGGCTGCCGCGTGATTCACGGACATTGCTGGACATCGGCGGTGGCCACGGCTGGTACTCCGCGCAACTGTGTCGCCGGCATCCACAGCTCACTGCGACCGTGCTCGACCTGCCGGGCAGCGCGGCGATAGGCCGGGAGATCATCGCGGCGGCGGGGATGTCGGATCGCGTGGTGCACCGGGAGGGCGATGCCACGACAGACGATCTGGGCGGCGGGTACGACGCGGTGCTGTGCTTCAACCTTCTGCATCACCTGACGGCCGAGCAGACCGTCGAGCTGTTCGGCCGGATCCGCGACGCGCTGGCCCCCGGCGGGACGCTGGCCGTCATGGACGCCTTCGCCGAACCGAGCCGCCGGTCCTCCGCTCAGGCGAACGTCCTGGGTCTGTTCATGTACCTCAGCTCGGGGTCGCAGGTCCACCCTCCCGAGAAGCTGCACAGCTGGTTGCGCGACGCGGGGTTCGGTGTGCCGCAGCGGATCCCGATCCTGCGCATCCCTGGGCAGGCCATGTATATGGTCACCAAGGCCGTCGCGGCCTCGGAGTAGCTCTACTCCCCCGAGGCGTCGGACCCGCCACGGATCAGCTCCAGCGTTCCCGCCAATTCGTCGGGCTTGACCAGCACCTCGCGCGCCTTGGATCCCTCTGACGGCCCGACGATCTGGCGAGTCTCCATCAGGTCCATCAGCCGACCAGCCTTGGCGAAGCCGACGCGGAGCTTGCGCTGCAGCATCGATGTCGAGCCGAACTGGCTGGACACCACGAGTTCGACCGCCTGGAGGAAGACGTCCATGTCGTCGCCGATGTCCGGGTCGACGTCGGTGCGCTCGCCGGTCGGCTTGGCCGTGGTGACGCCTTCGAAGTATTCCGGTTCGGCCTGCATCTTGGTTGCCTCGACGACGGCCTGGATCTCCTCGTCGGAGATGTAGGCACCCTGGAGGCGGATGGGCTTGTTGGCGCCCATCGGCAGGAACAGTCCGTCGCCCATGCCGATCAGTTTCTCGGCGCCGGCCTGGTCCAGGATCACCCGGCTGTCGGTCAACGACGAGGTGGCGAACGACAACCGGGACGGGACGTTGGTCTTGATCAGACCGGTGACGACGTCGACCGACGGACGCTGGGTCGCGAGTACGAGGTGAATGCCTGCCGCACGGGCCTTTTGCGTGATCCGCACGATCGCGTCCTCGACGTCGCGCGGAGCGGTCATCATCAGGTCGGCGAGCTCGTCGACGATGGCCAGGATGTAGGGATACGGCTTGTAGACGCGTTCGCTGCCCAGTGGTGCGGTGATCTCACCGGAGCGGACCTTCTCGTTGAACACGTCGATGTGGCGCACCCGGTTGGCCTGCATGTCCTGGTAGCGCTGCTCCATCTCCTCGACCAGCCACGCCAGCGCGGCGGCAGCCTTCTTCGGCTGCGTCACGATCGGGGTGATCAGGTGTGGAATGCCTTCGTACGGTGTGAGTTCCACCATCTTCGGGTCGATCAGGATCATCCTGACCTCTTCTGGGGTGGCCCGCGCCAGCAGCGAGACCAGCATCGAGTTGACGAAGCTGGACTTACCGGAACCGGTGGAACCCGCCACCAGCAGGTGCGGCATCTTGGCCAGGTTCGCCGAGATGAAGTCACCCTCGATGTCCTTGCCGAGGCCGATGACCAGCGGATGGTGATCGCGACGGGTGGTCGGCGCGGTCAGCACATCGGCGAGGCGCACCATCTCACGGTCGGTGTTGGGCACCTCGATGCCGACGGCCGACTTGCCGGGGATCGGTGAGAGCATCCGGACGCTCTCGGTGGCCACTGCGTAGGCGATGTTCTTCTGCAGCGCAGTGATTTTCTCGACCTTGACGCCGGGGCCGAGTTCGACCTCGTACCGGGTCACGGTCGGGCCGCGGGTGCAGCCCGTGACAGCCGCGTCGACCTTGAACTGCTGCAGTACCGACTGGATGACCTCGACCATCTTGTCGTTGGCCGCGCTGCGCAGTTTCGGTGGGTCGCCGGCGACCAGCAGATCCAGCGACGGCAGGACGTAGGGACCCTCGACCACTCGGTCCAGCGAGAGCTCCGGCTCCTTCTCCTTGCGCGACTTCTTCCGCGACCGGGCCGGTGGCGCCGCAGTGAGCTCGTCGTCCTCGTCGACGGGGTAGTTGTCCATCGGGGACCCGGACGGTCCGTCGGGACGGTCCAGCGGCACCGTCGGTTGGGTAGCCGACGGCCAGGACTGTGCCTGGTCGTCGGCGTAGCCGTTCTCGTCGTCGTAGTAGCCGTCCGAGAAATCTTCGGCACCCCTGGGATCGGCGTCGTCGTAGTCCTCGTCGTACTCGTCGTCGTACTCGTCGTCGTCGTAGTCGCGCTGCCAGCGCGTCGTGAACATGTCCCGAACGGTCGAGGGCACCTCGCGGATCGTCGTCCCGGTCACCAGCAGCACGCCGAACAGGACACCGATGGCCAGCAGGGGCGCAGCGATCCACGCCGTCAGGCCGTCCGAGAGCGGTCCGCCGATCGCGAACCCGAGGAAACCGGAGGCGTGCTCACGTGCGACCGGATCCTGCGGCGATCCCGACCACAGATGCCACAGTCCGAGAGCGGGCAGGCCGATCATCGCGGAGCCGAGGATCAGCCGGGGCCGTGACTCCGGGTCCGGTTCGGAGCGCATCAGCGTGACGCCGACGGCGGCGAGCGCGACCGGAACCAGCACCACGGCGGAGCCGATGATCACGCGCACGACGGTGTCGATCCATTCGCCCACCGGCCGCGCCGCGTCGAACCAGGAGCTCGCCGCGACGACGACAGCAGCGCCGAGCAACGCCAATGCGATGCCGTCGCGTCGATGCCCGGGTTCCAGTTCCCGGGCCCGGCCCACCGACCGCGCGGTGCTTCCGGCGCCTTTGGCCACCATCAGCCAACCGGCCCGCACCCCTTTGCCGACGGCGGTGCCTGCCGAAGCGACAGCCGACGGAGTGCGTTTCGCTGGCTTGCGGCGCGGAGCCGACGGCCGCGCGGTCCGTCCCCCACCGCGTGAAGGGGCCTTTGACCTGGGCTGACGGGCAACAGATCGGGCCGCGGTCTTACTCGCCATGCCGGTAAGCCTAGTCGCAATTGCCTCAGATGCACCATCTGCCACACAGGTCACAAGCAGGTGTCAACCCGGACTCGGACCGGCTGCGGCACCCCGGCTGCGGCGGAACTCAGCCCGAACCCCCTCGGCTGCATCGACTACGCCGCGAACCAGACAGTACGGTGACATCTGTTCAGTCACACTCATCGAGGAGTTTCTGCATGCCGATCGTCGTCATCGCCACCATGACCGCCAAGCCCGAGTCCGTCGACACGGTCCGCAACGCATGTAAGCAGGCCATCGAAGCCGTGCACGGCGAGCCCGGCTGCGACCTGTACTCGCTGCACGAGGCCGACGGCACGTTCGTGTTCGTGGAGCAGTGGGCCGACGCCGACGCCCTGCAGACCCACAGCACCGCACCCGCGGTCGGCGCGCTGTTCGGCACCATCGGCGACCACCTCGACGGCGCTCCTGACATCAAGGTGATGCAGCCGGTGGTGGCGGGCGACCCGGCCAAGGGTCAGTTGCGGCCCTAATGAGCGCTTGCGCGAGGAAGCCAAGAGACAGCCATGGGTGAACTCAGCGGCAAGGTCGCCTTCATCACCGGTGCCGCCCGGGGGCAGGGCCGCGCCCACGCGGTCAAACTGGCCTCCGAAGGCGCCGACATCATCGCCCTCGATCTCTGCGCCCAGATCGAGTCGGTCCCCTATCCGCTGGCCACCGCCGAGGACATGGCCGCGACGGTCAAACTCGTCGAGGACACCGGCGCGCGCATCCTCACCTACGAGGCCGATGTCCGGGACCGCGACGCCGTCAAGTCCGCCGTGCGGGATGGCACCGAGAAGCTCGGCAACCGCCTCGACATCGTGGTCGCCAACGCCGGTATCGCGCCGATGGCGGCGGCGGAGGCGTGGCAGGACGTCATCGACGTCAATCTCACCGGCGTCTACAACACCATCGACGTCGCCATGAAACCCATGGTCAAGTTCGGCAACGGCGGGTCGATCGTGCTGACCAGCTCGGTGGCCGGTCTGGTCGGACTCGGCGCGCCGGTGGCGGGTTCGGTCGGCTATGCGGCGGCCAAGCACGGCATCGTGGGCATCATGCGGGTCTACGCCAATTTCCTTGCGCAGTACAGCATTCGGGTCAACTCGGTACATCCGGCAGCGGTGAACACGCCGATGATCGACAACGAGTTCACCCGGTCCTGGTTGAGCGGGCTCGCACAGGAGACCGGCGGTGGTCCCGACATGGGCAACGCGCTGCCCGTCTCGGCGCTGGAACCCGAGGACATCGCGAACGCGGTGTACTGGCTGGTGTCGGACTCGGCCCGCTACGTCACGGGGGTCACGCTGCCGGTCGACGCGGGGTACGTCAACAAGCGATGAGTGCCCGAAATGCCGCCGCACAGACCGCCTATGGGCCGATCGTGCTGGCGGCGATCGAGCACAACGAGCCACCGCAGCGCCGCCTCGTCGACGATGACCTCGCGGAAGCGTTCCTGCCCGGCCGTTTTCGGTTCCTGGTCTCCCTGACCCGCTCAGCCGCGCTGCGCCGAGCGGTGATGGCCGCCTCCGAACGCTCCGCGCCGGGCCTGTGGGCAAGCATCGTGTGTCGCAAGCGGTTCATCGACGAACGGCTGTCGGACCCGCTGAATGACACCGACACCGTGATCGTGCTGGGCGCAGGTCTGGATACCCGGGCCAGCCGGATCGCCCGCCACAGTGATCTGCCGGTCTTCGAGGTGGATCAGCAGGTCAACATCGACCGCAAGGCGGCGGTACTGCGCCGCGTGCTCGGCACGCCGCCCGCGTCGGTACATCTCGTCCCCGTCGACTTCGAGCACGACCCGCTGATACCGGCGCTGGAATCCCACGGGTACCACCGCGATCACCGAGCGTTCGTGATCTGGGAAGGCGTCACCCAGTACCTCACCCCGGACGCAGTGCGCTCGACGCTGGCGCAGCTGCGCGACATCGCGCCAGGCAGTCGCCTGGTCTTCACCTACGTCCGGCAGGACTTCATCGACGGCTCCAACACCTATGGAGCCGACCGGTTGTACCGCCGGTTCCGGACGAGTCGGCAGGTGTGGAAGTCCGGACTGGTGCCCGAGCAGGTCGCCGACCTGCTGGCCGGATACGGCTGGCGTCTGGTCGAGCAGGCCGGTCCGAGTTACTTCCGCGACCTCTACATCCGCCCCACCGGTCGGGATGTGGCCGCATCCGCTGTCGAGTGGACGGTCTTCGCCGAGCGCTGAGCGAGGTGTCGGCAGCGCCCATCCGAGGGTCCGCAAACTCGACTCACGTGCCGCCACCGGGCTGTCCCCCGCCGTGGGTGTCGGGGCGCGGGAACCGCGACGACTTCTGCGCCGGCTGGCCGGCGAGCGGTCAGCGCGCGGGGATCTGCGGTGCCACATGGGCTGATCGCGTAGGATCGCGGTGTCGGGCGGTTGTCGGCGGTGATCGGGTTCCGACTCCCTTTCAGGCATCAGACCTGAATTCGGACCTCGGTCGCAGCCGGTCCGCCCGCGGTGAGCAAATTAGGGCGCGCGACGACTGCGCTGGTCTTGTTCTGGCGATCGGGCGCGTTGAGGCTGTCGCGCACGGAGAGATGTGGCCATGGGACCCAGACCCACGTTCACGGCCCGGCAATGCCGAAACGACGCGCCGGTGGCGTCCATCCTGATCGCCGAGGACGAACCGCGCGTCTCGGCGTTCGCCAGGAAGGGCCTGTCCGCCAATGGCTTCTCGGTCACCGTGGTGAGCGACGGCCCATCCGCCTACACCCATGCACGCAGCGGCGATTTCGATCTGATGGTTCTCGACGTCAGCCGCCCCGCTGTGGACGGGTTCATGGTGCTACGACGTCTGCGCGCGGAAGGCAGCTCGATCCCCGTGATCGCATTGACCGCGCGGACCACCGCCGCGGACGCAGCGCAGCTTCTCGAGGGCGGGGCTCAGGATTGCCTGCCAAAGCCGTTCCGGCTGGAGAACCTGCTCGCCCGCGTCCGGCTGCGACTGAATCCGCGTCGCGCCCCCGAGCCGCGGTCGCTGGCCTACGGCGGCCTGCGGCTGGACCCGCGTACGCACCGAGCCCACGTGGGTGACTACTCGGTCGACCTTTCCGCGCGCGAGTTCGCGCTGGTGGAAACATTCCTGCGCCATCCGGGCAGAGTGCTGTCGCGGGAGGAGCTGCTGAGCGACGTGTGGGGATACGACGACGAACCCGGGTCCAACGTCGTCGACGTCTACATCCGATATCTGCGCCGCAAACTGGGCTCCGAGCGATTCGTGACCGTGCGGGGCCTGGGGTACCGGCTCGCCGCCGTGCCGTGACCCGCACCCCACCCGCACGGACACCCGAGAAATAGTCCCCTCAGCAAACAAATTGGCGACAATTTTGTTTGCCAGCGAACAAATGGCGTCTCGTCATTCACGGCCGAGCCGGTATACATCGCGAAACGCATTGCAGGCTGCGGAGACCGCGCGCTCGGCGCGACGAAAAGGCGGTTTATCAGTACAAACGCTGCAACCAGGGAGTTGTGACACATTCGCTGGAAACGTAAAGGGCAAAATTAACGCAATTTTTCATTTGCGGAATCCAGACTTTTCCAGGCTCGCTATTGCGATTGCCAAATGGCGTGCATACGATATCGGAGCAACGACATCGGCCACAGCCACGCGGCCGCCGCGCCATGGTTGACGAGGGGTAGCCATGAATCCGGCGGGATCGCACTGCCGGAGCGCGGCGTGCCGCGGTCGTGGTCAGCGGGCGCAGGCCCGTCGTGCCGGGCGAGTCAGATCTCGATGACCGTGGGAACGATCATCGGCTGTCGCCGATAGGTCTCCCCGACCCACTTGCCGACCGCGCGACGTACCCCCTGAGCGATGCGCGTCGGATCGGTGACATTCTGCGAGGCGAGATGATCCAGCTCGGCATCGACCTTCTGGGCAGCCGCCTCGAGCGCCTTGGGGTCTTCGGAGAATCCCCGCGAGTGCAGATGGGCCGGGGCGACCGGCTTGCCGGTGCCGCGCCGCACGATGACGGTGATCGCGATGAAACCCGAGGATAGGATCAGACGCTCACCCAGCGTGGCGTCACCCACGTCGCCGGTGATGAGGCCGTCGACGAACATCTTTCCGACCGGTACCGCGCCTGCGACGCTCACTCGGCCGGCAACCAGGTCGACGCTGACGCCGTTCTCGGCGATGACGATGTTGTCCTCGGGAATCCCTGCGCTGGCGGCGAGCGCGGCGTTGGCGCGCAACATGCGCCATGTTCCGTGCACCGGCATGACGTTGCGCGGGCGCACCCCGTTGTAGAGGAACAACAGCTCGCCGGCGTAGGCGTGACCCGAGACATGCACTCGCGCATGCTGATTGGTGACCACGCGGGCGCCGATCTTGGCGAGTGAATCCATCACGCCGAACACCGCTTCTTCGTTGCCGGGGATCAGCGACGAGGACAGGATGATGAGATCGCCATTGGTCAACGTGATGCTGCGGTGCTCGCCACGCGACATCCGGGACAACGCGGCCATCGGCTCGCCCTGTGTACCGGTGGTGATGAGCACCACCCGGTCGGCGGGCATCATCTCGGCGGCGGCGATGTCGAGGACATCCTCGTCGGCCACCTTGAGATAGCCGAGGTCACGTGCGATGCCCATGTTGCGGACCATCGACCTGCCGACGAACGAGACCCGCCTGCCCAGGGCCACCGCGGCATCGATGATCGACTGCACACGGTCGACGTTCGAGGCGAAGCACGCGACAATGACCCTGCCCTCGGCGCCCCGCATCAGACGGTGCAGGGCGGGGCCGACCTCGCTTTCCGATGGGCTGACGCCCGGTATCTCGGAGTTCGTCGAGTCGCAGAGGAACAGATCGACACCGGAGTCGCCCAGTCGTGACATCCCCGGCAGGTCGGTGGGTCTGCCGTCAGGTGGCAACTGGTCGAGCTTGATGTCGCCGGTGTGCAGCACCGTGCCCGCCCCGGTGTGGATACCGATGGCCAAGCACCCGGGGATGGAGTGGTTGACCGCGAAGTACTCGCACTCGAATACGCCGTGGCGTGAACTGCCTCCCTCGGCGACCTCGACGAACACCGGCTTGATCCGGTGCTCGCGGCATTTCTCCGCGATCAGCGCGAGCGTGAACTTCGAACCGACGACCGGGATGTCCGCGCGCTGCTTGAGCAGGAACGGGATCGCGCCGATGTGGTCCTCATGTCCGTGGGTCACCACCAGGGCTTCGACGTCATCGAGGCGGTCCTGCAGATGACGCAGGTCCGGGAGGATCAGATCGACGCCCGGCTCGTCGTGGGTGGGGAAGAGCACGCCGCAGTCGACGATGAGCAGGCGCCCGAGATGCTCGAAAACGGTCATGTTGCGGCCGATTTCGTTGATGCCGCCCAGCGCGGTCACCCGGAGGCCGCCCGGCGCGAGCGGGGCCGGTGGAGTCAATGCTAGGTCCACTACCGGAGCACCGATGCGGCACGCAGGTCAGCGGCCAGCGCTGCGATCTGTTCGTCGGTGGCCGGCATCTGCGGCAGCCTCGGATCCCCGACCTCGAATCCCTGCAGCCGCAGGCCCTCCTTCGACAGCGTCACTCCCCCGAGTCGGGTCTGGGCCGCGTTCAGCGGGCCGAGCCCGACACTGATCTTGCGAGCTGTCGCGACATCACCGGAGGCGAAGGCCGTCAACATGTCTCGCAGCTGACCGGCGGCGAGGTGGCCCCAGACGCTGATGAAGCCGACGGCACCCACGGCAAGCCACGGCAGATTCAGCGCGTCGTCACCGGAGTAGTACGCCAGCCCCGTCTCGGCGATGATCTGGCCACCACCGTGCAGATCGCCCTTGGCATCCTTGATCGCGACGATGTTCGGGTGTTCGGCGAGCGTGCGAATCGTGTCCCACTCGATGGGAACCACCGACCGTGGCGGGATGTCGTACAGCACGTTGGGCAGGTCGGTGGCGTCGGCGACCGCGGTGAAGTGGGCGATCAGACCCGCCTGCGGTGGTCGCGAGTAGTAGGGCGTGACGACCAGAAGCCCGTGCGCGCCCTCCGCGGCGCTCGCCTTGGCCAGGTGCACGCTGTGCGCCGTGTCGTAGGTGCCCACCCCGGCGATGATCCTGGCGCGGTCGCCGACCGCGTCGACAACGGTGCGCAGCAGCAGAATCTTCTCGTCGTCGGTGGTCGTGGGCGATTCGCCGGTGGTCCCCGACACCACCAGGCCGTCGCAACCGGCGTCGATGAGGCGGGTGGCCAGGCGGGCGGCGGTGTCGGTGTCCAGCGACCCGTCAGGCTTGAACGGAGTAGCCATGGCGGTCAACATGGTGCCCACTCGGGCCGGTGCGTCGAATCCGCTGGTGCTCACGGGCACCAAGATTACCCGGTCACCCTCGCGCCCCACGAATGCCTTTCCGGCTCACACCTCGGTTGCCAGCGGGCTGGTGGCCACCTCGGTCCCGTCGGCCAGCACGGTGATCTCGAAGTCGGAGAACACCTGGGGCGCGACATCGGCCAGTTGTCGCAGGCACTCGATGGCCAACCGCCGGATCTCCACGTCGGCGTGTTCGCTGGCGCGCATCGCGATGAAGTGCCGCCAGGCGCGGTAATTGCCCGTGACGACGATCCGGGTCTCGGTGGCGTTGGGCAGCACGGAGCGGGCCGCCTGGCGCGCCTGCTTGCGGCGCAGTGTCCCACTGGGCTGATCCCCCAGCGCCGCCTCCAAGCCGTCAAGCAACTCGCCGTAGGCGGCGAAACTCGCGTCGGCGGCCTTGGCGAAGATCTCCAGCAGCTCCGGGTCGTCCTCGATCCCCGGCGGAGCGACGACCCGTGAGTCGTTCTCGGGTACGTAGCGCTGCGACAGTTGTGAGTACGAGAAGTGCCGGTGCCGGATCAGTTCATGGGTGCACGACCGCGACAAGCCGGTGATGTAGAACGACACCGACGCGTGCTCGAGCACGGAGAAGTGGCCCACGTCGATGATGTGGCGCAGGTAGGCGGCGTTGGTTGCGGTGCGGGGATTGGGCTTCGACCAGCTCTGGTAACAGGCCCGCCCGGCGAACTCCACCAGCGCGGCACCACCGTCGGCGTCGGTGCTCCACGGCACATCCGAGGGCGCCGAGAACTCCGTCTTGGCGATCAGCTGCACACGCAGCGGCGCGATCTCGGCCACCGGGAGAGCCTAGCGGTCGCGCTCCGCGCGCGACGCGCAAGCATCGACGTTAGGGTTCGCCATGGACACTCCGCCGGCCCCTGCCACGCTCGCCGCGCGCCTGCTCGATGTCATCAGCAGCGACATCCTTCCGCTGACCGAACGCGGTGTCGCGCGCGGCAACAAGGTGTTCGGAGCTGCACTGCTGACCAAGTCGGACCTGTCGGTGGTCATCGCCGGAACCAACGACGAGACCGACAACCCGTTGTGGCACGGCGAGATCAACACGCTACGGCAGTTCTACGCGATGCCGGACCGACCGGCGACCAAAGACCTTCTCTTCCTCAGCACCCATGAGCCGTGCACGCTGTGCCTGTCGGCCATCACCTGGGCGGGGTTCGACAACTTCTACTACTTCTACAGCCACGAGGATTCCCGCGACAGCTTCGCGATTCCGCACGATCTGGTGATCCTCAAAGAAGTGTTCGGCCTCGACCCCGGGGGCTATCGGCGCACCAACGAGTTCTGGACGGCGCATGCGATTGCCGACCTGATCGAGACCGGATCCGACGCGGTACGCGCCGAGCTGCTGGCACATCGCGACCGCATTCACGACCGCTACGCTTTGCTGTCGTCCCAGTACCAGGAATCCAAGGGCGACAACGACATTCCGCTGAACTAGCGGCTTCGCCGAGGACTACGCCGGATGGATGCTGGGTCTAGCGGTTGGCGTTGACGAAGTCGACGACCACCGCGGCGAGTTCGGCGCCCTTGTCCTCCTGGAGGAAGTGTCCACCGCCGGTGATCGTGATCTCCGGCTGCCCCTGCGCACCCGGAATCAGTCTGCGCAACGGCGCATCGCCGCCCCTGGTGATCGGATCCGAGTCGGAGAACGCGCACAGGAACGGCTTGTCGAACCGTCGCAGACCCTCCCAGGCCGCCCGGTTCGCCGGCGCGGCGGGGTCGTCGGGCCTGATCGGCACGAGCGTGGGGAACTGCCGCGCACCGGCCTTGAACGACTCGTCGGGAAACGGCGCGTCGTATGCGGCGATGACCTCCGGCGACAGTGTGGTGACGCAGCCGCCGTCGATGATGCGGCCAACCGGGAAGTCCGGCGTCTCCTGGCTGAATCGCTGCCAGGCCAGAAACGCCTCGCCGGGCTGCTGGTCACCGGTCGGCAGGGTCGTGTTGGCCGCCACCACGCGGGCGAACCGGTCGGGGTGCTCGCCGACCAACCGCAGGCCGATCAGACCGCCCCAGTCCTGACACACCAGGGTGATGTCGGTCAGGCCGATGGCCTCGATCGCCGCCCACGTCCAGTCGATGTGCGACTGGTAGGTGTAGTCCTCGCGACGGGTCGGCTTGTCGCTGCGGCCGAACCCGACTAGGTCGATGGCGACAGCCCGTAGACCCGCGTCGACGAGCACCGGGATCATCCAGCGGTACAGGTAGCTCCACGACGGCTCGCCATGCAGGAGCAACACCACGGGGCCGTCGGCGGGACCCTCGTCGAGGTAGTGCATACGTAGGGAGTCCACCTCGACGTACCGCGGCTCGAACGGGAAGTCCGGCAGGTCGGCGAAGCGCTCATCGGGGGTGCGGAGAACATCCATGGTTCAGCTAACCAAGGCCGCGCCCAGGTGCGCGACCAAATCGCCGCGCTGCCCGACGACGACGTCGGTGAGCCCGAGCCAGCCGGCCATCGACTGCAGCTGCGCGGCGAGGGGCCCGGCCACCTGTACCGGGTCGCGACCGCTCTCGGTGAATGCCCCGATGACCTGCAGAGCACCTGCAGCCCGGTCTGCCTTGAGGTCGACGCGGCCGACGAGATGACCGTCGAGAAGGAACGGCCAGACGTAGTAGCCGAACTGGCGCTTGGGTTGCGGCGTGTAGATCTCGATGCGGTAGTGGAAGCCGCCGAACAGCCGCTCCACGCGGGGCCGGAAGAAGATCAACGGGTCGAACGGACACAGCAGGGCGGTCCCCCGGTCCCGACGCGGGATGGTCTGGCCAGCACGCAGATAGGCCGGCGCGGACCACCCGTCGACGTCGACCTGTTCGATGTCCCCCGCCGCCAGCAGATCGGCGATGGCCGGCTTGACCTGACGGGCGCCGAGCCGGAAGTAGTCGCGAAGGTCGGCCTCCGTGGCGACACCCAGCGCGGTGGCGGCGCGCAACGTCAACTCGCGGATCGCCTCGGCTTCGCCGACCTGACGATCGACCACATCAGCGGGCAGAACGCGCTCGGTGAGGTCGTAGTGCCTGGCGAAGCCGACGCGGGTGGCGGTGGTCAGCACACCGGACGACCAGAGTGCCTCGGCGACCCACTTGGTGTCACTGCGGTCCCACCACGGACCTTTGCGGCCGCGCGGCTCCGATTCCAGATACGCCTCGATCTGTCCCGCTGTCGCCGGACCCAGTTCACCCACGGCGGCCACGATGTCGTCGGCGAGTTTGGTGTTCTTCTTGACGATCTCGGTGCCCCACCGGCCGTGCGCGTACTCCCGCATCCGCCAGCGCAGCAGCGGCCAGTCGTCCACAGCCATCAGCGCGGCCTCGTGGGCCCAGTACTCCACGAGCAGCCGTGGCGATCTCGTCGAGTGACTCCATGCGGCGCGGTCGAGGATGTCGCGGTCGTACGGGCCGAGGCGGCTGAACACCGGCGCATAGTGCGCCCGCACCGAGACCGAGACCGAGTCCAGTTGCAGCACCTGCAGCCTGGCGATCAGCCGTTTCAGATGTGCGCGTGAGACGACGCCGGTCGGCTTCGGCTCGTGAAAACCCTGCGCCGCGACCGCTACCCGCCGCGCCTGCGCAGCCGTCAGTCTGATCGCCACGACGTCATCGTGCCTGACGGCACCGACACGTCACCGAGCGGGCGTTCCCGTCAGGCGCGCTTATAGCTGTAGAACCGATACCGCAGCCCCGACGAACTGTCCTGCCACTGCCCTTCGGTGCCGACCCATGCCTCGTCCAGGAGCGGCGCCAGCGCGTCGTCGTCCTCCCTGCGTACGTCGATGTCCACCTCGGTGACCTCGCATCGGGTCGCCAGCGGCGCTGCCAGTCCGTAGATCTGCGAGCCGCCGATCACCCACGCATCATCGAGCGGGGCGTCCTCGATCGACGTGACGACCTCCGCCCCCTCGGCCGTGTAGTCCGCCTGTCGGGTGACCACGACATTTCGTCGTCCCGGCAGCGGGCGGAACTTCTCAGGCAGCGATTCCCACGTCATCCGGCCCATGATCACGGTGTGGCCCATGGTGAGTTCTTTGAAGCGGACCATGTCCTCGGGTACGTGCCAGGGAATCCCGTTGTCCCGACCGATCACGCCGGAGCTTGATTGCGCCCAGATCATTCCAAGGTTCGACGGCATACTCATACGGCGACCGGCGCCTTGATGGCCGGATGGGGGTCATAGTTGTTGATGACGACGTCCTCATAGGTGTAGTCGAAGATCGAATCACGGGGCGACAGAACAAGTTCCGGATATGGGCGCGGGTCACGCGAGAGCTGCTCGGTGACCTGCTCGACGTGGTTGTCATAGATGTGACAGTCCCCGCCGGTCCAGACGAACTCCCCCACCCCGAGGCCGGCCTGGGCCGCCATCATGTGGGTGAGCAAGGCGTAGCTGGCAATGTTGAACGGCACGCCCAGGAACAGGTCGGCGCTGCGTTGGTACAGCTGGCAGCTCAGCCTCCCCTCGGCCACGTAGAACTGGAAGAAGGCGTGGCACGGGGGCAACGCCATCTGCGGAATCTCGCCCACATTCCAGGCCGAGACGATGTTGCGCCGCGAGTCGGGATCGCTCCTGAGCAGGTCGAGCGCCGCACTGATCTGATCGATGTGCTCACCGGACGGCGTCGGCCACGAGCGCCATTGCACACCGTAGATCGGGCCGAGATCCCCTGTCGGAGAGGCCCATTCGTCCCAGATGGTGACTCCACGCTCCTGCAGCCACCGGACATTCGAGTCGCCGCGCAGGAACCACAGCAGCTCATAGATGATCGATTTGGTGTGCACCTTTTTGGTGGTGAGCAGCGGGAATCCGGCGTTCAGGTCGTAGCGCAGCTGATGGCCGAACAGGCTGCGGGTGCCTGTGCCGGTGCGGTCGGATTTGGTGATCCCGGTGTCGAGCACCAGACGCAGCAGATCCTCGTAGGGAGTGGCGATCGGCACGCGCTTAGCTTACGTGCAGCGGACCGGAGTAGAACGGATCCCATGCCGAGGATCACCGACACCGTCACAACGCCCGATGGCTCCTGCCCGGTCAGCCTGCACACTCCCGAAGGTGACGGCCCCTGGCCCGGTGTCGTCATGTATCCCGACGCCGGCGGCGTCCGCCCGACGTTCCGCGACATGGCCGACACGCTCGCCGGCCACGGATACGCAGTCCTGCTTCCCGACGTCTACTACCGCGACGGCGACTGGGCGCCGTTCTCGATGGACACGGTCTTCACCGACGAGGACGAGCGCAAGCGCCTGTTCGGGATGATCTCGAAGGTGACCCCGGAGATCATGACGTCCGACGCGACCGCGTTCTTCGACTACCTCGCGGCGCGTCCGGATGTGAACGGTGAATCGTTCGGCACCACCGGTTACTGCATGGGCGGGCGGACGTCCCTGGTGGTGGCCGGGCGGGTTCCGGAGCGGGTCGCCGCGGCGATGTCGTTTCACGGCGGCGGTCTGGTCACCGACGATGCCGACAGCCCACATCTGCGCGCCGGTCAGATGCGGGCCGCGGTCTATGTGGGCGCTGCGCAGGACGACAAGTCCTTCACAACGGAGGACGGTGAGGCGCTGGACGAGGCACTCACCGCGGCGGGCGTCGAGCACGCCATCGAGTGGTACTCCGCGCATCACGGGTTCGCGGTGCCCGACAACGGGCCCTACGACCAGGCAGCCGCGACTCGGCACTGGGAGGCGATGAAGTCGTTCTTCGGCGCTCACCTAGTCTGAGCGGCGTGTACGACCAGAGTTTCAGCGAATCGGCATTCGGCGAGCAGGGCCGACGGATCGACCCCGTCCTGGCACGGAGTTGGCTGCTGGTCAACGGCGCTCAGTACGACCGGTTCCTGCCCGCGACGAACTCCCGCGCCGACATCGTGATCCTCGACATCGAGGACGCGGTGGCGCCCAAGGACAAGGCGGCCGCCCGCGCCAACGTCACCCGCTGGCTCGGGGACGGCAACACCGACTGGGTGCGGGTCAACGGCTTCGGGACCGAGTGGTGGGCCGGCGACCTCGCGATGCTCTCCGGCACATCCGTCGGTGGGGTGATGCTCGCGATGGTCGAGTCGGTCGACCATGTGACCGAGACGGCGAAGCGGCTCCCGGACGTGCCGATCGTGGCGCTGGTGGAGACCGCACGGGGATTGGAACGGATCACCGAGATCGCGTCGGCGAAGGGCACGTTCCGCCTTGCGTTCGGGATCGGCGACTTCCGCAGGGACACCGGGTTCGGCGACAACCCGACCACACTGGCCTATGCCCGGTCGCGCTTCACGATTGCGGCGAAGGCCGCGCACCTGCCGAGTGCGATCGACGGTCCGACAGTCGGATCCAGCGCGCTGCGCCTGAGCGAGGCCACCGCGGTGTCCGCCGAATTCGGCATGACTGGAAAGATCTGCCTCACCCCCGACCAGTGCCCGACCGTCAACGAGGGACTTTCCCCGTCGGTGGAGGAAATCACCTGGGCCAAAGAGTTTTTCGTCGAATACGAGCGAGACGGCGGTGAGATCCGCAACGGCTCGGACCTACCGCGCATCGCGCGGGCGAACAAGATCCTGGATCTGGCCCGCGCCTACGGAATCGAGCCGTCGGACTTCGACGACGTCGACGGCCCCGCCCATGTCCCGGCGCCGTCGGACACCTACCACTACTGATCCGCGGCTCGACTGCGGGACAGATAGGTCGCCACCGCGCGCAGGGCACCGCGGCCGGCGTAGATGCCTGCCAGCACGGTGAGAATGATCAGCACGACGAACATCAGGAGCCAGTTCGCACGGCTGTGCTCCACGTTCCACCAGATGATGGTGAAGAGGATCGCGCAGATGAACACCACGATGTCGCGCCAATTGCCCTCGTAGGACATGGCCAGTTGCTTGATCTCACGGCTCTTGTCGACGCCGGCGATCAGGTCGTCGATGCGCATGTCGATGACTCGCTGCAGTTCGGCACGGCGCTCCACCTGGTCTGCAGGCAGACGTTCCAGCAGTTCCATGTCCTTGACGATCGCCGCGCGCACATCGGGCGTCCGCAGGTTGCCCGCTGCCATTCCCAGTAGGGCGCCACCGGCTATCGGCGCACCGGCGAGGGCGAACTCCGCGATACCCGGCATCAGACTCCCCTGTTCGTCATTCCATCAACTGCGCGGCGACCGTCGCACCGAGATTCCAGCACGATTCCAGGTCGTCCTTGGTCGGTTTACCGGACACGATGACGGTCTGGGCGACCGGTTCCCACCCGAGACCACCGGTGATTCCGGCGAGTGCGCGTTGAGCCCCCTCGGTGCCCTCGTTGCCATGCAGCCAGACGCCGAAGGGCCTTCCCTTCGTCGCGTCCAGCAGTTGGTAGTAGCTCTGATCGAACGCGTGCTTGAGGGCCCCGCTGACATACCCCAGGTTCACGGGCGAACCGAGAAGATAGCCATCGGCCTCCAGCATCTCGACCGGGGACACGGTGAGCGCCGGCCGCCGCAGCACCTCGACCCCGGTGATGTCAGGGTCGGTGGCGCCGGACACCACCGCGTCGAACATCTCATGACAGTGCGGGGACGGGGTGTGGTGCACGATGAGCAGACGCTTGCTCATCGTGCCGACTCCTCCATCAGCATCGCCTTCTTCATCGTCTCTCTGGCGCGACCCCGGTCGCCGGCATAGTCGTACGCGCGCGCCAGTCGGTACCAGCGCAGCCAGTTGTCGGGATCGGCTTCCAGTTCGGCCCGCACCGTTTCGAACAGCGCGTCGGCCGCGCCGCGCTCGAATCGTCCCGAACGCCGCCGCGGCAGCTCGCTGACGTCGAGCTCCATCCCTTTCTCACGGGCGAGACGGGCCAGACGTTGATGCGCGAGACCGGCTCTCAGCGTGGCGACCATGGCCCATGCGCCGATGGCGGGGAGCAGCAGAATCGCCAGCCCAAGACCGATCGGTGCGACCTCGCCCGACCTGATGAGAATCTGTGCGGCGCGGCCGAGAAACACGAAGTACACGACGAGCGCGACGCACATGAAGCCGATCAGCAGCTGGATGCGCAGTGTGCGCGCTCCCGCACTCATGTCAGGTCGAGCAGCGGTTCGATGCCGACCGTGAGTCCCGGGTGCTCGCCGATCTTGCGGACTGCGAGCAGCACGCCGGGCACGAAGGAGCTGCGATCGATGCTGTCGTGGCGGATGGTCAGCGTCTCGCCCTGAGTTCCGAAGAGGACTTCCTGATGTGCGACCAGACCGGCCAGCCGGATCGAATGCACCGGGATGCCGTCGACATCCGCGCCCCGGGCGCCCTCCAGGCCGGTGCTCGTCGCATCAGGGTTGGGCGGCATGCCTTTTCGCGCCTCGGCGATGAGTTTCGCCGTGCGTGCCGCGGTGCCCGACGGAGCGTCCGCCTTGTGCGGATGGTGCAGTTCGATGACCTCGACGGACTCAAAGTACTTGGCCGCCCGCTGTGCGAAATGCATGGACAGCACCGCGCCGATGGCGAAGTTCGGGGCAATGAGCACCGACACCCCGGGCGAGGCGGCGAGCCAGTCCTCGACTTGGGCCAGCCGCTCGTCGGTGAATCCTGTGGTTCCGACGACCGCGTGAATCCCGTTGTCGATCAGGAACTTCAGGTTGTCCATGACGACGCTGGGATGGGTGAAGTCGATGACGACGTCGGTCTTCGTGTCGACGAGGGCCGACAACGCATCCCCAGCGTCGATGCCGATGGTGAAGGTGAGGTCGTCGGCGGCTTCCACGCCGTCGACCATTGTTGCGCCCACTTTGCCCTTCGCGCCCAGCACTCCGACTCGCATGGGCTTACCCTAGCGTTCACTCCGGGCGACGAGATGTGGAGCCGATTGGCACCGCGGCCCCCGGGATCGAGACCTCTGAATTTTCTTCTGTCACTGGGGTTTCTGTGGTCACGGGGGTGCCCTGGTGTCACAGGGTGTGTCGGTTGATCGAACTAGTGTTCGATGTATGGATGGGGTGTCGGAGGCGGTCGCGACCATCGGCGAGCAGCTCGCGGTGCTGTCGAAGGCCTGCGACGAGCTGTCCCACCGCGAACTGATCAGCCTGCTGGCACAGGTGAACGCGGTGGTGCGTGCGGTGCCCGCGTTGGAGTACCGGGTGTTGGCGCGCCTGACCGGGGAGACCGAGCCGTGCCGGTTGGGCGAGAAAACCTGGCCCGCGGTCCTGACGACAGCGCTGCGGATCACCAGCGCCGAGGCCAAACGCCGCATTGCCCGAGCGAAAGTGTTGGGCCCACGCCGGAGCTTCACCGGCGAGCCGTTGCCGCCGCTGTGGGAATCCACTGCTGCCACCCAAGCCCGCGGGGAACTCGATGTCGAGCATCTTGAGGTCATCGAGCGCTTCCACAAAGCGTTGCCCTCCTGGGTCGATGTCGACACCCGCGCCGCGGCCGATGCTCAGCTGGCTGAGCTTGCGGCAGGGCTGGATCCCGACAACCTCGATGCCGCCGCGCGACGGTTGCTGGCGTGTATCGATCAGGACGGACCGCCACCCCAGGAGCGCGAACGTGCCCAGGCCGCCAAGCGTGGTGTGCGAGTCGGGCCACAGCAGCCCGACGGAACCGCCGCCATCTCGGGCTGGATGACCGCCGAAGCCCTGGCCATCTGGGACGCGATCTTCGCCAAAGAAGCCGCCCCCGGCCACAACAACGCCGACAGCCCGCAGGGCCCCGACACCCGCACCGCGGCCCAACGCCACCACGACGCCTTCCTCGCGATCGGGCGCCGAGTGCTGGAATCCGGAGACCTCGGCACCCACAACGGCCTCCCCGTCACCGTCATCGTGTCCACCACCCTGCAGGAGCTGGAAAAAGGCGCCGGGGTCGCGGTCACCGGCGGCGGCTCGCTACTGCCGATGCCCGACCTGATCCGGATGGCCGCCCCGGCCCATCACTACCTCTACATCTACGACCAACACACCGGCCAATCGTTGTATCTGGCCCGGACGAAACGGCTCGCCAGTGCGGCGCAGCGCATCGTGCTGCACGCCCGCGACCGCGGCTGCACCCGCCCCGGCTGCACCGCACCCGGCTACTGGTGTCAAGCCCACAGAGAGAATGGGGCGTCACTCGTTGCGGCGGCCTGACTCACAAGCTCATTGACGCCGACGGCTGTCCTTGCGTGGATTGTCGACCGGCGTAGCGGGTGACGCGTTCGACGTCACCGACGGACGGCTGTGACTTCATAGGAGCTTGCGCCACAAGCCCCCATCTCTGTTCTGTCCAACCGTCGACGCCGGTGACGCCACCTATCCACCGGTAACAGAGGACGGCAGGAACCAGCATGACAACTCAAGCAGATCTGCGCCAGATCGTGGCTGGAGTCGACACCCATAAACAGACCCATCACGCCGCTGTGCTTGACGCCAACACCGGACGACTGCTCGCAGACAACGAGTTCCCCGCCACGGCAGCCGGCTATCGACAATTGGCATCGTGGGTTGATACCTACGGCTCTCTGATCAAGGCCGGATTGGAAGGAACCGGCTCCTACGGCGCCGGCCTGCAGCGCCATCTCCAGTCCCAGGGCGTCACGGTGATCGAGGTGTCACGACCAAACCGTCAGGAACGCCGCAAGCGGGGAAAGTCTGATCCGATCGACGCCATCAACGCCGCGCGAGCAGTGCTGAGTGAATCAGCGGCCACGACCCCCAAGTTCCGCGACGGCTACGTCGAAGCCGTGCGCCAGATCCGCACGACGCGCCGCGGCGCCGTCAAAGCGCGCAGGTCGGCATTGAATCAACTGCACGGGCTGTTGTGGGGCGCCCCCGAGGAGCTGCGCGCCAAACTGTCCGGCTACGACCGAGCAGCTCTGGTAACCCGCTGCGCACGGCTACGCACCCCCACAGGTGCCGCGCTCGACGATCCCTCAATCACCGTGCGCCGGATGCTACGTCGCATAGCTAAGCGCATCCAAATGCTCGACGAGGAGATCGCCGATGCCAACCAAGAACTTGATGGCCTACTCACCGTGCACACGCCAAACCTGTTAGCAGTAACCGGTGTTGGAACCGAGGCTGCGGGCCAAATCCTCACCACGGCCGGCCAGAATCTCAACCGCATCAAGTCTGAAGCATCACTGGCCCGACTGTGCGGAGTCGCTCCCATCCCCGCCAGCAGCGGCAACACCACACGGCATCGACTCCACCGCGGCGGAGACCGCGACGCCAACAGTTCCATCCACCTCGTCGTCATCTCCAGACTGCGCTGGCACCAACCCACCAAGGACTATCTCGACCGCCGAACACGCGAAGGTAAAACCAAGAAAGAGATCATTCGCTGCCTTAAACGCGCAGTCGTCCGCGAGCTCTACCGAGCACTTCAAGCAGACCTCAACCCACAACGACAGCTACTTGACGCTGCATAGGAGCATCCACGCCGTCACCGACTGGACCGACGGCGGACACACCAACGTCGACGACATGACCCTGGCGTGTCCCCAAGACCACCGCATGCTCGACACCACCGCATGGCGCACCCGCAAAAACACCACAAACCAGACCGAATGGCTCCCACCCCCGGAACTTGATACCGGCCAGCACCGGGTCAACGGCTACCACCACCCCGAGCGATACCTCCTACCCAAAGACCACGAAGGCGAAGACGACGGGCCCTAGCCGGCACTAATCTCGGCGTATGAGCTGCACACGTGGGCGGTCGTCGATCCTCGCCGTCACTGCCGTAGGAACACTGCTGAGCGGGGTTCTGTCTGCAGCGCCCGCCATCGCCGCGCCGATGTACGGCAGTAACGGCGTGTTCGGCGTGACCACGCAGCCACGAGACGGATGGGCCACCACCTTCATCCCGCCGGGCCGATACCGGGTCGATCAGTCCCCCAGCATGCAGCCGTACCAGAGCCCGTCGGGAATGTGGTTGCGGTGCAGCAATTTTCCGTGCGGCGGAACCTTTCCCGGCAATATCATCGCCACCGGCGCCGCACTGCGCGATGCGCCGACCTTCGTGGACATCCTCCCTACCGATGTGGCGGTCTCGCTGCTCAACGTGACGCTGACGCCCGCCTGAGAGCTAGAGCGGCGAGGCGCCGCGCAGATGCTCGAAGATCAGTGAGGTCTGCGTACCGGCGACATCCGCGTCGGCGTTGAGGTTCTCCACCACGAACGAGCGCAGGTCGTCGGTGTCCCGCGCCGCCACGTGGAGGATGAAGTCGTCGGCGCCGGCGAGGAAATAGACGTCCATCACCTGAGGCTTGCGGCGGATGGTCTGGATGAAGTTGCGGATCTTGCCGCGCGCATTGAACTGCAGGTTGACCGAGATCATCGCCTGCAGGTTCAGCCCGATCGCCGCCGGATCGATATCGGCGTAGAACCCGCGGATGACGCCGAGGTCCTGCAGACGCCGCACTCGGCCGTGGCAGGTCGACGGTGCGATACCGACCAATTCGGCAAGAGCGCTGTTGGACATCCGGGCGTCGTCGTGCAGCGCGGTCAGGATGCGGCGATCGACGTCGTCGATGGCCGGCCGAACATCCTTCGGGCGCGCAGCTGCCACTCCCCCGGAGTTCGTCACTTGTTCCGTCATTCCGCCAACTTAGCGAATTATCGTCATAGTCATTGCCATCTTTTCGCTGTTTCTTCACTATTTATAGCTATCCAGTCCATCCCGGGGATCAGTCCCCAAACCGAGGAGCGATCATGCGCGTCGGCATCCCGACCGAGATCAAGAACAACGAGTTCCGTGTTGCGATCACGCCGTCCGGCGTTGCCGAGTTGGTCCAACGCGGTCACGACGTGCTGATCCAGTCCGGGGCCGGCGAGGGATCCGCCATCGCCGATGCCGACTTCAAGCGCGCCGGCGCCCAGATGGTCAATTCCGCCGACGAGGTGTGGGCCGAAGCCGAGCTGCTGCTGAAGGTCAAGGAACCGATCGAGGCCGAGTACTCGCGGATGCGTAAGGGGCAGACGTTGTTCACGTACCTGCACCTGGCCGCCTCCAAGCCGTGCACCGACGCGCTGATGGAATCCGGCACCACCTCGATCGCTTACGAAACCGTGCAGACCGCCGACGGTGCGCTGCCACTGCTCGCGCCGATGAGCGAAGTCGCGGGACGTCTGTCGGCCCAGGTCGGCGCTTACCACCTGATGCGCAGCCACGGCGGTCGCGGCGTGTTGATGGGCGGTGTCCCCGGGGTCGCTCCGGCCGAGGTCGTCGTCATCGGCGGTGGTGTGGCCGGCTACAACGCCGCCCGCATCGCCAAGGGCATGGGTGCCCATGTCAACGTCTTCGACGTCAACGTGAACACGCTGCGCAAGATCGACAACGAGTTCAACGGCAGCATCGAGACCCGCTACTCGTCGACGCTCGACCTCGAAGACGCGGTCAAGGAAGCCGACCTGGTGATCGGTGCCGTGCTGGTGCCCGGCGCCAAGGCGCCCAAGCTCGTTACCAATTCGACTGTCGCAGCGATGAAGTCGGGCGCGGTGCTGGTCGACATCGCGATCGACCAGGGCGGCTGCTTCGAGGACTCCCGGCCCACCACGCACGACGACCCGACCTTCACCGTGCACGACACGGTCTTCTACTGCGTGGCCAACATGCCCGGCGCGGTGCCGAGGACGTCGACCTACGCGCTGACCAACGCCACCATGCCGTATGTGCTCAAGCTCGCCGCCAAGGGCTGGAAGGCCGCCTGCCAGAGCGACCCCGCGCTGGCGAAAGGCCTGTCCACGCACGAGGGTGCACTGCTGTCCGAGCAGGTGGCCACCGACCTCGACCTGCCGTTCACCGATCCGGCTGCCGTGCTGGCCTGACGCGGCCGCTACGACACCTCCCCGTCGACGTACAACCACCGACGGGCTCGCACAGCGAACCGGGACAGCTCATGCAGCGTCCCGGTTCGTTGGCTCTCGCGGTAAAGCGCCCGGAATTCGACGTCACCCTCCGCGTCGCCGTCGAGGCCCCCGACGCACCGGACGATCTCCAGACCGGTCCACTGCACCTGCGGATCGATGTCGACGCTCTCCGGGCGTGTCCGGGGATGCCAGGTCCGCCACAGGTAGTCGGCATCACCGACCGCGAAGGCGCTGTAGCGCGACCTCATGAGCTGTTCGGCGGTCTGCGCCTGCGCCGCGCCGAGGTGAAGCGGCAGGCAGCAGACACCGAACTCGTCACCGCTGCCGCACGGGCAGTCTCCTGATCGCACAGCCAGAGTGTGCCCCACTTGACGGGTGTCAAGTATTCTGTGGGGCATGTTTGCCCTCACTGACACGCTCCCGACCGTGCCGACCACCACAGCCGAAGCCTTGGAGTTGTTCGATTCCTGCCCGGCTGTCGAGCCGGATTTCATGATCGGCACCTGGCACGGGGCGGAACTCCCCACCGGCCACCCTCTCGACGGCATGCTGGAAGCCAGCGGCTGGTGGGGCAAGCGTTTCCGCGACAGCGAGTCGGTGGACCCGCTGCTCTTCCCGACCGGTGACGGCACCGCGCTGTGGGCGCTCAACCCAGCGCTCGCTTTCGCGGGGCTCGGCGTGGCCACGAAGGTCCCGGGCCTCAAGAGCCGGCGGTTCACCGGCGCCATCGCAGCGCTCAAGCCCGTGCTCAACGCGCGCGGACCCAAAGCCCGGCTGCGCACCACCCGCTTCCGTGGCGTGGACACCGCGACGATGATCTACGACCAGCTGCCGATCAACGACGTGTTCCGTCAGATCGACGATGCCACCGTGCTCGGCGCGATGGACCTGCGCGGCATCAAGGCGCCGTACTTCTTTGCGCTGCAACGCGACAACTCACTGCGGCTGGTCTAGCTCCGCCAGCACCAGCGAGGCCACTTCACCGATCAGGGGGCGCAGGCTGGGCGCGTCCGGATCGTCGGTGGCCGACCTCGTCATGATCGCCAGGAGCACCCGCTGACCGGCGGGACCGTAGACGACTCCGACGTCATTGGTCGTCCCGTAGTCTCCGCTGCCGGTCTTGTCCGCGCTCGTATAGCCCGCGGGCAGCCCGGCCCGCATACTCGACGTCTGGTTGGCCAGCATCCAGTCCACCAGCTGCTGACGGCCGGCGGGCGCCAGCACATCGCCGGTGAGCACCGCGCGATATCCGCTGCCCAGTGCACGCGGCGTACTGGTGTCCCGCGGGTCACCGGGAATCGCGGTGTTCAGTTCGATTTCCCAACGGTCCAGCCGGGTTTGGTCGTCTCCGATGCTGCGCGCGAACTCGGTGATCGCCTGCGGACCGCCCAACACGCCCAGTAGCCCGTTCGCGGCAGCGTTGTCGCTCTGCTGCACCGCGGCCTGGCACAGCTCGGCCACGGTCATCGTCGTACCCACCCGCGGCTCCGTCACCGGAGAATGGGGCCGAATGTCTCCGGCCTCGATGGCGACCGGGTCGTTGAGTGTCAGCTGGCCACGTTGCGCTCGTTGCAGGATCGCCGCGGCGGCGTACGCCTTGAAGGTCGAGCACATCGCCAAGCGTTCGGTGTCGCGGTAGCTAAGGCTGTTCTGCGTGTTCAGATCGACTGCGTACAGCCCGATCTGGGCATTGTGCCGACGCCCCAGCGCTGCGATGCGCTCGTCGATGGCGGGTAGTGGTTGCGCGGGATCAGCCAGCACGGTCTGTGGCGAACACGCGGTCACCGCGACCAGCGACAGTCCACCGAGCAGTACGTGCCTACGGGATAGTTCTGTCATCACCTGCGAGGCTACCGGTCAACCCGAGATCGTTTGGAGGGCCCGTGGCAGCGATCGTTTGCCCCGCACCGGCCCGAGCACCGCGGCGCCGAACTGCCGGGTGAGCAGCTGACGAGCCACCGCATTGACCTCGTCGAGGGTGACATCATCGATCTTGGCCAGCGTGTCGGCGATGCTGCGGTGCTGCCCGTAATTGAGCTCGCTGCGTCCCATCCGGTTCATCCGGGAGCCGGAATCCTCCAGGCCGAGCACCAGCCCACCACGCAGCGACCCCTTGGCGATCCGGCACTCGTCCGCGGTGATGCCGTCGCGCGCCACCTCGGCCAGTACATCGGTCGTCACCTGGACCACCTGATCGAAGCGCTCCGGCAGGCACCCGGCATAAATCGACAGCGCGCCACTGTCGGCGAAGGTGTCGACGGTCGAGTACACCGAGTACGCCAATCCCCGGGTTTCCCGAATCTGTTGGAACAGGCGCGAACTCAGACCCCCGCCGAGCGCGGTGTTGAGCACCGACAACGCCCAGCGATGATCCCAGTGCCGCCCCGGCGTGCGCACTCCCAACGACAGATGGGTCTGCTCGCCGTCGCGTCGGACCACGTGCAGCGTCGGCTGCCCGCCGACCCGTCCGGCGCCCTTGCGCGGCGGCACCGGGGACGCGCCGCGAACCAGCCGCGGGCCAAAGTGTTCACGGGCCAGTCGGACGACTTCGTCGTGGTCGATGTTGCCCGCCACCGCCAACACCATGCGATCCGGTGTGTAGCGGCGCACATGGAAAGAGTGCAGCTGCGCCCTCGTCATCGACGAGATGGATTCCACGCTGCCGATGACCGGACGTCCCACCGGATGGTCGCCGAACATCGCCGACAGGAACACATCGCCGAGGGTGTCCTCGGGATCGTCGTCGCGCATGGCGATCTCTTCGAGCACCACGTCGCGCTCGAGTTCCACATCGTCGGCATAGCACCGGCCCCGCAGCACCACGTCGGCGACGAGATCGACGGCCAGGGCCAGATCCGAGTCGATCACGTGCGCGTAGTAGCAGGTGTGCTCCCTGGACGTGAACGCGTTCAGCTCGCCACCCACGGCGTCGACCGCCTGGGCGATCTGCACCGCGGTTCGCGTCGGGGTCGCCTTGAACAACAGGTGCTCAAGGAAGTGCGCGGCACCGGCCACGCTGCGACCCTCGTCGCGGGATCCCACGTTCACCCACAACCCGACCGAGGCCGAGTGCACGTGCGGGATGTGCTCGGTGACCACACGCAGGCCACCGGGCAGATCCGTACGCCGCACCCCCACCGACTGTGCAGCCGTGTCGTCGCCGGCCTTACCGCGGCGCAGCGACCTGGAGCTAGCTGTTGGCGGTCGCTGCATCAACCGGAGCCGGCGTCTCCACGGGTGTATCGGAGGCAGTGTCGGCTGACTCATCATCGGCAACGAGGATCAGCGAGATCTTGCCGCGGTTGTCGATGTCGGCGATCTCGACGCGCAGCTTGTCGCCCACCTTCGCGACATCCTCCACCTTGTTGATCCGCTTGCCGCGGCCCAGCTTGGAGATGTGCACCAGGCCGTCGCGACCGGGCAGCAGGGACACGAACGCGCCGAAATCGGTGGTCTTGACCACGGTTCCGAGGAAGCGCTCGCCCGTCTTCGGCAACTGCGGGTTGGCGATGGCATTGATCAGATCGATCGCCGCCTGAGCCGCCTCGCCGTTGCTCGCGCCGACGAACACCGTGCCGTCGTCCTCGATCGAGATCGACGCGCCCGTCTGCTCGGTGATCGAGTTGATCATCTTGCCCTTGGGCCCGATGACCTCACCGATCTTGTCGACCGGCACCTTGATCGTGGTGATGCGCGGGGCGTACGGGCTCATCTCGTCGGGCTCGTCGATGGCCTCGGCCATCACCTCGAGGATGGTGATCCGGGCGTCCTTGGCCTGGGACAGCGCCCCGGCCAGCACCTGCGACGGGATGCCGTCGAGCTTGGTATCGAGCTGCAGCGCGGTGACGAAGTCCTTGGTGCCTGCGCACTTGAAGTCCATGTCGCCGAACGCGTCTTCGGCGCCGAGGATGTCGGTCAGGGTGACGAAGCGACGCTCGGTCTTTCCGTCCACCTCGACGTCGTCGGACACCAGGCCCATCGCGATACCCGCGACCGGAGCCTTCAGCGGCACACCGGCGTTCAGCAGCGACAGCGTCGACGCACACACCGAGCCCATGGACGTCGATCCGTTGGAGCTCAACGCCTCCGACACCTGGCGGATGGCGTACGGGAACTCCTCGACGCTCGGCAGCACGGGCATGAGGGCCCGCTCTGCCAGCGCGCCGTGGCCGATCTCGCGGCGCTTGGGCGAACCGACGCGGCCGGTCTCACCGGTCGAGTACGGCGGGAAGTTGTAGTGGTGCATGTAGCGCTTGCTGGTCTCAGGCCCCAGCGAGTCGATCTGCTGCGCCATCTTGACCATGTCCAGCGTGGTGACGCCCATGATCTGGGTTTCGCCACGCTCGAAGATCGCACTGCCGTGCGCGCGCGGGATGACGGCCACCTCGGCCGACAGCGCCCGGATGTCGGTGACACCGCGGCCGTCGATCCGGAAGTGGTCGGTCAGGATGCGCTGCCGGACCAGCTTCTTGGTGAGCGAGCGGTACGCCGCGCCGATCTCCTTCTCGCGGCCGGCGTACGTCTCGCCGAGACGCTCGAGCACCTCAGCCTTGATCTCGTTGGTGCGCTCGTCGCGCTCTTCCTTGCCGGCGATCGTCAGCGCCTTGGAGAGCTCGTCGGTGGCAACCGAGGACACCGCGTAGAACACGTCGTCCTGGTAGTCCGGGAAGACCGGGTAGTCGGCGACCGGCTTGGCCGCAGCGTCGGCCAGCGCCTGCTGCGCGTCGCACAGGACGGCGATGAACGGCTTGGCGGCCTCCAGACCTTCGGCAACGACGGCCTCGGTCGGGGCGCCGGCGCCGCCGGCGATGAGCTCGATGACCTTGTCGGTGGCCTCGGCCTCAACCATCATGATCGCCACGTCGTCGGCGGTCTTACGGCCGGCCACGACCATGTCGAACACAGCGTTCTCCAGCTGCTCGACCGTCGGGAACGCGACCCACTGGCCGTCGATGAGGGCGACGCGCACGCCGCCGACGGGGCCGGAGAACGGGATGCCGGAGATCTGGGTGGACGCGGACGCCGCGTTGATGGCCAACACGTCGTACAGATCCTTGGGATCCAGGCTCAGGATGGTGACGACGACCTGGATCTCATTGCGAAGACCCGAGATGAACGTCGGGCGCAGCGGCCGGTCGATCAGCCGGCAGGTCAGGATCGCGTCGGTGGACGGGCGTCCTTCACGACGGAAGAACGAGCCGGGGATGCGACCCGCGGCATACATCCGCTCTTCCACGTCGATCGTGAGAGGGAAGAAGTCGAAATGGTCTTTGGGCTGCTTGCTGGCGGTGGTGGCCGACAGCAGCATGGTGTCGTCGTCCAGATAGGCGACGACGGCGCCGGCGGCCTGCTTGGCGAGGCGGCCGGTCTCGAAGCGGATGGTGCGGGTACCGAAGGTCCCGTTGTCGATCACGGCGGTGGATTCGAATACGCCGTCTTCTGTTTCAGTTGCAGACATACGTGTCTTAGGCCTCTTTGGTTCTCATATTCAGCTGTTTCGCGTGACCACGCGCAAAGAATCAACGACCTCGGGGTGGCTCGAAAGCCCCCGAGACCGGCCCGGATGCGTCGACGGCCGTCGATCGAAGCGGCCGGAATTCATCCGGCAGCCACTACCGAAGACCGCGCGATCGGGCGGTATCTGTGGTGTCACGCGGGAACGGTGCTTGCGGATCTGCGAGGACCGCACCCGGTTGTTCGCGCCGTACGGCTGGCGAACGGACCCATCGTACATCCCGGCGTATGCGCAATCCCTAATCCGGATGGCATTCGCCGGGCACACAGTGCGCCGAGATCAGCGGCGCAGGCCCAGGCGCTCGATCAGCGAGCGGTAGCGCGCGACGTCGACCTGCGCGATGTACTTGAGCAGCCGACGGCGACGGCCGACGAGCAGCAGCAGTCCGCGACGCGAGTGGTGATCGTGCTTGTGGAACTTCAGGTGCTCGGTGAGGTCGGAGATCCGCTTGGTCAGCATCGCGACCTGGGCCTCCGGCGAACCGGTGTCGGTGTCGTGCAGGCCGTACTGGCCGAGGATTTCTTTCTTCTGCTCGGTGGTGAGCGCCACGAATACATCTCCATCACTTCGGTCCGCGAACATTCGGGGATGACACCCCGTGAAAAGCACGGCCACCGCGAACTGCAGCTCGTGCCGGGTCGGCACGGAGTCTAGCAGCGGCCGCGCCCACGCTGCTAATCGCCGAAAGCGCAGCTAGTGGGCCGACAGGATGGTGCGGGCGCGCTCGGTGTCGCGCTCCATCGCGGTCACCAGATCGGCCACCGAGTCGAATTTCTCCTGCCCGCGCAACCGCGCGACGAAGTCGACCGCGACATGCTGGCCGTACAGATCTGCCGACGTGTCCAGGACGAACGCCTCGACCGTGCGGGTGCGCCCGGAGAACGTGGGGTTGGTGCCGACGGAGACCGCGGCCTGGTAGCGCTCGCCAGGGGTCACGCTGCCGACCACGGGACCGTGCCCGAGCACGGTGAACCAGGCGGCGTAGACGCCGTCGGCGGGTATCGCCGAGTACATCGGCGGGGCGACGTTGGCTGTCGGGAACCCCAGCACCCGGCCCCGGCCGTCGCCGCGGACGACGACGCCCTCGACCCGGTGCGCACGACCGAGCGCCTCGGCGGCGGCGACCATGTCACCCGCATCCACGCAGGACCGGATGTAGGTCGACGAAAACGTCACCGTCTCGTCGCGGTGGTGCTCGGCCACCAGCGACAGCGAGTCGACGGCGAACCCGAACCGGTCGCCGGCCTTGCGGAGAAACTCGACGTTGCCTGCCGCCTTCTTGCCGAAGGTGAAGTTGTCCCCCACCACGACCTCGACGACATGCAGGCGTTCGACCAGCAGTTCATGGATGTAGCGGTCGGGCGTGAGCTTCATGAAGTCGGAGGTGAACGGCATGACGAGGAACACGTCGATGCCCATTTCCTCGACCAGCTCGGCCCGTCGCGCCAGGGTGGTGAGCTGCGCCGGATGACTGCCCGGGAAGACGACCTCCATGGGGTGCGGGTCGAACGTCATCAGCACCGTGGGCACTCCGCGCGATCGACCCGCCTTGACTGCACGGCCGATCAGCTCCTGGTGTCCGCGGTGGACACCGTCGAACACACCGATGGTGACGACGCATCGGCCCCAGTCTGTGGGGATTTCGTCCTGCCCCCGCCAGCGCTGCACGCCCGCTAGCCTACGACCCGCCGACGCCTTTCGGCCAAACTGCGGGCGAGCGACACCAACGAATCAGGCCATGATTGCCTAAACTTCATGCTCGTGAGTCCTGACGGAAACCCCACCGACCTCTCCACGGTGGCTCAGGACTACCTGAAAGTGATCTGGACCGCCCAGGAGTGGTCACACGAGAAGGTCAGCACCAAGCTGCTCGCCGAACGCATCGGCGTGTCGGCGAGCACTGCGTCGGAGTCCATCCGCAAGCTCGCCGACCAGGGCCTGGTCGACCACGAGAAGTACGGAGCGGTGACACTCACCGACGCAGGCCGCCGTGCCGCCCTGGCGATGGTGCGCCGTCATCGGCTCATGGAGACGTTCCTGGTCAACGAACTCGGTTACGGCTGGGACGAGGTGCACGACGAGGCCGAGGTGCTCGAGCACGCTGTCTCCGACCGGATGCTCGACCGCATCGACGCCAAGCTGGGGTATCCGACCCGGGACCCGCACGGGGACCCGATCCCCGCTGCCGACGGCAGGGTTCCCACGCCACCCGCGCGGCAGCTGTCGAACTGTCAGGACGGCGAGGCCGGCACCGTCGCCCGCATCTCCGACGCCGACCCCGAGATGCTGCGGTACTTCGACAGCGTGGGAATCAGCCTGGATTCCCGGCTGCGGGTGGTGGCCCGGCGCGACTTCGCCGGCATGATCTCGGTGGCGATCGAAAGTTCAGCGGAACCCGGCAGCACGGACGCCGAGTCCACCGTCGATCTGGGAAGCCCTGCAGCACAAGCAATTTGGGTTATAGCTTAGGAGTTCTCGCATGGCCAAGATGGAGTTGTCCCGCTCACTGCCGCTGTCTGCCGAGCAGGCATGGCAGCACGCGTCCGACCTGGAGAGCCTTGGCGACTGGATGACCATGCACCAGGGTTGGCGTTCGGATCTGCCGGCCGAACTCGGCGTCGGTGCCACGGTCGTCGGCGTCGCCGGCGCCAAGGGCATGCGCAACCGCGTCACGTGGACCGTCCGCAGATTCGACCCGCCGTCGGCGCTCGAGATCAGCGGCGAAGGTGTGGGCGGCACGCGCTACAAGCTGGCGATGACGGTGGCGTCCGCCGGTGACGGTTGCACGTTCACGGTGCGAATGGATCTGGGCGGCGCCCCGTTGTTCGGGCCGATCGGGTCCGCTGCCGCCCGTGCGGTCAAGGGCGACATCGAGAAATCCATCGAGAGGTTCGAGGAGCTCTACACCTGACGTCTCGGGCTCCGATCGCAGGCCGGCGCTGTGGTTAGCTCGGATGGTGTCCGATACCGAGCGCACGACTGCAGACCTGATCGTCGAATGCCTCGAGAACGAGGGGGTCACGCATGTGTTCGGCATCCCCGGTGAAGAGAACATCCGGCTGGTGGACGCGCTGTCGAGGTCGTCGATCGAATACGTCCTGGCCCGTCACGAGCAGGGCGCGTCGTTCATGGCCGAGGTGTACGGCCGGTTGACCGGCAAGGCCGGCGTGTGTTCGGCCACCCTGGGTCCGGGTGCGATCAACCTGCTACTCGGCGTCGCTGACGCCACCACGAATTCGACTCCGGTGCTGGCGCTTTCCGCGCAGGTGGGGATGCAGCGCAGCTACAAGGAATCACATCAGAGCGTCGACCTGGTGTCGATGTTCGCCCCCGTCACCAAGTGGTCGGCGCTGGTCGCGACGCCGGGGGCCGTCCCGGAGATGGTGCGCAAGGCTTTCAAGCTCGCGCAGACCGAACGTCCCGGGGCGGTGTACCTCGCCGTCCCCGAGGACGTCGAGGAGGCCGCCGCTGCCGCGGATGCGGCGCCGCTGCGCGTCAACGTGCCTCGTTCCGATGACCCGTCGGCGGCCCAGATCGAGCGGGCGGCGGAGATCCTGCGCTCCGCGCGCAATCCCATCCTGCTCGCCGGACACGGCGCGGCGCGCAGCGACTCCTCGGCAGCGGTGCGTCGATTCGCCGAGGCGCTCGGAATGCCGGTCGCCACAACGTTTCACGGCAAGGGTGTGATGCCCGACGATCATCGGTTGGCGCTCGGCGCCGTCGGCTTCATGCGCCACGACTACGTCAACTTCGGATTCGACCACGCCGACGTCATCGTCGCAGTCGGTTACGAACTGCAGGAGTTCGATCCCGTCCGCATCAACCCGCGGGGCGACACCAAGATCATCCACGTGCACCGGTTCCCGGCCGAGGTCGACGCCCACTACGACGTCGCCGTGGGTCTGCACGCCGACATCGGCCGGTGTCTCGACGCGCTCGCTGCCGAGGTGGGTCCGGCGCAGCCCAACTCGTCGGGGCAAGAACGGATCCGGGCGTTGCTCGCCGACGAACTCGACCGCGGCCGCGCCGATGACAGCTTCCCTCTCACACCGGCGCGCATCGTTGCCGATACGCGATCGGCTCTGGCCCGCGACGACATCGCGCTGGTCGACACCGGCGCATTGAAAATGTGGATGGCCCGGCTGTTTCCGACGTACGAGCCGAACACCTGCCTGATCTCCAACGGCCTCTCGACCATGGGCTGGACGGTTCCGGGTGCGATAGCCGCGAAGATCGCACGACCGTCCGCCAAGGTCCTCGTCGCCACCGGGGACGGCTCGTTCCTGATGAATTCGCAGGAGATCGAAACCGCTCTACGAGTGGGCACCCCGATGGTGATCCTCGTGTGGGTCGATGATGCCTACGGTCTCATCAGCTGGAAGATGGACCTGGAGATCGGACACAACGTCGACACCGCTTTCGGCAACCCCGACTTCGTGGCGTATGCCGAGAGCTTCGGCGCCAAGGGATATCGCATCGCGTCGGCCGGCGAGCTGCTGCCGGTTCTGCAGGAGGCGCTGGCGGCAGAGACCGTCAGCGTCGTCGCGTGCCCGGTCGACTACAGCGCCAACAGCGCGCTGATCTCCGCGCTGGGCGAGCTGGACGAATCCTGGTCGTGAGGGCTACAGCGTCGCGGGACGGATGACGACCACGGATCTGGTCCGCGTGCCCGCGTCCTCGAGCAGCGCCATCACCCGACCGTCCGGCGCCGTCGCCGCGTAAACGCCGTCGATGCCCGCCGATGTCAGCGCGCGACCGTGGCCGACGTCGATCACCTGCGCCTCGTCGAGGTCGCGCCGCGGAAACGCCTGCAGGCAGGCCTGGTCCAGCGAATAGCTGAGCTCGGCACGCTCGGTGAGCTGCTCAAGGGTGCGCGCCTGGCCGAGCCCGAATCCACCCACCCGGGTCCGCCGCAGGGACGTGAGATGCCCGCCGACTCCGAGGGCATCTCCCACGTCACGAGCCAGTGCGCGGATGTAGGTGCCGCTGGTGCAGTCGACCGTGACGTCCACATCCACCACACCTGCGCCGACATCGGGCTCGTGGCGGACGGCCAGGACGTCGAAGCGGTCGATGCGCACCACACGGGCCTTCAGCTCGACCGTCTGGCCTTCCCTGGCCAGCTGGTAGGCCCGCTTGCCGTTGACCTTGATCGCGCTGACCGCCGACGGGATCTGCTCGATCTGACCGCGCAGCGGCGCGATCGCGGCCTCGATCTGGGCGGCCGTCAGATCCGATGCCGAAACCTCCTGCAGCAGTTCGCCTTCAGCATCTTCAGTTGACGTCGACTGCCCCAGCCGGATGGTGGCCGAATACGATTTGTCCGTCGCGGTGAGCAGGCCGAGGATCTTGGTGGCCCGCTCGATACCGATCACGAGCACCCCGGTCGCCATCGGGTCCAGCGTGCCGGCGTGGCCCACCTTGCGGGTACCGAACAGCCGCCGGCAACGGCCGACCACGTCATGGCTGGTCATCCCGCCGGGTTTGTCGACCACGACGAGCCCGGCGGGCGTCACAACACGATCGCTGTCAGCGCGATCCCGTTCTGCACCGACCATCGTCCGGTCAGGGAGGTCAGCGGCGGCCCCGTCTCGGCGGCCGGATCGATGAGGATCCGCGAGGTGAAGGTTCCGGCCTGTCCCGATCCGTCGACGTCGAAGCTGATGTGAGCGTCTTCGAAGCCCAGCCACCGGTGGGTCAGCGGATACCACGCCTTGTAGGTCGCCTCCTTGGCGCAGAACAACACTCGATCCCAGTGCACCCCCTGCGGCATCGCCTGCAGTTGATGCCGCTCGATCGGCAGGCTGATCGCGTCGAGTACACCGTGGGGCAGTACGTCGTGCGGTTCGGCGTCGATGCCCAGCGAGCGGAACTCGCTGCGGCGCCCGACGGCGGCGCCACGAAATCCCTCGCAGTGGGTCAGGCTTCCGACCACACCGTCGGGCCAACACGGTTCACCCTTGTCGCCCTTGAGAATCGGCACCGGCTCCAGGCCGAGGTCGACCAGCGCCTGCCGCGCGCAATAGCGCACGGTGATGAACTCGTTGCGGCGTTTGGCCACCGACTTGGCGATCAGCGGTTCCTCTTCGGGCAGCGGCGCGAGTTCCTTGGGATCGGAATACAATTCGGCAGCGGCCAACGCGTCGATCTCGCCTGGCAGCACACCCGCGAGAAGGGTGGCTGCGATCATGCCCGATCCTTGATCCGCTGCTGCATCTTCTGGGCGTTGTCGCGCATTTCCTGGGTGATCTCGAAATGCCCGCCGAATTCGTTGAGGTAGCCGGGCGCGTACTTGGGGTCCGGCAGGATCTGCCGAAGCCAGCGATACGGTCTGCGGCGGCGCCACTCTCGCGGATAGCCCACCGACACCTCTTCGAAGCGCACGCCGTCGTACCACGTGGTGCGCGGGATGTGCAGGTGTCCGTACACCGAGCAGATGGCGTTGTACCGGGTGTGCCAGTCCGCGGTCGCGGTGGTGCCGCACCACAGTGAGAACTCCGGGTAGAACATCGCGTCGCACGGTTCGCGCACCATCGGGAAATGATTCACCTGAACAGTCGGTGTCATCCAGTCCAGATCTTCGAGACGCTTGCGCGTGTAGTTCACGCGATCCCGGCACCACGCATCACGTGTCGAATACGGCTCGGCCGACAGCAGATACTCGTCTGTGCCGACGATGTTCTTCTCGCGTGCGATCGCCAGCCCCTCGGCCTTGGTGCCCGCCCCCTGGGGCAGGAACGAGTAGTCGTAGAGCAGGAACATCGGCACGATCGTCGCCGGCCCGCCCTCCTCGGTCCACACCGGATACGGATGCTCAGGGGTGACGATGCCCATCTCGTCACACATGGTGACGAGGTAGTCGTAGCGGGACTTGCCGAAGATCTGCATCGGGTCGCGCTGAGTGGTCCACAGCTCGTGGTTGCCCGGGATCCAGATGACCTTGGCAAACCGCTTGCGCAGCAGGTCCAGTGCCCACCGGATCTCGTCGGTGCGCTCAGCGACATCGCCGGCAACGATCAGCCAGTCATCGGGCGAAGCCGGATGCAGCGATTCGGTCACCGGCTTGTTGCCGGTGTGGCCGGTGTGGAGGTCACTGACCGCCCACAGAATGGGGCGCCGTTCGTCAGTCACAACCCATCAGCGTACTGGTGGGTGCCGGGTGGCCACCTCCCGGCAACTAGAACAGGTTCTAAGTTCCGGCCCGGCTGGGCACCGCCGCCCGTTACACTCCCGGGCAGGATCACGATGAGACAAGTGGTGCCCGATGTGAACGGGCCACGAGACCAGGGGGTGTGATGGTCGCCAAGCTGCGACTGTTCTCGGCGCTGAGTGCGCTGGTCGCGGCGGTGGTCGTGGTCTGGCAGGCCAACCCTGCTGTTCCGGGGCTGTCCGGAGGGGTCGATCTCCGGTCGACGTTCGCGCCGTTGCCCGCTGCCACCACCACCATCAAGTCCCCCGTGATCGAACTCACCGACCCGGATCCATTCGACCCGTGCCGCGACATCCCGCTCGATGTCATCCAGCGCATCGGGCTGGCATACACACCCCCCACGCCGGAAGACAGCCTGCGCTGCAAGTACGACGCCGGCAATTATCAGATGGCCATCGAGGCCTTCGTGTGGCGCACCTTCGAACAGACGCTGCCGCCCGACGCCGTCGAACTGGACATCAACGGCCATCGCGCCGCCCAGTACTGGATCATGAAGCCGACCGACTGGAACAACCGGTGGTGGATCACCTGCATGGTGGCGTTCAAGACCAGCTACGGGGTCATCCAGCAATCGCTGTTCTACTCGCCGATCTACTCCGAACCCGACCCGGACTGCATTCAGACCAATCTGCAGCGTGCCCACGAGCTGAGCCCGTTCTATATCTACTGACTGATCGCGGTCGCGTCACCGCGATGCGTAGCCTCGGGACGTGACATTTCAGCAGTCCGTTCTTCGTAAGGTCAGCAGCGCGCTCGGCGTGCCGCCGTCAACCACCGATTTCTCCGTCGACCGACGCGTGAGCGTGCCCATGCGCGACGGCGTCGAACTGCGGGCCAACCATTACGCGCCCGATACCGCGACCCCGGCAGGCACACTGCTGGTGCGCGCGCCCTACGGACGTGGCTTCCCGTTCTCCGCCCTGTTCGGCGCGGTGTACGCCGCCCGCGGATACCACGTGGTGTTCCAGAGCGTGCGTGGGACATTCGGCTCGGGCGGCGAGTTCGACCCCTTCGTCAACGAGGCTGCCGACGGCGCCGACACGGTCGCGTGGCTTCGCGAGCAACCCTGGTACACGGGCTCCTTCGGCACCATCGGGCTGTCCTACCTGGGATTCACCCAGTGGGCGCTGCTCAGTGACCCACCGCCGGACATGAAGGCCGCCGTCATCACCGTCGGCCTGCACGACGTCAGTGGCCCGCGTTGGGGCGCCGGGTCTTTCGGCCTCAATGACTTCCTCGGCTGGAGCGATCTGGTGTCCCGCCAGGAGGATCCACGCCGGCTACGCGTCATGCTCCATCAGCTGCGGGCCCAACGCTTCGTGGACGAGGCAGCGCTGAAGCTGCCCCTCGGTGAGGCGAGTCGCGCCCTGCTCGGCGAGGGTGCGCCCTGGTTCGAGTCGTGGCTCGAGCACCCCGAGGCCGACGATCCGTTCTGGACCCGGCTGCATCTGCGCGACGCACTCGACCGCGCCGAGGTCCCGGTGCTGCTGTTGTCCGGCTGGCAGGACCTGTTCGTCGAACAGACGCTGGAGCAGTACCGCGCACTGAACAGCCGCGGGGTGCCCACCGGGCTCACGGTGGGTCCGTGGACGCACAGCCAGATGATGACCAAGGCCGCCCCCACGGTGCTCCGCGAAAGCCTCGACTGGCTGGGCACGCACCTCGGGGGCGCGCCGTCGCAGCGATCCTCCCCGGTGCGCATCCACCTCAGCGGTCCGTCCCAGGACCCACGCTGGCTGGACCTTCCCGACTGGCCGCCCGCGATGCCCGACGCGGTTCTCTACCTCGGACCGGACCGCCGGCTGTCCGACACCGCGCCGGCTCCCGGCGACTCGGCAACCTTCGTGTACAACCCGGGCGACCCGACGCCGACGGTCGGCGGCAGGCTGCTGTCCCCCGTCGGCGGCTACCGCGACGACACTTCGCTGGCCCGGCGCGCCGACGTGCTGACCTTCACGAGCCCCTCGCTGCCCACCGACCTCTATGTCGTCGGCGCCCCGGTGCTCGAATTGGAGCACTCGTGCACGACGCCGCACAACGATCTGTTCGTCCGCATCAGTCAGGTCGACGAGGACGGGAGTTCCCGCAACGTCAGCGACGGCTATCTGGCGTCGGCACCCGATGCCGGGGCGGTGCGCATCGAGCTGGACCCCGTTGCGTGGACGTTCGCGGCCGGCTCCCGGATCCGGGTGCTCATCGCGGGCGGCTCGCATCCCCGCTTCCTGCGCAACCTCGGCACCGGCGAACCCGTCGTCAGTGCAACCACATTCACCACGGCGCGGCACACCGTGCACTTCGGTGAAGCCACCAAGCTGGTGCTGCCGGCAGACAGCAGTCCGCCGTCAGCCGACTGACGCGCGAACCTGCGCCGCGATCTCCCCCAGAGCCGCATCGTCGTGCACGGGCTCACCCCACTGTGGGTGCACGGGCAGCTGAACCCAGCTGGTGCATCCCCGGTAGTCGGGAGTGCGTTCGAGCCGGATGGGTTCGCGCAGCGGTGCGGCCGAGACCACCAGCACGGTGAGCCGGTGTTTGGGCCGGAATTCGAGCCGGTCGGCGCGGACCGATTCCGCGGTCCAGATATGCAGAGGGGCGAGGGCGTCCAGGTTGTCGGGCCGTTCCACCTGGATCGCGTCGGTGACCCGGGCTCCCGCGCGCAGAACGAGTTCGTCGTCGGTGCTGTCCGCCGCCGCCGGGGTCAGCAGCTCGCGATGCTCGGGACGTACCCGCTCCGCGTGGCTGTGGGCCACGGTCGGGAACAGCAGGAACCGGGAGGATGCGACCTCGAACCGCTTCTCGCCGATCCCGCCCTTGCGCAGCAGCACCGTCTGCCTGCCGTCGAGCAGGGCGTGTACCGCCGCGCTCCATTCCTTGAGCGCGGGGCTGGTCAGCGTGGACGTCATCCGAGCCCGAGGCGCGCCCGGACCTCGGGGCGGCGTAGCGGTGGAACGGTTTTCGGTGGTTGCCTGCGCGGCTGAAGTCCGGCCAGAAGGCGCTGCGTGGTGGCCGTGACCTCGGCGACCGCTCGCTCGAAGGCGTCGACGTTGGCGCCCGACGGTCGGGTGACTCCGCTGACCTTGCGGACGTACTGACGCGCGGCGGCCTCGATCTCGTCATCGGTGGCCGCCGGCTCCAGGCCACGCAGTTCGGTGATGTTTCGGCACATGACCTCCACGATAGGCGCTTGACACGTGTCGATACGGTGAGCGGATGACCACCGCTGACTCCTCGGACGTCCTGCTCGTCGACACCCGCGACCGCATCCGCACGCTCACCCTGAATCGGCCCGCTTCCCGCAACGCGCTCTCGTCGGCGCTACGCAGTCGCCTGTTCGAGGCGCTGCGCGAGGCCCAGGGCGACGACGACGTCGACGTCGTCATCCTCACCGGGGCCGACCCGGTGTTCTGTGCCGGCTTGGACCTCAAGGAGCTCGGAGACACCACCGAACTGCCCGACATCTCGCCGAAGTGGCCGCCGATGAGCAAGCCCGTGATCGGGGCGATCAACGGCGCCGCGGTGACCGGTGGGCTGGAGATCGCGCTGTACTGCGACATCCTGATCGCCTCCGAGCAGGCGCGTTTCGCCGACACCCACGCCCGCGTCGGCCTGATGCCCACCTGGGGGCTGTCGGTGCGCCTTCCTCAGAAGGTCGGCGTCGGCATGGCCCGCCGAATGAGCATGACCGGCGACTACCTGTCTGCCGAGGAGGCCTTGCGCTGCGGGCTCGTCACGCAGGTGGTCCCGCACGGCGAGCTGCTCGACACCGCCCGGGGCATCGCCGCGTCGATCGTGGGCAACAACCAGAAGGCCGTGCGCTCACTGCTGGCGTCCTACCACCTCATCGACGACCAGCAGAACAGCGGGCCGTTGTGGCAGGAGGCAGCGGCCGCGCGCGAGTGGATGAAGAGCGCCAGCGGCGATGACATCGCCGAGAGTCGGAGCGCTGTCATCGAGCGGGGCCGCTCCCAGGTGCGCTGAAAGCCAAGCGGCGCAGCGCTTCAGGCAACGGGTTGACGGACACGGTGGACGTCGCCGGCCCGACTGGTTAGGGCAATCCGCGGCGACGTGTCACAGTGGAACGATGGGACGTCCCCCCCAAGGGCTTTTGAGCAAACAGAAGCTTATCGACGGAGCCGTGGAGCTGATCGACACACACGGCCTCGAGGAATTCACCATGCCCCGACTTGCGGCGTCGCTGGGCGTGCGCACGTCCTCGCTGTACCGATATTTCGCCGACAGGGCGGAGCTGATGACAGCGGTGGCACAGTCGGTGACGGCGATCGACGCACCGCCCGACATTCCGCCGCCGGGGCCGAACTGGACCGAGTTTCTGATGGCGCAGACCATGGCCTTGCGCAAACGTATTCTGCGGCATCCGAATTGCGCCCCGCTCATCGTGCAGTACATGCCCAAAACCGGCGTCTTCGACGAGTACGAAGCCCTGTGCCAGTACCTGGGGGCCGCGGGAGTTCCTGCGACGCACCACGTTCGGATCATCGATTGTCTGACGCTCATGGCGGTGGGTTCGGGTTTCCTCGTCGAGAGCGCAGCTGACTACGCGCCGACAGGACGAGGCCCCACGCCCGATCCAGAGCTCTACCCGGCGATGACGCAGGCCCTGGCCGCAGTGGACGGCAGCACCGCCGATGAGCTGTTCACCGATTTCATGCGGGCCTACCTCAGCACCGTCGTCGCCGAGATCGGCAACTAGGTGGCCGCGGTCTGCGCCAGGGTCTACTCCGCCGTCTGAGAGTGGTCAGCCCCGGGCGAGTCGAGCGCGGGCCAGACGAGCTCGCGGTAGCGCTGCTTCATCGTCTCCAGAACAGTGACACCGTTGGTGGCCCAAATGGTTTCGTTGAAAATCTCCACCTCGACGTCGCCGGCGTAGCCGGCGTCGCGGACCATCGTGCCGATGGCCGAGAAGTCGATGATCCCGTCCCCCATCATGCCCCGCGAGACCAGCGGGTCGGGCGCCATCGGCACCAGCCAGTCGCATACCTGGTAGCTGCTGATGCGGCCCTGCGCGCCGGCACGGGCCACCGACTCGGCCAGCGCGGGATCCCACCACACGTGGTACGTGTCGACGACGACCCCGACCGTCCGCGCGGGGTGCGGAGCGGCCAGATCGAGCGCCTGTCCGAGCGTGCTGATCACGGCCCGGTCGGCACAGAACACCGGATGCAGCGGCTCCAGCGCCAACCGGACGTCGTGGTCGGCCGCGTACGGGACCAGTTCGGCGAGTCGGTCGGCCAGGCGCCCGCGGGCGCCGACCAGATCACGGTCGGGCATCCCACCCGTGACCATCACCAACTCCGAGGCGCCGAGAACGGCGGCCTCGTCGATCGCGCGGCGGTTGTCCTCCAGCGCCGCGTCGTGGTCGTCGAGTCCGGTCAGAAACCCGCCACGGCACAGACTGGAGACCCGTAACCCGTTGTCACCGACGATTTTCGCCGCCTGTTCCACTCCGGCCTCCGCGACCCGGGCGCGCCACAGTCCGATCGCGGGCAGGCCGGCGGCCGCCGTCTGCTCCACCGCCTGCCGCAGGGTCCAGCCCTTGGTGGTCATCGTGTTGAGCGACAGGCGCCCGAACACATCCGGCATCAGCTGACTCCGTTCACGGACAGGAAGGTACGCATCCGCTCGGCGGCCAGATCCGGATCCGACAGCAGGCCCGCACGGTCGGCGAAGACGAACACCCGGCTCAGGTGGCCGACAGAGCGGCCACTGGCCAGACCTCCCACCATCGCGAAACCAGGCTGGTGGCCGTTGAGCCAGGCCAGGAATGCGATGCCGGTCTTGTAGTAGTACGTCGGCGCGGAGAAGATGTGCCTGCCGAGGGAACGGGTGGACTCCAGAATCTCCTGTGCAGCAACGATATTGCCCGCGTCGATCTCCTGCAGCGCGGTCGAGGCCGCCGGGTAGATCGCGGCGAAGATGCCGAGAAGGGCGTCGGAATGGCCCTCCTGGTCTCCGACGATCAGCTCCGGGTAGTTGAAGTCGTCACCCGTGTAGAGGCGCACACCCTCTGGCAGCGCGCGGCGCAGCGCCACCTCGTGGGCGGCGTCGAGCAGAGACACCTTGACCCCGTCCACCTTGTCCGCATGCCGTCGCACCAGTTCTTCGAACGTGGCGGTGGCGTGGCCGATGTCGGGACTTCCCCAGTAGCCGTGCAGAGCCGGGTCGAACATGTCACCCAGCCAGTGCAGGATCACGGGACGGTCCGCTTCGGACAGCAGCGTGCCGTACACCGACAGATAGTCCTGCGGCGACGCCGCCGCCCGCGCAAGGGCACGCGAGGCCATCAGGATCACCTGCGCACCGGCCGCACGGACCACGTCGATCTGCTCGCGATAGGCGTCGGTGACGGCACGCAACCCCGCCGCGCCCGCCGGAACATCGCCCGGACCCAGCTGGTCGGTTCCCGCGCCACAGGCCAGAAGTCCGCCCGCGGCACATGCCTCGCGACCCGAACGCATGATCAGTTCACGGGTGGCCGGCCAGTCCATGCCCATGCCGCGCTGCGCGGTGTCCATCGCGTCGGCGACGCCGAGCCCGTAGGACCACAGCTCGTGCCGGTAGGCCATAGTGGTGTCCCAGTCCAGATCCGCCGGCGCGCCCGGCGTGTTGTCCGCGGTCACCTTCGGCACGACATGGGCTGCGGCGTAAGCGATCCGCGACGTGATCGGCTGCGCCGGACGCCGCCACCGGCCCGGCTCCCCGAGGTGGTGGCGGCGCAGCTCGCCGTCGACGGGCAGAAGCACCGACGTGGTGGTGCGTACACCGGTCGTCGCGGTCACAACACGATCTCCGGGACCTCGAGCCGGCGTCCCTGCGCCGAACTCGTGAGGCCGAGTTCGGCCAGCTGTACACCGCGGGCCGCCGACAGCAGCCCGAACCGGTGCGGGCGCCCCGCGAGGACGTCGCGCAGGAACTCCTCCCACTGCAACTTGAACCCGTTGTCCAGGTCGGCGTTGGCGGGGACCTCCAGCCACTGGTCACGGAACTTCTCGGTGACCGGCAGATCGGGATTCCACACCGGTTTCGGTGTGTGGGCGCGCTGTTGGGCCACGCAGCGTCGCAGGCCGGCGACGGCGGACCCATGGGTGCCGTCGATCTGGAACTCGACCAATTCGTCGCGGTAGACGCGTACCGCCCACGACGAATTGATCTGCGCGATGATGCCGCCCTCGATCTCGAAGATGCCGTACGCCGCGTCGTCGGCCGTTGCCGGATAGGACTGCCCGGCCTCGTCCCATCGGGTCGGCACGTGGGTGACCGCGCGGGCGGTCACCGCCTTCACCGAGCCCAGCAGGCCCTCCATCACGTAGTTCCAGTGGCAGAACATGTCGACGGTGATCCCGCCACCGTCTTCGGCGCGGTAGTTCCAGCTCGGCCGTTGCGCAGGCTGGCCGTCCCCTTCGAACACCCAGTAGCCGAACTCACCGCGCATCGACAGGATCCGGCCGAAGAATCCTTCGTCGACCAGCCGACGCAGCTTGACCAGCCCCGGCAGGTAGAGCTTGTCGTGCACCACCCCGGCGACCACACCCGCGTTCTGCGCCATGCGCGCCAACTCGATTGCCTCCGTGAGCGTTTCGGCGGTCGGCTTCTCGGTGTAGACGTGCTTGCCCGCCTTGATCGCCGACGACAACGCCTCGACTCGGCGCGAGGTCACCTGGGCGTCGAAGTACACGTCGACGGTCGGGTCGGCGATCACCGACGCGACGTCTGTCGTCCATTCCTGGATGCCGTGCTGGGCGGCCATGTCCGCGATCTTGTCCGCGTTGCGGCCGACCAGGATCGGCTCGACGGCCACCCGGGTGCCGTCCACCAGCGTCAGGCCGCCGTCGCGCAGCGGCAGGATGGACCGCAGCAGATGCTGGCGGTACCCCATCCGTCCGGTCACCCCGTTCATGGCGATGCGCAGCGTCTTGGGAGATGAAGTCATGGGTGAGCTTCCTTATCGGTGCGCCGGGATGGTGTGTGACGTCCATCCGGCACGTGCTGTCGGTGGAATTGCACCGGTCGCACCTCGGCAACGAGGAATACGCGGTGTCAGCACTTCGGAATGCGCTTTCCACGGTAAGCTGTGCGAGCGTCGAGGTCAACCCGAGGCTGTCCTGGCAGCCGCCGACCCCGGCCACCGTGTCGGCAGTCGGTACCAGCCAGGAGAGCGGGAGCAGCGGACGATGGCAGCGGTGACACTGCAGGATGTGGCGACCCGGGCCGGTGTGTCCCAGGCGACCGCATCACGAGTACTCAACGGTTCCAGTCGGATTCCCGGCGAGGGCGTCGCCGATCGCGTGCGCGCCGCGGCGCGCGAATTGGGTTACGTGCCGAACGCGCAGGCCCAGGCGTTGGCGCGGTCGTCGACCGGCGTCCTCGGGCTGATCGTGCACGACATCGCCGACCCGTACTTCTCGTCCATTGTCCGCGGTGTACAGACGGCGGCCCGGACCGCATGCAAGCAGGTGCTGCTGGCCAGCACCGACCGCGACTTCGACGTCGAGCGGGCATCGGTGAGCACGTTCATCGCCCACCGAGCGGATGCGATCGTGCTGGCCGGCTCGCGGCAGAGCGGGCATCTGGACCGGGATCTGGAAGCAGAGTTCGGCCGCTACCGCGACAACGGCGGTCGCGTCGTCGTGATCGGCCAGCCGCTCGCCTTCGGAGCCGCTGTCGAGCCGGAAAACCAGTTCGCCTCAAGCGAATTGGCCGAAGCTCTGGTAGCCGCCGGGCACCGGCAGTTCGCGGTCATCGGCGGTCCCGCCAGCATCCGCACCGCGGTCGACCGGCGCAACGGATTCGTCGAGGCCCTGGGCCGTTGCGGCCTCACCCCGCTCGTCGAGGTGTCGGGCGCTTTCACCCGCGACGGTGGCTTCTCCGCGGCCCAGCGCCTCGCCGCCGCCCTGCAACTCCAGCCGGGCCTCGGCGGACCACCGGTCTGCGTGTTCGCCGTCACCGACGTGATGGCCATCGGCGCCATCGCCGCGTGGCGTGAGCTGGGCCTGACGGTCCCGCGCGATGTCTGCATCGCGGGTTTCGACGACATTCCGACCCTGCGTGACCACACCCCGAGCCTGTCGACCGTGGCGCTTCCACTGGAGGAGATCGGCGCGCGTGCCGTCGACCTGGCCCTGAGCCCCGACGCCGATGATCTGCGTGAGCGCATCCCCGGACGCGTGGTCCTCCGGGACAGCACTCGCTTGCCCTGACCTGGGGGTCCGGCACCGGACACGTACGGTCGTTGACACTGTGCGCTGGGTCACGTTAGGGTCGGAACCGCTTCGGAAAGCGCATTCCCATCGGGTTGACGACCCGAGCCACTGCGAACATAGGACATTCCATGGCGGTAACCGCTTCGGCCGGCGTGCGCCCCTCGTCGTCGGCATCCCCGCCCACCGCACCTCCGGCACGGCGCTCGTGGCGCCCGACCTTCTCCCTGCGCCGTACGGCGTCCAACCTGTGGCGTCCCCTGGCGCTGGTGATCGCAATCGTCGCCGCGTGGTGGGCCGTCACGCAGGCCGAGCTGGTCGCCCCCTACATCCTCCCGTCGCCCGCCGACACCTGGCGCACAGCGCAGGAGAACGCGGCCTACCTCGCCCAGAACACCTGGGTCACCACGTGGGAGACGGTGATCGGCTTCGCCATCGCCGCCGTCTTCGGCGTGTTCGTCGCGGTGGTGATGATCTACTCGGCGAGCCTGGAGAAGACCGTCTATCCGTTGATTCTCTTCGCGCAGGTGATCCCGAAGATCGCCATCGCACCGCTGTTCGTCGTTTGGCTCGGCTTCGGGCCGTCACCGAAGATCCTGGTCGCCGTGCTGATGGCGTTCTTCCCGATCGTCATCTCCGGTCTGGCGGGTCTGCGCTCCGTGGACCCCGAGATTCTGGAGCTCACCTCCACCATGGGTGCCAGCCGGTTCAAGACCTTCCTGAAAATCCGCTTCCCCGCCTCGCTGCCGCAACTGATGTCCGGCCTCAAGGTCGCCGCGACGCTCGCGGTCACCGGCGCGGTGGTGGGCGAATTCGTGGGCGCCAACGAAGGCCTCGGCTACGTCATCCTGCAGGCCAACGGAAACGTCGACACCGCAATGCTGTTCGCCGCACTGATCATCATGTCGCTCCTCGGCATCGTGCTCTTCGCGCTCATCGAGGTCGCCGAGAAGCTGCTCATCCCGTGGCACTCGTCGCGGCGCACCACCAATTCCACCAGCACCGCCGCCTGACCCGGCACCAACTGACGACTCATCGAGGAGTAGACACCATGTTCTTCACCCGACGCCGCGCCGCTGCCGCGGCCGTTGCGACCGCTGCCATTCTCACGCTGTCCGCCTGCGGTGGCAGCAGTTCGGAAAACGCCCCTGCCGCAGACGGTTCCGCCACTCCGGCGACGCTGATGCTCAACTGGTACCCCTACGGCGAGCACGCTCCGTTCTACTACGGCGTGCAGGAGGGCATCTTCGCCAAACACGGCATCGATCTGACCATCGACGCGGGTCAGGGCTCCACCAAGACCGTGCAGGCCATCGGCTCAGGCCAAGCCGACTTCGGCTGGGCCGACACCCCGGCCGTGTTGAGCAACATCGACAAAGGCGTCGAGGTCAAGAGTGCCGGGGTATTCCTGCAGACCACACCGTCGGCAGTGCAGGTGTTCGCCGACTCCGGTATCGAGAACCCGCAGGACCTGGTGGGCCGGACCATCGCGGTGTCCGCCGGTGACGCACCGACGACCACGTTCCCGATCTACCTCGACAAGGTCGGGGTGCCCGAGGACCAGGTAACCCAGCAGAGCCTCGATGCCGCAGGCAAGATGGCCGCGATGCTGTCCGGCCGCGTCGACGGTCTCATCGGCTTCGCCCACGACCAGGGGCCGACGATCGCCGACAAGAGCGGGCGCGAAGTGCGCTACCTCCGTTACTCGGATGCGGGACTGAACTTCTACAGCAACGGTCTGATCGCCAACGACTCCACGATCGCCGACAATCCGGAGTTGGTGCAGGCGATGGTCGACGCCACCAGCGAGGCGTTCACCGCTGCAGCCGACAACCCCGAGGCCGCCGTCGACGCGATGGCCGGCAAGGATCCGCAGATGCCCCCGCGTGAGGTGCTGCTGCAGCAGTGGCAGCAGACCATACCGCTGCTGACCACCGCGGCCACCGCCAATCAGCCTCCCGGCAGCAACGCCAAGGAGGACTGGGTCACCACCATCACCACACTCAACGGCGCCGGACTCCTGCAGGAGGCCAAAGATCCTGCCGAATACTGGGATTCGTCGTTCGCCCCCGACGGCCAGCAGTAGGAGATCATGGACATGACCACCGCGACCATCACCCCACCCGGGACGAATATGACCTCGGTCGATTCCGCCGCCATCACCATCGAGAACCTGAGCGTGACGTTCTCCTCGAAACGCGCCACCGTCACCGCGCTCGACGACATCGACCTGCAGGTCGCCGACGGCGAGTTCGTCTCGATCGCGGGCCCGTCCGGCTGCGGCAAGTCGACACTGCTCAAGGTCGTCGCCGGGCTCACCGATGCCAGTTCAGGAGAGGTCCGGTTACGTGGCAGCCGGGTCGACGGCCCGCAGCGCGACATCGGCTATGTGTTCCAGCGGGCGGCCCTGCTCGAGTGGCGCTCGGTGCGCAAGAACATCCTGCTCCAGGCGGAGATGCGCGGCATGCCGCGGCAGGCGGCGCAGCAGCGCTGCGATCACCTCATCGAGATGACGGGGCTGACCGGATTCGAAAGCGCACTCCCCCACGAACTGTCCGGCGGTATGCAGCAACGGGTTTCGCTGTGCCGCGCACTGCTGCACGAGCCACGCGTGCTGCTGATGGACGAGCCGTTCGGCGCGCTCGACGCGCTGACCCGGGAGAAGATGAATGTCGAGTTGCATCGCATCTGGCGTGAGACCGGCACCACCGTGGTTCTGGTGACGCACTCGGTGGCCGAGGCGGTGTATCTGGCGAACCGCGTGGTCGTGATGAGCCCGCGGCCGGGCCGCATCGTCGAGACGCTGCAGGTCGATCTGCCCGCCGAGCGGGAGTACGCCGAGACCATGGAGCGTCCGGAGTTCATCAAGGTGGCCAACCGCGTCCGCGACCTCCTGGGCAGCACCACCGCCGCCGACTGAGCCCGGTACGCTGCTGCTCACATGAGCAACACACCCGACGCACGCCAGGTCGCCGCGATGATCGACCACACCCTGCTGAAGCCGGAAGCCACCACGGCAGACGTCGAGAAACTGATCGCCGAGGCGGCCGAACTCGGCACCTATTCGGTCTGCGTGTCGCCGTCCATGCTTCCCGTCACGGTGCCCGCAGATCTCAAAGTTGCTGCCGTGTGTGGGTTCCCGAGCGGAAAGCACACCTCGGCGACGAAGGCCGCCGAGGCGGCCGAGGCGGTGCGGCACGGCGCCGACGAGATCGACATGGTGATCGACGTCGGTGCAGCCTCCGAGGGCGCATTCGACCGGGTCGAGGCGGATATCGCGGCAGTGCGTGCAGCTGTCCCCGCGCCCACCGTGTTGAAGGTGATCATCGAATCCGGAGCCCTCACCGATGATTCCATCGTGGGAGCCTGCCGTGCGGCGATCGCGGCAGGCGCGGATTTCGTCAAGACCTCGACCGGTTTCCACCCCGCCGGAGGGGCCACCGCACATGCCGTCGCGCTGATGTACCGGACCGTCGCCGACTCCGGTCTGGCGGTCAAGGCTTCCGGTGGCGTACGGACCCTGGCCGACGCCCGCGCGATGATCGCCGCCGGCGCCACCCGGCTGGGCGTGTCGGGTTCGCGCGCACTGCTGTCGGACACCGGCAACGGCGCCGACTCGGGATACTGAGCGCGTGACCCGGCCGGTCAGCGGATGCCGGGCACCAGCCAGCGTCCGGACAGGACCCGCCAGCCGACGAACACCAGTCGCAGCACCATGAATGTGCTCAGGCCTGCCCAGATGCCGAGCAGCCCCCATCCGAACGCCAGCGACAGCCAGATCAACGGGAGGAATCCCAGCAGCGCGCTCGCCAGCGTCGCGGTGCGCATGAACGCCGCGTCGCCGGCGCCGAGCAGTACCCCGTCGATGGCGAACACGATCCCGGCAACCGGTAACTGAGCCACCAGGAACCACCACGGCACGCCGATGGCGTCAAGTACCGAGCGGTCGTCGGTGAACACGGTGGGGAACACCGAGGACCCGAGCGCAAACACCGCGGCCAGCACGGCGCCCGCCACCGTGGAGAAGATGGTCACCCGCCACGCCACCGACTTGGCATGGGCCAATTGGCCCGCACCCAGGGCCGCACCGACCAGCGACTGCGCGGCGATGGCCAGCGAATCAAGCACCAGGGCAAGGAAACTCCACAACTGCAGGACCACCTGGTGCGCGGCTACGGAAGCTGCGCCGAACCTCGCCGCAACCGCACCCGCGGAGATGAAGCAGGCTTGGAAGGCCATCGTCCGCACCACCAGGTCGCGCCCCATCACCACCTGCGCGCGCACCACCGACGGCTGCAGCCGCAGGGGCACCTTCTCGACCACCAGCGCGCGGCAGAACAGCGCGGCGGCCAGCCACTGCCCCACCACGTTGGCCACCGCCGACCCGGCCAGCCCGAGTTCCGGAGCGCCCAACCAGCCGTAGACCAGCAGCGGACACAGCACCGCGGACACGGCGAACCCGACGACGACGTAACGCAGCGGCCGCATGGTGTCCTGGACACCCCGCATCCACCCGTTGCCGGCAGCCGCAATCAAGATGGCCGGCACGGCCCCGCTCGCGATCCGGACCCAGGGCAGTGCCGTCTCGGCGATGCTGCCGCCGTCGGCCCCGCCCGCCAGCACCCCCACCAGCGGAACAGCGGTCAGCTGCACGGCGACCACGATCGCGGTGCCGATCCCCAGCGCCAGCCAGGTGGCCTGGACTCCCTCGGCGACCGCCGCCCGCCGGTCGCCGGCGCCGTAGAACCGGGCCGCGCGGGCCGTGGTGCCGTAGGACAGGAACGTCAACTGCGAGCTCAGCACCCCCATGATCAGCGCACCGATGGCGAGCCCGGCGAGGCTCAGCGCCCCGAGCCTGCCGATGACAGCCAGGTCGAACAGCAGGTAGACGGGTTCGGCGGCCAGTACACCCAGTGCCGGGAAGGCCAGCGCGGCGATACGCCGGCTGGTCGCGGGCGCAACCGCGTCAGCCAAGGGCTGCAAGCAGCGCCGCGACCAGTTCGTCGGCGGTTCCGGACGTGGAATAGCCGGCGGCCAGGCGGTGGCCTCCGCCGCCGAACGTGCTGGCGATGTCGGAGACGTTGACCGTCTTCGCGCGCATCGACACCGACCACTGCCGCGGTGCGATCTCCTTGAAGACCGCCGCCACCTCGGCCTGCTGGGTGGTGCGCACGATGTCGACGATGCTCTCGACTTCCTCGGGCCTGGCCTGGCACAACTCGTCGTGGTCGACCACCGCATACACCAGCCCGCGCCCGCCGAGCGCATCGGTGACCAGCTGCGCCGAGCCGAGCACGCGCGACAGCATCGGCAACCAGGCATACGGGTGCGTGTCCAGCAGTGCACGGCTGACGGCAGCGTTGTCGACACCCATGTCGATCAGCCGGGCCGCGAGCCGGTGCGCGCGCGGGCTGGCCCAGCGGAAAGATCCGGTGTCGGTGGCCAGACCGGCGTACAGGCAGTGCGCGACGCCGGCGTCGATCGGTTTACCCCACGCGTCGAGCAGATCGGCGATCAGCACGGTGGTCGAATCGGCCAGCGGATCGACAAAATTCGCGGTACCGAACATCTGGTTGGACACGTGGTGATCGATGACCAGGACGTCCCGGTCGACGGTGAGGTCGTGCAGCGCACCGAGCCGGTTGACACTGGGTATGTCCACCGTGACCAGGAGATCGGCGTCGCGGCGCAGGTGTTGCGGCGCCACGAGCAGATGCCCGCCGGGAAGCGAGTGCAGCGAATCCGGCAGCGTGTCCGGCTCCGCGAAGCTGACTTCCACGTCCTTGCCGACATCTTCGAGCACCAGCGCCAAGGCCAGCCCGGCACCGATCGTGTCGGCGTCGGGATAGACGTGGCAGATGACACTGACGCTCCCTGCCGCGGACAGCAGTTCCGCGGCAGCGCCAGCGTCGACGCGCACGCCCCCGGTCAGGGCGTCAGTCGTCGAGTCTGTCGCGGTCACCCATGTCCTCAGCGTCCGGCGTGTCCGTGGTCCCAGCCGGTCCCTCGGTTGCCTCCCCCACCGAATCAAGACGATACGGGTCAGCGTCACCGGCGTGCTTGGCACCCTGCCGAACTCTCGCCAAATCCTCATCCGCGGCCCGGGCGCGGGCGAGCAGCTCCTCCATGCGGTGCGCGGTGTCGGGGACGGTGTCGCGGGCGAAGGCCAGGGTCGGGGTGAAGCGCACGCCCAGGGCGGCACCCACCCTGGTGCGCAGCACCCCGTTGGCCTTCTCCAGCGCCACCGCGACGCCCTCGTAGTCCGGTTCCTCGTCGAGCGACTTCCCCAGCACCGTGTAGAACAGCGTCGCATCGTGGAGGTCGTTGGTGACCTTCGCGTCGGTGATCGTCACCCCCACCAGCCGTGGGTCCTTGATCTCGTATTCGATCGCGGACGCCACGATGGTGGCGATGCGCTTGGCCAGTCGCTTCGCGCGCGCGGGATCAGGCACGTGCTTTTTCGACCAGCTCGTACGCCTCGATGACGTCACCCTCCTTGATGTCGGAGTACGTCACCGTCAGACCACACTCGTAGCCGTCCCGAACCTCGGTGACATCGTCCTTCTCGCGCCGCAGCGACGAGATGGTGACGGTCTCCGCAACCACCACGTTGTCGCGGAGCAACCGCGCCTTCGCGTTGCGGCGCATGATCCCCGAGGTGACGAGGCAGCCGGCGATGTTGCCGACCTTCGACGACCGGAAGATGGCGCGGATCTCGGCGCGGCCGAGTTCCTTCTCCTCATAGACCGGCTTGAGCATGCCCTTGAGCGCGCTCTGGATCTCGTCGATGGCCTGGTAGATCACCGAGTAGTACCGGATGTCGACGCCCTCGCGGTTGGCCAGCTCGGTGGCCTTGCCCTCCGCACGCACATTGAATCCGATGATGATCGCGTCCGACGCCGACGCCAGGTTGACGTTGGTCTCGGTGACACCACCGACACCGCGGTCGATGACGCGCAGTTCCACCTCGTCGTCGATCTCGATACCCAGCAGGGCCTCCTCCAGCGCCTCCACGGTGCCGGAGTTGTCGCCCTTGAGGATCAAGTTCAACTGCGACGTTTCCTTCAACGCTGCATCGAGATCGTCCAGGCTGATGCGCTTGCGGGTACGGGCGGCCAACGCGTTGCGCTTCCGCGCGCTGCGACGGTCCGCGATCTGCCGGGCGATCCGGTCCTCGTCGACGACCAGCAGGTTGTCACCGGCACCGGGCACCGACGTGAAGCCGATGACCTGGACGGGACGCGACGGAAGTGCTTCGTGGATGTCCTCGCCGTGCTCGTCGACCATGCGCCGCACGCGGCCATAGGCGTCGCCGGCCACGATCGAGTCGCCGACACGTAGCGTTCCGCGCTGGATGAGCACGGTCGCCACCGGGCCGCGGCCACGATCGAGGTGCGCCTCGATGGCCACACCTTGGGCTTCCATGTCGGGGTTGGCCCGCAGGTCCAACGCCGCGTCCGCCGTCAGCAGCACCGCTTCCAGCAGGGCGTCGATGTTGGTGCCCTGCTTGGCGGAGATGTCGACGAACATGGTGTCGCCACCGAAGTCCTCGGCCACCAGCCCGTATTCGGTGAGCTGGCCGCGGATCTTCGCCGGGTCGGCACCTTCCTTGTCGATCTTGTTGACCGCCACGACGATCGGCACGTCGGCCGCCTGCGCGTGGTTGATGGCCTCCACCGTCTGCGGCATGACGCCGTCGTCGGCCGCGACCACCAGGATCGCGATGTCGGTGGCCTTCGCACCACGGGCACGCATGGCGGTGAACGCCTCGTGACCGGGGGTGTCGATGAAGGTGACCAGCCGCTCGTTGCCGTCCAGTTCGGTGAGCACCTGGTAGGCGCCGATGTGCTGGGTGATGCCACCGGCCTCGCCCTCACGCACGGTCGCGTTGCGGATGGTGTCCAGCAGGCGGGTCTTGCCGTGGTCGACGTGACCCATGACCGTGACCACCGGCGGGCGGAATTCGAGGTCGTCTTCGTCGCCCTCGTCCTCGCCGTAGGTGAGGTCGAAGGACTGCAGCAGTTCGCGGTCCTCGTCCTCCGGGCTGACGACCTGAACGACGTAGTTCATCTCGCCGCCGAGCAGTTCCAGCGTCGAATCGTCGACCGACTGCGTCGCGGTGACCATCTCACCCAGGTTGAACAGCGCCTGCACCAGCGAGGCCGGGTTGGCGTTGATCTTGTCGGCGAAATCCACCAGGGACGCGCCGCGAGCCAACCGGATGACCTCGCCGTTGCCGTGCGGCAACCGCACGCCACCGACGACCGGCGCCTGCATGTTCTCGTATTCGGCGCGTTTGGCCCTCTTCGACTTACGGCCACGCTTGGGCGCACCGCCGGGACGACCGAAGGCGCCTGCCGCTCCGCCGCGCTGGCCGGGCCGGCCACCGCCGCCGGGACGACCGCGGAAACCACCCGCGGCCGCGCCACCGGCACCTGCACCGCCACCTGCGCCGCCGCCGCGGTAATTACCGCCGCCGCCACCGCCACCGGGACCGCCGGGACGACCGCCGCCGCCGGGTCCGGGACGGGGACCGCCACCGGGACGGGGACCGCCACCGGGGCGAGGACCTCCACCGGGACGGGCGCCGGCCGGACGAGGCGGCATGTTGCCCGGAGTCGCGCCGGGACGGGGACCGCCACCGGGACGGGGTCCGCCGGGGCCTGCACTAGGGCGCGGGCCGCCGGGGCCCGCCGCGGGACGCGGTGCCGGCCGCTCGACGGGCTGCTGGGAAGAGAACGGATTGTTGCCGACGCGCGGGGTCCGTGCGGCGGGCTTGGGTGCACCGGGCTTGGGCGCTGCGGGTCCCGGGCGCGGACCTGGGGTCGGCCGGGCCGACGGGTCAGCGGGAGCTGCCGCTGCCGGCGGCTGTGACGCGGCGGGGGTCGGCGCAGCGGGCGGTGCGGCCGGGGCCGCAGCTGCGGGGGGCGCCGGAGGTGCGGCGGGAGCCGCGGGCGCGGCCGGAGCCGCGGGGGCCTGCTGCGCTACCGGAGCGGCAGGCTTGGGGCCTGGGCGCGGACCTGGCGCAGACGGCTTGGCGGGCGAGCCGTTGGCTGCCGCGGGGCTGCTGACCTTGTCCTGCGCCGGCTTGTTGCCGCCGAACGACTCACGGAGACGGCGGGCCACGGGGGCCTCGACCGTCGATGACGCTGACTTGACGAATTCGCCTTGCTCTCCGAGCCGGGCGAGTACTTGCTTACTGGTGACACCGAGTTCCTTAGCCAACTCGTGCACGCGGGCCTTACCTGCCACTACATCTCCTGTCTAGGAGGCAACAGCGGTGGTTGGCGCCGTGCCTCGGGTTAGCTATGACGCATGGTCATCGGGACTTCACGGTGTGCTCATGTTTTTCGCTTACCTGTTCTCTTGGCCGGGTGCGTCGGACACTTCCCCATCGGGGAGATGCTTTGACACCGCGGTGATATCCGGTGAACCGGCGATCCGTAACGCTCGGCCGAATGCCCGCCGGCGAACCGCTGCCTGCAGGCAGACCGGATCGGGGTGCAGCCACGCACCTCGCCCCGGCAGGCTTCTCGCTGTGTCAACGATCACGGCACTGGAGCAATTCCCAGTTCCGCTCTCCCCGTCGACAGCGACCACCCTGAGCAGTTCGACGGCCAGCTCTCGTTTACGACATCCGATGCAGGTCCGAACCGGTCCACCCGAAGGCGGGAAGGTGCTTCTCTGCGTCCGAGCCGATGTCTCGCGCTGGACCACAGCTGAGTCTACCGTCACCGCAGCCAGGAGAAGAAAACCGGTGCGCAAACCGAATCCGCGCTGCCGGTCAGTGTCCGTCCCCCGCACCGCGCGAGGCATCGGGACGCGGTGCATGGCGCTCGGCGTGGCCTGCCGAATTCGGTCCGCCGGCTCCGTCGGCGGGCGCGTCGTCGCTGCGGATGTCGATGCGCCAGCCGGTAAGGCGCGCCGCGAGACGGGCGTTCTGCCCTTCCTTGCCGATCGCCAGGGACAGCTGGAAGTCGGGCACGATCACCCGCGCCGCCCGCGCCGCCTCGTCGATCACCGTCACCGACACCACCTTGGCCGGGGAGAGCGCATTCGCCACGAATCGTGCCGGGTCCTCGTCGTAGTCGATGATGTCGATCTTCTCGCCCGACAGCTCGCTCATCACGTTGCGCACGCGCTGTCCCATCGGCCCGATGCAGGCCCCCTTGGCGTTCAAGCCGGGAGCCCTGGTGGTGACGGCGATCTTGGATCGATGGCCCGCCTCCCTGGCCACCGCCACGATCTCGACTGATCCGTCGGCGATCTCGGGCACCTCCAGCGAGAACAGCTTGCGCACCAGATTGGGATGCGTTCGCGACAGGGTGATCAGGGGCTCCCTGGCACCGCGCGAGACGCCGACGACGTAGCAGCGCAGCCGGTCGCCGTGTTCGTACCGCTCACCGGGTACCTGCTCGGCGGACGGGATGACGCCTTCGGATCCCTTGGTCTCGCTGCCGATCCGCACCACCACCAGGCCGCGGGCATTCGCGCGGGCGTCACGTTGGATGACGCCGGCGACGATGTCCCCCTCGCGGGCGGAGAACTCCCCGTAATTCTTCTCGTTCTCGGCATCGCGCAGCCGTTGCAGGATGACCTGGCGCGCGGTGGTCGCTGCGATACGGCCGAAACCCTCTGGGGTGTCGTCCCATTCGTGGACGACGTTGCCGTCCTCGTCGGTCTGCCGGGCCAGCACCTTGACGATGCCCGTCTTGCGATCGATGTCGATGCGGGCGTCGGCCTCGTGGCCCTCGGTGTGCCGGTATGCCGTCAGCAGAGCCGATTTGATGGTGTCGACCACAACGTCGACGGTGATTCCCTTGTCCGCTTCGATCGCGTGCAGGGCCGCCATGTCGATGTTCATGCTGAGGTTTCCTCTCCGGAGACGCCGGCCAGCTCCAACTCACGTGAGCTCGGTGGCGAAAACTCCACCTGGACAACAGCTTTGGTAATCGTGTCGAGAGCGATCTCGCGGACCGCGGGTCCCTTCTTGACCTGCTTCACGACGAGGTCGACGGTGCCGTCCCGCACGGCTCCGATGCGACCGGTCACCACGGAACCGTCCGCCAGCGACATCTCGGCCAGCCGGCCCTGGGACCGCCGGTAGTGCTTTTCTGACGTGAGAGGGCGATCCACACCGGGTGAGGTGACCTCCAGCACGTAGGGGGCGGAGTCCACCTCGTCGAGCACCTCCGAGGCGGCTCGGGACAGCTCGGCGATGGTGTCGAGATCCAGACCGTCGTCGCCGTCGGCGATCACCGTGATGCGCGGCGGACGGGTCGCGGTGTCGATGCGCACGTCCTCGATGTCGTATCCGGCGCGCGCGAACTCGGCATCGAGCAGTTCGATTACCTGTTGTTGCGACGGTAATCCCGCAGACCGCTCCGCCACGGCGAGCTCCTCGTCTTGAGTTGTCCGGACACGTTACGCAGGGAAGGCTCCTGCGAATCCGCTCACCCACGATACGCCAGCGCCGGACGCACAAATGACGAAAAGCACGCACGACCGGCGGCCCGCGGCCAACTCGGCTCCCCACCCGTGGGCAGCGGGGTGGCAGGATGTGGCACGTGCCGAGCCGACCGCCGACCGTAAGCCGTCGACGCGTTCTTGTCGGTGCTGCCGCGCTGGCGGCGCTCGGAGCAACGGCGGCGGCCTGCGGTACGCCGCCCCCTCCCCCCGACCTCGACGATCTCACCACTGCGCTGGACCGGGCGCGATCCGACAGCCGGCTGGCCTCCGACGTCGCGGCGACCGCCCGGGGCAGGCTCGCCGACGTACTCACCGACGTGGCCGCCCAGCGTTCCGCGCACGCGGAGGCGCTCGCCGAGGAGATCGTGCGGATGACCGGCCACGCCGCACCGACGACGACCACGACGACCACCACCACCACGACCTCGGCGTCGCCGTCCTCGACAACTGCTGCTGCGGCGTCCGCGGACGACGTGGTCGGGGCGCTGCGCACCTCTGCGGACAGCGCCACGCAGGCCGCCGGCGCGCTCTCCGGTTACCGGGCCGGGTTACTGGCGTCGATCGCCGCGTCCTGCACGGCGGCCTACACCGTCGCGCTGGCGTCCGGAGACCGGCAATGACCAGCCCGTCGCCGTCGCCCGACGACGCGACGCCGACCCGGCCCGACGACACGTCCGCAGGCGCGCTGTTCGACGCGGTCGCGACCGAGCACGCCACGATCTACGCGTACGGGGTGGTGTCGGCGCACTCCGTGCCGGACGTCAACTATCTGGTCGCCGCCGCGATGGCCGAGCACCGGGCTCGGCGCGAGGCGGCCATCGCGCTGCTCGCCGACGAGGGAGTCGACGCTCCGCTGCCCGAGGCGGGATACCAACTGCCCAGTGAGGTCGACACGCCGCCGGAGGCGACCAACCTCGCGGTGCGGATGGAGGAGGACGCGGCGACCGCATGGCGGGCCGTCGTCGAGCAGGCCGCAGACCAGACCGTGCGGGCGTTCGGAGTCACTGCACTAACGGAATGCGCCGTGACGGCTGCACAGTGGCGCAGCGTCCGCGGCGACAACTCGGTGACCGTGGCGTTCCCCGGCGGCGCCGAGCAGTAGCCGTCAGCGTGCCGCTGTGATCGCGGCGCTGATCGCCGCCGCCGCACCGTCCGCCGGGACCTCCTGCTTGTCCCCGCTGATCCTGTTGCGCAACTCGACCACACCGTCGGCCCAGCCGCGGCCGACCACGACGATCCACGGCACACCGAGAAGTTCGGCGTCCTTGAACTTCACCCCGGGAGAGGCCTTCCGGTCGTCGAACAACACGTCGACGCCGAGGCGGTCGAGATCGGCGACCAGCTCGGTGGCACCGGTGCGGGCATCGTCGTCCTTGTTGGCGATCACGACGTGCACGTCGAATGGCGACACTGCCGCGGGCCACCGCAGTCCGAGTTCGTCGTGCTGCTGCTCGGCGATGACCGCCACCATGCGCGACACTCCGATTCCGTAGGAGCCCATGGTCAGTCGCACCGGCTTCCCGTCCTCACCGAGCACGTCGGCGGTGAAGGCGTCCGCGTATTTCTGACCCAGCTGGAAGATGTGGCCGATCTCGATGCCCCGTGCCGATGTCAGCGGGCCGCTGCCGTCCGGCGACGGGTCACCATCGCGCACCTCGGCCGCCTCGATCGTGCCGTCGGGGGTGAAGTCGCGACCCGCGACGAGGTCGACGACGTGCTTGCCGACCTCGTCGGCGCCGGTGATCCACGCCGTACCGTCGACGATCCGCGGATCGACGAGGTATCGAACTCCGTTGGCCAGCAGTCCTTTCGGACCGATGTACCCCTTCTTGAGGAACGGGTACTTCGCGAAGTCGGCGTCATCGATCATCGCGTACTCGGCCGGTTCCAGTGCGGCGCCGAGTCGCTTGTCGTCGACCTCCCGATCGCCGGGCACGCCGACTGCGAGCAGCTCCCAGTCCCCGCCCGGCATCCGCACCTTGAGCAGCACGTTCTTCAGGGTGTCGGCGGCGGTGACCTGACGGCCTAGACCGGCGCCGTTGGCCCACTCGACAAGGGTCGAGATGGTGGGGGTGTCGCCGGTCTCGTGGACGACGGCTTCGGGCAGGCCGTCGAACGGGATCGGCGCGGGCGGCGTCGTGATCACGGCCTCGACGTTCGCGGCGTAGCCCGATTTCAGAGACCGGACGAAGGTGTCTTCACCGACCTCGCTCTCGGCCAGGAATTCCTCGGAGGCGCTGCCGCCCATGGCGCCCGAGACTGCCGACACGATGACGTAGCGCACCCCGAGTCGCGCGAAGATCCGCTGGTAGGCCTCACGATGCGCGTGATAGGCCTTCTTGAGTCCGTCCTCGTCGACGTCGAACGAGTACGAGTCCTTCATCACGAACTCGCGCCCGCGCAGGATGCCGGCGCGGGGCCGTGCCTCGTCGCGGTACTTGGTCTGAATCTGGTACAGCCGCAACGGGAAATCCTTGTACGAGCTGTACTCCCCTTTGACCGTCATCGTGAAGATCTCTTCGTGGGTCGGGCCGAGGAGATAGTCGTTGCCGCGCCGATCCTTCAGGCGGAACAGGGTGTCCCCGTACTCCGTCCACCGGTTGGTCGTCTCGTACGGTGCCCGCGGCAGCAGCGCGGGCAGCAAGATCTCCTGCCCGCCGATGGCATTCATCTCATCCCGGATGACCTGCTCGATCTTGCGGAACACCCGAAGCCCCAGCGGCAGCCAGCTGTACAACCCGGGTCCCACGGGGCGGACGTAGCCGGCTCGGATGAGCAGCTTGTGGCTCGGCACTTCGGCGTCGGCCGGGTCGTCGCGCAGCGTGCGCAGGAACAGCTCGGACATGCGGGTGATCACAGCCGACAACCTTACTGACTGCGCCGAGTACTTTTTCCCCCAGTCGCTGCGCTGCTGCCCCGGCGGAATCCGGCTAGAGCTCGCCCGCCTCGACCGCTTCGCGATTGTGCTGTGCCGTCGCGATCTGGCGTGCGGTGAACCCGATGAACAGCGCGGCGGCGCCCACCAGGACGGAGACCCCCGCAACCCACAGCAACGAGTACGTGTAGCCGGCATCGAGGGCGTCGAGCTGGGCCGACGTCATGTCGTTGACCGGGCCGGTGGTCCCGCCGACGTACAGGGTCCGTGAGACCTGCACAGCCTGGATGACGACCAGCACCACCGGACCGCCGAGGTTCTGCACCATCAGCGTGATGGACGAGACCGGGCCGATCTCCCGCGGGCCGACGTCGGCCACCGCACACAGCGGCAGGATCACCGAGATCACCCCGATGCCGAACCCGCCGAGCACCAGGGGCGCGATCAGATCCGGGAAGTACGGGACGCCGCGGTTGAGCGTGGAGCCGTACACCATCGCGATCGGCACCAGCAGCCCCGCACCGAGGATCACCCACCGAGGGGCGACGTGCGGGGCGACGCGCGCCGCGACGATCGTGCCCGCACCGAGCGCCAAGGCGAACGGGATGAAGCAGACCCCTGCCTTCAACGCGGAGTAGCCCATCACGTCCTGGACGTAGAGACCGATCATCACCGTTGCGCTCAGCATCACGCCGCCGGCCAGGAACAGCGAGATGAACGTCGCCACCCGGTTGCGATTGTCGAACACCGACAGCGGCACGATGGGGTGGTCGGCGGAGCGCTCGACGACGAAGAACCCGACGAACAGTGCCGCGGAGGCGGCGCCCGCGCCGATCACGAGCGGGTCCGTCCAGCCGCGTGCCGGACCCTGCGTGAACACCAGAACCGCTGACGTGCAGCCCAGCGTCGCCAACAGCGCGCCGGTGACGTCGAGCTTGAGCCGTTCGTGGTGCGTCTCGGCGAGCCGCAACATCGCGATGACGATGATCGCGATGCCGATCGGGACGTTGATGAGAAACGCCAGCCGCCACGACACGACGGTCAGCGCTCCGCCGAGGACGAGGCCGAGCACCGAACCGGTGGCCTGCATGGCCGCCGAGACCGCCAGGGCGCGGTTCCGCGGCTGGCCCACCGCGTACGTGGTTGCGATGAGCGCCAGCCCGGTGGGCGCGGACACCGCCGCACCGACGCCCTGCACGGCGCGTGCGACCACCAGGGTGGCCTCGTCGGTGGCCAGACCGCACACCAGCGACGCGAGGGTGAAGACACCGACACCCGACAGGAACGCCCGCTTGTGCCCGATCGCGTCACCGATGCGGCCGCCGAGCAAGAGCAGACCGCCGAACGCCAGCACATAGGCGGTGATGACCCAGCTCTTGCCGGCATCGGAGAGGTCCAGCTCGGCCTGCATCCGGGGCAGCGCCACGATCACGATGGTGCCGTCGAGCGTGGACATCAGCTGCATGCCGGTGATCGCGATGATCGCGATGCCGAGCACGGATTTCGACAGCGGCGCCGGCTGGGGGTCAGACGGCCCGGACGACATGGTGAGCCACCCTACCGAGCGGGGTCGATCACGCGCGCTGACCTACGGTCAGCCCGGCTCTGCTAGAGCTCGCCGGCGTCGATCGCTTCCTTGACCTCCTGCGCGTGCGCCACCTGTTGAGCGGTGTAGCCGATGAACAGCGCGGCACCGCCGACGATGATGGCGACCGCCGCCACCCACAGCAGGCCGTAGGAGTAGCCCTGGTCGAGCGCGTGCAGCTGCGCGGTGTCCATGTTGCTGACCGGGCCGGTGGTGCCGCCGAGGTACAGCGTGCGCGACGTGATGACGGCCTGGATGATCGCCAGGACGACGGGTCCGCCGAGACTCTGCAGCATCAGCGCGATGGCCGAGACGGGGCCGATCTGGTCGAAGCCCACCCCGGCGATCGCCGAGACGGTCAGCGGCACCACGATCATGCCGATGCCGAGGCCGCCGATGGTGATGGGCAGAACCAGGTTCGGGAAGTAGGGGATCCCGGCATCCAGCGTGGAGCCGTAGAGCATCGCGGCGAGCACCAGGACACCGCCGCCGATCACCAGGATCCGGGGTGGATACTTCGACACCAGCGCCGAGGACAGACCCAGCCCGATACCGAGAGCGACGACGAACGGGATGAACCCGATGCCCGCCTTGAGCGCGCTGTAGCCCAGGATGTCCTGCACGTACAGGCCGATGGTCACGGTCAGCGTGAACATCACTCCGCCGGCCAGGAAGATGGCTGCGAACGTGGCGACACGGTTGCGGTCGTGGAAGAGGTCGAACGGGACGACGGGGTTCTCGGCCGTGCGCTCGACGAAGAGGAATGCGATGAAGGCGGCGATCGCAGCCACCCCCGACCCGAGGGTCAGCGGCGACATCCAGCCCGCTTCGGGCCCCATCGAGAACGCGAACACCGCGGCCGTACAGCCCAGCGTGGCGAGGATGGCGCCGGTGGCGTCGAGCTTCAACCGCTCACGGTTGGTCTCGCGCAGCGTTCGCCGGGCCAGGTGGATCATCAGCAGCCCGATCGGGACGTTGATCAGGAACGCCCAGCGCCAGGACACCTCGGTCAGCGCGCCGCCGACGATCAGGCCCAGCACCGACCCGATGCCCGTCATCGCCGCGAATATCGCGGTGGCTGCATTGCGTGCGGGTCCCTTGGGGAATGTGGTCGCGATCAGCGCGAGAGCCGTCGGTGACGCGATGGCCGCGCCGACGCCCTGCAGCAGACGAGCCGTCACCAGCGTCGCCTCGTTCCAGGCGAGACCACACAGCACGGAAGCGATGGTGAACAGCGCGACACCGACGATGAAGGTGCGCTTGCGCCCGATGACGTCACCGAGCCGCCCGCCCAGGAGCATCAGGCCGCCGAACGTCAGGACGTACGCGGTGATCACCCAGCTGCGGCCGGCATCGGAGAGGCTGAGTTCGTCCTGGATCTTCGGCAGCGCCACGATCGCGACAGTGCTGTCCATCGTGGCCAGCAGCTGCATCCCGCCGATCGCCACCACAGCGGCGATGAAACGTCGCGACGGCATCCACGCCGGAGTCCTGCTCGGTCGGGACGTACCACCCCCGCGGCCGCCTGCCGCGTCACCCGAACCCGGAACACGGGCGGGCAGCGCCCGGTCCGAGGTCCCGACCGATTCCCGGTCCGAACCCCGTTTTCCCCTGCCTTCAGCATTACCGTGGATGGCGGCACGCTCCGCATCGTTGAGAGCCGTCATAACGAGTTACCTTACAGTACTCTTAAGAATCCTTTAAGCGCCGAAGCCCGCCACAACTCCGATCACGATGATCGCCGGGGGCCGAATACCGTCGGAACGTACCCGTTCAGGCGCATCCGCAAGCGTCGCACGCAAAGTCCGCTGGGATGACATGGTGCCGTGCTGCACGATGAGCACCGGCGTATCCGCAGGTCGACCGCCTGCCAGCAGCACTTTGACGAACAGCTCGATCCGCTCGACCGCCATGAGCAACACAATTGTGCCGCTCATCGCCGCCAGCGCATCCCAATTCACTAACGATTCGGGGTGGTCCGGCGCCAAGTGGCCGCTGACCACCACGAACTCATGGGTCAGACCGCGGTGCGTGACGGGAACGCCGGCCAGCGCAGGAACCGCTATGGCGCTGGTCACACCGGGCACGACAGTCACCGGTATGCCGGCTTCGGCGCATGCGATGACCTCTTCGTACCCGCGCGCGAACACGAACGGATCCCCGCCCTTGAGCCGTACGACGAACTTGCCTTCTCTGGCCCGGTCGATCAGCACCTCGTTGATCGCGTCCTGCGCCATCGCCCGGCCGTACGGAATCTTCGCCGCGTCGATTACCTCGACATCCGGTGACAACTCGGCGAGCAGTTCCTGGGGGGCCAGCCGGTCGGCGACCACGACGTCGGCGTGCGCGAGAAAGCGGCGTCCCCGCACCGTCACCAACTCCGGGTCGCCCGGTCCCCCGCCCACCAGTGCGACGGTTCCCTTCACCACGCCGGGGGTCTGCGAGCTGTCCGCGGCGATGACACCCTGCGCAAGCGCTTCGCGGATCGCCGTCCGGATACCCGCGGACCGGCGATGCTCACCGCCGGCCAGCACACCGACGGCAAGCCCCTCGTAGTCGAAGGAGGCCGGGGTGACCGCGGTCCCCTCGATCGCGACGTCGGCGCGCACGCAGAAGATGCGGCGCGCCTCGGCCTCGGCGACGATCGCCGCGTTGACCTCCGCGTCGTCGGTGGCCGCGATGGCGTACCAGGCGCCCTCGAGGTCGCCGTCCCGAAACTCCCGCATGGTCAACGTGATTCCGTCGATGGCCTCGACGGTCTGGGTCGCAGCCTTGGTGATCACGTGGACATCGGCTCCGCTGGCGACCAACAACGGCAGCCGCCGCTGGGCGACGGTCCCCCCGCCCACCACGACGACCTTCTTGCCCGCCAGGCGCAGTCCCACCAGGTAGGCGTTCTCGGTCTCGGTCACCCGGCGAGTTTAGAGGTTGCCGCGGATGCGACGAACCGCGCGATCGCCTGGGGATGGGCCGCGGGATGGGTGTGCAGATAGCCGGCGTGCACGCCGCCGAGCACCGCCCCATCCTCGACCACCTGACCCGCCCGGCCGGTGTACCGCCATGCAGGTCGCCGATCATCGGCGAATTGCACTGTGGTGCGGTGGAATTCGTGACCCACCGTACGGTCACCGAGGCTGTGCAGCGACGAGTCCACCATCGCGACGGCATCGCGATACCCGAGCGTGAGAGTTGAGGTGAACGACGCCGACCCGGCCAGCACGCCGCACATCGGGTGCCCGTCGAGGTCGTCGACCAGATAGGTCAACCCGGCGCACTCCGCGTGCACCGGCGCACCGCGCGAGGCCAGCGTCCTGATCTGGGCGCGCACCAGCTCGTTGGCCGACAGCTCGCTGCCGAACTCCTCGGGGAACCCGCCTGGCAGGACCAGCGCAGCCGCCGAGGGCGGCAGCGGGTCGCACAGCGGGTCGAAGTCGACCACGTCGGCGCCGGCGGCGCACAGCAGTTCCCGGTGTTCGGCGTAGCCGAAGGTGAACGCCTTGCCTGCCGCCAGCGCGACCGGCACGGCCTCAGGCAGCGACGGGAACTGGGCGGGTGTCCACGGTTGATCGGCGACCCGGCTCGCGGCGACCGCCACGATGGCGCCGAGGTCCACGTGCCGGGCCACCAACTCCGTCATGGCGTGCACCGCGTCGGCGGCTCTGCGGCCGTGCTCCGTCGCGGTCACCAGGCCCAGATGACGGGAAGGCACCGAGAGCTCCGCGGCGCGCGGGATCGACCCGAGCACCGCAACCCCGGCCTGCTCACAGGCCTGCCTCAGCACCTCGTCGTGGCGGGCGGACCCGACGCGGTTGAGGATCACCCCGGCCAGGCGCACCGAGGGGTCGAACGTGGCGAATCCGTGCAACAGGGCTGCGACACTGTGACTTTGGCCACGGGCGTCGACGACCAGCACGACGGGCGCGCTCAAGAGCGTGGCGACGTGCGCGGTGGAACCCCGCGGGATACCGGTCATGGCGCCGCCGATACGGCCGTCGAACAGACCCATCACGCCTTCGACGACCGCGATGTCGGCGTCGTCGCTGCCGTGCCGGAACAGCGGGCCGATCAGGGGCTCCCCGACAAGCACCGAGTCCAGATTGCGACCCGGCCGACCGGACGCCAGCGCGTGGTACCCGGGATCGATGAAATCCGGACCGATCTTGAACGGGGCCACCCGGTGGCCTGCCTGACGGAGCGCACCCATCAATCCCGTGGCGACGGTCGTCTTTCCGCTGCCCGACGCCGGCGCCGCGATCACCACCGCGGGAGTGCTCACCACTCGATGCCCTTCTGGCCCTTGCGGCCCGCATCCATCGGGTGCTTGACCTTGGTCATCTCGGTGACCAGATCCGCGGCGTCCAGCAGCGCGGGTGGCGCGTCACGGCCGGTGATCACCACGTGCTGGGTGCCCGGACGCGACACGAGGACCTCGACGACGTCGTCGGTGTCCACCCATCCCCACTTCAGCGGATAGGTGAACTCGTCGAGCACATAGAAGTCGTGACGCTCGTCGGCCAGCCGACGCGAGATCTCGGCCCAGCCGTCGGCCGCTGCGGCAGCGTGGTCGATCTCGGTGCCGGGCTTGCGCGTCCAGGACCAGCCCGCGCCCATCTTGTGCCACTCGACGGGGCCGCCGACGCCGCGTTCGTCGTGGACGCGGCCCAGTTCGCTCAGCGCGGTCTCCTCGCCGACCTTCCACTTGGCGCTCTTGACGAACTGGAAGACCGCGACACTGAAGCCCTGGTTCCACGCGCGCAGCGCCATGCCGAACGCGGCCGTGGACTTGCCCTTGCCCGGGCCGGTGTGGACCGCGAGCAGCGGGGCGTTGCGTCGCGCCCGCGTGGTCAGCCCGTCGGCGGGAACGGTCAGCGGTTGACCCTGAGGCATCGCTTCACCCTTCTCACGCTGCGCCCCGGTCGGCTTGCGCCTTCACCAGGGCGGTCAGGTTGTCGGACCGCAACGCGTCCAGGCGCACTGCGGGGGCGCCCAGATGCCGCGCCAGGTCCTCGGCCAAATCGAGTCGGATATAGGAGGTCTCGCAGTCCACCACGACAGCGGCCGCCCCCTCGGCCACCAGCCGCGCCGCCGCGGCGCGCGTCCGCCCGAGAGGGTCGGGGCCGCCGGTGGCGCGACCGTCGGTCAGCACCACGACCAGGCTCCGGCGCGCCCTGTCCCTGGCACGTTCGCGCACGACCATGTCGCGGGCGGCCAGAATCCCCTGCGCCAGTGGAGTTCTGCCTCCGGTGTCGAAGCGGGCCAGCCGTCGGCTGGCGATGTACACCGACGAGGTCGGCGGCAACAGCACCTGGGCGTCCTGCTGACGGAAGGTGATGACCGCGACCTTGTCCCTGCGCTGGTAGGCGTCCCGCAGGAGCGACAGCGTCGCGCCGCTGACCGCTGACATCCGGTCCCGGGCAGCCATCGACCCGGAAGCGTCGACGACGAAGATCACCAGGTTGCCCTCACGCCCTTCGCGCACCGCACGCCGCACGTCGTCGGGGCCGGGACGCACCGCACCACGGCCGGCTTGCCGCCCGGCCGCCGCGAGCAGCGTTGCGAACACATGCATACCGTGGCCGGAATCGGCGTCCGGTGTCGAGGAGATGACCGTGCCGGTCCGGTTGCGGGCCCGGGACCGTCGGCCGGGGGCGCCGTCGCCGACACCGGGCACGACCAGGGTCTTGGCCTTGAACGTCGCCGACGGCGGGGCGCTCTGCCCGGTGGGCGCAGACGAATTCCGTTGCGGTGCATCGTCGCCGGAGGATCCGTCGGTATCCGGCGCGCCACCGCCGGGCGGGTCGGTCTCTGGGTCGGGATCGGGATCGTCGTCGGGAGCGGACCCGGCGTCGGCCGATTCCCCCGCCTGATCCATCGCCTCGTCGAGGCGGTCCGGGTCCAGTCCCGGGTCGTCGAACGGGTCGCGCCGACGACGGTGCGGCAGCGCCAGTTCAGCCGCCACCCGGATGTCGTCTTCCTCCACGGTGGTGGCACCACGCCATGCCGCGTGCGCCACGGCCGTGCGCGCCACCACGAGGTCGGCGCGCATCCCGTCGACGTCGAAGGCGGCGCACAGCGCGGCGATCCGTCGTAACTCCTTGTCCGGCAACACGACGTCGGGCAGCACCGCTCGTGCCTGCGCGATGCGTGCGGCCAGGTCGGCGTCCGCGTCGGCGTATCGCTCGGCGAACGCGACGGGGTCGGCCTCGTAGGACAGACGGGTCCGGATCACGTCGGCGCGCACGTCCACATCGCGGGAGGCGGCCACGTCGACGGTCAGCCCGAACCGGTCGAGGAGCTGCGGGCGCAGTTCCCCCTCTTCGGGATTCATGGTGCCGACGAGCATGAACTTCGACTCGTGGCTGTGGGAGACGCCGTCGCGCTCGATGTGCACCCGGCCCATCGCCGCCGCGTCGAGCAGCACGTCGACCAGGTGGTCGTGCAGCAGGTTGACCTCATCGACGTAGAGGACACCGCGGTGTGCCCGCGCCAGCAGACCCGGAGAGAATGCGTGCTCACCGTCCCGCAGCACCTTCTGCAGGTCGAGTGAGCCGACCACACGGTCCTCGGTGGCGCCGATCGGCAGCTCCACCAGTTGCCCGCCGTCGTCACCGGAAGCCGAGAACGCCAGGGCCAGGACGTGGGCAAGGCCACGCACCGCGGTCGATTTCGCCGTGCCCTTCTCGCCTCGGATCAGGACTCCCCCGATGTCGGGGCGCACCGCGCACAGCACCAGCGCCAGCCGCAACCGGTCGTGTCCGATGACCGCACTGAACGGGTAGATCGGCGGGGACACGCCGGCGGCCGTCACGGCTTCACCATCGCGACGTGCGGGATGCCGTCGTCGAGGAACTCGTCGCCGACCCGCACGAACCCGTGCCTGCCGTACATCTCCTCCAGGTACGTCTGCGCGTTGATGTGGCACGGGTAGTCGCCGACCTCGGCCAGCGCGGCCGCAAGGAGTCGCGCGGTGTGCCCGTGTCCGCGGTCGCTGCGCTTGGTACACACCCGCCCGATCCGGAAGGCCTTTTGACCGCCGGGGTGTTCCTCCATCAATCGAAGTGTGGAAATGACTTGTCCTTCAGGGCTTTCCAGCCAGAAATGGCGCGTCTCGGCAAGCAGGTCACGGCCATCGAGTTCGGGATACGGGGTCGCCTGTTCGACGACGAACACCTCGACCCGCAGCTTCAGCAGCTCGTAGAGCGTTACGGCGTCCAAGTCCTGGGCCCAGCTGCGGCGCAGCGCCACTGTCATCCGGCGACCTTCGTCAAACGGTCGCCGCCGTCGGGGAATGCTCGGTGCCCGCAGTGGATTCGTCTGCCGCCGTGGCGGGCACGACGCTGGCAGGCTTGTCCAGCTTGAGCACCTTGGTGCCGTGCGCCCATACCTCGTCGAACAACGCCGGCTCGGTGGACAACGGGGTGCCCAGGGACGGCACCATCTCCTTGAGCTTGGGCTCCCACCCGGCGTACCGATCGGGGAAGCACCGCTTCATCACGTCGAACATCGCCGGTACCGCAGTCGACGCGCCCGGCGAGGCGCCGAGCAGTCCGGCGATGCTGCCGTCGGCTGCCGAGAGCACGGTGGTGCCGAACTCCAGCACCCCGCCCTTGCCCTTGGCCTTGCGGATCACCTGGACGCGCTGTCCCGCGATGTCGAGCTCCCAGTCCGAGTCCCTGGCGCTGGGCGCGAAGTCGCGCAGGTTCTCCACCCTGGCCGACTCGCTCAGCAGCAGCTGCCCGATCAGATACTTCAGCAGCCCCATCTCGGTGAGCCCGACGCCGAGCATCGAGACCAGGTTGTCTGGCCGCACCGAGAACGGCAGATCGGTGACCTTGCCCTGCTTGAGGAACTTCGGCGACCAGCCCGCGAACGGACCGAACAGCAACCACGACTTCTCGTTGATGACGCGGGTGTCCAGGTGCGGCACCGACATCGGCGGGGCGCCCAGCGGCGGCAGCCCGTAGACCTTGGCCTGGTGCTTGGCTGCCAGCTCTGCATTGCCGGTCCGCAGCCACTGACCGCCGACAGGGAAGCCGCCGAACCCCTTGGCCTCCTTGATGCCCGCCTTCTGCAGCAGCGGCAGCGCGCCCCCGCCCGCGCCGACGAAGACGAACTTCGACTGGAACACACGCTTGCGCCCCGTGCGCCTGTTGGTGACCTTGACCGTCCACGACGAGTCCGAGTTCTGCTTGAGGTCGGTGACCTCATGCCCGAAGAGGGTGTCCAGCCCCTGCTTGGCGCCGAACCCGAAGAGCTGCCGCGACAGCGACCCGAAGTCCACGTCGGTGCCGTCCTGCGTCCAGTTCAGGCCGACGGGGTCCGAGAAGTCGCGCTTCTCGGCCATCAGCGGCAGCCGGCGGGCGAACTCGTCGCTGTCGTCGATGAACTCCATGGTCGCGAACAGCGGGTTACCGACCAGAGCCTCATGCCGACGCTTGAGATAGTCGACGTTGTCCGCGCCGCTGACGAAGCTGACGTGCGGGATGGGGTTGAGGAAGCTGCGGACATCGGGGATGACGCCGTTCTCGACGGCGTAGGTCCAGAACTGACGGGACACCTGGAACTGCTCGTTGACGTTCACCGCCTTGGCGATGTCGATCGAGCCGTCGGGACGTGCGGGCGTGTAGTTCAGTTCGCACAGCGCCGAATGCCCGGTGCCTGCGTTGTTCCACGGGTCGCTGCTCTCGGCCGCCGCACCGTCGAGGCGTTCGACCAACGTCATCGACCAACTCGGCTCCAACAACCGCAGCAACGTGCTGAGGGTGGCGCTCATGATGCCCGCCCCGACCAGCAGGACGTCGGTCTTCTCTGGTTCTGACACCTTTTCGTGGGTCCTTCGTCATCGCGGTCCGCTGCACACGGCTTACCGGTGTTCAGGTTATCCCGCCGGGCCGGGCCGCAACGTGGCGACCACTGCCCGGGCCGCTCCGCGGCCGCTACACGGCACTAGGGTGGCTGTCGTGTCCGGATGGGATCCCGACGTGCTGCCCGGCTACTGGCAGCGCACCTTCGCGCTCGGTCCCGACCCCGACGGCGAGGGTGAGCTGGAGGCGACGCTGGTGCGGCGCGGTGCGGCCGACCCGTCGGCCCGCCACGCGGTGCTGATGGTGCACGGCTTCACCGACTACTTCTTCAACACCGAGCTGGCGGACCATTTCGCCGCTCGCGGGTTCGCTTTCTACGCCTTGGACCTGCACAAATGCGGGCGCTCACACCGCACTGGGCAGACTCCCCACTTCACCACCGACCTGTCTCGCTACGACGTCGAACTGGAGCGCGCACTCGACGTCATCGGGGCGGTGTCACCGGCGCAGGTGCTGGTCTATGGGCACTCGGCCGGCGGGCTGGTCGTGTCCCTGTGGCTGGACCGACTGCGGGCGCGGTGGGCCACCCCGGGGTCGGGGGTCTCGGGTCTGATCCTCAACAGCCCGTGGCTGGATCTGCAGGGGCATGCGATATTGCGCACACCGCCGGCATCGGCGGCGATCCTCGCCATGCGCCGGTTGCGCAAGCACTCGGTGGTCCGGCGCCCCACCGCCGGCGGCGGCTACGGCACCACGCTGCACCGCGACTTCGCCGGCGACTTCGACTACAACCTGGACTGGAAGCCCGTCGGCGGCTTCCCCGTCACCTTCGGATGGATCCACGCCATCCGGCGCGGCCAGGCGAGGCTGCACCGGGGCCTCGATGTCGGTGTGCCGAACCTGATCCTGCGGTCGGACCGCAGCGTGCGCGAAGCCGCCGACCCTGAGCTGATCCAGCGCGGTGACGCCGTGCTAGACGTGGCGCAGATCGCGCGCTGGGCGGGATGCATCGGCAACCGGTCCACAGTGGTGCCGATCGTCGACGCCAAACACGACGTGTTCCTGTCGCTGCCGACGCCCAGACGCGACGCCTACGACGAGCTGGACCGCTGGCTGGACCGCTGGCTGGCCGACACTTCGACGAATCCACCACCCTCAGACGGAAGCGCAGGACATGGCTGATTTCGACATCGCGATCATCGGCACCGGCTCCGGCAACTCGATTCTCGACGAACGCTACGCCGACAAGCGCGTCGCGATCTGCGAGAAGGGCATCTTCGGCGGCACCTGCCTCAACGTCGGCTGCATCCCGACCAAGATGTTCGTCTACGCCGCGGGGGTGGCCCAACAGATCCGGGAGTCAAGCCGTTTCGGCGTCGACGGACACATCGACGGCGTGCGATGGCCCGACATCGTGTCGCGGGTGTTCGGCCGCATCGATCCGCTGGCCAGCGGCGGCGAGCAGTATCGGCGCTCCACCCCGAACGTGAAGGTCTTCGCCAGCCACACCCGGTTCGCCGGCCCGGACACCGGTGACGGATACCGGCTTCGCACCGATGACGGTGACGAGTTCACCGCCGAGCAGGTGGTGATCGCAGCGGGTGCGCGGGCCACGGTGCCCCCGGCGATCCTCGACTGCGGCGTGGCGCACCACACCAGCGACACCATCATGCGCATCTCCGATCTTCCCGAACACATCGTCATCGTCGGCGGCGGCTTCGTCGCGGCGGAGTTCGCGCACGTCTTCTCGTCGCTGGGGTCGCGGGTGACGATCGTGCTGCGCGGCACCACGATGCTCACCCACTGCGACGACACGCTGTGCGAACGGTTCACCGACATCGCCGGCAAGAAGTGGGAGATCCGCAGCCGTCGCAACATCGTGAAGGGCAGCAACGGAACGGACACCACCGAATCCGGCGTCACCCTCCACCTCGACGACGGCTCCACCCTGCAGGCGGACACGTTGCTCGTCGCCACCGGCCGGATCCCCAACGGTGACCTGCTCGACGCGGAGAAGGCCGGCATCGAGGTCACCGACGGTCTCGTCGCGGTCGACGAGTTTCAGCGCACCTCGGCACGGAATGTCTTCGCGCTCGGCGATGTCAGCTCGCCGTATCAGCTCAAGCATGTGGCCAACCACGAGGCCAGGGTGGTCAAGCACAACCTGCTGCAGGACTGGGACGACACCGCCAATCTGATGCCGGCCAACCACCGCAACGTTCCCTCGGCGGTGTTCACGGAGCCCCAGATCGCCTGCGTCGGGCTCACCGAGAACGAAGCCCGCGCAGCCGGTTACCGCGTTCGTTCGAAGGTGCAGGACTACGGCGACGTCGCGTACGGCTGGGCGATGGAGGACAACACCGGATTCGCGAAGCTGATCGTCGATGACGACACCGGACTGCTTCTGGGCGCGCACATCATGGGCCACCAGGCGTCTTCGATCATCCAGCCACTGATCCAGGCGATGGCTTTCGATCTGCCCGCCCAGGACATGGCGCGCGGCCAGTACTGGATTCATCCCGCCTTGCCCGAGGTGGTGGAGAACGCGCTGCTGGCACTGTGCGGGGAGCCGCCCTGGCCGCCGTCGAAGCGGCACTAGACCGACGCCGCCCTCGGCAGTACCGCTTGTCACGCCGCCGAGGTGGCCCGTAGGTAGCCACGATCGGCCGCGACGTCGACCAACAGCGCGCGCAGCGCGCGCCGGCCGCGGTGCAGACGGGACATCACCGTGCCTTCCGGGATCCCGAGGATGAGCGCAATGTCCTTGTAGCGCAGGCCTTCCACGTCGGCGTAGTACACCACCAGGCGCTGGTCCTCACGCAACTGCTCCAGAGCGTCGCGGACCTCGTCGTCGCCGAGGGCCTGCAGCGCGGCGAGTTCGGCGGACTGCATACCCGTCGAGGAGTGGCCGGCGGACGCCGCGAGCTGTGCGTCGGTGATGCCGTCGGAGAGCACCTCGGCGGGGCGGCACTGCGCCCTGCGGTAGGACTTGATCCACGTGTTGGTCAGGATCCGAAGCAGCCACGCGCGGATGTTCGTCCCGTCCTCGAACCGGTGGAACGCGCCGTAGGCCTTGGCCATGGTCTCCTGCACCAGGTCCTCGGCGTCGGCGGCATTGCCGGTGTAGCGGCGCGCGGCGCGGTACAGCTGGTCGAGCACCGGAAGCGCGTCGCGCTCGAATCGTTCCCGGATGGCGTCTTCTGTCATATCCGTCACGGCCTGACCTCCACATCGCTTCTCTGACTGGTGATTCCAGCCTATGACCGGCAGTCGGCAGCGCCAGATGTGCATAGGAAACGCAAACATATGTGAAACATGTGAAGTTGTTTCTCGCGCAGTGCATTCAGCGGATCAGTCGGATCGTCGGCGCGAAACAGCAAGTGCCCCTGGCCCGGTGACCACCAGTAGCAGGAATATGAAGCAGAACAATGCCGCGGACTCACCACCGTTGACAAGGGGCCAGAAGCCGTCCGGGAAATGCCGCCAGAAGTAGGCCACCGCCATCATGCCGGAGGCGACGAATGCCGCCGCCCTGGTGAACAGGCCGATGGCGATCAGGCCGCCGAGCACTACCTCCAGGACTCCTGCCCACCACATCGGCCAGGCGCCGAGCACTGCAGGTGATCCCTGGGGCCAGCCGAACAGCTTGGCCGTCCCGTGCATCGCGAACAGCAGCGCGACGGCGATCCGGAACACCCCGAGCGCTGTGTCGGTGAGGGATGTCAGGCGCTTCTCGAACATGGTATCGGTGGACATGACGATGCCTTTCGTCGCGGACTGAGGTCGGGCGCGTGGCCCATCTGTCCACCCTTGCCGATCGCCTCCGCGGCTGTCATCACACTCATAGCCGATTCACATGTCCACCCAGGCTGTCGGCCAACGCCTTTCGGGCGGGTCAATTCCTGACTGGTCCGTCCGGCCGCGGAAAGTAACCCCCACCGGTCGCCGATCCGCGCACCGCCCCGCCACCTGGTACCTGTGTTCAGTTGAGTCTCTCCAGCGCGACACCGCCGTACCAGTCCACGTCGTCCGCGGCCGTACGCACGGTCACGGCCCGCACGTGGGTGAAGTCGGAGAAGGACTCGGTGCCGCCCTCGCGGCCGTGCCCGCTCTCGCGCACGCCTCCCCAGGGCGAACACGGGTCCAGGCGGTGATGATCGTTGACCCAGACGATGCCGTGTTCCAGCCGCGAGGCCACGCGATGGGCACGGGCGATATCGCGGGTCCAGATCGAGGACCCCAAGCCGTACGGTGAGTCGTTGGCGATCGCGATGGCTTCCTGTTCGTCGCGGAACGGGATCACCACCACGACGGGGCCGAAGATCTCCTCACGGGCCACCCGCATCTGATTGTTCACATCGGCCAGGACTGTGGGCGCGACGAAGAAGCCGTCCAGCCCCGTCACGTCGACCGCCGTGCCGCCGGTGGCCAGACGCGCGCCCTCGGCGACCCCGATGTCGACGTAATCGAGGATGCGCCTGCGCGCCCGCTCCGAGATCACCGGGCCGAGCTGGGTGCCGCTCTGGCTGGGATCGCCGACCCGGATCCGCTGCGCCTGATCCACCAGACCGGCCACGAAATCGTCGTATACCGTCTCCTGCACCAGGATCCGGGTTCCCGCGATGCACGTCTGGCCTGCACCGACGAATCCGCCGAAGGCCGCGCCTCGTGACGACACCTCGGGGGCAATATCGTCGAACACCAGAACCGGTGTCTTACCGCCCAATTCGACCGTCGACTTCGCGAATCGTGAGGCGGTGGCCACCGAGATGATGCGGCCGACCTCCGTGCCGCCGGTGAACACCACCTTGTCGACGAGCGGGTGCTCGGCCAACCCTGCGCCGGTGACGGGCCCCAATCCTGGAATGACGTTGAACACCCCGGGCGGAATGCCGGCCTCCAGCGCGAGCGCGCCGATCAACAGCGCCGTCAGCGGCGTCTGCTCAGACGGTTTGAGCACCACACTGTTTCCGGTGGCCAGCGCCGGGGCCACGCTCTTCGAGGCGATCATCAGCGGATGATTGAACGACGACAGAGTGGCCACCACGCCGAGCGGGAACCGCGACGTGTAGGAGTGGTACTGGCCCGACATCGGCACCACCGAGTCCCGACCGGCCAGCAGCAGCGCCGCGTTGTACCGGTACCACTCCGGAAGCCGGGTGATCTGCGCCTTGGTCTCGGTGATGGGCCTGCCGTTGTTGACCGTCTCCAGCCGGTACAGCTTGTCCATGTCCCGCTCCAGCAGATCCCCGAATCGGTTGAGGATGCGGGACCGTTGGTGGATCGGCATCTGCGACCACACACCGGAGGTGAAGGCGTTGCGCGCGGACACCACAGCGTCGTCGGTGTCCTCGATGCTGGCGCTATGGCAGCGGGCGAACACCCGCGCCGTCGCAGGATTGATCAGATCCAGGATTTCCCCACGACCGGGCCGACGGTCACCGTCGATGAGCAGGGCATGGGCATGCTCACCAATGTGCGCACCATCATCAGTCGCCGTTGCACGAGTTTCCAGCATGTCATCCACTTTCTGATCTGGGGTGCGCGCTCAGCGACGCGCCCGGTAGACGATCTCGAGACCGATCTTCGATCCGCCCACCGACGGGGAGGTGGTGATGGCTGCGCTGTCGGCGACAGCGGCGGGCAGCGCCCGGCCGAAGGCCCAGATATCCGACGGGGCCGGCAGGAAAGCGTGCACCTTGATTGCGGTGGCATCACCGCCGAGCACAGTGGCCGCGCCTGTGAAGGCCTCGGAGACCGCGCGCTCGATGGCGAAGGGCCGGTACTCGCTCTGATCGACGACGACCTCGGTGACAGCGAAGACGGTGTCATCGGTACCGCCCGCTGAGAGTGCACCCTGGCCGTAAGCGTGGGCGATAGGCCCTCGGGACTGCCGGCTGTCACTGCGCAGCGCGATCACATCGATCTCGATTTCCGCACCGCCGGTGAGTAACTCCTGGACACCGATGATCATGACAGGAGGTGCCCCGCCGTCGAATCCGTCGCGCCACATCCGCTCGACCAACGGAGCGTCCTCGATGTGCTTGAGGAAGATGTGGGCCCGGACCGTGTGCTGCCAGTCGCTTCCGGCGTCTTCGAGGAGGGTTTGGCAGATTCTGATCGTGTACTCGGCCTGGGCGACGATCGACGAGACGTGGTGTGGAAGATCTCGATTGACCGCCGCCCCCGGCGCGATACCGGTCGCGCCGAAATCCGTGGGAAGCTGGCCGGCCAGGAACAGCCACTCGCCTGCTCGAACACACGGGGTGTAATTGGCCAGAGGTTTGGGTAGCCGCGGGCTGTCGATCTGCTCGACAGTCACTTCACCAGATCGCGCGGCGATCACGTCTACCGACACCAAGGTGCCCGGGATCGCCATCCCGTCGCTGCCCACACCCACCGTCGTCCGCGGCGGAGGCACCGGGAAGAACCTCTTCCAGATCTGGTCGAACGCGTCGAACAGCCTGCAGTCGCTCAAGAACACCTGAGTCTTCACGACGTCTTCGAGCGACGAGTTGTTCTCATTCAGCAGCCGCTGCAACTTCTCCAGCAGGTGAATCGTCTGCTTCTGGATATCGCTGCCGTAGTAGGGGAATTCGGGTGAGACGGCGGCTGAGGACGGAATGCCCGCGCCCGGATCGGCAGCGGTGAGGCCGGAGACGAACACAAGTCCCTCGCAGACGAGTACCCGCTCGTCAAGGATCGTCTCAACCGAGGGGGTCAGAGTACTTTCGTAGGACATCGTCGATTACCTCTCTGGTAGGCCGGAACCGGCCAATGAATGCGATTTCGAACAAGAGCCACCAGCGCCGACGGACCACATCGGGGCGTCTGCGGTTCAGCGATGTTCGTCGATACCGAAGAACAGCCTGCGCAGTCCTTCGTCTGCCAGGACCGCCGCCACGTCCTGCTCGTCGCTGATGCGGCCGCCCTGCATGATGTGGACACGGTCGCAATGCGGCAGGATCACCGCAGGGTTCTCCTCGACCACCCACAGCACCCCGATGCCTTCCTTGGCCGCTTCCCCCAGCCGGGTTATCAGCTCGTTGACGATGGTGGGCGCCAGGCCGGTCGTGGGTTCGTCGAGGGCGAGGAACTTCGGTTCGGACGCCAATGCGCCTGCGACCGCCAGCATCTGACGTTCACCGCCGGATAGGGTCGATGCACTGCTGGTGCGGCGCTTGGCCAGCGACGGGAATCGATCGAAAGCCGCGCCGATCCCTGTTGCGGTCTTGGAACGGCCCATCGGCATGAGCGCCACTCGCAGGTTTTCTTCCACAGTGAGACTGGGGAAGGTGTTGCTCCCCTGCGGTACGAATGCCATGCCGCGCCGCACCATCTGCGACGTAGCCACCGAACCCAGATCCGCGCCATCGAGATGAACCTCGCCGGACATCGGCACGATCGTCCGGAAGATCGACTTCATCAACGTCGACTTTCCGGCCCCGTTGGGGCCCACCAGCGCGACGGTTTCGTTGGCGGCGACTGCTAGCGAGACACCATGGATCACAGGAAGTTTGCCGTAACCGGCCGTCAGATCCCGGACTTGCAGCAACGTCATTTCGAGCTCCCGAGATAGATCTCAGCCACCAGTGGGTTTTCCGCGATCTCTGCCGGCGTGCCGCTGGCAACCACGCGACCTTCTGCCATCACGTAGACGAAATCGGACACCGCGAACACGAACTGAATGTTGTGGTCGATGATCAGCAGGGTGATGCCGCGCTGCTTCAGATCGGACACCTGAGCAGCCAGGCGCCCGATTCCACTCGGGGCAACCCCTGCTGCCGGCTCGTCGAGAAGCACCATGCGCGGCTCGACCATGAGCAAGCGGGCGAAGTCCACGAGTTTGGTCTGTCCCGCTGTGAGGTCCTCTACACGGTCGTCCTTGATGTCTGTCAGCCCCAGATCGGCGATCAGAAGGTCGGCACGACGAGCTGTCTCCCGCTCCAACTCTCGCCACTTCCGCCGCCCGAAAAGAGCCTTCGCCAACGATTCCGAGTCATCTGCACCTGCGGTCATCAGGTTTTCCCACACCGACAGCAGCGGAAAGCCCACCGGAGTCTGGAAGGAGCGAACCATGCCCTTGTGCGCGATCTTCCACGCCGACAGTCGCTCGATCCGATCGCCGAACAGTGTGACCTCACCGGTGTCGGTCTGGTCGAATCCGGTCAGCACATTGAAAAGGCTGGTCTTGCCCGCACCGTTGGGACCGATGACGGCGGTGATGGTTCCTGCTCGCGCTTCGAGAGAAACTCCGTCCACAGCACGGACTCCCCCGAATGACTTACTGACGTCTGCGGCTCGGAAGGCTACTTCGCCGAAATTCGCCGTCGTCATCGTGCCGCCTCCGTCTTCGCATCGTGCTCGTCCACGGGGCCGAGGTCTCGTTCGCCGAATCTGAAGGCCGACCTTTCGCTGGAGATACCCTCTGGACGGAATCGCAGAATCAGGATCAGAAGCAGTCCGAGGATCACCGGGCGGGTAGCCGCGAGGATCTGGGCATACTCAGCCGAACCCTGCAGGAATGTCAGCAGCTCGGTGCACACGATCAACAGCGTGGCGCCGATGATGGGACCTTTGCGGCTGGCAATTCCGCCGATGACGAGTGCCGTCCAGACCACGAAGGTCAGCTCGGACACAAAGAGCGACGGGACGACGCTCCGGACGTGCCAGAGGTAGAGCGGGGTGATGACACCGATGAGCGCGCCGCCGAAGACGTAGGTGATCAGGCGATACCGAATCACATTCTTGCCCAGGGAATTCGCGACCGCTTCATTGTCGCGACTGGCGCGGAGCAGCCGGATGTAGGGAGTCTTGGCGAGCCTGTTCATGATTAGGTAGATAGCCAGCATCACCGCGACCGCCAACCCGAGCAACAGCCAACGGTAGTCGGACGCGGGCACCAGGTCGCGGAACGGTCGGTCGATGGACGAGAAGCCCGTCGTCCCGCGTGTGAGCCAACCCTCGCTGATCGCCAGTTGATGGATGACTTCGGCGAAAGCCAGAGTGGTGATCAGGAAGTATTCGCCGCGGAGCCTGATCGAGGGAAGCGCGATGATGAAAGCGGCCAACGCGGTGACCAGTGCCGCGACTATCACGCCGATTGCGATCGGCCATCCCGGCGTGAACAGCAGGCCGGTGTCGAACTTCGTCTGGGTGACGATGATGTAGGTATAGCCGGCAACGGCGACCAAGCCGGCTACCCCGAGATCCCACATGCCGGCCCATCCGGCGACCAAGTTGAGCACCATCGCCAACGCTGCATAAATCGCTGCGAGCGTCAGAACGCCGACCAAAAAAACGATCAGGGATTGCATCAGGCAGCCTGCTTTCTCTGTCGGACACTGAAGAGGCCGCTGGGTCTGATCAATAGGACGATGATCAGTGCGGCGAAGGCCACCACCGTGCGGTAGGAGGTGGGGATGACGAGTGCACTGAGATCCATGGCCAGCCCGAGGAGCAGACTCGCCGCGATGACGCCATACGTACTTCCGAGCCCACCGAGGACAGTGGCGGCAAGCACGAGGATGATGTTCTGCCAGCCCAGCTCCGGGCCAACGGAGCCGATGATGCCGATCATCACGCCCGCCAGACCGGCCAGAAATCCGGCGATGAACCAGACCTGATAGGAGACTATGCGGGTCGAGATGCCACGTACCTCGGCGAGGTCGGGGTTGGTGGCCACGGCACGTATCGATATACCGGCCGGCGTCTTGGTGAGAAAGAGGTGCAGCAGGAGGATCGAAGCCGCTGCGGTGACGATGATCGCGATCTCACCGAACGAAATCTGCAGCCCTGCGATGGAATACGAGGATCCGAATGACACCTCATAGTGCTGCAGGTTCGCGCCGAAGACCATCACGAGCAGTCCATACACCACATACGCGACACCGACTGACGTGAACAGCTGGACGAGTATGCCTTTGTGGCGGATGGGTTCGAAGACGACCACGGAGAGGATCACCGCTGTGATGCCCGTTGCGGTAGCGGCGAACAGCGCCGCCGCCCAGGTGGGCATGCCCATATCACGGCTGGCGAGCAGACCGAGGAAGGCAGCCAGAGCCAGAAATTGCCCATGGGCGATATTCAAGAAGCCTTCGGTTTGGCGCACAATCGAGAAGCCGACCGTGGCCATCGAGAGAATGCTCCCGGTGACCAGCCCGAATATCACATATTGCACGGCATATCGCCTTTCAACCTTTAACGGGATTCGTGAAATGTGCTGGGGCGCGCAGCGTGGATGCTCCGGTGCCGGCGGTCAACCCACCCGCCGGCACCGCGCATCTGCGTCAGCGCTGCAGTACTGCGCTCAGGTTGGGATCGAGCTCGATGACGCCGACCTGCGTCCAGCCGCCGTCGACGATGTTCTGCTCACCGAACAGAGGTTTCACCAGATTGTTGTTCTCGTTCACGTCCAAGGTGCCGGAAGCTCCCTGGTAATTGATCTCGTTACCGGCTTCGAGTTCCCGGAGTCCCTCGGCGTAGGAATACACCGTCGTCCCCTCGGGATTGAGCACCTCGGGCAGGGCCGCAGCGATGTCGGCACCCTCGGTACTCTGCGCCTTGGTGATCGCCAATGCCAGCGCGATGTACTCGTCGTACTGGTTCGCGTCGTATACGCCTGCGGCGGGTTCTTGTCCGGTCTTCTCCTTGAACCGCTCAGCGAAGCTCTGGTAGGCCGGAGACTCGGTGTCATAGGCCGCGATTGCTCCGACGGCCACCCCGTTCTCCAACTCTGGCATGAGCGAACCGATGGGCGGCGTAACCAGATCCGGTGAGACGAAGAACTTTCCGCCGTACCCGCGGCGCTGCCACTCGCGCAGGATCACGGACGCGGCTTCGTGTCCGGCGGCCAGGTACACCGCGTCCGGCTTGGCATCAAAAGCCTGAGCGAGTTCAGCCTGGTAGGAGGACCGTCCTGGGTTGAACCTGACGTCGGCGACCACTTCACCGCCGGCCCCCTCAGTGAACACCTCCTTAAAGATGTCAGCCGGTTCCGACATACCCTCGGTGTTCTGCGCCATGATGGCGACCCGCTTCACACCTTCGTCGCGTGCGAACTGCGCCGCGACGGTGCCACCGTCGGTGTCGGAGCCGGTGAGCCTCCAGATGTACTCGCCGTTGAGTTCGTCGAGTTCTGGTGTGCCGCAACCCGGGCACATCACCGGGATCTCCAATTCGTTTGCGCTGTCACGAATTGCCAGCGCACCGGTGGATTCGACTCCGCCGACGGCCACCACACCCTCGACGTCCACGAGGCGCGAGAACCCTTGAACAGCACCTTCGACAGTCGACAGGTTGTCGGCGGTGACCAGCTCGACAGGCTTGCCGAGGACGCCCCCGTCGGCATTGATCTCATCGATGGCGATGGTCACGGCAGCCTGTGAGGGTTCGTAATAGGACGAGTAATCGCCCGTGATCCCGTTCAGCCAGCCGAACTTGATGACGTCGCTGTTCTGACTACTGGACCCGCTGCTACACGCGGTCAGCGCCAAGGCCACGCTGGCGAGGATGCCGACAGCGGCGGTAGTTTTCCGCATTGCTCGTCCTTTCTCAGGCATGCGTTCTGCACCGTCCTGCGTTCGCAGGCGATGGGCACACCGCTGGGAGGTTGGTTGTTTGCGCGGTTCCGCTAGGGGGCCACGTCCTACGCGAAACTCTCGTCGTTAGCCAGGAGATATCGAACGATGAACTCGTGTGACGTCTCCAGGTGAGTTCGCGTAAGTTCGTTGATCCGCTGTCCGTCGCCGGCTTTCGCGGCACCGAGGATGGCGGCATGTTCAACCTGCAGGTGTTCGACATTGCCGATCACCGCAAGGTGGAGGTAGAGATACCGATCTGCGAGTTTTCGCAGCTGATCGACGTGCTCGATGGTCATCGGCCGGTTCGCCTGATGGTAGATGGTGGCGTGGAAATTCGCGTTGGCTTCCAGCCATTCGACGACATCGGTTGTGTCCGACATTATTTCGTAGTACCGACTCATCTGGATGATTTCGGCTCTGCCCACCTGCGGCAAGGCCATCTGGGTGAGGTGGGGCTCTACCGCCATGCGCATCTCGAAGAGTTCCTGTAGCTCCAGGACAGACAGCCGCCGTGAGTACGGAACGCCGTCGACCATGACGACCAGACCTTCGGCCACGAGTGCCTGTATGGCTTCGCGCACCGGAATGCGACTGACGCCGAACTTGTCGGCCAGCTTGGAATACGACAACCGGACGTCAGCGCCGATCTCACCTGTGAGTAGCGCGTGCCGAAGACCACTCACCACCGCGGTGCCCACCGTCGCGCTCACCATTGCGCTGCTCCCATCGGCTCGACTGGCTGTATACACAACGTAGCGATATGTATCCGCAGTCGCAATAGCGGATTCAAAGTAAACAGAAATGAAACACGGTTAACACGATGCATACATCGCAGACGCGCCGCGACAGTCTTCCGCCCACTGCGGCGCCGGCCCTCCGCGCCTCCTCCGGGCGGCAGCGCGCGTCACCGTCGGCGAGCGATTCAGACGCAAATTCGTATGTGCGGGAACAACTCTCCTTGCATCAGCCTCTCGGTCGCCGGAAGTGAGTGCCGCCGACATATGAGATCCCTATGAGGACCTGCCCATCCCGGCGCACACACGCGAGAATGACCGGGTGACGTCTGCGCCGCTCGAGGACCAGGGGCCCCGTCGCGCCATCCTGGGCAAGCTGCCCAAGATGTATCGCGCCGACGGGTCGCCGATCCGTGTGTTGCTCGTCGACGACGAGCGCGCGCTGACCAACCTGGTGCGGATGGCGCTGAAGTACGAGGGCTGGGAGATCGACGTCGCGCACGACGCCGCCGAGGCCGTCGAGAAGTACCGTGCGCAGACCCCCGATCTGCTGGTGCTGGACATCATGCTGCCCGACATGGACGGGCTGGGCGTGCTGGCGCAGCTGCGGGACTCGGGCACCTATACCCCCACGCTGTTCCTCACCGCCCGTGATTCGGTAGCAGACCGCGTGACGGGGTTGACCGCAGGCGGCGACGACTACATGACCAAGCCGTTCTCGCTCGAAGAGCTGGTAGCCAGGCTGCGTGGACTCCTGCGCCGATCGGCCTACCTCACGCCGGCCGACGACGAGACGCTGACCGTGGGCGATCTCGCGCTCGACGCCGCGAGCCGCGAGGTGACACGCGGCGGCGAGGTGATCCCGCTGACCTCGACCGAGTTCGAACTGCTCCGACTACTGATGCGCAATCAACGAAAAGCACTGGACCGCAATGAAATCCTTCGGCAGGTGTGGAACTACGACTTCGGCGGCCGGTCCAGCATCGTCGACCTCTACGTGTCGTATCTGCGCAAGAAGATCGACGCCGGCCGGGAACCGCTGATCCACACGGTGCGCGGAGTCGGATACATGCTGCGGTCGGCGGAATGAGACGCACCTGGCAGAGCTGGACGCTGTTGCGGCAGCTCGTCGTCGGCGTCTCGGCGGTGGTCATGGTGGCGCTGGTGACCGTCGGCACGATGTCGGTGGTGACGCTGCGGGCGTCGGTACTGGGCATCATCGACTCCCAGCTGGCGGGGGCAGCCGACGGGGGCATCAACTCGGTGGCCAAGTACCGGGCCACCCCGGGACCCGACGGCAGCCTGCCCGCGCCGGACTCGATGAAGCCCCTGACGTATCTCATCGGGCAGGCGCCGGGCAATATCGTCGCGCTGATCCAGAACGGCGAGGTGGTGGACTCTGCCTATTTCGGCGACGGGGAGGCGCAGCGCGCACCGGCCGCCGCCCTGGAGACGATCGCCGAGCTGTCGTGGACCAACCCGCAACCCCGCAGCATCGAGCTACCGGGGCTGGGCTGGTACCGGATGGTCGGCAGGCCCGGGAACGATGACGAAGTCCTGGTGACGGGCGTATCCCGTACTCCCGCGTGGGAGGCGATGGTGCGGGAGACGGTGATCGTGTCCGCGATGACCGCGCTCGCCCTCGTGTTCACCGCGTTGAGCACCATCGCGATCGTGCGGTTCGCCCTGCGCCCCCTGCGCCGCGTCGCCGCCACCGCAGCGGAGGTGGCGACGCTGCCCCTCGATCGCGACAACCACGCGATCACCCCGCGGGTGCCCACCGGCGACATCGATCCGCGCACCGAGGTGGGTCTTGTCGGCGACACCCTGAACCGACTGCTCGACAACGTCGAACGCGCCCTGGCCGATGTCGCGTCCTCGGACCGGCGGATGCGGCAGTTCATCACCGACGCGAGCCACGAGCTGCGGACGCCGTTGGCCGCCATCTCCGGCTACGCCGAGCTGACCCGCCAGGACAGTTCGGTTCTGCCGGAGACCACCGAGTACTCGCTGGCGCGGATCGAGGCCGAGGCCCAGCGGATGAACTCACTGGTCGCCGATCTGCTGCTACTGGCCCGGCTCGACGAGGGGCAGGACCTGCAGGCCACCGAGGTCGATCTCACCGATCTCGTCGTCGACGCGGTGAACGACGCGGCGGTGTCGGCCCCGACGCATCGCTGGGTGACCGCGGTCCCCGACGGCGCGGTCTGGGTGCGGGGCGACCGGGCCCAGCTGCACCAGACGCTGGCGAATCTGTTGTCCAACGCGCGTGTGCACACACCCGCGGGCACCACGGTGACGACCAGCGTCGCGGCGGGCACATCCGGCGGTGGCGACTACGTCGAGATGACGGTGACCGACGACGGACCCGGAATCGATCCGGTTCTGCTGACGCACATGTTCGAGCGGTTCGTCCGCGCCGACAAGTCGCGGTCGCGGCAGACGGGCAGCTTCGGGCTCGGGCTGTCGATCGCCGCGTCGATCGTCGAGTCGCACGGCGGCACCATCACGGCGCGGTCCGATTCGGGGACAACGGCTTTCAGCGTGCGCCTACCTGCGGTCCCGGCCGGGGCCACCCCCGCGCCCGCCTCAGCGTGAGCCGACGACGAACCCCCACGGCAGCTCCAGACGGTGCGCCGCGAGCAACTCGGTGTCGGACAACACGTCGCCGATCGCGCCGTCGGCGACGATCACGCCACCGTCCATGACGATCGCCCGCTCGCAGAGCTGGGCGGCGTACGGCAGGTCGTGGGTGACGATCAGCATCGTCGCGTCGAGTCCGGTCAGGGTCTCGGCGAGTTCCCTGCGGGCGACGGGATCGAGGTTGGCCGACGGTTCGTCCAGCACGAGAACCTCCGGTTGGCACGCCAGCACGGTGGCCAGCGCGGCCCGGCGGCGCTGGCCCCCCGACATGTGAGCGGGGCTGCGGGCGGCCAGGTCGGTCATCGACACGACCTCGAGGGCATGGGCGACGCGGGCGTCCAGCTCGGCACCGCGCACTCCGAAATTGGCGGGTCCGAAGGCGACGTCCTGGGCCAGCGTGGGCATGAAGAGCTGGTCGTCGGGATCCTGGAAGACCAGGCCTACCTTGCGGCGGATCTCACGGAGAGTGCCCCGGGTCAACGGTGTTCCGCCGATCTCCACGGTGCCCCGCAGCGCGCTCAGCACGCCGTTGAGGTGGAGCATCAACGTGGTCTTGCCCGCGCCGTTGGGACCCAGCAGCGCGACCCGCTCACCCGGGGCGACGTCCAGGTCGATGCCGCCGAGCGCTGGGTGCCCGCCCGGATAGGAGTACGCCAGATCCCGGACGCGGATCGCCGGCCGGCTCACCGCAGCACCCATGCGCTCACCGCCACCGACACTGCGGCCGCCGCGGGCAGCAGGGCCACCGTCCACTGCCGCGGTGTCGCGGCCGCCACACATCCGGCTCCGACGGCCAACGGCGGCACCCGGCCGTCGAACCCGCGCGACAGCATCGCCAGGTACACGCGCTCACCCCGCTCGTAGGAGCGCAGGAACAGCGCGCCGACACTCTTCGCCGTCGCCCCGACCTGATGCAGCATCCGCGGTGAATCGCCGCGCGAAATCCGCGCCATGCGCATCCGCCGGGCTTCGGCGGTCAGCACGTCGACGTAGCGGATCATCAGCGTCAGCACCGAGACGATCAGCGCCGGCACCCGCAGCCTGCTCAGCGCGACGGGTAGTTCCCGCGAGGTGGTGGTGGCCGCGACGGTCAGCGAGGCCGCGACGCCGAGGGTGCCCTTGATGACGATGCCCCATGCCGCGTACAGCCCCGCCACCGACAGGTGCATGCCCGCGACACTCACCCGCTCGCCGCCCTCGGCGAACGGCAGCAGCACCGCGAGCACGACGAAGGGCGCCTCGATCAGCATCCGGGGCAGGATCCACCGCAGCGGAAGGCGGGCCACCCGCCACACCGCGAGAATGATCACCGCGTAGAGGCCGAAGGGCCAGAACATCTCTCGGGGAGTGGCGACCACCGCCAGGACGAACAGCACCAGGCAGACGATCTTGGCCTCGGCCGGTGCCCGATGAAGCGGTGAATCACCGTCGCGATAGAGAGGATGCGAGTGACCCGCGCCCACCGTCACTCACTCACTGACGATGTCGGTTTCGACCGGGACCGCGCGATCACCCAGAACGCCCCACCCGCGATGACGACCGTGACGACGACGCCGATGATGCCCGCCAGCCCGCCGGTGCCATCCTGGCCACCGATCGCATAGTCGGCCAGCGGAGAGCCCGCCAGGGAATGCTCGTCGGCATGCTGGGCGATGCACTCACCCCGGAGCTCTTCGCCCGTCGCGGTCTCGACCACCTCGCACCCCTGCAAGGTCGCCGAGTCCAGACCGTCCGGGCTCGAACTCGCGAAGTACGACACCCCGCCGGCGATCAGCAGGGTGACCACCGCGAAGCCGATCCAGAACCACCAGCGGCGTTGCGTCGACTCCGTCATACCGTCACCTCCGCGCGCGCGTTGGTGCGCAACAGGTAGACCAGATCCGGCCGGGCCCGTACCACCGCCATCACCGTCAGCGCGGTGATGATGCCCTCGCCGATACCGATCAGGACATGGGTGCCGAACATATAGGCGGCGACGGTCCCCAGGGATGTCGTCGCCGCGCCGCCGAGGGCGTACTCCAGCACGAACCCCATTGCGGCGCAGACTGTGCCGATGATTGCGGCGACGAAAGCCACCGCCCCGACGGCAGGCACCGGGACGTCGTTGCGGCGGCGTCGGACCAGCCGGTACAGCAGCACCGCGGTTCCGTAGCCTGCCGCCACACCGATCACCGACATGTTGGTGATGTTCGTGCCGAGTGCCGTCACGCCACCATCGGCGAACAGCAGCGCCTGCACGATCAGGACGATGGCCACGCACAGCGCTCCGGTGAACGGGCCCACGAGGATGGCGGCCAGCGCCCCACCGAGCAGATGGCCGCTGACCCCGGGCAGAATCGGGAAGTTCACCATCTGCACCGCGAAGATGAAGGCGGCCACCAGCCCGGCCAGCGGCACCGTACGCTCGTCGAGCTCGATCCTCGCCTTCGCCACGCACACCGCCAGTGCCACCAGCGCGACGCCGGCGAACAGCAGGGAGATCGGGGCGTTGACGATGCCGTCGCTCATGTGCATGGCGACGTAGTCGACGTTCATCCTCCGAGCGTATTCCGCCGTCTGTTCACCTGTCTAGCTGATCAGATGAGCAGGGCACGCACCTGCCCGGTTGGACAGGTCCTAACCCCGCACGCGTTCACTCGCCGGATCGTAGAGCGGCCGCAGCGACACCGTGATCGCATGACGTTGCCCGCCCACGTTCACCTGATAGCTGCCGTCACGCACCCAGTCGGCGTCGACCTTCGCCGCGCCCGGCGCTCTCAGGTAGGCCAGCCCGACGCAGGCGCCGAGTGTGTGACCCCACGCCGCCGATGTCGCCTGCCCTGCGACCACTCCGTCGCGCAGGATCAACTCGCCACCCCACAGCATCGGTTCTGGCGAGTCGACGCGGAAGCCGACCAGTTTCTTGCCGACCCCGGCAGCGCGCGCCTTCTCCACCGCTTCGCGCCCCAGGAAGTCGATGTCGGTCTTGAGCTTGCACGCGAACAGCAGCCCGGCCTCGACGGGGTTCTCACTCGGTGTCAGCTCGCGGCCGAATGCCCGGTACCCCTTCTCCAGGCGCAACGCCTCGATTGCGTAGTACCCGCCGCGCGCAACGCCACAGCTCGCACCCGCAGCCATCAGGTCCTCATACACCCCGACGGCGAATTCGGCGGGAACATAGAGCTCCCAACCCAATTCACCGACATAGGTGATCCGGGTGGCGCGCACCGTGGCGTAGCCGAGTGAGACCATCCTGCTGGCGCCGAACGGGAACGCCTCGTCGGACAGATCGGCATCGGTCAGTCCTGACAGGAGGTCACGCGACCGCGGGCCCATCACACCGAACACCGCGTACGCAGAGGTGACGTCCACCAGGTGCGCGTCGGCCCCGGGGGACAAGCGCCGCCGGATCTGGGTGCGGATATGGTCCTTGTCGCGTTCGGTGGTGGCGGCGCTGCTGACGATGAGGTACTCCTGCGGCGCGGTCCTGGTGACCGTGACGTCGGATTCGTACGTGCCGCGCGCGTTGAGCATGCCCGTGTAGACCGATCTGCCGACTTCGACGCCGACATCTGCGGTGCACAACCACTGCAACGCCGCCTCGGCATCGCCTCCGACCAGCAGGTACTTGGAGAACGACGTCTGATCGAACACCGTGACCCCGGAGCGGGTGCTCGCCTGCTCGGCGGCCGACCACTCCAGCCAATTGGGCTTGTCCCACGTGTAGTCGATCACCGGTGGCGAGCCGGCCGGGGCGAAGAAGTTGGCGCGTTCCCACCCCATCCGGCTGCCGAAGTTGGCGCCCGCGGCATCGAGCAGATGGTGCACCGGAGACCGCCGGAACGGTCTGGCGGTCGTCATTTCCCGGTTGGGCCAGGGAATCTCGTAGTGGATGCCCAGCACCTCGGCCACTCGATCGTGCAGCCACCGGTTGTTGCCGTTGAACGGCGCGAAGCGGCGGATGTCCACGCCGGTCAGGTCGGTGCTCGGCGCGCCGTCGACGATCCATTCGGCCAGTGCCCGCCCCGCCCCGCCCGCGGTGGCGATGCCCACCGAGTTGAATCCGGCTCCCACGAAGAAGTTCCGGCACTCGGGTGCCTCACCGAGGATGAACTGGTTGTCCGGCGTGAAGCTCTCGGGACCGTTGTAGAACTTCTTGATCCCGGTGGTCTCCAATGCCGGGATGCGCAGCAGCGCACTGGTCATCAGGACCTCGAAATGCTCCCAATCTTCATCCAGCAGCTGGAATTCGAACGGATACGGGATCGCGTCGGGTGGGACCCACGGCTTGGCCTCCGGCTCGAATCCACCGATGACGAGACCGCCGACCTCCTCCTTGAAGTAGGTGTAGCCGTCGGGGTCGCGCAGGATCGGCAGGTCGGGATGGACGCCGTCGATCGTCTCGCTGACCACGTAGAAATGCTCGGCCGAGTGCAGCGGCACGTTGACCCCGGCCATCGCGCCGACCTGTTTGGCCCACTGCCCGGCACAGTTCACGACGATCTCGGCCTCGATGTCACCGGCGTCGGTGCGCACGCCTGTCACCTCGCCGTCGGTGACGAGCACATCGAGCACACGGGTCTTCTCCACGATCCGGCACCCACCCGAGCGCGCGCCCTTGGCCAGCGCGAACGTCAGGTCGGTCGGATTGGCCTTGCCGTCGTCGGGCAGCCAGATGGCGCCGACCAGGTCGTCGACCCGCATCACCGGATAGTGCTCGTGTGCCTGTTCGGGCGTGAGCAGTTCGCACTGCAGGTCGAACGCCGCCGCGTTGGCCGCAGTGCGGCGCAGCTGCACCATCCTGTCCTCGGTGCGTGCGACCGTGACTCCGCCGCACTGCTTGTAGCCGGCCGACAGACCCGTCTCGCTCTCCAGCTCCGAGTACAGCTGCGTCGAATACTGCACCAGGCGGGTCATGCCTTCCGATGCCCGCAGCTGGCCTACGAGACCTGCTGCGTGCCAGGTGGTTCCGCAGGACAGCTGGCCCTGTTCGAGCAGCACGACGTCGGTGAGCCCGAGTTTGGTCAGGTGGTAGGCGACGCTGGTGCCGATGACCCCGCCGCCGATGACGACGACCCGGGCACGCGACGGCAGAGATTTGGCGGACGTCATGTCTTCCTCACGGTTGTCCCTCGATGGCGGCGACGTCGTCGAGCAGTCGCCCGTAGCCCGGGTCGCGGAATGCGGCGACCGCGGCCTCATAACGCTCCATGGCCCATTCCCAGAAGTCGAATTCTATTGCGCTGGAGCCGTACTGGATGCATCCCCAGAGCGTCCATCCGTACTTGGCGACGATCCCCTGCAGGTGCGCCCGCGCTGTCTTGTGCCGCCGGGGACGCCCGTAGTACGCGGTGACCAGCTCGTCGAGCTGATCGAGCGACAGCGCGCACTCGCTCCAGATGTTGCCGAGCTCGAAACATGGGTCGTTGTTGCCGGAGTACTCGTAGTCGATCAACCACATCCGGTCGCCGTCCTCGATGAAGTTGCCGGCCAACAGGTCGTTGTTGCAGGGCACGGTGACGGTCTCAGTGGCCTCGAGCGCGCGCTTGGCCGCCGCGAACGCGTGGGCGTGGTCGTGATAGTCGGCTGGTATCCGGAAGCCGTGGTCTTGGACCGTCTTGAGGTAGGCGGGTTGGCGCTCGAACATGTCGAAGCGCCCCCGAAACCGCGGCCCGTCGTGCAGTGTCCGGCAGGCACGGGCGGCCATGGCGATTACGCCGTCGCGCTGAAAATCGTGGTTTTCCAGCGTCTTTCCCTCGATGTAGCTCAGCAGGAGCACCCCGAGGTCCGGTCGGTAGTCGAGCACGCGCGCCCCGACTCCCGCCTGCTCGGCGGCCACGCTGTTGTGGTGCTCGCGGTCACGGTCGATGCCGAGCAGGTTGGCGGCGGTGTCGACGCACCGGGCCACGTAGACCCCGTCCGGGGTGGTGATCTTGACGTTGCGGTTGGTCAGGCCGCCGGAGAGCTGCACGAGGTGCCGGGGCCGACCCGCCAGCAGCCCGATCTGGTCGAACAGCACGTCGAGCTGTTCGTCGGTGAGCCGTGACGACATTCGCGATCCTCAAGCGCCGCAGTGTGGTTGGCCTTCACTCTAAACCCTGGACGATCAAAGGTCTAGACTTATAGAAAGCCTGGCGCGCCTGCCGGCGGGACGATCTCGGCGCGCGACTTGATCCGGATCGCGGTCCGGTCGGACCTCAAGTAGTCGCGGGAGAACTCGACGGCCACTCCGTCGGCGGAAAACGACGTGCGCAGGATCAGCAGCAGCGGGCTGGCAGGCGCCACGCCCAGGATCTCGCTCTGCTCCACCGTGGCCTGGGTGGCCTCGATGCGTTCGTCGGCGGTGAACGGGGCGCTGCCGTGGGCGCGCATCACGGCATACAGCGACCCGTGCAGATTCTCCGACAACAGCCCCGGGAACACCGCCGCGGGCACATATGCCTCCTCCAGGACGATCGGCTCGCCATTGGCGGTGCGAACCCGCCGGATCTCGTGCACCAGATCGGACCTGCGCAATCCGAGCGCCTTGCCGATCACCGTGTCCGGCCGACGTGTGGTCGCCGTGAGCACCTCCGCACCGGGTTCCACGTCGATCCGCAGCATCTGCTCGGTGAATCCGGGCAGGCTCGCGTGGTCGAGTTCGAAACGCGGGGACGCGATGAAACTCCCGCCGAAGCGCCCCCGGCGACGATCGATGAAGCCCTTCGCCTCGACCGCTCCCAGCGCCTGCCGCAACGTCATCCGGCTCACCCCCAGCGACGTGGCGATCTCGACCTCCGGGGGCAGCTTGTCCCCCGGCTCCAGCTCCCCGGACACCACCAGGTCCTCCAGCCAGTGGGCGATGCGCGCGTGGGCCGGCTGATCAGAGCGCCCGGTCAGCTCCGGCCGGGGCGCCAATGGTGGTTCGTCGACGTTCAGAACACGCACGGGCGTCAGTGACGTGCCGGGTGACCGTGCGGCTCGGAGTGCCTGGCGCCGATCCAGTGCAGCAGATCGTGCACGATCTCGTCGTTCAGCCGATAGCTCACCGATCGGCCGGCACGGGTGCTCGTCACCCAGCCCTGTGCGCGGAGAACCCGAAGTGCCTGGGAGACGGCGTTTTCCGAGCGGCCCAGCGCTGCAGCGAGGTCGCTGACGCAGATACCGGGCGCACGGTGCAGGCTCAGCAGTATCTCGAGGCGGTGAGGGTCGGACACCAGGTCGAAGCGCTGCGCCCAACCCTGTGTATCGACGTCGGACAGCGCCGACGACGCCAGCTCCACCACCGACCGATCCTCCACGCCCCCCAATCTAGCCCTCGCCGAGCGAGCGCGAAATGCCAGCATCCGCGGCGTGTCGGTGTGCAGACGCTCAATTCGCGGTGAAAGGGTCAGCGCTTGGTTGCGGTGACGAGCAGGTATTCCGCCTGGTAAGCGGTGTGCTGCGGCTCGGTGGCGCGGTTCCAATCGGTGAGGAAACTTAAGAAGTCGCGATCGAGGCTTCTGACGCGATCCGGCTGCTCCGCATTGAACCGATAGGCCGCGATCGTCGGCCCGTAATTGTGTTTCCAGTACTCGCGGAACTCCTCCGGAGTGGCGCAGCGGTCGATGTGCACGGTCTGCCTGCGAGTGGCCAGGTCGGTGACGGCATCGCCGAAGAGCTCGCGGACATGGTTCTCGTCGCCCCACAGCGGCGGAGGGCTGGCGCCCGGGGGTGGCGGCGGCGCATACGGCTTCATCGTCGCAAACAAGTTGCCGATGAAACCTTCCGGCGTCCAGTTGATCATGCCGATTGTTCCGCCGGGTCGACACACCCGGATCAACTCATCGGCGGTCACCTGGTGGTGCGGCGCGAACATCGCACCGACACAGGACATCACGACGTCATAGCTGTTGTCGGAGAACGGCAAGGCCTCGGCGTCCGCCTCGACCCACTCCAGCTCGACTCCACGCTCAGCGGCGATGTGGCGGCCCGCGTCGAAAAGCTCCGGCGTCAGGTCGCTGGCCGTCACGAGAGCGCCCGCTTCTGCGGCAGGAATGGCGGCGTTGCCCGAACCCGCCGCCACATCCAGCACGCGGACACCCGGCGTCACGCCGCACGCGCCCACCAGTTCTGGCCCAAGTGCTGGAATCAGCTCGGCCGCCACGGCCGGATAGTCGCCGGACGCCCACAGCGCGCGATGTTTGGCCTTGAGTGCCCGATCGGCATCGACACTGTCTGCGGTGCTCATCGCACCCTCCTCCGGATCCGTGTCTTACCCCCACAGCATGGGCGGGCGCACTCGGTGAAGCTTCGGCCGGCGTGAACTCGCAGTTCAGACACACCAAGGCTATCGAAACACGTCCCTGCACTGTTCGGGTGACATTCACCGAGCCGATCGTTCGCGTGAATGTCAGTGGTGTCGGCGGGTCAACGGGTCAGTCGAGGAAGCCGTGCAGCAGCGCCGCCGAGCCCCAGACGTGCGCGGCGATCGTCTGCGCCGCGGTATCGGCGTCACCGGCCAGGATCGCCACGACGATCGCCTCGTGCTGCTCGTCGGAGTGGGCGATGTTGCGCGAGAGCAGCGGGATGCAGTCCAGCAGTTCGTTGAGCCGCATCCGGTTCTGGGCGACCAGCGGCACCAGCGACGGCACGCCCGCCGCCTCGGCGATGGCGAGGTGCAACCGGGAGTCCACCCGGCGATAGTCCTCCGGCGCCGCGGCCCGAACGTCGGCCAGCCGGGTCCACAGCGCCTCCCGCTCGGGGGCGGTGAGCGTGCGGCTCGCGGCCATCCGCGCCGCCCCCACTTCGAGGATCTCGCGCAACCGCAGCGCGTCGTCGATGTCGGCGCGCCGGAATTCGACGTCGCCCGCAGGCGGCGTCGGCAACGCGTCGGCCAGGAAGGTTCCTCCGTACCGGCCGCGGCGCGACACCAGATAGCCGGCATCGGCCAGCGACTTGATCGCGTCGCGCACGGTGTCCCGGCTCACCCCGAGCCGGGTGGCGAGCTCCCGCTCCGGGGGCAGGGACTCGCCGGGTTTCAGCACACCCAGCCGGATCGTCTGCAGTAGCCGCTCGACGGTGTCCTCGAATGCGTTGAGCGGCCGCACCGGACGCAACAGCGCGTCTGTTGCGTCAGCGCTGTCTCCGGGATCCGGCTGGGCCGTCATCGTGGGCAGCGTCCTACAGCGGCGTCACGTAGTGGCCGGTGATACCGCCGTCGACCAGGAAGGTCGAGCCGGTGATGAACGACGCGTCGTCACTGGCCAGGAATGCGATGGCGGCGGCGAGTTCCTCCGGTTCGGCGAACCGCCCCATCGGCACGTGCACCAGCCTGCGCGCGGCACGCTCGGGGTCTTTGGCGAACAGCTCCTGCAGCAGCGGCGTGTTCACCGGACCCGGGCACAGCGCGTTGACCCGGATTCCCTGGCGCGCGTACTGGATTCCGAGCTCGCGGGACATCGCCAGCACTCCGCCCTTGGACGCGGTGTAGGAGATCTGCGAGGTGGCCGAGCCGTTCACCGCGACGAACGACGCGGTGTTGACGATCGACCCCTTCTGCGCGGGCACCATGTGGCGCAGCGCGGCCTTGCAGCAGAAGAACACCGACTTGAGGTTGATGTCCTGCACCCGGTCCCAGGCGTCGATGCCCGTGACCTCGATCAGGTCGTCCTCCGGCGGACTGATACCGGCATTGTTGAAGGCGATGTCCACCGACCCGTGTGTCTCGGCCGCGGTGTCGAACAGCGCATCCACGGCGGCCTGATCGGAGACGTCGACCTGGACGAACGTGCCGTTCAGATCGTCGGCGACGGTCTTGCCGGTGCCCGGGTCGATGTCGCCGATGACGATCGTCGCGCCCTCTGCTTTCATGCGCTTCGCCGTCGCGAGGCCGATGCCGCTGGCGCCGCCGGTGATCACCGCCACCTTGCCTGCCAGTCGTTGGGTCAGATCCACTTTCGTCACGGGGCCTCCTGCACGGCGATGAAGACGTTCTTGGTTTCGGTGAACGACAACGGGGCGTCGGGGCCCAGTTCACGGCCGAGGCCGGACTGTTTGAACCCGCCGAAGGGGGTGCTGTAGCGCACCGATGAATGCGAGTTGACGGACAGATTTCCGGACTCCACGGCGCGCGACACCCGCAGCGCACGCGACACGTTCTCGGTCCAGATCGATCCCGACAATCCGTACACACTGTCGTTGGCCAGTGCGATGCCGTCGGCCTCGTCGTCGAAAGGCAGCACGGTGACCACCGGGCCGAAGATCTCCTCGGTGACCGACCGGTCGGTGCGCTGCGGAGTCAGCACCGTCGGCGGGAACCAGAATCCGGGGCCGGTGGGGGCGTCACCGCGGAATGCCACGGGCGCGTCGTCGGGTACGTAGGACGCCACCGATGTCCAGTGCGCCTTCGACACCAGCGGGCCCATCTCGGTGCCCTCTGCCCCGGGGTCGCCGACGACGACGCCCTTGACGGCAGGCTCGAACAGCTCCATGAATTTGTCGAACACGTTGCTTTGCACCAAGATCCGACTCCTAGCGCAGCAATCCTGCCCGGAGTTGTCGAACACCCCGTATGGCGCGGTCGCGGCGGCGCGCTCCAGGTCGCAGTCGTCGAAGATGATGTTGGCGCTCTTGCCGCCGAGTTCGAGGGTGACCCGCTTGACCTGTGTTGCAGCGCCGGCCATCACCCTCGTGCCGACCTCGGTGGATCCGGTGAACACGATCTTGCGCACGTCGGGATGGGTGACGAAACGCTCCCCCACCACCGATCCGCGGCCCGGCAACACCTGGAACAGATCCGCGGGCAACCCCGCTTCGACGGCCAGCTCACCCAGGCGGATCGTGGTCAGCGGGGTCCACTCCGCCGGCTTGACCAGCACCGCGTTGCCCGCCGCCAGCGCAGGCGCGAACCCCCACGACGCAATCGTCATGGGGAAGTTCCACGGGGTGATGACGCCGACGACTCCGAGCGGCTCGTTGAAGGTGACGTTCAGGCCGCCGGCCACGGGAATTTGCTTGCCGGACAGGCGTTCCGGGGACGCCGAATAGTACTGCAACACGTCACGGACGTGGCCGGCCTCCCACCGGGCGTTGCCGATCGGGTGCCCGGAGTTGGCCACCTCCAGCGCCGCGAGTTCTTCTATGTGTAGCTCGACCACCGATGCGAAGGCGCGCAACGCGGCAGCCCGCTCCGCGGGCGCCTGAGCGGCCCACTTCTTCTGGGCGGCCTTGGCCCGCGCCACCGCGTCGTCGACGCCCGCTTCGTCGGTCTGTTCGACAGTGCGCAGCACCTCCTCGGTCGCGGGATTGATCACATCGCTTGCCGTCATCAGCTCACTTTCTGTGCCGTGTTGTGGGTGGCAGAGGCTGCCGCCGCGCCGACCAGGCCGGCGAACAGTCTCAGGTCGTCCAGCCGCTCCTCCGGGTGCCATTGCACGGCCACCACCCAGCGATCGGGGTGCTGCGCCGGATCGAGCTCGACCGCTTCGATCACACCGTCGGTGTCGGACGCACTGACGATCAGCCCGTCACCGAGGCGGTCGATGGCCTGGTGGTGGTAGCACTGCGCCTCGGTGTCGGGCCCCACCAGCGCCGCCACCGTGGTTCCCGGCACCGTGGTGATCGTCGAGGTGCTGAACACCGCGTTGCCCTGCTGGTGGCGGACGTGGCCGACCACGTCGGGAAGGTGCTGGTGCAGCGTGCCGCCGAGGGCGACGTTGAGCACCTGTGCACCCCGGCAGATCCCGAGCACAGGGATGCCGCGTCGCAGCGCCGCGCGCAGCAGCGCGAACTCGAACTCGTCGCGGGTACGGCTGTCGGCGCCGGGCTCGTCGGTGGTCGGGTGCCGCGGGGCGCCGTAGGTTGCAGGGTCGACGTCTCGGCCGCCGGTGATGATCAGGCCGTCGAGGCCGCTGACAATGCGCTCGGCGACGGCGTCGTCGGCGGGCTGCGGCGGCAGCAGCACCGAGATGCCGCCCGCGAGGCCCACGCCTTCGAAATAGATCGCAGGCAGAAAACTCGCCCGGACGTCCCACACGCCGGTCTGTGCCTGCTGCAGATAGGTGGTCAGCCCGATCACCGGGCGAACCGCGCCCCGGTCCTCACAGACGCTCAAAACCACGCACCCTTTCCCAGTCCGTCACGGCGGAGTTGAACGCCTTGAGTTCCACGGCCGCGTTGTTCAGATAGTGGTCGACGACATCGTCGCCGAAGGCGTCCCGCGCCACCCGCGAGTTGTCGAACAGCTCCATCGCTTCGGTCAGCGTCGTCGGCAGACGGTCGGCGCCGCTGGTATAGGCGTTGCCCTGCAACGCTTCCGGCAGCTCGAGCTCTTGGTCGATACCGTACAGGCCGCCGGCGATCAACGCCGAAACGGCCAGGTACTGGTTGACGTCGCCGCCCGGGGCGCGGCACTCCATCCGCATGCCGTGGCCGTGCCCGACGACCCGCAGCGCGCACGTGCGGTTGTCGATCCCCCACGCCACCGCCGTCGGCGCGAAGCTGCCGTCGACGAAACGCTTGTAGGAGTTGATGTTCGGGGCGTAGAACAGGGTCATCTCGCGCAGGGTGGCCAGCTGTCCGGCGATGAAGCTGCGGAACATCGCCGACATGCCCAGCTCGGCGTCCTCGTCGGAGAACACCGCTACACCTTCTGGACTACCGTCCAGCCCTCGGAACGAGATGTGGATGTGACAGCTGTTGCCTTCGCGCTCATCGAATTTCGCCATGAAGGTCAGGCTCTTGCCGTGCTGGTCGGCGATCTCCTTGGCGCCGTTCTTGTAGATGGTGTGGTTGTCGCAGACCACCAGCGCGTCGTCGTAGCGGAACCCGATCTCCTGCTGGCCGAGGTTGCACTCGCCCTTGACGCCCTCGCAGTAGAGGCCGGCCCCCTCCATTCCCCGTCGGATGTCGCGCAGCAGCGGCTCCATCCGCGTGGAGGCCAGCATCGCGTAGTCGATGTTGTAGTCGGTGGCCGGCGTCAGGTGCCGGTAGCCGGCCTTCCAGGCGTCGCGGTAGGTGTCGTCGAACACCATGAACTCGAGTTCGGTGGCCGCGACCGCGGTCATGCCGCGCTCGGCGAGCCGGTCGAGCTGGGTCCGCAGGATGCCTCGCGGCGCCTGCCGCACCAGCCGTCCGTCGGTCCACGACAGGTCGGCCATCACCATCGCCGTGGCGGGCAGCCACGGCAGCAGGCGCAGCGTGGTGAAGTCCGGCGTCATCACCATGTCGCCGTAGCCGGTCTCCCAGCTGGAGATCTCGTATCCGTCGACGGTGTTCATGTCCACGTCGACGGCGAGCAGGTAGTTGCAGCATTCCGCACCGTGGGCGGCGACGTCCTCGACGAACAGTCGTGCCGAGATCCGCTTACCGGTCAGCCTGCCCTGCATGTCGCAGAACGCGACGATGACAGTGTCGATGTCCCCCTCGGCGACCAGTTTTTCGAGATCCTCTTTCGACAGCATGCCCCTGGCGCCCATCGGCCACCTTTCTCGATGTCCCGCCGTACCAACCATTGGCGCGTGCCGGAGGTTTCAACTTACGTTCCCAACCCAGGTTTTCATGTTCAAAGGTAGGACACCAGACCAATAGGCGATCTATTGTCCCCTTGCGGCCAGCGCTCGCTCCCCGCGCTGACTACTGGACGAGGAGGTCTGCCGTGCCCGAGGGACACGAATATCTGGACGAGGACGAACGCCATCTCGCGAGCCTCGGTTACACCCAGGAGCTGCACCGCTCCTGGTCGGGGTTCAGCAACTTCGCGATCTCGTTCTCGATCATCTCGATCCTGGCGGGTTGCTTCACCTCGTTCGGACTCGGCTGGAACAACGGCGGGCCGGCGGCGATCGCCTGGGGCTGGCCGATCGTCTCGGTGTTCATCCTGATCATCGGGCTCTGCATGTCCGAGCTGGTGTCGGCCTACCCGACGTCGGGCGGAATCTACTGGTGGGCAGCCAAACTCGGCGGCCCCAAGGCCGGCTTCTACACCGGCTGGCTCAACCTCATCGGGCTGATCGCGATCCTGGCGTCGGTGGCCTACGGGTGTGCGACGTTCCTCGACCTCACGCTCGGCACGTTCAGCGAGACCTGGCTGGAGGGCTACAGCCTGACCAGGACGTTCATCATGTTCATCGTCATCCTGGCGATCTCGGCGATCATCAACATCTTCTCCTCGCATCTGCTGGCAGTGATCAACAACGTCTCGGTGTGGTGGCACGTGGCCGGTGCGGCCGCGGTGATCGCGATCCTCTGGCTGCTACCCGATCAACACGCCAGCTTCGGTGACGTGTTCGCGCAGACGATCAACAACAGCGGCATGTTCGGCGGCGAAACCTCCGGCATCGGCGTCCTGCTGTTCGTACTGCCGATCTCGGCGATCCTGACGCAGTACACGATCACCGGCTACGACGCCTCGGCACACCTGTCGGAAGAGACCAAGAGCGCGGCCGACGGTGCGGCGAAAGGCATCTGGCGGTCCATTTTCTACTCGGCCATCGGTGGCTGGATCCTGCTGCTGACGTTCCTGTTCGCAGTCAACGACGCCGATGCGGTGTCCGCGGGCGGCGGCGCGGTGGTCGGGATCTTCACCCAGGCCCTGGACTCGCAGTGGGTGGCCATCATCCTGCTCATCTCGACCGCAGGACAGTTCTTCTGCACCACGGCCTGCCAGACCAGCGCGTCACGCATGCTGTTTGCGTTCAGCAGGGACCGCGCCGTCCCCGGCCATCAGCTGTGGTCGAAAGTCAGCAAGAACCGGATCCCCGCCAACGGTGTGGTCGTCACCGCCGTCCTCGCCGCTGTCATCACGCTGCCCGCCCTGGTGGAGGTCGACATCAACGGCGCCCCCGTCCCGGTGGCCTTCTTCGCCGTGGTCTCGATCGGCGTCGTGGGCCTGTACCTCTGCTTCGCGGTCCCGATCTACCTGCGCTGGCGGATGGGCGACGACTTCCAGGTGGGCAAGTGGAACCTGCGCGGCCATCACCGGTGGATGGCGCCCGTCGCCGTCGTCGAGATCATCATCACCTCGATCATCGCGATGTTCCCGACGTCGTCGGGCGGGGTGTTCTGGGGTGACAGCTTCGAGTGGAAGTACGTCAACTACACACCGCTGTTGGTCGGCGGCGTGCTGATCCTGCTCTTCATCTACTGGCATGTGTCGGTGAAGCACTGGTTCACCGGACCCATCAAGCAGATCGACGAGACCGGCGGCCGTCTGGAGGGCGTGTCCTGAGCGCCGTGTGACCAGCGTCTCGATCTTGATCGGCGACATCAGGTTTACCCGGCGGCGACGGGGGTAATTGACGACGGCGTTGCCGGGCACTGTCGCACGGCTGCGCAGCACTGAACGCCAACAGCCGTCACAGAGTAGGGTCGACCAGGTGTGTGGAGCCACCGGCGAGATACGTCTCGACGGAAGAACCCCAGATGTCCGCGCGGTCGCAGCGATGGCCGCAGTCATGGTCCCCCGCGGCCCTGATGCCGCGGGTGTGTGGTCCCAGGGCCGGGTGGCCCTCGGGCATCGCCGCCTGAAGATCATCGATCTCAGCGAAGCCGGCGCCCAGCCGATGGTCGACTCCGAACTCGGCTTGACCGTCGCCTGGAACGGCTGCATCTACAACTACGAAGAGCTGCGCGACGAACTGCACGGCCACGGCTATCGGTTCTTCTCCCACAGCGACACCGAAGTGCTGCTCAAGGGCTACCACCACTGGGGCGACCGCTTCGTCGACCACCTCAAGGGAATGTTCGCGTTCGCCATCGTCGAGCGCGACAGCGGACGCGTACTGCTGGGCCGCGACCGCCTCGGCATCAAACCGCTCTATCTCACCGAGACGTCCGACCGGATCAGGTTCGCGTCGTCACTGCCCGCCCTGCTGGCCGGTGGTGACATCGACACTCGTATCGACCCCGTGGCGTTGCACCACTACATGACGTTCCACTCGGTGGTGCCGTCTCCGCGCACCATCCTGCGCGGCGTGACCAAGCTGCCCCCCGCCACCGTGATGGCCATCGAGCCCGACGGCACGACCACCACGACCACCTACTGGGAGCCGGACTTCTCCCGCCGCGACGACCGTGCCGACTGGTCCGACAAGGATTGGGAGGACGCGGTTCTCGATTCGCTGCGGACCGCAGTCGAGCGGCGCCTGGTCGCCGACGTGCCCGTGGGGTGCCTGCTGTCCGGAGGTGTCGACTCGAGTCTGATCGTCGGGCTGCTGGCCGAGGCGGGTCAGCACGGACTCAAGACGTTCTCGATCGGCTTCGAGTCGGTCAACGGCGTCAAGGGCGACGAGTTCAAGTACTCCGACATCGTCGCCGAGCGCTTCGGTACCGATCATCATCAGATCCGCATCGACACCGCGCGGATGTTGCCTGCCCTCGACGGTGCGATCGGTGCGATGAGCGAGCCGATGGTCAGCCACGACTGCGTGGCCTTCTTCCTGCTCAGCCAGGAGGTCGCCAAGCACGTCAAGGTGGTGCAGTCCGGGCAGGGCGCCGACGAGGTGTTCGCCGGCTACCACTGGTATCCCCCGATGGGCGAACCCGCGGCCGCCTCGCTCGAAGGTTCGGTGGCCGGCTACCGGGCGGCGTTCTTCGACCGGGACCCGGCGGGTTACGCCGACATCGTCTCGCCGGCGTACGCCTCCGCCGGCGATCCGAGCGAGCTCTTCGTCACCGAACATTTCGCCCGAGCGGGTGCGCAGACCGGCGTGGACCGGGCGCTGCGCCTGGACACCACCGTGATGCTGGTCGACGACCCGGTCAAGCGGGTGGACAACATGACGATGGCATGGGGGCTGGAAGGCCGGGTGCCGTTCCTCGACCACGAGCTCGTCGAGCTGGCCGCCACCTGCCCCCCACACCTCAAGACCGCCTACGAGGGTAAGGGCGTGCTCAAACAGGCTGCCCGCCAAGTGATCCCATCTGAGGTGATCGACCGGCCCAAGGGGTACTTCCCGGTGCCCGCGCTCACCCACCTGGAGGGGCCCTACCTCGACCTGGTGCGCGATGCGCTGTACGCCCCAGCGGCCAAGGAGCGCGGACTGTTCCGGCCGGAGGCGGTGGACCGGTTGCTCGCCGACCCCAACGGAAAGCTCACGCCGTTGCGCGGCAACGAGCTGTGGCAGATCGCGCTCCTGGAACTCTGGTTGCAGAAGCACGGCATCAACGGGCCCGCGGCATGACCGCGGATCCGGCCAGGGAGCACGCCGAAGGAATCACCCTCGCGCTGCACGACGCGTCCCCGCCCGACATGGTGGACGCGATGAGCGACGATGTCGTTCTCGAATTGGGCTGGGGCAGACTGATATTCGGTCAGACTTTCGCCGACCCCGAGAGACTCGCCGACGTCCTGCGTCAGGAGGGCCAGGGCCGCCGCGACATCTGCATCTACGCGCGCGAGCCGCACGTACTCGTGTCGAAGGCACCCGCGGAGCTGTTCATCGATCCGAGCCACACCTACCGGCTCAGGTTCGCCGAGGACGACGAGACAGCGCCGGCACCAAGCGGTTTCCACATCCGTTCCCTGGAAAGCCGCGAAGACGCCGATGAGATGAACCGCGTCTACGTGCGCTGCGGGATGGTGCCTGCACCCACCGATGTGCTGTGGGACAACCACCGCGAGCAGCCATCGGTGGACTACCTGGTCGCGGTCCGTGACGAGGACGGCGCGGTACTCGGCACCGTCACCGGCGTCGACCACCAGGCCCTGTTCTCCGATCCGGAGGGCGGTTCGAGCCTGTGGACGCTGGCGGTGGACCCGGCGGCGCCGCTGCCGGGGGTCGGTGGGGCGCTCACCCGCCATCTGGCCGATCTGTACCGGGAACGTGGCCGCGCATACATGGATCTCTCGGTGGCGCACGACAACACCGCTGCGATCGCGCTGTACGAGAAGCTGGGCTTCGCCCGGGTTCCGGTGATGGCGGTCAAGCGCAAGAACGCGATCAACGAACCACTGTTCACGCATCCGCCGGAGACCGTCGACGACCTCAACCCGTATGCGCGAATACTGGCTGACGAGGCGATGCGCCGGGGCATCTGGGTGGAGGTGCTCGACGCCGAAGCCGGCGAGATGCGACTGTCCCACGGCGGCCGCAGCGTCGTCACCCGCGAATCGTTGTCCGAGTACACCTCGGCGGTCGCGATGGCCCGGTGCGACGACAAACGGCTGACCCGGCGCATCGTGTCCGAGGCGGGCATCGCCGTGCCGAGAGGTCGCCTGGCCACCTTCGACCAAGCCGACCACGACTTTCTCGCCGAGGTCGGCGACGTCGTGGTCAAACCCACCCGCGGCGAGCAGGGCAAGGGCATCACCGTCGGGATCGACGGCCCCGAGGAACTCGACGCTGCTCTGGCCCGGGCCCGCGAGCAGCATCCCGAGGTTCTCATCGAGCAACGCGCCGAGGGCGACGATCTGCGGCTCGTGGTGATCGACAACAAGGTGGTCGCCGCGGCCCTGCGGCTGCCCGCGGAGATCACCGGGACGGGCACACACACCATCCGCGAGCTGATCGAGACGCAGAGTCGGCGGCGCGCCGCAGCCACCGGCGGCGAGTCCCGGATCCCGATGGACATCGTCACCGAGACCACCGTCAAAGAGGCGGGTTTCACGTTCGACGACGTTCTGGACGAGGGGGTCCGGCTGCGGGTTCGCCGGACCGCGAACCTGCACCAGGGCGGCACGATCCACGACGTCACCGCCACCGTGCATCCGGAACTGAAGTCCGTGGCGGTGGCCGCCGCACGGGCCATCGGTATCCCGGTCACCGGAGTCGACCTGCTCGTCCCCGATGTCACGCAGCCGGACTACGTGTTCATCGAAGCCAACGAGCGCCCCGGGCTGGCCAATCACGAACCGCAGCCCACCGCGAAAGCGTTCGTGGACTTCCTGTTCCCCAATCAGCCGGGGTTGCCCCAGGCCTGGACGCCCGACGAAGTCGAGCCGCCCGCGCAGGGTTAGCTACCAGGTGCTGGTGCGCATCACGATCTCGGCGGCCAGTTGCGCAGTCGAGTCGGCGGCGTTGCGCCGGCCCAGCAGATCGACGATGCGATATTCGCCGTACACATAGCGCTGGCTGGCTTTGGCCACGGCGCGCGCGGCGCTCGTACTGACCAGCGCGGTCGTGTTGAGCTCAACGGGCGGGCAGTTCTCGTCACGGACCACACCGGCCAGGTCGGCCACGCGCGGATGGCCGCGATCGATGACCACCAGACCGATGAAGCGGTCGAGTCGGGTGGCGGCCAACTCCCACGCCAGCTCCCCGCCGAGGCGGTCACCGACGAGCAGAGCCCACCGCACCTCCAGTGAATCGAGGATGCCGATGACGGCCTTGGCGGTGAGCCGCGGATCCGGTGCGATCACCACGGTTTTCAGTGACGCGGTGTGCAGACGCTGGCACACCCCGTCGTAGGCGGTGGGCGCCTGGTGCGCCGCACCAAGGAACACCACCACCGAACCCTTCTCCGGACCGCTGACTCCGACGGGCACGCCAATGCCGTCGACGGTGATCATCGGAGAGGCCATTGCGCCACGCTACAGGGCAGACCGGAGTCGGCGCGGGGCTTTCCACGCTGTTGACCCGATGAGCGTCACGCCGCGTGCGCGCGCTCGGCCTGCTTACTGGTGATGTCCAGAAAGGTCTGTGGCAGCGTGCCTTTGACGGGGATGGACGGATCGGGTGTGGGGAAAGCGATGCCGAAAACCGCCATGGTGCCGACGTTCTCGAACGAGAAGTAGACGCTGCTTTCCTGGCCTGCGAGATGCATCGTCTGTTGATAGGCCAGCGCGTCACCGCGTGCGACCGGCAGTTGGGTGGTGGTCACCGGGATGCCGGGGTCCGTCGGGTCGAAGAACGTCTCGTACTCGGCGCAGCGCGCCGCGGTGGCCGCCAGCCGCTCCAGATCGAGCGACCACGTCAGCACGGTGATCACCATCCGCGCGCCGTCGTAGGCGACGACGTACTCGTCGGCGCTGCCGGGGCCGCGTTCGGCGGTGCCGGCGATGTCGCGGGTGAGCCCGTCGGTACACCCCTCGGGCCTCGACAGCATCGGCGGCGGCGAGCCCGCGTTGTCCGCTTCACCCGGATTTCGGATGATGCGCTGGTAGCGCACCCCGGGAGGAAAGTCGGCCTCGGTGAGCACCGCACGCTCCAGCTTGGCGCCGGGCCACGTCGCGGTTCCGGTGATGGTTGCGCACCCGGAGACCAGCAGCACGGTCAGTGCAGCGCCGAGCGCCCGCCTGGTCATGGTCTCAGGCTACCCAGACTCACAGCTGGGTCAGGATCTCCGCGCCGTCGCCGGTGACCACCAGGGTGTGCTCGAACTGTGCGGTCCACTTCTTGTCCCGGGTGGCGACGGTCCAGTCGTCGTCCCAGATCTCGTAGTCCAGACTCCCGAGGTTGATCATCGGCTCGATCGTGAACGTCATCCCGGGCTCCAGCACTGTCTCCACCGAGGGCTGGTCGTAGTGCAGCACCACCAGCCCGTTGTGGAAGGTGGTGCCGATGCCGTGCCCGGTGAAATCGCGAACCACGTTGTAGCCGAATCGATTTGCGTAGGCCTCGATGACGCGCCCGACGACCGACAACGCCCGGCCCGGTTTGACGGCCTTGATTGCGCGCATGGTGGCCTCGTGGGTCCGTTCGACCAGCAGCCGATGTTCCTCGGAGACGTCACCGGCCAGGAAGGTCGCGTTCGTGTCGCCGTGCACGCCGTCGATGTAGGCGGTGACGTCGATGTTGACGATGTCGCCGTCCTCGATGACCGTCGAGTCCGGGATGCCGTGGCAGATGATCTCGTTCAGTGACGTGCAGCAGGATTTCGGATAGCCCTTGTAGCCCAGCGTCGACGGGTAGGCGCCGTGATCGACCATGTAGTCGTGGGCGATCCGGTCCAGGCGATCCGTGGTGACCCCGGGCTCGACGGCTTTTCCTGCCTCGGCAAGCGCACCCGCGGCTATCCGCCCGGCCACCCGCATCTTCTCGATCACCTCGGGCGTCTGGACCCATGGCTCGCTGCCCTCACGCGCAGTCGGCTTGCCGACGTATTCGGGACGAGCGATCGATTTGGGCACCGGCAGCATCGGCGAGACGGTGCCGGGTCGCAGGGCGGTCCGTACAGACATATAGCAATGCTAGCGTTCCGCCATGCAGGTCTCCCCGGGACATTTGTTCGCTCAGCTGAACTTCCGCGATGTCGAGGAATCCGACGAGCGCATGGTCATCGAGTTGGACAACCGGCCCGATCTGGTCAATCGCCGCGGGGCATTGCAGGGCGGTCTGGTGGCGACGCTGATCGACATCGCCGCAGGCCGGCTGGCCGACCGCCACGTCGGACCGGGCCAGGACATCACCACCGCGGATATGACCGTCCACTTCCTGGCTCCGGTCCTCGAGGGTCCGGCCCGTGCGGAGGCCACCGTCGTGCGCGCCGGGCGGCGCCTGTCGGTGATCGCCGTCGACGTCACGGATGTCGCGCGGGGCAGGCTCGCCGCACGGGGCACCCTGAGCTTTGCGGTGCTCGACCCGCGTTAGGCGAGCGAGATCGAGGCCAGCGCGCAGCGCAGCCGCGCGGGCAGCGAACCGCCGTGGATCAACCAGTCGTCGAGCGCGATCCGCACCGACGCCATGGCCAGCGCACCGAGCAACCGCGGCCGGGGGTCGTCCGGCACGGGCTCGGGCAGGCGCGGGGCCACCAGATCGGCGATCGCCGATTCGTAGCGCAGGTAGATCTGCAGCGTCCAGGCACTGAACACCGGCGACGACCGGGTCAGGGTCGCCAGCTCGCGCACCTGGTCGATGACGGCGCCGTTTCCTCCGGCGGCGAAGTCGTCACCCAGTCCCTCGAACGCCGACACAACGGCCTCGTGGGCGGAGAGGTGCGCCGGTTGTGCGGCGATCGCCGCGGTGACCAGGTCCAGCCAGTGGCTGGTCATCCCCTCGGCGACCGCGTCTTCCTTGGCGCTGAAGTACCGGAAGAACGTGGCACGGCCGACGTCGGCGGCCGCGGCGATGTGTTCGACGGTGGCCCCGGCCAGACCGTGATCTGTCACCGCCTGTGCCGCGGCGGCGGCGATTCGGGTCTTGGTCGCGCGCTGCTTGCGCACGGTCAGACTGTCTCCCGGATTCCGCCTTGAGACTACGTCCATGGTGAGACTATGTCTCATGTGAATGCCGAGAGCAACGACCGAGCCGCGGCGAGCCTGGAGTCCTGGGGGCTCGTCCAGCAGATGCTCGGAGATGCGACCCGAACTGTGATCGAGGACGCGACGAGCGAACGCGAACTGCTGGAGGGATTGGCCGTCGTGGCCAAGGCCACCGCCCTGTGCACCGAGATGACCGTCGAGTCCGATCCGCAACGACCGCGATTCTTCGACATGTGCACCGACAGCAGGCTGATCGGCGGACCCAACCCCGACGGCAGATACCTGCTGGCGATGATTCGCGGCGACCGCACCTACCGGGTCTCCGGGACACGCGGCAGCACCGCCTATCTCGGCTTCCAGGTGCTGGCGGGGACCGGACTGACGCCGCGCCGGATGGCCGCCTACCTGGGCGACCGCGAACTCGACTGCCGGGAGGGCGCTTTCGCGTTCGTCCTGTCGGCGACGGCACCGGCCGCCGACGTCCTGGCCGGGGCGCAGTGGCTCCAGGTCCCCGAGGACGCCTCGGCGATCGTGGTACGCGAATACATCGGTGACGTCGACACTGAGACGGCGGCGACGATGACCATCGAGTGCCTCGACAGTGCACCGCTGGAGCCGCTGTCGGACCAGCAACTGGCCGACGCGTTCACCGCGATGGCGTGGACCATCGTCAAGCTCACCACGCTGCACCGCACCGTCAAACCCGAACTGCTGGACCAGCCCAACACGTTGCTGACCGCCGAGGCCGCCGAGTTGGGCAGCGCCGACACCACACCCGACAACCTGTACATGATCGGGTCCTTCGCGCTCGACCCTGACCAGACGTTGCTACTCGAGTTCGTGCCGCCCGACACCCGCTACTGGAACGTCACGCTGGAAAGCGTGTGGCACGAATGCCTGGAACCACGCCACCGGCACAGCTCGGTCACCAACCGCGGCGTCGAACCCGACAACGACGGCCTGGTCCGAATCGGCATCGGCGCCAACGACTTCGGTCATGGGCATTGGCTGGACACCGGGGGCCGCCGGCGCGGCTTCGTCATCGTGCGGTGGCTCGACAACCCGGAGGCGCCCACCGTGGGCACCCGAGTGCTCCGCGGAGCGCGGCCGTGACCGGCAACCGGTTCGTCCCGGAGGTTCTCGTCGAGCAGGCGTGCGCAGCAACCGGACTCGATGATTTCGGCGACGGATCGTCCTGGCGCGAGGGTCTGAACCTGCTGTGTGAGGGCCTGGTCGCCGATGCTCGTCTGAACGCACTCGGAGTCGAGATCGCCGCCATGGACATCACCCGAGCGCTCACCAACCGGCTCCAGGTCATCGCATGGCGCACGCAGCATCCCGCCCTTGCCGAAGCTCCGGTGGAGCGCCCGATCTTCATCGTCGGTCAGCCCAGGACCGGGACGACGATCCTGTTCGACCTGTTGGCACAGGATCCCGCGTTGCGTCCGCCGTTGACGTGGGAGGTCGACAACCCCCTCCCGGTGCCGCAGCCCGAGACCTACGACACCGATCCCCGGATCGCGCAGACGCAGGCGGCTCTGGAGATGTCGGAGCAGATCGTGCCGGGGCTGCTGACACACCATCCGATGGGAGCTCTGGTCGGGCAGGAGTGTGTCCGCATCACCGCGGGCGAGTTCTGCAGCATGATCTTCCCGACCCAGTACCGGCTGCCGGAGTATTACCGCTGGCTTCTGTACGACGCCGATCACCGACCGGCCTACCGCTATCACCGAAAGTTCCTGCAGCACCTGCAGTCCGGCGTCGACGGACAGTGGCTGCTGAAATCACCTGCTCACCTGTGGCAGCTCGACGCGCTGGTGGCCGAATACCCTGATGCGCTGATCGTGCAGACTCACCGCGATCCACTCAACGTCATCTCATCGGTCAGTGCGCTGATCCACCACCTCCGGCGGATGGCCTCCGACGAGTCGACCATCCCCGACTGCGCGGCGCAATCGTGCGAGCAGATCGTCGTCGGTCTCGAGCACGCGATGGCGTGCCGTGACTCCGGCACGCTGGCCGAACACCAGGTCGTGGATGTCCAGTTCGCCGATTTCATGCGCGACCCGTTCACGACCATCCGCTCGCTCTACGACCGCCTCGGGCGTGAACTGGAGCCGGTGGCCGAGGAGCGGATGCGTGACTTCCTCGCCGCCCATCCGGGTGACCACGGCGGCAGCAGGTATCGCTGGCAGGACACCGGCCTCGACGCCGCAGAGGTGCGCGACCGGGTCAGCGGCTACCAGCGGCGGTATGGCGTACCCGACGAGACGCTCAGGTAGCGCGCAGCGGGCCCAGCCGCCACGACTTGCGCGGACCCCGGATGTCGACCGACCCCCACACGACCTTGCCGGTGAGGATCACGTGGGGCGTGCCCTCGGCCGGGGCGTCCCTGCGATGGTCGCGGGCGCTGCCGGCGTTGACCTCGACGTCGTCGATGGAGGCGCTGGCGCCGTCGGGCAGCCGCAGATCCAGGCCACCGAACTTCATGTCCAACTCGATCACCACGATCGGCCCGGCGAAGCGCGCGCGGGTCAGGTCCAGATCCACCGACCCCATCCGCCGGTGCAGGGCCAGCCGGGACGGCACCACCCATTCGCCCTGGCGCTTCAGCGAGCCGAGTACACCGCGTAGCTCCACGCGGTCCGCGGCCGAGGTCACGATGGCCCCGGGGCCGGGCAGGTCGCCCACCAGCGCGTCGAGCTCGGAACGCAGCCGGGCCTGCGACACCATCGCGGAGCGCTCCTCGAACTCCCCGATGTCGATCAGACCGAGCGCGACAGCGTTGTGCAGCCGGCGCAGTGTGCCGTTGCGATCGGCGTCGGAGATCCTCATCTCGACGGCATCCCCGGGCCCACGCAGACTCGCCGCGTCAGCGATGCGACGCGGGCGGCCGTGGTTGATGTTGGTCATGGCGTCTTCCACGGTACCGCCGGTATCTTGCGCGGCGCGGCGGTGTTCGTGTGATCTCCGGCAACTCAGGCCAGATAGTCCGGCGGCAGCGAGTCGAGCATCGCCTTGACCATCCGGACCGCGTACTCCGAACTGCCGCCGCCGACGATCAGGGCGGAGAACGCCATGTCACCGCGGTAGCCGGTGAACCACGAATGCGAACCGCCCGCGAACTCGGCCTCACCGGTCTTCCCGCGCACGTCGCCCGCCCCCTGTAGATCCTCGGCGGTGCCGTTGGTGACGACCAGTCGCATCATCGGGCGCAGACTTTCCACCACGTCGGCCGGGATCGGCTGGCGCTCACCGGTGACCTGGGTTTCCCGCCCTTCGATCAGGTGGGGCACCGGGGTGTGCCCGGCGGACACCGTCGCCGCCGCCAGCGCCATTCCGAATGGGCTGACCAGCACCTTGCCCTGTCCGAAGCCGTCCTCGGTGCGCTCGGTGAGGTTCACCGTCGGCGGCACCGATCCGCTGACCGTGGACAACCCGGCGATGTCGTAGTCCGGCCCGATGCCGTACTGGGAGGCGGCCTGGGTCAGCCCGCGCGGCGGCATCCTGCTCGCCAGTTCGGCGAACGTGGTGTTGCACGAGCTCGCGAACGCCCGCGACATCGGCACCGTGCCGAGGTCGAAGCCGCCGTAGTTGGGCACCGTGCGGTGGCCGATGTCCATACGGCCCGGACAACCCAGAAGCGTGTTGGGCGTTGCCATCTGACGTTCGATGGCGGCCCCGGCCGTCACGATCTTGAAGGTCGAGCCGGGCGGGAACAGGCCCATGGTGGCCAGCGGGCCCTCCCGGTCGGCGGCCGCATTCTGGGCCACCGCGAGGATCTCGCCGGTGGACGGCTTGATGACGACGACCATGGCCTGTTTGGCGGTGATGCCGACCGCGTTCTGCGCCGCGGTCTGCACCGAGCGGTCCAGGCTGATGCTCACCGACGGCGCGGGATCGCCGGGCACTTCGGTGAGGACGTCGACGTCGACGCCGTTCTGGTTGACGGTCACGACCCGCCAGCCGGCGTCACCGTCGAGATCGTCGGTGACGGTCTTCTTGATCTCGTTGATCACCGCGGGCGCGAAAGTGTCGTCGGTGGGCACCATTTCGGGCTGCGGGGTGATCACCACACCGGGCAGCGCGCCCAGCGCGCCCGCTACGGCGTCGTGGTCGGCCTGTTTCAGCGTGATGAGGCTCAACGCTCCCGGTGTCGAACTGGCCAGCTCCGCCATCCGCTGCGGATCCATCGTGTTGTCGAATCTGCGGAGCACGTCGGCAACGGTGCGCGCGGTCGGCATCAGGTCTGCCCCGGCAGCCTGCGCATCGAGCGCGAAGTGGTAGCGGTAACCCGGCACCAGGACATTGGTGCCGGTGCGTTCGTGCACCGACGCGCGCGGCGGTGCCTCGGCGCGTAACGCGAAGCTCTGATTCTCCCCCAGTCGTGGGTGCAGGCCGGTGGCGCTCCACCGCACCTCCCAGGTGCCTTCGTCACGCACCAGGTTGAGCTGACCGTCGTAGGTCCACGTCCGGTCCTTGGGCAGATGCCAGGTGTAGCGGTAGGTGACGCTGCCGGTGTCCTCGGCGTATTTGGAACTCAGGATCTGGGCGTCCAGCCCGGTGGCCTGCAGGCCGGCCCACGCCTCGTTCAGCGCGGCACGCGCTTCGTCGGGGTGGTCGGCCAGTCGTGAGGCAGCCCCGGTGTCGCCGGTCGCCAGCGCGGCGAAGAACGCCTCGGCAGTGGGTTCCGGACCGTTGGGCCGCGGCGTGCACGCACCCACCGTGACGACCATCGCCGCGGTGGTCATGATCGCTGCGACGCGTGTTACAGATGAAAACAGTGTGGCCATTGGGACAGATGTTAAGAAGTAACGATCCGATTTCGGCGTAGGCGCACCGCAGTCACGCCGAGATTGCGCCCAGCGGCTGAGAACGCGTCAGGAACCGGCGGCGGGTGCCCGCACCACCAGCGGCACCGCCGGGAAATAGGCTGCCATCTCCGACCGCGACGCGCGCAACGCCGCCGTGCCGTAGCCCTGCTTGCGGTGATCGGGATGGACCCAGATCCGCACCCCGACTTCGCCGTCGGTGAGCTCGCCGAACACCATCCCGACCTTGGCCGACCCGACCTCGGCGACCAGCCAGGCGGCTTCCTCGGCCGCGACACGGGCGACGGCACCGCGGATCTCGTCGCCGATATCACCAGCGGGCGCGGCCGTGCCGTCGCCCGCCGAACGCATGTCAGCGGTGCGTGCGGCGAAGATGTCCCGGTCCTCGTCGGCGCTGAACGGCCGCAGCATCAGCCGGCGGGCCGAACCCGGGGTCTGCTCGGTCCCGGTGAACGTCTGGGTGGGGAGGTTCTCCAGTTGGGCGGCAATCCGGCGTCTGGACACCTTGGTGAGCCGGTCGAACGACAGCCGCAGGACGGCTTCCGCGGCAGCAGCCGAGGTGTCGAGCAGCGCTGCGAGCGATTCGATCGCGGCGTCGTAGTCGTCGGAGGCGACCACAGCGTCGAGCACTTCGTGTCGGCGCTCCATGGCGTGGACGAGCGCTGCCGCCATCTCGCGACTCTGCGCATCCTGCTCGTTCATATTCAGGAGAGTATGCGCAGCGTTCGATCAGTCGAGCAGTACGGTCGCAAACGACGCGATCTCGGCGAACCCGATGCGCGCGTACGTCGCGCGCGCGACGGTATTGAAGCTGTTGACGTACAGGCTGGCGATCCGCCCGCTGCCTACGATGGCCGCGGCGACGGCGGCGGTCCCTGCCGTTCCGATGCCGCGACCGCGCTGATCCGGACGCACCCACACGCCCTGGATCTGGCCGACTGCCGGGGACTGGGAACCCACCTCGGCCTTGAACACCACCTCGCCGCGCTCGAACCTGGCCCAGGCTCGGCCCGCGGTGATCAGGCCGGCGACCCGCCTGCGGTAGCCCCGTCCGCCGTCTCCGAGGCGCGGGTCGATGCCGACCTCGCCGATGAACATGTCGATGGCCGCAACCAGGTAGGCGTCGAGCTCCTCGATGCGGACCGGACGCACGCCGGGGTCGAGCGGACAGTGCGGCGCGGTGTTCAACGCCATCAACGGTTGATGGGCCCGCACGTCGCGCGCCGGCCCCCACACCGGCTCCAGCCGCTGCCACATCGGCAGCACCAGTTCCGCGCGGCCGACCAGCGACGAGCATCGGCGCGCACTACTCATTGCCTTGTCCGCGAACGCGTTTAGATCACCGGGAGTGCCCCGCAACGGAATGAGGTTGGCGCCGGCGAAGCACAGCGATTCTCCTGCACGCCGGCGAGTCCACAGTTCCCCGCCGATCGCCGACGGCTCGATGCCGTGTTCGGCGACCCGGGAGGCGACCATGCACGACGCGACCGGGTCCTCGTCGAGGACCTGCCGGACGGCGAGGATGTCGCGGACCACCGACACTCTTCGCTCGTCGACGAGCCGAAAAAGCGGAGGAGCCGACATCTGGACTCTTTCTGCGACGGACCCTGAACAGGCGGGCCCCACCCCCTGGAGCCTGGGTCTCAGCTTACGGTCACAACGGGCGAACCTGCAGCATCATCAGAACCCCGCTCTTCGGCGATTCGCAGCGCCTCTTCGATCAGGGTCTCGACGATCATCGCCTCCGGCACCGTCTTGATGACCTCGCCCTTGACGAAGATCTGTCCCTTGCCGTTGCCCGACGCCACACCGAGGTCGGCCTCGCGGGCCTCGCCGGGGCCGTTGACGACGCAGCCCATGACCGCGACACGCAGCGGCACGTCCATGCCTTCGAGCCCGGCGGTCACCTCGTTGGCCAGCGTGTACACGTCGACCTGGGCACGTCCGCAGGACGGGCACGACACGATCTCCAGACCGCGGGGCCGAAGGTTCAGCGACTCCAGGATCTGGTTGCCGACCTTGATCTCCTCGACCGGCGGCGCGGACAGCGACACGCGGATGGTGTCGCCGATGCCCTTGGACAGCAACGCCCCGAACGCGACGGCCGACTTGATGGTGCCCTGGAACGCCGGCCCGGCCTCGGTGACGCCGAGGTGCAGGGGGTAGTCGCACTTGGACGCCAGCAGCTCGTAGGCGGCCACCATGATGACCGGGTCGTTGTGCTTCACGCTGATCTTGATGTCGCCGAAGCCGTGCTCCTCGAACAGCGAGGCCTCCCACAGCGCGGACTCGACGAGCGCCTCCGGGGTGGCCTTGCCGTACTTCTTGAGCAACCGCGGATCCAGCGAACCGGCGTTGACGCCGATCCGGATCGGGATGCCCGCGGCGCCGGCCGCCTTGGCGACCTCCTTGACCCGGCCGTCGAACTCCTTGATATTGCCGGGGTTCACACGCACCGCGGCACAGCCCGCGTCGATCGCCGCGAAGATGTACTTCGGCTGAAAGTGGATGTCGGCGATCACCGGGATGTTCGCCTTCTTCGCGATCGCCGGTAGCGCGTCGGCGTCCTCCTGCCGCGGACAGGCCACGCGGACGATGTCGCATCCCGACGCTGTCAGCTCGGCGATCTGTTGCAGTGTCGCGTTGATGTCGTGGGTCTTGGTGGTGCACATCGACTGCACCGCGATGGGGTGGTCACTGCCGACGCCGACGTCGCCGACCATGAGTTGGCGCGTCTTGCGGCGGGGTGCCAGCGTGGGGGGTGGCGGAACAGGGATCCCCAGGCTCACATTTGCGGTCGTCACGACGAAGTCTCCTACTGGAATAACGTGATCGGGTTGACCACGTCGGCAGTCACGGTCAGCAGCGTGAAGCCCACCATCACGATGATCACGACATAGGTGAGGGGCATCAGCCTGAGGTAGTTCACCGGCGCCGCGGCCACTTTGCCGCGCACCTCTCGCATCTTATTGCGCACCTTCTCGTACAACGCGATCGCGATGTGCCCGCCGTCGAGCGGCAGCAGCGGAATCAGGTTGACCGCGCCGAGAACGAAGTTGAGCTGCGCCAGGAAGAACCAGAACGCGACCCAGATGCCGTGCTCGACGGTTTCACCGCCGATCCTGGACGCACCGACGACGCTGATCGGGGTCTCGGGGTCGCGCTCACCGCCGGTGATGGAGTTCACCAGTGCACCCATCTTGCTCGGGATCTTGACGATGGCCTTGCCGAGCTCGACGGCGAGATCGCCGGTGAACACGAACGTGCCCGGCACCGCGGTGAACGCGTTGTACCGCGTCGGACCGAACTGCGCGGCCGTCACGCCGATACTTCCGACGTCGGCGGGGACCGCCTGCCCGTCATCGCCTGCGACGAAGCGCTGGCTGGGCGTGACGTCGACCGTGGTGGTGAACTCCCGCAGCGCTCCGTTCTCGTCGCGCTGCACGGTCAATTCGGTCGGACCGTTCTGTTGCCGCACCGCTTCGACCAGCGCATCGAAGGTCGGCACCTCGGTGTCGCCGACCTTGAGGATGACATCGCCGGGCTGCACCCCTGCCGCGGCCGCCGGGCTGGCGGCGACACAGTCACCGAGTTCGCCTTGAGCCACCTCGGATTTGATGCACGAGGTCTCGCCGACGACGGCGGTGGTCGGGGCTTTCAGATTGGGCAGGCCCCAGATGATCGCGATCGCGTAGATGAGGACGAGGCCGATGATGAAGTTCATTCCGGGCCCGGCGAGCAGCACCGCGACGCGCTTCCAGGTCTTCTGCTTGTACATCGCGTACCGCTGGTCCTCGGGGGCCAGCTCTTCCACTGCGGTCATGCCCGCGATGTCGCAGAAACCACCCAGCGGAACTGCCTTGATGCCGTACTCGGTCTGGCCCAGCTTGTTGGGCCGCCACGTGGACCACAGCGTCGGACCGAAGCCGACGAAGTAGCGGCGCACCTTCATACCCGTGGCGCGGGCCACCCACATGTGGCCGCACTCGTGCAGCGCCACTGACACCAGGATGGCCAGTGCGAACAGCGTGACGCCAAGTACATACATCATCTGGCGGCCCAGTCCTTACTTCTGCTACCTGCGGGTTCCCGCTCGACTGCGCTCCGCGCCCGGTCACGGGCCCAGTCTTGTGCGTCGAGTACGTCGTCCACGGTAGCTGGTTCCGCGGCCCACTGGTCGGCAGCGCGCAGCACGTGGGCGACGGTGCGCACGATCGCCGGGAACCGGATCCTGCCCGCCAGGAACGCCTCGGCCGCTTCTTCGTTGGCGGCGTTGTACACCGCGGTCAGGCAGCCGCCGCCCTTACCGGCCTCGCGGGCCAGCGCAACGGCCGGGAAGACGTCGTCATCCAGCGGCTCGAAGTCCCATCGGGAGGCGGTGGTGAAATCGCATGCCAGCGCGGCACCGGCCACCCGGGCCGGCCAGCCCAGCGCCAGCGCGATCGGCAGCTTCATGTCGGGCGGACTGGCCTGGGCGAGCGTCGATCCGTCGGTGAAGGTCACCATCGAGTGCACGATCGACTGCGGATGGACCACTACCTCTATTCGGTCGTAATCGACCCCGAAGAGCAGGTGCGTCTCGATCAGCTCAAGGCCCTTGTTGACCAGGGAGGCCGAGTTCAACGTGTTCATCGGCCCCATCGACCAGGTGGGATGCGTGCCGGCCTGCTCGGGGGTGACATCGGTGAGCCGGTCGGCGGACCAGCCGCGGAACGGTCCACCGGACGCGGTGAGCACCAGCTTGGCCACCTCGTCTGCGGTGCCGCCGCGCAGGCACTGCGCGAGCGCGGAATGCTCGGAGTCGACAGGCACGATCTGTCCCGGCGAGGCGGCCTTCTGTACCAGCGGCCCGCCGGCCACCAGAGACTCCTTGTTGGCCAGCGCCAGCCGTGAGCCGGTGGCCAGCGCAGCGAGCGTCGGCTTGAGGCCGAGCGCACCGACAAGGGCGTTGAGGACGACGTCGGCGTCGGTGTTCTCCACGAGATGGGTGACCGCATCCGGTCCGGTGTAGGTGACGTCACCCATCGATGCGGCCGCGGCCGCATCGGCGACCGCGACGTTCGTCACCCCGGTCTCGGAACGCTGCCTGGCCAGCAGATCGGGGTTTCCCCCGCCCGCGGCGAGCCCGACCACCTCGAAACGATCCGGATTCGCGGCGATGACCTCGAGTGCCTGGGTGCCGATCGACCCGGTGCTGCCCAGGATCAGTACGCGCACCCGCGCGCCGCTTTCGCTCACCGCCCCATTGTGCCGCGCAGCGCCGCGATCGCCGCCATGCGGCCGCGCCGAGCGGGACGCGAAAGTGTTACACGAGTGTGACGAACACCCCTCGAACCCATCCGAGAGACCCGCAGCTGGGAATTACCCGTGAGCCAGATGAGGCGGGCAACGGTGTCCGCACGCGAAGGGATGAGGAAATGATGATTGTTCACCGTAGGAAAGCCGCTGCAGCAGGATTGGCTGCGGTTGCCATCTTCGGCGTGGCAGCGTGTTCGAGCGAAGAGGCGTCGAGCACCGCATCGTCAGCCACCAGCGCGGCCGAGTCGGCAGTGGAGTCCGCGACCAGCGAGATGACCACCTCGTCTGCCGCGCCCAGCGCGGATCCCGCCGCCAACCTCATCGGCACCGGGTGTGCTGCCTATGCCGAGCAGGTCCCCGAGGGCCCCGGTTCCGTGGCGGGCATGGCGGCCGACCCCGTGACGGTCGCCGCATCGAACAACCCCATGCTCTCGACCCTGACCCAGGCGCTGTCCGGTCAGCTCAACCCGAACGTCAACCTCGTCGACACGCTCAACGGCGCCGAGTTCACGGTGTTCGCACCGACCAACGACGCTTTCGCCAAGATCGACGCGGCCACGCTGGAGACCCTCAAGACCGACTCCGATCTGCTGACAAGCATCCTGACCTACCACGTGGTTCCGGGCCAGGCGGCTCCTGATGCAGTGGCCGGCGAGCACGTCACCGTGCAGGGCGCTCCCCTCACCGTCACCGGCGCGGGCAACGACCTCAAGGTCAACGACGCGGGCCTGGTGTGCGGTGGAGTCAAGACCGCCAACGCCACCGTCTACATGATCGACACCGTCTTGATGCCGCCGGCCAACTAAAGCCTCCGACACCATTCCTTCAGAAAGGACAACGATCATGACTGTCAACACACGGGCGCTACTCGGTGCAGGCTTCGCGGTGACCGCCGCCGTCGGCCTGTCGCTGGGCACGGCCACCACGGCCGCGGCAGCCCCCCTCGGACCGGGCTGTGCGGCTTATGTCCAGCAGGTGCCGGAAGGCCCCGGATCGGTGCAGGGCATGGCGATGGCGCCGGTGGCCACTGCTGCGGCCAGCAACCCGATGCTGACCACGCTCACGAAAGCCGTGTCCGGACAACTCAACCCGAACGTCAACCTCGTCGATACGCTCAACGGGGCCGAGTTCACCGTGTTCGCCCCCACCGACGAGGCGTTCGCCAAACTCGATCCCGCGACGGTCGAGACCCTCAAGACCGACACCGACCTGCTGACGAACATCCTGACCTACCACGTGGTGCCGGGTCAGGCTGCGCCGGAGCAGGTCGTCGGTGAGCATGCGACGGTGCAGGGCGCGACGCTGAACGTCACCGGGGCGCCGGACCACCTGATGGTCAACAACGCGTCGGTGGTCTGCGGTGGCGTCCAGACGGCCAACGCGACGGTGTATCTCATCGACACCGTGCTGATGCCGCCGGCGATGTAACCGGTACCGCAGCGAAGCTGAGGATCCTCCGCACCCGCCGGGTGGTGCGGAGGATTCTCGTTTCAGGACACAGGGAAGTGTTCGATCCAGTGCCTGGCGATGTCGACGCGGCGCGCGATCCACACGTCATCGTGGGATTGGACGTGGTCGAGGAAGCGCTCCAAAGCGGCGGTGCGGGCGGGCCGGCCGGCGATCCGGCAGTGCAGCCCGATCGACAACATCTTCGGTGAACCCGACGCCCCCTCCGCGTAGAGCACGTCGAACGCGTCCCGCAGATGGGTGAAGAACTCGTCACCGCTGGGAAATCCGCCCGCGACGGCGAACCGCATGTCGTTGGTGTCCAACGTGTAGGGCACCACCAGGTGGTCGGTGTCATCGACCCGGGTCCAGTACGGGAGGTCGTCGGCGTAGGAGTCGGAGTCGTAGAGGAAGCCGCCGTGCTCCACGACCAGCTGCCGCGTCTGCGGCGAGTCACGGCCGGTGTACCAGCCTTGCGGAGCATGCCCGGTGAGCTCGGTCATCAACTGCACCGCCTCGGCGAGGTGTGCGCGCTCGACCTGCGGTTCGACGAGTTGGTAACTGATCCAGCGCAATCCGTGGCAGGCGATTTCGTCGCCGCGCCGCTGGAACGCCGCGACCGCCTCGGGGTTGCGCGCCAGCGCCATCGCGACCCCGAAGACCGTCAGCGGCAGGCCGCGCCGGTCGAACACCCTCAGTACCCGCCACAGCCCGGCTCGCGACCCGTACTCGTAGAGCGACTCCATGCTCATGTGTCGATTCGGAAAAGGTTGGGCACCAATGATTTCCGAGAGGAAGGTTTCCGAGGCCGGGTCGCCGTGCAGCACACTGTTCTCGGCGCCCTCCTCGTAGTTGAGGACGAACTGGACGGCGATCTTCGCGCCACCGGGCCAGCGGGGGTCTGGCGGGTGTTGGCCGTAGCCGACCATGTCCCGCGGATAGTCGTCGCCGAGCCCGGTGGTCATGCTGGCATTCTGGCAGCACGTCCCGGGTCGGCGCTCTCCCAACGCTGCCCCGTGGGCGCTCAGGTCTAACCCTTTTGTCAGAATCGCCGACTCGGAGTTTCTCTGTCGGAGTTTCGGGGCAGCATCAAGGCCATGCCCGCTGTGTTGTGGTTCCGCCGTGATCTCCGGCTTGCGGATCTGCCCGCCCTGCAGGCCGCCGCCGAGAGCGACGGGGACGTCATCGCCTGTTACGTGCTCGATCCCCGGTTGAAGTCCTCCTCCGGGGCACGGCGCCTGCAATACCTTTATGACGCGCTGCGTGACCTGCACGAAAGCCTGGACGGCCGGCTGCTGGTCACCCGGGGCGACCCGAAGACCCGCATCCCCGCGCTCGTGAAGGCGGTGGACGCGACGTCGGTCCATGTGTCGGAGGACCACACGCCGTTCGGCAGGCGCCGCGACGACGAGGTGCGCGACGCCCTGGGCGACGTCGAACTGATCGCGACGGGATCGCCGTATCTGGTGTCCCCCGGCCGGGTCACCAAGGGTGACGGCACTCCGTACAAGGTGTTCACCCCGTTCTATGACGCGTGGCGCAAGCACGGGTGGCGCAAGCCGGCGGACTCCGGAAAGAAGTCCGCACGCTGGATCGACCCCGGCGACGTGACCGGCGGGCCCGCCGTCGTCGACATCCCTGACGCAGGCGTGGAGCTGGAGCTGCCCGCGGGTGAACGGGCGGCCCGACAGCAGTGGAAGAAGTTCCTCGGCGACGGAGTTGACGGTTACGACGATGACCGCAACCGCCCCGACCTGGCGGCCACCAGCAGGATGTCGGCGCACCTGAAGTTCGGAACCATCCATCCCCGCACCATGGCTGCCGATCTGGGCCGGGGTAAGGGAGCGCAGGCCTACCTGAGGGAGCTGGCGTTCCGCGACTTCTACGCCTCGGTGGTGCACGAGTGGCCCGACAGCACATGGTGGAACTGGAACAAGTCCTTCGACGCCATCGAGGTCGACGACGGCCCGGAGGCCGAGAAGGCCTTCGAGGCGTGGAAGGCGGGCAAGACGGGCTTTCCCATCGTCGACGCGGGCATGCGCCAACTCGCCGAAACCGGGTTCATGCACAACCGGGTACGGATGATCGTCGCGTCCTTCCTGGTCAAGGATCTGCACCTGCCGTGGCAATGGGGTGCGCGCTGGTTCCTCGACCAGCTCGTCGACGGCGACATGGCCAACAATCAGCACGGCTGGCAGTGGGCCGCCGGCTGCGGCACCGACGCGGCGCCGTACTTCCGGGTGTTCAATCCGACGACGCAGGGCAAGAAATTCGACCCGTCCGGTGACTACATCCGGCGGTGGGTCTCTGAGCTCGCCGACACCGACGACGTGCACAAGCTCGAGAGCACCAGGCCGAGCGACTACCCGGAACCGATCGTCGACCACGGCCAGGAGCGCGCCGAAGCCCTGCGCCGGTACGGCGCCCTCTGACTACTTCAGCGTCTGGCCCGCGTCGAGGGGCAGCGCCACCCCGGTGACGTACCTGCCCCCGGGGCCACAGAGGTAGATCATCGCCGCACTGACGTCGTCGGGCTCCATCATCGGCAGCTGCAGCAGTGGCTGCTGCGCGGTGCTGAACGACGGATGCTCGCCGGCCCAGTCCGCCATCGCCTGGTTGAGCACCATGGGGGTCGCGACGCCGCCGGGATGCACCGAGTTGACCCGGATGTTCTTCTCGGCGAGCGAGCGGGCGAAGTGCCGCATGACGCCGATCACGCCGTGCTTGGCGGCGGTGTAGCCGGCAGCGCCATGACTCATGGTGCCGAATTCTGTACTGACGGAGGTGAAGCCGGCCGCCGAGCTGGTGATCACGATCGCGCCACCGTCGGGGTTGCGTAGCAGCGCAGGCAGCGCTGCGTCGATGGTGAATTAGACGCCGCTGAGCATCACGGCGATCGCGTCGGTGAAGGCGGAGATCTCGCGCCCCTGCGCACCGGCGGCGGGCAGGATGCCGGCATTGGCGATGACGAAGTCGATGTGCCCGAACTCGTCGAGCCCCTTCGCCACGATCTGCTGGAGCCGCTCACGGTCCCGGACGTCGCCGCGCTCAGCGACGATCCGGCGGCCGGTCTTCTCCACCAGCCGCACGGTTTCGTCGAGGTCCTCCGGTGTCGACATCGGGTAGGCCACACTGTCAATCTGCTCGCACAGGTCGACGGCGATGACGTCGGCGCCCTCTTCTGCGAATCGGACCGCATGAGCGCGTCCCTGCCCGCGCGCGGCGCCGGTGATGAACGCGACCTTGTCCTGGAGAAGGCCGACGCGCTCCTGCGGTGTCATGACCGGCCAGCCTAGTGCGCAACCGGAAGCTCTACGGCGGCGCGTAGTAGGCCTGTGTCAGAATGACCGCAACAGATGCCGCCCGACCGGAGGAGCAGCCGTGGCAAGCACCGAGGTGGAACGACGCAGTGGTGTCGACGTCGAGGAAGTGCCGTCGGCCGAGTGGGGCTGGTCGACGGGCAGCCTCAAGGGCTTCCAGATCGGCGGAACGCTCGCCGCGCTGTTCCTTCTGGCCATGATGCACGGCAACCACTCCGGCAAGGTCGAGGACCTCTTCCTGATCGGGTTCGCGCTCGTGTTGTTCGGCGTCGTCGCGCGCAGCGTCTACACCAGCCGCAACCGCGACACCAGGTAGGGCCGCTACACCGTATAGAACCGGCGATACGTGTCGGGGCGAACCCGATACAGCGCCTCCACAGGCTCGACCATGCCCGCAGTCCCCGCCGCACGCAGCGCGTGGGTCTTGAACGCGATGGCTGCGGGGCTCAGCTCGTACGGGTCCGGCTCCAGGCCGGTACCGATTTCGGCCTCCGGCGGCCGGCCCCAGACCCTGACCGCGCCATATGCGGACTGCGCGAACTCTCCCAGGCCATCACGGGCGCGCGCGTCAGCGCCGAGGAGATCCGCACCGATCATGACAGTGGTCTCTCGCGGTAACCCGCTGATGATCGATCCCAGGTCCTCGCGCTCGTCGACCACCCGGTGGTCGGACACTCCGAGGATGGCCAGCGGCCGCACATCGCAGGACCCGGCGAGCAGAACGCTGACGGTCCAGCCCTCCCGCGCGCGGTCACAGAGGAAGCCTCCGGCTGCCGCGACGATGGGGCCGACCGAGGCAGCCGCGACGACGACGCGGTAGCCCGGCAGCTCCGCACCGTCCGCACACAGTTCCAGCTCACGAACCTCGCCGACCTGGTTGTACCGTCGCGACGCCATCTTCCGAGCCACCCTTCGGCGCCGTCGGGTGGCGCCCCAGACAGCGTGACACTACAGAGCCGATCTGTAAAGCCTCTGTTTACCCTCCGTCGAATCCCACGCACTCGTCACGTCACGAAACCCCGCGGCGAGCAACGGGTTCCATCGCTAGAGTGCCTGCGCCACCGGCATGGCCGTTTCGACGGGTGTCAAATCCCTGGACAAACCCGCGGCCTGGCGGATCTCGACGAAGGAGGTCAGCAGCGCGTCGGTGGCCTCGTGCGGGTCTTTGAGAGTGCGGTCGTCGGTAAGTACCGAGATGGAGAGCTGATCGACATAGCTCCACACCGTGATGTTCATGCCACTGCCTGCCACGATCGGTCCGACCGAGTAGATCTCGTCGACGACCGCACCCTCGACGAAACCGCGTTCCCGCGGCCCGGGCACGTTGGACACCGTCAGGTTCATGACCATCGCCGATTCGACGCGGCGCGCCTGCATCCGGAAGATCCGTGGCGTCGTCGCGGGCGGCAGGAAGGTCAGCCAGGACGGCAACAACGTCGGGCCGAGCAGATTGTGGTTCTCCTTGGCGATCGCCGTGGAGGTCGCGGTCAGTTTCACCCGTTCCAGGGGGTCCTCGATATGTATGGGCAACGACGGTGTCATGTAGGTGAATTCGTTGCCGACCAGACGCTCCCGCGACGTGTTGACGCTCACCGGCACCCCGGCGATCAGCGGCGCATCGGCCTTCTTGTCGTACTGCAGCGCAAGTCGGCGCAGCGCACCCGCGGCGGTGGCCAGCACGATGTCGTTGAGCGTGACGCCGAGATGCTTGGCGGTCTCTTTGACATCCGACAACGCCAACGGCGCTGTCGCGAAGCGGCGTCCCGGCGTGACCACATGGTTGAGGAAACTCGGCGGTGGGGCGAAGTTGCGCGCGATGTCCGGATTCGGCCCGCGCTCCCTGGCCTTCCTGCGCACTCGCGAGACGCCGGTCACGGTCTCGTTCATCAGGCCCGGTAGTCGGCGCAGTTGCCTCAGGTGGTCGCGCCCCGCGGCCCTGAGAAGGTAGCCGGGTGCCTTCGAGTCGGTGGACAGCTGCTCGAGCTGCCCGCCGATCTCCGGCTCGTGCGGCTGAATCGCCCGCGCGAGCTGGTTCGCCGACGCCATTCCGTCGGCGAGTACGTGATGCACCTTGTGGATGACCGCAATCCGATTGTCCGCCAGCCCTTCTGCGATGTACATCTCCCACAGCGGGTGGTTGCGGTCCAGCGGGGTGCCTGCGATCTCACCGATCAGCTGGTCGAGTTCGCGGCGACCTCCCGGCGGGGCGACGCGAGCCCGGCGGATGTGATAGTCGACGTCGATCTCGGCGTTCTGCACCCACATCGGGTGATGGAACTTCCACGGAATGTCGACGAGCTGGTAGCGCAGTGGAGCCAGAGCGTGCAACCGGGGAAGCGCGGCCCGGCGGAACAACTCGAAGTCGTATCCCTCGACGTTCGACACGTCGAGCACGCCGATCTTCAGGGTGTGCATGTGGATCTCCGGCGTCTCGCTGTAGAGCATCATCGCGTCCACGCCGTTGAGTCGCCTCACCCGCCACCACCCCGTCTGTCGCCGACACATTCGGTCTGTGTCATACCCATTTCAGCGGTCTTCGCCGATCGCGGGGCGGCTATCGGGCGATCTGACACGCGGTGTTAGCAGAATCTCAATTCGGGACGCGCCGTTGGAACGCCCCCGGACGTGACAATCGGCAAGCGCTTTGTAACACTCGTACGCAACGATTCCGATGCAGGAGACGACAACCCGAGGATGCGATGACGCGCTCGAATTCCGTTGCCACCGCGAGGTTTCGATGAGCCTGGTGGCGGGGACCGGCCCCCTCGGCCGTGACCGTGCGGGTCGCCTCAGCCCGCCGGTGGCAGGTGACCTCGTCTACATCGAGCCGCACCCGCGGCGAATCCAGGCCGTCGTCGACGGTCGCACGGTGCTCGACACCGAAGGTGCATTGATGGTGCACCGCCGGGGCGAAGCGCTGAGCTATGCGTTCGCCGCCGACGAGGTGGGCGATCTGCCGGGGACGCCGGTTCCTGAAGCGCCCGGATACGTCGTGGTGTCGTGGGCGGCCGCCGACGCGTGGTTCGAGGAGGGGCGACGCCTGGTGCACTACCCGCCCAATCCGTATCACCGGGTGGACTGCCGGACCACGACGCGGGCGCTGCGCGTGACGGCCGCGGGCATCACCCTGGTGGACACCGTCGACACCGTGATCGTGTTCGAAACCTCGCTGCGGCCCCGTCTGTACGTCGACCCGGCCGCGGTTCGCGCCGATGTGCTGCGTCGTTCGTCGACGTCGAGTTACTGCAACTACAAGGGCTACGCCACCTACTGGGATGTGGTGGCCGGCGACGAATCGATCGCGGATGCCGCTTGGAGCTACGAGGATCCGATGCCCGAGAGCCGGCCCATCACCGGGCTCCTGAGCTTCGACGAGACCAAGGTGACCGTGCAGGCCGAGATTCCCGGCCACATGTGATGCATGTCACATAGCGCAGCGACCTCGCTCCCTACGGTTGCGTCACCGTAGGTTTGCCCTGGTTACGGTTGCGTATGTGTTTGCTGGGCCGCCACACTGCGGTCATGGGTAACGGTCACTACATCGCCAATGTCCGGGATATCGCGTTCAACCTCTTCGAGGTGCTGCGCCTGGACACCGTGTTGGACGCCGGTGGATACGGCGACCTCGATTCCGGCACCGCACGCACCATGCTCGACGAGGTGGCCCGGCTGTCCGAGGGTCCTGTGGCCGCCTCGTTCGCCGACGCCGACCGCAATCCCCCCGTGTTCGATCCCGCGACGCACTCCATCTCGGTGTCCGACGAGATCAAGCGCACCGTGGCGGCGGTCAAGGACGCCGAGTGGTGGCGGCTCGGCATCGCCGAGGAGATCGGAGGGGTCCCGGCACCGGCCGCGCTGACCTGGGCGATCGGCGAGATGATCCTCTGCGCCAACCCGGCGGTGGCTTTCTTCCACGCGCTGGGCCCGGCGATGGCGCACGCACTGGCCGTGGAAGGGACCGAGCAGCAGAAGGTGTGGGCCGCCAAGGGCCTGGAGCGCGGGTGGGCGGCGACGATGGTGCTGACCGAGGCCGACGCAGGATCCGACGTCGGCGCCGGACGTGCCAAGGCGATCGGCCAGCCCGACGGCACCTGGCATATCGAGGGCGTGAAGCGATTCATCTCCGGCGGCGACGTCGGCGACACCGCCGAGAACATCTTCCACCTGGTGCTGGCCCGGCCCGAGGGCGCCGGCGCGGGCACCAAGGGGCTGAGCCTGTTCTACGTCCCCAAGTACCTGTTCGATCCCGAGACCTTCGAACTCGGCGAGCGCAACGGGGTCTTCGCCACCGGCCTGGAGCACAAGATGGGGCTCAAGTCCTCCCCCACCTGCGAACTGACCTTCGGCGCGCACGGCAGGCCCGCGGTCGGGTACCTGGTGGGCGACGTCCACAACGGCATCGCCCAGATGTTCACCGTCATCGAGCACGCCCGGATGACGATCGGCGTCAAGTCCGCAGGCACGTTGTCGACCGGCTACCTCAACGCGTTGGCCTATGCCAAGGACCGGGTGCAGGGCTCGGACCTGACCCAGATGACCGACAAGTCGGCACCGAGGGTGACGATCCTGCACCACCCCGACGTCCGCCGCAGCCTGCTGACCCAGAAGGCGTACTCCGAGGGGCTGCGCGCGCTGTACATGTATGCCGCCGCCCATCAGAACAACGATGTCGCAGAACATGTTTCGGGCGCCGATCCGTCGATGGCCCACCGCGTCGACGACCTGCTGCTCCCCGTGGTCAAGGGGGTGGGCTCCGAGCGAGCCTACGAGGTCCTCACCGAATCACTGCAGACGCTGGGCGGTTCGGGCTTCCTCCAGGACTATCCGATCGAGCAGTACATCCGCGACTCGAAGATCGACTCGCTCTATGAGGGCACCACGGCGATCCAGTCGCTGGACTTCTTCTTCCGCAAGGTTGTCAGGGACCGGGGAGAGGCGTTGGCCCACGTCGCCACCGCGATCACGCGCACGATCGAATCCTGCGATGCGCGACTCAAGCCACAGGCGATGCAGCTGGCCGCCGCCCTCGACGACGTGCAGGCGATGATGGCGGCCGCCACGGGCTACCTGATGGCCGCCTCCGAACACCCGACCGAGATCTACAAGGTCGGCCTGGTGTCCGTCCGGGTGCTGCTCGCCGTCGGTGACCTGCTGATCGGGTGGCGCCTGCTGGAGCAGGCGCAGGTGGCCCAGGTTGCGCTGGAAGCCGAGCACAGCGCGCAGGACACCCCGTTCTACGAGGGCAAGATCGCGACCGCCGCGTTTTTCGCCGCCAACATGCTGCCTCAGCTCAGCGCCGTGCGCCGGATCGTCGACGACATCGAAGCCGATGATCTGATGGCGTTGCCCGAGGAGGCGTTTTAGGTCAAGCTTGCGTCCCATGGCCCGCTGGTTCGCCCTCAAGCCCGCCGACGCCGGATTCTTCGCGTCGGCACCGTACGTGTTCCGGTACGTCAAGCACTTCGACGCCACCCCCGAGCAGGTCTGGGACTCGCTGCAGTCCGACGAGTCGCTCGCGGCCTGGGGTAAGACGGTGACGTCGCTGACGTGGACGTCCCCGCGCCCGTTCGGGGCGGGCACGACCCGGGAAGTCAGCACCGGCCCGATCAAGGTTCGCGAGCGTTTCTTCGACTGGACCGACGGTTCGGGGTACGCCTTTCACGCCACCGAGGCCAACGCTCCCCTGTTCCGCAGGTTCGCCGAGGACTACCGCGTCGAGCCCGAGGGTGCTGGAACGCGGTTCACCTGGCTGGTGGCCATCGAACCTGTCGGCCCGCTGAAGCTGCCGTTCAAAGTGCTCGCTCCGGCGTTGAAGGCCGCCTTCGGCCGAGCGGCCGCCGACGGGGAGAAGTACTTCGCCAGCCGATAGGGTCAGCACCTGATGACAGGTGTCGACGTGAGCTGGATCGCGCAGCTCCTGCAGTTCGAGCGCCGCGGCGACACCTTCGTCACGTCGCAGCCCGGCGCGGGCCCGGGACCGCGATTGTTCGGCGGCCTCATCGCTGCGCAGTCGCTTGCCGCCGCGGGTGCCACCGTCGAGCCCCACAAGCTGCCTCAGTCGTTGCACCTGTACTTCGTGCGCGGCGGGCGCTATCACGTCGACGTGGAGGTACACGTCGAACGCACCCGCGACGGTCGGTCGTTCGACACCCGCCGGGTCACCGCCGTCCAGGAGGGTGCGGTGATCCTGGAGATGATCGCGTCATTCCACGCCCCGGAGCCCGGGCCCGACGAGCACCCGCCACACGCGCCGTCGGTGTCTTTGGCCGAGGCCCGCGCCAAGGAACCCGACATCGAGTACGCCGATCGTTTCGAGATCCGCACCACGGCCGACGACGACTCCGTATTCGCGGTGCCGCCGTTCTGGATCCGCACGCGGGCCGAGATCGAGGACGATCCGCTGACCCGCGCCTGCACACTGACGTTCATGTCCGACTTCGGTCCGGTCCCGGTGGCGCGACCCAGCGGCGTGCCGCTGGATCCGGACACCGGTTACGCGGCGAGCCTGGACCATTCGGTGTGGTTCCACCGGCCGTTCGTGCCGCACGACTGGCACCGGTATGAGGTGCATCCGCTCAACGTCGGAGACTCCCGCGGACTAGTGCACGGCTCGCTCTACGACGCCGGCGGCGCGCTGATAGCCACCACAACACAGGAGGCGCTGTGGCGCGTGTAGTGCCGGAACCGCGTCCGGCAGCGGTCCGCCTTCGGTAGGTTCTTGGCTCGTGTCGACGCTGACGAACCGCCAGATCTTGCTGCGCCGCCGTCCCGAGGGGTTGGTCGCCCCCGGCGACACCGAACTCGTCACGGCGCCCGCCCCCGAACCCGCCGAGGGCGAAGCACTGGTCCGCACGACGTACGTCGGCATGGACGCCGCCGTGCGGACGTGGCTGGACGACCAGCCCGGTTACCTGCCACCGGTACAACTCGGTGAGGTCATCCGTGCCGCCGGAATCGGCGAGGTCATCGAAACGCGTTGCGATGCTTACGCTGTCGGGGACATCGTGACGACGCTGACCGGCTTCCAGGAGTACACGATCGTCCGCGACGACCTGTTCACCACCCCGGTACCGGGGCCCGCCGAGCAGGTCGACCAGCTGGCCGTCATGTCGATCTACGGCCCGACGGGCGCCACCGCCTACTTCGGAATGACCGGCATCGGTCGCCCGCAACCGGGTGAGACCGTCGTCGTGTCTGCGGCAGGCGGGGCGACCGGTTCGGTGGCGGGCCAGATCGCCAAGATCGCGGGAGCCCGGGTGGTGGGCATTGCGGGCGGCGCGGACAAATGCCGGGCAGTCGTGCAGGACTTCGGTTTCGACGCATGCATCGACTACCGCAACGACGATGTGCCCGCCGCTCTGAAGAAGCACTGCCCGCAGGGCGTCAACGTCTACTTCGACAACGTCGGCGGACCGATTCTGGACGCGGTACTGGGCAGACTCGCGCACAAGGCGCGCGTCGTGCTGTGCGGGGTGATCTCCAGCTATCTCACCGGCGAGCATCCAGGCCCCGCGAACTACGTCAACCTGCTCGCCAAAACCGCTCTGATGCAAGGGTTCAACGCACTCGACGAGTGGGGGCGATTCGACGAGGCGTTCGCCGCGCTGCGCGGTTGGGAGGAACAGGGCCTGCTGACCCATCGCGAGCACATCTCCGACGGCATCGAGTCGTGCGTGGATGCCCTCAACGGGCTCTTCACCGGGGCGAACATCGGCAAGACGCTGGTGAGGCTCGCCGGCTCGTGACCCCCGTTCACTGTTGCGCGATGACGTCGCGGCCGAAGCTGTGGATCGTGTCCACCGCGTGCGCGAGGCTGTCGCCCGGCACCGTCACCTGAATCCAGGTGACGCCGGCACGTTCGAGCTCTGCCGCTCCGGCGAGGAACGCGTCGGCGTTGAAACCGGCGGCGCCGGGACTGCCGCCGGCGTCGTTGGTGAACGTGACGTCGATCTCGCCCGGGTCCCGGCCGGCGTCGTCGAGGCGGCGCCGCAGATCCTCGACGCCGGCTTTGAGATGTTCGGTGGTCTCCAGCGCCGCCGTGCGGGCGGTCTGGGCGAGCGCCGCGGGGGCGCGGAACGGGCACCATCCCTGCGCGTACTTCGCCACTCGAGACCGGGCCGCCGCGGTGTTGCCGCCGACCCAGATCGGCGGATGCGGCCTGCTGACCGGCCTGGGGTGCGCGGTGATGCCGGTGGCGGTGAAGTGGGTGCCCTCGACCGTGAGGTCATCGGTGGTCCAGATGTCGCGGATCACGTGCAGCGACTCCTCGAACAACGCGGCGCGGTCGTCGAAATCCACACCGAGCGCCGCGAATTCGCGCTTGAGGTAGCCGACGCCGACCGCGAGGGTGAAGCGGCCCTGCGATATCAGGTCCAGCGTGGCACCCGCCTTGGCGACGATGAACGGGTTGCGGTACGGCAGCACCACGATGTTCGGGATGAGTCGAAGTGTGGTGGTGTGGGCGGCGGCGAACCCCATCGCGACGAAGGGGTCGAGCGCGTCGTGGCCTCCCGCATCCAGCCAGCGCTGGGTCGGTGCCGGGTGATCAGTGAAGCCGAGGCCGTCAAAGCCCGCCCTCTCGGCGGCAATCGCCACCTGCGCAATGCCCGAACCCGTCACCATCTCCGGGTTGTAGGGGTGGCTGTGCATCGGATGGGTGATGGCGAACCGCACTGTTCGATCCTCCTCGGTCCCGCATCGGTAACAACCTTCTCCGTTGTTGAGAATGTGGTTACCATGCAGACTGCGGAATGTACAGCGGGCGGACGGGGAGTGCATGACCAGGCCGGAGATCGGTGTCTATCTGCCGCAGATGGGCTTCTCATTCGAGGACGTCCTTCACCGGGCCCGTCGCTGCGAGGAGCTCGGGATCGACTCGCTGTGGCTGTACGACCACCTGTACGGGCCGGGCATGCCGGACTACCCGTCGCTGGAGGCGTGGACGCTGGCCACCGCGCTGCTGAGCCGCACCGAGCGGCTCCGGGTCGGGCACATGGTGCTGTGCAACCAGTTTCGGCACCCGGTCACGCTGGCCAAGATGGCGACAACGTTGGACCAGATCTCCGGCGGACGGCTGTCGCTGGGCCTGGGTAGCGGGTCCATCGAAGACGAGCATCGTCGCGCGGGCCTGCCGTGGGGGACGTTCGCGGAACGCTCGGAACAACTCGGTGAGACACTGGAGATCCTGCGCCAGGCGTTCGACGACGGGCGTATCGACTTCGCGGGCAGGCATTTCGCCGTCTCCGACATGCCGGTCACGCCGGGGCCGGTTCAGTCGCCACGGCCACCGATCGTGGTCGGCGGCGTCGGGGAAAACTTCACGCTGCCCCTGGTGGCGCGGTACGCCGATGTCTGGAACGTGCCCACCTATGCCCTGGGGCAGATCACCGAGAAGATCGCCGCACTGCGCGCGATCTGTGACGACGTCGGCCGAGACCCGCAGAGCATCGTGCTCTCGATCGAGGCTGTCATGGCGCTTGCGCCCGACGAACAGTCGTTGCCGTCAGTCCGGTCGCTCGCCGAAAAGCGCTTCGGTGGACCAGGTTTCGGACTGCACGACACCGATTTGATCGGCACCCCGGAGGTGGTGGCCGAAAGACTGCGCGGCCTGGTCGCGTCGGGCTTCGGCCAGATCGTGCTCTTCACCCACGACCGGTGCTCGGATCAGACGGTCCAGCTGCTCGCCTCGGAGGTCATTCCGCGGCTCTGAGCGCGCCCGGCGCACGCAAGGCATCATCGAGCGCCATCATCAGCTGCGCGACGCGGCTCCTGCCGCCTGGCACCCGAGGGTAGCGCCGGAGAACATCGACCAATTCCGGCGTGGCGCGGCGTCGCGTTCTCTCGAATGTTTGTGTGGCGGCGGCGCCAGTCGAATCGGCCGAGATCTCGGATATTCGTATCGCATTCGCGGCAGCACGCAGAATGTGTCCGACCTGACGAGCGCTGGCGATCGGGTGGAGATAGGCAGCGGAGGCGGCATCGCCGGCGGCCTGCGCGGCCAGACGTGACGCTTCAGTCGAAGCTTCGCTCGCTGCTCGGTGAGCGTCCAGCGACGTGACCCGCTGCAGCCTGGTTCTCGGCGCGCCCTCGACGAACAGCCAAGCGGCAGCGACAGCCGCTCGCGGGCGCGGGTCGTCGAGATTCGCACGCTCGAAGACAGGGAGTACATCCTCGGCGGCCTCAGCCACGAAGCGGGCAACGACGCGCAGTTCGGCCATCGTCACCTCGAAGTCTCCTGTCACGCTCCACATTTCCTGCTCGACGATGCAGCCGGGACCACCCATCTGACATTACTTGTCGGTGGGCGGAAGTACTGTCGGTGTCGTGTTCGAAAGTATGTTCGACATCGATGAGGGTGCCTCGCAGGCCGAGCTGCGGGCCGTCGTCGAGCGCTGCGAACGACTCAAGTCCGCCGCGGCCGCGGCGCAGGCCCGGGCCACCGCACTCTGGGCCGCGAAGCGCCGCGAGGCCGAGCAGGCGGCGGGGGTGCCCGCCCGCCGCCGGGGTAAAGGGCTCGCCTCGGAGATCGCGTTGGCGCGCCGGGATGCCCCGGTGAAGGGCAATCAGCATCTCGGGTTCGCACGGGCGTTGGTCCAGGAGATGCCGTACACGCTGGCCGCCCTGGAGTGCGGGGCCCTCTCGGAGTGGCGGGCCACCCTGATCGTGCGGGAATCGGCGTGCCTGAGCGTGGAACATCGTCGGCAACTTGACGCCGAACTGTGTGCCGACACCGCGAAGTTCGACCACTGGGGCACCAACCGGGTGACCGCCGAGGCCAAGAAGATCGCCGCCCGCCTCGATGTCGCCGCGGTGGTGGAACGCAACACCAAGGCCGAGCAGGACCGCTGCGTCACCATCCGGCCCGCCGCCGACGGCATGGTCTACCTCAGCCTGCTGCTACCCCTATCCCAAGGTGTCAGCGCCTACGCCGCACTCACACGCCACGCCGACACCACCGGTGACGGCCGCTCACGGAACCAGATCATGGCCGACACCGCCTGCGAACGCATCACCGGCCGCGCGGTCACCGAACCGGTGGACGTAAGCCTGAACCTGGTCATGGCCGACACCACCCTGTTCGGCGGGGACGACTGCCCCGGCTACCTCCAGGGCTACGGCCCCGTCCCCGCACCCGTGATCCACCACCTACTCGCTGATGCAGTGGCAGACAAGAACGCCAAAGCCACCCTGCGCCGCCTCTACCGCCACCCCAAATCCGGACAACTGGTCGCGATGGAATCCCGCGCCCGGATCTTCCCGAAGGGCCTCGCGATGTTCATCGGGCTGCGCGACCAAACCTGCCGCACCCCGTTCTGCAACGCCCCCATCCGCCACCACGACCACGCCACCCCCGACCGCCACGGCGGACCCACCACCGCCCTCAACGGACTCGGCATGTGCCAAGCCTGCAACTACACCAAAGAAGCCCCCGACTGGACAGTCACCACCACCGACCGCAACGGCGAACACACCGCCGAATTTCGAACCCCCACCCACGCGGTCTACCACTCCATCGCCCCACCACCACCAGGCACCCGCATCATCCGCCGCAGCATCATCGAAGACCAATTCAGCATCGACCTGGTCACCTTCGAACCACGCGCCGCTTGACGCTGCCGCCGCCTACGTGCGCGTGGTGGGCGGCGAATAGTTCGGCTTGCCAAGGCCCAACGCGTGCTGAGCGATCATGTTGCGGAAGACATCGAGGGTGCCGGCGTAGATACCCATGGGCGAGGCCAGCCGGAACAGGTACTCGGCGCCGAGTCCCGACGGAACGGCCGATGAGGCGCCTGCGATGTCCATCAGGTCCGGGGTGATGTCCCGCAGCGTCTGCGCGATCGCCACCCGGCCGAACATCTCGGTAGTACTCATCGCCGCCTCCACACGGGCGATGCTGCGGCCGAGGCGATAGGCCACCGATCCGTCGTCGAGGCGACCCGCAACGGAACCCGCAGTCCGGTCGACCTCGTCGGCGAGCAGCAGCGCATGCTCGGTCATGACCGCGATCTTGTGCAGACCGCTGTCGTCACGCTCCACCGTCCCATGTTCGGCGTCGAGCGCCTCTCGCAGCACCCCCCATCCCCCGTTCACCGGTCCGACGCGGTACCGGTCGTCGATGCGGACATCGCTGTAGAACGTGATGTTGGTGCGATCACCGTCCACCGTGCGGATCGGCTGGATCGCGACACCGGGCGAGTCGAGCGGGACGAGGAACATGGTCAGGCTCTGATGCTTGGGCGCATCCGGGTCGGAGTTGGTGATCAGATACACGTACTGGGCGTGATGGGCATTGGAGGTAAACATCTTGGAGCCGTTGATGATCCAGCCGTCACCGTCACGCACCGCCCGCGTCTTGCAGGTGGCGATGTCGGACCCGCCCTCGGGTTCGGTGTAGCCGAGGCACAGCCGATAGTGGCCCGACAGCACCTTGCCCAGCACCTCGTCCTTCAGCTGCTCCGAGCCGAACTGATCGACCGCGGTGGCGACCATCGCCGTGGTGCCCCAGTGGAACCACGGGGTGTGCGCCCGGCCGATTTCGAGTTCCCAGATACGGCGCTGCACGGCGGTGAATCCCCCGTCGGCCTCTGTGCGCCAATCACGTTCCAGGTAGCCGGCGGCACCGAGCGCCAGGTGGACCGCCTCGTCGAAGTTGTCGCCGGTCTCCCGGTCGCGCTGGATGACATCGTCAGTGACCACCGATGACAAAAACGCACGCAGCTCATCGCGGAAAGCCCGGTCATTCTCGGACAGTTCGACTTCGGAGAAGTTCATCGTGACAGCTCCCGTCCCTTACTCCGCCATCTCCTTGGCCACCCACCACGCAGCGTGACATTATGACGGGACTTTGTAAAGAAGCGGAGAAGGGCGCACAGCGTGGGAATCGTGACGACGACGTCGGAGACAGCCTTCACCCAGTCCCCCGAGCAGATCTATGACTTCGTGACCAACCCGGCCAACTGGCCCAAGACGTACCCGGGCAGCGCGCACGTCGGCCAGGTCCCGGCGAAGTTGCCGCTGGAGGTCGGTGACACCTGGACCGAGACCGGTCCCGACGGAGACCGCATATTCACCTGGCATCTGGCGATCGCGATGCGGCCCAAGCTCTGGATGTTCAATTCGGTGGGCAACCTCGGCCACGACCGCGACGGGAACGGCGGCATGCCGGGGCGCATCACCGTGCAGTACAAGTTCACCGAGCCCGGCCAGGGCATCACCCTCTTCAGCCGAACGATGACCGTCGAGGCCTTCAAGGACTCGCCGCTGCCCGACGGCTTCTTCCGTACCGTCAACCCAGCCAACATCGACCGCTACCACGACGCGATCGCGCGAGAACTGGCGAACGAGGACTCAGCGTAGGAACGCTCTGCGCAGCGCCGCACCCTGGATGCCGAACAGCTGCGCGCTGACCTCCCATTCCGGCGCCAGTGAATCGAACCCGTGGCAGGTGCCGGCGAAGACGTGGAGTTCGGTGGTGACCCCGGCCCACATCAGCCGCAGCGCGTAGTCGATCGCTTCGTCCCGCAGTGGGTCCAGCTCGGAACAGGTGATCACGGTGGCCGGCAGACAGGACAGTTCGTCGGTCCGCGCAGGCACCGCGTCTTCGGGTAGCGCAGCACCTGCGCCGTAATGACGCCACATCCACCGCACGGCCGGGCCGTCGAAACCTGGTGTCGCGGTGAACTCTTCCTTCGACGGTGTCGGCCTGTCGTCGAGTACCGGCTGGTGTAGCAGTGCAAGCACGACGGGCGGGGCGACGCCCACCGCCGCACGTTGCGCCAGCCGGGCAGCCAGCGCAGCGCCGGCGCTGCTGCCCGCGACCGCGATGGACTCTGCGGCGACCCCCAGTTCGGCGGCGCTGCGCGCCACCCAGTCCAGAACGGCCGCAGCATCGTCCAGCGCCGCCGGAAACGGGTGTTCCGGGGCGAGGCGGTAATCCATGGCGAGCACGGTGCAGCGCCCGCGCCGCGCCAGCTCGACGCACTGCCGGTGGTCGGTGTCCAGGTTCCCCAGTACGAAAGCCCCTGAGTGGCAATAGATGACTGCCGGCGACGGAGGTGGCCCGCCCCGGTAGATCCGGACCGTGAGGTGATGCCCGGCCGGGACCGGTACGTCGCGCTGCTCGATCTCCACGCCGACGGTGTCGGCAAACCTCGCGGTCTCGGCCCGGCGCTGGTTCAACGCGTCGCGCACAGCACCGAGGACAGGTGGGGACAGATCGGTACGCGCATCGGCGAGGTGACGCAACGCCGGGTCGAGGCGCTCGATGATGTCCCGCGGGAACGGTGGAATCGGCATGGTCACAGCGGCCTACCGCTTCGCCGCGGTCTGGGCCTCGACGTGTATCGGTGAGGGCTCCTGCGGTGCGTCGAAAATGTAGTCGCCCGGGCGGAACCATCGCGTGAGACCCCAGAACGCCCGCGCGCTGCGCGGCCACTGCGTGACCACCCGGCCGTTGGCGGCGCGAAAGTAGTTGCTGCACCGGGTGAGCCAGACCGTACCTTGCATCCACGTGTCGATCGTGTCGAGGAAGCGTGTCATCACCCGTGAGCGCACCTCGATGGAGGACTTGTTCCTGCGGCGCATATACCGCAGCGCGCGCACGAGGTAGTGCGCCTGGGCTTCGAGCATGAAGATCACGCTGTTCGACCCCACGTTGGTGTTGGGTCCGTACAGCATGAAGAAGTTGGGGTAGCCGGGCACCGACATCCCCAGGTAGGCGAAAGCGCCGTCGCGCCAGGTGTCGCTCAGCAGCGTCCCGTGAGTTCCGCGCACCTCGATCTGGCCCAGGTAATCCGCTGCTGCGTATCCGGTCGCGCACACCACCACGTCGACGTCGAGTTCGGTTCCGTCCTCGGTGATCAGGGACCGCGAGCGCAGCGCGCGTGCCGGGCTCGAGACCACCCGGACGTGCGGCTGGGTCAAGGCCTGCAGATAGTCGGTGGCGAACACCAGCCGCTTGCAGCCGAACGGATGGGTGGGTGTCAGCCTGGTGCGCAGGTCGTCGTCGGTGACGGCGGCCTCGAGTGCCCGCAGTGCAACACTTTTGAACTCCTCTGTCTTGTCGCTGCCGTTCTCGATGACGGAGATGTTGGACTCGCTGCGCAGCCACAGCCGCGTGCGGTAGATCTTCTTGGCCAGCGGAATGTGGGCGAACACCCACTTCTCCCGTTCGCTGTACTCGCGATCCGGCTTCGGCAACACCCAGGTGGGTGAGCGCTGTACCGAGTACACCTCGGCGGCCTGCCTGGCCACCTCGGGAACCAACTGCGCCGCAGTCGATCCCGTTCCGAGCACCGCGACCCGGGCGTCGCGCAGATTCACCGAGTGATCCCATCGGGCGGTGTGCATGACGGTCCCGGTGAACGGCTCCTCCTCGACCAGGTCGGGCATCTTCGGCTGCGTGAACAGTCCGACCGCCGACACGACGATGTCGAAGTTCTGGACTTCTCCGGTGGAGGTGGTCAGGGACCAGGTCCGCGTTTCGGAATGCCAGTGCGCCGCGACGATCTCGGTGTTCACCCGCAGGTTCTGCTGCAGTCGGTAACGCCGCGCGCATCGCTCGAAGTACTCCAGGATCTCCGGCTGGCCGGACCACAGCCGCGACCAGTGCGCGTTCAAGTCGAAGGAATACGAGTAGAGATGGGACTTCACATCGCAGGCCAGGCCCGGATAGGTGTTGATCCGCCAGGTGCCGCCGACCCCGTCCTCCCGATCAAAGATCGTGATGTCATCGAATCCCGCTTTGCGCAGGAATATTCCGAGCGCAAGCCCGCCGGGGCCGGCGCCGATGATTCCCACCGAGAAGGTCTTCGCCATGAACGTCGTCATCCAATCTGCAGCGATTGCCCACCATCGACGATGAGCTCAGAACCGGTGATGAAGCTGGCGTGCTCGGAGACCAGGAACGCGACGGCGTCCGCGATCTCCATGGGCGTGCCGATCCGGCCCATCAGCGCCTGCGCCGCCAACCGCGTCTGCGTCGTCTCGTCCAGCATCGGTGTCCCTACCGGGCCGGGGAACACCGCGTTCACCCTGATCCCGGCCGGCGCCAGCTCGACGGCCGCGACCTGGGTGAGACCGCGCAGCGCCCATTTCGACGACCCGTAGGCGCTGTGGTTGGGGAACGGGCGGATCGCACCGGTGCTGCAGGTGTTCACGATCGCGGCGCCCTCGGAATCGCGCAGGTGCGGCAGCGCAGCCTGGATGCCGAGGAACGGGCCCAGACAATTGACCCGCCAGCTGCCCTCGAAGCCTGCCGCGGTCTCGTCGGCCAGCGACGCACGATGCAGCACACCGGCGTTGTTGACCAGTGTGCTCAGCGCGCCGAAGCGTGCGACCACCGCCGCCACTGCCGCCGCCCACTGCTCCTCGGAGGCCACGTCGAGCTCCACCGCCATGGCGCGCTCGCCGCCGAGCTTGTCGACGGTGCGTCTGACGTCGTCGGCACGCAGATCGCACGCCGCGACCCGGAACCCGTCTCGCAGCAACCGGGCGGTGATCGCGGCACCCTGTCCGCGGGCGGCACCGGTGATCAGCGCGACACGGTCGCCGGCCATCAGGAACCCTCCGCGACGGCCTCGGCCAGATGCGCAGCGGCACCGCGACGCAAAGCCTGCGATTCGGACGCCAGCGTGAGCATCCGGAATCCTTTCCGCGCCATCGCATTTCCCATGGTGCCGGTGCTGGCGTGGATACCGGGAACCAAACCGGCCTCGGTCGTCGTCCGCTGAATGTGGCCGATCACGTCCACGACGTCCTCTCGCGTCCACGCGTCCGCCGGTCCGTGGCCCATCGAGATCGCCAGATCAGCGGGCCCCACATAGATACCGGTGAGGCCGTCGACTCCGCAGATCTCGTCGAGCGCGGCCAATCCTCTTGTCGTCTCGATCATCGCGAAGACCGACACCCGCTCCGCAAGCGCCACCGGGTCGACACCCAGGCTTGCCCGCAGCGGCCCGAAGCTGCGCACGCCACCGGGCGCGTACCGCGTGGCCGCCACCGCCTCAGCGGCCTGAGCGGCCGACTCGACCATCGCGACGACGACGCCGTCCGCGCCGGCATCGAGTACCCGTCCGATCGGTGCCGCGTCCGCGTCGGGCAGGCGGACGACGGTCGCGATCGGGACGTGCTCGAGCCGACGCAGCATCAGCGCGACGTCGGTGTCGCTGAGATAGCCGTGCTGGAGGTCGAATCCGACGTAGTCGTATCCGGCGGCGGCGAATTCCTCGGGACCGTACAGGGTCGGACCCACCACCCATCCGCCCCAGATCGGTCCGGTGCCCGCCAGCGCGTCCTGCAGTCTGCTCGTCATGTCAGGCCACGATCGCAATCTTGATCCGCCCCGGAACCGGACGCGACGCCAGATCGAATGCCGCCTGCACGTCACCGATCCCGAACGTGTGGGTGAGATACCGGTCGAGCAGTCCCGGGTGTGCCTGCGCGAACGCGTCCGCCTTCTCCAGCACCCGCCTGCGGTCCATGGTCACACCGGACTTCAGCGTGAGGTTGTTCCTGAGCATGGTGCGCATGCTGATCGGATAGGAGTCGTCGTCGGGCACGCCGAAGTAGAACACGGTGCCGCCGAACGCGGCCGCCTCGACGGCGTGGGACAGCGTTGCCACCTGGTGGCCCACCGCCTCGATCACGATGTCGGGCTTGGCATCCGGGAGCAGGCGACCCACCCACCGGTCACTCGTGGCCCGCACGCTGGTGTCCACGCCGAATGACGGTCCGACATCGGCGCGGTCGATGGGGTCGACGCCGGTGACGTGTGCGGCGCCCATGGTCTTGACCACGTAGGAGAACAGCAGTCCGATGGAACCCTGACCGAGGACGGCGACGTGGCGTCCGGCCGGGTCGGGAAGGTGTTCGGCGGCGTAGAGCACGCAGGCCAGCGGCTGCAGGGCGACCGCGTGTGCAGGACTGAGCGAGGTGTCGAAGGGCGCCAACCCATCTCCGTCAGACACCACCTCTTCCATCAACCCGTCGAACCCCGAGGCCCAGCCGACCACGCGGTCGCCGCGGGTGTGGGCGGTGTGTCTGCTGGCGATCACCTCGCCGACGACCTCGTGGATCGGGAAGCCGTCCTTCTCGGCGGCGTGTGCACCGGTATCGCCCCTGACCCGGCCCTTCACTCCCCGGAAGCCGGGGATGTCGCTGCCACAGATGCCCGCCGCGAGGAACCGCAGCAGTACCTCGCCGTCCTGCAGAGACTCCGGTGAGCGTGGCAGCACATCGGTTCTCTCGAAGGTGTAGGGGGCTACCAGTCGATAGGACCACACGTCAGCGCACCTCCACCGGAAGGTTGTTCCAGCCCCACTGGAAGCTCGACGGCGGTCGTGACGCGGCGTCGGTGTCGACACGGAAGTCAGGGACCCGCTTGAGCCACTCGGTCACCATGATCGCGATCTCCAACCGGGCGAGGTGCGACCCCAGGCAGAAGTGTTGTCCGCGGCCGAACGCCAACAGCCGCGGGATGGACCGGTTCCAGACGAACCGGTCCGGGTCCTGGTACTCACGCTCGTCCCGGTTGGCCGAGGCGAGCAGCGAGATGATCCGCTGTCCCGGCGCGATGGTGACGTCGTGCAGCGTGAACGGGCGCCGCAGCGTGCGGGCGAACCATTGCGCGGGTGCGCAATAGCGGATCATCTCTTCGCGGGCGACCGGGACGTTGGCATCCAGGTCAGCGCGAACCTCGGCGAGCTGATCGGGGTGGCCGGACAGCTCCCACAGCCCGTGCGCGACGATTTTGGGCACCGTCTCGGTCCCTCCGATGAAGACTCCGAGCAGTTGCACGGCGGCTTCGGAGTCGGACAGGCCCGAACCGTCGGGCAGCCGGTAGGCCAGCAGATTGTCGACGATCGGAAGCGCACCCGGCTCACCGGCTCTGGCGCGTTCGACCACGGGGGTCAGATACTCCAGGTATCCGGGGCGGGCGTTGGCGACCTCGACGCCGCTGCCCGGCTGCGCCAGGCTGCCCGCGTTGACGGTGGCCAGCACGTCAGAAGCCAGATCAGCTGGCAGGCCCACGATGTCGCAGACAATCGAGGCGGCGACGATGCCGCCGTACTCCTGCGTGAGGTCGAACCGGCCGCGGGGTAGCAGCTCGTCGAGCCGTTCGTTGGCGAGCGTACGGATTCGCTCCCCCAGCTTCGCGACGTTCTTGGGCCGGAACGGTGCTGCCGTGCAACGGCGGACCTCATCGTAGATCGGCGCGTCGAAATTCGCATGAAAAGGCATGGGGTGCAACGGCGGATCGGCAACCGGCCCCGCGTTGCGGCCGGCCAGCACCGTGGCGGCGGGCAGCGTTCCCTCCGAGGCGACAAACGTTCCGTCGTTGACCTCCAGGACGTTCCAGATGTCGTCGAACCGCGACAGTGCGTAGGTGTCCCACCTGTCCAGGTAGTAGACCGGATGCGCGTCGCGCAGTACGCGGTAGAACGGCAGCGGGTCGGCCATGACCGCGGGATCGAACGGGTCGTAGGAGAACTGGGCGGCGGGCATCGTCGCGCTCACTGCAGCGGGGACGGCGGCAGGGCGGCCAGGATCGAATCCTCCCAGCCGTCGCGCAGTGCGGGGGCGACGCTCATCCAGGTGACGATTTCGGCGGGTGGGCTTCCCTTCCAGGACGGGTAGTGATTCTCGAAGCAGTCCCAACCCCCGTCCAGCGCCCAGTAATGGATCACCTCGTTGAACCGGAACGTCGTGATGAAGGAGCCCAGCCACCGCTTGCCGGTCGATTCGGACCACGGCACGTAGAGGCGTTCGAGTTCGCGGATGTAGTCGTCCTGCCGGCCCGGTTTGGTCTGCATGATCTCCTGGATCACCAGTGACGCGGTGATATCGGACTCCTGCAGCTGGGCCAGGGTCTTGTTGGCGCGGCCTGCGTACATGATTCGGCCCTCACCCCGGGATCCGGTGTCGCGGAGAAAGGTCGACCACGTGGCGGCCTCGGCGGCGTGACTGCCGCCGCGGGCCTGGGCACGCCCGATCCGGGCGTAGTCGGCGAATGCGTCGATCTCCCAGACGATCGTGACCTGCGGCCAGTGCCCGTTGTAGGGCGTCGTCTCCCACATCGCGAAGAGGCGGGCACCGAGGTCGGTCATCATCGGCTGGTACACATCGGTGAACTCCGTGACGAACCGGTCGCCGTGCACCGCGCCGAGATTGATGGTCTCGTGCAGATAAAGCAGCGTGTGGCTGTGGTATTTCTTCATCGTCACGACATGCTCCTGGTTGACAGCTGCACCCAGCGAGCGTGACACTCGTCGCGTGTTTTGTAAAGTCATGTCATGACGCTGACTCCGTTGGCCAAAGGCTTCTGCTTCGGTGAGGGACCGCGCTGGTTCGAGGGCCTGGTGTGGTTCTCGGACATGCTGGGCGAGGCGGTGCACACCGTGACGCTGGAGCGCGAGATGAGCACGCTCCCCTTGGCCGGGCACGCCCCGTCCGGCCTGGGGTTTCGCCCGGACGGATCCCTGCTGATCGTGTCCACCCAGCACAGACAGGTGCTGCGCTACGACGGGGAATCGGTCGTCACGATCGCCGACCTGTCGAAGTTGGTCCCCGCCGACCTCGGAGACATGGTGGTCGACCGACACGGGTGCGCCTACATAGGCTCCCAGGCCCGCGCCGGCGGCGGCGTCATCGTGCGCGTCGATCCCGACGACGAGAAGCAGACCACGGTCGTTGCCGACGGCCTGGACTTCCCGAACGGGATGGCCCTCTCTCCCGACGGCGCAACGCTGATCGTCGCCGAATCCACCGGCAGACGCCTGACGGCCTTCACCGTCGCTGCAGACGGAACCCTCGGCGGTCGACGGGTTTTCGCCGACGGGCTGGAGGGTCCCCCGGACGGGATCTGCCTGGACACCTCGGGCGGAGTCTGGGTCGCGATGACGCTGGCCCACCGGTTCAGCCGGATCGTGGACGGGGGGCAGGTGACCGACCGCATCGACGTCGGCGACCGGATCGCGATCGCGTGCGCACTCGGTGGCCCAGAGGGCCGGACCCTGTTCCTGGTGACGACCACCGATGCCTATCCCGAGAGGCTGCGCGGAACTCTGCTCTCGCGCCTGGACGCAACCACAGTCGACGTGCCCGCCGCCGGGTTCGTCGCCGAGATGCACTGAGGGGGTCCGTGGTGACCGATGCCTACTACGAGCTCGTCGACGCGTCCGACGATCGCGGGGAGAAGTTCGCGGCAACAGATTTCGTGCGGAGCACGTGGTCGGCAGCCATTCAGCACGCGGCGCCGGTGTCAGCGCTTCTGGTCCGGGGCCTGCAGCGCTGCGAGCCGCGGGACGACACGCGCCTCAGCCGAGTGCTGGTCGATCTGCTGGGGCCGGTGCCGGCTGAGGGCGAGTTGTGGGTTCGGGCGCGGCGGGAGCGCGCAGGCAAGCAGATCGAGCTCGTCAGCGCCGAGATGCTCGCGCTCGGCCCGGACGGCGCGCCACGGCCGGTGGCCAGGGCCAGCGGGTGGCGGCTGCAGACCATCGACACCGCCTTCGTGACACATGCGCCGGCCGAACCACTTCGCCCTCGGTCGGAGGCACGGACCCGCGACATGGCGAAGGACTGGGACCGCAACTACGTCCACAGTCTTGACTGGCGGTGGTTGACCACGCCGATGAGTGACGGCCCGGGCGAATCGTGGCTCAAGCCCGAGGTGGACCTCGTCGAGGGTGAGGCGATGACGCCGCTGGAGCGGCTGTTCGTGGTCGCCGACGACGCGAACGGCATCGGCACCAAGCTCGACATCCGGAAATGGACGTTCCTCAACACCGATCTCGCAGTGCACATCCACCGGGTGCCCGACGGAGAGTGGATCGGCATCCGCGCCGAAACCAGTTACGGACCTGACGGAATCGGCACGACGCTGGGCACCCTGTTCGACGAGGACGGTGCCGTCGGGGCCATCCAGCAGTCGGTGCTCGTCCGCCCGCGACCCCCGGCGTAGTCAGTCGGTGAGCGTCAGCGCAGCGACCGGGCACTGAGTGACCGCCTGCTGCATCCGGCTGCGGTCGGCCTCGGGACGCTCGGCGTCGTGGATCACCACGGTGCCGTCGTCCTGCACCTCGAAGACCTCATCGGCGATGGACTCACAGATGCCGTGCCCGGTGCACTTGGCGGGATCCACTCGGACCTTCACGGAAATAGCGTGACAGTTGGCCGGTAATTTGTAAAGCTGTCATGATGCAGCACTCGGCGTCGGGCAATGACGGCGATCCGGACAACTCCACGCGTCAGCGCATATTGGCCGCCACGGCAGAGGTGCTGGGCCGCAACGGCACAACCAAGCTGTCGCTGTCCGAGGTGGCGGCTCAGGCGGGTGTGTCACGGCCCACGCTGTATCGCTACTTTGCCGACAAGCGCGAGCTGCTGGACGTCTTCGTGGCCTGGGAGCGGCGATACTACGAACGCGCGATCGCCCGCGCCACCGCCAATGTGCCTGCGCACCAACGCCTCGACGCCGCATTGCGGGTCATCGTCGAATACCAGCTGTCTTACCCGGGGCTTCGGATGGTCGACGTGGAGCCCGACCAGGTGATCGCACGGATGGCGAGTGTCCTGCCGTTGATGCGCGACCGCCTGCAACGCCTGTGCAGCGGACCGGACGCCGAACTGTCCGCTGCCACCGCGGTCCGCGTGGCGATCTCGCAGTACCTGGTGCGCAGCGACGATTCCGGCGATTTTCTGGCCCAGCTGCGGCACGCCGCCCGGGTGAAGCCGCAGGCCCACTCACCCCGGTTCACCGATGGCTGAGTTCGTCAAGGATCTCGGCGGTGTGCTCACCCAGTTCGGGTGCGCTGCAGCGCACTTCGTTCGGTGTGCCGTGAAAATCCGCAGGCGTGGCCACCATCGGTACCGCACCGCCGTCGGCGTCGGGTACGTAGACCACCCCGCCTGCGGCGTGGAATTGCTCGTCGGCGATCACATCCTCCATCGAATTGATCGGCGACCAGAACAGATCAGGTTGTGCGGCGAATATCTCGGCCCATTCGTCGAGCGTCTTGGCGGCGAAGATGGCGTCGAGTTCGGCGATCAACTCGCCCGCGTTGGTGGCACGGGCCCGGCCGGTGGCGAACCGTTCATCGGTCAGCCAGTCGGGCCGTTGCACGCACGCGCACAAAGCGGGCCAGTGCCGGTCGCCCTGCAGACCCACCAGCCAGAATCGACGACCATCGGCCGCGGTGTAGTTGTTCATGCACGGGTTGCCCATCGTCTCGCGCTGCCCGATCGCGATCGCGTGGCCGGTGATCAGAAACGTGTTGAGGTCGAAGCTGACGGTGTAGGCGCCCTGGCGGTACAGCGAGGTCGTCACCAATTGGCCTGCGCCGGTTCGTGTCCGCGCCACCAGGGCGGCGCAGATCGCACCGGCCAGCGTCATGCCCGCCATGTGATCGCCCATCCCGCCGCGCTGGAACGGGGGCGTCTCGCCCGGCCGGGTCAGCAGGTGGGCCAGGCCCGACCTGGCCCAGAATGCGGCGACGTCGTAGGCCGGCCGGTCCGCGTCGGGTCCCTCGGCGCCGTAGCCGGTGATCAGGCCATAGACCAGCCGCGGGTTCGCGGCCGCCACCGCCGCGAAATCCAGGCCGATCCGCCGCAGGGCACCGGTGCGGATGTTGGTCAGGAACACATCGGCGCCGTCCAACAGAGCCTGCGCGCGCGCCTTCCCGTCGTCGGACGCCAGGTCGAGCACCACACTGCGCTTACCGCGGTTGTCCATCTGGAACGGCGGGCTCACATGATGCCGGTCCTGGGGGCTGATGCCCAGCATCCGGCCGAACGTGCGGGCCGGATCCCCGTCGGGCGGCTCGATCTTGACGACGTCGGCGCCCCAGTCCGCAAGGATTCCGCCGGCCGCGGGTCCCGCCACCCAGACCCCGAGTTCGACGACCCTGATGCCTTCCAGCGGACCAGCCATGGCGTGCCACCCCTTCCCGAACCGATCCAAGCCTAGGAGGCTCGTGGTTTCCCTCATCTCCCAGCGCATCGGGCCGGTCGCCGGTCTCGCCTCGCATCTTGGCCGTGGCCTCGGCAGGATCGGCGCCGACACGCTGGTCGGCCGGCTGCGTTCCTTCCCCCGCACCATCGACGATCTCGACGCGGCCACGCTGTCGTCGCTGATCGGCGCGACGGTGACCTCGGTGTCGCTGATCGGCGGCGATGCCGGGACGTCGTCGCGGGCCCGGCTGGCGCTCACCGGCCACGCCGTCCCCGCCTCGGTGTTCGTCAAGATGGCGGCCGAGACGGTGGCCACCCGCCTGATGGGCGAACTGGGCAACCTCGCCGATACCGAGACGCGTTTCTACGGCCGGCTCGCCCCCGAACTGACGGGTGTGCCGCGCTGCTACGGACGGAGATTCGACCCGCTATCGGGCAGATTCGTCCTCATCCTCGAGGACCTGTCAGCCACCACATGCGAGTTTCCCGACACCCTGCACCCGATCGACGCCGACCGGGCTGCGCTCGTCGTCGAACTGCTGGCCCGGCTGCACGCCACCTTCTGGGACCGGTTCCCCACCGACGACACCGGACCACTGAACTGGATCTATACGGCCTCGGCCGACAGCGCGTCGCTGCTCACCGCGCCGCTGCTGCGGATGTCGTCGCAACGCCTGGCCGAACGAACGGACCTGCCGCTGGAGCGCGGCCGCTTCATCGACCAGAACTATCGCGCGGCCGCGGCGCTCATCGACCGTCCGCCGCACACCGTCATGCACGGCGACGCACACCCGGGCAATCTGTACTTTCGCGAGGGGAAGGCCGGCCTGCTCGACTGGCAGGCCGTGCGACGCGGCCACCCCAGCCGGGAACTCGCGTACACGCTGGTGACGAGCATGACGACCGAGAGCAGGCGGGAGTCTCAGCGCGATCTTCTCGACGTCTACCGCGGTGCGCTCGCCGCGTCGGGCGGACCCGAGCTGGACCGCGACGGGCTGTGGGACCGGTACCGGCAGAGCGCGCTGTACCCGTACGTCGCCACGATGATCACCGCCGGGATGGGCGGCATGCAGGGCGCAGACATCGCGATGAAAGGACTCGAACGCAGCCTGGAGGCGCTCGCGGATCTCGACACCGTTGCAGCGGTGAAAAAGGCCCTGTGACCGACTGTGTGACCAAGAATGCCCCGCGCGCCGTCGGCCCTTCACCCCGGCACGCTTTACGATCGACAGCGAACCCGTAAGTAAGGCCAGGTACGTGAACCAACCAGCACGCGATGCCACCGACGTCCCCGAGGACACCTCGACGCGGCACCGGATTCTCGTCGCGACCGCGGAGGTCCTCGGCCGCAGCGGGCAGACCAAGCTCAGCCTGTCCGAGGTCGCCCTGCAGGCGGGGGTGTCGCGGCCGACGTTGTATCGATGGTTCGCCGACAAGCAGGCACTACTGGAAGCGTTCGGCATCTACGAGCGCGAGATGTTCGAAACCGGTATCGCCAAGGCGACCGCGGGCCTGCGTGGCACCGAACGCGTGGACGCCGCGATGCGGTTCATCGTCGAGTACCAGCAGTCCTACTCGGGCGTGCGGCTCGTGGACATCGAGCCCGAGGTCGTGATCTCGCGGCTGGCCCACATCATTCCGTCGATGCGCGGCCAGCTGGAGAAGCTGCTGCCCGGCGCGAACGGGGCAGTCAAGGCCGCCACCGCGATCCGGGTGGCCGTCTCGCACTACATCGTCCGGGCCGACGACGACGATCAGTTCCTGGCACAGCTGCGGCACGCCGTGGGAATCAAGACCAGCTGAACCAAAACGCGTGACACTGAGCTGAAATATTGTAAAGCTGGCTGTCATGACGACAGCGCAGACCGACACCGGGGTGCTCGCGGGCGACGAGCGCATGCTCATCGACGGTGAGCTGCAGTTGACCGGCAGCGGAGCCACATTCGAGGTGGTCCATCCGGCCAGCGAGCAGGTGGCCGGCCAGGCGACCGACGGCACGGTCGAGGACATGGCGCGCGCGGTGGGTGCTGCCCGGCGGGCGTTCGACGAGACAGACTGGTCGCGCGATGTGGAGTTCCGGCACCACTGCCTGATGCAGTTGCATGACGCGCTGGAGCGCAACAAGGAACGGCTGCGCCGCATCCTGATCACCGAGGTCGGATGTCCGGTCACGGTCACAGGCAGCCAGATCGAAAGTCCCATCGCCGAGGTCGAGCACTGGGCCGAGCACGGCAGGAACTTCGACTACCTGGTTGACAACGGCGTGCACGAGACGCCGTTGGGCCCGGCGCAGCGCAAAATCCACTACGAGCCGGTCGGGGTGGTCGGCGCGATCACCCCGTGGAATGTGCCGCTGTACCTCAACATCGCCGAGACGGTGCCTGCGTTGATGGCCGGAAACACGGTGGTACTCAAACCCGCGCAGCTGACGCCGTGGTCGGGCACCGAATACGGCCGCATCGTCGCCGAGGAGACCGACATCCCGGCCGGGGTGTTCAACGTCGTGGTGTCCAATGCCAACGAGGTGGGCGCGGCGCTGTCGGCCGATCCTCGGGTGGACATGATCACCTTCACCGGGTCGACCGCGACCGGCCGGGCCATCCTGGCCGCGGGAGCGTCCACGGTGAAGAAGACTCTGCTCGAGCTCGGCGGCAAGAGCGCCCACATCGTGCTCGACGATGCCGACTTCACTTCCGCGTTGCCGATGGCGGCGATGATGGCGTGCGTGATGAGCGGGCAGAGCTGCATCATGCCCAGCCGGATCCTGTTGCCGCGCAGCCGCTATGACGAAGGCATCGAGCTACTCAAGAACATGATGGCGGGTTTCCCGGTGGGCGACCCGTGGACCCCCGGCACCATGCAGGGCCCCCAGATCAGCGAAGGTCAGCGCCAGAAGGTGCTCGGATTGATCAAGTCAGGAATCGACTCCGGCGCCCGCCTGGTCACCGGTGGTGGCATCCCCGAGAACCTGCCGGTCGGGTACTACACGCAGCCGACCCTGCTCGCCGACGTCGACCCGGATTCGCAGATCGCGCAGGAGGAGATCTTCGGGCCCGTGCTGACCGTGACCCCCTACGACACCGACGACGACGCGGTGGCGATCGCCAACAACAGCATCTATGGGCTCTCCGGCGAAGTCAGCAGCGGTGACGTGGAGCGGGCGTTCGCGGTGGCGTGCCGGATGCGGACGGGCAACGTGACCATCAACGGCAAGAGCCACTTCGGTATCGGCAGCCCGTTCGGCGGCACCAAGCAGAGCGGGCTGGGCTACCGCAACGGCGAGGAGGGCTACAAGGAGTACCTCGACGCCAAGACCATCGGCATGCCCGCGTGAGTGATCACGACGAGATCGCCGCGTTGCTCTACAGGTACGCCCGCGCCGTCGACAGCAAGGACTGGCAGCTGTACCGCTCGGTGTTCACCGACGACGCCCACATCGACTACTCCTCGGCCGGTGCGGCCGCAGGATCCCGTGACGAGGTCGCCGACTGGCTGGCTGCGGGATTCGGCGCCATCCCGTGGACAATGCACTACATCACCAACATCGAAGCGGACATCGACGGCGACACCGCGGCGGTGCGCGCGATGTTCTACAACCCCATGCAGCTGCCCGGCATGGCCGAACAGAGTTGCTGCGGCGGGTATTACCACCACGACCTGGTGCGCACACCCGACGGCTGGCGCAGCCGCAGCCTGCGCGAGGACAACGTGTGGTTCGTCAATCCGCCGGCAGCGACCGTCGGCTAGGACCCCTCAGCCGCCAATTGTCCACAGGCAGCCGCGATTTCGCGACCGCGGGTATCGCGTACCGTGCAGGACACCCCGCGCTCGCGCACCCGCCGGACGAACTCCCGCTCGACCGGCTTGGGGCTGGCGTCCCACTTGCTGCCCGGTGTCGGGTTCAGCGGAATGAGGTTGACGTGCACGAGCGGACCGAGCGCGCCGTGCAGCTTCTTGCCCAGCAGGTCGGCTCGCCAAGGCTGGTCGTTGACGTCGCGGATCAACGCGTACTCGATGGACACCCGCCGGCCGGTGACGTCGGCGTAGTAGCGGGCGGCATCGAGAACTTCGGAGATCTTCCACCTGTTGTTGACCGGCACCAGGGTGTCGCGCAGTTCGTCGTCCGGGGTGTGCAGTGACACCGCGAGCGTGACGTTGAGGCCTTCGTCGGCGAGCTTGCGGATCGCGGGAGCGAGCCCGACCGTCGAGACGGTGACCGACCGTGCCGAGATGCCGAAGCCGTTCGGGGGTGGCGCCGTAATGCGGCGGACGGCCGCGAGCACCCGGTTGTAGTTGGCCAGCGGCTCGCCCATGCCCATGAAGACGACGTTGGAGAGTCTGCCCCCGTCGCGGTCGCGCAGCTCGGCACTCGCGGCACGCACCTGCTCGAGAATCTCGGCGGTCGACAGGTTGCGCGTGAGACCACCCTGACCTGTCGCGCAGAAGGGGCAGGCCATGCCGCATCCCGCCTGTGACGAGATGCACACGGTGTTGCGATCCGAATAGCGCATCAGCACCGATTCGAAGGTCGTTCCGTCGACGGCGCGCCACAGCACCTTGCGCGTCTCGCCCGCGTCGCACTCGATCTCCCGCGCCGCGTTCAGCAGCTCCGGGAACAGCGCCGCACCGACCTGCTCGCGTACTGCGGCAGGCAGGTCGGTCATCTGTGTCGGATCGCTGATCAGCCTGCCGTAGTACTGGTTGGCCAGCTGTTTGCCGCGGAACGCCGGTAGGCCGAGCTCGCCGACAGCGGAGGCACGGCCGGCGTCATCGAGGTCGGCGAAGTGCCGCGGCGGCATACCGCGGCGGGGTGCGTCGAACACAAGGGGCAAGGGAGTGGGCATGAGCCCCGCCATTGTCTCACTTCTGGAGACCCACTCCCAGCCGCCGAGCCTCAGGCAAGCAGCGACAGGACGACCCACGTGGCGACGGCCGACGGCAGAACGGAATCGAGACGGTCCATCAGTCCGCCGTGCCCGGGCAGTAGGGCACCCATGTCCTTGATGCCCAGGTCACGCTTGACCTGCGATTCGACCAGGTCGCCGAGTGTTCCGGTGATGACGAGCATGACTCCGAGCGGAACACCGATCCACCACGGCTTGTCCAGCAGGAACACCACGGCCAGCACGGAGGCGGTGGTGCCGAACACCAGGGAGCCGGCCAGGCCTTCCCACGATTTCTTCGGGCTGATCGCCGGCGCCATCGGATGCTTGCCGAACAAGACCCCGGCCGTGTAGCCGCCGATGTCGGAGAACACGACGCCGAGCATCAGGCACAGCACCCGCCAGCCGCCGTCCTCGGGATAGACGAGCAGGACCCCGAACGCGCCGAACAGCGGGATCCATGCCGCCAGGAACACTGTCACCGCGACGTCGCGCAGGTAGTTGACCGGGGCGTGGGTGAGACCGCCGCTGAGCAGGCGCCAGATCAGGCACAGCACCACCGTGGCACCGAACGCGCCGAGCGCGCCCGCCGTCCCCAAGGGCCATGTCAGCCAGACCATGGCCTGCCCGCCCACCAGAAGGGGGATCACCGGGATGACGTAGCCGCCCTCCCGCAGCCGGCGTACGACCTCGTGGGTGGCCACCGCCATGGCGACCGCCACGACGCCCACCCAGACCAGCGGAACGAACACCAGGATCGCGATGACGCTGAACCCCAGCATCGCGCCCACAGCGATCGCTGCGGGGAGGTTGCGCCCGGCGCGGCCCCCCGTCTTGACGGCGTTCTGCTCTGGTTCGTTGACCGGCGTATCTGCCACAGTGCTCGATTGCTGATCGGTCATGCTCAGACCTCCAGCAACTCGCCTTCTTTGTGCTTGACGAGATCGTCGATCTGAGCCGTGTAGGTCCCGGTGGACTTGTCGAGGTCCTTCTCCGCGCGGGTCACCTCGTCCTCACCGGCGTCGCCGTCCTTCTTGATCCGGGCCAGTTCCTCCATCGCCTTGCGGCGGATGTTGCGGACCGACACCTTGGCGTCCTCGCCTTTGGACTTGGCCTGCTTGACCAGATCCCGGCGGCGCTCCTCGGTCAGCTGCGGAATCGACACCCGGATGACGTTGCCGTCGTTGCCCGGGTTCACGCCCAGATCCGAGTTGCGGATCGCGTCCTCGATCTGACGCAGCATCGTGGCCTCGTAGGGCTTGATGACGACCATCCGGGCCTCGGGCACGTTCACGCTCGCAAGCTGGGTGATGGGTGTCATCGCGCCGTAGTAGTCGATCTGGATCCGGTTGAACATGCCCGGGTTGGCGCGGCCGGTGCGAATCGACGCGAGGTCATCCCGTGCCACCGACACGGCCTTCTCCATCTTCTCCTCGGCGTCGAAGAGGGTTTCGTCGATCACTGGATAGTTCTCCCGTCGCTTCGCTCGCTCCGCACACACTTCTCCCGACCGCATCGCCGGTAGCTGGTCACGAGGTCACCAGCGTTCCGATCTTCTCACCCGCGACGGCACGAGCGATATTGCCATCCGTGAGCAGGTTGAACACCAGGATCGGCATGCCGTTGTCCATGCACAGGCTGAAGGCCGTCGCATCGGCCACTTTCAGGCCCCGGTCGATGACCTCGCGGTGGCTGATCGCGGTCAGCATCTCGGCATCGGCATTGACTCGGGGGTCGTCGGTGAAGATGCCGTCGACGGCCTTGGCCATCAACACCACGTCGGCGCCGATCTCCAGCGCCCGCTGCGCGGCGGTGGTGTCGGTGGAGAAGTACGGCAGCCCCATGCCGGCACCGAAGATGACCACACGTCCCTTCTCCAGATGCCTGCGGGCGCGCAACGGAATGTAGGGCTCGGCGACCTGCCCCATCGTGATGGCGGTCTGCACCCGCGTCTGGATGCCCTCTTTCTCCAGGAAGTCTTGCAGCGCAAGGCTGTTCATCACGGTGCCGAGCATGCCCATGTAGTCGGACCGGGAGCGCTCCATGCCGCGCTGCTGCAGTTGGGCGCCGCGGAAGAAGTTTCCGCCACCGATGACGACGGCCACCTGGGCGCCGCTGCGGACCACTTCGGCGATCTGACGCGCCACCAGCGCGACCACGTCGGGATCCAGCCCCACCTGTCCGCCGCCGAACATCTCGCCGCCCAACTTGAGCAGCACTCTGGAGTAGGCGGGCCGGAAACGGGAGGACTGGTCACCAATTGGCTGGGACATCGGGGCCATCGGGCTCCTTTCGGCCGCGCGCGAGGTGCCGTCGGCGAGACGACTCCCCCAATCCTGCCAAACTCGGCCTCACCCCATGGCGAATGGGTGGATGCGGCCCGTCACCCGAGGTGTGCAGAGAGCAGCCACGCCCCCACGGACTTGCGCCCGTCGGCTTCGTCGCGGACGTCCCCGCCTGCGAACTCCGTGAAATTCTGGGCAAACGCCTGCGGAACCTGGGCGTGGATGCGGGCGGGCCGGATCTCGTCGACGACCCAGTAGGTGGACACCACGTCGCGCAGTTCGTCCTCGGTGACGGCGTTGACCGGGCCCGCGGGCATGGCCGTGCGGTCGAAGACGAGCACGAAGTACGACGCCCCCGGCGCGGCGGCCCGCACAATGGACTGCTGATAGCCCTCGCGCAGCTCGACCGGCATCGAACGGAACAGCGTGCTGTCGACAATGGTGCCGAAGCGGCCGTCGTAACCGGTGAAGGCGCTGATATCGGCGACCTCGAAGGTCGCGTTGTCCAGCCCGCGGCGCGCGGCTTCCGCCCGGGCGAGCTCGATGCCTGCCGGAGACTGGTCGAGGCCGACGGTCGTGAAACCGCGCTCGGCGAGATACATCGACACGGCGGCCTCGCCGCAGCCGGCGTCGAGAACCGCACCGTGGAACTTTCCGGCATCGATCAGTGCGGCGATCTCGGGCTGCGGGACACCGATGCTCCACGGCGGGCGGGAGCCTGCTCCCACTTCATCGGCCTCGCCACGGTAGGCGGCATCGAACATCTGATTCGAGGGATTGGTCATGACACCTTGGTATCAACCCAGTTGATATATGTCAATATAGTTGACATGTCAGGGACCGAGGATCAGCCGCTGGCATTTCTGCTGCACCGGCTGAACACCGCGCTGCGCGCCGAGGTGAGCGTGACGGTGCTCGAGCCGATCGGACTCTCGTTCCCGCAGTACATCTGCATGCGCAGCCTGTCGCGCTACCCCGGCCGCTCCAACGCCGAACTCGCGCGCACCATGATGGTGTCGCCGCAGGCGATGAACATGGTCGTGCGCGGACTGCAGGATTGCGGACTCGTCACCCGCCCCGCCGAGGTGCCGTCGGGCCGGTCGCGGCCTGCGGAGTTGACGCGCGAGGGCCGGATGGTGCTCGACCGGACCATCGACGGCGTCCGCGCCGCGGAGGAACGCGTCCTGGCCCCGCTGAGTGACGCCCAGCGCAGACAGTTCCGGCAGCTGCTCGCCGCTCTCGGCCAGTAGGCGCCGCCCCTCTACCGGTGTGCGAAGCGCAGGCCGACGAGTTTCTCCGACAGCTCCCACAGACGCGCGGCATCGGCCATGTCGCCTGCGGGCCGGTAGACCTGCTGCTCGGCCGGCGCTCCGGCGGTGTGCTGGAAACCGCTGGGCCCGTACAACTTGCCGCCTTGCGCGTCAGGATGGGTGGCGGCGTACAGGGCGGGAAGGAGCCCCTGGTCGACGGTTTGGGTGAGGATCCCCACCCGGGCCAGCGATCGGATGATGCGTACCGAGAGTGTGTCGCTGGCGCGACCCATGTGCGGCTGCGCTGCCAGCAGGTTGGTGGCGGTGACCCCGGGGTGGGAGACGTCGCTGGTGACACCCCACCCGGCCTGCGCGCTGCGCCGATCCAGCTCCAGGCCGAACATCAGGTTGGCGATCTTGGACTGACCGTAGGCCTTTGCCGACGAGTAGGCTTTGGCGAAATCGGTGTCGCCCCAGTTGATGGCGCCCGAGCGCGCCGCGATGCTCGACTGGGTCGTGATGCGGGCGTTGCCCGCCGTCAACAAAGGCATCAGCCGGGCGGTCAGCGCGAAGTGCCCGAGATGGTTGGTGCCCCACTGTAATTCGAAACCATCGACGGTGGTGTGGCGGGCCGGAGGCCTCATCACCCCGGCGTTGTTGATCAGCAGATGGATCGGCCGCCCCTCGGCGAGAAGCACATCGGCGAGGTCGGCCACCGACTGCAATGACGAGAGGTCGAGATCCCTGATGCTGACCCGCGCGCCGGGCACGGCTGCGGTGATGCGCTCGACGGCACGGCCGCCTTTGACGGGGTTGCGTACCGGCAGGATGACCTCGGCTCCGGCCGCCGCCAGCCGGCCGGCCAACCCGAAGCCGACGCCGTCACTGCCCCCGGTCAGCACCACCAGTGCGCCGGTCAGGTCGGGCACGTCCACGTCTGCTCTGCGGGCCATGAGAATCTCCTCGGTGTCGCCAGGTCGAATGCGCTCCACGTTGTCAGGCCTGGCGAATCCCATTCAGGGAGCGATCATCCGCTGATTGCCGATCCCCCGTTGTTGTGCCGGCCGCGGCATGGCGCGTTGATCCGGATCACGTGGGATGCACCATCAGGTGGCGCTGATGCGCGCGGGTGCGGAGTCCACATCGGTGCGCAGGAACGACTCCGGATCAGCGCCCAGCTCAGCGAGTTTGGCGTGGCTCGTGGTTCCCGGTTCGGCGGTGAACACGAGCAGCGAGTGCAACTGCACCGGGTCGTACAACGCCTGGCACTGCAGCTCGAGCAGACCGAGTTTCGGATGCAGGATGCGCTTGGTGAGCGCTTCTCGATGTGCCACGTCGTGCTGCTTCCACAGCTCGGCGAACTCGGCGCTGCACGCGAGCAGCGCGTCGACGTACTGGGCGGCGCGCGAACCGGCACCGTCGCGCACATAGGCCACCCGGGCACCGGCCACGAAGGACCGCCCGATCTCGTCACGATCCTCGTCGGGATACATCGCCCGCGAATTCTCGTCGGTGAACCACCGGTACACCACGCTGCGCGCGAGACCCCGATACGACGTCTGATCACCGAGCAGAGCGCGCGCCGCGGGCGTCTGCACCAATGCCTCACCCAGCGCCGACACCACCTGCGCCGGGGTGTCCTGCAGGCGGTCGAGGATACGCAGGGTGGCCGGGCTGACGTGATCGCCGACGACGGTGCGCGCCGGTGCGTTGTGCCCCGCGAGCCGGAACAGGTGGTCACGTTCGTCCACCGACAACCGCAGGGCCCGCGCCAGTGACGCCACCACCTCCTTGGAGGGTTGCGGCCCGCGCTGCTGCTCCATCCGGCAGTAGTAGTCCGTCGAGATCAGGGCCAGCGCAGCGACTTCCTCGCGACGCAACCCACGGGTGCGCCGACGCGGACCGGGTGGCAACCCCACGTCCGCCGGGGACAGCGCTTCGCGTCGACTGCGCAGAAAATCGGCCATCTGTCGCTGATCCATCAGTCCATAGTGGCCGCGGATGGCCGCCTCAGCCAGGGATCACGAGACCCCCGCTACCGAACGGTGCTTCCCCACGATGATGCCGCAACCCGGCGATCGGCTTCAGGCACCGACCATCCGGGGATCCTCGCTCCCGGGACCACCAGACCCTGTCGGCTGTCCGCGGCGCCGTCCACGATGGATCGGTGGCGTCCACCGAGATCGACCTCACCTACGTGGCCGACACACTCCGCCGGCGCCGACGGGTCTTGCAGCCCGAGGATGTGGGGATGCCGCGGGGACGACGCCGACGCACGCCGGGATTACGTCGTGAGGAGGTCGCTGCGCTGTGCTCGATGTCGACCACCTACTACAGCCGGCTGGAGCGCCGGTGTGGGCCGCGACCGTCACCGGCGATGCTGGCCGGCATCGCGCGCGGGCTGCGATTCAGCGGTGCAGACCGTGACCGCCTCTTCAGCGCGGCGGGGTACGGCGCAGGGTTCGTAGGGACCGACCGTCTCGACGTCGTCGCACACGTCGAGCCCGGTCTCATGCATGTGCTCGACCGGCTCGCCGACACGCCGGCCCTCGTCATCGATCCGCTCGGGCGGGTGCTGCGTCAGACGCCACCGGCAACAGTCCTGTTCGGCCAGCTGACATTTCACACCGGGTGGGAACGCAGTAGCTACTACAGGTGGTTCACCGGCGGCGGCGATCGTCGAAGCTTCACCGCCGGCGAACAGGCGTCGATCGGGACCGAGATCGCCGCCGACCTCCGCCGCGGCATCGACGTCCACGGCTGCGACCAGGCGGCGCAGTTGGTCACGATGCTGCGTCGCCGAAGTCCAGAGTTCACCGCCCTCTGGCAGCGATCACCCGGCACCGTTCGACCTGCCAGGCCAACTCACCTCATCCATCCCGAACTCGGCGGCGTCTGCCTGCAGCGCGAGGTGTTGTCCGACACCGAAGCAGGGCAGAGGTTGGTGGTCTATGCGGCGGAGCCGGGATCGGAGAGCCAGGACACGCTGCGGTTGGTGTCGGTGCTCGGGCACCACCGCTTCCACATGTGACACGGCGAACGCGGAGACCGCCGGATGTCACACATCGAGGCGCTGTCTCGTCTTAACTATCAGCCCCGGCGCCGGGGCAGTCACATACAGATAGAGGACGTACCGACGATGACGACACGGACCGCGCTGAGCTCAGCAGTACCCGATGCGTACAAGACCACCCTCGCGCTCAGCGAGCAGGCGTCCAGAGCTGCCCTGGAGGCCGGCATCGACCCGCTGACCGTGGAGCTGGTGCGCATCCGCGCATCCCAGATCAACGGCTGCGGCTTCTGCCTGCGGATGCACGTGCGCGATGCGCTGGCCAAGGGTGAGAGCGTCGACCGCATCGCCGTGCTGCCGGCCTGGCGCGAGACAGGCTATTTCACCCCGGCCGAACGCGCCGCCCTCGCGATCGCCGAAGAGATCACCCACATCGACGTCCGGACACCGGGCGTCGACGACGACACCGCCACGGTGAGCGCCCAGCAGGCGGCAGCGCTGCGGTGGGTGGCCGTTGTCATCAACGCGTTCAACCGGATAGCGATCTCCAGCCACTACGCCGTCGAAGCGTGAACCCGCCGTGAACTCGACAGCGCATCGCGTCCTGCTCGCCTTTCTCGCTCTCACCGGAACCGTCACCGGCGCGTGGGCCTATTTCGCGCCACACCACTGGTACGACACGTTCCCCGGCCTGGAGATGAGCTGGCTTCCCCAGCTCGGCCCGTACAACGAACATTTCGCCAGGGACGTCGGAGCCTTCTTCCTTGGCCTGGCGGTACTCAGCGTGTTGACGCTCATCCACGTCGCCAACACGACGCTGGTCCGGGTGTCGGCGAGTGCGTGGTCGGTGTTCAACCTGCTGCATCTGATCCTCCATCTCCAGATGCTGCACCACTACAGCCCGCGCGATCAGGTGCTCAACGTGGTGGCTCTGAGCACCCTGCTGCTCGTGTCGCTGGCGCTGTTCGTGCCGAAGAAACCCTGAGGGCCGCTAGGACTCCAGCGCGCGCTCCGCGACCGGAAGACCGACATGGTTGGCGTGGCACGCTTTCGGCGGTGACGGTGGCAGGTCCAGCGCCGGGTTGCCGTCGAAGAAGCCGATGGGCTTCAGATGGAAACCGGTGTAGGCACAGGGCATCACCGGCCAGTCCTCCGGCCGCACCACGTGGTGCGCGCCCAGGGTGTACCACAGCACCACGTCGGTGTTCTCCAGCGGCGCATCGTCGGCGACGAACTCCGGCAGGCCCTGCACATCGGCCGACTGGTACATGTAATCCCCGGCGGCGAACTTCTCCGCCGGGTCGTACTTGGTCACCCACAGGTTGTGTTGCAGGAACCGGGCCCGGTCGTAGATGTGGGAGCCCTCCTGCACCATCACCGGCACCACGTCCTTGGGTACCAGCTTGTACGCCACCGGAATTCCCAGCTCGTTCTTCTTCGACGGGTTGGCCACCTTCCAGTACCTGCCGGTGGACCAGTTCCAGTCCCTGGCACCCTCGGCCTCGGAGGCCACCAGCGTGTCCTGGGTGATCCAGGCATTGTGGTGGGGATTGAGCGCGGGATCGGGCTCAGGGACCGAATCCACCTCGTAGACACTGTTTGCCGCTCCGTCGATGCTCATGTCCAGACGGAAATTGAAGAAGTGCTGGTGATTCGGGCCGTAGATGCCCGGCGCCACCATCTTCCCCCAGCGTGGCTGCTCCCCCGGCTCGACCTCGACCGCGCCTGTGGTCAGCACGCCGGACAGCTTGACCTCGACCTCGATGGAGGCGTCGTTGTAGAAGTACCAGAAGAAGCCGTACTCGTAGTTGCCGACCGTGCAGATCATCGAGATCACCAGTCGCCGCGAGCGGCGGACCTCGACCTCCTCGGTGCGGAAATCGGTGTGCTTCCAGGAGATTCCGAAATCCTCCTCGTGCATGCAGATCGCGTTCGGGATCGTCACAGCATTTCCGCTGGAATCGTTGACCGTCCCGTCGAAGTAGTGGATCTCCCCCAGACAGTCGCACCCGAGGGTCAGCGGGTTGGCCGAGAAACCCATGCCGACCTCTCCCATGTCGAACACGTTCTTGTTCCAGTGTGTGGGCGAGGAGTCCCCATAGGGCACCACCATCTCCGACAGCGAACCCCGGTAGAGGATAGGGCGTGTCACCCCGCGGTCGGTGTAGGTGACCTCGTGCAGCGTGATCCCCTCCCGCGGGTTGAACCCGATGCGCAGGGACCACTTCTGCCACTGGACCCGCCAGCCGTCGACGGTGAAGCTCGGTCCGTCCGGCTGGGTGATCTCGATGGGCTTCACGTCGTCACGGAACTGCGTGAAGGCGGGCCGGTTGTTCTCGTCGAACATGAACTTCTCGGAGTAGTTGCCCGCAGTCGGCGGCAACGGCACCACGCCGTGGTCCTCGACGTCGATGACCTTCATGGCGTCCAGGTCGAAGGTCACAATCAGACCTTCGACCGGCCGCGCATAACCGTGCTCGGACGGCGCCGCGCGCATGAACGTCAGCGGGCGGCAGATCAGCGGCGAGTTGTCGTAGTGGTCCTGCGCGCCGTAGTAGCCCGCCGGCCACGGGTCGATCATCGCCAGGCTGAAATCGGTGACGCCGCGCTTGCGCATCGCCTCCTGCCACCGCGGATCCTCTCTGACCGCCTCCTCGACCCCGGTCATGTGCTCGACGAGGTAGGACGGGAATCGACCCGGGATGGGTGTCCAGGAGTCGATCACGCGGGCGGTCAGATCGACGACCGCCTCGTAGATCATCTTGGCCGCGGCGTCGTACATCGTGACGAACGCGCACCGCGGGGTGCCCGCGGTGTCGTCGAAGGTCAGCGTCGCCGTCTTGGCCGGTTCGGCGAGCTGGATCATGACGAACTTCAATGTGGGCGTGCAGTATTCGGACGCCGTGATGACAGCCGCCGCCGCTTCGATCTCGGCGCCGCTCAGCGGGTCGAGGGGGTAGTGGTGGACGTCCGCGGTCGGATCCGCACTCAGTGCGATGTCCTCCATCGTCATTTTGCTGTTTCCTCTGTTTCTGTCTTGGTGAGATCGAACACCGCGAGGTGGGCCAGGGCGTCGTCCTGGCTGGTCTTGTGTGCCGAGCGGCGGCCGAAGAAGTACACGATGACGCCGAGCGCCACCATCGCGAGGCTGATGCTGCCGACCCACATCATCCACTCGGCGTCTCCCACGCCCGAGCTGGCGAGCCACGACTTGGCGAACGAGTAGTAGATGCCGCCGATCGTGCCGATCGTGCCGACGATCACGGTGATCCAGACACCGACCATGCCGCCGGGGATGCGCCAGAACGTCTCGTTCTCATAGCGATCCGCGTACTTCTTGCGCGCGATGATCACCGGGAACAGGAAGAAGAAGCCCGAGATCAGCCATACGGTGGACAGGCCACCCTGCAGGAAGATGGTGGTGTTGACCAGGCTGCTCTGCGAGTACAACCCGACCAGGATCAGCGATGAGATCACGCCCTGGATCAGGATGGCGGACACCGGGTTGCGCGTGCGTGGGTTCAGGTGCGTGAAGATGCGCGGCAGGTGTCGTTCCAGGCCCGAGACGAAGATCAGTCGTGAGTACGCGACCTGGTAGGTCATCAACGCGACGACGATGATCAGCGCGAGCACGATGGCGCAGATCTCCATCAGCCCGGGGAAACCGGCTACGTCGAGCATGCCGATGACCCCTGTGACAGCGTCGATCTCGTCGGTGGGCAGGGCCATCATCGTGCCGAGTGTCGTCAGCAGGTAGATCGCCACCAGCGCGGCCGAACCCCAGAGGATCATCCGCGGACCGCTCTTGCGCACCGACAGGAACTCCGCACCCATGTTGTACGGCGTTTCGACACCGAGAAGGTACAGCAGCACGGTGCCGTACAGGAACCCGGCGACCGCGAAGTTCGGCACAATGGCCTCCTGCCAGCTGAACGGCGTCGCCGAGCCGTTCTTGACCGCGAAGAGAAGCCCGCAGACGAAGATGGTCAGCGCAAGGATGCCGAAGACGACAAAGACCACGTTCATGATCCGCTGGCTGGCGGAGAGCTTGGCCAGCGCCAGCCCGATCACCGTCCACAGGATCACCAGTTGCAGGATGACGCTGGCGGTCACACCAAGCTCTGAGTGGAAAGCCAACAACAGGAACGAGAGCACCACCGCCGGTGACGACGCGGCGTTCAGGATCACCGGCACCCACGACAGGTAGCCGCCGATGAAGCCCCACGTCTCCCCCATCGTCCGAGTGGCCCAGATGTACACACCGCCCTGGCCCGGCCACAGGTTGCCGAGTTCCACCACCGCCATGCCGGCGGGTATCAGGAACGTCAGGATTCCCAGCACCCACATGGGGATGGCGGTCCATCCGCCGGTGGCCATGACGGACGACCCGGTGATCCAGCAGATGATGAACACGTAGGCGGCCGTAAGGCCGAACGTGCTCATCACCTTCGGCAGGATCTGTTCGGGGACAAGCTCGGTGGTCATCAATTTGTCGCGGTCGGCCGGCGCCGCCGGTTCGGTCTGTGTCATTCGCATGTCTCCCACTCAGTCATTTGTTCAAACATGTTGGGGACCAACGGTGTTGGTCAGTTGACAATCTGTCCGTCTTTCATCCGGACGACACGGGTCGCTTCGTCGGCCACCGTGGGGTCATGGGTGCTGGCGACCACGGTGACTCCCATGGTCGAGCACAGGTCGCGCAGCATGCGCACCACCGTTTCCCCCGTGCGGTGGTCGAGGTTGGCTGTGGGCTCGTCGGCCAGGACGAGGGTCGGGCTGCTGATCAGCGACCGTGCGATCGCGGTGCGCTGCTGCTCTCCGCCCGACATCTTGGTGGGCTGATGGTTGATGCGGTGCCCGAGCCCGACCAGTTCCAGCAGTTCTATGGCGCGTGTGCGCAGAGCCTTGCGATCGAAGGGTTCGAACATCAATGGCAGCTCGACGTTCTCCACGGCCGACAGGAACGGAATCAGGTTGTAGCTCTGGAAGATGAAGCCGACGGTGTCGTGACGCAGAGCTGCGTACTGGCTCTCCGTCAGAGTGGCCGTGTCCTGGCCCGCGATCTTGACGGTGCCTTTCGTCGGGCGGTCCAGACCTCCGATGATGTTGAGCAGCGTGGATTTCCCGCTGCCGCTGGGTCCCATCAGACAGACGAATTCGCCGGGCATGACTGTCAGGTCGGCGGCCATCAGCGCCTTAACGACCTCGTCACCGAGCTTGTGGAGCTTCCAGACATCCGAGACCTCGATCACCGGCGCCTTGCCGGCCGTGGTCTCCGTATCGACACCGACTGCCGCGTCGGATGTCTCGTCGAGTGCGGTCATGGTCAGCCTCCGGACGCGAGCGAGTGGATGGGCGACCGCGACGCGGCCTTCCAGGTGGGCAGAATGCTGGTGGCCACAGCGGCCAGAATGCTGACGACGATCGCGATCGCTGCGCCGATAGCGAGGCCTCCATAGGAGACGCCCGTGGCGACGACCCCGGTCATTCCGAGTACGACGCCGGTCACGACTGCGAGCACGGCACCGGCGAGCGCGCCGACCACCGCGGCGATCACCGGTTCGACGAGCAGGGCGGCCACGACGGGTGCGCGAGGCACCCCGTTGGCGGCGAGCACGCCCAGCTCACGGGTACGGTGTGCGACGGTCCGGGTGGTCGCGACGGCTACCTCGGCGACGCCCACCAACAGCACCGTGACGGCGATCAGCACGACAGCCCTGGCGATTTCGTCGGCGTGACCGAGTGACGCCGACTGGACCCGGATCCCCGCCGAGAGCCCGAAGACGAGCACGACGAGAAACGCACCGGTGGCGGTGGTGATGGCGGGCAGCACCATCTCCCGCAGCCGGCGCCGCGTCGCGAGCCAGCCGTACGACAGTCCTTTGCCGATGCTCACTTACCGGTCTCCCAACAACTCGACCGGCCGCTGTTGCAGCAACCGGTGCACGGGCACCAACGCACCGACAATGGCCATGGCGGGCAGGAACATCGCGGTCAGTGCCGCCCCCTGCAACCACGCCGACAGCGACGCGATACCCGGGATCACCAGCGCGACGGCGACACCCGCAGCAGCGATCCCGACGACGTAGGCCGTGAGGAACACGATCGCCGACTCGACGAGGAAGAAGTACAGGACCTCGTCGGCAAGACCGATGCTCGACATGATCCCGAACTCACGTCGCCGCTCGGTGACCGCGGCCAGAAAGGAGGACACCGCGATGACGAAGCCGAGCCCGAGCCCGACCATCGAGATCATTCCCAGGGTCGAGCCGGTCACCTTGCCGGAGAACAGCGCCGAGTACCGCTGTTCGAAGGTCAGCGGGCTGGACCCGCCGACGGTGTCGTAGATCAGGCCCGCGCCCGCCGGGTCGGGCACCACCGACGGATCGGTGGTGAACGGCAGATCGACTGCCGCCCCGAATGTCTGGCCGAGGTCCCGGCGTTGCTCCTGCCCTTCGGGAGCGAGCAACATCCACCAGCCGTTGTCCCCGACCACCGACTGCGCCACCGATGCCGGAACCGAGATCGACTGGCCCTCGCCGCGGATCGTAGCCACCAGGCTCTGCCCACCCACCTCGACCCGCTCACCGTCGGCCAGACCCACCCGGTCGGCAAGGGCCGACCCCAGAACCGCCTGCCCCGCGGATACGTCGTCGCTGCCGCGCAACGACACGGGCTGCCCGCCGAGGTCGACGACGCCGGACAGCGTGCGAGTCGCCGTCCATCCCTCGGGCGCGACGATGGCGGGTGCGGGGCCGTCGGCGATGATCGCCTGGACCTCGGGGTCGTAGTGCACGCCCGCGGCAGGCACGGCCCACAACTGGCCTCCGCCAAGGACATCCGCGATCGTCGTCTCGCCCGTCGTGGCGAACCCGGCCGAGATCGTGCGCACGATCGTCACACACGCGATGGCAAGCGCGATGCCGACCACGGACAGGACGAAACGCTCGGGGCGGCGCCGGACGTTGGCCAGCGCGAACCGGACCAGGCACATGAACGTGTTCCCGGAGCCGGGGAGGATCTGCGGTGATCGACCTGTAGCGGGGGTGCTGCTGACCTGAGTGGTCTCCACGAGAAGCGATGTTGGGAGTCGAAAGTTTCGCAGACAGCCGTCCGCAGTATCCGGGCTGTTAAATGGACCGAAGTCAGGTTACGCGACTGTGTCCACGCTGCTACGGATTTCGTCGTCTCCCTGTCGCTCGACAGGAATCAGCTGTGGATGCGCGCCCACGGCTGTGCCTGTTCGAGCTCGAAGGCCAGCTCCAGCAGCCTGGCCTCCTCGCCCACCCCCGCCGCGAACATCATGCCCACGGGCAGGCCGGAAGCGGACTGCGCCATCGGCAGCGAAATCGCCGGTTCACCAGTCACATTCTGCAAGGGGGTGAATGCCACCCAGTCGATGAGCCGGTCGATGATCTGCTGATAGGGCGCCGTCGGATCAAGGTGTCCGATCGTCGGGGGTGCGTCGGCCAGCGTCGGCATCAGCAGCACGTCATAGCTGGCCTGCAGCCGCGACGTGATCCGTCGGATGCGCGCCAGCCGGGCGATCGCCGTGGGCACCCGGTGGAGGTTACGTGAGGCGTGCCGTTCGAGGCCGAGGGTGAGATTGTCGAGCCGGTCGCGGTCGAAGCTCGGACCGAAGGACCGACGGCCGCCCCGGACCAAAGCGAACGCCAGGAACGACCAGTAGAGCAGGAAGTCGTCCATGAACCGCTGCGGCACCGGGTTGTCGATGACCGTGATCCGGTGGCCCAGGGATTCGAGCAGCGCCGCCGTCTTGAGCGTCAGCTCGCTCACCTCCGGGCTTGCCTCACGCGTGATGGACTGCGTACACACGGCGATCCGCAGCCGCTGCGTGCCCGGACCGGTGATGTCGCCGATCGGTGGCAGCTTCGGGTTCGCCAGCACTTTCTCCATCTCCCGGTAGAACGCCGCGGTGTCGCGCACCGACCGGGTCACCACACCGTTGGCGACGATGCGCAGCGGCATCTGTCGCATGTCACTGTCCAACGGGAGGCGCCCACGCGACGGCTTGAGCCCGACGAGGCCGTTGCAGGATGCCGGGATTCGAATGGACCCGCCGCCGTCGTTGGCGTGCGCGATGGGCACCACCCCGGCGGCGACGAACGCCCCCGAACCCGAAGACGACGCGCCTGCGGTGTGCGCGGTGTTCCACGGATTGCGCACCGGGCCCAGCCGGGGGTGCTCGGCGGACGCGCTGAAGCCGAACTCCGACATCCGCGTTTTGCCAACGGGCACAAGGCCTGTCGCCAGATAGGAGCGTGCGAAGTCCCCGTCGGCGGCGGCGGGCAGCGGATCCCACGCGTCGGTGCCATTCATCGTCGGCATGCCGGCGATCGCGACGTTGTCCTTGAGGAACGACGGCACTCCGTCGAAGAACCCGCCGTACGGACGGGTCAGCCGGCCACGCGACCTCGCGCGGTCGTAGGCCTCATGCGCCAGACCGTTCACGACGGGGTTCACCTTCTCCAGGCGGGCGATGGCCGCGTCGATGACCTCGTCCGGGGAAACGGTGCCCGCCGACAGTGCTGCCGCCAGACCGACGGCATCGAGGTCACCCAGGGCGTCGTCGCTGAAGGCATCGATGCGATCCATGGGGCCGACGGTACCAAAGCGTACCGCCGGCGATCACGCTTTACTCGGCGCGGCGCAGCACCGCCCCGACGGTCATGGCCAGGATCTTCCAGTCCAGCCACAGCGACCAGTTCTCGATGTAGTAGTTGTCCCACTCGGCGCGGTCGGCGATCGACGTCTGGCCGCGCAAACCGTGGACCTGCGCCCATCCGGTGATACCGGCTTTGACCCGGTGCCGGTCGCCGTAGCGCGCGATCTGGATGTTGAACAGGTCGACGTACTCCGGTCGCTCGGGCCGCGGGCCCACCAGGCTCATCTCACCCTTGATGACGTTGATCGCCTGCGGGAGTTCGTCCATCGACGTGGCGCGCATGATCTTGCCGATCCTGGTCCGTCGATCCTCGCCCTCGACGCCGCCGGGCGCGGAGTCGGCACTCAGCGCGAACTCCGCGTCCGACTCCCGGGGCGCACGCATGGAGCGGAACTTCAGGCAGCCGAACTCCTTGCCGTCTCGCCCGATTCGGGGCTGGCTGAAGAAGATCGGCCCGGGAGAGCTGAGGCGGACCAACAGCATCAGGGTGAGGAACAGCGGAGAGATGACCACCAGCCCCACCGTCGCGAGGACCCGGTCGGACACGTGCTTGGCGCGGAACTGCCAGTTGTGCGGATCGGTGTGCGGCACCGCGATCAGCGGTAGTCCGCCGACATGCTCGATACGCGCGTGGACGCCGATGGTGTCGTAGATGCGGGGAACGATCCAGACCGACAGGCCGTGCTTGTGTGCGGTCTGCACCGCCTCGATGATGCGGTCGTCCCGGGTTCGGGAGAACGCGACCACCATGCATTCGGCACCGGTGCGCAGGATGGCGCTCTCGACGCAGTCCAGCTTGCCCAGGTACGGGATGCTGGACGGCTGATCGCGGTCGACACCCATCGTGGGGATCTCGTCATCGATCAGTCCGATCGGCCGCAGCCCGTAGTCGGGTGTCGCATTGATGCGCTCGATCACCTTCGCGGCGACCCGCCCGTTGCCGATGATCAGCGTTCCCGCCGTCATGACATTGCGCCGGAACTGGTAGCGCTTGTAGGCGATCCACACCAGCCTGCCCAGGGGTATCAGGACTGCGGCACATATCCAGATCCAGGTGATCGCGAAACTACGGCCCGGTATACCGGCGAACACCAGCCCACACAGCATCAGCATCGCGGACAGCGCGATCATTGCCTCGACAGTCGGCAGCTCGTCGAGAAAAGTGCGATTGAGTGTCCGGCCGTAGTATCCGCGCAACGCGAGCAGCGCGACGATCGTCGGCGCGAAGAAGAAGAGCATCCACGAGGGCGGCAACTGTCCAGTCTGCGTGCTGGCCCAAGTCATGCCGATTGCCACCGCCAAGGACCCGGTCGACAGGTCGATGAGCGCACTGACGTACGGCTCCCACGCCCTACTCCGCCGTAGCTGGCTTAGGTCAGCCTGAGCTATCGCGTCCAATTCCCCCGTGGCAACCGGCTTTGCCGTGCGGCGGGACTCAACCGTGTCGGTCACTGTGACCAGAACACTTCTCGCAACCCCGCCATGGCACGAGATTAACTCGACGGCAGCGATAGTGATGGCTATTGACCTGGTGTCGTCACAACCAAGTTGGCATTTGTTGTAGCTGCGGGCCGAATTGCGGCCGGATGACCAGCATTTCGAGCAAAGACGTTCGCGGCCGGCGCCGGCTGTCTGTGCACAAAGCGGACACGCCCCAGTCGAAGCCGGCAAACAGAGCCGGCACGCACCCCGAAATACACGTAGCCCCCGCGACTGCGTCGCGGGGGCTACGTGTGAGGTGTGGTCAGGCCTGGCCGACCTCGAAGCGGACGAACCGGGTCACGGTCACGCCGGCCTCGTCGAGCAAAGCCTTCACCGACTTCTTGTTGTCGGACACCGACGGCTGATCCAGCAGCACGACGTCCTTGTAGAAACCGGTGACGCGACCGTCGACGATCTTCGACAGCGCCTGCTCAGGCTTGCCCTCGGCGCGCGCGGTCTCTTCCGCGATGCGCCGCTCGTTCGCCACGATGTCCTCGGGCACGTCCTCACGGGTGAGGTACTTGGCCTTCAGCGCGGCGATCTGCAGGGCGACAGCGTGCGCGGCCTCCTTGCCTTTTTCGGCATCACCGGCTTCGTACTCGACGAGCACGCCCACGGCGGGCGGCAGATCGGCTGCCCGCTTGTGGAGGTAGGTCTCGGTGGTGCCGTCGAAATAGGCCACGCGGCGCAGTTCGAGCTTCTCGCCGATCTTGGCCGACAGGTCGGCGATGGTCTGCTCGACCGTGGTGTCCCCGACTTTGGCAGCCTTGAGCGCGTCCACGTCGGTCGCCTTGGCAGCGATCGCAGCGGCGACGACCTCGTCGGCCAACGCCTGGAATTCGGCGTTCTTGGCCACGAAATCGGTCTCGGAGTTGAGCTCGATGAGAGCGCCGTCCTTGGCGGCCACCAGGCCCTCGGCAGTCGCGCGCTCAGCGCGCTTGCCGACGTCCTTGGCGCCCTTGATGCGCAGCAGTTCGACAGCTTTGTCGAAGTCGCCGTCAGCCTCGACGAGCGCATTCTTCGAGGCCAGCATTCCTGCGCCCGTCAGGTCACGGAGACGCTTGACGTCGGCAGCGGTGTAATTAGCCATGTCAGCCTTTCGCTACAGAAATTAGGAGGTGGCCTCGGGAGCGGCTACCTCGGTTGCCGCGGCCTCGGGTGCCGCAGCAGCGGCCTCGGGGGCGGCGGTGGTGGCACCGGCCAGCAGTTCCTGCTCCCATTCGGCCAGCGGCTCGGCGGCCTGCCCATCCTGGCCGGCCTCGGCCTTGTTGGCGCCGGCGCCCGACCGTGCCTGCAGACCTTCGGCGACCGCTGAGGCCACCACCTTGGTCAGCAGCGCGGCGGAGCGGATGGCGTCGTCGTTGCCCGGGATCGGGTAGTCGACGAGGTCAGGGTCGCAGTTGGTGTCCAGGATCGCGATGATCGGGATGTTCAGCTTGCGGGCCTCGGCAACCGCGAGGTGCTCCTTGTTGGTATCGACGACCCAGATGGCCGAGGGCACCTTCGCCATGTCGCGAATACCGCCGAGGCTGCGCTCGAGCTTGTTCTTCTCGCGCGTGAGCATCAGGATTTCCTTCTTGGTGCGACCCTCGAAGCCACCGGTCTGCTCCATCGCCTCAAGCTCCTTCATCCGCTGAAGGCGCTTGTGCACGGTCTGGAAGTTGGTGAGCATGCCGCCCAGCCAGCGCTGGTTCACGTACGGCATGCCGACGCGGGTCGCCTCCTGGGCGATGGACTCCTGCGCCTGCTTCTTGGTGCCGACGAACATGATCGATCCGCCGTGCGCAACGGTTTCCTTGACGAACTCGTAGGCCGAGTCGATGTAGGTCAGCGTCTGCTGCAGGTCGATGATGTAGATGCCGTTGCGGTCGGTGAAGATGAACCGCTTCATCTTGGGATTCCAGCGACGGGTCTGATGCCCGAAGTGAGTGCCGCTGTCAAGCAGCTGCTTCATGGTTACAACAGCCATGGTGATGTGGCCAGCCTTCATTTGTCGGTTGTCGTCCGGCATCGGGTGAGCCGGACCCTGGCGACTGCGTCGATGCCGGACCCGCCCTGACGAGCGGGACCGCCCGGCATACGAAGGTGACGATGCCTCTCAAGAGAGGTAGTTCGTCTCGCAGACGCGCGAAGTCAGCCCGCGGAAGCGAGCTGCGGAAAGAAGTTTACACGCTGTACACGGGTGCCTTGACCATCGACGTCCGGCCGGGCACCGTCATCCACAGGCCACTCTGCTGGGGCTTCCGTGACACCGCCGAAGTGCGCTGAACTGGAGATATGCGGACTCTCGCACTTCTGACGGCGATGGCCGTCCTGTGCGCGGCCCCCGCATCGGCCGACGGCGCCCGCCTCGCCTGGCCGCTGCACCCGCGGCCCGCGGTGGTGCGGCAGTTCGACGCCCCGTCGCCGAACTGGCAGCGCGGGCACCGCGGCGTCGACCTGGCCGCGTCCGCCGGGCAGTCGGTCCACGCCGCCGGGGTGGGCACCGTGGTCTTCGCCGGCACCATGGCCGGGCGGCCGCTGGTGTCGATCGCCCACCCGGGCGGCCTGCGCACCAGCTACGAACCCGTGCAGCCGACCGTCCGGCGGGGGCAGCAGGTGCCCGCCGGGACGGTCATCGGCACGGTGGTGGCCGGACATCCGGGGTGCGCGGCCCCGGCGTGCCTGCACTGGGGCGCGATGTGGGGGCCTGCGGCACGGGCCGACTACGTCGACCCGCTGGGGCTGGTCGCGACCACTCCGATCCGGCTCAAGCCGATGTGAGGCCGGTCAGGAATGCGGCAATGGCCGCCACCACCTCGTCCGGGTGGTCACGCTGCACCCAGTGCCCGGCACCCGGGATGATCCGCAGTTGTGCGTCCGGCATCGCGTGCGCCGCCGCTTCGGCACAGGACAGGGGCACGGCGGTGTCCCGGTCTCCGTGCACGATCAGGACCGGCCGCGGAAACGTCCGCAGTTCGCGGGTGTAATCGGTGGCCAACCGGTTCCACCGCACCTGATCGCGCTGCCACTGACCGAACGCCTCCAGCCCGCGACCCTGCGCCGCGGCGGTGAACACCTCGTCCATCAGTTCCGGCGTGCGGTGCCCGGGGTCGCGGATCAGGGAGGACATCGTCCACCGGATGGCGGCGCGCCGGCCACCGATCCAGCGTGTCGTGGCCTCCAGCAGCCCAGTGCGCACCATGGTCCAGGTGACGAACTGCCGGACTCCGGCGAGCGGGCCCTCGGACAGCCGGCCCATCAGTCCGTAGCTGCCGAGCAGCATCGCTGCGCTGACCCGCTCCGGCCGCGCGATGACGTGACCGATGGCCATCCCGCCGCCGAGTGACAACCCGCCGACCACGTAGCGGCGCAGATCCACTACGTCAGCGAACTCACCCACATACTCGACCAACCGCTGCTGGGTCACCGGCCAGGGCGGTCGCGCACTCTCGCCATAGCCGGGATGATCAGGGGCGATCACCCGATAGCCGGCGCCGGCGAGCTGCGGACCGATGCCGCCCCAGGACAGCGACGCGTTGTCCACCCCGCCGCCGTGCAGCAGTAGCACCGTCGCGGCAGCGGCCGTGCCGGGTGACCATTCGAGAAATGACACCCTCCCCCAGCTCATGTCCGCGGTCGAGCGATTCTCGGAAACCACTGCACCCCTTCCGCTTCGGCTCGGCCTACGCCCTCGGGTGCGCCTGGTCGTGGACTGCGCGCAGCCGGGCGACGCTGACGTGCGTGTAGAGCTGGGTGGTGGCCAGAGTCGAATGGCCGAGCAGCTCCTGCACCACCCGCAGGTCGGCGCCGCCTTCGAGCAGATGGGTGGCCGCGCTGTGGCGCAGACCGTGCGGACCGATGTTCGGCGCACCACTGACCGCCGCCATGGTCTGGTGCACAACGGTGCGCGCCTGTCGGGGGTCCAGCCGGCCTCCGCGGGCACCGAGCAACAGCGCAGCACCGGAATCAGCGGTGGCCAGCGCGGGCCGCCCGCCCGACAGCCACGCGGTCAGTGCGACGTTCGCCGGCTCACCGAACGGTACGGTCCGCTGCTTGTTGCCCTTGCCCAACACCCGCAGCAGGCGCCGGGAGGTGTCGACGTCGTCGACGTCGAGTCCGCACAGCTCGCTGACGCGAATGCCGGTGGCATACAGCATCTCGACGAGGAGGCGGTCCCGGATGGCCAGCGGATCACCTTGTTGAGCACCGGATTTGGCGGCATCCATGGCGTCGCGCGCCTGATCCTGGCGCAAGACCGCGGGCAGCGTTCGACCGGATTTGGGTACCTGCAGCCGCGTCGCGGGGTCGTCGCTGATCAGGCCGCGCCGCAGCGCCCAGGCGGTGAACGTCTTCACCGACGACGTGCGGCGGGCCAGCGTCGAGCGGGCCGCCCCCGACGTGGCCTGGCCGGCCAGCCACGACCGCAACAGCGGCAGCGTCAGACCGCGCAGGCCGGTGTCCGGACTGCGCTCGGCGAGGAAATCGAGCAGCGATCGCAGATCTCCCAGATAGGCCCGCCGGGTGTGCTCTGAACGACCGCGCTCCAACGCCAAATACTCGTCGAAATCCTCGAGGCAGCGTTCAATCCCCGGGTCGCTTCGCTCCTGCCCTCCGGTCTCCACGGGCACACGGTCGCAGACCCTCGCGCGTCGGATCTACAGGACGCGCCGCAGCGTGTCCGGAGTGAGATCTGCCAGTGTGGGATAGCCGTCGACGGCCATGATGAGGTCGGTTTCGGCCAGCAGTGAGCGCAGCACGTGCACGATGCCGTCCTCGCCGCCGATGGAAAGCCCGTACGCGTAGGGCCTGCCCACGCCGACAGCGGTGGCCCCGAGTGCGAGCGCCTTGACGATGTCGGCGCCGCTGCGGATCCCGGAGTCGAAGAGCACGGGTAGCCCGTCGGCCGCGTCGACGACACCCGGCAGGCAGTCGATCGCGGGCAGGCCGCCGTTGGCCTGGCGTCCGCCGTGGGTGCTGCAGTAGATGCCGTCGACCCCGGCGTCCTTCGCGCGGCGCACGTCGTCGGGGTGGCAAATTCCCTTCAGCACCAGCGGCAGGTCGGTCAGCGATCGCAGCCACGGCAGGTCATCCCAGGTGAGGGGATTGCCGAAAAGCTGAGACCACTGCATCACCACGGCCTGCGGGTTCTCCTCCGGCGGCTGGGGCAGCAGGTCGCGGAACACCGGGTCACTGGTGTAGTTCGACAGGCAGCGTCCGCGCAGCTGCGGGAAGTTCGACGTCGACAGATCTCGGGGCCGCCATCCCGGGATCCAGGTGTCGAGCGTGACGATGATGGCCTTGTAGCCCGCCGCCTCGGCGCGATGGACGAAACTGGCGGCGAGGTCGCGGTCGGTCGGGGTGTAGAGCTGGAAAAATCCTGGAGTGTCGCCGAACTCGCCGGCGATGTCCTCCATCGGGTCTTCGGTCAGCGTGGAGATCGCCATCGGAACGCCGGTGCGGGCGGCGGCGCGGGCCGCCGCCAGGTCGCCATGGCCGTTCTGCGCGCAGATGCCGATGACGCCGATCGGCGCCATGAAGATCGGCGAGGGCAGTGTCATTCCGAACAGGTCGACGGACAGGTCGCGTTCTTTGGCGCCGACCAGCATCCGTGGCATCAGCCCCCAATTGTCGAACGCGGTGCGGTTGACGCGCTGGGTGCGTTCGTCACCGGCGCCGCCGACGACGTAGGACCAGACCGAGGGAGGCATGGCGGCCTCGGCTTTGGCTTCCCAGCCCGCGTAGTCCATGGGGAGGTTCGGCATGATGCCGGACAGGCCCTGCAGGTAGATCTCGAGCTGGTAGTTACCGAAGGTCATGGCCCAAGCCTGCCATCGACGCCCCCGCAGGCAGGGCTATTTCGCCTCGACTTCGGCGAGTTCACGCTTCCACTCGCGGAACGTCTCCTCGGTGCGCCCGCGACGCCAGTACCCCGAGATGGACGACGCCCACGCGGCGTCCACCCCACGATCCTTGCGGACATAGGGCCGCAGGTTGTGCATGACGGCCTGCGCCTCGCCGTGGATGAAGACCTGTACCTGCCCGGGCAGCCAGGCTGCCTCCTTGACCGCGGCCACGAGCGGGGCGTGGTCGCCGGCGGCATCGTCGAGAACCAGGTCGGCTCGGCCCCCGCGGTAGATCCACCGCACCAGGACACCTTCGGGCGCGGTCAATTCGATCTGGTCCTCCGGGCCGGCCACCTCGATGAATGCATAGCCTCTTGCATTGTCGGGCAACGCTTCCAGCGCGGCGCTGATGGCAGGCAGCGCGGATTCGTCACCGGCGAACAGATGCCAGTCGGCGTCGGGGCGCGGTGCGTACGCCCCGCTCGGGCCCATCACGAACAGACGCTGGCCCGGCTTCGCGGACGCCGCCCACGGGCCTGCGACACCGTGGTCACCGTGTACGACGAAGTCGATGGTGATTTCGCGGTTCTGCGGGTCGGCACGACGGACCGTGTAGGTCCGCACGGTGGGCCGCTGCTGGGCCGGCAGCTTGTCGAAGCAGTCGAGGGTCAGCTGGCGATTGAATGACGTGAGCGTGCTGACGTCGATGTCGTCGTCGACGAACACCAGCTTGACATAGGCGTCGGTGTTGCCGTTCGGCGTGAAGGTGTCGAAACCCTTGCCGCCAAGCACAACTCGTACGACATGCGGGGTCAGTTGCTCGGTGCGTACCACCTCGAAGGTGTGCACGGGACGTCCTGCCACTTCACTTCCTTTACTCCTGCGCTGTCGGTCCGACTATACGAGTGCCGCCGAGACCGTAGGGCCGTCCCTGGTCAGTGACTACGTGACGGCCGACACCAACGCGGCCAGCTTGGCATCGAGTTCGCGGGCGGCGGCGAGCAGGGGCGGGTTGTCCTCGACGACCATGAGCGATGACGGCTGAACGTAGGTGACGCTGCTGCCGCTCTGGCCCGGGCTGCCGCCGACGATGAGCAGTTCGACCGGCGCGAACAGGCCCGCCGTCACGTCATGGCGCAGCATCGTGATGGCGATCAGGGGATTGCCGATGATGACGCGCAGCACCCGCCGGTCGATGCCGGCCTTGGCGATCCAGCCGCCGTGGTCGAGGGTTGCGAACAGCATGAACCCGCTCGGACCGACGTGCGCCTGGACGCGCTCCCGATAACTGGGCCAGTCGGCTGTCGCGGTGCCGATGTCTTCGATCGGCACCGGCGTGTCACCGACGTCGGCCAGCAGCGCGCGGACGAGGTGGTCGTACGACTTGTCGCTGTCATAGCGAATTCGCACGCCTTCGAACGGGATGCTGCTCGACTGGGCTTCAGACATGTCGCTCTCCTTCACGTTCACCAACGCCGACGGCACGCGCCTTTCATCCCAGGCCCCTCTTCGCCAGTCGCCACTGACCCTCATGCCGCGCCACCAGTCCGTCGATCTCCAGCATCGCCAGCGGACCAAGCACCTGGGCGACCGGTACTCCGGCGTCGACTGCGATCTCCTCGACGGTGCGCGTGCCGCGACCCGGTAGCGCCTCATAGATCCGGCGTTGCACCCTGCTGACACCGTCCAACGGCGTCACGGGATGCTCGGGCTCGTCGGCGAGCTCACCCATGCGTCCCACCACTTCCACGATCTCCTGCGCGCGCGTGACCAGCACCGTGCCCTCGCGACGCAGCAGTTCATGGCATCCCGCCGATGCCGCCGAGGTCACCGGTCCCGGCACTGCGCACACTCCCCGGCCCAGTGCTCGGGCCCAGCCGGCAGTGTTGGCCGCACCGCTGCGCAGACCCGCCTCGACCACCACCGTGGCGCCGGACAGCGCCGCCACCAACCGGTTTCGTGTCAGAAAACGGTACCGCGCGGGCCGAACCCCCGGCGGATACTCGCTGATCAGCAACCCGGTGGTCGCGACCCGGTGCAACAGCGCCGAATGCCCGGCCGGATACGGCACGTCGATCCCGCCGGCCAGCACGGCCACCGTGACCCCGTCACACGCCAGCGCCGTCCGGTGCGCCGCTCCGTCGATGCCGAACGCGCCACCGGACACCACCGCGACGTCGCGCTCGACCAGGCCTGCGACCAGATCGGACGTGACGTGCTCGCCGTAGGCCGTGCAGGCACGCGTCCCGACGATCGCCGCGGCCCGTTGGGACACGTCCGCCATGCTCTCCGGACCGATCGCCCAGAGGACCAGCGGCGGGTGGTCCTCTGCCAGGGGCCGCTCCCGTCGGCCGAAGTCGATCAGCGCCCACGCCGGCCACTCGTCGTCCTCCGGGGTGATCAACCGACCGCCGCGGCGGTCGATGATCTCCAGATCTACTGCGGAACAGTCTATGTCGCGCCGCGCTTCGACGCGAGCCGCCAGGTCGGCAGGCACCGCACCGCGACGCACCCGCTCAGCCGCGGCCACCGGACCGACCTCCGCCACCAGCTCAGCCAGAGGCGCGCACGGCGGTTCGGCGACCCGGGACAGGTACGCCCACGCGCGGCGCGTGGGGCCGTCTGTCATGACGGACCGCCGATCTCGCGGAAGCTCATCGCCGTCATGACATCGTCCGGGCTCGGCGAGGTACGCCCCCCGAGGTCACTCAGTGACCACGCGACTCTGATCGTGCGGTCCATGCCCCGGATGCTCAACGCGCCGCGGTCGACGGCGGTGCGCAGCGGCTTCATCGCCTGCGCACCGGGCCGGAACTTCCGCCGTAGCAGCGAGCCGCTCACGTCGGCGTTGGTCGCGAAGCCATAGGGCCCCCATCGCTCGCGCGCTGCCCGCCGGGCGGCCCACACCCGTTCGCGGACAACGGCGGTCGATTCACCTTCCTCGTCGGTGAACGACCCTTGGCGGGATGCGTGCATTTCGACGCGCAGGTCAACCCGGTCCACCAGGGGGCCCGAGAGCTTGCTGCGGTAGCGCCGCCGCTCGGCCGCCCCACATTGGCAGTCCCGCGGGTCCGGCGGAGCGCACGGACACAGGTTCGCCGCGAGGACGAGTTGAATCCGGCACTGGTAGCGCGCGACACCGTCGCGGCGCGCCAGCCGGATCTCGCCGTCCTCCAACGGTGTTCTGAGTGCTTCCAGTGCGCCGGAGTTGATCTCGGCGAACTCGTCGAGGAACAGCACGCCCCGATGAGCGCGACTGACCGCGCCGGGGCGGGCCATCCCCGTGCCACCCCCGACGAGGGCGGCCATGCTGGAGGTGTGGTGCGGCGCCACGAACGGCGGCCGGGTGATCAACGGGGCGTCACCGGTCAACAGGCCCGCCACTGAGTGAATGGCAGTGACCTCCAGTGACTCGGGAAGCGACAGCGGCGGCAGCAACCCCGGAAGGCGTTGCGCCAACATGGTTTTCCCGACCCCGGGCGGGCCCGTCATCAGCAAGTTGTGCGCACCCGCAGCCGCCACCTCGACCGCGTACCGCGCCTGGGTCTGCCCGACCACATCGCTGAGATCGACGTCGGGCTCGGCGGCCTGCTCTCTGCGCTCGACCCGCGCGTCCAGCGCACCCTTACCGGCCAGCCAGGCCCGCAGCTGACCCAGGCTGCGGACTCCCCACACCTCGACTCCGTCGACGAGGCTGGCCTCGGCCAGGTTGTCGATCGGCACCACCACCGCGGGCCAGCCCTGCCGTCGCGCGGCGAGTACCGCGGGCAGCACGCCCTTGACCGGCCGGACCCGCCCGTCGAGGGCCAGTTCACCGAGCAGCACCGACTTCTCCAGACGCGGCCAGGTCTTCTTGCCCTCGGCCGACAACACCGCCGCCGCCAGTGCGATGTCATACACCGAGCCCATCTTGGGCAGCGTCGCCGGCGACAACGCCAGCGTCAGCCTCGTCTGCGGCCAACTGAACTTGCAGTTGGTGATCGCCGCGCGTACCCGGTCCCGGGACTCCCGCAGCGCGGTGTCCCCGAGACCCACCAGAAAGACGCCGGGCAGGCCACCGCTGATGTCCGCTTCGATTTCGACGATCTCGCCTTCCACGCCCCGCACCGCCACGGAGAAGGCGCGGCCCAACGCCGCCATCACCCCACCCCCGCGATATGGGTGATCTCCGGCGTGCGCCGCCGACCGATCCGCACCGTGACGACGTCGATACGCACCGCCGCCCACTGGCCGGTCTGCTGAGCCAGCCACAGCCCGGCCAGCCGCCGCAGCCGACGCACCTTGGCCGGCGTCACCGCCTCGGCGACGCCACCGAACCGGTCGCCGGTCCGGGTCTTCACCTCGACGAAGACCACCGCACCCCCGTTGTCGTCGGCGGCGATGATGTCCAATTCGCCGTAGCGACAACGCCAATTCCTGGCCAGTGTGCGCATCCCCATTGCGTGCAGGTAGTCGACCGCGACCTGCTCACCCAGCGCCCCGATCTCGGCGCGGCTCTCTGTTCTGGTCATGCCGCCCACCCTGCGACCGCACCCCGACAGAATCGGGCGGCAATCCCCAACCACGGATCCATCCCCAGTTGCCGCCGCGTGCTGTTTCACCCGCGTCAAAAAGGGGGTATACGAGCCCATCCGCCGACCAGGAGGGCGCCATGGGCACCAGAAGCTCGTCCAGCTCGATGCACGGCATCGCCGACCGGGCAACCGACAGCGACGCGTTCGAATACACCGCCCGGGCCGGCTTTGCCGCCAGCGGGGTACTGCACCTACTGCTCGGCTACATCATCGGCCGGCTCGCCTTCACCGGCGGCGGGAACGCCGATCAGTCCGGCGCACTGGCCGAGTTGGGCAGCCAGACCGGCGGCGCAATCCTGCTGTGGATCGCCGCCGTCGGGCTCGTCGCGCTCGGATTGTGGCGCGTCGCCGAAGCGGTGATCGGGGCCAAGCCGGGCGAAGGCTCCGGCGGCAAGGGTGACAACCCGGCATGGAAGCGCGGCAAGTCGCTGGGGCTGGCGATCGTGAACTTCGCGATCGCCCTCTCCGCCGCGCGGTTCGCGATGGGCACCGGCCAGTCGAGCAGCCAGCAGAACTCCGGCCTCTCCGCCACGCTCATGCAATCGGGGTGGGGCAAAGCCCTGCTGATCGCCGTGGGTCTCGGGGTCATCGCGGTCGGCGGCTACCACATCTACAAGGGCGCCACCCAGAAGTTCTTCGACGAACTGCGCGTCTCCGGCGGGACAGCCATCACCGCCATCGGCACCATCGGCTACGTCGCCAAAGGTCTCGTGCTCGCCGGTGCCGGCCTGCTGGTCATCCTCGCGACGCTGCAGGCAGACCCCGCGAAAGCCAGCGGGCTCGACGCCGCGGTCAAGACCCTCGGTCAGGCGCCGTTCGGCAAGTTCCTGCTGATCGCCGCCGCGCTGGGGATCGCCGCGTTCGGGGCGTACAGCTTCGTCAGGAGCCGGTACAACCGGATGTGACCCGACGGGCCGGTACTAAGGTGAGGGTATCTTCACATGAATGAGCCGGCTGGTCACTCACCTGCGCAGGTGCGGTGACCGCACCGCGGTACTGACCGATCGCGAACAGCTCACCTATCGTCAGCTCGCCGACCGGGTCGCTTCCGTTGCCGCGGAGTTCGGCCCGCGCCGTCTGCTGGTGCTGCTGGAGACCCGCAACGACCTCGCGACGCTGGTCCACTACCTCGGCGCGCTGGCCGGTGGCCACGTTGTTCTTCCCGTCCCTGCCGGGCGGGATCACCGTGACATGATCGCCGCGTACCACCCCGACGTCGTCGTCGACGCCGCCGGAATGCACACCCGCGCCGACGGGGGCCATGTCCTGCACCCCGACCTCGCGCTGCTGCTGTCGACGTCGGGCAGCACCGGGTCGCCCAAGCTCGTCCGGCTGTCCCACACCAACCTCATCGCGAACGCGACAGCGATCGCCGATTACCTCGGCATCCGCGACAGCGACCGCGCGGCGACCACCCTGCCCATGTCGTACTGCTACGGGCTGTCCGTGGTGCACAGTCACCTGCTGGCCGGCGCCACACTGATTCTCACCGATCTGTCCGTGGCCGACGGCGCGTTCTGGGACCTGTTCCGCCGCCACGCAGGCACCACCTTCGCCGGGGTCCCGTACACGTTCGAGCTGCTCGAGCGCGTCGGCTTCCCGGACCTGGATCTGCCCCACCTGCGCTATGTCACCCAAGCCGGTGGCCGCATGCCGCCGGAACGGGTTCGCGAGTTCGCCGCACTCGCGCAACGGCGGGACTGGCAGTTGTTCGTGATGTACGGAGCCACCGAGGCGACAGCCCGGATGGCCTATCTGCCACCGGATCTGGTTCACACCCGGCCCACTGCGATCGGGCGGCCGATACCCGGCGGGACGTTCTCCATCGAACCCGTCGACGACTGGCCCGACGACGGCACCGGCGAACTGGTCTACCGCGGAGCGAACGTCATGATGGGATACGCCCGCTCCCCCGCCGACCTCGCACTCGGCCCCACCCTCACGGAGCTGCGCACCGGTGACATCGCCCGTCGAAGCAGCGACGGACTTTACGAAGTCATCGGCCGTCGCAGCCGTTTCGTGAAGATGTTCGGCCTGCGCCTCGATCTGCACCACCTCGAGAGCTCGCTGCGCAGCGACGGCTTCCACGCGCTGTGCACCGACAACGACGACCGTCTCGCGGTCGTGGCCACCGGAGCGCACGACCCCGTCGACGTGCGCCGTGCCGCCGCCGCGGCGGCAGGCGTTCCGCACGCAGCAATCGATGCCGTCGTCGTCGAGGACCTTCCCACGTTGCCGTCGGGCAAGCCCGACTACCCGGCCGCGCGTGCGCTCGCCACCGGCTCGGGCCGCGCCCGGCATACCGACCGCGACCTGCGCACGCTGTACGCCGATGTCCTGCACTGCGATCCTGCCGACATCGACGAAGACGCCAGCTTCGTCGACCTAGGCGGGAATTCGCTGACCTACGTGGCGATGTCGGTGCGGCTCGAACGCGCCCTCGGTCAGTTGCCCGCCGACTGGCCGCGACGGTCGATCCGCGACCTGCAGGCCGAACCCGCACCGAGGCCACGGTGGTGGCAGGCCTGGGGCGCCACGCTGGAGACGAGCGTCGCACTGCGCGCCGTCGCGATCATCCTCATCGTCGGCTCCCACGCCGACCTGTTCACGCTGTGGGGCGGTGCCCACATCCTGCTCGGGGTGGCGGGCTACAACTTCGGCAGGTTCTGCCTGACTCCCCTGCCCCGGACCGTCCGGATACGCCACCTGCGCACCACCATCGCGTGGATCGCGGTGCCCTCGGCGCTGTGGATCGCCTTCGCGCTCATCGTCACCGACGACTATCACGCGACAAACCTGTTGCTGGCCAACAAGTTCCTGGGCCCGTCGGACAGTATGACCGCTGGCCGGCTGTGGTTCGTGGAGGTGCTGGTGTGGACCTTGGTCGCGTTGGCGCTGCTGTTCTGGCTGCCCGCGATGGACCGGATCGAACGGCAGCATCCGTTCCCGCTGGCGCTGGCCTTCCTGACGGTCGGCATGGCGCTGCGATACGACGTGCTGGGACTGTCACTGGGTCGTGACGCCTGGTTCACGGTCCTGGCGTTCTGGTTCTTCGCCGTCGGCTGGGCCGCGGCGAAGGCGACGACGGCGTGGCAGCGCGCCGCGGTCACCCTGGTCCTCGCCGTGGGATTGCACGGGTATTTCGGCAGCACCCCGCGGGAGCTGTTGGTGCTGACCGGTTTGGTGCTGTTGATCTGGCTGCCCGCCGTGCGGTGCCCGTCTGCGGTGGCCCGCGCGGCGGGCGTGGTCGCCGAGGCATCGCTGTACACGTATCTGACCCATTACCAGGTGTACCCGCTGTTCGGCGAGGATCGACTGGCCGGCGTGGTCGCCTCCGTCGTGGTCGGGATCGCGCTGACCGCAGCGGTGACGACGGTGCGCGGGTGGCTCCGGGAGCGCAGGCTCAACCGACCGGATCCGGCGCGGGCTCCCGCGCTGCGATGAGCCCTTCCTGAACCAGGGTGGCCGCCACGACGCCGTCGTGACCGATCAGGCTGGCCGCGACGACACCGCGCCCTCGCGCCGCTGCCGGCGATCGGCATTCCAGCAGATTCCACCGATCGGCGTGCACGGCGCGGTGGAACCAGATGGATGAGTCGGTGGTGCCGCTGCGGTGTGTTCGTGATCGCATCGAGTGTCCGTGCACCGCAAGCGCCGGATCGATCAGATACACGTCGGTGACGTATGCGGCTATCAGCGTGTGCAGCAACGGATCGTCGGGAAGGGCGACGGTGGCCCGCCACCACAGCCGCCGCACGAAACCCTCGCCGGCACCCTCGTCGATGAGACGCAGGTCGAGCTCATCCAGTGGCATGGACGGCGCGGGGCCGGCCGGGCCGGTCGGTGGTAGCGTCTCCGGGTTCTCGGGCAGTGAATCCCGGTGCCCGTGCTCCGGTCCCGGCAGGGCCGCCGCGAAAGAGACTGTCGCCGTGGTCAACAGCCGCCCACCCTGGCTCGCGTCGACCCGCCGGGCCGCTGCGGTCCGGCCGTCGAACGTGGTGTCGACCCGGTACTCGACGGGCTCTCCGGCCTCACCGCCGCGGAGGAACTGCAGGTGCATGGCGGTCGGCGCCTTGACGGGGTCGACGGTGCGGGCCGCCGCGGCCAGACTCTGCGCCACCAGCTGACCCCCGTAGGCACGCTTGCCGTCCGGGCCGCTGGCCGCGCCGCGCCAGGTGTGCGCCCCCGCGGCGGTCACGTCCAGCAGTTCGAGCAGCCTGCTCATGCCACCGTCCCCGAGTCGAGGAGGTCGGCGACCTGTGCGCGGTCGAGCGCCAGCCAGTTCTCGAGCACGTCGGTGGTGTCGTCACCCAGCGCGGGTGCGGGCACCGCGGCCGGATATGTGCCATCGATTGAGACGGGCAGTCCGGCGGCGAGATAACGCCCCACCCGCGGCTGGTCGAGCTCGGTGAACAGCGGGTTGTCGGTGACCCGGGCGTCCGCCGCGATCTCGCCGAACGTCTGATAGCGCTCCCACAGCACCGATGTCTCGGCCAGCGCGGCGGCGATCTCGGCGCCGGTGTGCCCGGCGAACCACTCGGCGAACAGCGCGCTCAGCGCGTCCCGGTGCCGGTAGCGCTGTCCCTCGTCGGAGAAGTCGGCGCCGGCCGAGTCGGCCAGTGCCGCAACGGCTTCGGTGGTTCCGGTCAGATCGGTCAGGTCACGGAAGTGGCGGCCGGTCAACGCGACCACCATGTAGGACACGCCGTCGCTACTGGTGAAGTTCTGACCGTAGGTGCCGTACACAGAGTTGCCGATGCGCTGCCGGGACGTGCCGTTGACCATCGCCTCGGTGAGCAGGCTCAGGTTGCCCGCCGTCGCGAGGGCCACATTCTCCAGCGGAATGCTGATCCGCTGGCCGTGACCCGTGGCGTCACGGTGCCGCAGGGCGGTCACGACGGACAGGGCCGCATAGAGTCCGCAGCTGACATCCCATGCCGGCAGTACGTGATTCACCGGCGTCGTGAGTTCGGCCGGCCCGGTGACCAGCGGGAAACCGATGGCCGCGTTGACTGTGTAGTCGACACCGGTGCCGCCGTTGGCCCGCCCCGACACCTCGACGTGGATGAGGTCCTGCCGGGCTTGGCGCAGAGTCTCATACGAATGCCACTGTCGCCCGGCGACATTGGTGATGAATACGCCGCTGTCGGCGATCAGGCGCGCAACCAGTTCCTGGCCCTGGTGTGACCGCATGTCGACCGCGAGCGATCTCTTGCCCTTGTTCAGACCTGCCCAGTAGATGCTGTCACCGGATTCGGTGAGTGGCCAGCGCCGGTAGTCGGCCGCGCCGCCGACGGGGTCGACGCGCAGGACCTCGGCACCGAGCTGTGCCAGCGTCATACCCGCCAGTGGAACCGCGACGAAGCTGGAGATCTCGACGACACGCACTCCGGCCAGGGGCCGGGTGGGGTCCGGCACTGGTTGGGTCATCTGCTCAAGTTAGCAACCGGGGTCACACCAGTTCGATCGCCTCGGCGATGGACGGCAGTACCCGGCTGGGCCGGAACGGGTAGCGCTCGACGTCGTCGATGGTCGTCGACCCGGTGAGCACCAGGATGGTCTCCAGTCCGGCTTCGATGCCCGCGACGACGTCGGTGTCCATCCGGTCGCCCACCATGACGGTGCTCTCCGAATGGGCCTCGATCCGGTTGAGCGCGCTGCGGAACATCATCGGATTGGGCTTGCCGACGAAGTAGGGGTCGCGGCCGGTGGCCTTGGTGATCATCGCGGCGACCGACCCGGTGGCCGGCATCGGCCCTTCGGCGGACGGTCCGGTGACGTCGGGGTTGGTCGCGATGAACCGCGCGCCGCCCAGTATCAGCCGGACGGCCTTGGTGATCGCCTCGAACGAGTAGGTGCGGGTTTCCCCGAGGACGACGAAGTCGGGCGAGACGTCGGTGAGCGTGTATCCGGCCTCGTGCAGCGCGGTGGTCAGACCCGCCTCACCGATGACATAGGCCGAGCCACCGGGAAGCTGGTCGGCGAGGAAGGCGGCGGTGGCCATCGCCGAGGTCCAGATGGCACTCTCCGGGACCGACAGGCCGGAACGGGTCAGTCTGGCCGCGAGGTCGCGGGGGGTGAAGATGGAGTTGTTCGTGAGCACCAGAAAGGGTCGTTCGCGCTCGACCAGCCGCTGCAGGAACTCGGCGGCGCCGGGCAGCGCGTGGTCTTCGCGGACGAGCACGCCATCCATGTCGGTCAGCCAGCACTGCGGTGTGGGTCGCATGGTCTACTCCGGCAGCCGGAGTTCGGGCTTTTCGACCTCTTCGATGTTGACATCCTTGAAGGTGATCACCCGCACCTGCTTGACGAAGCGCGCCGGCCGGTACATGTCCCACACCCAGGCATCGCCGAGACGCAGCTCGAAGTAGACCTCACCGTCGGCGTTGCGGGGCACCATCTCCACGCTGTTGGCCAGGTAGAACCGCCGCTCGGTTTCCACGACGTAGCTGAACTGACCGACGATGTCCTTGTACTCGCGGTAGAGCGAGAGCTCCATCTCGGTCTCGTACTTTTCGAGATCTTCGGCACTCATCGGCTCAGTTGTCCTTCACGTAGATCGGAGTCCACAGGGCTCGCTGGACCCATTTTCCCGCACTCGACTTCTCCATGCTCCCCGGGTTCCCCGTCGGACACCAGGCGCCTCACATTGATGAACGAGTACCGGTGCTGCTTCGACGGTCCGAGACGGGCCAGCGCCGCGCCGTGTGCCCGCGTGCTGTAGCCCTTGTGGTCGGCGAAACCATAGCCGGGCAGTTCGTTCTCCATGGCCACCATCAGCCGGTCGCGACTGACCTTGGCCAGCACACTGGCCGCCGCGATACAGGCCGCAGCCGCGTCGCCACCCACCACGGGCAGCGACGGGACGGGCAGGCCGGGCACCCGAAACCCGTCCGAGAGCACGTACCCCGGACGGAAGGGAAGCCCGGCGACGGCCCGGCGCATACCCTCGATGTTGGCCACATGCACCCCCCGCCGGTCTACCTCGGTCGACGGGATGTACACCACGTGGTAGGCCAGGGCGTACCGCCGGATGAGCGGGTACAGACGTTCCCGTTCGTTCTCGTTCAGCTTCTTCGAATCGTCGAGGGCGGCCAGGCTCTCCAGCCGGTTCGGGCCGAGCACGCACGCCGCCACCACGAGAGGGCCTGCGCAGGCGCCTCGACCGACCTCGTCGACTCCGGCCACCGGTCCCATGCCGGCGCGGTACAGCGCCGATTCCAGGGTGCGCAGGCCAGACGATTTACGGATGACCGCGCGCGGCGGCCAGGCAGCAGGCAAGTGACTGGGCCTCCTTCCAAGCCGGCCGTTACGCCTGCGGATTCACCGAGCTCACGCCGCCCCACCGGCCCGGAGGCCAGGCGATGAACTGGGCCTTGCCGATGACATTGTCCACCGGGATCGTCCCGGCCACCGGGTCGCCGGTGCACAGCAGACCCTTCTGCGCGTCGGCCGGGACATTGGTGCAGTGCGTACGGGAATCCGCCGAATGGGTGCGGTTGTCACCCATCACCCAGAGTCTGTCCTCGGGGACGGTGACCGGGCCGAACTCGCTCCCCAGGCACGGGTACACCGCAGGATCGGCCATCATCGTGTTGGCATCCAGGTACGGCTCGTTGAGCTTCTTGCCGTCCACGGTGAGCCCGGTGTCGACACGGCACTGCACCGTCTGACCACCGGTGGCGATGATGCGCTTGACCAGATCGTTCTCGTCCGGAGGGACGAATCCGACGTAGGACAGCGCGTTCTGCACCCACCGCACCGCGGGATTGTCCGAGCGGATCGACTTGTATCCGACACTCCAGTTGGGCGGACCTTTGAAGACGACGACGTCGCCGGGTTCGGGCGAGGTGAACCGGTAGCTCAGTTTGTCGACCATGATGCGGTCACCCACACACCCGTTGCACCCGTGCAACGTGGGCTCCATCGACTCCGAGGGAATCAGATAGGGCCGCGCGATGAACGTCAGCATCACGTAGTAGAGGACCAGCGCGATGGTGATGAGGATGGCGCCCTCACGCAGTGCACCACGCTTCTTCTTCTCTGGCTGATCCTGCTCGACGTCTGCGGACGTGTCTTCGGCCGACGTATCGACGGGGTCGGAAGAACCGGGGGGCCCGGAAGCGGTTGTCACGCGATCAGCGTAGCCAGATCGGGGACGGATCCGACGCGACCACGGGGGTCAGCGCTTCTCTTTGATCTTCGCCTTCTTGCCGCGCAGCTCACGCAGGTAGTACAGCTTCGCGCGCCGCACGTCGCCACGGGAGACGATGTCGATGTGGTCGATGTTGGGCGAGTGCACCGGGAACGTGCGCTCGACGCCGACGCCGTAGCTCTCCTTACGCACCGTGAACGTCTCGCGCACTCCGCCGCCCTGACGGCGGATGACGACACCCTTGAAGACCTGGATGCGCTCCTTGGAGCCCTCGATGACCTTCACGTGGACGTTGACGGTGTCGCCGGCGCCGAAGGCGGGGACATCGTCACGCAACGACGTCTGGTCGATGAAATCCAGCGTGTTCATCGGTGACACTTCCTTGTTGATCGCGGCCCCTTGCCGGCGTGATGATGCCGCGCGCAGAGCCGATGGTGTTTCGGACGTCTTAGGCGAGTCGTGCAGCGGAGAGACCTCTACGGCATAGACGCCGTCGCATGGTCGTCCCCAGCCGTGCACAGACAACTGCCCAATTGTGCCAGACGAAGGGTGGATCCCCGAAATCCGGGGCGACCAGCGCCGCCGACGGTGTTCGGACCAGGCGAAGAGGGTATCCACGGGCTACCCTTGCGTCACCGGGCGCGCGGCACACGCCGCCCGGATTCGGGGGGACAGCGTCGGCCCACACACTTTGGAGGACTTGCGATGCGACGGCCGTTGGGGCTGCTGACGACCACCGTAGCGACGTCTGCCGCAGTGTCACTCCTGGCCGGCTGCACGGCCGCCGGCAGCGGGGCTCCCCCGGTGAGCTCGGGTCCGCATCTGACCGTGGTGGCGCCGCTGGGGACCATGGCGCCGCTGCCCGAGGCGCCGCCCGACGAGCCGTCCGCCGCATTCACCGGGCTCGCCGAACGCGAACGCGAAGCCACCTCGGCGGCCGCTGCGGCCGGCGCCGACATCACCGCCGCCGTCCTCGACCGCAACACCGGTCAGCTGGTGACCAACGGCAACGGCATGACCATCGCCATCGCCTCGGTGGTGAAACTGTTCATCGCCGACGACCTGCTGCTCCAGGAGGCCGAAGGACGCACGACGCTGTCCCCGGAGGACCGCAAGTCCCTGGACGTGATGTTGCGGTCGTCGGACGACAGCGCTGCCGAGGTGTTCTGGAATCGCAGCGGAGGCAGCGCGATCATCGACCGTGTGGTCCAGCGTTACGGGCTGAGTCAGACGCGACGGCCGAGCAACGGCCGCTGGTTCAACACCATCAGTACGGCCACCGACCTGATCCGGTACTACGACATGCTGCTGTCGGGTGCCGGCGGGCTGCCGACCGAGCAGGCGAACATCATCTTGTCCAACCTCGCGGCGTCGACACCGACAGCTCCCGACGGGATGGTGCCGGGCGGCATCTACCCGCAGCGGTTCGGCATCCCCGAGGGCATGTTCGCCGAACCCGTGGCGGTCAAGCAGGGCTGGATGTGCTGTGTCGGCGCGGACTGGATGCATCTGTCCACCGGGGTGGTCGGCCCCAACCGTCGCTACGTGATGGTCATCGGATCGATGCAGGCCACCAATGACGATTCGGCGCGCCAGACCATCACCGATGCGGTGAAGACGATGTTCCCCGAGGGCAAGATCTGACGCTCAACCCAGCAGATCGGGCCTGCGCTCGCGGGTCCGCTGCAGTCCCTGCTCCTGACGCCACGCCGCGATACGGGCATGGTCACCGGAGAGCAGGACGTCGGGCACGTCGAGGCCGCGCCAGCTGGCGGGCCGGGTGTAACTGGGCCCCTCCAGGAGGCCACCGACCAGCTCCGAATGCGAATCGTCCTGATGCGATGCGGGATTGCCGAGGACGTCGGGCAGCAGCCGGACCACCGATTCGATCATCACCACCGCCGCGGACTCCCCGCCAGGCAGCACATAGTCCCCTATCGAGACTTCTTCCACCCGCATTCGAGTCGCAGCGTCGTCGACCACCCGTTGGTCGATGCCTTCGTACCGGCCGCAGGCGAACACGAGATGCTTCTCGCCGGACCAGCGCTGGGCTACTGACTGGGTGAACAGCCGTCCCGCGGGTGACGGCACCACGAGAAGACTCTCCGGAGAACAGATGTCGTCGAGCGCCGGACCCCACACCGGGGCTTTCATGACCATGCCGGGACCGCCGCCGTACGGCGAATCATCGACCGAGCGATGCACGTCGTGCGTCCAGTCGCGTAGGTCGTGCACCGCGAGTTCCACTATCCCCGCGTCAATCGCCTTGCCCGGCAACGCCTGTCGTAGCGCATCCAAAAAAGCGGGGAAGATCGTCACCACGTCAATGCGCATGATCAGTCCAGTTCGAGCAGACCTTCGGGCGGGTCGATCTGGATCGTCTGATCCTCCAGCGACACCGCGGTGACGATCGCAGACACGAAGGGCACCAGGATCTCGGCACCGTCGGCGTCTTTGATGGAGAGCAATTCGCCTGCGGCGGTGTGCAATACCTCGGCCACCGTGCCCACCCGGTCGCCGCCCACCGTCTCGACTGCCATGCCCTCGAGCTGATGGTCGTAGAACTCGTCGGGGTCGTCGATCGGGGGAAGCTGGGCGGCGTCTACCAGAAACAGGGTGCCACGCAACGCTTCTGCCGAATCCCGATCGCCGATACCGACCAGCCGCACCAGCAGGCGTTCCCCATGCGGGCGCATGGATTCGATGACGTACTCGCGCTCGGCCCCGCCCCGGGACGGCCGGCCGCGCAGGGTGGCGCCCCGGCGGAACCGGCCCTCCGGGTCGTCGGTTCGGACGTCGACGGTGAGTTCACCGGTGACGCCGTGCGCTTTGACGACGCGCCCGACTACCAGGTCCATTGCGTCGTCGCTACTGGTCGGTGTCCACCACGTCGACGCGGATGCCGCGACCGCCGATGCCCGCCACCAGGGTGCGTAGGGCAGTGGCGGTGCGGCCGCCGCGCCCGATGACCTTGCCCAGGTCATCAGGATGCACATGCACCTCGACGGTGCGGCCGCGGCGGTTGGTCACCAGGTCGACGCGGACATCGTCGGGATTGTCGACGATTCCGCGAACCAGATGTTCGACGGCGTCGACGACCACCGAGCTCATTCGGCGGCGGGGGCGTCGGACTCGGCGGCGGCTTCAGTCTCGGCCGGTGCCGCAGCTGCCTCGGCGGCCGGCTCGTCCTTCTTGGCCGGCGCCTTCTTCTTCTTGGGCGTGGTGGCCTCGGTACCGGGGCCACCGTCGGCCTCGGCGAGCGCGGCGTTGAACAGGTCCAGCTTGGACGGCTTGGGCTCCTTGTGCTTCAGCGTGCCCTCGGCGCCGGGAAGCCCCTTGAACTTCTGCCAGTCACCGGTGATCTTGAGCAGCTGCAGAACCGGTTCGGTGGGCTGGGCGCCCACGCCGAGCCAGTACTGCGCGCGCTCGGAGTCGATCTCGATGACGCTGGGGTCTTCCTTCGGGTGGTACCGGCCGATGACCTCGATGGCGCGACCGTCGCGACGGTTGCGCGCATCGGCGACGGCGATGCGGTACTGAGGATTGCGGATCTTCCCGAAGCGGGCGAGCTTGATCTTGACAGCCATGGTCGGTGCATTTCTCCTGTGATTGCCACGTTGGCAATTCGAGCGACGCGGGCGGGCTGCCCGGTCCGGTTTTGCCTTACGTGTGTGACCGTCGCACGGCGCATCGATCGAGAACTCGCCGAAGCCGTACGCGGACAGCCGCCCATTGTGCCAGAACCCGATCGTGCCCGGAAATCGCGAGTCAGATGCCCAGAACCGCCTTGGCGACCATGAAGTAGATCAGCAACCCCGTGGCATCGACGAAGGTCGAAATGAAGGGGTTCGAGAACACTGCGGGGTCAACACGGATCGCGCGGGCGATCAACGGCATCGCGCCTCCAACGGTCGCCGCCATGGTGCACAGGCTCACCAGAGTCACTCCGATCACCGTGCCGATGGATCTGTCGTAGACCAGGCTGGTCACCGCGAACGCCAGGCCGCCGAGCAGCAGCCCCAGCGACAAGCCGACCCGGAATTCCCGGAACAGCACTTTGCCCAGGTCCCGTGGGCCCACGTCGCCGAGCGCCAGCGCGCGGGTGACTGTGGTGGCGGCCTGGTTTCCGGTGTTGCCGCCGGTGCCGATGAGCAGCGGGACGAACAACGCCAAGGCCACCATCTCTGCCAGGGTGGCCTCGAACACCTCGAGCACCTGCACCGTCAGCGTGGCGCCGATCGCGAGGACCAGGAGCCAGACGACGCGAGTCCGAACCAGGTTGACCACCGGCGCGGTCAGGTAGGGGCGACGGAGCGGTTCGGCGCCGCTGATCCGAGCCTGGTCCTCGGAGTCGGCGGATTCCAGGATTCGCAGCGCATCGTCGACGGTGAGGATGCCGACCAGCCGCGTCTCGTTGTCGACCACCGGTAGAGCCAGCACCTTGAGGTCGGCGCAGCGGCGGGCAGCCGTCTCCGCGCTTTCTCTGGCACGCGCCCAGTGCGGCGGACGCATCACCTCGGCCACCGATGTTCCGGGCGGCGCCGCGAGCAGGCGGCGCAGGGTGACCACGCCGATGAGCTCACGCTCCTCGTCGACGACGGGCAGCGTGTAGACGGTCTCCGCGCGCGTCAAGCCGGACGACACCCGGGTGAGCGCCTCGGCCGTCGTCATCGTCGGACGCACCGAGACGACCTCTGGGCTCATCCTGCGACCGATCGACCCCTGCGGATAGCCGAGTACGGCGGCGGTCAGCTCACGTTCGTCGGGCGGCAGCCCGTGCAGCAGGCGCCCGGCCACCTTGGCCGGCAACTCGTCGAGCAGCTCGACACGGTCGTCGGGATCGAGGTCGGCAAACAGCGCGGCTACGGCGTCATCCTGGAGTGCGCCCACGAGATCACGTTGCAAACTGGCGTCGAGGACCTCGAAGACCTCCAGGGCGCGGTCCTTGGGGAGCACCCGGTACAGCACCGCCTGCTCCCGTCGATCCAGCCGTTCCAGCACGTCGACCACCTGGATCGGGGACAACGGCTGAAGCGACGCCGTCAATGCCGAAAGGTCGAGGACCTCGAGGGCCCGCATGATCGGCTTGAGCTGGGCTTCCGTGGGTGGAGCGGTGATATCGGCCATCGTGGGATAGCTCTACACCATGGCGGTGAATATCGGCTTCCGGACCGGGACAACTCCGCCACCAGCTTTACAGTGACGACCCTGGATGTCACCCTTCACGGGTGGCGGACGCGGCAGCGGAAATGCTGGAGATCGAGGCGATCAAGCAGGTGAAGGCACGCTACTGCCGATACCTGGACACCAAGGACTGGGGCGCCTGGCGATCGCTGTTCACCGACGACTTCCGCAGCGACACCACGCAGGCCGGCGGGAAGGCCATCGTCGGAGCCGACGAGTTCGTCGCCTTCACCCGGCGCAGCCTCGGTGACCGCGCCACCGTGCATCAGGTGCACGCCCCGGAGATCGAGGTGGTGTCGCCGACGACCGCGCGAGCGATCTGGGCGCTCGAAGACGTGGTGCGGCTGGCGCCCGGGGTGAACCTGCGCGGCTACGGGCACTACCGGGAGTCCTATCGCAAGCGCGACGGGCAGTGGCTGATCTGCGAGTCGACGCTGACGCGGTTGCGCGAGGACATCTTCAACATCGCGTTCTCGCTATACGTATCCGACCGGATCAAGCGAGTCGCGGGCGTGGTGGCCCGCCGACTCGTCCGCTAGACCACCTTGTCGAAGCACTTCTCCTCGACCCGCTTGCTCATCCGCCAGCCCTGCTCGGTCCGGACGAACTCGTCGAGGTACCAGATGCCGACGAAGTAGATCTGGCCGGATTCTCCACCCATGGCCATCGGGTTGAAGCAGATCGCGCGCGACGTCGCGGTGTCGCCGCTCACCCGCACATCCGCGTTGCCGATCATGTGGTAGTACGCCGGGAAGTTCGGCAGCACCTCTTTCAGCCACGCCTTCACCTCGGGAAAGGATCCGTCGATGCCTCCGGCCACGCGATAGTCGATGTAGGCGTCCGGCGTGAAGACCAGGTCCAGGTCATCGAACCGCCGCTGGTCGATGGCGGTGGAGTAGTCGATCAGCAGCTGCTGGATCTCCAGCCGGTCGGAGATCTCTTCGAGGCTCAACATGGCTTGATTGAACACGATCATCGGCGCCGATTAGGCTCACCCGTCATGACACGGCTTCTGGCATGCCTGGCGGCGGCGCTGTGCGTCGTCGCGTCTGCGCCGACGGCGAGCGCCGTCCCCGTCACCGGGGTGATCCAGCCCGTCGGGTCGATACCGATTCCGGACGGGCCCGCGCAGGCCTGGGTCGTCGCCGACATGGACAGCGGCGAGGTGCTGGCCGCCCGTGACGAGCACGGTCGCTTCGCCCCCGCGAGCACCATCAAGGTGCTGCTGGCGACGGTGGTCCTCGACGAGTTACCGCTCGAACAGACCATCGTGGCCAACGAGGCCGACACCGTGGTCGAGTGCAACTGTGCCGGTGTCGCCCCCGGCACCACCTACACGACCCGCCAGTTGCTCGAGGGGTTGCTTCTGGTGTCGGGCAACGATGCGGCGAACACTCTGGCCACGATGCTCGGCGGCCGCGACGTCGCGGTGGCGAAGATGAACGCCAAGGCCGCGGCGCTCGGGGCCCTCGGGACCAGCGCCGGGTCGCCGTCGGGCATCGACGGTCCGGGGATCGACATCTGGTCCACACCGCACGATCTCGCGGTGATCTTCCGCGCCGCGATGGGCAACCCGGTGTTCGCACAGATCACCGCGCAACCCACCGCTGTCTTTCCCACCAAGGCCGGCACCACCGTGCTGGTCAACCAGGACGAACTGTTGCACCGCTACCCCGGCACCTTCGGCGGCAAGACCGGGTACACCGACCTGGCCCGCAAGACCTTCGTCGGCGGAGCGCAACGGGGCGGCAGGCATCTGGTGGTCGCGCTGATGTACGGCCTGGTCAAAGAGGGCGGACCGACGTATTGGGACCAGGCCTCGGCTCTGCTGGACTGGGGCTTCGCCCTCGGCCCGAACTCGGGTATCAGCCGGCTTTAAACACTCGATACCCGATGGAGATCTGATCGCGCGCTGACCGAGTCCTGGCGCGACTAGCGTCGCCACTCGTGCGAAGACCACTCGCGGGGCTGGCGCTCGCGCTCAGCGCATTGCTGCCGGCCGCCTCGATGTCGGCTGTCGCGGCGCCGGCGTTCGCCCAGCCCAACGTCGAACCCGCTGCCGCGCAACCCGTTCCGGACGGCCCGGCCAAGGCCTTCCTGGTGGCCGATCTCGACACCGGCCGTGTCCTCGCCAGCCGTGACCCCTACGGCACGTACGCGCCCGCCAGCACGATCAAGGTGCTGCTGGCGATGACCGTGCTGGACAGGCTGCGCCCCGACAACTGGGCGCGGGCCAACGAGTCGCACACCAAGGTCGAATGCTCCTGTGTGGGGCTCGAACCCGGCCAGGCGTACACCGCGGGCCAGTTACTGGCGGCGATCCTGATGGTGTCGGGCAACGACGCCGCCAACATGCTCGCCGACATGCTCGGCGGTCAGCCCGCGGCCGTGGCGGCGATGAACCTCAAAGCCGCCCAGGTGGGTGCGCGCAGCACCAGGGCGTCGTCGCCGTCCGGCCTGGACGGGCCCGGCTGGGAATCGGTCACCACCCCGCACGATCTGGCGGTCATCATGCGCGCGGCACTGAAGTATCCGCTGATCGCCCAGATCATGCGGTCGCCGTCCGCCCCGTTCCCCGGCAAGACGTTGCAGAATCAGAACGAGCTGCTCACCCGGTATCCCGGGGATCTCGCGGGCAAGACGGGGTTCACCAATCTCGCCCGCAAGACCTATGTCGGCGCGGCGCAGCGGGGCACCCGGCGTCTGGTCGTCGTGCAGATGTACGGCAGCGGCGACCTCTACGGGCAGGCGATCAACCTGCTGGACTGGGGATTTGCACAGCCGTGAGGCTCTGCCCTTGCCGGGTGTCCGCCCCGGGTCAGTAGACGACCCCGCGCAGCATCACCAGCGACGGATCGCCGAGCACCCCGGGTCCGGTGCGGGGATCCTCGGCGAAGCACACCAGGTCCGCTGACGCGCCGTGTGCGAGCCCGGGACGACGCAACCAGTCTCTGGCGTCCCAGCACGCGGCCCCCAGCGCGGCGGTCGGCGTCATGCCTATGCCTTTGAGCGCCTCGACCTCGTCGACGATGCGCCCGTGGGCGACCGCGCTGCCCGCATCGGAACCCGCGTAGATCTTCACGCCCGCTTCCCGTGCCGCGCCGATCCTGGCCGAACAGGTCTCATACAGCGACAGCATGTGTTTCTGGTAGCGCGGGTAGCGGTGCGCCGCCGCGGCGATATCGGGAAAGTTCTCGATGTTGATGAGCGTCGGCACCAGCGCCGTGCCGTACTCCACCATCAGGTCGATGGTGTCCGCCGTCAGGCCGGTGCCGTGCTCGATGCAGTCAATACCGGCCTTGATCAGGCCCGGCAACGCATCCTCGCTGAACACGTGCGCCGTGACCCGGGCGCCGTTGGCGTGTGCGGCGTCGATCGCGGCCGCCAGCACGTCGTCGGACCACAGCGGGGCGAGGTCCCCGGTGTCCCGGTCGATCCAGTCCCCCACCAGCTTCACCCAGCCGTCGCCCCACCGCGCCTGCTGGGCCACTGCGTCCGGCAGCTGCCACTCGTCGTCCAGTTCGGCGGCAAAGCCGCGCTGATACCGCTTGGGCCGGGCCAGATGCCGTCCGGCGCGGATGATGCGCGGCAGCTCGGGGCGGTCGTCGAAGCTGCGGGTGTCGGTCGGTGAACCGGCGTCGCGCAGCAGGAGCGCGCCCACAGCACGTTCCGTCTCGGCCTGGGCGACCGCCTCGTCTTCCGGAATCTCACCCTCGGGTCCGAGGCCCACATGGCAGTGCGCGTCGACCAGGCCGGGCAGGATCCAGCCGCCATCCCCGTCCGCCCCGAAGATCGTCTCGGCGCCTGCCACCGGTTCGGCGCTCAACCGCCCGTCGACCACCCACCACTCGATCGGCTCGCCGTCGGGCAGACCGCGGCCACGAACGTGCAGCCGCATGTCAGTTCTTGGGGAACTTCAGCTTCGACAGGTCGATATTGGCCAGCCCCGGCGGCAGCTCGTCGAGACCCTTGGGCATGTTGGACAGGTCGGGGAAACCGGCAGGCATCCCCGGCATGCCGGCACCGAGAGGATTGCGCGTCTTCGGCGGTGTCGGACCCCGGCCCTTCTTGCCCTTCTGCTTGTTCTTGCCTTTGACCGCCTTGCGCGAGGATCCCTTGCGACCGAAGGGCATACCCATCTGGCCGGCCATCTGGGACATCATCTTGCGCGCCTCGAAGAAGCGATCGACGAGCTGATTCACCTCGGACACCGTGACACCCGAGCCGTTGGCGATGCGCAGCCGGCGGGAGGCGTTGATGATCTTCGGATCTTCGCGCTCCTGCGGCGTCATGCCGCGGATGATGGCCTGGACACGGTCGAGCTGACTGTCGTCGACGGCGGCCAGCGCGTCCTTCATCTGACCCGCGCCGGGCAGCATGCCCAGGAGATTGCCGATCGGACCCATCTTGCGGATCGCGAGCATCTGCTCCAGGAAGTCTTCGAGTGTGAGCTCGCCGCTGCCGATCTTGGCGGCGGTCGCCTCGGCTTGCGCCGCATCGAAATGCTGCTCGGCCTGCTCGATGAGGGTGAGCACGTCACCCATGCCCAGGATCCGGCCCGCCATCCGGTCGGGATGGAAGACGTCGAACTCCTCGAGCTTCTCCCCCGCCGACGCGAACAGGATCGGCACGCCGGTGACCTCGCGCACCGACAACGCGGCACCGCCGCGGGCGTCGCCGTCGAGCTTGGTCAGCACCACCCCGGTGAAGCCGACGCCTTCACGGAAGGCGTCCGCGGTGGTGACGGCGTCCTGACCGATCATCGCGTCGAGGACGAACAGCGTCTCATCGGGGTTCACGGCGTCGCGGATAGCCGCGGCCTGGGCCATCAGCTCCTCGTCGATACCGAGCCGGCCGGCGGTGTCGACGATGACGACGTCGTAGTGCTTGGCCTTGGCCTCGGCCAGCCCCGCGGCGGCCACGGCCACAGGATCGTTGGTGGCCATCTGCTCGATCGTGGTGCCGCCGGGCGATACCCCGGGGTGCGGCGCGAAGACGTGCACGCCGGCGCGCTCGCCGACGATCTGCAGCTGATTGACCGCACCGGGGCGCTGCAGGTCGCACGCCACGAGCAGAGGCGTATGCCCCTGTCCTTTAAGCCATTTGGCAAGCTTGCCGGCCAGCGTCGTCTTGCCGGAACCCTGCAGACCGGCCAGCATGATCACCGTCGGTGGGTTCCTCGCGAAGGCCAGCTGGCGCGTCTCGCCGCCGAGGATCCCGATGAGCTCCTCGTTGACGATCTTGACGACCTGCTGCGCAGGATTGAGCGCGGCCGAGACCTCGGCACCCTTCGCACGGTCCTTGATGCGGGCGACGAACGCGCGGACGACGGGCAGCGACACGTCGGCCTCGAGCAAGGCCAGCCGGATCTCCCGCGCGGTGGCATCGACGTCGGCTTCGGTGAGCCGGCCTTTGCCCCGCAAGCCGGATAGTGCCCCGGTCAGCCGGTCGGACAGGGATTCAAACACGGGCCCAGCCTAATGGCTGCGCCGTCGGTCCCGCGCTCAGCCGTTCTCGATGATCCGTGTGGCCACCTCGACGGCCCGGTCGATCGGCACCGCGAACCCGATGCCGATGTTGCCCGCATCGGGCCCTCCGACGCTGGCTATCGCGGTGTTCATCCCGATCACCTGGCCGTCCAGGTTGGCCAGCGGGCCACCGGAGTTACCGGGGTTGATCGCGGCATCGGTTTGCAGCATCTGCTGGTCGGGGTAGCGGCCCAATCTCGCGGTGCGCTCCACGGCGCTGATGATGCCCGAGGTCACCGTGCTGTTGAGGCCGAGCGGGGCACCGACCGCGATGACGGGCTGGCCGATCGCCAGGCCGCCGCTGACACCCATGGCGGCGGCCGGCGGCGGCGCCCCCGAGACTTCCAGCACCGCGACGTCGGTCGCCGGGTCGGAGCCGATCACCCGTGCGGCGCTGCGCCGACCGTCCGACATCCGCACGACGACCCGCGAATAACCCTCGATCACATGGCTGTTGGTCATGATCCGGCCCTGGTCGTCGATCGCGAACCCGGATCCGCTGCTGCGGCCCGCCGCGACCTGCACGACGCTGGGCAGCAGCACCTGCGCTGCACTCTGGGTGTCGCCGGACGCCGGCGACGCTGCCCCTGACACGGGCGGGTACTGGCGGAGGACGGGTCCGCCCGCGGCCTCGGCGACCAGGTAACCGGCACCCCCGCCGGCGGCGGTCCCGACCACCAGGCAGGCGGCGACCAGCAACACCGCGGTTGCCCGCGAGCCGCGGGGCGCCGCCGGTACCGCGAGGGGGGCGGGTACCGGCGGCGCCGTCCGGGGGTCCGGTGCGAACCGGATTCGCGTCGGAACGGGTGTGGCGGGCGGGCGCGGCGACGGGGCGTCCGCAGGGCCGGGCGGCAGGAACGTCGGCCCTGCGGGCCTGCCACCGAGGTCGAAACGGCCATCGGGCATAGATCTGCTCCAGTCAGACGAGGCGGGAGAACCAGCGCATGGACAGGGCGGCGGCGGCGACGCCGAAGATCAGGGCGACACCGGCGACGACGGGGGTCACCTCACGCCATTCGGTGCGCCAGCCGATGGACGAACCGATGTCGCGATAGACGTCGGCGAGTTCGTCACCGCTCTCCGCCGAATACGCGGTTCCGCCGGTGGCTTCGGCGAGCTCGACGAGCGTGGCCGCGTCCACCGGCACGGGAACCAGGTATCCCCCGCTGTCGAACACGCCGTCGGGGGTGCCGTAGGCGATGGTCGAGACCGGGACCCCGGCAGCCACGGCCGCCATCGCGGCGGCGTCGGTGTCACGCCCGCTGGTGTTGGTGCCGTCGGACAGCAGCACGATGTGTCCGGGCACCCGATCCTGCCCCTCCTCGGGTTCCTGGGTGATGGCCAGGATCTGGTCCAGTGACGTGAACACCCCTTCCCCGATCGCGGTCCGCGACTGCGTGGTCAGCATCTGCAGGCTGGTCGTGGCCGCCTCGCGATCGGTGTCGGGCGGGTGCGCGACGACTGTGGTGCCGGCGAACGTGACGACTCCGACGTTGAACGAGGCGGGCAGCTGGTCGATGAAGTCGCCTGCGGCGGCGACGGCGGCAGACAGCCGATCCGGGCTCACGTCCTCGGCCCGCATCGATTCCGACGTGTCGATCGCCACGATGATGGTCGCGCGCTCATAGGGCACCCGCACCGGCATCTCCGGGCGGGCCACCGCCAGCGCGCAGAGCGCGAACGCCGCGAGCAGGAACGCCGCGGGCAGATGCCTGCGCCACCTCGGCCGTTCGGGAATCACCTTGTCCAGCAGCGGAAGTGCGGCGTAGCGCACGACGTAGCGCTGCTGGCGCCGAACGGTCACCAGATAGGTCGCCGCGAGCAGGACCACCGGTACGAGCATCAGTAGCCCGAGCGGAAACAGGAAGGTCATGACCGTCTGCCCATCGTCATCGTCGCGCCCTGTTCCTGCTCCGGGCGGCGCGACGCAGCGTGCGCTGCCGCTCACGCAGAAAGCTCGCCAGATCGCGCACCCAGTCGCCGGCCGTGCTGGCACGCAGATGTTCGGCTCCGCTCGCCGAGATCGCCCCTGCCACCGCGTCGCGGTGCTCGGCCGCAGCGGTGCGATAGCGCCGACGCACCCGGGAATCGGAAGTCCACACCTGGCGCTGGCGGCCGGATTCGGGATCGACGAAGACGACTGCGCCGACGTCGGGCAACTCGAGCTCGCGGGGGTCGAGGATCTCGACGGCGATGACGTCGTGTCGGGCAGCCAGGCGGCGCAGCGGCGCCTGCCAGTCGAACGGCGGCCGATGGTGGCCTCCCGGATCGAGGAAGTCCGAGATCACGACGCGCAGTCCGGGGCCGCCACGACGCGCCCCCAGCGCCGCCACCGCGTCGGCCAGCGCGGGCGATCCGGCACCCGTGCGAGGCCCGCCGCGCAGCAACGTCTGTCCGGCCCGGACACCGGCCATCCGCGCGCGGTCCGGCCGGTGCCAGCGCACACCGTCGGCCCCGAATGTCGCCAGCCCCAAGGTGTTCCCCGGCGCATCGGTCAGCAGACCGATGGCCGCGACGATCCGCGCGGCCAGGTCGCGCTTCTCGTCGGCGACGGTGCCGAACGCCATGCTCGGTGTGGTGTCGACCATCACCCAGGTGTCCAACCGGTTGTCGGCCCGCGGACGCCACACGTGCGGCCCGCCCGCGCGCGCGGTGATGTTCCAGTCGATGCGCCGCACGTCGTCGCCGGGCTGGTAGCGCGACAACTCCTCGCGCTCACTGCCCACACCGAGCCGCAATCCCTCGTAGTCGCCGGCCATCAGGCTGTCCACGCGTCGGCGCACCCGCAGGTCCAGTGCCCGCCACGGATGCCCGCCCGCCCCGGTCACGACGCCACCTCGGCGAGTTCGTGGCTGTTCGGCGCGATCTGCGGCGGTGCCACGCAGTCGAGGACCTTCGCGATGACCGCGCGCGGATCGATGCCGTCGGCGACGGCATCGAACGTGAGCACCAGCCGGTGCGCCAGCACATCGGGGGCGATATCGGCGACGTCACCGGGCAGTACGTAGTCGCGGCCCCGCAGTACCGCCAGCGCCCGGCTGGCCGACAGCAATCCCAGCGAGCCGCGGGGTCCGATGCCGTAGTCGAGCACCGAGGCGATCGCGTCCGCACCGTATTCGGTGGGCTCCCGGGTCGCCATCACCAGCCGCACGATGTAGTGCGCCACCGCATGGTGGACGAAGACCTGCTCGGTGGTGCGCTGCAGGTGCAGCACGTCCGCCGGGGTCATCAGCGTTCTGGCCGTCGGCGGTTGCGCCCCCATCCGCGCCAGGATCGCCAGTTCCTCCAGCTCGGTGGGATGAGTGAGGTCGATCTTGAGCAGGAAGCGGTCGCGCTGGGCTTCCGGAAGGTGGTAGACGCCGTCGGTCTCGATCGGGTTCTGGGTGGCCAGCACCAGGAAGGGTTGTGGCAGGCCGAAAGTCTGTCCGCCGATGCTGACCTGGCGCTCGGCCATCGCCTCCAGCAGCGCCGACTGCACCTTCGCCGGGGCGCGGTTGATCTCGTCGGCCAGCACCAGATTGGCGAAGATCGGACCCAGCTCGATGTCGAACGTCTCGGTGGACGGCCGCCACACCCGGGTGCCCAGAATGTCCGCGGGCATCAGGTCGGGGGTGAACTGCAGACGATGAAAGGTGCCGCCGACCACCGTCGCAGTGGTGCGAACCGCAAGGGTCTTGGCCAGCCCCGGCACACCTTCCAGCAGCACGTGACCACCGGCGAGTAAACCCACCAGCAGCCGTTCCAGCATCGAGTCCTGGCCGACCACAACGTGTTTCATCTCGAACAGCGCGCGCTCGATGAGCGCGCCGGTGTGGTGTTCTCGGTCGTGGTTGCTCATGACCACGAGTTGACCAGCCGCATGCGAAAACCCCGGAAAAAGCCGGCGAAAGCCGACCGAAAGGCAGGTGGTCGCGCCGCCCCGACGGCGCTACCCTCGGCGCATATGCGCATTCTGATCGTCGAGGACGAGGAGGGCCTGGTCAGCGCCCTCCGCGTCGGGCTGCAGCGGGAAGGCTATGCCGTCGACGCCGCGTTCACCGAAGCCGAGGCGATCGAGCGGCTCACGGTGAATTCCTACGACGTAGCACTCGTCGACGTCAACTTGCCCGATGGCGACGGGCTCGAACTGGCGCGCCGGGTCCGCGCTGGCCAGCTCGAGGCAGGCGTCGGACGTGACATCCGGATCGTCATGCTGACGGCACGGGGCACGCTGCCCGACCGGGTGCGTGGGCTCGACGCAGGGGCCGACGACTACATCGTCAAGCCTTTCGCCCTCGCTGAGCTGACGGCCCGCCTGCGGGCGGTGCTGCGTCGCGAGGTGTCCGGCGGATCGTCGGTGCTGCGGCTCGGCGACATCACCGTCGACACCGCCCGCCAGATCGTGCGCCGCGGGCCACGGGAGGTGGAGCTGACGCTCAAGGAGTTCTCGGTGCTGCGTTATCTGATGACACGTCCCGATCATGTGGTGTCGGCCGAGCAGATCCTCGAGCACGTCTGGGACGAAAATGCCGACCCGTTCACCCAGACCGTGCGTGTCACCGTGGGCACGTTGCGACGCAAGCTCACCGTCGGCGGCGAGCATCAGGTGCTGCACACCCTGGTCGGGCGCGGCTACCGCTTGCGTACCCCGACCTGAGATGCGCACCATCCGCGTGCGATTGGCGCTGACCACGTCGCTGTGGCTGTCCGTCATCTCCGCGGTGATCCTGGCCGGGGTGTACCTGGCGTTGTCGGCCACCATCGACGCCGCGCCCCTGGACCCGGTGACGGTCAAGAAGTTCGATCGCCGCCCCGACGGCACGATGGCCTACCGCGTCGGCGAGAGCTTCCAGGCCGCCGACCTGGACAGCGTGCAGCGCGCGGTGAATCACTCGACACTCGACAGCCTGCGCAACTATTCGCTGCTCGCGCTCGGGGTGATGTTCGTGATCAGCCTCGTCGTCGGCTGGTTCGTCGCGGGCCGGATGCTGCGTCCGGTCGGCGAGATCACCGCCGCCGCCAACCGGCTCTCGGCCAGTGACCTCTCCCAGCGGATCAACGCCACCGGGCCGAGGGACGAACTGCGCACGCTGGCGGACACCATCGACGGCATGCTCGACCGCCTCGACGAGGCTTTTCGCACCGAACGCGCTCTGGTCGAGGATGTTTCGCACGAACTGCGCAACCCGGTGGCCGTGGTCCAGGCCAACGTCGAAGCAGTGCTGGCCGACGACCGCGCAACCGCGGAGGAGCGTGAGCATGCGCTGGCGGTGATCTCCCGTGCCACCACCCGGATGTCGCGTCTGCTCGAAGACCTTCTGGCCACGGCGCGTCGCCGGTCGGGATCGTTCGCCGACCAGAAGGTCGACCTGCTCGAGTTCGTCGGGGAGGTCGTCGACGAACATCGCCTGCTGGCCGCGGAGCGACCACTGCAGGTGAGCACGCGACTGTCCCCCGGGCCGGTCGTCTTCGCCGACCCCGAGTCACTGGGCCGCGCGTTGAGCAATCTGTTGTCCAACGCGATTCGGTTGGCGCCCAGTGGGTCCGAGCTCACCATCGGCAGCGGCAGCGCGCGCGGATGGGCCTGGATCGCGGTGCGCGACCAGGGCCCGGGTATCGCGGGCGACGACCAGCAGCGGGTGTTCGACCGGTTCCGCCGCGGTCCCAACGGCGGTCGGCGCGGATCCGGCCTGGGGCTCGCGATCGCACGTCAGATCGTGGAGAGCCACGAAGGCAAGATGGCTCTGTTCAGCGTCCTCGGCGCGGGCAGCACATTCGTGATCTGGCTACCCGACCGCGCGATCGCCCACCGGCCCGAACGCACCGACCAGCCGCCGAAGGACTGTCCGCTGTGACCCGACGGGTCAGCTCGCCTCGTCGCGGACCTGCTTGACCGGTGGTGGCGGAGCCGGCAGGACCGCGAACAGCTGACGTTCCAGCTCCCGCCGGACGGTGCCGTCATCGGCGGGCAGCACGATTCCGAACGCGTCGACCACCGAGGAACCCAGGGTGGTGACCTTCGCCCACGCGATGTCGACCCCCGCGCGTTCGAACACACCGGTGAGCACCGCCAGCAGCCCGGCGCGGTCGGTGGCCCGGATCTCGGCGACCACATGCCCGGTGGCCGACCCGTCGTGCCACAGCACCCGGGGCGGAGCAGCGGGCGCATTGATGGGTACCGCGGCGCGAATCTCACCGGCGCGCCCGGTTGTCGCGGCCTCGGATTCCTTCTTCTCCAGCGCCGCCATCACGTCCAGTTCACCGTCGATCGCCAGGATCAGCTGCTGGCGCAGGAGCTCGGCCGCCGGGGGCGAACCGAAGTGGGGCGACACGACAAAGCTGTTGATGGCCGCGCCGCCGTGTCCGTTGACCGATGCCGAATGCACCCGCAGTGAGTTCAGCGCAAGCACGCCTGCGGCTTTCGAGAGCACACCTCGGCTGTCGGGCGCGATCATCGTGACCTGATAGATGTGCGGGGTGTCCGCGGGTGCCAGCTCGACGTGCACCCGTGTGCTTGCCGCGAGCGAGATGAAGCGGGGATCAACAGGATCCGGCTGCGGTAGCGCCTCACCCGACATGACCAGCCGGCAACGGCGGACCAGCTCACCGATCAGCGACGCCTTCCAGTCGCCCCACACGCCCGGTCCGGTGGCCAGCGAGTCGGCTTCGGCCAGAACCTGCAGCAGCTCAAGGACGACCAGGTCACCCTCGAGGGCCTCGACCACCGCGTCGATGGTCGCAGGGTCCTGCAGATCCCGTCGGGTGGCGGTGTGTGGCAGCAGCAGGTGATGCCGCACGACCTTGGCGAGGATGGCGATGTCGGAGGGCCACAGGCCCAGCCGGTTGCCGATCTGATGGGCCAGTTCGGCGCCGATGACGCTGTGGTCACCGCCGCGACCCTTCCCGATGTCGTGCACGAGCGCGCCGAGGACCAGAAGATCGGGGCGGGACACCCTGGTGGTGAAAGCACTTGCCCGGGAAACTGTTTCGACGAGGTGGCGGTCCACCGTCCAGATGTGCACCACATCGCGCGGGGGCAGGTCGCGCACCGCGCCCCACTCGGGGAAGAGCCTGCCCCACAGCCCGGTGCGGTCGAGAGCCTCGACGGTCCCGACTGCGGGCGGACCGGCCGCCAGCATCACGAGCAGATCCTTGAGCGCCTGCCTCGGCCACGGTGTGCGCAGCTCGGGGGCGGCTTCGACCAGCCTGCTCAACGTCGACCCCGCCATCGGCAGACCGGTGGTCGCGGACGCGGCGGCGACGCGCAGGATCAGGCCGGGGTCACGTTCGGGTCGCGCGTCGCGGGCCAGGATGACCTCGCCGGCGAACTCGATGACGCCTTCGTCGAGCGGGCGGCGCACCGGCCGCCGGAGTGCGGCAAGGCCGCGGCGCGGCAACGCATTTGCCGCCGTTCGGATACCTGCGTCGACGTAGTAGCTGACGGTGCGCGCTGCGTCGGACAGCATGCGGGCCAGGTCGAATCGGTCGCCGATGCGCAGGGAGGCGCCGATCTCGTCAGCGTGCTGGGCCAGCAGCAGCTCGCGGCCTCGCCCGGCCACCCGGTGCAGCTCGGTGCGGACGTTGAGCAGCGAAAGATGAGCTTCACCAAGGGTTTCGGTGGGTGAGGCCAGCGACCTGCTGGGATACACGTCCGCCAGCTGCGCGATGGCCAGCGCGTTGAGAAGCTGGACATCGCGTAGCCCACCGCGGCCACACTTGAGGTCAGGCTCGGCGCGGTGGGCGATCTGACCGCTGCGCTGCCAACGGGAACGGGTGTGCTCGACCAGCTCGTCGAAACGAGAGGCGATCCCCGTGCGCCACTGGCGGCGTGCACCGCCGATCAGCAGCGACGACAGGTCAGCGTCGCCGGCGATGTGGCGCGCCTCCAGCATGGCCAGACCCGCCGACATGTCCTCCCCGGCGACCCGCAGCGCCTCCGGAACCGTTCGGACGCTGTGGTCGAGACGAATATTGGCGTCCCACAACGGATACCACAACAGCTCGGCCACCTCGGCGACGTCCTCGGTGGGCATGTTGTCGTGCAACAGCATCAGATCGAGGTCGGAGTACGGCAGCAGCTCGCCCCGGCCGAGCCCTCCGGTGGCGACGATCGCGAAGCCACTCGTGGCGGTGATGCCGATCTCGGTTGCCTTGGTGGTGAGCCAGAAATCGTAGAGGTCCAGCAGCGCGTCGCGGAGAGCGGCCGAATCGAGCTGGCGGGTACTGCCGGCGAGCAACTGCTCCGCCGCCGCCACGAGATCCGTTGCCGGGCGCAAAGACCCCGCCGCCGGACGCTCCCAACGGGGAGCGCCGGCGGCGGGTCGTGGTTTCTGCTCTTTCATGAGTTGTCCTCCCGGCACTTGACGATCAGCACTCACACGGCCTAACTGCCGGGAGACGACTTCTCATTCCACGATACTGATCAAAGGGCATCCGCCCCACGCTCGCCGGTGCGCACCCGGACCACGGTCTCGACCGGGCTGACCCAGACCTTTCCGTCGCCGATCTTGCCCGTGCGGGCGGCCTGGACGATGACGTCCACCACCTTGTCGACGGCGGCGTCGTCCACGACGACCTCCACGCGCACCTTGGGGACGAAGTCCACCGAGTACTCCGCACCGCGGTATACCTCGGTGTGGCCCTTCTGCCGACCGTAACCCTGAACCTCACTGACGGTCATGCCGAGGATGCCCGTCTGCTCAAGCCCGGTCTTGACATCTTCGAGCGTGAACGGCTTGACGATCGCGGTTATCAGCTTCATGTAGTTGATCCCTTCCGATGAAATTGTCGCCGATCAGGCGAGCTCGTAAGCCGTTTCGGCGTGTTCGGTTTCATCGATACCAGTGTCTTCGTCCTCCTGAGACACCCGCCAACCCAAGGGCTTGACGATGAACGCGATGATGACGGTCATGATTGCAGTGAACACGACGGCCACCAGTGCGATGACAGCCTGGACCACCAACTGCTGAATACCACCGCCGTAGAAGAGGCCGGTTTCGGTCGCGAGGAAGCCGATGCCGATGGTGCCCCACAGGCCGGCGACGAGGTGCACGCCGACCACGTCGAGCGAATCGTCGTAGCCGAACTTGTACTTCAGCCCGATCGCGAGTGCCGACAGGATGCCTGCGACCGCACCGAGGATGAGCGAGCCGATGGCGGACAGCGAGCCACACGCAGGCGTGATCGCGACCAGACCGGCGACGATGCCCGAGGCGGCGCCGACGCTGGTGGCGTGCCCGTCACGGATCCGTTCCACCAGCAACCAGGCCAGCATCGCGGCCGCAGTGGCGGCGGTGGTGTTGACCCACACGGCGCCGGCAAGCATGTCCGCAGCGCCCTCGGAGCCGACGTTGAAGCCGAACCAGCCGAACCACAGGATCGCGGCACCGAGCAAGACGAAGGGGACGTTGTGGGGGCGGTACGGCGTCTTGCCGAAGCCGGCCCGCTTCCCGAGGAGGATCGCCAGCACGAGTGCGGCCATGCCGGCGTTGATGTGAACCACGGTGCCACCGGCGAAGTCGATCGGCGACACGTTGGCCACGCCTTCGTCATCCACGCCGAAGAGCTTGGCCGCAAGGCCCGACTCCGAGCCCGACAGCAGACCGCCGCCCCAAACCATGTGCGACAGAGGGAAGTACACCAGGGTGACCCAGATCGCGCCGAACACCAACCAGGTGCCGAACTTCATGCGCTCGGCCACCGCGCCACTGATCAGCGCGACGGTGATCACGGCGAACGTCAGCTGGAAGGCCACCCAGACGATGGCAGGCACCGTGCCGAAGCCGCCGAGGACGAAGGTGTCGACGCCGTCGATCTCGCGGACTTCCGTCAGCTGGCTCAACCCGAAGAGAGAGATCGGATTGTCGAAGACGCTGAAGAAGTCGCTCTCGCCCGTATGCGCCGAGGCGAAGGACATCGAGTAACCCCACAGCACGTAGATGACGCTGACGACACCCAGGGAGCCGAACGACATCATCATCATGTTGAGGACGGACTTCTGGCGGGACAGACCGCCGTAGAAGAACGCCAGGCCTGGTGTCATGAACAACACCAGTGCGGCGGACGTGAGCACCCACGCCGTATCCCCGGCGCTCAGGCCATCTGGCCCGAACGGCAGGAAAGCTTCGTCTGGCAAGGCTAAAAGCACTTTGTGTGAACCTCCTTGGGATGACGGCCGATCACGATCGGCCTCCCGAAGAGACTCTTTTGCAAGCGTTTCACCTGTGATGCTGTTGTGTTTCACCCATGTGAACGGGCACGCCTATCTCGTTACGCTCGTGTTTCACGAGGGACGACCAGCAAAAATTCACGCCCGCTGCGCGAAATTCGCGGCCCGGAAATCGTCAGCCGAGCAGCGCGTCGACGAAGGCGGCGGGCTCGAACGGCGCCAGATCGTCGGGCCCCTCGCCGAGCCCGACCAGCTTGACGGGCACCCCGAGTTCCTGTTGCACGCGGAAGACGATGCCGCCCTTGGCCGTCCCGTCCAGTTTGGTCAGCACGACACCGGTGATGTCGACCACTTCGGCGAACACCCGGGCTTGCGGCAGGCTGTTCTGACCGATGGTCGCGTCGAGCACCAGCAGCACTTCGTCGACGGCGGCGCGCTTGGCCACCACGCGCTTGACCTTGCCCAACTCGTCCATCAGCCCCGTCTTGGTGTGCAGACGGCCGGCTGTGTCGATGACGACGACGTCGGCACCCGCGGCGATACCGGTGTCGACGGCGTCGAAGGCCACCGATGCGGGATCCGCTCCCTCGGGACCGCGCACCACCTGGGCACCGACCCGGGAGGCCCAGGACTCGAGCTGGTCGGCGGCGGCGGCGCGGAACGTGTCCGCCGCGCCGAGGACGACGCGCCGTCCGTCGGCGACGAGCACCCGCGCGAGTTTGCCGACGGTCGTCGTCTTACCCGTGCCGTTGACGCCGACGACCAACAGCACCGACGGCTTGTCGGCGTGCGGCAGCGCTCTGATCGAACGATCCAGGTCGGGTCGCAGCTCGGAGATCAGCACCTCCCGCAGTACGGCCCGGGCGTCCGCCTCGGTCCGGACGCGGCTGCTGGCCATCTGTGTGCGCAACGACGCGACCACCGACTGGGTCACGACGGGGCCGAGGTCGGCGATCAGCAGGGTGTCCTCGACCTCCTCCCAGGAATCCTCGTCGAGGTCGCCGCCGCCGAGCAGGCCCAGCATGCTGCGGCCGAGGGTGTTCTGCGATTTGGCGAGGCGACCGCGCAGGCGGTCCAGGCGCCCTTCGGTGGGCGCGATCGAGTCGATGTCCGGGGCACGTGGGTCGGGGACCTCTGTGGCCGGCTCAGGGGTCGCCACCGGCGCTTCGGGTTCGGCAGCCGGCGGCGCGGGTTCGGCGACCGGCGGCTCGGGGATGGCGACCGGGGGCTCGGGGGTCGCCACCGGGGGTTCCGGCAGCGTGACATCGGCGATGGGGCGCTTCGGCGCGTCCCGCGGGATGGTGGCATCATCGCCCACGGCGGGCAGGCCGCTGGTGTCCAGGCGTTCCGGCGCCGTGGCCTGCGTGAAAGAGATGCCCGACGTGGCGGTATACCCGCCCGAGCGATCGATGGGAGTGGCAGTGTCCGGAGCCGACAGCCTGATCCGGCGGCGGCGGTACCGCACGAGGCCGACCACGAGCGCGACTATCAGCAGCAGAGCAGCGATGACCGCGATCGCGATCCACAGACCAGGTCCGATAGTTTCCGTCACGGTGCCATTGTCTCAGGGCACCTGACCCGTGACGCGTGACCCCGTGTCTGCCGTGGCGCACCGCAAGCGGCGCCACATCGATGTCTGTCTCACCGAGGCGGTCGACTACCAGACCGTGACCACCGGCCTTGAGCGCTATCGGCTGCCCTACAACGCGCTGACGCAGACCAACCTGGACACCGTCGACCTCGGTACCGAATTTCTGGGGTCGCCGCTGCGGGCGCCGGTGCTGATCGGAGCGATGACCGGTGGCGCGCAGCTGTCCGGCATCATCAACCGCAACCTCGCCAGCGCGGCACAGCAACTGGGCCTCGGCATGATGCTCGGCTCCCAGCGGGTCATGATCGACGACCCCGCTGCCGCCGTCAGCTTCGACGTACGTGACGTCGCCCCGGACATTCTGCTGATCGGCAACATCGGCCTGGCGCAGCTACAGACGGCGATGGTGCCCGGCCTGGCGGCTGCGCTGGACAGAGTGGGCGCCAACGCCCTTGCGGTGCACACCAATCCGCTTCAGGAAGCCATGCAGCACAATGGCGACACCGATTTCTCCGGGTCGATTCAGCGACTGCGCGCCGTCGCGGGGTCGCTCGGCCATCCGGTCATGCTCAAAGAGGTCGGCCATGGCATCGGCACCGCCGCAGCCGCCGAACTCGCCGATTGCCCGGTCGCCGCGATCGACGTCGCCGGTGCGGGCGGCACCTCGTGGGCCCGCGTCGAACAGTTCGTCCGCTATGGCGAGGCCCGCTACCCGGCACTCGCCGAGTGGGGCATCCCCACCGCACAGGCACTCACCGAGGTGCGGCAACTGCTGCCCGAGGTCCCGCTGGTCGCCTCGGGCGGCATCCGCACCGGCATGGACGCCGCCAAGGCGCTCGCGATGGGCGCCGAGGTGGTCGCCATCGCGCGGCCACTGCTCGCTCCGGCGATCGAATCGGCTGCCGCCGTTGTGGATTGGCTGCAGCCATTCATCGACGAACTGCTGGTGTGCCTGCACGGCTGCGGTGCACCCGACCTGACGGCGCTGCGCAACCTCTGCGTCGCCGAGCTGCACTGAGTCCGAGTCCGCGGACATCGACTCAGGACGGACTGGCGACCAGCTCCTGGCCCCGCATCCGCTGCGAGATCACGGTGGTGATGCCATCACCGCGCATCGTGACGCCGTACAGGGCATCGGCGATTTCCATCGTCGGCTTCTGGTGCGTGATCACGATCAGCTGCGAGACCTCCCGCAGCTGCTCGAACAGGCTGATCAGGCGGCGCAGGTTGACGTCGTCGAGCGCGGCCTCGACCTCGTCCATGACGTAGAACGGCGACGGTCGGGCCCGGAAGATCGCCACCAGCATCGCCACCGCGGTCAGCGACTTCTCGCCGCCGGACAGCAGCGACAGCCGCTTGATCTTCTTGCCCGGCGGGCGCGCCTCGACCTCGATGCCGGTGGTCAGCATGTCGTCCGGGTTGGTCAGCAGGAGCCTGCCCTCACCGCCGGGGAACAGCGTGGCGAACACCTGGGTGAACTCGCGCTCGACGTCGGCGTAGGCCTCGGTGAACACCTGCAGGATGCGGGAGTCGACGTCGGCGATGACGTCCAGGAGGTCCTTGCGGGCGGCCTTGACGTCCTCCAGCTGCGTCGACAGGAAGTTGTATCGCTCCTCCAGCGCGGCGAACTCTTCCAGCGCAAGAGGATTGACCCGCCCCAGCTCGCCGAGCTCACGCTCGGCGCGCTTGGCCCTGCGCTCCTGTGTGGGCCGATCGAACGGCATCGGTGCGGGCGCGGTCACCTGCTCGCCGCGCTCGCGGGCCTGCTCGTACTCGGCCATCTCCAGCTCCGACGGCGGCAACCCGACCTCGGGTCCGTACTCGGCCACCAGGTCGGCAACGGCCATCCCGAACTGCTCGAGCACCTGCTGTTCGAGCTGCTCGATGCGCAGGGCAGCTTGCGCTTTGGCCACTTCGTCGCGGTGGAGTGAGTCGGTGAGGGCGGCGATCCTGGTGGACAGCTCGCCGACCTCTTCGCGCGCCTTGGCCAAGGCGCTCGCGCGCACCTGACGCTCGGCGGCCACCTCGTCGCGCACCCGCGACGCCACCGTCACCGCCTGGCTCAGCCGCGCCGCTACCAGCCTGCCGGACTCGGCGACCGCGGCGGCCACCGCGGCGGCCTGCACGCGAACCTCGCGTGCCCGTTGCGCCCTGGCGCGTGCCTCGCGCTCGTTGTTAGCGGCGCGGCGCAATGAATCCGCGCGCCCACGAACGGCATTGGCGCGCTCCTCGGCGGTGCGCACGGCCAGCCGCGCTTCCACCTCGGCCGAGCGGGCTGCCTCGGCGGCAGCCGTCGATTCGGTTCGATCGACGGGCTCCGCGTCGAACATCGGCTCGTGCTGGGCGTTACTGAGCCGCAGTTCCAGCTCCGCGAGCTCTGCGACGGTGCGGTTGCGACCGGCCTCCAGCTCGTCGCGCTGCTTGATCAGACGCTGCCATTCGTCGTCGGCCGCACGGGCGTCCTGGCCGAGCCGGCCGAGCTGCTCGTAGATCGCGGCGATGGCGGCATCGGATTCGTTCAGCGCGGCCAGGGCCTGCTCTGCGGCGTCCTGCCTGGCCGACTGCTCGGCCAGCGCACCGGACAGCGCCGCGCCGAGTTCACCGGTCTGCCGTTCCGCCTCGACCAGTTCGCTACGCGCCTTGTCCACCGCCGACGCGATCTCCAGCGTGCTGGGCTTGCGATCGGATCCGCCGCTCACCCACCCTGCTCCGACCAGGTCACCGTCGGTGGTGACTGCGCGCAAAACAGGTTGTGCCGCAACAAGTTCCAGGGCCGTGGCGAGGTCGGCCACCACAGCCACACCGGCCAGCATGGCAGTGACGGCGCCCCGGACACGCTCAGCCGGCTCCACCAGATCCACGGCCCACACGGCGTCTGCGGGCAGCTGGCCGGTCACCGGGGTCTGCGCCGGCCAGTCGCCGAGCACGATCGCGGCGCGACCGGCGTCGGACTCCTTGAGAGCGGCCATCGCGGCGCGCGCGGCGCCGAAGTCCTCGGCGGCAAGTGCATCGGCAGCGGCCCCCAGCACCGCGGCCACCGCCGCCTCATAGCCGGTGCGCACTTTGACCAGATTGGCCACAGTGCCGAAAAGTCCGGTGCCGCTCCGGTGTTCCTGCAGCCAGGCGGCGCCGTCCTTGCGCTCCAGGCCCACCGACAGCGCGTCGATCCGGGCTTGCAGCGATGCCACCTGACGTTCGGCGGCACGCTCGGCGGCCTGCAGCTCGGACACCCGTTCGTCGGCCAGCCGCAACGCGCTGACGGTGCGGTCATGGTGCTCGTCGAGGCCGACCTCGCCGGCATCGAGCTCGCCGACCCGGCTCTGCACCATCTCGAACTCGGACTGGGTCTGCTGGGCACGCGCTGCGGCCTCGTCGATGCTCGCGGTCAGGCGCGCGACCGTCTCGTCCACCGACTCCACCCGGGTGCGCATGGTGTCCACCTGGCCCGAGAGGCGGGCCAGGCCCTCGCGCCGGTCCGCCTCGGCACGTGCTGCAGCCATGTGCGCCCGCTCGGCCTCAGCGGCCACACTCTCGCGCTCGGACAGTTCGGCGCGGGCGGACTCCAGCCGGGCCTGAGATTCGGCGAGCTCCTCCAGCAGGTGCCGTTCCTGCTCGGCGACCTCGTCGGCCTGGGCCTCCAGCTCCTCGGGGTCGGGTCCGGCGGAGAAGTCCGGCTCGGCATCGAGATGCTGGGCACGCTCGCTGGCGATGCGCACTGTGGCGCTGACCCGCTCCGCCAGAGCCGAGAGCCGGAACCAGCGCTGCTGGGCGGTCTCGGCACGCTCGTTGAGCTCCTCGACCGCGCTCTCGTGAGCGTCGAGCTCGGCCGAGCGAACCTCGAGCCTGCCGCTGAGTTCGTCGTGTTCGCGGCGCAGCGTCGTCTCGGCCTGGTTGGTGTCGTCGAACTCCGCCTTGCGGGTGACCAGGTCGTCGGCGGCCAGCCGCAGCCGGGCATCGCGCAGGTCTGCCTGGATGGTCTGCGCCCGACGGGCCATCTCGGCCTGCCTGCCAAGCGGTTTGAGTTGGCGGCGCAGTTCTGTCGTCAGGTCGGTCAGCCGGGCGAGATTGGCCGACATCGAGTCCAGCTTGCGAACGGCCTTTTCCTTGCGTTTGCGGTGCTTGAGGACGCCTGCGGCCTCCTCGATGAACGCACGACGATCCTCGGGCCGTGATTCCAGGATCTCCGAGAGCTTGCCCTGGCCCACGATGACGTGCATCTCGCGTCCGATACCGGAGTCGCTCAGCAGTTCCTGCACGTCCATCAAACGGCAACTGCTGCCGTTGATTTCGTATTCGCCGGCACCGTCGCGGAACATCCGCCGGGTGATCGACACCTCGGAGTACTCGATGGGCAGCGCGTTGTCGGAGTTGTCGATCGTCAGCGTCACCTCGGCGCGGCCCAGCGGGGCCCGCGACGACGTGCCCGCGAAGATGACGTCCTCCATCTTGCCGCCGCGCAGCGTCTTCGCGCCCTGCTCCCCCATCACCCAGGTGAGCGCGTCGACCACGTTGGACTTGCCCGAGCCGTTGGGGCCGACGACGCAGGTGATACCCGGTTCGAAGCGCAGAGTCGTCGGCGATGCGAAGGACTTGAAGCCCTTCAGCGTCAGACTCTTCAAGTGCATGGGGTCAAACCCTACCGCCGAGACACTCAGCGCTCGGTGAAGCCGGTGATCGCGTCGGCGGGTTCGGACCAGTCGACGATCACCTTGTCGACCTGACCCGGCGTGTCGGCCCCTTTGAGCAGGTCAAGCAGGCGTTCGCAGGCGTCCCGCGGCCCCTGGGCGACCACCTGCACGCGGCCGTCGGGCTTGTTGGCGGCGTAGCCCGTCAGCCCCAGTTCCAGCGCCCGCGACCGCGTCCACCAGCGGAAACCCACGCCCTGCACGTGCCCGTGCACCCAGGCGGTGAGCCGGACGTCACTTGCCCCCAAGCTGTTTCACCTCAAACGTCACTTCAGTACCGGTTTTTAACGTGCGCCCCACTGTGCACACCTGATCTATGGCGCGCTCCACCACCGTGAGCAAGCGGGCCTTCTCCTCGTCGCCGAGCCCCGACAGATCCACCTCGAGGACCTCTGCGAGCAGCGGGTAGCGCTCCTGGTCGCGATCGGCGTCTCCGGATACCCGGATCGTCGCCTCATAGCCGTCACCGAGACGCCGGCGCAGCGGCTGGTCACTGCTCAGACCGCTACACGCAGCCAGCGCGATCTTCATCAGCTCGCCCGGCGTGAAGACGCCTTCGACGTCCTCAGAACCCACCAACACCTCGGCGCCGCGCGTGCTGCGGCCCGTATAGCGACGCACTCCCGTGCGCTCCACCCATAGTTCGGTCACGCCCTATTTCTACAACCTCCGCCGAATCAGACGCGCGGGCGAGGTTGGCAGCGTGGGCAGTAGAAGGACGAGCGGTTCATGAACTTGTCCCGCCGCATGATCGCGCCGCACCGCCGGCACGGCTCCCCCTCGCGGCCGTACGCGTCCAACGACCGGTCGAAGTAGCCGGACTCGCCGTTGACGTTGACATAGAGCGAGTCGAACGACGTGCCGCCCTGGCCCAGCGCGTCGGTCATCACGTCGGTCGCCGCGTCCAGGAGTTCGGCGAGCTTGGCCTTCGACACCCCCGACGCCAGGCGGGCCCCGTTGATCTTCGCCCGCCACAACGACTCGTCGGCGTAGATGTTGCCGATGCCGGAGACCACGGTCTGGTCCAGTAGTTGGCGTTTGATCTCGGAGTGCTTGTGCCGCAACACCGTGACGACTGCAGCGCGGTCGAACAGCGGGTCCAGCGGGTCACGCGCGATGTGCGCGACGGGCAGGGGCACGTCGGTACCGTCGACGGTGACCAGATCCGCGAGCATCCAGCCGCCGAAGGTGCGCTGGTCGACGAAGCTCAGTGTGGTGCCGTCGTCGAGCAGCGCGGCGATGCGCAGGTGGTTCGCATTGGGCACGTCACCGAGCAGCATCTGCCCGCTCATGCCGAGGTGCACCACCAGCGCCGCACCGTCGTCGAGGGTCAGCCACAGGTACTTTCCGCGCCGACCGGTCCCGGTGATCGTGGTGTCCAACAGCCGGGCGGTCAGATCGGCGGGCCCGGCCTCGTGCCGACGGACGGCACGGGGGTGGTGCACGCGGACCGCGGTCAGGGTGCGGCCGGTGACGTGCTCGGCCAACCCGCGCCGGACCACCTCGACTTCGGGGAGTTCAGGCATCCGGGCTCAGTCCGCCGAGGTCAGATCACCGGTGAGGGCGTGCCATGCCGCCGCGGCGGCCTTGAGTTCGGCCTCCTTCTTGGTGCGTCCGACGCCTCGGCCGTACTCGCTCTCGCCGATCACCACCAGGGCGGTGAACTCCTTGTCGTGGTCGGGTCCGGTGGACGTCACGAGGTAGGCCGGAGCACCGAGCCCTCGGGACGCCGTCAGCTCCTGCAGGCTGCTCTTCCAGTCCAGTCCGGCACCCAGTGTCGGCGCCGTGTCGAGCAGATCGCTGAACAGCCGGAGGATGACTTCTCGCGCCGCGACCGCGCCGTGTTCCAGATAGATGGCACCCAGTAGGGATTCGACACCGTCGGCCAGGATGCTGGACTTGTCGGCGCCGCCCGAGTTCTCCTCGCCCTTGCCGAGCAAAAGGTAGGCGCCGAGGCCGTGGACGGTCAGATTGCGGCCCACATCGGCCAGCGCCTGGGTGTTCACGATGCTGGCGCGCAGCTTGGCCAGATCGCCTTCGGAACGGTCCGGGTGCCGGTGGTAGAGCTCCTCGGTGATCGTCAGCCCCAGCACCGAATCGCCGAGGAACTCCAGGCGCTCGTTGGTGGGCACGCCGCCGTTCTCGTAGGAGTAACTGCGGTGGGTGAGGGCCATGGTGAGCAGCTCGGGAGACAGGTCGATGCCGAGCGCGGTGAGCAGGAGCGCGCGGTCGACCGTCACGAGTCGTCCTGCTCGTCGTGCTCGGTCACCTGGTCCCGCAGCGTCACGAGCTTGGCCCACCGCGGGTCGATGTTGTCGTGGTGATGTCCGGGACCGGCGGTGTCGAGCGCGACCCCGCACTCCGGGCACAGCCCCGGGCAATCCGGGCGGCACACGGGCGAGAACGGCAGTGCCAGTCCGACGGCGTCGATGATGGGCTGCTCGAGGTCGACGGACTCGCTGCTGCGATCCTGCTCGACGCGCGGTATCTCGTCGGCTTCGGTGGTCTCTTCGGTGGTGCTGTCCGGGTAGGCGAACAACTCGGTCAGATCGATCTCGACCTCACCGGCGATCGGCTGCAGACAGCGTGAGCATTCGCCCGATGTCGGCGCCGACGCCGTCCCGGTGACCAGCACACCCTCGGACACCGATTCCAGACGCAGGTTCAGGGTCACCGGTGCACCCTCTTCGACGGCGACCAGGTCCAGACCCATGCGTACCGGGCTGGGCACCGTCGTCTCGACCGTCGTCATCGAACCTGGTCGGCGGCCGAGCCGCGAGATGTCGATCACCAGCGGCGACCGTGGACCCCGGCGCGCCGCCGCCTTCGCATGCGTCGCCATGCACGTATCGTACGGTCCCCCCCTGAGGGGTCAGCGAGCCGCGTAGTCGTGCGTGCCCGCGGCGGTACGCAGCTGGTGGCGCCCGCGACCGACCGAACGGATGGTGCCGTTGAGGAAGTCCTCGAACTCGGCCAGTTTGCTGTCGACGTAGATGTCGCACTCGCCGCGCAACCGGTCGGCTTCGGCGTGCGCCGAGTCGATCATCCGGGTGGCCTCGGCCGTGGCCGTCGCCACCACCTCGGTCTGCGACACCAGGCGCTGCTGCTCCTTGATGCCTTCCTGAACCGCCTTCTCGTAGGTCAGGTTGCCGTTCTCGATGAGCCGGTCGGCCTCGGACTTGGCCCGTCCCGTGGTGGCTTCGTACTCCCGCTTGGCGGTCGCCGCGATGCGGGCAGCCTCCTCGCGGGCCTCTCCCACCATGCGATCGCTGTGCTGACGCGCCTCGGCGACCATGCGATCGGCCTGCGCCTTGGCGTCGGCGAGCAGCCGGTCGGCTTCCGCGCGGGCATGGTTGACCATCGAGTCGGCCTCGGCGTTGGCGGTCGACACGGTCGACTCGGAATGCTCCTTGGCGTCGCGGAGCAGGGTGTCGCGCGCATCCAGGACGTCCTGCGCGTCATCGAGCTCCCCCGGGATGGCGTCCTTGATGTCGTCGATCAACTCCAGGACATCACCGCGGGGCACCACGCAGCCGGCCGTCATCGGCACACCGCGGGCTTCTTCGACGATCGCACCCAATTCATCGAGAGCTTCAAAGACTCGGTACACGGCGACACCCTCCAGGCGTAGTTTGACAGTGACCAGTGTGCCTGGTGTTACGCCTGTGACTCGGCTACCGGCCCGGTGTGTCGTGGTGAATTGCTAGCCGCGTTCAGCCAGCTTGGTCTTCAGGCGGGCGTTGACGGGGTCGGGCAGCAAGGCCGAGACATCACCGCCGAGCATCGCCACCTCCTTGGCCAGTGACGACGACACGAACGAATATTGCGGCGTCGTGGCGACGAAGAACGTGTCGACGCCCGCGATGTGCTTGTTCATCTGCGCCATCTGCAGCTCGTACTCGAAGTCGGTGCCGGTGCGCAGCCCCTTGACGATCGCGGTGAGCCCGCGTTCCCTGGCGAAATCGACGATGAGACCCCGGCCCGACTCCACGCGCACATTCGGCAGGTGGGTGGTCGACTCCTCGATCAGGGCGATCCGCTCGTCGAGGCTGAACATGCCCGTCTTGTTCGGGTTGACCATGACCGCGATGACGAGCTCGTCGAACTGCGCCGCCGACCGCTCGAAGATGTCGACGTGACCGCGAGTCACCGGATCGAAGGATCCCGGGCACACCGCTCCACTCATGGGGCTCGACGCTAGCAGCGTTCGGCCAGCTCGACGCGGGTGTCCCCGTAGCGGCGCGACTTCCACGCCGACCAGTCCCGCGACCACTCGATTGCGGGGGCCGACGCGGGTCGTTCGACCACGACGACCGTCCCCGGTGCCGTCCACCCGGCCGAACCCAGCGCCGTCAGCAGCTCCGCCACCTGAGCGTCGTCCACCTCGTACGGCGGGTCCGCCAACACCAGGTCCACGGGCCGGCTGGTCCCTGCGGACAGCACCGACGCCACCGCGCCGCGCCGCACCGTGGCACCGCGCACGCCCAGCGCGGCGATGTTCCGCTCGATCACCGCCACTGCCCGCGCGTCGGATTCCACGAAGTGCACGTCCGTCGCACCTCTGGACAACGCCTCCAGGCCGAGCGCACCGGACCCGGCATAGAGATCGAGCACCCTGATGCCGTCGAAGTCGATCCGCGCCGCCAGCACGTTGAACAGGGCTTCCCGCACGCGATCGGTCGTGGGACGGGTGCCTCGTCCGGACTTCTGTTGCGGCACCGCAATTCGGCGCCCGCCCAGAGCTCCGGCGACGATCCGGGTCAGTTGGCTTCCCCGGTCACGAACCGATCACCACCAGTAGGTCGCCACCCTCGACCTGCGCGGTGGCAGACACGGCCACGCGAGAGACTGTGCCCGCCCTGGGCGCGGTGATCGCGGCCTCCATTTTCATCGCTTCGATCGTCGCGATGGTCTGTCCCGCTTCCACCGTGTCGCCTTCGCCGATGCTGACGGTGACGACGCCGGCGAACGGGGCAGCGACGTGGTCGGGATTGGCGCGGTCGGCCTTCTCGGCGGTCGGCACGTCGCTGGCGACGCTGCGGTCGCGCACCACGACGGGCCGCAGCTGGCCGTTGATGATGCACATCACGGTGCGCATACCGCGCTCGTCGGCATCGGAGATCGCCTCAAGGCCGATGAGGAGTTGCACACCGCGCTCCAGGGTCACGCGGTGTTCGTCGCCGTGCCGCAGGCCGTAGAAGAACTGGTTGGCCGACAAACTCGAGGTGTCGCCGTACAGCTCCCGGTGTGCCTCGAATTCCTTTGTGGGACCTGGGAACAACAGCCTGTTCAAGGTAGCCTGCCGCACGGGGCCCGCGTCCTCGAGCGCCGTGGCGTCTTCGGGACTGAGATCCTCCTGCGCCTTCGCGGGCGCGCGCCCACGAAGAGCCTTGGACCGCAACGGCTCCGGCCACCCGCCGGGCGGATCGCCGAGCTCTCCGCGCAGGAACCCGATCACCGAGTCCGGGATGTCGAACCGTTCCGGATCCTCGGCGAACTCGTCGGCCGACACCCCGGCACCCACCAGGGCCAGCGCCAGGTCGCCGACAACCTTGGACGACGGGGTGACCTTCACCAGCCGGCCCAGGATCCGGTCGGCCCCCGCGTAGCTGGCCTCGATCTCCTCGAACCGGTCCCCCAAGCCGAGGGCGATGGCCTGCTGACGCAGATTCGACAGCTGCCCGCCGGGGATCTCGTGGTGATACACCCGGCCGGTCGGGAAAGTAGGACCACTGGCGGCAACATCGAAGGGCGCGTACACCTTTCGCAGCGCTTCCCAATACGGTTCCAGGTCGCACACCGCCGCCAGCGACAGCCCGGTGTCGAACTCGGTGTGCGCGGTGGCCGCGACGATCGAGCTGAGCGCCGGCTGACTGGTGGTGCCCGCCAACGGTGCCGACGCGCCGTCGACGGCACTGGCGCCGGCCTGCCAGGCCGACAGGTAGGTGGCCAACTGACCACCGGGTGTGTCGTGGGTGTGCACGTGCACCGGCAGGTCGAAGCGACTGCGCAGCGCTGTGACCAGCATCGCCGCCGCCTGCGGGCGCAGCAACCCGGCCATGTCCTTGATCGCCAGCACGTGGGCACCCGCATCGACGATCTGCTCCGCGAGCTTGAGGTAGTAGTCCAGCGTGTACAGGTTCTCGCCGGGATCGGAGAGGTCCCCGGTGTAGGACATCGCGACTTCGGCTACCGCCGTGCCTGTTTCACGCACGGCGTCGATCGCCGGCCGCATCGAGTCCACATTGTTCAGCGCGTCGAAGATCCGGTAGATGTCGATACCGGTTGCCGTCGCCTCCTTGACGAACGCCTGGGTGACCGACTCCGGATAAGGGGTGTAGCCGACGGTGTTACGGCCGCGCAGCAGCATCTGCAGACAGATGTTGGGCACGGCTTCGCGCAGTGCGGCCAGCCGCTCCCACGGATCCTCCTTCAGGAACCGCAGAGCCACGTCATACGTTGCGCCGCCCCAACATTCGATGGACAGCAGTTGCGGCGTCATCCGCGCGACATAGGGCGCGACCATCAGCAGACCCGACGTGCGGATGCGGGTCGCCAGCAGCGACTGGTGCGCATCGCGGAACGTGGTGTCGGTGACGCCGACGGATTTCGATTCGCGCATCCACCGGGCGAAGGCCTCCGGACCGACCTCGGAGAGCAGGTGCTTGCTGCCCCGCGGCGGCATGGTGTTCAGGTCGACCTGCGGCAGCTTGTCGTGCGGGTAGACGGTGGAGGGCCGCGGACCGTGCGGCTGGTTCACCGTGACATCGGCGAGGTAGTTCAGGATCTTGGTGCCGCGGTCGGCCGGTGAGCGCGCCGTCAGCAGGTAGGGCCGCTCGTCGATGAACGAGGTGGTGACCCGGCCCGCCCGGAAGTCGGGGTCGTCGATCACAGCCTGCAGGAACGGGATGTTGGTCGACACCCCGCGCACCCGGAACTCGGCCAGGGCCCGGTAAGCGCGCGCCACCGCGGCGGAGAAGTCACGTCCCCGGCAGGTGAGTTTGACCAGCATCGAGTCGAAGTGCGCGCCGATCTCGCCGCCCAGCACCGCGCCGCCGTCCAGCCGGATACCCGCGCCACCCGGTGATCGGTAGGCGGTGATGCGCCCGGTGTCGGGCCGGAAACCGTTGGCGGGGTCTTCGGTGGTGATCCGGCATTGCATCGCCGCCCCGCGGATCACCAGTGCGTCCTGGCTCAACCCGAGGTCGGCGAGCGTCTCCCCCGAGGCGATCCGCATCTGGCTGGCCACCAGGTCGACGTCGGTGATCTCCTCGGTGACCGTGTGCTCGACCTGAATGCGCGGATTGCATTCGATGAACACGTGGTGGCCGCGCTCGTCGAGCAGGAACTCCACGGTGCCCGCACACGTGTAGTCGATCTCCCGCGCGAACGCCACCGCGTCGGCACAGATCTTCTGCCGCAACTCCTCCGGCAGGTTCGGGGCGGGCGCGAGCTCGATGACCTTTTGATGACGGCGCTGCACGCTGCAGTCGCGCTCGAACAGGTGCATCACGTTGCCGTCGGTGTCGGCCAGGATCTGCACCTCGATGTGGCGCGGGTTCAGCACCGCCTGTTCCAGGTACACGGTCGGATCGCCGAACGCCGATTCGGCCTCGCGGCTGGCCGCTTCGATCGCTTCGGCCAGCGCCGCCCGCTCGGCCACCCGGCGCATCCCGCGTCCGCCGCCACCGGAGACCGCCTTGACGAACAGCGGAAATTCCATCGACTCGGCCGCGGCGACCAGCTCGTCGACCGAGGCCGACGGTTCCGAGGACGCCAGTACCGGCAGGCCGGCGGCGCGTGCCGCGGCAATGGCACGGGCCTTGTTCCCGGTGAGCTCCAGGACACCCGCGCTGGGTCCGATGAACGTGATGCCGGTGGCCGCGCACGCGGCGGCGAGTTCGGGATTCTCGGACAGGAAGCCGTAGCCGGGATAGACGGCGTCGGCACCGGCTTCGAGTGCTACCCGGATGATCTCGTCGACCGACAGGTATGCCCGGACCGGATGCCCGACGTCACCGATCTGATACGACTCGTCGGCCTTCAACCTGTGCAGGGAATTGCGGTCCTCGTAGGGATACACCGCGACGGTGGCGATGCCCATCTCGTATGCCGCGCGAAACGCGCGGATCGCGATCTCACCGCGATTGGCGACAAGGACCTTGGATATCCGACCAGCCACGGTTCACCTTAACCTCAGCCGGTACCGACGGTTCCGAGACGGTCAGATGAGTGTCGACCAGTAATTCCAGAAACGCTCGAGGATCAGCAGGAGAACCGCGGTGAACCACAACGTGACCAGCGACCACCGCCAGGTGTGGATCGCCCTGACGACCGCGCTGCCGCTGCGCTGAGGTTGCAGCGCAACGGAGGTGGAGACCACCAGCAGCGGAATCGTGACGGCCCACACCACCATGCAGTACGGGCACAGCGCGCCGATGCGGTACAGACTCTGGAAGATCAGCCAGTGCACGAACACCGCGCCCAGCAGCGTGCCGGCGGCCAGGCCGCCCCAGTACCACCGCGGCAGGTTCACCTTGGCCAGCGCCAGCACACCGGTGACGAGCACCACCGAAAACGACACGATGCCGATCAGCGGGTTGGGAAATCCGAACAGGGACGCCTGCGGAGTGATCATCACCGAACCACAGGAGAGAACCGGATTGATGCTGCACGACGGCACGTAATCCGGGTTGATCAGGATCTCGATCTTCTCGATCGTGAGGGTCAGTGCAGCGGCGAGGCCGACCACCCCGGCGACCAGCACCCACAGCGCGCTGCTGCGCGGCACCACGACCGGCGCGTGCGAGTCAGCCGAGGGATCGGAGTGCTCGGCCGGGCTGGTCGCGGTGACGGTCATGACGCCGGTACGGGCTGGGGTGCGGGAGCGGGCGGTGCGGCCTCCAGACCGGGCACGTCACCGACGATCTCCTTGATCTTGGCGACCAGGGCGTCGGGAGTGCTGTATTGGTACTCCTCGCCGTTGATGCGCACCGTCGGCGTGGACTGGATGCCGGTCGCCGACGCCAGGCCACTGACCATGTCGACGTAGGTGTTGTTGTTGATGCACTCCGGGACTGCGCCCGCGGCGCCCGACTGGCGAGCCACCTCGATCAGCCGGGCGTTGTCGGGATAGGCCGCACCGGTCTCGCTGGGTTGCTGCGCATACAGCGCGGCGTGGAACCGGCGGAACGCGTCGGTCGATTCGTCGGCGACGCAGTATGCGGCGCCACCGGCGCGCGCCGGGTAGTTCTGATTCTGCGGCCGGTCCAGGATCCCGACCATGTAGTAGTCCGCGGCGATCGCGCCTGCGTCGACGAGCTTGCTGATCGTGGGCCCGAACTGCTGCTCGAAGGCGCCACAGTGCGGGCAGAGGAAGTCCTCGTACATGCTCAGGACGGCCTTCGGCTCGTCGGTGCCTTCCTTCTTGATGACACTGGCTGCCTCGACGCGGATGGCCCGCGATTCACCGGCGGTCGGCTTGTCGTCGGCAGACAGCACTATGTAGAGCACCAAACTGACAGCGAAGACGACGACGACAGCGGTCAGACCGATCTGGACGAACAGGTTGCGCTTACGGTCCGCTGCCTTGAGGTCGTATCGCGCGTTCTTCTTGGGTTTGGTGGCCACGGGTCACAGCGTACCGGCGCCGCCGGCCGTCGTTAGCCGGTGCGGGTCAGATGGGCGCGCATCGCCGAGATGACATCGGCGGTGGCGGCCTCGCTGGCACCGCCGAGCGGGAAGAAATTGACGAACCCGTGCACGAGGGATCCGTACTCCCGATAGTCGACCGGGGTGCCCCCGCCGCGCAGGGCCTCCGCGTAGTGCCTGCCCTCGTCGCGGAGCGGATCGAAACCTGCGGTGACCACCAGCGCCGGTGCCAGGCCGGACAGATCGTCGGCCCGCAGCGGGGACACCCGCGGATCGGCGGCATCGACCTGCGCACCGCCGAGGAATCGCTCGCTGAACCAGTCCATGTCGCGCTTGGTCAGGAAGAACCCGCGGGCGAAGAGGTTCTGGGACCGGGTCTGGCCGTGGTAGTCGGTCACCGGATACAGCAGCAGCTGCAGCGCGGGCTGCGGCGTTGCGTCGTCGCGCGCCCGGATGGCCACCAGCGCCGCGAGGTTCCCGCCGGCGCTGTCCCCGCCGACCGCGATGCGCTGCGGATCGGCACCCAGATCGGCGGCGTGCTCGCACGCCCACAGGTACGCGGCATAGGCGTCGTCGGCTCCCGCCGGTGCCTTGTGCTCGGGCGCCAGCCGGTAGTCCACCGACAGCACGTGCACCCGGCCCGACCGGCAGATCTCCCGGCACACGTCGTCGTGGGTGTCGATGCTGCCGATCACCTGCCCGCCGCCGTGGAAGAACACCAGCAGCGGCGCGTGCGCGTCGTCGGTGCGGTAGTGGCGGGCCGTGCGCGGGCCGACGGCCCCGGAGACGGTGATGTCGCTCACCGCCGCTACCGGGATGTGCTTCTTGAAACTGCCGGAGAGCAGCTCCAGCTGGGTGCGCGCGGCGGCGTATTCGTCGTCGGCGACCAGACCGTCGAGCCCCATCAGCTGCTGTCCGGCGAGCATCAGTTGCAAAGTCGGATCCAGGGTGTTGCCGTCGATCGTGATCGATCGACCGCCGAGCAGGAGCCGTTTGATCCGGTCCGGTATGTGCGGCAGGCCCCGCAAAGTCACGCCGGCGACCCGGTTGATCAACACGTCGGCGGAGCGCGGCGGGCGCTGCACCGGCGCAACGGTCTCGGTCACGCGATGCTCCTGTCGCTCCGGTTGCCCTGCGGGCAGACAATCGGCGCCAGCGTACGGCGTGGCGTCACCGCCGATGGTGATTAGGCCGGTATAGGTGGCGGCAATATAGTCATCGCGAGCATTTCCACTTCAGAAAAGAAGGTGACATGACGTCGGCGGCAGCCATCCCCACCGTCACACTCAACGACGACAACACCATGCCGGTGATCGGCCTCGGTGTGGGTGAGTTGTCGGACGCCGAGACCGAGCAGTCGGTCCTGGCCGCGCTGGACGCCGGCTACCGGCTGATCGACACGGCCGCCGCCTACGGCAACGAGGCCGCCGTGGGACAGGCGATCGCCAAGTCCGGCGTGCCCCGCGATGAGCTGTTCGTCACGACGAAGCTGGCGGTCGAGGACCTCGGTTTTCAGGCGTCGCAGAACGCGCTGAAGGCAAGCCTGGAGCGGCTCGGCCTCGACTACGTGGACCTCTACCTCATCCACTGGCCGGGGGCCGACGTCGGCAAGTACGTCGACAGCTTCGGCGGGTTGATGAAGGCCAGGGAAGACGGCAACACCCGCTCGATCGGCGTCTGCAACTCCCACGAGCACCACCTCGATGACCTGATGGCGCTGGCGTTCTTCACGCCGGCCGTGAATCAGATCGAATTGCACCCGCTGCTCAATCAGGCCGCGTTGCGCGCGGTGAATGCCCAGCACGGCATCGTCACCGAGGCCTACGGTCCGCTCGGCGTCGGCGCCCTTCTCGACAATCCGGCGGTCACCGCCGTCGCGCAGGAGCACGGCAAGACTCCCGCGCAGGTCCTCATCAAGTGGAGCCTGCAACTGGGCAACGTCGTCATTCCGCGCTCGTCGTCTCCGGAGCGCATCGTCTCGAACATCGACGTGTTCGGTTTCGAACTCACCGACGAGCAGATGGAATCGCTGAACGGCCTCGACAACGGCACCCGCTTCCGCCCGGATCCCGAGACGTACACCGGCGGTTCCTGAGCGCAGCGCAGGGTCGGCCATACGAACGCCGACGGTGCGGCCGCGGGGTCGCCACCGACTCCGGGGTATTCACTTCGTCGGCGGGATGAGCACCGTCCAGAGTCGACTGATGAGCCCGTCCTCGATCACGGCGGCATCGAACCCCGTCATGACCGCCTGACCACTGCCAGGGTCGAGCAGCTTCCAGGCCAGGTGGGCGAAACCGGGCACCGTGCGCACCGGGCCGTCGGCGGCGAACTCCAGTCCGCCCAGATTACTCTGCAGGCCAACGCATTTGGCTTCCAAGCTGTCCCGTCCGACGACGGTGCCCTCGTCGTCGGTCCAGGCCACATCGGTGGCGTAGGTGCGCTCGATGGCCGCCTGCCGCTTGGTGTCATCTCGTTCGTTGAACACGTCGAGCAGGTTGGCCCGCATCAGATTTTCGATGGGATCCGACATGGGAGTCCTCGCTTTCGCAGTAGAGGTGTCAGTGATGACAGGCCCGGGAACCGGCGGTCCTCATTTTGTAACACAGTTGATAAAACTGTGCTCACGCGCGTCACACCGCGTGGCGAGGGGCATCGGTACCGCTAGCCGCCGCCGGGCCACGCCCGCAACGCCACTGTTGCCGCCGCCCTCAGGGCGGCCGGATCTGCTCCGTCGCGTGCCAGCGAGGACAGCCCGCGCAGCACGATGTCGATGAAGGTCACCATCGGTTCGATGTCGAATTCATCAGCCAGTTCGCCCGCGTCGTACGCGCGCCGCAGTCGCGCCCGGATCGCGGCACGGCCGAGTTCACGTTGCTCGGCCAGCACGGGATCCGAGATCACAAAACACCCGTTGGGGTGCTCGGCGCTGGTGTATTCGCGGACGGCCGAATCGAGAATCCGGGCCAGAACATCCCGCGAGATCGGCTCGTCGGTGTCAGCAACGATGACCGGAGACGATCGCGCGTACTCGGCAACGGCCTCGTCGAACAAGGCCTTCTTGTCGCCGAAGGCGTTGTACAGACTCGGTGCCGAAATACCCATCACGTCGGTGAGGTCGCGCAGCGTCGTCCGCTCGTATCCCTGCTCCCAGAACAGATGCATTGCGCGGACCAATGATTGCGCACGATCGAATTCACGAGGGCGACCCATCAGTCGATTTTATCCGCATCGTTACGAAACCAGGATCAACCCGTCGGGCAGGTAGCAGCCGCCTCCCGCAACACCGGCGCCGACGGCGCATCGACCGGCAGCTGGTAGCCACGCAGGACTTCGATGTACTGCATCGCGTATTGGCAGTGGAACGCAGCGTTCGGAGGCATCCACAACGACGGCTCTTTGTCGCCCTTGTCCTGGTTCGTCGGTCCGTCCACCGCCAGCAGGTTCGCCGGGTCGTTGGCGAAACGTTCCCGCACCTCGTCGGTCCAGTTGCGCGCACCCAGATCCCACGCCAGCGCCAGCGGCACGAGGTGATCGATCTGGACCGAAGCGCCCGTCTGATTTCCCCGCAGGAACGCGACGGTTGCGTTGGTGTACGGATCGCGCAGCGTGCCCGTCGCCACCGCCGTCGGGCACCGGGAGATCGCCACGTAGGTCTTGTCCACCAGGTCCCGATCGAGAATGTCGTTTCGCGTGTCGCACCCGTTGTGACCGCCCGGCGCAGTGGTGTCGTCTGTCCACGACTCACCGAATGCGTCTCTGCGATAATCGTTTCCACGAACGCGGCCGGGGATCTCGGCAATACCTGCGAGCACGTCGACGCCGGGAACGACGGTCGGGACGTCGGCGTCGGCCACGACCTCTGACTGTCCGTGCGACGTCGAGGTCACCTGGTAGGCGACGATCACGGCGAGCATCGCCGCGACGGCCAGCCACAGAGTGTGCGTGCGCGTCACGACATGTCCAGGTACTGGACCCGGTCGGTGTCGGTGAACGGTGCCGAGAGTTCGGCCATTCCAGGATCGAGCGGGTCGGCGTCATAGACGGCTTCGCACAACTCTTTGGCCGCCACGATGATGTCGTAGTGCTCGGCAAGAGACAGGAACCGCAACGTGATCGGCCGGCCGGATTGATGCAGCCCCAGGACATCGCCTTCGCTGCGTTCCCGGAGGTCCAGATCGGCAAGGGCGAAGCCGTCCTGGGTGGCCGCGACCGCGCGAAGCCGCGCTCCGGCTTTCGAGGACTCGGGCAGCTTGGTCACCAACAGGCACAGGCTGGGATGCTCGCCGCGGCCGATCCGCCCGCGGAGTTGATGAAGCTGGCTGATGCCGAAGCGGTCGGCATCCATCACCACCATCGCGGTGGCGTTGGGGACGTCGACACCCACCTCGATCACCGTGGTGCAGATGAGCACGTCGATCTCGCCTGCCCGGAATGACCGCATCACTGCGTCTTTTTCGTCGCCGGAGAGCCGTCCGTGCATGAGGCCGAGCCGTAGTCCGGCAAGCGGTCCGCGTTGCAGCCGCGCGAAGAGTTCGACGACGGTCACCGGCGGCGGGCCTGGATCGTGCGTGTCCTTCTTGGCTTTCTTCACGGCAGGTTTGTCGTCCTCGTCGATCCGGGACGCGACCACGTACGCCTGACGACCCGCGCGCACCTCCTCGACAATGCGCTCCCACGCCCGCTCGAGCCATCTCGGTTGCTGGGTCTGGAAGATCGTGTTGGTGGTGATCGGCTGACGACCGCGGGGCAGCTCGCGCAACGTGGAGGTCTCCAGGTCTCCGTACGTCGTCAACGCCACCGTCCTGGGGATGGGCGTCGCCGTCATGACCAGCAGGTGCGGGGTGACACCGTCAGGAGCCTTGGCCCGCAACCGGTCTCGCTGCTCGACTCCGAACCGGTGCTGTTCGTCGACCACCACCATGCCCAGTCGGTCGAACTCCACGGTGTCCTGCAGCAGCGCATGCGTGCCGATCACGATGCCCGCCGCGCCGGAGGCGACCTCCCGTCGCACATCACGTTTCTGCTGTGCCGTCATCGAGCCCGTCAGCAGCGCGACTCGCGTTCCGTGGTCGGCCCCGCCGAGTTCCCCTGCGCTCGCCAAGGGCCCGAGCATCGCCCTTATCGACAGATCATGTTGTGCAGCAAGAACTTCCGTGGGAGCCAGCAGTGCGCACTGATAGCCCGCATCCACCATCTGCAACATGGCCAGCAGCGAGACCACGGTCTTGCCGGAGCCCACCTCACCCTGCAACATCCGGTTCATCGGCCGCGTCGCGGTGAGCTCGGTCGAGATGACCTCGAGCACCTCCTTCTGCCCCGCGGTCAGGTCGAACGGCAGCTGCTGCGCCATCTCGGCAGCCAGACCGTCGTCCCGGGGCAGCGCCGGGGGGCCGGATTCGCTGAGCTCGCCGTGCCGGCGCACCACCAGACCCCACTGCACCCCGGCCGCTTCGTCGAACGTCAGGCGCTCGATGGCCCGAGCGCGATCTTCCTTGTTGTCGCTGACGTGAACCGCACGCAGCGCCTGGTCCTCGGACATCAGATTGTGTTCACGCACAAACCAATCCGGCAGGGTCTCCGCGATGGGATCCAGCACGGCCAACATCTGGCGGATGCACGCGTAGATCTCCCAGGTCTGGATCTTCGCGGCGGCCGGGTAGATCGGGAAGTAGTCCTTCTCGAACTCGGCGAGCAGATCGTCGCCGGTGGCGGTGGATGTCGCGGCGATGGCCGTCAGCGACTTGGTGCCGACGTTCTTACCGCCCGCGGCACCGAGCACCATGAACGCCGGGTGCGTCAGCTGCATCACGCCCCGGAAGTAGCCGACCTCGCCCGACAGCATCACCTTGGCGCCTTCGACCAGGCTCCTCTTCAGGAACTTGGCATTGAAGAACGTCGCCGTCACCTTCGGCCGCCGATCCCGCAGCGTGACAACGAGGAACTCACGCCGCGGCTGGCGATTGGTGTATCTCAGGTCGGCCTTCTCGATGACATCGACGAACGTGACGTGTTCGCCCTCCTCGAGGTCGAGCTCCTCCCCTTCGCCGCGCACGGTCATCGCATCGCTGTACTTGCGGGGGAAGTAGCGCACGAGGTCGTTGACCGTGCGAATGCCGAGATACTCCTCGAGGTCTGCGGCGGCCTTCTTCCCGAGCACGAAGTCCAGCCGGTCACCGAGTGTCGCCACGGTCACTCCACCCCGATGAGCACCGCGTCCCCGCGGTGCCCGGTGTGGAATGTGACAACTTCGGCGCCGATGTGGTGGCGGTGGACGTGGTCGACGAGCGCCTGTCCGACTTCCGGAGCCTCGTCGCCGGTGAGGACCGTGACCAGTTCACCGCCGGCAGCCAGCAGCAGGTCGATCAACCCCGCGCCTGCCGCGACGACGCCGTCACCGACGATCACCACCTCGTCGCCGGCGATGCCGAGGCCGTCGCCGGGCTTGCAGGTGCCCGCCCACGTCAACGCCTCCTCGGCGGCCACCCGCACCGCACCGTGCCGAGCGCCCGCCGCGGCCCTGGCCATGGTGTAGCCGTCGTCGACCAGCCGACGGTCAGCGTCGTGCACGGCGAGCGCGGCCAGGCCCTGCACCATCGACGCGGTGGGTACCGGCACCAAGTCGATCCCCCAGTCAGAGGCGACCGCGCAGCCGGCGACGATCTCCTCGGCCGCGACATAGCCGTTGGGCAGCACCATCACCTGCGCGGCTCCGGTCTTGACCAGTGCGTGCAGCAGATGCTGGGCGCTGATCGGCACGTCGGGCTCGACGCGCAGGACCGAGGCGCCCTCGCCGGCGAACAGACCTTCGGCGCCGTCGCCGTCGACCACGGCGAGCACGGCCCGTTCTCTGCTCCAGCTGCCTGCGGGAAGCCGATCGGCGCCGCCGCGCAGGGAGGTGATCTGAATGCGGCTCGGAACGCCGACCGCCAGGCCGGCCTCGACCGCGGCCCCCGCGTCGTCGGCATGGACGTGAACCGAGTAGTGGCCTGCCCCGGCCTGACCGGTGTCCCCGAAGCCCGAGGCGGCGATCGCGACCGAGTCGCCCAGCTCTTCCAGGCGGACCCGCAGTGTTTCGACGCTGTCGACGTCGCACTCGCTGAGCAGGTACATCACCTCGAAGCTCGGTGACTGCCGCGCGGCGGGCCGCGGCGCGGGCTCCTCGGCGGGCCGCCGGTACACCGCGCGGGCCGGGGAGTGCCCGGTCAGCGTCGCACCGAGCGCGTCCAGCAGCACGAGGAGTCCCCGGCCACCTGCGTCGACGACGCCGGCGTCGGCCAGCACGTCGAGCTGGGCGGTGGTGCGGTCCAGAGCTGCCGCCGCGGCCTGTGCGCTCGCGGTGACCACCTCGGACAGTTCAGCCCGTTCATCAGCCGCCTCCTCGGCGGCGGCGGCCGCGTCGTGGAGAACGGACACGATGGTGCCAGGCACGGCTTCACCCATGGACGTGACGACGAGCGTCACCGCATGCCGCAGCGCGGTACCCAACAGCGCCCCGCTGATGTCGGCCAGTACTCCGTCGCGGTCGTCGGCTGCGGCGGCGGTGACCTCGGCGATGGCGCGCAGGATCTGGGACAGGATCACCCCCGAGTTGCCCCTGGCGCCGCGCAGCGCTCCGTCCGCCAGCGCCGCGGCGACGGCGGTGACGTCGTCGACGGCTTCGCAGGCGTCGGCCTGCGCCCACGCCGCGCGCATCGTGAACAGCATGTTGGTGCCGGTGTCGGCGTCGGCGACGGGGAAGACGTTGAGTTGGTTGATCTCGTCGGTGTGGTTGATCAGCTCAGCGACCGCGGCGTGCGCCCAGCGCCGCAGGGTCGACGCATCGAGCCGCCGAACCGACATTCCACCTCCACCTGCACGCGGCGCGGCCGTGCCCACCTGCACTGCTGCCGCCGTCGGCGTCAGCCTAGTCAGTCACACGGACATCGCCGAAGGCCGCTGCACCCGGCCTGTGGACAGCGGCGACGGCGCATTTTTGGTGATCCTCGCACCGGCCGGTATTCTGATCGGGTTGTCGGGTCGAGCTGCCGTCACGGTGGCCGAAGACCCAGACCCCCACGTACTGATTCGAGGAGTTTCAACTATGGCTGCCGTGTGCGAGATCTGCGGGAAGGGCCCCGGCTTCGGCAAGTCGGTGTCGCACTCCCATCGCCGGACCAGCCGCCGGTGGAACCCGAACATCCAGAGCGTGCGCGCAGTGTCCAGCCCGGGCGGCAACAAGCAGCGCGTGAACGTCTGCACGTCGTGCCTGAAGGCCGGCAAGGTCAGCCGCGGCTAGAGGCACGCTCTAGGGCAGGCGCCAGTCCACCGGGTCTGCACCCATCTGCGTCAGCAGCTCGTTCGCGCGGCTGAACGGCCGCGAGCCGAAGAAACCGCGTGACGCCGACAACGGCGACGGATGCGCGGATTCGATGACCGCGGTATCCCCCAGCATCGGTTTGAGCGTCGACGCATCCCTGCCCCACAGCACCGCCACCATCGGCTGCTGCCGGGCCACCAGGGCGCGGATCGCGCATTCGGTGACGGCTTCCCACCCCTTGCCTCGGTGTGAGGCAGGTGTACCCGGACGCACGGTGAGCACTCTGTTCAGCAGCATCACGCCCTGCTCGCACCACGGCGTCAGGTCGCCGGTCGACGGTGCCGGGTGGCCCAGGTCTTCCCGGTACTCCTTGAAGATGTTGTCGAGACTGCGCGGCAGCGGGCGCACGTCGGGCGCCACCGAGAAACTCAGACCCACCGCGTGACCCGGCGTCGGGTAGGGATCCTGGCCGACGATGAGCACCCGCACCTTCTCCAGCGGGAACGTGAACGCGCGCAACACGTTCGGGCCGGCGGGCAGATAGCGGTGGCCGGCGGCCAGTTCCGCGCGCAGAAACTCGCCCATCTGCGTCACCTGTGATTCGACCGGCGCGAGCGCCGAAGCCCAGCCGTCGTCGACCAATTCGTTGAGAGCGCGTGCAGTCACGAGAGGCCAACATAGCGGGTCGCCGGCGCTCAGAACGACTGCCAACCCGCCGTGCCGCGCCACACCGCACCGCCGACGGTGACCCGGTAGGGCCCGTCACCTGCGCTGACGAGCCCGATCACACGCCAGCCCGAGGGCGGCTCGCCGGGGAATGTCGCCACGAGTGCATGGTCTTCCCCACCACCGAGCACCCACTGCGCCGGATCGGCGCCGACGTCTGCCGCGGCGCCGGCGACCGCGTCGATGTCGGCGGACAGACCGTCGACGGAGAGGTCGATGTGCACACCCGAGGCAGAGGCGATGTGGCCGAGATCGGCCAGCAGCCCGTCGGAGACGTCCGTCATCGCGGTGGCGCCCGCGCGAGCGGCAGCCTCACCTTGACCGTACGGCGGATCGGGGACGAGATGCCTGCGGCGCAGCGCGTCGTGTCCGCCGATTCCGTTCTGCCACAGGAGCAGTCCCGCTGCGGAACGCCCGAGTTCGCCCGCGACGGCCACCACGTCACCGGCGCCGGCTCCGCTGCGGAGCACCGGCGCGCGCCCACCGAGGTCGCCGAGCGCGGCGACCGAGATCACCCACTGCGGTGCCGCCACCATGTCACCGCCCACGATGCCCGCGCCCATCAGACCGGCCTCGTGCCACATCCCGTCGGCGAGTTCGACGGCACGGTCGGCCTCGGTGTCGCCCGGCGCACCGAACGCGACGACGAAGGCGGTGGAGCGGCCGCCCATCGCCTCGATGTCTGCCGCGTTCTGCGCGATGGCCTTTCGTCCGACGTCGTGGGGCGAGGACCAGTCCAGCCGGAAGTGCCGGCCCTCGACGAGCATGTCGGTGCACACCACCGTTCTGCCGTCGACGGCCGTGACGACGGCCGCGTCGTCGCCGGGACCGAGAGTGACGACCGGCGGCTGGCGGCGACCGGCCACCAACCGGTCGATGACAGCGAATTCGCCTACGCCAGACAGCGTGCTGTCGGCGTGATCGCCCGCCATGTCAGCTCCTCGGGTCTGCGGTACGTTTGGTCCCTGCGGCGTGGAGTCTATGCAGCCAGATGGAGGGATTTCGGCGTGGTCGAGGCTTTCGTTCTCATCCAGACCGAGGTCGGTCGCGCCGAAGTGATCGCCAAGCAACTCGCGGGCCTGTCCGGCGTGCTGTCGTCGGAGTACGTGACGGGCCCGTACGACGTCGTCGTGCGCGTGGGCGCCGAGTCGCTCACCGAGCTTCAGTCGACTGTGGTGCCCAGCGTGCAGCAGGTGACCGGGATCACCCGCACCCTCACCTGTCCTATCGCCGGTGGAGTCGCGCCCTAGAGTTCTGCCTGTGAACAGTCAGACCGACGACGGTCCTCCGCGGGTGGCGCTGATCGCTGCGCTCGTCATCGCGGTCGGTGCTGTCATCGTCGTGCTGGTCGTGGCTGCGATGCTGCAACGCTCACCCACGATGGAGCCCGTCGCGATCACCGAGGTGCCTGCGCCGGCCGCCGACAGCGCCGATTGCCGGGCACTGATCGATGCGCTTCCCGACCAGCTCGGGGACTACCGGCGCGCCGCGGTGCGCAACCCTGCCCCGGCGGGCGCGGCCGCATGGCAGCCCGAGGAGCCCGGCGGCGAAGCCCTCATCCTGCGCTGCGGACTGGACCGTCCGTCGGAGTTCGTGGTCGGGGCGCCGGTGCAGGTGGTCGATGCGGTCCAGTGGTTCCAGATCCAGGACGAGGCGGGTGGGGACCGCAGCACGTGGTTCGCCGTCGACCGACCGGTCTACGTCGCACTGACCCTGCCGCCGGGAACCGGGCCCGCACCCATTCAGGGGATCTCGTCGGCGATCGCGGCGGCTCTGCCGTCGCGGCCTGTCGACCCGGGGCCGGTCGGCTAGCGCAGGCCGGTGCCGCGGGCGACGGCGGTCTCGACCATCGTCGCCAGCAGGGTCGGGTAATCGATACCGGTCGCGGCCCACATCCGGGGGTACATCGAGATGGTCGTGAACCCGGGCATGGTGTTGATCTCGTTGATCACCGGCCCGTCCTCGGTGAGGAAGAAGTCGACCCGAGCCAACCCCTGGCAGTCGATGGCGTCGAAGGCGCGGATCGCCAGACCCCGGACGGCCGCCGCGACGTCGTCGTCGACCTTGGCGGGAACATCGAGTTCCGCGGCGTCCTCGAGATACTTCGTCTCGAAATCGTAGAAGCCGTCTTCGCGACCACGCACTCCGGCGACGCGGATCTCACCGACGGTGCTCGCCTCGAGATGGCCGTCGGGGAATTCCAGCACGCCGCACTCCAGTTCGCGTCCCGGTATCCCCGCCTCGACGATGACCTTGGGGTCGTGGCGCCGGGCCAGATCGATGGCAGCCTGCAGCTGATCCCAGCTGGTGACGCGGCTGACGCCGATCGACGAGCCGCCGCGAGCGGGTTTGACGAACACCGGAAGGCCGAGACGTTCCCGGTCGTCCAGTGACAGGGTGCTGTCCCGAGGACGGAGCACCGCATGGTCACCGATCGGCAGACCCGCTGCGACCAGCAGCTTCTTGGTGAACTCCTTGTCCATGCCCGCGGCGCTGGCCAGCACGCCTGCGCCCACGTAGGGAACACCGGCGAGCTCGAGGAGGCCCTGGATGGTGCCGTCCTCGCCATAGGGGCCGTGCAGCACCGGGAACACCACGTCGACCGCGGCCAGCACCTCGCCCGCGGCGTCGCCCAGCGACACCAGCTGGCCCCGTCGCGCCGGGTCGGCGGCCAGCGCCAGCTCGGTGCCCGCCGATCCGCTGACCGCGGGCAGGGTGCCGTCGGTGATGGCCAGCGTCTCCGGCCGCCCGTCGGTGAGCACCCACGAACCCTCGGGCGAAATACCTACGGCGACCACCTCGAATCGGTCCGGATCGAGGTTGCGCAGGATGCTGCCTGCGGAAACACACGAGATCGCGTGTTCGGAGCTGCGCCCGCCGTAGACGACGGCGACGCGGATGCGGGGACTCACAACCTAGAGAGGCTACCGGCCGGCGATATCGAGAGCCTGCCCGATATCGCCGAGCAGGTCGTCGGTGTCCTCGATGCCCAGCGAGATCCGTGCGAACCCGTCGGGAACGGGGTCCCCCCACCGGGCCCTGCGGTCGACCGAGCTGTGGATGCCGCCGAAACTGGTGGACCCGACCAGCAGCGCGCTGTTGCCGACCAGGTCGTGCACCACGTCAGCACCGGCCAGCTCGACCGAGACGATCCCGCCGAAGCGCCGCATCTGCCGCGAGGCGATGTCATAGGACGGGTCCTCGGGCAGGCCCGGATACCGCACCGACTTCACGGCCGGGTGGGAACGCAGCATCAGCGCCACCGCCGCCGCGTTCTGGCACTGCTGCCCGAATCGCAGCCCGAAGGTGCCGAGGCTGCGCAGGATGAGCCACGCTTCGAACGGTCCCAGAATCGGTCCGGCGAGCAGCCTCTCCCGTTGCACCCGGGCGAGCATCTCGGGATGGCTGCCCGCGACATAGCCGGCCAGGACGTCGTGGTGTCCCGCGAGCGCTTTGGTGGCGCTGGCCACGACGAGATCGGCGCCCAGCGACAGCGGTTGTTGGCCCAGCGGAGTGGCGGTGGTGTTGTCGACGAGCAACGTCGTCCGGCGTGACCGGCACGTCATCGCCAGCTGGTGCAGGTCGACGACGTCGAGACCGGGATTCGACGGTGTCTCCGCGAGCACAACGTCGGCGTCGCGGGCGGCATCGCACATGTCGGCGCACCGCGCCTCGACGACGGTCACGCCACGGGGGGCGAGGAATTCTCGTGCGTACGTCCGCACCTGGTAGTAGCCGTCGGCGGGGACCACCAGGGTCTGCCCCGGTTTGGTCACCACCCGCAGCGCGGCGGTGATAGCCGCCATTCCGGACCCGAACACCAGCGCGGCGGCGGCTCCTTCGAGCTGCGCGATGGCCGACTCCAGTTGCCGCCAGGTCGGATTGGACATGCGACCGTAGACGTCCAGGGAATCGTCTTCGTCAGGGGGAAGGTGGTACGCGGCGGCCGGGACCGGCGTCGGCGCCACCGGACTTCCCGGAACAGGTTCGGAGTCAACGGCTTTGACACTTCGCGTGGAATCCCCGTAGCTGCCCATCGTCACTCCGGCTTGGTGGTCCGGCCGAGGAGCAGGGCCACCGCGTCATCGACCGACAGGCCCCGGTGGCACACCCGGTGCACCGCCTCGGTGAGCGGCATCTCGACGTCGTAGCTGGACGCCAGCGCGAGCACCGACCGACACGACGTGACGCCTTCGGCGACGTGACCCCCCGTGGCATCCAGTGCGGCCTGCATGGTGCCGCCGCGGCCCAGACGCTCACCGAAGGACCGGTTGCGCGACTGCGGCGAGGTGCAGGTTGCCACCAGGTCGCCGATGCCCGCGAGTCCGGCCAGTGTCGCGGGCTTGGCGCCCAACGCAATTCCCAGCCGCATGATCTCGGCCAGTCCCCTGGTGATGATGGCCGCCGCGGTGTTCTCGCCGAGCCCGACGCCTGCGGCCATTCCGGTGGCGAGGGCGATGACGTTCTTGCACGCTCCCCCGACCTCGGCACCGGTCACGTCGGAGTTGGTGTACGGCCGGAAGTACCCGGTGGCCAGTGCGCGCTGCAGTGTCACGGCCCGGCCGGAGTCGGTGCAGGCGACGACGGTGGCGGCCGGCTGCTCCTCGCCGATCTCGCGGGCCAGGTTGGGGCCGGTGACGACGGCGATCCGGCCCGGGTCGGCGCCGGTGACCTGTGCGATGACCTGACTCATGCGCAGCAGGGTGTCCAACTCGATGCCCTTGGCCAGGCTGACGAGCGAGGCGTCGGCACCGAGGTGGCCCTTCCACAGTTCCAGGTTGGTCCGCAGCGTCTGCGACGGCACCGCGAGCAGCACCGTGCACGCTCCGTGCAGCGCTTCGGCGTAGTCACCGGTGGCGCGGATGGATGCGGGCAACTCGGCGTCCAGATAGCCCGCGTTGCGGTGGGTGCGGTTGATCTCGTCGGCCAGTTCGGGCCTGCGCGTCCACAGCGTGACGCTGTTACCGGCGTCTGCCAATACTTTCGCCAGGGCCGTCCCCCACGCCCCGGCACCCATCACCGCCGCCTCAACCACGGCTTCAGCCTAGCCGGGAATAATCGGCTGGCAGTATGGCGCTCGTGAGCGGCATGGACAACAAGACCACCGACGTTGCGTTGGTGATCGCGGTCAAGCGGCTCACCGCGGCCAAGACACGGTTGGCGCCGGTGCTTTCGGCAGCGACGCGGGAGAACGTCGTGCTGGCCATGCTGGTCGACACGATCACCGCCGCGACGGCCGTACCGGCTTTGCGGTCGGTGCTCGTGGTCACCCCCGACGAGGATGCCGCGGCCGCCGCCAGATCTCTGGGCGCACGCACACTCCTGGACCCGACGCCGGCGGACCACCCCGACCCACTCAACAACGCCCTCACCGCCGCCGAGGCGCTCGCCCGCCGCGAGTGCGCGAATGTCGTTGCGCTGCAGGGCGATCTGCCCGCCCTGCAGCCTCACGAACTCGCCGACGCGATCATGGCGGCGCGGGCGCACCGTCGCAGTTTCGTCACCGATCGGCACGGTACAGGCACCGCGGCGCTGTTCTCCTTCGGCGTGCCGCTCGACCCGCGTTTCGGGACCGACTCCGCGCAAAGGCATCGACGGTCCGGGGCGGTCGAGCTCACCGGCGCCTGGCCGGGCCTGCGCTCGGACATCGACACCCCCGACGATCTCGACTTCGCCCGCGGCCTCGGCGTGGGTCCGGCGACGGCGCGCGCCATCAGCAATACGCGATGAATTCCTCGCCGGTTGGCCCATCTCGGTGGCAGGAGCACCCGCGGATAGGGAATCATCGGAGCAATGACCGAAGCCCAGACCCGACCTGACCAGACGGAGGCGGCGGAGACGGCGTCACCACCGGCGATCACCGGGGTGGGAGATTCGGCACCGGAGGCGCCGCCCGCCACCACGCCTCCCACCGTCGAGAACCCGCTTCCCGAGGATCGTTACCTCAACCGCGAGCTCAGTTGGCTCGACTTCAACGCGAGAGTGCTGGCGCTCGCCGCCGACCCGTCACTACCGCTTCTGGAACGCGCGAAATTCCTCGCGATCTTCGCGTCGAACCTCGACGAGTTCTACATGGTTCGGGTCGCCGGGCTGAAACGGCGCGACGAGATGGGACTGTCCGTGCGCTCCGCCGACGGTCTGTCGCCGCGCGAGCAGCTTCGGCGCATCAGCGAGCGCACCCAGCAGATCGCCAGCAGGCACTCTCACGTCTTCCTCGATTCGGTCCGTCCCGCCCTCGCCGACGAAGGCATCGTCATCGTCACATGGGCCGAACTCGACGAGGCCGAGCGCGGAAAGTTGTCCACCTATTTCCACGAGCAGGTGTTCCCGGTTCTGACGCCGCTGGCCGTCGATCCCGCGCATCCGTTCCCGTTCGTGAGCGGTCTGAGCCTCAACCTGGCGATCACCGTCAAGCATCCCGACGACGGCGGCCAGCACTTCGCCCGAATCAAGGTGCCCGACAACGTCGACCGCTTCGTGGAGCTGCCTGCGCGCGACGACTCCCCCGGCGTCGTCCGGTTCCTGCCCATGGAGGAATTCATCGCCGCATTCCTGCCGGTGCTGTTCCCGGGTCTGGAAATCGTGGAGCACCATGCCTTCCGGATCACCCGCAACGCGGACTTCGAGGTCGAGGAGGACCGCGACGAGGATCTGCTGCAGGCACTGGAGCGTGAGCTGGCCCGTCGGCGTTTCGGCTCGCCGGTGCGGCTGGAGGTCTCCGACGACATGACCGAGAGCATGCTCGAGTTGCTGCTGCGCGAGCTCGACGTCGCGCCCGGCGATGTGGTCGAAGTGTCGGGGCTGCTGGATCTCTCGTCGCTGTGGCAGATCTACGGCGTGGACCGGCCCGCGCTCAAGGACCCGCCGTTCGTGCCTGCGACCCCGTCGGCGTTCGGTGAACGCGAGACGCCCAAGAGCATTTTCTCCGCGCTGCGCGACGGCGACGTCCTCGTCCACCATCCCTACGATTCGTTCTCCACGACCGTCCAGCGGTTCATCGAGCAGGCGGCCGCAGATCCCAATGTGTTGGCGATCAAACAAACCCTGTACCGCACTTCGGGCGACTCGCCGATCGTCAACGCGCTCATCGACGCGGCCGAGGCGGGCAAGCAGGTGGTCGCCCTCGTCGAGATCAAGGCCCGGTTCGACGAGCAGGCGAACATCAAATGGGCGCGCGCTCTCGAACAAGCCGGCGTGCACGTGGTCTACGGGCTCATCGGTCTGAAGACACATTGCAAGACCTGTCTGGTGGTGCGGCGCGAAGGGTCCACCATCCGCCGCTACTGCCATATCGGAACGGGCAACTACAACCCCAAGACCGCGCGGCTCTACGAGGACATCGGTCTGCTGACGGCGGCTCCCGATATCGGGGCCGACCTCACCGATCTGTTCAATTCCCTGACCGGATACTCCCGTAAGCAGTCCTACCGCAACCTGCTGGTGGCGCCGTACGGAGTGCGCAGAGGCATCGTCGAGCGGATCGAACGCGAGATCGCCGCGACCCGCGACGGCGCGGAGGGCCGAATCCGGCTGAAGGCCAATGCTTTGGTCGACGAGCAGGTCATCGATGCGCTCTACCGAGCATCCCAGGCCGGGGTGCGGGTCGAGGTCGTGGTCCGCGGCATCTGCGCGCTGCGCCCCGGGGAGCCCGGCTTCTCGGAGAACATCGTGGTCCGATCCATCCTCGGCCGCTTCCTCGAGCATTCACGGATCATTCACTTCCGCGCCATCGACGAATACTGGATCGGCAGCGCCGACATGATGCATCGTAATCTTGACCGGCGCGTGGAAGTGATGGCACAGGTTAAGGATCCGCGATTGACCACCCAACTCAACGACATCTTCGAATCGGCTGCCGACCCCCGCACCCGGTGCTGGGAACTCGGCAGCGACGGACACTGGACCGCACTGCCCCAGGAGGGGCACACCGTGCGGGATCACCAGATGTCGCTGATGGATCGACACCGGCATCCGTAACCGACCGTGGTGAAGACGCCGTCGATACTGGCAGCCGGCGCCGTATTGTGGCGCCCAGATGAGCACACCGGCGCACCCGAGATCGCGATTGTCCATCGCCCTCGCTATGACGACTGGTCACTGCCCAAGGGCAAGGTCGATCCCGGAGAGACCGAGCCCGTGACCGCCGTCCGCGAAATCGCGGAGGAGACAGGGTTCCACGCACAGCTCGGGCGCCGCCTCCCCACGGTGACCTATTCGGTGGACGACAGTAAGAAGCAGGTGAGGTACTGGGCGGCACGCTGCGTCGGCGGACAGTTCGGCGCCAACGATGAAGTCGACGACCTCAAGTGGCTGCCACCGGCGGAGGCGATGAGCGAGCTGGTCTATCCCCACGATCGCAAGATCGTGCGCCGCTTCCTCAAGCACCCCGCCGACACCAAGACCGTCCTCATCGTTCGCCACGGCACCGCGGGAAGTAAGTCGCGATATCGCGGCGACGACCGAAAGCGGCCCCTGGACAAGCGCGGACGGGCGCAGGCGGAGTCGCTCGTGGGTCAGCTGCTCGCCTTCGGCGCCCATGAACTGTTCGCCGCATCGCGGGATCGTTGCCACCAGACGCTGGAGCCGCTTGCCGAGGAACTCGGGGCGGTGATCGAAGACGAGCCTGGGCTGACCGAGGAGGCCTACGCCGAGGACCGCAAGGCCGCCCGCCTCCGCATGCTCGACATTGTCGAGAAGTCGCACAGCCCCGTCATCTGCAGTCAGGGGAAGGTGATTCCCGACTTCATCGACTGGTGGTGCGAACGCGAGGGAGTTCGCCCGGACAAGTCACGCAACCGCAAGGGCAGCACATGGGTGATGTCGCTGCACGACGGCCGGCTGATCGCGGCCGACCACATCAGCAGCCCGCTACCGCCGACGAAGTGACGGGCGCCCGGATCAGGCGCCCAGACAGCACAATTACGCCGCGGATCGAAAGATCCGCGGCGTAACTGCGTAAAACTGATCTACTTGCGACCGCGCTTGGCCGGAGCGGCCTTCTTGGCCGGAGCCTTCTTCGCGGGAGCAGCCTTCTTGGCCGGAGCCTTGGTGGCCGCCTTCTTGGCAGGAGCGGCCTTCTTCGCCGGAGCCGCCTTCTTGGCCGGAGCCGCCTTCTTGGCCGGAGCCGCCTTCTTGGCCGGAGCCGCCTTCTTCGCGGGAGCGGCCTTCTTGGCCGGAGCCGCCTTCTTCGCAGGAGCGGCCTTCTTCGCAGGAGCCGCCTTCTTCGCCGGAGCCGCCTTCTTCGCAGGAGCCGCCTTCTTCGCAGGAGCCGCCTTCTTGGCCGGAGCCTTCTTGGCTGCCTTGCGGGCGGTGCTCGCAGCCGCGACGCCGCGCTTGACCGCGGGCCCGTCCGCCGGAAGCTTCTGTGCGCCTGAGACAACGGCCTTGAACTGAGCGCCGGGGCGGAAGGCAGGCACAGAGGTGGGCTTGACCTTCACCGTCTCGCCGGTCCGCGGGTTACGTGCCACGCGGGCGGCACGGCGACGCTGCTCGAATACCCCGAAGCCGGTGATGGTGACGCTCTCACCCTTGTGCACCGCGCGGACGATGGTGTCGACGACGTTCTCCACCGCGGCAGTAGCTTGCCGACGATCCGAACCCAGCTTCTCCGTGAGTACGTCGATGAGCTCTGCTTTGTTCATGCAAAACCTCCGAAACAAGTGGTCCACTTTGAACCGACTAGTGGACACGGTAAACCCAATGGCCGCTGATTTCCAAGAGCCACGCGCAATTTCAGGCCAGCTCAGCGAACTTTTTTCAATCCGGTTGGCCCCCTTACCCTCCTGTGAGGGCTACCGAAAAGGGGGTTACCGGCGCGGGATTTCGGCCTTTCGAGCCGCGAGTCAGGCAGGGAGGGTGCGGGGTTTCCACGCCGGGCGGCGGTCCTCGTAAGCCTTGATTTCGGCGAGTTTCCGCAGCGTAAGGCCTATATCGTCGAGTCCCTCGAGCAATCGCCATGCGGTGTAGTCGTCAATGTTGAACGGCACCATGATGGTTCCGGCGGTGATGGTCCGATCTTGAAGATTTACAGTGATTTCCAATCCCGGGTGCTGCTCGATGGCCTTCCACAACAATTCCACGTCATCTTGTGAAACTTCGGCCGCCAACAGGCCGGCCTTGCCCGCGTTCCCGCGGAAGATATCGGCGAAGCGGGATGAGATCACCACCCGGAATCCGAAGTCCATCAGCGCCCAGACCGCGTGCTCGCGAGACGAGCCGGTACCGAAATCGGCGCCGGCAACCAGAACCGAACCACGGTCGAAGGGCGCCAGATTGAGCACGAATGACGGATCGTTGCGCCACGCGGCGAAAAGTCCGTCCTCGAATCCTGTTCTGGTCACCCGCTTCAGATAGACGGCCGGGATGATCTGGTCGGTGTCGACATTCGAGCGTCGCAGCGGCACACCGATCCCGGTGTGGGTGTGAAAGGCGTCCATCTCAGTCTCCTATCAGGTTTCAGTGGGCCGTCGGGGCGGCGAGATCGGTCGGCGAGGAGAGCGTTCCGCGGACCGCGGTCGCTGCAGCCACTGCCGGCGAGACCAGATGGGTGCGGCTGCCCTTGCCCTGCCTACCCTCGAAATTGCGGTTGGACGTCGACGCGGACCGCTCCCCCGGCGCGAGTTGATCGGGGTTCATCCCCAGACACATCGAGCACCCTGCCTGGCGCCATTCCGCGCCTGCGGCAGTGAAGATCTCGCCGAGACCCTCGGATTCGGCCTGGACACGGACCCGCATCGACCCGGGGACGACCAGCATCCGGACGCTGTCGGCCACCTTGCGGCCACGCAGCACTTCGGCCACCACGCGGAGATCCTCGATGCGGCCGTTGGTACAGGAGCCGACGAACACCGTGTCGATCGGGATCTCCCGCATGGGGGTACCCGCCTGAAGGTCCATATAGGCCAATGCCTTTTCGGCGGCCTGCCGCTCGGCTTCGTCGAAGATCTGTTCGGGGTCGGGGACCGAGCCACCCAGCGGCACACCCTGGCCCGGGTTGGTTCCCCAGGTGACAAACGGGGTCAACGTCGACGCGTCGATGTGGACCTCGGTGTCGAAACGGGCTCCCTCGTCGGTGCGCAACCGACTCCACGCATCGACGGCGGCGTCCCAATCTGCCCCCTGCGGAGCGTGCGGTCGACCGCGCAGGTACTCGAACGTCGTCGCGTCCGGCGCGACCATGCCAGCCCGGGCGCCGGCCTCGATGCTCATGTTGCAGATCGTCATCCGGCCTTCCATCGACAGCGCTTCGATGGCGGATCCGCGGTATTCGATCACATGTCCTTGTCCGCCACCGGTTCCGATCTTCGCGATGACGGCAAGAATGATGTCCTTCGCGCTGACTCCTGGCGCCAGCTCCCCGTCCACGTTGACGGCCATGGTTTTGAACGGTTTGAGCGCAAGCGTCTGGGTGGCCATCACGTGCTCGACCTCAGATGTGCCGATCCCCATCGCGATCGACCCGAACGCGCCGTGGGTGGACGTGTGGCTGTCGCCGCACACGATGGTCATGCCCGGCTGGGTCAGTCCCAGTTGCGGACCGATGATGTGGACGATGCCCTGCTCGGCATCGCCCATCGGATGCAGCCTGATGCCGAATTCCTCACAGTTGCGCCGCAGCGTCTCCACCTGCGTCCGCGAGATCGGGTCGGCGATCGGCTTGTCGATGTCGACGGTCGGCACGTTGTGATCCTCGGTGGCGATCGTCAGATCGGGCCGGTGCACCGGCCGGCCGGCAAGGCGCAGTCCGTCGAAGGCCTGCGGACTGGTGACCTCGTGCACCAGATGGAGGTCGATGTAGATCAGATCAGGCTCACGCGCCTCACCCTCACCGGATCCTGGGACGACGACGTGCTCACTCCACACTTTCTCGGCGAGGGTGCGGGGCTGGTTCGCGATGGCCATCTTGACTATCTCACAATCTGGGAAGCTAGTATCTCCTTGTGAGACAGAATAGCGGCATCGGCGTCTTGGACAAAGCGATCGGTGTCCTCCATGCGGTCGCCGAGTCTCCGTGTGGCCTGGCAGATCTCTGCGACCGCACCGACCTACCCAGGGCCACCGCGCACCGGCTCGCGGTCGGCCTGGAAACCCATCGGCTCCTCGCCCGCGACGGCGACGGTCTGTGGCGGCTCGGCCCGGCGCTCACCGAACTGGCAGGCCATGTCAACGACCCGCTGCTGTCGGCCGGCGCGGTGGTACTACCGCGGCTGCGCGAACTGACGGGTGAGAGTGTGCAGCTCTACCGGCGCGAGGGCACCACCCGAATCTGCATCGCCGCGCTGGAACCGCCTGCCGGGCTTCGCGATACCGTGCCGATCGGCACGCGGCTGCCGATGACGGCCGGCTCGGGCGCCAAGGTGTTGCTCGCGTATGCCGACGCGGGTACCCAGCACGCGGTGCTCCCGGGTGCCAAGTTCACCGATCGCACGCTGGCCGAGGTCCGCAAGCGCGGATGGGCGCAGAGCGCCGCCGAACGCGAACCGGGGGTGGCGAGCGTCTCCGCGCCGGTACGCGACGCGAGGGGCACGGTCATCGCGGCCGTCTCGGTGTCCGGTCCCATCGACCGGATGGGCAGGCGTCCCGGCGCCCGCTGGGCGGCCGACCTCGTGGCCGCCGCCGATGCGCTGACCCGCCGCCTCTGAGAGGTCGGCGAACCTGTCAGACAAAAAATGGAGCTCCTTGCGGAGCTCCATCGTGTTGTACCCCCGATGGGATTCGAACCCACGCTACCGCCGTGAGAGGGCGGCGTCCTAGGCCGCTAGACGACGGGGGCTAGAACTGCTTTCCGGTGGGAAAGCATAACTGACGCTGTGATTGCTGACCTAATCCGGTGCTTTGGCTGGGGTACCAGGACTCGAACCTAGAATGGCGGTACCAGAAACCGCTGTGTTGCCAATTACACCATACCCCAATGCTACCCGTAACCGCTGGTCACGAGCTTTTCCCGACCCATTGCGTCGCTGTGGTGCCGCTCGGCTCGTTCTCATGGGCCGACGAGCAGACTATCAAAGATTTCGGGGCGGTTTTTCACGCCTCCGGGGTGGCCGCCGCCGCCGCGTGGTCGCGGCCCGCCTGCAGCCGCTCCAGGCTGCGCTCGCGGCCCAGCAGCTCCAGCGACTCGAACAGGGGCGGGCTGATCGACGAGCCCGTCGCAGCCACCCGGACCGGACCGAACGCCTTACGCGGCTTCAGTTCGAGACCGTCGATCAACGCGCTCTTGAGCGCGTCCTCGATCCCGCTGGTGTCCCACTGGTCGATCCGCGCCAGGGCCTCCAGTGCGGCCGTGAGCACCGGCACCGCCTCGGCGCGCAACTCCTTGGCCGCCGACTTCTCGTCGAGCGTGAACGTGGCGTCGTCGAGGAACTTGAGCAGGTCCCATGCGTCGCCGAGCACCACGATGCGGGTCTGCACCAGCCGAGCCGCCTCGGCGAACTGCGCGTCGTCCAAGCCGGTGGTGTGGCCGCGGCTCGTGAAGTACTCGGCGAGGCGGCGCGCGAACTCCGCCTCGTCGAGCATCCGGATGTGCTCGGCGTTGAGGGCGTCGGCCTTCTTCTGGTCGAAGCGCGCCGGGTTGGAGTTGACGTCGACGACGTCGAACGCGGCCACCATCTCGTCGAGGCTGAAGATGTCACGATCGTCGGCGATCGACCATCCCAGCAGGGCAAGGTAATTCAACAGGCCCTCGGGGATGAAACCCCGCTCACGGTGCAGAAACAGATTCGACTGCGGATCGCGCTTGGACAGCTTCTTGTTGCCGTCTCCCAGCACCGGAGGCAGATGCGCGAACTGCGGTGTCTGATCGGTCACACCGATGCGGATCAGTGCGGCGTAGAGAGCGAGCTGGCGCGGGGTGGACGGGAGGAGGTCCTCGCCGCGCAGCACGTGGGTGATCTTCATCATGGCGTCATCGACCGGGTTGACCAACGTGTACAACGGATCTCCGCTGCCGCGGGTCAACGCGAAGTCCGGCACCGAGCCCGCGGGGAACGTGGTCTCGCCGCGGACGAGGTCGTTCCAGGTCAGGTCCGTGTCGGGCATGCGCAGTCGGATGACCGGCTGGCGTCCCTCGGCCCGCAGCGCCGCGCGCTGCTCGTCGGTCAGATCGCGGTCGTAGTTGTCGTAGCCCAGCTTCGGATTTCGCCCCGCCGCCAGGTGGCGTGCTTCGACCTCGTCGGCCGTCGAGAACGCTTCATACGCCTCACCCGCGGCGAGCAGGCGTTCGATCACATCGAGGTATATCTCGCGGCGAAGGGACTGGCGATACGGCTCGTAGGGGCCACCGACCTCCGGCCCCTCGTCCCAGTCCATGCCGAGCCAGCGCAGCGCGTCGAGCAGAGCCAGATAGCTGTCCTCGCTGTCGCGCTGAGCATCGGTGTCCTCGATGCGGAAGACGAAGGCGCCGCCGGTGTGTCGGGCGTACGCCCAATTGAACAGCGCCGTGCGGATCAGGCCGACGTGCGGAGTGCCGGTCGGCGACGGGCAGAATCGAACGCGGACGGGTGATTCACTGACGGAGGTCACGACTTGCCCTTACGCACAACAGGATTGGTCAAAGTACCGATTCCGGAAATGGAGATACTGACGGTGTCCCCGTGTTCGAGCGGGCCGACACCCTCGGGGGTTCCGGTCAGAATGAGGTCGCCCGGAAGCAGTGTCATCACCGCCGAGATCCACTCGATGATCGCGCCGATGTCGTGGATCATCAGCGAGGTTCGACTGCGCTGCTTGACCTCACCGTTGACCTCGGTACGGATCTCAAGGTCCGTCGGATCGATGTCGGTGACGATCCACGGGCCGACCGGGCAGAAGGTGTCATGCCCCTTTGCCCGCATCCACTGGCCGTCCTTGCGCTGCTGATCGCGCGCCGAGACGTCGTTGGCGATCGTGAAGCCGAGGATGTTCTCCATGGCCCGGGACGCCGGAACGTCCTTGCAGGGCCTGCCGATGACGGCGGCCAGTTCACCCTCGAAGTGCACCGGATCGGCGTCTGCGGGTAGCTGGATGGGCGTGTTCGGCCCGATGATCGCGGTGTTGGGCTTGAGGAAGATGATCGGATCCTCGAACGTGCCGCCGCCCATCTCCTCGATGTGGGCGGCGTAGTTCTTGCCCATGCACACGACCTTGCTCGCCAGAATCGGCGCCAGCAGTCGTACATCGGCGAGCGGCCACTGCCGGCCCGTGAAGGTCGGGTTGCCGAACGGGTGCTCGGCGATCTCGCGGGCGACGGCACCACCTGGATCGTCGGGCGGACCTTCGATGGCGACGAAGGCGACTCCATCGGGACTGGCGATTCGGCCGAGACGCATGGTCCCAGCCTAGTGCCCGCGATGTCCGGGCCCGACGACGGCGGTGCCTACTGTGCAGTGTCTCGAATAGTGAGATATACGTTCAGTATTTTGGGATCGCTGTGGAACCATGGCGCCATGGCCGAGGCGCAGATCAGTTCGATCAGGCGGTGGTCGATGTTGGTGATCGCATTGGCGGCCACACTGTGCGCCAACGTGTTCATCAACGGTGTCGCCTTCCTCATCCCGTCGCTGCACACCGAACGCGGGCTCGATCTGGCCTCCGCCGCGCTGATGTCCTCACTGCCCAGCCTCGGCATGGTGGTGACGTTGATCGCATGGGGTTATGTCGTCGACCGCGTCGGCGAGCGGATGGTGCTGACGGTGGGGTCGGCGTTGACCGCGGCCGCCGCCTTCGCCGCCGCGTCCGCGGACTCGCTGTTCACCGTCGGAGTCTTCCTGTTCCTCGGCGGCATGGCCGCCGCCAGCAGCAACACCGCCAGTGGCCGCCTTGTGGTCGGATGGTTCGACGCCGAGAAGCGGGGCCTGGTGATGGGCATTCGGCAGACCGCGCAGCCCCTGGGTGTCGGCGTGGGGGCACTGGTGATCCCGCGCCTTGCCGAGTTCTCCAGCGTCTGCGCCGCACTCCTGTTCCCGGCGATCGTCTGCGCCGCATCCGCTCTCGTCTGTCTGGTGGCGGTGATCGATCCGCCGCGGCCGCCCCGCGCCGACGCAGCTGAGAGCCAGCTGTCCAATCCCTACCGCGGATCGTGGATGCTGTGGCGCATTCATCTGGCCTCGGTGCTGCTGGTCATCCCCCAGGTGATCATGTGGACATTCGCTCTGGTGTGGCTGATCACCGCGCACGGATGGTCCCCCGGGTCGGCGGGCACGCTCGTCCTTTTCGCGCAGATCCTCGGCGCCGCCGGCCGTATCGGCGCGGGCCGCTGGTCGGATGCCTACGTCAAGCGAACCGGCGAGGTGCTGACATCGCGGCTGCGTCCCGTTCGCATCATCGCGGCCGCGGCGGTGGCATCGATGACGCTGCTGGCCCTGACGGACTGGCTGGGGTCGCCACTGAGCATCGCCCTCATGATCGCCGCGTCCGTGATCACGGTGTCCGACAACGGCTTGGCGTTCACCGCGATCGCGGAGTACGCCGGCCCGTTCTGGAGCGGGCGGGCGCTGGGCACGCAGAACACCAGCCAGCTGCTGGCCCAAGGTGTCGCGCCGCCGCTGTTCGGCGCGTTGATCGGCATCGCAGGCTACCCGGTGGCCTTCGCGGTGTGCGCGCTGTTCCCGCTGATCGCGATCCCGGCCGTCCCGGTCGGGATCAAGCCGGATCGGTAGGGCCCCCTGCCTGGTTCGCCCCGCCACGCGGCAGCTCGATCAGCGCGGCCGCCAGGAAGCAGAGCGCGCCGACGAACGTACCGAGGTTGGCCAGCACCTCGTCCGCAGTCACACCGGTCGGCCGCACGAACGCTGCGACCGCCGAAATCCCGAATGCCACACAGCCGATCAGATTGACGGCGCCGGCAAGCCAGTCACGGGAGCGGAAGTCCAGAAGGCCCGCGACCGCGGCCACCGCCACCATGGCAAGCGCACCGCTGACGAGGAAGAACAGCGAACCCGTCACGTCGGGCACCCAGACATAGCGCCGTTCGGACGTCACGGCGTGCGCCCACACCGCCGCACCGGTACTGAGATTGAACAGCAGCGTGCCGACGAATTGCACGGCAGCCGACCACCATTCGAATCGCGAGGTGCGGTCGGAGAGGACGAGCTGCATCCACGCCGCGCTGGTGAAGAACCACGAACCGACGAAACACAGCAGGTTCGCCGCACCGGCACCGACCCACGCCGGGACGCCGGGTGCGGTGGCCGCCGCGAAGAACGACGCACCGATCACGAACAACCAGCACTGCCGCGTCAGTGACGCGATCCCCGCGATGGTTACAGCTTCCCGAGGATCCGCTCGCCGACCTGCACCGTCGACATCGGCGCGTCACCGCGGGTGGCCAGGTGCGCGGCGACGGCGCTGTCGACCCGCGCCGCCGCGTCGAACTCGGCCAGGTGCCCCAGCAGCAACGACACCGACATGATCGCCGCTGTCGGATCCGCGATCCCCTGACCCGCGATGTCCGGGGCACTGCCGTGCACCGGCTCGAACATCGACGGATTGGTCAGGGTGGCATCGATGTTGCCGCTCGCGGCCAGGCCGATACCGCCGCACACCGCCGCGGCGAGGTCGGTGATGATGTCGCCGAAGAGGTTGTCGGTGACGATGACGTCGTAGCGACCCGGGTCGGTGACCATGTGGATCGTCGCGGCATCGACGTGATGATAGGCGACCTCGACGTCCGGGTATTCGGACGCGACGGTCTGGACCGTGCGCCACCACAGCGACCCGGCGTTGACGAGCACGTTGTTCTTGTGCACCAGGGTCAGGTGCTTGCGCCGCTGCTGAGCCCGTCCGAACGCATCCTGGACCACGCGGCGCACGCCGTACGCGGTGTTGATGCTGACCTCCGTGGCGATCTCGTGGGGCGTGCCGACGCGAATCGCGCCGCCGTTGCCGGTGTACGGCCCCTCGGTGCCCTCCCGCACGACGACGAAATCGATCTCCGGATCGCCGGCCAGCGGGCTCTTCACGCCCGGGTAGAGCCGCCCGGGGCGCAGGTTGATGTGATGGTCGAGCTCGAAGCGGATACGCAGCAACAGCCCGCGTTCCAACAACCCGCTCGGCACCGACGGGTCGCCGATCGCGCCGAGAAGGATTGCGTCGTGGGCCTTCAGCTCGTCGAGCACCGAGTCCGGCAGAACCTCGCCGGTCTTGTGGTACTGCCGCGCGCCGAGGTCGTATTCGGTCGTCTCGACACCGGGATACACCGCATCGAGCACCTTCAGCGCTTCCCCGATGACCTCGGGTCCGATGCCGTCTCCACCGATCACCGCCAACTTCGTCGGTGCACTCATGTCAGATCAACCACTTCCAGCGTCAGGGCGTTGACGTCACGCCGGATGGCCGAGAGAACATCGTCGGGCACGTGGCGATCCAGGCGCAGCATGATCGTCGCGCCGTCGCCGTCGGCGTCCTGACTGAGTTGCGCGGCGAGGATGTTCACCGCCGCCTCGCCGAGCAGCGTGCCGATCTTGCCCAGCGCGCCGGGCTGATCGTCGTAGTTGATGATCAGGTTGACGCCCTCGGCGCGCAGATCGAGGTTGCGGCCGTTGATCTGGACGATCTTCTCGACCAGCTGCGGCCCGGACAGGGTGCCCGCCACGTTCACGGTGGATCCGTCGGCGGCGACCGCGCGCACGTCGACCACGCTGCGGTGGTTCGGGCTCTCCGACTCGGTGTCGACGCTCGCCTCGACGCCCCGTTCGGCGGCGATAGACGGCGCGTTGACGAACGTCACCTGATCCTCGATCACCGCGGAGAACAGTCCGCGCAGCGCCGAGAGTCTGAGCACCTCGACATCCTCGGATGCCAACTCGCCACGGACCTGCAGGCAGAGGTTGGTAGGCAGTTCCGGGGCGAGCACGCCGACCAGCAGACCCAGTTTGCGCACCAGGTCCAACCACGGCGCCACCTCTTCGCCGACCACACCGCCGCCGACGTTGACCGCGTCGGGAACGAACTCGCCAGCCAGCGCCAGCTTCACGCTGGCGGCGACGTCGGTGCCTGCCCTGTCCTGCGCCTCGACCGTCGATGCTCCCAGGTGCGGCGTGACCACCACCTGTGGCAGCTCGAAGAGCGGGCTGTCGGTGCACGGCTCGGTGGAGAAGACGTCGAGCCCCGCTCCGCGCACGTGTCCGCTGGTGATGGCATCGGCGAGCGCCTGCTCGTCGATCAGCCCACCGCGAGCGGCGTTGACGATGATGACGCCCGGCTTGGTCTTGGCCAGATTCTCCTTGCCGATCAGGCCGGCAGTCTCCTTGGTCTTGGGCAGGTGCACGGAGATGAAATCCGCCCGCCCCAGGAGCTCGTCCAGGGTCAGAAGCTCGATGCCGAGCTGGGCGGCACGCGCGTGCGACACGTACGGGTCATAGGCGGTCACGTGCGCGCCGAACGCCGCGAGCCGTTGCGCCACCAGCTGCCCGATCCGCCCGAGCCCGACGACACCGACCGTTTTGCCGAAGATCTCGGTGCCGGAGAACGACGATCGCTTCCAGGTGTGCTCGCGCAGCGTGGCATCGGCGGCCGGGATCTGGCGTGCCGTGGACAGCAGCAGCGCCAGCGCGTGCTCGGCGGCGCTGTGGATGTTCGACGTCGGGGCGTTGACCACGAGCACCCCGCGGGCGGTGGCAGCCTCGACGTCGACGTTGTCGAGACCGACGCCCGCGCGGGCGACGATCTTGAGCTTCGGCGCCGCGGCGAGGACCTCGGCGTCGACCGTCGTCGCCGAGCGCACCAGCAGCGCGTCGGCGTCGACGACGGCCGCCAGCAGCTTCTCTCGGTCAGGCCCGTCGACCCAGCGGACTTCCACCTGGTCCCCCAGGGCGTCCACGGTCGACTGGGCGAGCTTGTCGGCAATCAGTACTACGGGCAGACTCACGAGGCTTTAGCCTAATGGGCTCTAATTGGGCGGTGGACGGCAGGAGCGAAGCGACCCGGGGAGTGGATGTGGACATCACCGTCGTCGGGAGTGGACCCAACGGACTGGCCGCCGCAGTCGTCTGCGCCCGGGCAGGGCTGTCGGTGCGGGTCATCGAGGCGCAGACGACCGTCGGGGGCGGCGCGCGGACACTGCCCGACCCCGAGTTCCCCGGGGTCTCACACGACATCTGCTCGGCGGTGCACCCACTGGCGCTGGCCTCACCGTTCTTCGCCGCATTCGATCTCCCGAGCCGGGGTGTGACGCTGACCGTACCCGAGGTGTCCTACGGCAATCCCCTGCCGGATCGGGCCGCCGCCGTCGGCTACCGGGACATCGGCCGCACCTGCGCCGAACTCGAGGACGGCCGGTCCTGGCGTCGACTGCTGGGCCCGCTGTCCGCCGACTGCGACGGCGTGGTCGGGTTGCTGTTGGGCGACAAGCGGTCGATTCCACCGAGCATCCCCGCGGCACTTCGCGTCGCGCCCCGCCTGCTGGCCCAAGGCACCCCGGCCTGGAGCAGCCTCGCCGGCGAGGACGCCAGGGCGTTGTTCACCGGCGTTGCCGCACATACCATTTCGCAGATGCCCTCCTTGGTCGCCGCGGGCGCCGGGCTGATGCTGGCGACGTTGGCGCACGCGGTGGGCTGGCCGATCCCGGTGGGCGGGTCACAGGCGATCCCCGACGCGTTGGTCGCCGACCTGCGCGCACACGGCGGCGAGATCGTGCTCGGCGAGGAGGTCACCACCCCGCCGGCAGGCGTGGTCCTCTACGACACCGCGCCGACAGCACTGTTGCGGATCTACGGTGACCAATTGCCCACGCGCTACGCCAAGAAGCTGCGCGGGTACCGCTACGGGCCGGGGGTGGCCAAGGTCGATTTCGTGCTCTCCGGCGAAATTCGTTGGCGCGACCAGCGTTTGGCCGACGCCCCGACGCTGCACATGGGTGGCGACCGCGCCACGATGGCGCGGGCGGAGAAGGAGATCGCGCACGGCCGCCACGCCGAGTGGCCGATGGTGCTCGCCGCGCTCCCCCACCTCGCCGATCCGGGTCGTATCGACGCGCAGGGGCGGCGCCCGCTGTGGACCTACGCCCACGTGCCCGCCGGTTCGACCCGGGACATGGCCGAGGCGGTCACCGCGATCTTCGAACGGTTCGCGCCGGGATTCCGAGATCTCGTCGTCGGCGTCCGCAGCGTGCCCGCGGCCAACCTCTCCGAGCACAACGCGAACCTCGTCGGCGGCGACATCGGCGTCGGCGGCAACAACATGTTCAGCGCGCTGACCGGGCCGACGCTGCGCTGGAATCCGTGGGCGACCCCGATCCCGAGGGCGTACCTGTGCTCGTCGGCCGCCCCGCCCGGCGGCGGCGTGCACGGCATGGCGGGGTTCTACGCCGCGCGCACGGTGCTGCGGCGCGAGTTCGGCATCAGGGACGTGCCGCGCCTGTCGGCCTAAGCTGGGACGCATGACAAAACTGGCGGTCATCTACTACTCCGCGACAGGCCACGGCACAGCGATGGCGCACCGCGTCGCCGCGGCCGCGGAAGCTGCGGGCGCCGAGGTGCGAGTGCGCCACGTCGCCGAAACCCGCGATCCGGAGTCGTTCGCGAACAATCCGGCGTGGAAGGCCAATTACGAAGCCACCAAGGATCTTCCGACGGCCTCCGGCGACGACATCGTCTGGGCCGACGCGGTCATCTTCGGCTCGCCGACCCGCTTCGGCAATACCGCATCGCAGTTCCGCACCTTCATCGACTCGCTCGGCGGGCTGTGGGCCAAGGGCCAGTTGGCCGACAAGGTCTATGCCGGATTCACCTCGTCACAGACGGCGCACGGCGGCCAGGAGACGACGCTGATCACCCTCTACGTCACGCTGATGCATTTCGGCGGGATCCTCGTGCCGCCCGGCTACACCGACGGGATCAAGTTCGCCGACGGAAACCCCTACGGCGTCGGCCATGTCACCGGGGCGGAGAACAGCGACGAGCCCGACGAGACGACGCTGAACGCGCTCGACCATCTCGCACGTCGCGTCGTCGGCGTCGCGGACAGGCTCTCCTAGGCGGCTTCGGCCCCACGGGGCAACGTACGCATCCCCGTTCGGATGGCCAGATAGATCAGGCCCGACGTCACCAGGAAGATCGGCCAGCCCATGGCTATCCGCGCGACCGCGAGCAGCCCCTCCTGGTTGGTGTCGTAAAGGTAGAACTGCACCGCGAACCGGGTGGTCGACACCGCCGCCATCATCAACGTCACCAGATCGAATGCCCTGCGGACGCGGCGGGTGCGGCGCCAGGTGTCGTCCCGCCCGGTCATCCACGCCCACACCACCCCGATCAGTGGCCGGCCCACCAGGACGGAGCCGGTGAACAGGATCGCCATCGCCAGGTACATCCAGATGCCGGGCAGATAGAAGTCTTTGGCGCGACCGGTGACGAGGGCCAGGCCGGCGCCCGCGGCGATCCCGGCGAAACCGAACAACGCCGGCCGCACGGACTCACGCTGCACCAGTTGCCACACGAGCACCAACGCTGCGGCGCTGACCGCCGCGATCAGCGCAGGCACCAGCCCGACGATCGCGTTGGCCGCGGCGAACATGGTGACCGGCACCGCGGTGTACACCAGCCCGCGGATGCCGCCCGCGCGGGCCAGCAGGGCGGTCGCCGGCGTCTCCGGCATCTCTGTGCCCGTCATGATCACCGAGCGTACCGATCAACGCGAACTGGGATTCCCGGTCGCGATCGACGGGCGATCAACGACCGGGAATCCCAGTTCGGCGAAAAGGTGTTACGCGGTTTCGGTGATCGGCCGGTCGACCCAGCTCATCAGGTCGCGCAGCTTCTTGCCGGTGACCTCGATCTCGTGCTCGGCGTTCTTCTTGCGCAGGCTCTCGAGCTCCTTGTTGCCGCCCTCGACATTGGCGACCAGACGCTTGACGAAGGTGCCGTCCTGGATCTCGGAGAGGATCTGCTGCATCCGCTTCTTGGTGTCCGCGTCGATGACCCGCGGGCCGGACAGGTAGCCGCCGAACTCCGCGGTGTCGGACACCGAGTAGTTCATCCGCGCGATGCCACCTTCGTAGATCAGGTCGACGATCAGCTTCAGCTCGTGGAGCACCTCGAAGTAGGCGAGCTCGGGTGCGTAGCCCGCCTCGACCATGACCTCGAAGCCGGTCTTGATGAGTTCCTCGGTACCGCCGCACAGCACGGCCTGCTCACCGAACAGGTCGGTCTCGGTCTCGTCCTTGAACGTGGTCTTGATGACGCCGGCCCGCGCGCCGCCGATGCCCTTGGCGTAGGACAGCACCAGGGCCATGCCCTCGCCCTTGGGGTCCTGCTCGACCGCGACCAGGCACGGGACGCCCTTGCCGTCGACGAACTGGCGGCGCACCAGGTGGCCGGGGCCCTTGGGCGCGACCATGCCGACGGTGACGTTCGCCGGCGGCTTGATGAGACCGAAGTGGATGTTGAGTCCGTGGCCGAAGAACAGCGCGTCGCCGTCGTTGAGGTTGGGCTCGATGTCATTGGTGAAGATGTCGGCCTGGGCGGTGTCGGGAGCGAGCACCATGATCACGTCGGCCCACTTGGCGACCTCGGCGGGCGTGTCGACCTCGAGGCCCTGCTCGGTGACCTTGTCACGCGACTTCGAGCCCTCCTTGAGGCCGACCTTCACCTGGACGCCGGAGTCGCGCAGGCTCAGCGAGTGCGCGTGCCCCTGGCTGCCGTAGCCGATGACGCCGACCTTGCGGCCCTGGATGACCGAAAGGTCCGCGTCGTCGTCATAGAACATCTCAACTGCCATCTTCGTGAATCTTCTTTCTGTTCTTTGCTTTTCGAATCATTACTTGGTGCTGATACCGCGGGGGCCGCGGGACAGCGACACCACACCGGACTGGACGATCTCGCGAACGCCGTAGGGCTCGAGCACCCGCAACAGCGCTTCGATCTTCTCAGGCGTTCCGGTGGCCTCGACGGTCAGCGACTCGTTCGAGACGTCGACGACCTTGGCGCGGAACAGGTTGACCGCCTCGATCACCTGGCCACGGGTGGCGGCATCGGTGCGGACCTTGATCAGCGCGAGCTCGCGGGAGACCGTGGTCTCCTCGTCCTGCTCGACAATCTTGATCACGTTGATCAGCTTGTTGAGCTGCTTGGTGATCTGCTCCAACGGTGAATCCTCGACATCGACCACGATGGTCATCCGCGAGAGGTTCTTGTGCTCGGTGGCTCCGACGGCCAGCGACTGGATGTTGTATCCGCGCCGGGAGAACAGGGACGCGACGCGGGCGAGGACGCCCGGTTTGTCCTCCACGAGCACCGACAGCGTATGTGTGCGCGGCGCAGTGGTGCTCATGCGTGTCCCTCTTCCGGATCGCCGAACAGCGGCCGGATTCCCTGTGCCGCCTGGATCTCGTCGTTGCTGGTACCTGCGGCCACCATCGGCCACACCTGGGCGTCGGCGCCGACGGTGAAGTCGATGACCACGGGCCGGTCGTTGATCGCCCGGGCCTGGGCGATCACTTCTGCCACGTCTTCCTCGCGCTCACAGCGCAATCCGACGCAGCCGAGCGCCTCGGCCAGCTTGACGAAGTCGGGGATGCGCCTCGAGTGGGTGGCCAGATCCGTCTGGCTGTACCGCTCTTCGTAGAACAGCGTCTGCCACTGCCGCACCATGCCGAGGTTGCCGTTGTTGATCAGCGCCACCTTGATGGGGATGCCCTCGATAGCACAGGTGGCCAGCTCCTGGTTGGTCATCTGGAAGCAGCCGTCGCCGTCGATCGCCCACACCTCGGTGTCCGGGCACCCCATCTTGGCGCCCATCGCCGCCGGCACCGCGTACCCCATAGTGCCCAGTCCACCGGAGTTCAGCCACGTCTTGGGCTTCTCGTAGGAGATGAACTGCGCGGCCCACATCTGGTGCTGGCCAACGCCGGCCACGTAGATGGCGTCGGGTCCGGCGATCTTGCCCAGGCTTTCGATGACGTACTCGGGCGACAGGCTGCCGTCGCTCTGCGGCCCGTAGCTCAGCGGATAGGTGTCCTGCACGTTCTGCAGGTAGGTCCACCAGTCGCCGATCTCGATGTCGTCGGACGCGCCGTCACGGCGCAGCACGTCGAGCAGGTCGGAGATGACGGCCTTCACGTCACCGACGATGGGCACATCGGCATGCCTGTTCTTGCCGATCTCGGCGGGGTCGATGTCGGCGTGGATCACCTTGGCCTCGGGGGCGAACGACTCCAGCTTGCCGGTCACCCGGTCATCGAAGCGCGTCCCCAGCGCGATGAGCAGGTCGCTGCGCTGCAGCGCGGCCACCGCGGAGACGGTGCCGTGCATACCCGGCATGCCGAGGTTCTGCCGGTGGCTGTCCGGGAACGCACCGCGTGCCATCAGCGTGGTGACGACGGGGATGCCGGTCAGCTCGGCCAGCGCCGCCAGTTCCGCGGTGGCTTCACCGCGGATGACGCCGCCGCCGACGTAGAGCACCGGCTTGCGGGCGGCGGCGATCAGCTTGGCGGCCTCGCGGATCTGCCGGTTGTGCGGCTTGGTGTTCGGCTTGTAGCCGGGCAGATCCATCTGCGGCGGCCAGCTGAACGTGCACTCCCCCTGCAGGATGTCCTTGGGGATGTCGACGAGCACCGCGCCCGGCCGCCCGGTCGAGGCGATGTGGAACGCCTCGGCCAGCGCACGCGCGATGTCGTCGCCGTTGCGCACCAGGAAGTTGTGCTTGGTGATCGGCATCGTGATGCCGGAGATGTCGGCTTCCTGGAATGCGTCCGTGCCGATCAGCCCGCGGCCGACCTGACCCGTGATCGCCACCACCGGAATCGAGTCCATCTGGGCGTCCGCCAGCGGCGTCACCAGGTTGGTCGCGCCGGGGCCGGACGTCGCCATCATGACGCCGACCTTGCCGGTGGCGTGGGCGTAACCGCTGGCGGCATGGCCCGCACCCTGCTCGTGGCGGACGAGCACATGGCGCAACTTCTGCGAGTCGAACAGCGGGTCGTACACCGGAAGGACCGCGCCACCGGGGATACCGAAGATCGTGTCGACGTCGAGCTCCTCGAGCGCCCGGATGACGGCCTGAGCGCCGGTGAGTTGCTGCGGGGCAACGATGTTCGGTTGACGTATGGCGTGCGCCGGGGCTGTCGCGGAGTTGTGCTTCGCGGCAGCCGCTGTCCCGTTCGTCGGGGTCGCCGACTGCTCGGGTGGTCGCGTGGTGGGTGCGCTCACGGTGTCCTCTGGTCTTTCTCGGTCGGGCGATCTTCTCAAATCGGTGCTGGGGCAACAAAAAACCCCCGTCAGCCCAGCGGGCTGTACGAGGGTTGCGCGTCGATGCTGTTTTGCTATGCCCGAATCGGGGCCAGCGCGGCATCAACGCGCAACCCAATTACTACGAGCATGGTCTGCATAGCAGACGACGGTAGCCGCCGAACTGGCCGAAGGTCAAATCTGGGTGCCACCGACGAGCGCGTGCGCGAGGAGCAGACAGGCACCGACGAGCGCTTTCGCGGGCAGCAGACTGCCGGTGGAATGATGGCGGCATGGCTACACGCTCGGCGCCGGGGTCCGCTCCTGTCGTGATCAGGATCTCGCCGATGGCCCACGTGGCGGTGGGCTTCTTCACCTTGGCCCTGCTCGCCGTGGTGCTGGCAGGTCCGCAGTGGTTCGCGCTGCTGCTGCTGATCCCGGTGGCGATGTCGATCGTCGTGGTCCGCTACCGCACCGTCGCAGACCGCGACACGGTCACCGCGCGAACCCTGTTCGGCCGCACGACCGTGCCGTGGGACGACATCGACGGACTGCGGTTCGGGCGTCGCGCCTGGGCGGTGGCTCGCCGCCGGGACGGCACCGAACTGCCGTTGCCCGCGGTGACGTTCTCGACCCTGCCGCTGCTGACTGCCGCCAGCGGCGGTCGGGTACCCAACCCGTACGAGTAGGCGGTCAGGCCAGCGGGTTGGCCCCGTTGAGCAGCATCCAGATCGCCACCCCGGCACCCACCCCGAGCAGCAGCGCGGCGATCGATCCGACAAACGGCCGGCGCGCCCATCCGCGGCCGCCGTCGAGGCCGTACCGGCCCGGGCCGACCAGGATGATGGCCGCCACAGCGCACAGCAGCACGATCTGATACTCGTGGCCGTCGGTGAGGAAGGCGGACAGCCGCGCCTCGTCATGGGCGATCGAGACTTCCGCCAGTATCGAGGTGAGCAGGTAGCCCAACGCGCCCGCCGCCGCGATCGGGGTGAACAACCCGAGCACCAGCAGCACACCTGCCGCGATCTGACCGCCTGCGGCCACGTAGGCCAGGATGTCGGCGTTTCGGAAGCCCACGTCGGTGAGAGAGTCGCGGAACCCGCCGAGGCCGGGACCGCCCCACCAGCCGAACACCTTCTGCAGGCCGTGGCCGATGAACAGCGCACCCACGGCGACGCGCAGCAGCAGCAACCCGAGGTCCTGGGTGCCCCTTCGGTCGTCCCGGCGATCGTCGGAATCGATGAGCCCGACCTCGGTGGGCGCCGCGGTGGACCCGTAGGCGCCGGGCGCCAGACCAGCGCCCGGCTGGACGTACGGCAGGGGTTCGGGGTCGTTCAGCAGGGTGAACGGCTGCTGGCCGCTCGGCTTCGCCGAGTCGTAGCGCGGAATCGCTGTCGTCTCGAAGTCGCCGCCGTAGTGGGCGGAGGGAAGGTCGTCCTCGGGGTCCACCAGGCTCGCCGACGCGGGCCGGCCAGCCGAATCGTCGGGCCGCTGCCAGGGGCGAGGGTCATGGGGACTCGTCACGACAGCCAGGGTAAGTGCTGTTCGGCCCCTAACCGCGGATTAGCGCGGCGCGTTGAGCACGTGTTTGTGCAGTGCTGCGCTGGTCCAGGCCGGTGGCGGCCGGGAGCGCGTGGCGCGCACCGGTCAGCGATCCGTAACCTGGCGTGCATGACTGAGCGTCGGCCGTTGCGGGCTTTCGTCGTGTTGCTGTGTGCGGCACTGCTCGCCGGTTCCGGCTGTGCGCGTTTCGACTCCGCGCAGTCGCAACCCTTCACCACCGAGCCCGAGCTCGCACCCGGACCGACATCCACCCCGCCTCCCCCGCCCCCGCTGCCCGCGAAGCCCTTCCCGAAGGAATGCCCGGCCCCGGGCGTCATGCAGGGTTGCCTGGAGAGCACCAGCGGCCTGATCATGCTGCCGGACAGCCAGTCGGCGCTGGTCGCCGAGCGGACCACCGGCGCGGTCAAGCAGGTGTCGGTGAAGGCCGAGCCGATCACCAAGATGGTCATTCCCGTCGACCCCGGCGGCGACGGCGGCCTGCTGGACATCGTCATGTCCCCCACCTTCATGCAGGACCGCCTGATGTACGCCTACATCAGCACGCCGACCGACAACCGCGTGGTGCGCATCGCCGAGGGCGACCCGCCCAAGCCGATCCTCACCGGCATTCCCAAGGGCGCCACCGGAAACATGGGCTCGCTGATCTTCACGAGCCCGACGACGCTGGTGGTCCAGACCGGCGATGCGGGCAGCCCGGCTCTGGCCGCCGACCCCGGATCGATGGCGGGCAAGCTGCTACGCATCGAGCAGCCGACGACCGTCGACCAGGCGCCGACGACGACCGCCTTGTCCGGCCTCGGACCCGGCGGCAGCATGTGCATCGATCCTGCCGACGAGTCGCTGTACGTCACCGACCGCACTCCCACGGCCGACCGTCTGCAGCGGATCACCAAGGATTCCCGGGTCTCGACGGTGTGGACGTGGCCGGACCGCCCCGGTGTGGCCGGCTGCGCGGCGCTCGACGGCACGGTGCTGGTGAACCTCGTCAACACCAAACAGACCGTGGCGGTGCGGATGGCGCCCGAGACCGGTGCGGTGACAGGCGATCCCGAGGTGGTGCGCCAGGATCAGCACGGTCACGCGTGGGCGCTGCAGGTCTCGCCGGACGGCAACGTCTGGGGAGCCACGGTCAACAAGACCTCCGGTGACCCGATGCGCCTCGACGACGTGGTGTTCCCGCTCTTCCCGCAGGGCGGCGGCTTCCCGCGCACCAACGCCGACAACACGTAGTCCGGCCGGCGCGACAGCGCGAGCTCAGACGGTGCCCGGCCCCGAACCCGGCATGCGCAGCATCAACCGGGTGCCGCCGAGCGGACTGACCTCCAACGCCGCGGTGCCACCGTGTATCTCGGCCTGCTGAGCCACCAGGGCCAGTCCGAGTCCCGATCCCGACCGGGACGCGGTGGTACCCCGGTGGAAGCGCTGGAACACCTCGGCCCGCTCGCACTCGGGCACCCCCGAGCCGTTGTCGTCGACGGCGATCTCCACGCCGGCCGACGAGCTGAGCACACTCAACCGAACCTGGGTTGCGCCACCGTGTTTGACCGCATTGGCGATGGCATTGTCGATGACGAGCCGAAGCCCGGCGGGCATGCCCAGCATCAGCACCGTCGTCGACGACGCCAGCGACACCTCCAGGCCGGGATAGTTGTGCATCGCGTCGTGGGCGGCACGATCGAGTAGTTCGGCCACGTCGACTGGGACGAAGTCGTCGACGGTGGTCAACTCCCCCTGGGCGAGGCGCTCCAGCGCGGTGAGGGTCGCCTCGATCCGCGACTGGGTCCGGATGACGTCGCTGATGACCTCGTCGCGCTGCTCAGCTCCCAGATCCAGCGTCGAGAGCACCTCCAGGTTCGTGCGCATCGCGGTCAGCGGTGTGCGCAGCTCATGCGACGCGACGGCGGCGAAGTCACGTGCGGACTCCAGCGCCGCACGGGTGCGCTGCTGCTCGTCACCGATGCGCGCGAGCATGCCCTCCACCGCCTCGGAGATCTCGACCGCCTCCCACACTCCGCGCACCTGCACCTCGTCGGGGTTGGACTGCGCATTGATGGCGCGAGCCTGCTGCGCAAGCAGCCGGAACGGGTTGACCATGATCAGCGCGATCACCCAGCCGACCAGCAGCGTGCCCAGGATCACCCCGAAGCAGATCCAGAACACCCGCCAGTGCAGGCCGTCGATGCGGGCCTGGGTGTCCTCCAGCGGCGCCCCGAGTGCCACGGACGCGTTGTCGGTGGTGATGGTGCGGACGCGGTACTCGACACCGTCGATCGTCGCGTCGGCATATCCGCTGGCGAGTTCGGGCAGCACGATGTCCGCCGGTATCGAGACGGTGGCACCGCTGAACCGCGCGGTGCGCACCAGACCACCCTCGGTCTCCTCCGGGCCGACGCCCTCACGGGCGCTGCGCAGCAGGGTGTTGACGTCGCCCAGGCTCGACAACGAATCCAGCCGCCGGTCGAGCTGGTCGTACTGGTCGTTGGTGACGCCCACCCACACCCACACGCCCAGCGTCAGCACCAGGATGATCACCCCCAGCTGGGACAGGATCACGATCGAGCGCAGTGACAGCAGCCGCAGCGGGTGTTGCAGCAGTCGGAAGACCAGGTCCTGCGGGCTTTTCATCGGTCAGCTACACGCGGCGAGGACGAGCTCGCGCACCCGCGCGGCGTCCGCCTGGCCCTTGGTGGCCTTCATGACTGCGCCGACGATCGCGCCCGCGGCCGCCACCTTGCCGCCGCGGATCTTCTCGACGATGTCGGGTTGCGCCGCGAGAGCTTCGTCGATGGCCGCCTGGATCAGCGACTCGTCGCGCACCATGGCCAGACCGCGGTCGGCCATCACCTGCTCGGGGTCGCCCTCGCCGGCCAGCACGCCTTCGACCACCTGACGCGCCAGTTTGTTCGACAGCGTGCCGTCGTCGACCAGCTTGACCACGGCGGCAACCTGCGCCGGCGTGATCGGGAGGTCCTCGAGCGCGACGGCCTTCTCGTTGGCTTTCTGCACCAGGAAGTTGCCCCACCACGCGCGGGCCTGGTCGCTGGACACACCTTCGGCGACGGTGGCCGCGATCAGGTCCAGCGCGCCGATGTTGACGAGGTCACGCATCACCTCGTCGGAGATTCCCCAGTCGTCCTGAATCCGCTTGCGCGACAACCACGGAAGCTCCGGAATGGTCTGCCGCAGGCGCTCGACCAGTTCGGCGCTCGGAGCCACGGGCTCGAGGTCGGGCTCGGGGAAGTACCGGTAGTCCTGCGCGGTCTCCTTGCTACGCCCCGGCGAGGTGTAGCCGTCTTCGTGGAAGTGGCGGGTCTCCTGGGTGACCGTGCCCCCGGCGTCGAGAACTGCTGCCTGCCTACGCATCTCGTAGTGGACCGCGACCTCGACGCTCTTGAGGGAGTTCACGTTCTTGGTCTCGGTACGGGTACCGAACTCCGCTCGGCCGATCGGCTTGAGTGAGACGTTGGAGTCGCAGCGCATCGAGCCCTGGTCCATCCGTACATCGGAGACATCCAACGCGCGCAACAGGTCTCGAAGGGCTGTCACGTATGCGCGGGCGATCTCGGGGGCACGCGCGCCGGTACCCTCGATGGGTTTGGTGACGATCTCGATCAGCGGCACGCCCGAACGGTTGTAGTCGGCGAGCGACGTCGTCGCCCCGGCGATACGTCCGGTGTCGCTGCCCAGGTGGGTCAGCTTGCCGGTGTCCTCCTCCATGTGGGCGCGCTCGATCTCGATCCGCCACGTGGTGCCGTCGTCGAGCGGCACGTCGAGGTAGCCGTTGACCGCGATCGGTTCGTCGTACTGGGAGATCTGGTAGTTCTTCGGCTGATCCGGATAGAAGTAGTTCTTGCGGGCGAACCGACCCCACGGGGCGATGTCGCAGTTGAGCGCCAGCCCGATCCGGATCGCCGACTCCACCGCGGCCCCGTTGAGCACGGGCAGCGAGCCGGGCAGCCCGAGGCAGACCGGACACACCTGGGTGTTGGGTTCACCGCCGAATCTGTTGGCGCACCCGCAGAACATCTTCGTGGCCGTCGACAGTTCGACATGCACCTCGAGGCCGAGCACCGGCTCGTACGTGGCGATGACCTCGTCGTAGTCCAGCAGCGGTGCGGTGGCCGAAGTCACGGAAGTCATGCCGTGAATCCTAGTGGCCGTCGGTCAGCCGAAGAACTCGGCGGCGTCGTCGTAGCGGCTCTGCGGCACCAGTTTGAGCTGGCGCACCGCGTCCGCCAGCGGCACCCGTCCGATCTCCTGCCCCCGCAGCGACACCATCATCCCGTACTCGCCCGCGTGGGCGGCGTCGGCCGCGTTCACCCCGAACCGGGTGGCCAGGACGCGGTCGTACGGGGTCGGGGTGCCGCCGCGCTGGACGTGGCCGAGCACGGTGACCCGTACTTCCTTGTTGATCCGCTTCTCGATCTCGACGCCGAGCTGGTGTGCCACACCGGTGAACTTCTCGTGCCCGAACTCGTCGGTGCCGCCCTGCTTCAACTGCATCGACCCCTCGGCCGGTTTGGCACCCTCGGCCACCACACAGATGAAGTGCGAATCACCGCGCACAAACCGTTGTTTGACCAGCCGGCACACTTCCTCGACGTCGAACGGCTGTTCGGGGATCAGCGTCATGTGCGCACCCGAGGCCAGGCCGGCGTTCAGCGCGATCCAGCCGGCGTGGCGGCCCATCACCTCGACGAGCATCACCCGCTGGTGCGATTCGGCGGTGCTGTGCAGCCGGTCGATGGCGTCGGTGGCGACGTGCAGCGCGGTGTCGTGGCCGAAAGTGACATCGGTGCAGTCGATGTCGTTGTCGATGGTCTTGGGCACCCCGACGACGGGGACATTTTCTTCCGAGAGCCAGTGCGCTGCGGTCAGCGTGCCTTCGCCCCCGATCGGGATCAGCACATCGATCCCGTTGTCCTCCAGCGTCTGCTTGATCTGGTCCAGCCCGGCGCGCAACTTGTCGGGGTTCACCCGCGCGGTGCCGAGCATGGTGCCGCCTTTGGCGAGCAGCCGGTCATTGCGGTCGTCGTTCTTGAGCTGGACGCGGCGATCCTCCAGTAGACCTCGCCAGCCGTCCTGAAACCCGACGACCGACGAGTTGTACCGCACGTCGCAGGTGCGGACGACCGCCCTGATCACCGCGTTCAGGCCGGGGCAGTCGCCGCCTCCGGTGAGCACTCCGATACGCATGGGCCCTATCCTCCCCCGCTAGAGCGCAGTTGGCAGCGGTCCGCGCGCAGCTTCGTACGCGGCACCGACGCGGTAGAGCCGGTCGTCGGCCAGCCCCGGCGCCATGATCTGCAGCCCGACCGGCAGATTGTCGTCGTCAGACAGTCCTGACGGCACCGACATCCCGCAGTGCCCGGCCAGGTTCAACGGCAGCGTGCACAGGTCGAACAGGTACATCGACAGCGGGTCGTCGACCTTCTCCCCGAGGCGGAACGCCGTAGAAGGAGTAGTCGGCGTCACTAATACGTCGACCTTCTGGTATGCCTCGTCGAGGTCGCGGGCGATCAGCGTGCGGACCTTCTGCGCCTGGTTGTAGTAGGCGTCGTAGTACCCGGCCGACAGCGCGTAGGCGCCGATCATGATCCGGCGCTTGACCTCGGGACCGAAGCCGGCGGCGCGGGTCATCGCCATGACCTCCTCGGCACTGTGGGTGCCGTCGTCGCCGACCCGCAACCCGTATCGCATGCCGTCGAACTTCGCCAGGTTCGACGACACCTCCGAGGGCAGGATCAGGTAGTAGGCGGGCAGCGAGTAGTCGAAGTGCGGACAATCCACCTCACTGACCTCGGCACCCAGCGCGGTCAGCTGGTCCACGGCCGCGGTGAACGACGCGAGGACGCCCGGCTGGTAACCCTCGCCGCTGCGCAACTGCTTGACCACCCCGATGCGGACGCCCGTCAGGTCGCCGGACGCACCGGCCCTGGCTGCGGCCACGACGTCGGGCACGGCCGCATCCAGCGACGTCGAATCCCGGGGATCGTGCCCGGCGATGACCTGGTGCAGCAGCGCCGTGTCCAGCACGGTGCGGCCGCAGGGACCGCCCTGGTCGAGTGACGACGCGCACGCGATCAGGCCGTACCGCGACACGGTGCCGTAGGTGGGTTTGACGCCGACGGTGGCGGTGAGGGCGGCGGGTTGCCGGATCGAACCGCCTGTGTCGGTTCCGATTGCCAACGGCGCCTGGAACGCGGCGAGCGCGGCAGCGCTGCCGCCACCCGAGCCGCCGGGTACCCGCTCGACGTCCCACGGGTTGCGGGTGGGACCGAACGCCGAGTTCTCGGTCGAGCTGCCCATCGCGAACTCGTCCATGTTGGTCTTGCCGAGGATCGGGATGCCGGCGGCACGCAACCGCGCGGTGACGGTGGCGTCATACGGAGACATCCAGCCGTCGAGCATCTTCGATCCGCACGTGGTGGGCATGTCGGTGGTGGTGAAGACATCCTTGAGTGCCAGGGGAACCCCCGCCAGCGGAGACGCCGGTTCGTCGCCGTCGGCGATGGCCTTGTCGGCGTCGGCCGCAGCGGCCAGCGCCCGGTCCGCGGCGACGTGCAGGAACGCGTGGTACTCCCCGTCGGTGGCCGCGATCTGGTCCAGGTGGGCCTGCGTCACCTCCGTGGACGACAGCTCTTTCGCGGCGATCTTGGCGCCGAGCGTTGCGGCGTCGAACGTGATGAGCTCATTCACTCGGGTTCTCCCAAAATTCGGGGTACCGCGAAGCGGCCCTCGACGGCATCGGGGGCGGCGGCCAACGCCTCCTCCTGGGTCAGGCACGGCTGCGGAACGTCGTCGCGGAACACGTTGACACTCGTCAACGGATTGTCGGTGGCCTCGACACCGGCGACGTCGACAGCCTGAATCCGGCTGACGTGCTCGAGGATGGCATCGAGCTGCCCCGCGAAACTGTCGAGCTCACTGTCGGTCAGGGCGAGTCGGGCGAGACGCGCCAGGTGCGCTACCTCGTCGCGGGAGATCTGAGACACGACCACGAAGCCTAGTTGACGCTGCCCGGGACGATCTCCTCCGAGTCGCCGGGCCCCGGCGGTCCATGACACAGTGTTGCCCGTGCCTTCGTATCTGCTGCGGGTGCAGCTAGAGGACAGGCCGGGCAGTCTCGGCTCCCTCGCCGTGGCACTCGGCTCGGTGGGCGCCGACATTCTGTCGCTCGACGTGGTGGAACGCCTCTCCGGCTACGCGATCGACGATCTGGTGGTCGAACTGCCTCCCGGCGCGATGCCCGACATGTTGATCACGGCCGCAGAGAAACTCAACGGGGTCTACGTCGACAGCATCCGGCCGCACACCGGGCTGCTCGAAGCCCACCGGGAGCTGGAGCTGATCGACCACGTCGCCGCGGCGGACGGCAAGCTCAAGAGGCTTCAGGTCCTCGTCGACGAGGCACCCAAAGTGCTGAGGGTCGGCTGGTGCACGGTGGTCCAGTTGACGGATTCGGGCTCCGAACGGGTGGTGGGCAGCTCAGGCGCCCCCGAGACCCAGGCGGCCGAGACGCCCTGGCTGCCGCTGGAGCGCGCGGAACCGCTGGACGCCACCGCGGACTGGGTGCCCCAGGTATGGCGCGACATCGATACGACATTGGCTGCCGCGCCGCTGGGTGATCCGCGGACCGCGATCCTGCTGGGCCGCGCGGGCGGACCCGACTTCCGGCCGAGTGAGGTGGCACGGCTGGGCTACCTGGCCGGCATCGTCGCGACGATCATCGGCTGACCGCCTCACGCCTCTGCTTCGGCCCTGGGCCCGTGTTCCAGCAGTGCGCGGAATCCGTCCTCGTCCAGGATCGGCACACCCAGTTCGACCGCCTTGTCGTACTTGGAGCCGGGTGAGTCGCCGGCCACCACGTACGCGGTCTTCTTCGACACGGAGCTCGCGGCTTTTCCGCCGCGGGCGATGATCGCTTCCTTCGCCTCGTCGCGACTGAACGCGGGCAGCGAGCCGGTCACGACGATCGACAGCCCCTCCAGCGTCCGTTCGATGCTGGCGTCGCGCTCGTCGGCCATCCGGACCCCGGCCGCACGCCACTTGTCGACGATCGCGCGGTGCCAGTCGACGCTGAACCAGTCGACCACCGCGGTCGCGATGGTGGGGCCCACCCCTTCGGTGGCGGCGAGCTGCTCCTCTGACGCGGCGACGATCGCGTCGAGGCTGCCGAACTCGGTGGCCAGGGCCCGCGCAGCGGTGGGACCGACGTGCCGGATCGACAGCGCGACCAGCACCCGCCACAGCGGCTGTGCCTTCGCCTTGCCGAGATTCGCCAGCAGGCGCCTGCCGTTGGCCGACACCTCACCGGCCTTGGTGGTGAACAGCTCGGTCTGCAACAGGTCCTCGGCGGTCAGGCCGAACAGGTCGCCCTCGTCGGTGATCACCCCGGCCTGCAGAAGCGCGATGGCGGCCTCGTAGCCCAGACCCTCGATGTCGAACGCGCCACGACCGGCGACGTGAAACACCCGCTCCCGCAACTGCGCCGGGCAGGTTCGCGAGTTCGGGCAGCGGATGTCGGCGTCGCCTTCCTTGGCGGGGGCCAATTCGGTGCCGCATTCCGGGCAGTGGGTGGGCATCTCGAACGCCCGCTCCGACCCGTCGCGCAGATCGACGACGGGACCGAGCACTTCGGGGATGACGTCGCCGGCCTTGCGGATCACCACGGTGTCGCCGATCAGCACGCCTTTGCGTTTGACCTCAGAACCGTTGTGCAACGTGGCCAGCCCGACCGTGGACCCTGCGATCTTGACCGGCTCCATATAGGCGAACGGGGTGACGCGGCCGGTCCTGCCGACGTTGACCCGGATGTCGAGGAGTTTGGTCTGCGCCTCCTCGGGCGGATATTTGTACGCCACGGCCCAGCGCGGAGCACGCGACGTTGCGCCCAGGCGCCGCTGCAGGCTCACGTCGTCGACTTTCACGACCAGTCCGTCGATCTCGTGCTCGACGTCATGGCGATGCTCGCCCCAGTACGCGATGCGTTCGGTGACCGCGTCCAGCCCCGTCACCGCGGCGGTGTGATCGGAGACCGGCAATCCCCAGGCCTTGAGCGCCCGGTACGCGTCGTGCAGCGTCGCGAAGGGGAAACCCCCGGCGCTCTCGATATGGCCCAGCCCGTGACAGATCATCCGCAACCGCCGCTTGGCCGTCACCGCGGGATTCTTCTGGCGCAGCGAACCGGCCGCACTGTTGCGCGGGTTGGCGAACGGCGGCTTGCCCTCGGCGACCAGCCCGGCGTTGAGCTCTTCGAAGTCGGCGACGCGGAAGAACACCTCACCACGCACCTCGAGAACCCGAGGCAATGGGAATTGATCACTGCCGGTGAGCTTTTCGGGGATGTCCTCGATCGTGCGGGCGTTCAGCGTGACGTCTTCTCCGGTGCGCCCGTCACCGCGGGTGGCGGCCCGTTCGAGGCGACCGTCACGGTAGACCAGCGCCAGGGCCACTCCGTCGATCTTGAGCTCACAGAGGTACTGCGCATCGGCGCCGATCTCGCCCTTGATCCTGTCCGCCCAGGCGAGGAGCTCGTCCGGGGTGAAGACGTTGTCGAGGCTGAGCATGCGCTCCAGGTGGTCGGCCGACGTGAAATCGGTGGCGAAGCCGGCGCCGCCGACCAGCTGGGTGGGCGAGTCGGGGGTGCGCAGCTCGGGATGCTGCTCTTCGAGAGCCTCCAGGGCACGCAGCAGCTCGTCGAACTGGGCATCGGTGATGGTGGGAGAGTCACGCACGTAATACCGGAACTGGTGCGCGCGAACCTCGTCCGCGAGCTCCTGCCACCGGCGGCGCACATCCGCGTCGGTGGCGTCGCCCGCCTGCTCTGCCAGCACCGCCTCGGGGTCCGGGGTCGTCTTGGAACTCACCAGGGAAGGCTATCCGAGGGTCCCGACAGCCCGGATTGTGTCCGACCCGCTGGGTAACCTGACGCCATGCCGCATCCGATCATGTTCCGTGATGACGATGTGGGGCTTGCCGACGTGCGCAGGATCGCACTCGGGTTTCCCGGGGCGTTCGAGAAGATCTCCTGGGGCCGCCCGGTGTTCTGCGCGCCGAAGATGTTCGCCATGTACGGCGGAAGCGTCAAAGGTGACACACGGGGCGAGTACCTGCAGTACCCGCACTCGATCCTGGTCAAGGTCGACGACAGCGACCGCGCAGCCCTCGAGCAAGACCGTCGATTCTTCTTCCCGGCCTACATGGGCCCGTTCGGCTGGCTGGGTCTGGACCTCACCGCCGCCGACATCGATTGGACCGAGGTGGCCGAACTGATCGATGCGTCGTTCCGGATGGTCGCGGCGAAGAAATTGATCGCGCAGCTCGACCAAGGCTGAGACTGCCGCGGGCCGGCATGGTTCGATCGACCCCATGAGCTTCGCGAGCCCCTTCCCCGAAGTCGACATCCCGACCGCCAGCGTCTACGACTACATCTTTTCCGGCTTGTCCGGCCCCGACGGACCCGATGACGCCGACCTCGACCGCGTCGCGCTGATCGACGCGAAGTCCGGCAGGCAGACCCCCTACCGAGAGTTGGTGGCCCGCATCGACTCGTTCGCCGGGGCGCTGGCAGACCGCGGCATCGGCGTCGGCGACGTGGTCGGCTTGCTCGCGCCCAACAGCTCCGCGTTCGCCGTCGCCTTCCACGGCATCCTCCGGGCCGGCGCGACGGCGACGACGGTCAACGCGCTCTTCACGGCCAAGGACATCGCCAAGCAGCTGACCGACTCGAAAGCGACGATGCTCATCACGGTCACCGCGCTGCTCGCGCAGGCCAAGGAAGGCGCGGCGGCGGCCGGCCTGTCCGACGAGAACCTGGTCGTGCTCGACGGGGCCGGCCGTGACGGCACCGGCGATGGCGCGGGCCACCCCAACGCAGCGGATCTGCTGGCCGCGGGAACCCCTGCGCCACAAGCCGATTTCGCGCCCTCGTCGCACCTCGCGGTGCTGCCCTACAGCTCCGGGACAACCGGAAACCCCAAGGGCGTGATGCTCACGCATCGCAACCTGGTGGCCAACGTCGCTCAGATCCGGCCGCTGCACGGCATGGTCCGTGACGACGTCGTGCTTGCGGTGCTGCCGTTCTTCCACATCTACGGGATGACCGTGCTGCTGAATGCGGCGCTGCACGCACGCGCCCGGCTCGTCATCATGCCGAGCTTCGACCTCGGCGAGTTTCTCGGCAACATCGCCGAGCACAAGTGCACCATCGCGTTCATCGCACCGCCGGTGGCGGTCGCGCTCGCCAAGCATCCGCTCGTCGACGATCACGATCTGTCCTCGTTGCAGGTCGTCATGTCCGGCGCCGCCCCGCTGGACGCCGACCTCGGCCACGCCGTGGCGAAACGGCTCGGCTGCAAGGTGGTGCAGGGCTACGGAATGAGCGAGCTCAGCCCGGTCAGCCACATCACCCCGTTCGACGGCGGCCGGGTGAACATGCACGACGATGCACCGTTGAGCTCCGTCGGCTGGACGGTGTCCAACGCCGCCTCCAAATTGGTGGACCCGGAGACCGGAGAGGAAATCTCCGTTCCCACAGAGGGTTTGAGCAAGACCGGCGAGTTGTGGTTCAAGGGCCCCAATGTCATGGCCGGCTACCTCAACAACGACGACGCCACCCGCGAGACCATCGACGACGACGGCTGGCTGCACACCGGCGACCTCGCACAGGTCGACGCCAGAGGCCTGGTGTACATCGTCGATCGGCTCAAGGAGCTGATCAAGTACAAGGGCTACCAGGTGCCACCCGCCGAACTCGAGGCGGTGCTGCTGTCGCATCCCGAGATCGCCGATGCCGCGGTGATCGGGGTGCGCGACGACGAGGGCGAAGAGGTGCCCAAGGCGTTCGTGGTGAAGCAGGGCGACTCGGGTCTGACCGACACCGACGTCATCGACTTCGTCGCCGGCCAGGTGGCCCCGTACAAAAAGGTCCGCCAGGTCGAGTTCATCGACGCGATACCCAAATCCGCGTCGGGCAAGATCCTGCGCAAGGATCTGCGCACTCACACCTGAGCCGCCCAGCGGGGCACGGTCAGAGCCGCGCCAGCTGGTTCCGTCCGCGATTCTTGGCCAGATAGACCGCCTTGTCGGCGCGGATCACGGTGTCCTCCAACGCATCCCCGGACAGATGCGTGGTGTGGCCGATGGAGCACGTCTGCCCGAACGGCACGCAGTTACGAATCCGGCCGAGGATCTTCTCGGCATGCTCGGGTGCGGTGTCGGGTAGCGCGACGATGAACTCTTCGCCTCCCCAACGCGCGAGCACGTCCCCGGCGCGGACCGAGGCGGCAGCGGCGGTGGCGAAGTTCTGCAGCAAAGCGTCACCGGCGGGGTGTCCGAACCTGTCGTTGTAGCTCTTGAAGTTGTCCAGGTCGATGACGGCGATCGTCATCGGGGTACCGCGCGCCATGTCGGAGATCACCATCGACACCTGCGCATCCCACGCGCGCCGGTTGAGCAGGCCCGTCAACGGATCCGTCGAGGCGGAATGCTTCAGCGCCGCATGGGCCGCTGCCAGCGCAGAGACATCCCGGACTTCCAACTGCACACTCAGCTCGCCGGAATGGTCCACCGTCGTCGCATTGAACTCCACCGCGATCTCGGCGCCGTCCAGGCGCCGCAGGACGCCACGCTGGGCCCGCACCATGCGTGTTCCCGACAGGGTCACGTCCAGCATCGCCTGCGACTCCCGCCGGAGCCGGTCCGGGACGAAGTTCAGCGCCGGCGCCAGGGTGAGCTGGTCGAAGGTCGTCGCTCCGAGCAGCGCGATCCCCTCCGGGTTGGCGTACGCGAGCTTGCCGGCGGCGTCGACCACCAGCACCGCTGCCGGTGACTGCTCGACCAGTGCCCGCCATCGCGCCTCGGCCGCCGCGTGCGCCGCCCGTGCTTCGGTGAGTTCGGTGACGTCGGTGGACACCCCGCCGACGCCGATCACCTCGCCGCCGTCGTCGACCAAGGGGAACTTCGTCGACCGGTAGGTGTGCACCGACCCGTCGGGGTGAATCACGTCCTCGCTGAACACCTGCCATTCCCGCGTCGCCATGATGTGCCTGTCGTTGCGGCCGTAGGCATCGGCGATCTCGGGCTCGAAGAAGTCGTAGTCCGTCCCGCCGATCAGCCCTCGCTCGGTCTGGGTGACGTGCTCGAGCGCGCGATTGGCCATGACGAAACGGCCGTTGACGTCCTTGGCGAACACCAGAACGTCGGTGTGCTCGAGGACGCCCGTGAGCATCCGCTGCTGCTGGCGCACCGCGAGGTCGGCGGCGCGCCGCGATGCGTTCTCGGTGGCGAACTCGTGGGCCCGGCGCCGCAACAGCAGGAGGTGACGCGCCTGCCCGGCGAGCCTGTGCAGGTGGCTGCGTTGCGCCGCGGTCAGGATCCGCGGTTCGCGGTCCATGACACAGAGAGTGCCGACCGTCTGTCCCTCGTCCACGACAAGGGGGACGCCGGCATAGAAACGCAGATGCGGGTCGCCGGTCACCATCGGGTGTGTCGCAAAGCTCGGGTCTCGGTGGGTGTCCGCGATCTCGATTTGCTCCGACCCGGCCACCACGTGCACACAGAACGAACGATTGTGTGGCAGCTCCGAGATATCAAGTCCGTGAGTGGATTTCAGCCACACCCGGTCGGCGTCGACGAAGGTCACCGCAGCCATCGCAACGCCGCAGACATCCGCGGCGAGCGCCACAAGGTCATCGAACATCTCTTCGGGCGGCGAGTCCAGGATGGCCAGGGAGTCGAGTGCGAGGAGGCGGGTGATCTCACTCGCGTGACGTCTGGAACCTCGCCCCCGCACCGGCATCATCCCCGACACACGCATCGCTTCCCGTGACAGATCGCGCTCACCCCACCGCCGGCCAGGCCGGCTCCCGCACATGAGACTAGACGAGGAAGCGACGCGGATCGAGCATCAAATCTCCTCCGGGTCTTCGGCGAGCCGGTCGGCGGCCTGCTGCGCCAACTCGATCGCCGCCCGCGCCCAGGCCGGCGTCGCCCCGGCGAGTCCGCACGCCGGGGTGACCCCGACCCGGTCCCGCAGCACTCCCCTGGCGAACCCGAGCCGGTCGGTCACGTCCGCCACCGTGGCGGCGATCTCCGTGGCGGATGGTCCCGGTCCCGAGACCGCGGTGGGCACCACACCGAGGAGTACGGTCCGGCCCGAGTCCACGAACTCGCCGATGCCGTCCAGATCAGCCGGGGTGAGCGTGTTGACGTCAAGGGCGATGGCGCTGATAAGGCTGCGCTGCAACAGTTTCCACGGAAGATCGGCAGCACAGCTGTGTAGCGACACCTCCCCGCCCACCACCTCGACGCACTCGTCGAGGAGGGTGGTGACCAACGACTCATCCACGGGATGAACGGGATTCAGGCTCGTCACACCGGTGAGCCGGCCGGCCAGCGCGGCCGGCAACAACGGTTCGTCGAACTGCACCACCACCGGGCTGCCCAGCCGCAGCGCGAGCCGCGCCCGATGCTGGGCCACCCCCTCTGCCAGCGACGCCGCCAGGTCGCGCACCGCGCCGTAGTCGGTCAGCGCACGGTGCCCACCGCCGAGCTCCAGTTGCGCGGCCAGGGTCACCGGGCCGGGTGCCTGAACCTTGACCACGCGCTCACTGCCCCGCAGTCCGGCCTTCTCCCAGGCCTCTTCCAGCGCATCGAGATCCTCGTCGAGCAGGCTGACCGCGCGGCGGGTGACAGCCCTGCGCCCCGGTGCGATGCGATAGCCGCGCGGCACGGTGTCGATCGAGATGTCGACAAGAAGCGCGCCGGCGCGGCCGATCAGATCGGCGCCCACTCCGCGGCCGGGCAGCTCGACGAGATGCGGCATGTGGTGCAGCTCCCCGACGACCACCTCGGCAGCCTCTCTGGCCGATGTACCCGGCCAGGATCCGACGCCCGTGGCAGTCGCGTAAACACTCACTCGCCCGACGATATTCGACGGACTACCGTCGGGGTATGACGGGCCGCGTCTTCGCGTCGCTGGTAGGTGCCGCGGCGATCCTGGCCGCGGGGTGCAGCCAGACGGTCACCGGCGCGGCCGTCCGGCCGGTCCCGGCCGTCGACGAGGACTCGCGCTCCCCCGTGGACGTCGACGCCGTGCTGCTGGACCGCGCCCAGATGCAGGCGGTCACCGGTGCGGGCGAGGACCTGACCGCCATTCCGGGGACCGAGAGCAAGGTGCCGGTGGACCTGGGCGATGTGCCTGGGTTGGCACCGGTTGCCCTTCCCCCGCAATGTGAATGGGTTTATGCCGAGACCCAGGTCTTCGGGTCGGAGGTCGAGGAGTTCCGCAAGTCGACCTATCAGAACCCGCCGGCAGGCGGCCTCATCTCGCAGGCAGCCGCGGGATACCGGGACACCGCCACCTCCCGCCGCGCACTCGAGGCCATCAGCGAACGGATCCGGGGGTGCGCGGCCACCAGCTCCGGCCGGGCCATGGTGGGTGAGGTGGCGACGACGCCGGATTCGGTGCAGACCCGTCCCGGCAACTGCGGCCGCGACTACCGGGTGAAGTCCGTGGTGCTGGTCGAGGTCACGTTCTGCGCATTCCCCGACTCGGTGCCAGGCATCGTGATGACCAACATCCTGGCCAAGGTGCCGGGCTGACGGTTACTGAGCCGCGCGGATGGTCGCGCTGGCCAGCACCTCGTCGCCGTCGGGATCCGGCCGGTACAGCACCAGGGTCTGACCGGGGGCCACGCCACGCAGTGGGCTGCGCAGGTCGACCGCCAGGTCGCCGTCACGCACTTCGGCGACGGCGTCAGCGATGCCCCCGTGGGCGCGGACCTGGACCACGCATTCCACCGGACCACCGGGTGCGACGCCGGAGGTGAACACCGGCGCTTCGCCGAGCAGGCTGGTGACCTCGAGATCGGCGCGATCGCCGACGTGCACGGTGCCCGTCTCGGCATCGATGCCCGTCACGTACCGGGGCCGGCCGTCGGGACCCGGACCGGGGATGCCCAGCCCCTTGCGCTGACCGATCGTGAAACCGTGCACCCCGTCGTGCTCGGCGAGCACCGTGCCGGCGGCGTCGACCACAGAGCCCCGGCGCACGCCGATGCGCGCACCCAGGAAGGCCCGGGTGTCTCCGGACGGGATGAAGCAGATGTCATGGCTGTCGGCCTTGTCGGCCACCGACAACCCGCGACGGGCCGCCTCCTCGCGGATCTGCGACTTCGGGGTGTCCCCGATGGGGAACACCGCGTGCCGCAGTTGCTCGGCGGTCAGCACGGCCAGCACATAGGACTGGTCCTTGTCGTGGTCGACGGCGCGCCGCAGCCGGCCGTCCGAGAGCCGCGCGTAGTGGCCGGTGGCCAGCGCGTCGAAGCCCAGCGCCAGCGCACGGGAGGCCAGGGCCGAGAACTTGATGCGCTCGTTGCACCGCACGCAGGGGTTGGGTGTCTCACCCCGCGCATAGGATTCCACGAAGTCGTCGATCACGTCCTCTTTGAACCGATCGGCGAAATCCCAGACGTAGAACGGGATCTCGAGCACATCGGCGACACGGCGGGCGTCACCGGCGTCTTCCTTGGAGCAGCACCCGCGCGATCCGGTGCGCAGCGTTCCCGGCGCGGAGGACAACGCCAGGTGTACCCCGACGACGTCGTGTCCCGCGTCGACCATCCTGGCCGCAGCCACCGAGGAATCCACGCCACCGCTCATGGCGACCAACACACGCATGCTAATTCCGTCCCGAACTGGCCAGGGCCGCCTGACGCGCCCGCTCCACGGCGGCGGGCAGCACCGCGAGCACGGCGTCGATGTCGGCGTCGGTGCTGGTGTGCCCCAGCGACAACCGCAGCGACCCCCGTGCCCTCGCCGGGTCGGCGCCCATCGCGGTCAACACATGTGACGGCTGGGCCACCCCCGCGGTGCAGGCGGACCCGGTGGAGCATTCAATTCCCTTGGCATCCAACAGCATCAGCAGTGAATCGCCTTCGCAGCCGCGGAACGTGAAGTGCGCGTTGCCGGGCAACCGACCGTCCCCGGGCGCACCGTTGACGTCGACGTCCTCGATCGCGGCGACCACGCCGTCGATCAGGCGGTCACGCAGCTCCCGGACCCGGGCGGTGGCGGACTCCATGGTGTCCACGGCGAGGTGAGCTGCCGCTGCCATCGCCACCGCTCCCGCGACATCCTGTGTGCCAGAACGGACGTCGCGTTCCTGGCCACCGCCGTGCAACTGAGGGACGCAGGCGGTGTCCCGGCGCAGGAGCAGCGCCCCCACACCGGTCGGGCCGCCGAACTTGTGCGCGGCGACGCTCATGGCCGACAGGCCGCTGGCGGCGAAGTCCACCGGGATCTGCCCGATCGCCTGGATTGCATCGCTGTGCATGGGGATGTCGAACTCGGCGGCGGTGGCGGCGAGTTCCGTGATCGGCATGATGGTGCCGACCTCGTTGTTCGCCCACATCACCGTGACGAGCGCGACGTCGGAGGGATCGCACAGCGCGGCGCGAAGATCGGCGGCGCTGACCGCACCGTGTTCATCCACGGGCAGCCACGTCACCTCGGCGTCCTCGTGATCGACCAGCCACTGCACGGCGTCGAGGACGGCGTGGTGCTCGACGGGGCTGGTGACAATCCGACGACGTTCCGGTGCCGCATCGCGGCGTGCCCAGAAGATGCCCTTGACGGCCAGGTTGTCACTCTCGGTGCCGCCCGCGGTGAAGATCACTTCGGACGGCCGGGCGCCGAGTAGCTTGGCCAGCGTCTCGCGCGACTCCTCGAGCCTGCGGCGGGCCAGACGGCCGGATCCGTGCAGCGAGGCGGCGTTGCCGACGGTGGCCAGCGCGGCTGTCATCGCCTCGAGCGCGGCGGGGCGCATCGGGGTGGTGGCAGCGTGGTCGAGGTAGACCGGCTGGGGGGAGGGCACCGGCGCAGACATAGCCGTTCCAGAATAGCTGTCGCGAGCGGGACCTCTGTACCGCGCTCAGGCGACGAGCGCGTGACCCTGGCCGCACCCGGGAGTCGTCGATGCTGTCGACGACGCCGCGGCGCCGCGTACCGCAGCCTCGCAGCGGGCCGCCAGCTCACGCCGGTCCTCCCCCGGCAACTGCAGGGACTCGACGGCGATGTGGCACACGGTGCGGCGGGCGGTGATGACCCGCCGGATGGAGGTCAGCAGCGAGTCGTCGCCCACGAACGCAGGCACCGTGGAGGGGCGCCCATCCCGGTGGCGATAGCTCAACCGCAGCGGTTGTACCGGCCGGCCTGCGTCGATCGCCGCCTGGAACATCGCCGGGCGGAACCGTCCGTACCCGAGGCCGCACCACGTCGTGCCCTCCGGGAATGCGACGACGGTGTGCCCGTCGCGCAACCGGTCGGCGACGGCAGCCACCACCGACGGGAGCCTGCGAAGCCGGGCGCGGTCGATGGGGATGACCCTCATGATCCGCACGATCGGGCCGAGCGCCGGCCAGTCGACCAGGTCCGCGCGCGCCACGAACGACCCCGGCAGCACCGTGCCGATCGTGAAGATGTCCAGCCACGACACATGTCCGCTGACCACCAGCACGCCGCGCAGGTTGCGGATCGGCCCGCCCGACACCGACATCCGTACGCCGAGGCTGCGCAGCATCAGCCGGCAGTACCCGCGCTGAAGGTGCGACCGACCCGGCATCGGAACGGCCAGGATCCACACTCCGCAGAAGAGCGCCGCGGCCGCGATCACGCGCGCCGCGGTGCGGACGGCGACCAGCCAGCGCCGCCCCGACACGTCGGCACCGGCGTGCACGCAACCGGCGTCACAGGTGGCTCGCTGCAACCAGGCATGTTCTGCTGCGATGGTCATGAGGCATCCCCGTTCGCGATCGCCGTCGCCGCCCCGGCCGACCGGAGTCGCTTCAGGTACCGGGTGTCCGCGCGGCGCTTGTCCAGCAGTGCCGGGAAGTCGCCCACCCCGAAGTCGGGGTCGTGGGCGGGTTCGCCGCACACCTGCGCGCCCAGACGGAGGTAGCCGCGCATCAGGGCGGGCACGCTGACCCGGGCGGGCGGCTCGATGTCGTCGAGTCGACGACCGCCGACGACCACCGGCCGGTACGGGTGGACGGTGTGTTCGGCCGGCGCGGCATGCCGGCGCAGGACGAAGTCGCGGACCCCGCGCAGCTGGCTGCCGGCCGGGTGCTGCCCGTGCGGGTCCGTGACGGGCACCGACACGCAGCCCGTCACATAGTCGTAGCCGCTGCGGTCGAGGTAGGCGAGGATCCCGCCCCACATCAAGAGCACCACGGCGCCGTTGCGGTGGTCTTCCCGCACGACGGCCCGGCCCATCTCCACCAGAGACGGCCGCAGCGCGTCGAGCGCGGCAATGTCGAACTCGGTTGCCGTGTACAGGCCGCCTGCGGCGATCGCACCGGGCGGCGGCAGCATGCGGTAACAGCCGACGAGTTCGCCGGTGTCGTCGTCACGCACCAGCAGGTGGTCGCAGTATTCGTCGAAGCGGTCCGCGTCCAGACCGCCCGAGCGGCCGTCCCTGCCGTCGTCAGTGAGGGTGAATCCCGGCTCAGAGGTGAACACGTCGTGGCGCAGACGTTGCGCCGCCTCGATCGAGTCGGCGTCGGTGCACAGCAGCATCGAGTACCGGGGTACTCCCGACGCGCGGGTGCCTGGGTTGTCGCTAGGGATGAGTACGGAAACAGCGCTCATGCCTGCACGGTCGCGGAGCCGTCGGGCGCGTCGGCAATCGAGACGTGACGTGTTCATGAGCGCTAGGTGACGGTTGGGAGTGGCTTGGAGTGGCCCGGAGCGGGCCGCCCCACGCAAAAGCCCCCACCTCGGGTGAGGTGGGGGCCTTCGGGTGGTGCGTGAGCTGCGGATCTAACCCTTGCGGGCCTTCACAGCCTCGGTCAGCTGCGGGGTGACCTTGAACAGGTCGCCGACGATGCCGAGATCGGCGATCTCGAAGATCGGCGCCTCTTCGTCCTTGTTGACCGCGATGATCGTCTTCGACGTCTGCATACCGGCGCGGTGCTGGATGGCACCCGAAATGCCCAGGGCGATGTACAGCTGCGGGGACACGGTCTTACCGGTCTGGCCGACCTGGAACTGGCCCGGGTAGTAGCCGGAGTCGACCGCGGCACGCGAGGCTCCGACGGCGCCGCCGAGGGAATCCGCCAGCTCTTCGACGACGGTGAAGTTGTCGGCGCTGCCGACACCGCGGCCGCCGGACACGACGACGGTCGCCTCGGTGAGCTCCGGACGGTCGCCCGCCACGGCAGGTTCCCGCGAGGTGATCTTGGTGGCGTTCTCGGCGGGTGCGGGCACCTCGACGGACACGACCTCACCGGCGCCATCGGCCGGTTCCGCCTCGATCGAACCGGGACGCAGCGTGATCACCGGGGTGTCGCCGACAGCCTCGGCCTCGACGGTGTAGGCGCCACCGAAGATCGAGTGGATGGCCTTGCCACCCTCCTTGACCTCGACGACGTCGGTCAGCACACCCGAGCCGATGCGTGCGGCGAGCCGCCCTGCGATCTCCTTGCCGTCGGCGCTGGCCGCCAGCAACACCCCGGCCGGGGAGGCGGATTCGGCGAGCGCGGCGAGCACGTCGACGTAGGGGGTGATCAGGTAGTTCTCCGCGTCGTCGGACTCGGCGACGTAGATCTTGGCGGCGCCTGCAGCCTTGAGTCCTTCGGTGAGGGGCTCGGCGGTGCCGGGCTTGCCCACCACGACCGCGACGGGCTCACCCAGGACACGGGCGGCGGTGATCAGTTCGGCGGTGACTTTCTTCAGCGCACCTTCGGCGTGCTCGACGAGCACGAGTACTTCAGCCATGGGTTTCGTTTGCCTCTATGTCTGTCAGTGATTGTCAGGGGTTGTCTTAGATGACTTTTTGCGCGACCAGGTACTCGGCGACCTTCTTGCCGCCTTCACCTTCGTCGGTGACCTTCTCGCCCGCGGTCTTGGGCGGCTTCGGCGTCGACGAGAGCACCTTGGAGCCGGCGTTGGCAACGCCCACCTCGTCGGCCTCGACACCGATCTCCGCCAGCGTGAGCGTGGTCACTTCCTTCTTCTTGGCGGCCATGATGCCCTTGAAGGACGGGAAGCGGGGCTCGTTGATCTTCTCGTTGACACTGACAACCGCGGGCAGGCTCGCCTCGAGCGTGAACAGGCCGTCGTCGGTCTCGCGCTCGGCGGTGACCTTGCCGCCCTCGACGGTCAGCTTGCGCACGTGGGTCAGCTGGGGCAGGCCCAGGTACTCGGCGATGATGGCCGGGACCGCGCCGCCGGTGCCGTCGGTGGCCTCGTTACCTGCGATGACCAGCTCGGTTCCCTCGATGGTGCCCAGCGCGCGGGCCAGGGCCCAGCCCGTCTGCACCATGTCGGAACCGTGCATGCCCTCGTCGACCAGGTGGACGGCTTTGTCGGCGCCCATCGACAGCGCCTTGCGGATCGCCTCGGTGGCGCGCTCGGGGCCGGCGGTGAGCACGGTGACGGTGCTGTCGCCGCCGTCCCGCTCCTTGATCAGGAGCGCTTCTTCGACGGCGCGCTCGTTGATCTCGTCGAGCACGGCGTCGGCGGCCTCCCGGTCCAGGGTCCAATCACCCTCGGACAGCTTGCGCTCAGACCATGTGTCTGGGACCTGTTTGATCAGGACCACGATGTTCGTCATGACTCTGGTTCGTCCTCCTCGCAGGGGCCGGTAGCCGACCCGCCATACCACGTTTGATGCAGGTACCCCCATGTTACCCGCAAGTAACTTAGAGTGCTCCGCAGAAACACCATAGCTGGTCGAAGTTTGCGATCCACCAGCCCCGCGATCAGGTCAAGATCAGGAAGTGTTCGTCGCCGGTCGGTTAGGGGTTAGCCTGCCTTGCAATGAGCGCACATGTTGCCGGGTCGGCGGGCGATCCGGGCCTGCCCCTCACCGGCGAGCGGACGATCCCCGGCCTGGCGGAGGAGAACTACTGGTTTCGCCGCCACGAGGTGGTGTACCGCCGGCTGCTCGAGCGCTGCCGTGACCGCGACGTCCTCGAGGCGGGCGCAGGCGAGGGATACGGCGCCGACCTCATCGCCGATGTGGCCCGCCGGGTCATCGGTCTCGATTACGACGAGTCCGCGGTCACCCACATCCGCAGGCGGTATCCCCGCGTCGACATGCGCCACGGGAATCTTGCCGAGCTGCCGCTCCCGGACGGTGCCGTCGACGTGGTGGTGAACTTCCAGGTGATCGAACACCTGTGGGATCAGGGCCAGTTCGTCGCCGAGTGCGCCCGGGTCCTGCGTCCCGGCGGGGTGCTGCTGATGTCGACCCCCAACCGGATCACCTTCTCCCCCGGGCTCGACACCCCCGTCAACCCGTTCCACACCCGTGAACTCAACGCGGCCGAACTCACCGAACTCCTCGAGTCGGCGGGCTTCGCCCTGGAGTCCATGCTCGGGGTCTTTCACGGCCCGCAGCTCGCCGAGATCGACGCCCGTCACGGCGGCTCGATCATCGACGCGCAGATCGCACGTGCGCTGGCCGATGCCCCATGGCCGGCCGCGCTGCTCGCCGATGTCGAATCCGTCACCGTCGACGACTTCGAGCTGCGCACCGCCGAGCGGGACATCGACGACAGCCTCGATCTGGTGGCGATCGCGGTGCGTCCGTGAGCGGAGCGAACAAGTCGCCGGAGTGCGGAGCGAACAAGTCGCCGGAGTGCGGAGCGAACACATCGCCGGAGCCGGTCCCCGGGCTCTTCACGCTGGTCCTGCACACCCACCTGCCGTGGCTCGCCCATCACGGACGGTGGCCGGTCGGCGAGGAATGGCTGTACCAGTCCTGGTCGGCCGCATATCTGCCGCTGGTACGCGTGCTGCGCACGCTGGCTGCCGAGAACCGCAGGCATCTGGTGACTCTCGGCATCACGCCGGTGGTGGCCGCCCAGCTGGACGACCCCTACTGCCTGCAGGGCATGAACCACTGGCTGGCCAACTGGCAACTGCGCGCCCTGGAAGCCGCATCCGTGCGCACCTCCTCGGGAGGATCACCGGCCTCTGAGCCGAAAGCATTGCGGCAGTTCGGTTCCCGCGAACACGCCGAGGCCGAGCGCGAGCTCGGTGAGTTCGACACGCTGTGGCGTCACGGCGCCGGCCCCGTGGTGCGGGAACTGCTCGACGGCGAGGTTATCGAGTTGCTCGGCGGGCCGCTGGCGCACCCGTTCCAGCCGTTGCTGAATCCGCGCCTGCGGGAGTTTGCGCTGCGCGAGGGGCGGGCCGACGCCGGCGCGCGATTCGGCCACGCCCCGTCGGGAATCTGGGCGCCCGAATGTGCCTACGCACCAGGCATGGAAGCCGGCTACGCCGCGGCAGGGGTCAGCCATTTCATGGTCGACGGGCCGTCGCTGCGCGGCGACACCGCGCTGGGCCGACCTGTCGACGGCTCCGGCGTCGTCGCGTTCGGCCGCGATCTGCAGGTCAGCTACCGCGTCTGGTCGCCGAGGTCCGGCTACCCCGGCCACGGGGCCTACCGTGACTTCCACACCTACGATCACACCACCGGGCTCAAGCCCGCCAGGGTGACCGGCCGCAACGTCGCGTCGGAGGACAAGGCACCGTATGACCCCGCCCGCGCGGACGCCGCGGTGGACGTTCACGTGGCCGACTTCGTCGAGACGGTGCGGCAGCGGCTCACCGCCGAGAGTGAGCGCATCGGCAGGCCCGCGCACGTCGTCGCCGCATTCGACACCGAATTGTTCGGCCACTGGTGGTACGAGGGCCCGGTCTGGCTGGAGCGGGTGTTGCGCGCCCTGCCGGCCGCCGGTGTCCGCGTCGGCACCCTCTCGGACGCGATCGCCGACGGCTACGTGGGTGCGCCGGTCGAATTGCCGCCCAGCTCATGGGGTTCGGGCAAGGACTGGCAGGTGTGGAACGGCGAGAAAGTTGCCGACCTGGTCCAGCTCAACAGCGAGGTCGTCGACACGGCGCTGAATACGGTCGACAAGGCGCTGGCCCACGCCGTGTCATCGGGATCGCCCGCGCCGCGCCATTTCGTCGCCGATCAGATCCTGCGCGAGACGTTGTTGACGGTGTCGAGTGACTGGCCGTTCATGGTCAGCAAGGACTCCGCCGCCGACTATGCCCGCTACCGGGCGCACCTCCACGCGCACGCCGCCCGGGAGATCGCCGCGGCGCTGGCGGCGGGCCGCGACGACCACGCGCAACGGCTGGCCTCGGGCTGGAATCGCGCCGACGGCCTGTTCGGCGCGCTCGATGCGAGAAGGCTCCCCGGCGCATGAGGCTGAAGATCCTGCTGGTCTCGTGGGAGTACCCGCCCGTGGTGATCGGCGGCCTCGGCCGCCATGTGCACCATCTGGCCACCGAACTGGCGCGTGCGGGCCACGACGTCGTCGTACTCAGTCGCCGGCCCACCGGCACCGATCCGCAGACGCATCCGACCACCGACGAGGTGCACGAGGGCGTCCGGGTGATCGCGGCCGCGGAGGACCCGCACGAGTTCACCTTCGCGACCGACATGATGGCCTGGATCCTTGCCATGGGCCACGCCATGGTCCGCGCCGGACTCGTCCTTGCCGACTGGCGGCCCGATATCGTGCACGCCCACGACTGGCTGGTCGCCAACCCCGCCGTCGCGCTGGCGCAATTCTTCGACGTGCCTTTGGTTTCCACGATCCACGCCACCGAGGCGGGGAGACACTCCGGGTGGGTTTCGGGCGCGGTGAGCCGGCAGGTGCACTCGCTGGAGTCGTGGCTGGTGCACGACTCGGATTCGTTGATCGCCTGCTCGGCGTCGATGCGTGACGAGATCACCGCGCTGTTCGGACCGGACCTCGCAGACATCGCGGTCATTCCCAACGGAATCGACACCGACGGTTGGCCGTTCGCCGCTCGTCTCCCGCACCCGGGTCCGGCGGAGCTGCTCTATTTCGGCCGCCTGGAGTACGAGAAGGGCGTGCACGACGCCATCGCCGCGCTGCCCAGGATCCGGCGCACCCACCCGGGCACCACCCTCACGATCGCAGGCGACGGAACCCAGCTGGACTTCCTGACGGAGCAGGCCCGCAAGCACAAAGTGCTCAAGGCGACGAAATTCGTTGGTCGCGTCGATCATTCACAGCTACTGGCGCTCCTGCACCGCGCGGATGCGGCCGTTCTGCCCTCCCACTACGAGCCGTTCGGCATCGTCGCACTGGAAGCCGCCGCGGCGGGCACGCCGCTGGTGACCTCCACCGCGGGCGGGCTCGGCGAAGCCGTCATCGACGGTGTGACCGGGCTGTCCTACCCACCGGGCGACGTGGCGGCACTCGCCGACGCCGTGCGCGCGCTGCTCGACTCGCCCGCGGCGGCGCAGCAGCGGGCCACGGCCGCGCGGGAGCGGCTCACGTCCGACTTCGCGTGGCACACGGTGACCGCCGAGACCTGCCAGGTGTACCTGGCCGCCAAACGGGGCGAGCGCCGGGCTCAGCCGCGCCGGCCGATCGTGGAACGCCCGCTGCCGGGGCGGTGACGCCAGACCTCAGCGGGCCTTCTTCTCGCGCCACGCCCGCTCGAACGGCAGCCGCCACGCGTTGGGCGCGATCAACTGGTGGATGGAGTTGGGGCCCCACGTCCCGGGCTGATACTGCTTCACCGGCGGCGGGTCCTCGATCAGTTCCACCGAACGCTCCCACAGGGATTCGATGCCCTCGGCGGTGGTGAACAGCGTGTGGTCGCCGCGCATGGCGTCGAGGATCAGGCGCTCGTAGGCCTCCAGGACGTCGCCGACCTGTTCGGTCTCCTGGGTGGAGAACTGCATCGACAGCTTCTCCAGCTTCATGCCTGGTCCAGGCTTCTTCCCGTAGAACGACAGCGAGACCTTCGACGCGTCGGCCAGGTCGAACGTCAGATGGTCGGGCCCCTGGGAGCCCACCCCCGATCCGGCCGGGAACATCGTGCGCGGGGCTTCCTTGAAGGCGATCGAGATGATGCGCATCCCTTCGGCCAACTGCTTGCCCGTACGCAGGTACACCGGCACACCCGCCCACCGCCAGTTGTCGATGCCAACCTTGAGCGCGATGAACGTCTCGGTATCGGAATCCCTTGCCACACCGTCAAGTTCGCGATAACCGGCGAACTGGCCGCGAACCACGTCGGCACACTTGATCGGGAGCATGGACCGGAAGACCTTGTTCTTCTCCTCGCTGATCGCGCGGGGCTCCAGCGCGGTGGGCGGCTCCATCACCACGAACGCCATCACCTGGAACAGGTGGGTGACGACCATGTCCTTGTAGGCACCGGTGCTCTCGTAGAAATTGGCCCGCTCGTCGAGGCCGAGGGTTTCGGGGATGTCGATCTGGATGTGATCGATGAAGTTGCGGTTCCAGATGGGCTCGAACAAGCCGTTGGCGAACCGGAACGCCAGGATGTTCTGCGCCGCCTCCTTGCCGAGGAAGTGGTCGATGCGGAAGATCTGCCGTTCCTTGAAGGTCTCGTGCACGAAGTGGTTCAGCGCGACCGCGCTGGCCAGATCCGTGCCGAACGGCTTCTCCATCACCACCCGCGATCGCTCGACGAGGTTCGCCTCCCGGAGCATCGTGATGACCGCCCGCGCAGCCTTCGGCGGCACCGAAAGATAGTGCAGGCGCTGCACGTTGCCATTTCCGCCGAGCTGCTTCTCGGCCTCCGCGACGGCGGTGGCCAGGGCCTGCGGACCGGCCCCCTGCGGCACGTAGGTGAGGATCTTGGCGAAGTTGTCCCACTGCTCGTCGGTGAGCTTGTGGGTGCCGTACTTCTCGACGGCCTCCTTGGCCACCGCACGGAACTCGTCGTCGGTGAGGTCCTCCAGCGAGGTCCCGATGACCTGGATGTGCGGCGCAAGCTCGGACTGGTCCAGGTAGGCCATGCCGGGTATCAGCTTGCGCTTGGCCAGGTCGCCGGTTGCGCCGAACAACACGATGACGAACGGATCCAGCGGTGCCTCGTCCCGCCGATAGGGGTGCGCGTCCGGCGCGGGGTAGGCGATGGTCTGCGGTGTCCCTGTGGTCACCAGGGAAATGCTGTCACCTACCCGGCACGCGTGCAGAGCTTGTGGGGATCAGCGGGCAGCTTTCTTGCGTTCGATGTCGGCCAGCGCGGCTGCGAGCTCGGCACGCTGTGCCGCCGACGTCTCCCAGGACAGCTTGCGGTTCTTCACGACCTTGGCGGGCGCTCCCACGGCGATCGAGAAATCCGGGATCTCACCGCGGACGACGGCGTGCGATCCCAGCACGCAGCCCCGGCCGACGACGGTGTTGCGCAGTACCGAGACCTTCACACCCACCCAGGTGTCGGGCCCGATCCGCACCGGGCCTTTGACGATGCCCTGGTCCTTGATCGGCAGCTCGATGCTGTCCATTCTGTGGTCGAAGTCGCAGATGTAGCACCAGTCGGCCATCAGGACCGAGTCGCCCAGCTCGATGTCCAGATAGGTGTTGATCACGTTGTCGCGCCCGAGCACCACCTTGTCGCCGATCCGCAGGGATCCCTCGTGGCATCGGATGGTGTTCTTGTCGCCGATGTGGACCCACCGTCCGATCTCCATCTGGGACAACTCCGGCGTCGCCTGGATCTCGACTCCCTTGCCGAGGAACACCATGCCGCGGGTGATGATGTGCGGGTTGGCGAGCTTGAACTTCAGCAGACGCCAGTAACGCACGAGGTACCACGGTGTGTAGGCGCGATGGGTGATGACCCACCGCAACGAGGCCAGGGTGAGGAAGTTGGCTTGACGCGGATCCCGCAAGCGCGAGCCTCGCCAGCGTTTGTGCAGCGGCGCGCCCCACATCGTCGTCATGGCCGGAAAGCCTAACGGTTACCCTCACGTGGGTTCGAAAGAAGTCGGCCCCAGGACGCTGACGAGAAATCGGAAGGGACCGCGTGCTCCGGCGAATCATCGCGTTGGCCACAACGGCCCTGGTCGCTGGTGCGCTGGCCGGCTGCAGCGACACCGACGCCTGGGTCGACGCGCACCCGGCGACGGGCTGGGCCGCCCAGTACGCCGATGCGGCGAACAGCAGCCACTCACCGGTGAGCGGGTCGCAGACGCTTCGGCTGGAGTGGGGACGGTCGGTCAAGGGCCGTCTCGCGGCCCAGGTGGCGCTCGGGTCCGGGAACTACCTCGCCGTCAACGCCCAGACCGACGGGGGCTGCTCGCTCATGGTCTGGGAGAGCGACAACCGCGGACGGCAGCGCTGGTGCACCAGGCTGTTCCCGGGCGGCGGTTTCGCGAGCCCGCTGTTCGACGGCTTCGACAACCTCTACATCGGTCAGCCCGGCCTGGTGATGTCGTATCCGTCCACCCAGTGGGTCCGGTGGCGCCGGCCGGTGATCGGTATGCCGATGACGGCACGGCTGCTGGCTCCCGGTCACCTGCTCGTCGTCACCCACCTCGGTCAGGTTCTCGTGTTCGACGCCCACCGCGGGACGGTGACCGGCACGTCGCTGGACCTGGTCGCGGGACTCGACCCGACCGACTCCGAGCGCGGGCTCGGCGACTGTCAGCGCGGCGGCCCGGAGTGCCCGGTGGCCGCGGCGCCGGCCTACTCCGGCGCGACCGGCATGGTGGTCCTCACGCTGTGGGAACCGGGCGCGGACAAACCGGTGCTGGTCGGTCTTCGCTACCGGCAGGGCCAGACCCCGCAGTTCACTCGGGAATGGACCAGCGACGCCGTCGGCGGCGGGCCGCTGGCCAGCCCGGTGCTGTCGGCCGACGGATCGACGGTGTACGTCAGCGGTCGTGACGAGAACCTGTGGGCGATCAACAGCGACGACGGCACCGCGCGGTGGTCGGTTCCGCTGAACTACCTGGCCCAGACCCCGCCGTCGGTCACCCCCGACGGACTGGTCATCGCAGGCGGCGGGCCGGGAGCGCGGCTGACCGCGGTGCGCGACACCGCCGAGGAGGGCGACATCGTCTGGACGCGGGACGACACCTCGCCGCTGACCACGTCCAGCCTGGCCCGCCTCGGCTACACGGTCATCCGCGACGGCGCCGAGGACTCGCCCGGCATGGCGCTGGCGGTGTTCACCCTCGGGGACGGCAACGTCGTCGGCACCTATCCTCTGCCGAACGCCTCCGGATGGCCGGTCGGGGTCTCGATCGGCCATGACGGACGCGTCGTCACCGCAACCAGCGAGGGTCAGGTCTACGGATTCGCACCCGATTAACAGGCCGCTACCAGCGGCTCAGCAGCAGGCTTACAGCGGGTTCACAGGAGTGCAACACATTCCTTTCCTGATGCTGGAAGTATCCCTGCGGAACGGTATCGACCTGCCCGCCCAGTGAGGGGACGCGATCTTGTCGGAATTCCTGAGCACCGTCAACGGCTACATCTGGAGCAATGCGCTGGTCTACCTGTGCCTGGCCGCAGGGGTCTACTTCTCCATCCGGTCCCGTTTCGTCCAGGTGCGGCAAGTGCCCGAGATGATCCGGCTGATGCTCAAGGGCGAGACCTCGCCGTCGGGCATCTCGAGTTTCCAGGCGCTCACCATGTCGCTCGCCGGCCGGGTCGGGACGGGCAACATCGCCGGTGTCGCCACCGCCATCGCGTTCGGCGGACCCGGCGCACTGTTCTGGATGTGGATGGTCGCCTTCCTCGGTGCGTCCACCTCGTTCGTCGAGTGCACGCTCGGCCAGATCTACAAGACCAAGGATCCACTCACCGGTGAGTACCGCGGCGGGCCGGCCTACTACCTCAGCAGGGCCTTCGCGAACACCGCCGCGGCGCCCGCGATGAAGGTGTACGGCTACGTCTTCGCGGCGGTCACCATCCTGGCGATGGGCCTGCTGCTACCCAGCGTGCAGTCCAACTCGATGGCCTCGGCGATGAACTCCGCCTGGGGGTGGTCCAAGTGGTGGGTGGCCGTCGGCATCGTGATCGTGTTGGCCTTCGTGATCATCGGCGGGGTCAAGCGCATCGCGACGTTCGCCTCGATCGTCGTGCCGTTCATGGCCGTCGTCTACATCGTGCTCGCACTCATCATCGTGCTGATGAACGCCGGGGAGATCCCCGGCGTGCTCTCGCTGATCTTCTCCAGCGCGTTCGGCCTGGACTCGGCCTTCGGCGCGATCCTCGGGTCGGCGGTCATGTGGGGCGTCAAACGCGGCATCTATTCCAACGAGGCGGGCCAGGGCACCGGTCCGCACGCCGCGGCCGCCGCAGAGGTGTCGCATCCGGCCAAGCAGGGCCTGGTGCAGGCGTTCGCCGTCTACGTCGACACGCTGTTCATCTGCTCGGCGACCGGCTTCCTGATCCTGTCCACCGGGGCGTACCGGGTGTTCGAGGGTGAGAGCGCCGACGGCGCGATCATCTCCGAAGGCGGCTCGATCCTGCCGGCCGGCGCCGAGGTCGGTCCGACGTTCGCCCAGGCCGGTTTCGACACCCTGTGGAGCGGGGCCGGCTCCAGCTTCATCGCGATCTCGCTCGCATTCTTCTGCATCACCACGATCATCGCCTACTACTACATGGCGGAGACCAATCTGCGCTTCCTACTCGGCAAGGCCAACACCGTGGACGTCCCCGTCATCAGGGGCACCGTCGGGTCGAACACGACGATGCTGCTGCAGGCGCTGATCCTGGTGTCGGTCACCATGGGTGCCGTGTCGACCGCATCCGATGCGTGGACGCTGGGCGACATCGGCGTCGGTCTGATGGCCTGGCTCAACATCATCGGCATCATCATCCTGCAGCAGCCCGCGTACAAAGCCCTGTGGGACTACGAGAAGCAGAAGAAAGACGGACTGGACCCGACGTTCGACCCGTTGGCTCTCGGCATCAAGAACGCCACGTTCTGGGAGAATTACGACCCGGCCACCGGCAAGCAGCGACAGCCCAGCACCACGGCGTGAATGCCGTCGGCTGACTCAGGCGAGCATCGAAGCGATCGCCGCGCGCGGGACGGTGGCCTGCAGCGCTCCGCCGGCTTCGGCCATGATCTGACTCTGGCCGAAGAAGAAGATCACCGAATCGTCGGTGATCGCGAACTCCTGGTAGTTGGCCGGGTTCACGCCGTCGTCAAACGAGATCGGTGCCTCCACGCCGAGCTGGCGCGAGACCGCGGCCTGCACGATCGGAAAAATGACGTCGAGTGGTTTGGTGTCCTTCTTGAACAAGGTGTCGAACGTGATCGGAGCCTTCTTCGCGACGTCCCAGTTGAACCCTTTGAACCAGGTCAGAGGGTGCGCGCCACCGACGTTCTGGTACACCTCGAACACCACGCTCCGCGTACCGCCGTCATCGGGTCCGGACCGGTAGCCGGTACCGCGCGCATCCAGGATGTAGGGCAGATTCCACGAACCGGGCATGCCTGCGACGTTGACGAAGCCGTCACGGGTCTCGGTCAGGTAGGCGGTCAGCGCCGGCTGGTCCGGGTAGTCGGCCGGGAACGTGAAATCCAGTCGGTACGTGGGGTTCTCCGCGTGGACGAGACAGATCTGATCGGCATCGACCGTGCCGCCGAGTTCGGCACAGGCCGACGGGGCGGTGGCCGTCACCGGCTGTGCGGGGGCGGTAGGCGCCGCCATCAGGCCTGCCGCGACACCGGCAGCCGTTACAGCAGCGGCGAGAATGCGCATCGTCGGTGTCCTCAATGATCGGGGGCTCTTACAGAGATGTCGGCGCCGGTGTCGGCGCCGTTACGCCAAGACTACGTGAGCGTTCAGCGTGACGGCCGGCACAAGAAAGCCGTCGCCCGACCGGCCGTCCCGGTCCCAAGCCGGGCGATGACCACCGTCACGTGCGCCGGCCCACGCAGGCGCAACCGCGTGCGCAGGGCGTCGGGATCGACGTCGACGCCGCGAACCAAGATCTCCGCGGCGCCGACCGCGAGGGCCGAAAGCGCTTGGCGCAGGTGGCGTTCGCTGAACGGCAGCTGTTCGAACACCTCGAAACCGCGCACCCCGTCGGGCAGGCGGTCACCGGACAGATACGCGATGTCGGGGTCGAGCTGCCACAGACCGTGACGGACCGCATAGTGGCGCACCAGCCCGGACCGCACCACTGCGCCGTCGGGGTCCACGATCCACCTGCCCACCGGTGCCACCCCACAGTCGTCGGGCGCCGAGTCGGTCACCTCCTCGCCGGTGTCGAGCAACGTCGCCCGGCGCCGCACTCCGTCGCCGGACAGCCTCCGCGACCACAGGCACGCTTCACGAACGCTGCCCGCCAGCGACGTCACCTCGATCTCGCCGTCGAAACCCAGCTGCTCGAGAACTGCGAAATCGATTCCGGGAGAACACTTCACAACGTAGGAGCGGGGACGCAGCACATCGAGCAGCTCGTCGAGCGGCGGCACGTAGGCCCGCGGGTCGAACCGGCGCCTCGAGCCACTGCGGCGGGCCGGGTCGACGAGGACGACGGCATCGGTGGTGATGGACCGCAGCGCATCCGCCCGGCATAGCGCGACCGGTGGCCCGCTCAGCCCGAGATTGTGCTGCGCCATCGAAAGACGCACCGGGTCGATGTCGCTGCCCAACGTGAAGCCCGCCCAATAGCGAAGTGCAGCAAGCTCGGTACCGATCGAGCAGGTCGCGTCGTGCACGATGGCACCCGCCAGCCGGCGGGCCCGATGCTCGGCGACCGGCGCCGCCGTCGCCTGCTGCAGCGCCTCGTCGGTGAACAGCCAGTCGGCGGCGTCGGCGAACTTGCCCGCCGCTTTGCGGCGCAGCTTCACCGTCTCCACGAGCAGAGCCGAGCGATCGCCGAAATCCCTACGCACCGAGGCGATGTCCGCAATCAGCGTGGACTCGGTCAGCCGGTACCGGTCGACCTCGGCCAGCGCCTGCCGTCCCGCGTCGCCGCGCAGATAGCTCACATCGTCGAGACCGAACTCTAGGACGGCTTGACCCCGGTGATCATGACGTTGTAGAACCAGCCCTTCGGCACGACGTGGCGCCAGAGGTTCTCGTCCACCCAGCTCAGCGTCGTCCAGCCACCGAAGGCGAACTTCGCCCAGCCCCAGCCGAGTTTGCCCGGCGGCACCGTGGACTCGAACGTCCGGACCGGCCAGCCCAGCATCGCCGCGGTGAACTCGTCGGTGGCGGTCTCCACCTCGACCGCGCCAGCGTTGCGCGCCATCGTCTCCAGGTCGGCCGGATCGAACGTGTGCAGGTCGACGATCCACTCCAGTGCGGCGGCCCGGGAGTTCTCGTCGAGCTCGGCCTGTGGGCGGCGCCAGCTGCTCAGTCCGGGCAGCTTCATCGCCGCGACGGTCGTCTTCCAGGTGAGATCGGCGAGCCGACGTGCGTAGGCGTTGCCGACCGTGGTCGGTTCACCGGCGAAGACGAACCGCCCTCCGGGCTTGAGGACGCGCACCACTTCGCTCAGCGACAACTCGACGTCGGGGATGTGATGCAGCACGGCGTGCCCGACCACCAGGTCGAAGCTGTTGTCCTCGTAGGGGATGCCCTCGGCGTCGGCCACGCGGCCGTCGATGTCCAGCCCGAGCGACTGGCCGTTTCGGGTGGCCACCTTCACCATCCCCGGCGACAGATCGGTCACCGATCCACGCCGCGCAACGCCGGACTGGATGAGATTCAGGAGGAAGAACCCCGTACCGCAGCCCAGCTCCAGAGCCCTGTCGTAGGGCAGTTCGCGCTGCACCTGGTCGGGAACGATCGCGTCGAAGCGGCTGCGGGCGTACTCGACGCAGCGCTGGTCGTAGGAGATCGACCACTTGTCGTCGTAGCTCTCGGCTTCCCAGTCGTGGTAGAGGACCTGCGCCAGCTTGGTGTCGTGCCTGGCCGCCTCGACCTGTTCCTCGGTGGCGTGGGGCGTCGGAGCCGGGACGGCGACATCAGGGTAAGCGCCGGGTTCCTTCGTTTCCGTCATGCAGGGCAGCCTAACGTGCGCTCCGGCTATCCGAACGACGCCTTCGCCGCGCTCAACGCCTCCGGCGGGTACTCCAGAAACCGGCTGGCCCAGGTGAGCGCCGCGTCGTACACCCCGTCGGGAGCCACCATCTGGTCGATCAGCCCGAGCTCCAGGGCTTCGCGGGCGTCGACGAAACGCCCGCTGAACACCATGTCCCTGGCCTTGCTCTCGCCGACGGCGGCGGCCAGCCGGGTCGCGCCCCCGCCGGCCGGTGGCAGTCCCGCCAGGATCTCGGTCGCGCCGAACTTCGCGTTGTCGCCGCTGACGCGCCAGTCGGCGGCGAGGGCGAGGGTCAGGCCGGCACCCAGTGCGTACCCGGTGATCGCCGCGACGGTCGGCTTCGGCAGCGCGGCCAGTGCCGCGACGGCGTCGGCGCACACCCGGGCGGCGGTGGCGGCCTCGTCGGCGCTGAGGGTCTGCAACTCGGGCATGTCCTCGCCGGCAGAGAAGATCTCGTGGCCGCCGTACACGATCACGGCGACGACGTCGTCGCGCGTGCCGAGTTCCGCGGCGGCTTCGGTGATCTCCCGGCACGCCTGCCGGGTCAGCGTGTTCGTCGGCGGCCGCGACAGCAGCAGCGTCGCGACGCTGCGCCCGTTCTCGGGAAGGACGGCGGCGTCGGGAGTGAGGACGGCGACGAACTCCCTCACGCGAGAGGCGCCCCGTCGGTGTAGCCCTGGGGCGCGCGCCGGTTGCGTGCTTCGTTGTAACGGTCGCTGTTGAAGAATTCGATCTCCCAGTTTCCGCCCCGCTTCGCCTCGAGCGACGGTTCGATCGCCACGATCTTGCGCTCCACGGCGAGGACTTCGGCCACCGTCCGCCCGTTGAGGGCATCGAGCTGCGTCCAGGTCGGCGGCAGCAGAAAGCTCCGGCCGTCGGCGAAGTCGTCGAGGGCCGACTGCGGGGTGACCCAGCCGGCCTTGTCGGTTTCGGTGTTGTCGCCGTCGGCGCGCTGCCCCTGCGGCAGCGCGCCCACGAAGAAGAACGTGTCGTAGCGGCGGGTGCGCTCCTCCTTCGGGGTCACCCAGTTCGCCCACGGCCGCAACAGGTCGGCCCGCAGCACCAGCTTCTCCGAACGCAGGAACTCCCCGAACGACAGTGACTTGTCCTCCAGCGCGGCCCGCTGGTCGCGGTACACCGAGGCGTCGTCGACGAGGAGGTCGGGATCGTCGGCCGAACCGGCGAACAGCACCCCGCACTCTTCGAAGGTCTCCCGCGCCGCTGCGCACACCAAGGCCTCGGCCAGCTCGGCGTCCACGCCGAAGCGGCCGGCCCACCAGTTCCGGTCGGGACCGTGCCAGGCGACGTCGGCGTTGCGGTCCCGGTTGTCGACTCCCCCACCCGGAAAGACCATGACGCCGGCCACGAAGTCCATCGCCGAGTGCCTGCGCATCAGGAAGATCTCGATGCCCGCGCCCGCGCCGTCCCGGACCAGCATCACCGTCGCGGCCGGCCGGGGCACCAACGGGTCGGTCACCGTGGGTGATTCGCTCACTGTCGCCTCCTGTGTGCGGCGCGGCTGCGGCTGCGGCGCGCGAAGTACCGTCCGTCGATCACATCCAGCGCGATCGACTGCCCGAACGCCGCAGAGAGATTCTCGGCGGTCAACACGTCGGTCAGCAGGCCGGAATCGACCACCGTGCCCTCGGACAGGATCAGGCAGTGGGAGAACCCGGGCGGGATCTCCTCGACGTGGTGGGTCACCAGCACCAGCGCCGGGGCGTCCGGATCGGCGGCCAGATCGCTCATCCGGGCGACGAGTTCTTCGCGGCCGCCGAGATCGAGCCCGGCCGCCGGCTCGTCCAGCAGCAACAGTTCCGGGTCGGTCATCAGTGCACGGGCGATCAGCACGCGCTTGCGCTCGCCTTCGGACAGCGTGCCGAAGGTGCGGTCGGCGAGGTGTTCGGCACCGATGCTCTCCAGCATGTCGACTGCCTGGTGGTAGTCGACGTCGTCGTACTTCTCGCGCCACCGCCCCATGACGGCGTAGCCGGCGGACACCACGACGTCGCGGACCACCTCGTCGTCGGGCACGCGCTGCGACAGCGCGGCGCTGCTGAGGCCGATCCGGGAACGCAGTTCGGACATATCGACCCTGCCGAGCCGCTCCCCGAGCACGTAGGCCGTGCCCGAGGACGGATGCTCCATGGCGGCGGCCATCCGCAGCAGCGAGGTCTTGCCCGCGCCGTTGGGGCCGATGATCACCCAGCGCTCATCGAGTTCCACCGACCAGGTCACCGGACCCACCAGCAGCCGCCCGTTGCGGCGCAGACTGACTTTGGCGAAGTCGATCAGCAGGTCGGGGTCGGCCTCTTCTACTTCCTCGACTGGCACCCGCTCATCGTAGTGGGGCCGAATTCGTCCAGCCGCGCACCGTTGACCGCGACGCGATCCGTGGCCGCCCAACCGCTCACCGCGAGTACCCGGTCGGGCGTCAGCCGGATGAACAGCGCAACCAGCGGTCCGATGCCCAGGGCGTACACGACTGTGCCCACGCCGACAGTCCCGCCGAGCAGCCAACCGACCGTGAGCACCGAGACCTCGATGGAGGTGCGCACCAGCCGCACCGACCGGCCGGTCCGCCGCACCAGGCCGGTCATCAACCCGTCGCGCGGGCCGGGCCCGAGTCCAGCGCCGATGTAGGCCACCGTGCTGACCGCGTTGAGGACTACCGCGGCGATCATCAGTGCGGTCCGCACCGGCAGCGACGTCGGTGCCGGCAGGACCCACAGCGCCAGGTCGACGGTGATCGCGATGACGATGACGTTCGCGACGGTGCCGATACCGGGTCGATTGCGCAGGGGGATCCAGGCCAGCAGTACCGCGACGCCGACCACCGCCGAGGCGAGCCCGATGGTCATGCCGGCGCGCTCGGCGAGACCCTGGTGGAACACGTCCCAGGGATCGAGTCCCAGTCCGGCCCGCACCATCATGGCCATCGAGAGGCCATAGCCGCACAGCCCGAGGAGCAGCGCCGCACCGCGTCGTGGCGCCCCGGCGAGTCGGGCCATCAGGAATGGTCCGGGAAGTGCATCCGGATCGCGTCGAGTTCGCTGCGCATACGGCGGGCGTCGGCATCACGTTCGTCGATCGCGCTGCCCACGGACGGCATGTAGTAGAGGTCGGCCAGCCGCTGGCCCAGTCGAGATATCCAGTGAGTCATATGGCCATGATCTTGCTCAACTGGCTTGCCCTTCAATAGCCAGTTGGGCAATACTGGCCCCAATGACTGAGGCACTGGCTACCCGATCGCTCAATGTGGACCTTTTGGCCCGCGAACTCGGCAACTGGCGGACGTCCAGTCAGAGTGGACCGGCCTACCATGGCCTGGCCGACGCCGTCCGGCTGCTGATCGTCGACGGCCGCGTTCCGGTGGGTGCGCGCCTGCCCAGCGAGCGCGCGCTGGCCGAGGCACTGCGGGTGTCGCGCACGACCGTCACCGCCGCGTACACCCAGCTGCGCGACGACGGCTACCTCAATGCCCGCCGCGGCGCCCGCAGCACCACCGCTCTGCCGGTCACCCATCCCGCGCCCATCCGCAGCACCGCTGCCGCGGCCAACCTGGCGGCGGCCACGCTCGCCGCACCCGCGTCCGCGGCGGCCAGGGCGTTCGCCGACGCCGCCGAACAGGTCACGCCCTATCTCGCCGACATCGGCATCGAGTTGACCGGCGTCCCGCCGCTGCGCACCGCCATCGCGGAAAGATATTGCGCGCGTGGACTTCCCACCGAACCCGACGAGATCATGGTGACGACAGGCGCGCTGCACGCGATCGGCCTGATCCTGGCCACCTACACGCAGCCCGACGACCGGGTGCTCGTCGAACAACCGACATATCACGGGGCGCTGGCCGCGATGGCCAGCCGCGGTGTCCGGCCCGTCCCCGTGGGGATGACGCCTGACGGCTGGGAACTCGATGCGATCGAGGCGACCATTCGTCAACTGGCACCCAATCTGGCGTACCTGATCCCGGACAACCAGAATCCGACCGGTATGACGCTGCCGGCGGGCGACCGAAAACGTTTGGCGCAGATCATCAGTGACACCCGCACCCGCACCATCGTCGACGAGACGATCACCGACATGTGGCTCGACGAGCAGTGCCCACCGCCGTTCGCGGCGGCCATGACGGCGCGCCGGGATCTTGTCTTGACCGTCGGATCGATGTCGAAGTCGTTCTGGGGTGGCCTGCGGATCGGCTGGATACGCGCCGACCGCAGCTCGCTGGCCACCATCGGCGCCATGCGCCCGGCCATCGACATGGGAACGCCGATCGTCGAACAGCTTGCTGCGGCAAGTCTTCTGGCCGCCGAGTCCGAGGTGTTGCCGGAGCGACGCGACATCTTGAGATCGCGGCGCGCGCTGCTGCTCGCGCTGCTGGCCACCCACCTTCCCGACTGGCGGCCGGCGCCGGGAAAGGGCGGCATGTCACTGTGGGTGCGGTTACCTGTTCCGATGAGTTCGGCCCTGTCGGCGGCCGCGTCGCGGATGGGACTGGAGATCCCGCCCGGCCCGCGCTTCGGAGTGGACGGCACGCTGGAGCGCTTCATCCGGGTGCCCTACACGCTGCCCGACGACCAGCTGGTCGAGGCCGTCGAACTCCTGGCCCGCGCCTGGCGCAGCGTGACCGGGTTGACCGCACCGGAGCCCACCGCGGTGGTCGTCTAGTCGGGGATGTCCACCCGGCGCACCACGCCGTCGAGCGCGTCGGCGGCCTCGATCTCGCCGCGGGTCACCCCGAGGATGAACAGCACCGTGTCCAGGTAGGGATGGTTCAGCGACGCGTCGGCCACTTCGCGGAGTGCGGGCTTGGCGTTGAATGCCACGCCGAGCCCCGCCGCCGACAGCATGTCGATGTCGTTGGCCCCGTCGCCGACAGCCACGGTCTGCTCCATCGGCACCCCGACCTGCGCGGCGAAATCCCGCAGTGCCTTCGCCTTCGCCGGCCGGTCGATGACGGGTCCGATCACGCGCCCGGTGAGCTTGCCGTCCACGATTTCCAGGTGATTGGCCGCGACGTAGTCGAGCATCAGCTCGTCGGCCAGCGGCTGGATCACCTGGCGGAAACCGCCGGAGACGACGCCGCAGTGGTAGCCGAGCCGCCTCAGCGTCCGAATGGTGGTCCGGGCGCCCGGGGTGAGCTCAAGCTGATCGGCCACCTCGTCGACCACCTCCGCCGGCAGGCCCGCCAGCGTGGCCACGCGGCGGTGCAGCGATTCGGCGAAGTCGAGCTCGCCGCGCATCGCCGCCTCGGTGACCTCGGCGACGGCCGCCTCGGCGCCGGCGTGCGCGGCCAGCATCTCGATGACCTCGCCCTGGATCAACGTGGAGTCGACGTCGAACACGATCAGACGCTTGGCACGCCGCGACAGGCTGTAGTCCTCGACCGCGATGTCGACACCCTCGTCGACCGCGACCCGAGCGAGCATCGCCTGCAGCTGACCGTAGACGCCGGGGGGTACCGACACCCTCAGCTCCAGTCCGGTGACCGGATAGTCGGACACGCCCCGGATGAAGTCGATGTTCACCCGCAGCGCCGCCGCCTCGCGGGCCACCACGCCGAACGCCTCGGCGGAGATCGGCCGCCCCAGCACCACGATCGTGTGGGTCGACGGCACCTGCATCACGGGCAGACCGTCGCTGCCCTCGATGCTGACCTCGAGCCCGACACCGTGGATGGCGGCCTCCACCTCGGCATGGAGTTTGCCGCCCGCGACCACGTCGGCGGCCGCGGCCACCAGGACTCCCAGCGTCAACCGGCCGCGGATGACCACCTGTTCGACGTTGAGCAGATCGACAGAATGCCGTGACAGCACCTCGAACAGCGCGGAGGTGACGCCGGGTTGGTCGCGTCCGGTGACGGTGATCAGCAGCGACGAGTGCTCACGTGCGGAGCCCACAGCGAAGCCTTGCGATGCCCTCACCCCCGAGTGCTGCCCGTGCGCTGGGTCAGCTGCGGACTTCGACGTCGTCGATCCTGGTCACATCGCCGTCCTCGGGACCGTGGGCACGGCCCACGTGCGCCTCGCGGCGCATCCGGTCGACCATGTGCGGGTAGTGCAGCTCGAACGCCGGACGCTCCGAACGGATCCGGGGCAGCTCGGTGAAGTTGTGCCGCGGCGGCGGGCAGCTGGTGGCCCACTCCAGCGAGTTGCCGTACCCCCACGGATCATCGACGGTCACGACCTCGCCGTAGCGCCAGCTCTTGAAGATGTTCCACAGGAACGGCAGCGTCGACAGACCCAGGATGAACGCACCGATGGTGGAGATGACGTTGAGCGTGGTGAACCCGTCGCTGGGCAGGTAGTCGGCGTAGCGGCGCGGCATGCCTTCGTCGCCGAGCCAGTGCTGCACCAGGAAGGTGGTGTGGAAGCCGATGAACGTCAGCCAGAAGTGCAGCTTGCCCAACCGCTCGTCGAGGAGGCGGCCCGTCATCTTCGGGAACCAGAAGTAGATGCCCGCGTAGGTGGCGAACACGATGGTGCCGAACAGCACGTAGTGGAAGTGCGCGATGACGAAGTAGCTGTCGGTGACGTGGAAGTCCAGCGGCGGGCTGGCCAGCAGCACACCGGACAGGCCACCGAGCAGGAACGTCGCGATGAACCCGACCGAGAACAGCATGGGTGTCTCGAACGTCAACTGGCCCTTCCACATCGTGCCGATCCAGTTGAAGAACTTGATGCCCGTCGGGACGGCGATCAGGAACGTCATGAAGCTGAAGAACGGGAGCAGCACCGCCCCTGTCGCATACATGTGGTGCGCCCACACCGCGACCGACAGCGCGGCGATGCCCAGCGTCGCGTAGATCAGCGTGGTGTAGCCGAAGATCGGCTTGCGGCTGAACACCGGGAAGATCTCACTGACGATGCCGAAGAACGGCAGCGCGATGATGTACACCTCGGGGTGACCGAAGAACCAGAACAGGTGCTGCCACAGCAACACACCGCCGTTGGCCGGGTCGTAGACGTGCGCGCCCAGGTGTCGGTCGGCGGCCAGCCCGAACAGGGCGGCGGTCAGCAGCGGGAACGCCAGGAGCACCAGGATGGACGTCACCAGGATGTTCCAGGTGAAGATCGGCATCCGGAACATGGTCATACCGGGGGCGCGCATACACACCACGGTCGTGATCATGTTGACGCCGCCGAGGATGGTGCCCAGACCGCCGACGGCCAGGCCCATGATCCACAGATCGCCGCCCGCGCCGGGTGAGTGGATGGCGTCGGTCAGCGGCGAGTAGGCCGTCCAGCCGAAGTCCGCGGCGCCGCCGGGGGTGATGAAGCCGGCCGTCGCGATCAGTGCGCCGAACAGGAACAGCCAGAACGAGAAGGCGTTGAGCCGCGGGAACGCGACGTCAGGGGCGCCGATCTGCAGCGGCAGCACCAGGTTGGCGAAGCCGAACACGATGGGGGTGGCATAGAACAGCAGCATCACCGTGCCGTGCATGGTGAACAGCTGGTTGTACTGCTCGTTGGACAGGAACTGCAGGCCCGGGGCGGCCAGTTCCGTCCGGATGAACAACGCCATGAGTCCGCCGATGAGGAAGAAGGCGAAGCAGGCGACGCAGTACATGATGCCGATCAGCTTGTGATCGGTGGTCGTGATCAGCTTGTAGATCAGATTGCCCTTGGGCCCCAGCCGCGCCGGGAAAGGACGCCGGGCCTCAAGTTCTCCGATTGGGGGCGCTTCGGCTACCAACAGGTCCTCCAACCTTCCGTGTCACTGACCGGATTACCCGGATCGAACGGCCGGCAGACCGACGGTTCGCTATGAATCCTAACTCGCCGACCTGTCCGAAGGCGGGGTGGTCCTACAAACGGTCGTATTTCGCGCCGTGTCACACCGAGATCATTCCCGCGACGTGCCCTGACCTGGTGCTAAGCCCAGGATGTTACGGTCGGCGCGTGCTGATCACCGGAGCCCGGGCGGGCCGCAGGGCCTCCCGGTCAGCGGGCCTGGCCGCGCTGGGGACGGTCGTCGCCGTCGCACTCGGCGCATGCGGCTCGTCGGGCGAGCCATCCGGCACCGGAACCGGTGGCGAGGGCACCCTCGTGACCAGCACCACCCGCATCGCGAACGCCGGGGTTCTCGGCAACGACCGACGACCCGACGAGTCCTGTGCGCCGGAACCCGCGCGACTCGACGAGGGTCCACCCGACCGTGAGGTCCGCAACGCGGTGGGCCACGGCGTCTCGCCGCCGATCCCGGACATGACGCTGGTGCGCGCGGATCCGCAGCGCATCGCCGTGCTGTCGGTCGACCAACTCGACGCACTGTGCGCGCTGGGGCTGCAGTCCCGCATCGTGGTCGCGGCCACCACCGACGGGTCCGACACGCAGCCGTCCTACCTCGGCACCCTCATCCACGACCTGCCCGCGGCAGGCAGCCGCAGCGAGCCCGACCTCGAGGCGATCCGCGCCGCGACCCCCGACCTCATTCTCGGGTCGGTGGCTCTGACCCCCTCGGAGTTTCCTGCGCTGACCGACATCGCCCCCACCGTCCTCGGTGGTGCACCGGGGACGGCGTGGCAGGACAACCTACGCACCGTCGGGGCCGCGACCGGACGGCTGGCAGCCGCCGACGCGCTGATCGAGGAGTTCGACCGGGCCGCCGCCAAGACCGGCCAGGACAACGACGCGACGCACTTCCAGGCCTCTGTGGTGCAGTTCACCGACACCACGATGCGGGTCTTCGGGGTGGACAACTTCGCCGGCAGCGTGCTCGCCGACGTAGGGGTGGATCGTCCTGCGGCGCAACGGTTTTCCGACAAGCCCTACGTCGAGGTGGGCATCACCGACGAGGATCTGGGCAATTCACCCGATTTCTCGATCGCCGAGGGCGACGTCGTCTACGTGTCCTTCGCCACGGCCGAGGCGCGCGAACGCGCACCCAAGGTGATGGACGGCGACGCCTGGCGGCGGTTGTCGGCCAACCGCGACAACCGCGTGTTCGCGGTGAACAACGAGGTCTGGCACGGCGACGGCGAGCCGGGCAATATCGTCGCGGCGCGCGGGATACTGGCTGACCTGCGCTGGGTCAACTCCCCGATCAACTGACCTGCTGCCCTGCCCCGTGGATGGCCTGCTGGCCGAACTGCCCTGTCTGGAGCGCGCCGTCGGGCAATACCAGCTCCCCCGAGTCGACGCGGTCCCGCAGATACCGGAAGGTCTGCGCGGTTTGGGCGAACAGGTGCTCCCCCGCCCGAAGCGCAGGCCGCTCTGCGGCGCCGGCGGGCACGAATTGCGGCAGTGGTCTGACCTCGGTGTCGTAGTCGACATTGAAGAACAACGGGAACGAATAGCGCTCCTCGACCACCTTGCGCACCCGGTGGCTGGTCGCAACGAACGCACCATTGGTCCACAGCTCCAGCAGATCACCGATGTTGACCACATACGTCCCGGGCATCGGCGGCACGTCGATCCACTCACCGGCACCGTTGAGCACCTCCAGTCCCGGGCCCGTCGGCTTGAGCAACGTGAAGCACTCGTAGTCGGTATGGGCGCCGATCCCGAGAACATCCGCGGCGTCCGGGTTGTACGGGTAATGCACCAGCCGTAACTGGCTCGGTGTCTTGGTGGCGTGCCGGGAGAAGACGTCGGGATCTTCGCCGAGTGCCACCGCGAACGCCCGCAGGAGTCGATGGCCCACAGCGAGCACCGCGTCGTAGTAGGCCGTGACCGCCTCGGCGAAACCGTCGAGTTCCGGCCAGGTGTTGGGGCCGAGCATCGGGTTGCCCGCCAGGTAGTCGGGATCGTCGTCGGGCAGATCCAGCGCGGTGTCGAACGCCTCCTTCACGTCCGGGGTGCCGGTCTCCACGCCCTCTTCCCCGACCGGCACGTACCCGCGGTGACACCTCGACAGGCCGATGTAGCTGCGCATCTTCTCCTCCAGCGGCAGCGCGAAGAACTGTCTGGTCGCCGCCAGCATCCGCTCGAACAGCGCCTCGTCGATACCCGTCCCGCTGACGTAGAAGAACCCGACGTCGCGTGCTGCCGCACCCAGCTCGGCGGCAACCCGGTCACGGTCCCCGGCGACCGTCGACTGCAGACCGCCGATGTCGACGATCGGAATGGAGGTGAAAGATGTTGCGCCACTCATGTGTTCGTCATCCCTTCGCGTCGCTTGACCATCCAGAGCACGTCGTCGGCACGCACGGTGCCCTCCCCTGTCTCGATGTCGGCCCAGCGAGGGCTGCCGACCTCGCCGATGTCGACCCGTCCGGCACCGGCGAACCCGAACCGGGTGCCGACACGCAGCAGCAGGCCGGGGGCACCCTCGGGGCCGGACAGGAAGACGGCCCAGCAGGGTACGGGCGCGACGTCGTCGCGCACCCAGTGCTCGACGTAGTCTGCGCCGATCCCGGTCTCGACGAGAGTTCCCTCGTCCCAGCGCATCTCACCGATGTCAGGGGGACTCGGGGCCTGCAGATCGACAGCGCGCTGCCACTCGAACACGCCGCCGTCGTCGCGCAGTGCGCCCGCAAAGCCGCGTGAGTCGACGAACGCCGTGATCCCCTGCAGCCACGTCACCTCCGTTCCGGTGTCCCGGGAGCCGTCCGCCTCGACGAGCAGGGTGCGGCGCCAGAGTCCGACGCAGTCCGAGGCCCGTACCGCGCTCACGTGGACCGCTCCCACCGGTCCCGCAGCTGCCGGGCACCGTCTGCGGTCGGGGTGCCGATCGCCCGGATCCGGGCGATACCGCCGTCCGGGTAGGCCGCCACCCGCAACGCGGTGATGCCGGCAGCAGTCACCCGGAACACCTGCCGGGCGTCGGGAAGGAGCACCGTCTTGGGCAGCACCGGGATGTCGAAGGGAACCAGTGCCCACCCGTGTTTGCCGTCGGGGAGGCAGCGGCTACCCAGGACGGACGCGGCGACCGAGGAGTTGAACACGAAGTAGGAGGTGTCGATCTCGAGGCGCAGCAGGTCGGCAGCCGCGGCGAACGAGATGATCACCGCGTCGTGCGTGTCCGGCCCGATGTCACGGCGCCTGCGAGTCTCCCAGCCGTCGCCCATGTTGCGCGGCCGGTCCGGCGAGATCACCGCGCAGGCGTCCGAATAGAAGCTGTCGCTGCACCATTCGACCCGGCCGCCCTGCTCGACACCGGACATCTCCACGGTCAGGTCGGCCCAGTCCGCGGGGTCCGGGATCACCTGGCCGTACACCCGCAGCCGTGCGACGCCACCGTCGGACGCCAGCCGGAGGCGCAGGTGGGTCCAGCGGCGTGGGTCGGCGACCGCCACGACGTTGTGGGCGTCGGCCTTGAGCACGGTGTGCTCCACCAGGGAGGTCCAGCCGACCGTCGGCGCCGTCGGGTCGGCGGCGCGGTCCAGGACGCAGGCCGCCACGCTGCAGGCGCTCGGATGGTTCCCGGAGAAGAACCGGGTGTCGACGTCGACGGCGTCGATCCGTCCCGGCGCACCCAGCCGCACGATCACCCAGTCGCCGTCCGGCCCGGCGTGCCTGCGGGTCTCCCAACCGTCGACGACTTCCCCGCGCAGGTCGAAGGTTCCCGGGACGAATGCGGGTTCGGTCGGGTCGAGGAGGCGCTCCTTGACCCCGAACGATTCGTCGCTGGCCGCGACGACGCTTCCGCCGAGGACACGGGATGCGAGATCGACTCCTGCAGGGTGCATCACGACCCCAACCCCAAAGCCCGCGAGAGCGGCCAATGACTGCGCGGGTTGGCGGGCCCCGGCGCATACACGCCGGCCTTGCTGGTCTGCAGCCCGAGGTCGACGACGGCCTGCGCCAGGGCGACAGCCGCGGCGACGCCGTCAACCGCGGGCACGCCGACCTTCGCCGAGATGGCCGCCGTGACGCCGGCCATTCCGGCACACCCGAGGCAGATCACGTCGGCGCCGTCGTCGGTGACCGCGCGAGCAGCCTCGGCGACGATCGCGGCGACCGCCCCGCCCGGATCGGCGTCGACGTCCGCGGTTGCGAGCCCGCACGCCCGCACCGACGCGCAGCGGGCATCGAGACCGGCCAGCCGCAGCCGGTCCTCGATCGGGGCGATGGACCGCTCCAGCGTCGTCACCACCGAGAACCTCCTGCCCAGCAGACAGGCCACATGCCCCGCGCATTCGGCGATGTCGAGCACCGGCACCGTCACCATCTCGGCCAGCGCATCCCTGCCGTGCTCACCGAATCCGGCGAGTACCACGGCGTCGAAGGCGAAGGTGCCTGCGTCGAGCAACGTGGCCACGATGTCCATCACTCCGACAGCGGAGAGGTAGCTCTCCGCCGCCGAGTCGATCGCCTCGGCGCCGAACCGCGGATGCAGACAGGTGATCTCGGTACCGGGCCGCGCGGCCGCCCGCGCCGCCGCGGCCACCTCGGCGGTCATCGTCGCCGACGTGTTCGGGTTCAGTACGAGAATCTTCACACCGTGACCTCCGCTCGGTGGTAGACCGACCGGCCGGCCACCCAGGTCCGCAGGACGCCACCACGCAGCGTGGTCCCGTCGTACGGCGTGAGCCCGTGCCGGTGCAGCAGGTCGGCGCCGCGCACCACATCGGAGACGTCAGGGTCGAAGACACACAGATCGGCGCGCCGGCCCACGGCGATACTGCCCCGGTCGTCGAGTCCCGCCATGGCGGCAGGATTGGCCGACATCCACCGGCTCAGATCGGACAGCCCGAAGCCGCGGCCCCGCGACTGCGTCCACACCGCTCGCGGACCGAGCTGCAGGGAACTGATTCCACCGAAGGCGACACCGAAGTCGCTGCCGCCCTTGAGTTCCGGCGCGCACGGGGAATGATCGGACACCACCATGTCGATCGTTGCGTTCGCGAGCCCGGCCCACAGTTGTTCCCGGTTGGCCGACGAGCGAATGGGCGGACAGGCCGCGAACTCGGTGGCACCTTCGGGCACGGTCTCGGCGGTGAACGTCAGATAGTGCGGGCAGGTCTCTGCCGTGACGGCCAGCCCGGACCGCTTGGCCTCGGCGATGATCCCCAGCGTCTGCGCGCTGGACACGTGCACGATGTGCACGCGTGCCCCGGTCGAGCGCGCAGCGTCCACCGCGAGCGTGACGGCGTCCACCTCGGCCTCGTCGGGGCGCGACTGCAGGAAGGTGTCGTAGCGCCCGCCTGCAGGACCCGGCGTGGTGGCGAGCACAGCGTGACTTTCGGCGTGTACCAACAGGATCGAGTCGAGGTCGGCGACCCGCTGCGCGGCCTCGACGAACTGCGCGGGCGACAGATGGGCAAAGTTGGGGTTGCCGGATTCGGAGAGAAAGCACTTGAAGCCGAGCACCCCGGCCTCGGCCAGCGAGGCGAGTTCACCGCCGTTTCCCGGCACGACGCCGGCCCAGTAGCGGACGTCGACGTGGCAGTGCCCCGCAGCGGCGGCTTCTTTGACGCGCAGCGCCTCCACGCTGGTGGTCACCGGGTCGGAATCCAGCGGCATGTCCACCACCGTCGTGATTCCCGCCGCCGCCGCCGCGGCGGTGGCGGTGGCGAACCCCTCCCAGCTCGTGCCGGGGTCGTTGACGTGTACATGGGTGTCGACGAAGCCGGGTAGCAGCGCCGCGGGCGCCGGGATGTCCACCACGTCGACGCCGCCGTAATCGGCCTCGCGCGATCCGACCGCGACGATCATTCCGCCGTCGACCGCAACGGATCCCGGCCTGACCTCGCCGTCGATCAGCACACGGTCGCCGCGCAGAACCAGATCCATCAGCCGCTGACCGTGAACCGGTCGTGGAAGTGCTGCGTCATCTCCGGCCACACATGCGGGTCGTGCCCAGGGATCAGCGGGTAGCCCTTGTCGGCGGCGAGTTGCTTGAGCCTGCGGATCGGCTCGATCGTCTCCTCGGGCTCGACATTGACGAAACCTCCGATGGCTCGCTCGTGCTCGATGTTCTCCGTCAGATCCGCGGCGTCGAAGGCGAACACGTAGCCGCCGGCCTCCCCGTCACCGACCACCGACTCGTCGAGTTCGACGACGAAACTCTGATGCCCCGGCGTGTGGCCGTATGTGGGCACGGCCGAGATTCCCGGCGCGATATCGGCTTCCCCGTCGGCCAGCTGCCAGTCGATACGGGGGTCGTCGAAATCCACTCGAAAGATGGCGTGCCGCTCCGGTTCCGGATACTGGGACAGGCCGAATTCGAGCTCACGCCGCTGGGCGTGCACGGGCACCTTGCCTGCGAACAGCTTCAGCCCGCCGGCATGGTCGACGTGCAGGTGCGACAACCCGACGAGCCGGATGTCGTCGACGTCGACCCCGATGGCCGACAGCGATTCCTCCAGCGGTTCACCCGGCCCCGGCAACACCGGCTGGTACTCGACGGTCGGGAAGTACCGCCGGTGGAGGTAGGGGTCGCGGATCAGGGCGGTGTTGAACCCGGTGTCCAGAAGCACCCACCCACCGTCGGTTTGCAGCAGGACACCGGGCACGGGGCACCGGAACCGTTCCTCCGGCGGCGACCCGTACACCGACACGGCCTTCGGCAGGTCCTCCCAGCCCAGCGTCAGCAGGACGATGCGCCGGACCCCGCTCCTACGGCTCAGGGTGGCCATCAGCCGACCGACAGCGCCGCCAGCCGCAGCGAGTTCGGGTTGGTCACCGTGTGCGCCTCCTCCACGCCCTTGAGCCATGGCTGGGCGACCACGAAATCGTTGACGTTGGCCACGTTCAGCCAGCATCCGGTATCGGCGGCGGCCGCTGCGGCCTCCGAGAAGGCCTGAGCGTCACCGGTTTCCAGGCCACGCGTCAGCGCGGCGGTGATCGGCGGTGCCGAGCACCCCAGGTAGTTCAGTCCTCCGTCGGGATCCCAGGAAATGTGGCCCCAGGTATAGGGCGACGGGGCGTCCGGCCACGCGAGCAGCGTCAACACCTCAGGTGCCGCCATCCCGTCGCCGCCGATCCACTCGTAGATCTGCGAGGTCGGGTAGCTCTGCACCTGCGCGGTCAACCCCGCCGCGGCCAGCTGTGTCTGAATCAGATTGCTGATCAACTGGTTGTCGGGATTGCTGGAGTCGTAGCCGATGGTGACCGCCTTCTGGTCTGCGGGCAACCCGCCGGCGATGCCGGACAGCACCGAGGGGTCGTGCGTCAGGCTCTGCGTGGCGAGGTCGTCGGCGATCATGTTCGCCGGATACAGCTGTCCGGCGATCTCGCCGCGACCGAAGTACGTCTGCTTGACCAACTCGTCGACGTTGACCGCCTGCAGCAGCGCTTTCCGGTTGTTCACGTCGGTCAGCATGCCTTTGTGCGGGTTGACGTAGAGGTAGTTCGACATCATGGTCGGCAGCGAGTAATGGGCGTACGCATCGTTGTCGAGGTAGGACTGCACCGCCGACGAGGGCAGGTCGTGCAGGATCGCTGCCAGTTGCCCGTTGTCGAACTGCAACTGCTGGGCCGAGACATCGGTGATGACCGGGATCTCGACCTTCTCGAAATACGGCTTGGTGCCCCAGTACTCGGGATAGGCCTCCAGCGAGTAGCGTGAGCCCACCTCAGCCGCGGTCAGGACGTACGGTCCCGTGCCCAGGTCGTGATTGGTGAGATAGGACTGGGCGTTGTCGGAGCCCGCGTTCTTCGTCAGGCCTTCCGGGCTGAGCATGCGGGGACCGTACGGGCACGCGAGGTAGTCGAGGAACGCCGAGTTGGGCGCCTTCAGCGTGATGGTCACATCGTAATCACCCTGGGTGGTCACCGATTCCACGTCTTTGACCATGTAGGCCGGGCCCTGGTCGACGGCGAGTCTGCGGTCGAACGACGCCTTCACCGCGGCAGAGGTGAACGGTGTGCCGTCGTGGAAGGTGACGCCCTCGCGGAGCTTGAACGTGAACACCCTGTTGTCGGGCGAGGCTGTCCACTCGGTCGCCAGCAGCGGCTCCAGTTCCGGCTTGTCGGTGCCCGCCTTGTACTGCAGCAGACCTTCGTAGGTGTTGGTGGTCAGCAGCAGGCCCTGTCCCGCATAGAAGATGTCCGGGTCCGGCGGCTGCCCGGGATCCTGCAGAAACGACAGGTGCAGCACTCTGTCGGTCGGTGCGGCGTTCGGCGTGCTGTTCCCCGAATCGGAGCCACCACAGGCGCTGAGCGTCAGCGCCGCAACGGCGGCGACCGCGGCCAGGACTCGGAATTTGATCATCGGGTGGCTCCTTCGAGGATGCGGGTCGCGCCGAGTTCGGCGAAAGCGGCGAGGATCTCATCGGTGGTGCGCAGGGCGCCGGTCTGCAGGTACTCCATGGCATCGAGCGCGGCGTCGTGGCGGTACTGCGACGAGCCGCCCACGCAGTCGCTGACCACCCGGACGTAGAAGTCGCGCTGGTGCGCGTCGGCGAAGGTGTAGTGCACACAGACGTCGGTCAGACCGCCGATCAGGATCAGGGTCGACGCCTTGAGTCCCGACAGCACGATCTCGAAATCCGTTCCGATGAAACCGGAGTAGCGGCGCTTGACGATGTGGAACTCGTGGTTGGGACCGTCCAGGTTCGGCCTCAACGTGGGCTCGAGGTCGGTGCCGGGACCTCCGTCCACACAGTGCACACCCTCGGTGCCGTCGAGTTCGCGTCCGAAATCGATCCCGCTGGGGCGGTGCACCTCCTGGAAGAACACCACGGGTATGCGGGCCTCCCTGGCTGCCGCGACCAGCCGCTGCGCGCGGCCGACGCGCTCGACGTGGCCGGGCATCACCGGGATGCCGGCGTCGTCGGCGGACATCCCGCCGCCTTCCTGGATGTCGACGACGACGAGCACGGGATTGCCCACGATGAGCGGTTGTTTCGGCACCTAGCCTCCTGTGAGTGCGATACGCGGATCTGCGGCGACCTGGAGCAGGTCGACAGCTGTATTGATGACGACGTAGAGGGCGCCGAGCATCAGCGTGACACCGGCGATGGCCGGGAAATCGGCCACCGGGATGCTCTGCGCGATGTACTGGCCGATGCCGGGCCATCCGAACACCTGCTCGACCACCAGCACGCCGGAGAACATCAACCCGATCTGCAGACCGGTCATCGACAGCGCCGCGCCCACCGAGTTGCGCAGCACATGCCGCCTCATGATCTGGGATTCGGACAAGCCCTTGGCGCGAGCGGTTCTCGCGTAGTCGCTGTCGATGTCGCCGAGCAGGCTGCTGCGCAGCACCCTACCGATTCCGACGGCAGGACCGAGCGCGATGACAAGTGCGGGCAGGATCAGGTGGTGCAGCGCGTCGGCCACGACGTCGAACCGGCCGTGGATCAGCCCGTCGACGGTCAGCAACCCGGTGGGCCCGTCCGGCGGGTTGGGCAGTGCGATGCGGCCGTTGGCCGGCACCCAGCCCATCATCTTGTAGAACACCAGCAACCCGAGGATCCCGAGCAGGAACATCGGCGCCGACGAACCGGTGAACAGCACGGCGCGCAGCACGCCCGAGCCGCGCCATTTGAGCGTGGTACTGAACGCCAGCAGGACAGCGAGCAGCAGCGCGATCGCGATCCCGTACAGGGCGAGCTCCATTGTGGCGGGCAGAAAGTCGCCGAGATCGGACAGCACCGGGTGCCGGGTCCGGTAGGAGGTGCCCAGATCCCCGGTGACGGCGCCGGTGAGGTAGTTCCAGAACTGCACCAGGACGGGCTCGTTGAGTCCGAGCGCCTCGCGCCGCGCCGCGACGGCCTCCTGGGAGGCCTGCGCACCCAGCTGCGACTTGACCGGGTCCAGCGGAGAGATGTTCTGCAGCAGGAACATCACACCGGTCAGCGCGATCAGGATGAGCACCATCGCGCCGACCCGGGACGCCACGAACGTCTTCATGTCTAACTCGTCTTCATCAGGTTGCGCAGACAATCGCCTGCAATGTTGGCGATCAGTGCCAGCACCAGCACGCCGAGGCCGGGCATGACCGGAATCCACCACTGCTGCAGGAAGTAACTGAGATTGCGGGCCGAGTCGGCGCCGAGCTCCGCGGCGGGGGCGGCCTGACCGAGACCGAGGAACGACAGCGAGGCGAGCGTGAGGATCAACGTGCCGATGTCCAGGCTGGCCGCCACCAGGGTGTTGGGCACCGCACCGGGCAGCAGGTGTCGGCGCGCGAGCCGCAACGGGCTCACACCCGACACTTTGGCCGCCTCGACGTGCGGCCGGGCCGCCAGCCGGGCGATCTCTCCGCGCACCAGCCGCGCATAGAACGGCCACCACACGATGGACACCGCGATCAGCGTGTGGACGAATCCCGGCCCCAACGCCGCCACCACGGCGATCGCCAGCACCGGGGCGGGCAGTGACAAGAACGCGTCGGTGATGCGCATCAGCACCGCGTCGACCCAGCCGCCCGTGGCTCCGGCGACGAGGCCGACGATGCCGCCGATCAGCAGGCCGATCGCCACGACAGCCAGGGCCGCAAACCAGCTCGACCGCGCGCCGTAGAGCACGCGGGACAGGATGTCGCGGCCGATGCTGTCCGTGCCGAGCAGGAATCCGTTCGCGCCCGGCGGCTGCAAGGGCAGGCCCGCGGGCGTCAGCGGGTCGTAGGGCGCAAGGATCGGAACCGCGACGACCACGAGTGTCACCACGATCACCGACGAGAAGCCGATCCAGTTGATGAGCGCCGACCGAGACTGCGGCAGCGAGAGCAGCCGGCGTTCACGGCCACCCACGAGCGGCACAGCGGGAAGTGCAACAGCCATCAGACCGCCTTCCGTTCGATGCACGCCACCTGGTGCGGATTTCCGGGGTAGCTCTCAAGTCGCACGTCGAGGTCGGCGTCGCTGCACGCATCGACGGAGATCGGGCACCGGGGATGGAACGCGCACCCGGCCGGCGGGGACAGCGGGCTCGCCGGTTCACCTGGCAGGATGCGGGATTCGCGACCCAGGTCGGGGATCGAGCCGACGAGAGCGCGGGTGTAGGGGTGCGCGGGCGCGCCGATCACCTGTTCGGCAGGCCCGAGTTCGACGATGCGCCCCAGATACATCACCGCGATGCGGTCGGCGATCACACGCGCCACCGAGAGGTCGTGGGTGACGAAGACGACCGACATGTCCAGGCTCCGGCGCAGATCGCCGATCAGGTTGAGCACCGCGGCGGCCAGGGAGACATCGAGGGCGCTTGTGGGCTCATCGCACAGCAGCACCGACGGCGGCACCACGGTGGCACGCGCGAGCGCGACACGCTGGCGCTGCCCGCCCGACAACTGGGCGGCCCGCGACTTCGCCATATCCGCGGACAATCCCACCCTCTCCAGCACCGCGGCGACGGCAGCGCCGCGGTCGGCCCGCGACATGCCCACGGCTCGCAGGCGTTCGCCGATCAACTCACCCACCGACAACCACGGAGTCAGCGACGCGCCCGCATCCTGGAACACCATCTGCGGCCGGTTGCCGTCGCGCAGGCGCACTTCCCCCGTCGTCGCCTTCTCCAAGCCGGCGATGATGCGCAGTAAGGTCGATTTCCCTGAGCCGCTCTCCCCCACCAGCGCCACCGATTCACCGTGCTCGACCCGCAGCGAAACACCCCGCAGCGCATGCAATTTGCCGCCGCTGTCCGACCGATCCAGCCAGCGTCGGGCCACCGAGAACGTCTTCGACACGTCGTGCATCTCCACCGCGGGCGGATGCTCCGGTCGTTCGTCGCCGGGCCGTGCCGGGAAGGGCTCGTCGGTCGTGGTGGACGCAGCTCCCAACTCCGCGGCGACCCGGGCCATGGGCAGGATGCAGGCGCTGACGCGGTCGGTACCCACCGCGATGGGATCGGGTGGCTTCTTGCCACAGTCCTCGGTGGACAGCGCGCATCTCGGCTCGAATGCGCAGCCAGGCAACGGGGTGACCGGGCTGGGCACCGACCCGGGCAGTGCCGCCAACCGCCGATCGCGCGCCGTGTCCAGCGTCAACCGCGACCGAAGCAGGCCATGGGTGTAGGGGTGGGCGGGGTTGCCGAGGAGCTCTGCAGTCGGGCCGATCTCGGCGATCCGGCCGGCGTAGAGAACCGCGATCCGGTCGGCGATCTGCGCCGCCACCCCGAGGTCGTGCGTGATCAGCACAATGCTGCAACCGATCTCGTCACGCAGCCGCTGAAGCAGACGCAACACCTGCGCCTGCACCGTGACATCGAGTGCGGTCGTCGGTTCGTCGGCGATGATGAGCTCGGGGTCCCCGGCGATCGCGATGGCGATCATCACGCGCTGCCGCAGACCGCCGGACAGTTCGTGAGGATAGGACCGCAGCCGCCGCGCGGGCTCGGGAATACCGACCGCGGTGAGCAACCGCAGCGCCTCCTCCTCGCTCCCTGCCGCCTCCATCACCTGTCTGCCGATCCTCATCGTCGGGTTCAACGACGTCATCGGGTCCTGGAACACCGCCCCCAGGTCCAGCCGCCGCACCTTTCGCAAGGCATCGGCCTTGAATCCGGCCATTCCCTTGACCATGTCGTATCCGGCAACCCGGACAGCACCCCGGGATCGCGCCTGTTCGGTGAGCAGACCCAGCAGGCTGAACCCCAGAACGCTCTTGCCTGAACCAGATTCACCGACCAGACCGAGGATCTCGCCGGGGGCGATGGCCAGGGAGACACCGCGGAGCGCGTGGATGTCACGCCCGTTGCGTGAGAACGTCACGTGCAGGTCGGCCACGGTGGCAACGGGATCGCGATCCGTGCGCGCCCCAGCGCTCACAGCGGATGCGTCGACCGCGGATGCCGTGGTGCCCATCTGAGCGCTCCCGGAGATGAAGAGTCACACCGTCACGGCACGCCACTGCGCCGTTTGCCTGTCGATCGACAGTTTTCCCCGGCGATTCCCATGGTGGGTGTCGCTGGCGTAACCAATTGTCGCCGGGGGTAACTGGTGGGTATCCGACGTTTCTATCGTGTGACAGATATTTGCGCGTATACCGCCGACGACGCGTTGTAGGCAACGATGGAGCCATGCCGCTCACCCGCGCCGGCCGGCCCCGTCTGCACGCACAGCGCCGCCCCGGGACCACCGCGCGAGACGAAATCCTCGATGCGGCAGGCGAATTGTTCACCACACTCGGCTACGCCGCCACATCCACCCGCACCATCGCCGAGTCCGTCGGCATCCGCCAGGCGTCGCTCTATCACTACTTCAGCACCAAAGACGACATCCTGTGCGCTCTGCTCAGCCAGACCGTGGCCCCCACGCTGGCGTTCATCCCGCGCCTGCAGACCGCGTACCCCGGCATGACAGAGCCGCAGCAGCTGCACGCGCTGGCCGCGTTCGACGGCGCACAACTGCTCGGTGGCAGGTGGAACCTCGGTGCGCTGTACCTGCTGCCCGAACTGCGCGACGCCAGACTCGAACCGTTCTTCTCCGACCGGGAACGACTCCGTCTGCACTATTTGCAGCTCAGTCTCGACATCGTCGGCCACACCGGGGTCGACGACGCAGCGGCCGACCTTCCGTTCCGCCTGGTCGAATCTTTGGTCAACATGTGGTCGACGCCACAGGGGCCGCAGCGGGAGCAGCTGCCGATCCACGTCGCCGACGCCTGCCTCCGGGTACTCGGGGTCCCGGATCGTGATGCGCGCGCGTCACGCACAGGTACCCGAGCTTTGCTGGAAACGTGACGACGATAACGTGACTGACACCGGCGAGCGGAACTAACCTCCTCCGCGGACGCGTTGAGAACAGGTGTCGCCGTCGCCACGGCCTTTTGGCGCGCCCCGTGACGGGGTAGGTGACGACCACTGAATACGACTATCACCAACTACGACCGAAAGCTTGACCAATGAGCACTGTTTCCGCTTACGCAGCAACGTCCGCGACCGAGCCGCTGACCCCGACCACCATCACGCGCCGCGACGTCGGCCCGCATGATGTGGCCTTCGACATCCATTTCGCCGGGATCTGCCACTCGGACATCCACACCGTGCGCGCCGAGTGGGGCGAGGTCGGATATCCGCTGGTGCCGGGCCACGAGATCGCAGGTGTGGTCACCGAGGTCGGCGCCGAGGTGACGAAGTTCAAGGTTGGCGACCGTGTCGGCGTCGGCTGCTTCGTCGACTCCTGCCGCGAGTGCGAGTCCTGTCTGGCGGGTGAGGAGCAGTACTGCACCGGCGGCGGCATGGTCGGCACCTACAACGGCGTCGGCCGTGACGGTCAGTCCACCCAGGGCGGATACAGCGGAGCGATCGTCGTGGACGAGAACTACGTGCTGAACATCCCGGACGCCATCTCGCTGGACAAGGCGGCGCCCCTGCTGTGCGCCGGCATCACCACGTATTCGCCGTTGCATCACTGGAACGCAGGCCCGGGTAAGAAGGTCGCGGTGATCGGCCTCGGCGGACTCGGACATCTCGCGGTCAAGATCGCCGTGGCGATGGGTGCCGAGGTCACCGTGCTGAGCCAGTCGCTGAAGAAGATGGAAGACGGCCTGCGCCTTGGCGCCACGGCGTACCACGCCACCAGCGACCGTGACACGTTCAAGCAGCTCGCGGGCCACTTCGACCTGATCATCAACACCGTGTCGGCGAACCTCGACCTGCAGGACTACCTCAAGCTGCTCAAGCTCGATGGCACCCTCGTCGAGCTGGGCATGCCGGAGCACCCGATGGAGGTTCCGGCGGGTGCACTGATCTTCGGTCGGCGCAGCATTGCCGGATCGCTGATCGGCGGCATCGCCGAAACCCAGGAGATGCTGGACTTCTGCGCCGAGCATGACGTGGCGCCGGAGATCGAGGTCATCGAGCCCGACTACATCAACGAGGCGTACGAGCGGGTGCTGGCCAGCGACGTGCGCTACCGCTTCGTCATCGATACCGCGTCCCTGCGGTAGCTCTACTCGGTGGCTGCTGTGCCGAACTCCACCCCGGCCAGCGGCCACCCGGCGGCGGCCAGGCGCGCCGCCACTCGCTGGACATTCTCCGGACCGGCGTCGTGGTGGGTGACGTCGGCGATGAAGGCGGCGATCTCGTCGACGGCGATCACGCCGTCGGCGGTGTCGGCCGACCGGTCCGCGGTGAGATTGGCGATCACCTCCTTGACCTGCTCTTCGGTCAAGGGCGTGGCCCGCAACAGCGCGAGCAGCGGCACCCGGTCGGGGCCGGGGACGCCGTCGGGGTAGCCGGCGCGCAGCCAGTTCAGGATGGAACCCAGCAACGACGTTGTAGTCACCCCCTCAGTGTGGTCTTCATCTCGATCGGATGCCATGCGGCGTCGCAGTGTTTGCGCCGGAGTCGCCTGCCGTTCACCCCGCGACATCCCAAACCTGGAAGTTTGCTGGGAATCGTGTTAATAGCCTATTTCCCCGGTTGTCGAGTGGTCTATACCGTGTCACGCTCCCGCGATGACCACTGAATCAGAAGCCGTGGACTCCGCCGCGCCGGCGGGACTGAAGAAGGGTGCCATCGGCATCGTCGCAGTCATCTTCATGGCTGTCGCGAACGCTGCGCCCATCACGGCGATGACCGGCAACACACCCATCGCTGTGGGTTACGGCAACGGACTCGGCGCACCTGCCGGGTTCCTCTTCGCCACCATCATCCTGACGTTGTTCGCCCTCGGCTACGTGGCGATGGCCAAGCACATCACGACGACGGGCGCGTTCTACGGGTTCATCTCCCACGGACTCGGCCAGGTGTGGGGAATGGCCAGCGGCATGCTGGCGACCTTCGCCTACGTGGTGTTCGAGGGCTCGCTGATCGGTGGCTGCGCGTACTTCGCCAACGACGCGGTCAACACGATCGTCGGAGTCGACATTCCGTGGCTCGTGTTCGCCGTCGGCGCGATCGTCATCATCGCTGCGCTGTGCTATTTCCACATCAGTTTCACCGCAGCGATTCTGGGTGTGACGCTGGTGGCCGAGGTGCTGATCCTGTTCGCACTGGCGTTCTCGGTGATCTTCTCCGGAGGCGGACCGGACGGCTTCATGCTCGATCAGACCGTGCTGCTGAACAAGGCGTTCGAGGGTCTGCCCGCGGGCGCGTTCGGCACCGCGGCGGCGGCCGGTTCGATGGCCATCGGCCTGTTCTTCGCGTTCTGGTCGTGGGTCGGCTTCGAGACCACCGCCGTCTACGGCGAGGAATCGCGCAACCCGAAGAAGATCATCCCCCGGGCCACGCTGATCGCCGTGATCGGACTCGGTCTCTTCTACACCTTCATCTCGGCGATGGTGTTGGCGGGCAACGGCGCCAAGGCCTCGGTGGAGGCATCGATCAGTGCCTCTCCACTCGACCTGTACTTCGGCCTGGTGGAGAGCAACCTGGGCGGATTCCTGCTCGATGTCTACAAGATCCTGCTGGTGATCGGATCATTCGCCTGCGCGCTGGCCTTCCACAACGCGGCGTCCCGCTACCTGTTCGCATTGGCCCGCGAGATCCCCTCGGCCGCAGCGCAGAAGTCGATCGGCGCCGCGCACCCCAAGCACGGCTCGCCCTACATCGCCTCCACGGTGCAGAGTCTGATCACCCTCGCCATCGTGCTGGCATTCGCGTTCTTCACCGCCGTGCAGGTCCCGGACGCCGACGGGGTGCCGGTGGACACCCCCGCCCTGGTCCCCTACGTGAACATCTACGGACTGCTCGCGTTGATCGGCACCGCCGCGATCCTGCTGGTGCAGGCCATCTGCTCGGCGGCGGTGATCTCCTACTTCTGGGCCCGAAAGACGCACCGCGGCAACATCGTCACCACGCTCATCTGTCCGGCGATCGGCGGTGTGGCGATGCTCTACGTGGTGTGGCTGCTGTGGGACAACCGCGCGTTCGCCGCGGGGCTTGCCGCCAACTCGGACGTGTTCAAGGTCGGCCCGTACATGATCCTCGCGGTGTTCCTTATCGGCCTGGCCTACGCCCTGTGGCTGCGCTACGCCAAGCCCGAGGTCTACGCCGAGATCGGCCGCACCGTGATTGAGGATGCCCACGAGCGCAGCTAGTCACGACCGCGCAGCAGCGACGGTCAGCGCACGCACCACGCTGTTCCTGGCGAGCGTGACCTTGAAGCCGTTCTGGCTCAGGGGCACCGCCCCCTGAATCAGCGCTGCCGCCGCGGCGCGGAAGGCGTCGCGCCTGGGCGGTCTGCCCACCAGCTCCGCGTCCGCGGCGTCCACTCGCCACGGCCGGGCGGCCACGGCACCGACCGCAACCGCGGCGGAGCCGATGACGCCGTCGCGGACCTCCAGGCAGGCGGCGACCGACACCATCGCGAATGCATAGCTGTGCCTGTCTCGCACCTTCAGATACCAGCTGTGGGCTCCGTACGGTGACGGCGGCACCTCCACACCGGTGATCAGTTCCGCTGCGCCGACAGTGTTGTCACGCTGGGGCTGAGTTCCCGGCAGCGTGAAGAACTCGGCCATCGGGATCGTCCTGCTGCCGGTGGGTCCGGTCACGTGGACGATCGCGTCGAGGGCTGCCAGCGCCACCGCCATGTCCGATGGATGCACCGCGACGCAGTCCGGGCTGGCGCCCAGGATCGCGTGCTCGCGATTGAACCCGTCCCGCGCAGCGCAGCCGGAACCCGGCGTCCTCTTGTTGCAGCGGTCGAACGCGGGGTCCATGAAGTACGGACACCGGGTGCGTTGCATCAGGTTCCCGCCGACGGTGGCCATGTTGCGGATCTGGGTCGTGGCCCCCGACAGGATGGCCTGCGACAACACCGGATACCGGGTACGGACCAATGGGTGGTTCGCGGCCGCGGTGTTGGTCACACCCGAGCCGATCATGACCCCGCCGGCCGGCGTTGTGGTCACCGCGTCAAGGGCGAGCCCGGTGATGTCGACCAGCGCGGTGGGCGCCTCGACGCCCGTCTTCATCAGGTCGAGCAGATTGGTGCCACCGGCGTAGTAGCGTGCGCCGTTGACCACCGCACGCTGGAGCGCGTCGTCGACGGTGGTCACCCGCATGTAGTCGAAGGTTCTCATGACGCCTCGTGCACGGCGCTGATAGCGGCGACGATGTTGGCGTAGGCGCCACACCGGCAGATATTGCCTGCCATCCGCTCGCGGATCTCGTTCTGCGACAGAGTCTTCGGCCCATCCGCAATATCGGTGGCCGGACCGTCGAACGACGCCGCGGACAGGTCGCCGCGTCCGTGCTCGCGCAGCAGCGCACGCGCGGAGCACAGCTGCCCGGGGGTGCAGTAGCCACACTGGAATCCGTCGTGGTCGACGAATGCCTGCTGTAGGGGGTCGAGGTCATCACCGTCGGCGAGCCCCTCGACGGTGCGGACGTCGGCGCCGTCGATCGACACCGCCAACGTCAGGCAGCTCAGCTTCCGCTCGTCGTCGATCTCGACCGTGCACGCTCCGCACAGTCCGTGATCACAGCCCTTCTTGGTGCCGGTGAGCGCGAGGCGTTCACGCAGCAGGTCCAGCAGGGTCGAGCGGATGTCGATGTCGACGTCGCGCCGGACGCCGTTCACCGTCAGCCGGACGGGGTGGGTCGGTGTCGTCATGGTCGCTCAGCTCTCCTGGTCGGTGTCGTCGGGTTCCATCAGCGTTTCCAGCGTTATCGGCAAGTCACGCAGTCGCTTTCCGGTGGCGTGGTAGATGGCGTTGGCGATCGCGGCGGGTACGCCGCAGGTGCCGACCTCTCCGATACCGCGCACGCCGATCGGGTCGAGCCCGAAGTCCTCGCCGTCGATGAAGGAGATGTCGAAGTCCGGCCGGTCGGCGTGCGTGGGCACGTAGTACTCGCCGATCAGCTGCGCAGTGGTGGGGTCTCGCGGAACCTGTTCCAGCAGAGCCATTCCCAGACCGAAGGTGATTCCACCCATGATCTGGTTGGTGGCCAGCTTCGGGTTGAGCACCCGGCCGCAGTCCATCACCGCGACCCACCGGGTGACCGCGACCCGGCCGATCTGCTCGTCGACCTCGACCTCACAAAAGTGCGCTCCGAACGATTGCGAGACCGCCCCGGTGTCCGGCGCCCCGTCGCTGGACACGGTGAAACTCAAGGTGGCTGCCAGCCGTCCGGCGTCCTGTGGATCCGCCGTGCCCAGGCGACGCCTCCACTCGTGCGCGGCGGCGAACACCGCCGACCCCACGGTCGCGGTGGTCTGCGAGGCGCCGCTGTACGGTGCGTCCGCGAACGACGAGTCGCCGGAGTCGAAGCCGACCGCGGACAGCGGCAGGCCAGTGATGTCGGCGGCCAGCTGCGTCATCACGGTGCGCACCCCGGTACCGATCTCATGGGTGGCCGCGCTGAACCGGACCCGGCCTTCGGCGTCGGTCACCACGCCGCAGCTGGCCGGCATCCTGCGACCCGGGTAGGTCGCGGTGGCCATTCCCCAGCCGAGGTGAACACCGTTGCGCTGCATGCTGCGTGGCGCTGCGGGACGGCGTTCCCAGCCGAACCTGCGCGCGCCGTCGGTGTAGCAGCGGGCCAGGTGTGCGGCCGACCACGGGCGCCCGTTGGTCTGATCCCGGTCGGGCACGTTCGCCAGCCGCAACGCCACCGGGTCCTGCCCTGTCGCGCAGGCGAGTTCGTCCATCGCCACCTCAAGCGCGAACAGGCCGGGCGCCTCCCCCGGTCCGCGCATGAAGCACGGTGTCGGCGCGTTGATCCGGGCGACGGTGTGGGTCACGTCGAGCCTCGGCGACCGGTACAGCATGCGCGCCGACAAGCCGGCCGGTTCGCAGAAGTGCGCCACCGTCGACGTCTCGGTGAGGGTGTGCTGTTCGATGCTGACCAGAGTCCCGTCGGGGTCCGCGATCAACGCCACCTGTTGTTCGGTGCGCGGCCGGTGACCGGTGGAGGTGAACATCTGGTTACGGGTCAGGACCAGTTTGACCGGGCGGGCCACGGCGCGGGCAGCGACCGCGCACAGCACCACGTGCATCCACAGAAAGCTCTTGGAGCCGAAGGCCCCTCCCACCAACGGGGAGACGATGCGGACGTGGTCCTCGGGCAGATCCAGATACGCTGCCAGCGCGCGACGCTCGCCGGTGATCCACCGGGTGGTGTCGTGCACGACGAGGTGGTCGCCGTCCCACTGCGCGATGGTCGCCGACAGCTCGATCGGATAGTGCGTATTCACGGGCGTGCGGTAGGTCGCGGCCACCTTGACCCCCGCCGGCTCGGCGAGCGGGCCCCGGTGATCCTGCAGCTTCTCCTCCGTCAGCTTGACGAAATGGTCTGGGCGGTAGGCGCCGTGGCGGATCAGAGCATCCGGATCGTCGTCGTCGGCCGGATGATCCAGCACGTCGGCTGCACACAGCTGTGGAGGCGACGCGATGTAGTCGAACTCCATCAGTGAAGCGGCCTGGGTTGCGTTCTCCGGCGAATCGGCCACCACCACCGCCATGTGCTGACCGACATGCTGGACGGTCAGATCGGACAGTGGTGGTCGACGCTCCAGAGGCAGATCCCAGGTGAGGTCCTTCGGAAGCACCTGCAGCGGTGGGCCGTTCAACGGCGTCACCACGTGCACTACGCCCGGAGCCGCCGACGCGCGGGCCGACGCCGCGGCGACGGAATCGGCGGTGACTCGTCCATGCGGGATCTGCGCCTGCACCATCGCCGCGTAGAGAACACCCTCGACGGGAGTGTCGGCGGTATAGCGCGCCCGCCCCGTGACCTTGTCGACTCCTTCGACCCGATTGACGGGCCGCCCCACCGAAGATGCCATGCCTCCAGTGTCGGCGACATCACCCGGCGCCGTCGACGATGCTGCCGGGGGTGCGGTGTTACCGCTAGCCGCCAATCGGCGTCGTCCCGGTGGCCGATCGTCCTGTCAATGCGACAATGTGACGCTATGTGTGCCCTGAGGGTGGTCGTCGCCGATGACGATGTGTTGTTGCGCGAAGGGCTTGCCAGCCTGCTGGAACGCTCGGGGTTCGAAGTGGCCGGGCAGGCCGGTGACGGCGACGCGCTGCTGGAGCTCGTCCGCGCTGAGCGCCCGGACCTGGTTCTCGTCGACATCCGCATGCCACCCACCCACACCAGCGAGGGGCTCGACGCGGCGCGGGTGATCCGCGAGGAATCCCCCGACATCGGCATCGTGGTGCTTTCGGCCCACATCGACGTCGACCACGCGATGGAGCTGCTGGCCGGCGGCCACGCCATCGGCTACCTGCTGAAGACCCGCGTCACCGACGTCACGGACTTCGTCGAGACGCTGCAACGCATCGCCAACGGCGCATCCGTCGTGGATCCCGCCTTGGTGGCCGAGCTGGTCTCGGCGCGCAAGCGGGACGACCCGCTGGGCGCGCTCAGCACCCGCGAGCACGAAGTGCTCACGCTGATGGCCGAAGGGCTGTCCAACGCCGGCATCGGACGCCGGCTGTGGGTCACGGAGGGCACCGTCGAGAAACACGTGCGCAGCATCCTGACCAAACTCAACCTGCCCGAGACCGGCGACAACCACCGCCGGGTCCGCGCGGTGATCATGTATCTGGAAACGCGCTAGGGAACTCGGTTCAGCAGCTGCCGCACCGCAAGCGGCGTCAGCGCCAGCTTGGGCAGGAATCCCAGCGCCGGGCTCGCGGCGATCAGGTCGGCGAAGTCCTGCTCGTCGTGCGTGGACGTCAAGATGACGGGGACACCGGTCATCTGCTCGGCCACGTCGAAACCGCTGTCGGAACCGAGGTCGACGTCGACGAGCGCCACGTCGGGGCGGAGTTCCTCGGCGCAGCGCATCGCTTCGGCGGCGTCGCAGGCGGTACCGACCACCTCGATGCCGCCGCGCTCCAGCATGGCGCGAGCGGCGTCACGGAAGGCAGCACTGTCGTCGACGATGAGGCAGCGCGGACCGTTCATGACTCCAGCTTGTCAGGTACGCGGACCGAGGTCATTCCTGTTAACCGGAACATCTGCGATTACCATCGGCCGGTGACCTGGCAATCAATGCCGACCCGCTTCCTGGAGCAGGTGGTGCGGTCCCCCGCCCGCCCGCTGGGCCTGGGCATCGTCGTGGCCGTCGGGTTCCTCGTCGCCGAGGTGCTCGCCGTGCTGGCGCTCAAGCGGATCGCCCCGGAGAACGCCTTCGGCGCGATTCTCCTGCTGGGCGTGTTGGTGGTTTCGGCCGGGTGGGGTTTCGGACTGGCGATCGCCACGTCACTCGCCAGTGCCACGGTCTACGCCTACTTCCATCTCGAGGGACAGGACAGCCTGGCTCCCGCGCTGGCCATCTTCCTCACACTCGCTCTTCTCACCAACGCCCTTGTCGGACAAGCCCGATTACGTGCCGCCGAAGCGGAGCAGCGTCGCCGCGAGGCGGATCTGGCGGCTGAGCTCGCTCGGTTGATGCTGCGGGCACCCGCCTTGAGCCCGGCACTGGAGGACGCGGGCCGGCGCTTCGCCGACGTGCTCGGACTACCGTTCACGACGCTGTCCGTCGGCGCCGCCGAGGCCGGTCCCGATCAGTTGGCCATCGCCCTCCTCGACGGCGGCGCACACACCGGGACGCTGCTCGTCCCCAAGGACATCACCGCCGCCTCCGTGCGGCGGGTGCACCGGATGGTGCCGTCGCTGCAGGCGCTGCTGGCGGCGGCCTGCGACCGCGAGGGCATCACCGCCGAACTCGAAGCCAGCCGCCGCGAGCTGGAACGGTTCTTCGCGGTGGCCTCCGATCTGCTGTTCATCGGTGACGCCGAACGCCTGAACCGGGTGAATCCCGCGTTCGAGCGTGCGCTGGGCTACTCCTCAGCGGAGCTGACCGAACGACCGCTGGTCGACTTCATCCACCCCGATGACCGGCACATCACCGCGGCCGCACTGGCGGCGGTACCGCAGACCGACGGCGCCACCCAGTTCGAGAACCGGTGTCTGCGCCGCGACGGCGCCGTGCGGTGGCTGGAGTGGAACGTCGTCTTCGATCACGGGGTGCTGCTCGGCGGCGCCCGCGACGTCACCGAACGCAAGCAGGAACAGGACCGGTTGAGGGTGGCGCGTATCCAGCAGGCGGCACTGCGACGGGTGGCGACCCTGGTCGCGCGGGGCGCAGCGCTGTCCGACGTCTACGACGTCGCCGTCGCCGAGCTGGCGCACAGCCTCGAGGTCAACCACGTCACCCTGCTGACCTTCGACACCGGCGAGCACGCCGTCGTGCAGGCCACCCTGAATCACGGCGAGCAGCCGGGATGGCCTGTCGGAGAACGGTTCCTGCTCGACGGCGACAGCATCAGCGCGCGGGTCAGGCGCACCGGAAGCCCCGCGCGCATCGATGACTACAGCAGCGTTCCCGGCCAGATCGCGACACGGTTGCGGGCCCTCGGGGTACGGTCCGGCGCAGGCGCCCCGGTGATCATCGACGGCCGCACCCGGGGCGTACTGGTGGTGGGATCGCATTCCGCGCAGAGCATTCCGGACACCGCCGAAGCGCACATCGGTGATTTCGCCGACCTCATCTCCACGGCGATCGCCAACGCAGAGACGCGAGCCGAGCTCACGGCATCGCGAGCCCGCATCGTCGCGGCCGCCGACGAAGCCCGCCGCGGCTTCGAACGCGACCTGCACGACGGGGCGCAACAGCGCATCGTCTCGTTGAGCCTGCAGCTGCGGGCGGCCGAGGCGGCAGTCGAGGGGGATCAGGAGTTGCGCACCCAGCTGTCGAACGTCGTCGACGGCCTGGCCGGATTGCACTCGGATCTGCAGGAGCTGTCGCGAGGTCTGCATCCGGCCGTGCTGTCGCGAGGTGGACTGAGGCCGGCGATGCGCAATCTGGCCCGGCGTTCGACGGTGCCGGTCGAGGTGGTCGTCGACGTCGAGCGGCGCCTTCCGGAGCCGGTGGAGGTGGCGGCGTATTACGTTGTCGCCGAATCGTTGACGAACATCGCCAAGCACGCCGACGCCGACTCGGTGACGGTCGAGGTCGGGCTGTCCGAGACCGGCACGGCCCTCAACCTGTCGGTGACCGACGACGGAGTGGGCGGCGCGTCGACCGACGGAGGCTCCGGACTGGTGGGGCTGCGCGACCGAGTGGAGGCGCTCTCGGGTGAACTGACGGTGACCAGCCGCCCCGGTGAGGGCACCCGGATCAGCGCGACCATCCCGGTGCCCCAGTAGCGGGCGAGTCTAGTTCTCGCGCTGGCTCCGCGCGTACTCCTCGGGTCGGTTCTTCTTCATCCAGGCCCGCATCGGCCACAACAACACCCAGAGCACCGGGTAGACCGTGATGTAGAACAGCCCGTACACCGCCAGGCAACCCAGAATCCCGAGCACCCATCCCGGGTAGACGATGATCAGGCAGAACTGGACGAACTGCTTGAGTACCACCGGTTGACCGTCGGCCATGGCCCACACGGTCTTCGGGCTCAGGGCGGCGAGGAGCACGCGCCACGTCGAAGGCTTCGGTGCCTCCGCCGGTTCCGTGTCGCCGAGATCGGCGTTGCTCACAGGCTCCGTCATTGCCGGACCTACTCATCCTCGACCGCGACGCGCGCTGCGCCGATCGCGCTAGAAGTCCCAGTCCTCGTCCGTGGTGTTGACGGCCTTACCGATCACGTAGCTCGATCCCGAGCCGGAGAAGAAGTCGTGGTTCTCGTCGGCGTTCGGCGAAAGTGCCGACAGGATGGCCGGATTCACGTCGGTCTCGTCCCGGGGGAAGAGCGCCTCATAGCCGAGGTTCATCAGCGCCTTGTTGGCGTTGTAGCGCAGGAACTTCTTGACGTCCTCGGTGAGCCCCACCTCGTCGTACAGGTCCTGGGTGTACTCCACCTCGTTGTCGTAGAGCTCGAAGAGAAGCTCGTAGGTGTAGTCCTTCAGCTCAGCTCGGCGCACGTCGTCCGCGAGCGCAAGGCCCTTCTGGAACTTGTAGCCGATGTAGTAGCCGTGCACTGCCTCGTCGCGGATGATCAACCGGATCATGTCCGCGGTGTTGGTCAGCTTGGCCCGGCTGCTCCAGTACATCGGCAGGTAGAAGCCCGAGTAGAACAGGAAGCTCTCCAGCAGTGTGGAGGCCACCTTGCGCTTGAGCGGATCGTCGCCCTTGTAGAAGTTCATCACGATCTCGGCCTTGCGCTGCAGGTTCGGATTCTCCTCCGACCAGCGGAACGCCTCGTCGATCTCCACCGTCGAGCACAGCGTCGAGAAGATGTTGCTGTAGCTCTTGGCGTGCACCGACTCCATGAACGCGATGTTGGTGTAGACCGCTTCCTCGTGCGGGGTCAGCGCATCGGGGATCAGGCTGACCGCGCCGACGGTGCCCTGGATCGTGTCCAGCAGCGTCAGGCCGGTGAACACCCGCATCGTCAGTTGCTTCTCGTGGGCGTTGAGCGTGCCCCACGACGGGATGTCGTTGGACACCGGTACTTTCTCGGGCAGCCAGAAGTTGCCCGTCAGGCGCTCCCAGACCTCGGCGTCCTTGTCGTCCTGCAGACGGTTCCAGTTGATGGCCGAGACACGGTCGATCAGTTTCATGCCATCACTCACGAGAACCCCATTTCACCTGGCTTTTTACGCTGTCGCCGCGAGATCTCCCGCGGCGACCTCAACACTACAACTGGTGTGCGACATCGCTGCGCTGTACGAGATGTTGTGTTTCTGGCGTGTCGCTGAACTGTCGCGCGGCGCTCAGCGAAAGCTGTACTCCGACGCCTTGAACCGTCGTGTCGCAAGCCAGTACTGCCACGTCATGCCGCTCCACAGCGTCCGGTTGACACCGTGCTCGTCGTTGTACCAGCTGCTGCACCCGCCGGTGCTCCACACCGTGCCGGCCAGATCGTGCTGCAGTTCGTCGTTGTAGCGATCCTGCGCGGTCCGGGTAGGGGCCAGCGCCTGGACGCCGGCGCGGTCCACCGCGGCGATGGCCTTCGCCGCATAGCGGATCTGCGACTCGATCATGAACACCACCGAGTTGTGGCCCAGCGCGGTGTTGGGGCCCAGCAGGAAGAACAGATTCGGCATGTCCGCGACGGCGATACCGCGCAGCGCGGCGATGCCTTCGCTCTTCCACCGATCGACCAGGTCCTCCCCGCCCGGACCCTTGATGTCGACGTAGGTGAAGGAGTCGGTGACGTGGAAGCCGGTCGCGAACACCACGACGTCGGTGTCCCGCTCGGTCTCGCGCCCCTGCGCGTCCGCGGTCACGATGCCGCGCGGGGTGAACCGTACGATGCGGTCGGTCACCACCTCGGTCTTCGGGTCGGCGATGCCGCGGTAGTAGGTGTCGGAGTTCAGGATCCGCTTGCAGCCGGCGGTGTAGTCCGGGGTCAGCTTGCGGCGCAGCTCCTTGTCCTTGATCGAGCGTCGGATGTTCCACTTGCCGAGCAGCTCGCCGATCTTGAGCAACCGTGGCTGCTTCGTCATCGCGAATCCGACGGTCTCGTGCACCCAGTAGATGCCCGCACGCATCGCCGCCCGCGTTCCCGGCACGTTGGCGAAGGCGCGCTGCATCGCCTCCGGGATCGGATTGTTCGGCCGCGGCATCACCCAGGCGGGTGTGCGCTGGTAGAGCTGCAGCCCGGCGACGTCCTTGACGATCTCCGGGACGATCTGGATGGCGCTGGCGCCGGTGCCGACCACCGCGACACGCTTACCGGTGATGTCGACGCTGTGGTCCCACTGCGCGGAGTGAAAGGCCGCGTGGCCGGCGGCGAGGTAGTCGTCCAGACCGTCGAATTCGGGGATGAGCGGAATGTGCAGACCGCCCGCGCCCGAGATCAGGAACTGCGCGATGAACTCGCGGCCGTCTTTGGTGAAGACGTGCCAGCGCAGTTCGTCGTCGTCCCACAGCGCGCGATCGACGTGCGCACCGAACTGGATGTAGCGCCGTAGGCCGTACTTGGCGGTCAACCCGAGCAGGTACTCCTGGATCTCCGGCTGGAAGGACCACATATGGGTCCAGTCCGCCTTCGGCTCGAAGGAGAACGAATACATGTGCGAGGGGATGTCGCACGCGCAGCCCGGATAGGTGTTGTCGCGCCAGGTGCCGCCGATCTCGTCGGCCTTCTCCAGGATCAGGAAATCGACACCCTGCTGCTGCAGCTCGATGCCCATCCCGAGCCCCGAGAACCCGGTGCCGATGATCAGGGCACGGGTCCGCACCGGCGCCTGGTCGTCGGTCGTCGTGTCGTCCTGCTGCGCCAGCGTCATGCCTCAGACTGTACCTGGGAACGCCGGTACCGGATAAGAGGCCAACGGCCTCTGATGGCGCGTCAGGCGACCTGTTCGCGACGCTTCACGCCCTCGTGCAGCGGCAGATCCGGGTCCACGCGGACACCGAGCACCTCGCACGTGCCGTTGATGGAGCCCATCATGATGGTGGTCAGGTAGTCGACGAACTTCTCCGGTGGCAGCCGGCGCGGGCTGTCCTGATCGGAGCCCAGCCACCAGTCGGTGGCCGAGGCGGCCGCCCCGAACGTCGCGAACCCGGCCAGCTCGAACGCCGCGTGGTCCAGTTCCATGTCGCGCAGTTCGTTGTTGAACATCTCGGCCATCGCCAACGTGATGTCGCGGCCTTCGTTGAGCGCCCGCATGGCCGACTCACTCTGCTCGGCGAACCGCCCCTGCATCAGGAAGCGGATCACGTTCGGATGCTCGTCGACCAGCCGGACGTACTGCTCGACGGCGCGGAAGATCACGGTGCGCGCCGGATCGGTGGAGATGTCGATGGACGGAAAGATGGCCGCCCACAGCATGTCGCGCATGCGCTGCCCGATCGCCTGGAACAGGTCCGACTTGTCGGTGAAGTGCCGATAGATCTTGGGCTTGGCCGTGCCCGCCTCCTCGGCGATCTCGCGCAGCGACACCTCGGGGCCGAGCTGGTCTATGGCGCGGAATGCGGCGTCGACGATTTCCGAGCGCACCTTCTTGCGGTGTTCGCGCCAGCGCTCACTGCGGGCGTCCACCTTGACGCCCGCTTCTTCGCCCGCGCGTGCCCTCGACCCTCGTCGCACCCGATCACTGTACCTGCTCAGATACCGCTGACCTGCCCAGACCGCGCGGGGCGGGCGCATCTCACAGCTCTGTGACGGCGAGGTCGCTCGCCGCGATGCCCTCCGCGAGTTTGGGTACTATCTCCCCGACAGCCGCTCAACGAGAGAGAGCTATGACTCAGCGATACGACGTGGTCATCGCAGGTGGTGGGCCCTCCGGGTCTGCCGCCGCATGGCAGGCGGCACAAACCGGCGCCAAGGTGGTGGTGCTGGACAAGGCACAGTTCCCGCGCGCCAAGCCCTGCGGTGACGGCTTGACCGCGCGTGCGGTGAGCTACCTGCAGAAGATGGGGCTGGCCGACGAGGTCGCCACCTATCACCGGGTCAATCGCGTGACGGTGTTCAGCCCGAGCCGCTGGGAGCTGTCGTTCCCCAAGCGTCCCGGCATGCCCGACCACGGCCACACCGTCAGCCGCGAGCACCTCGACACCGTGCTGCTCAAGCACGCCGAGTCCGTCGGCGCCGAGATCCGCCAGGGCGCCGAGGTGACCGGGCCCGAGTTGGACGCCACCGGCCGCGTGATCGGCGTCGTCCTCAAGGGTGGAGAGAAGGTGTACGGCGACGCGGTGATCGCCGCGGACGGCGCCTACTCCCCCATCAAGCGCGCACTCAAGATCGACTCCCAGTACAACGGCTATCAGGCCATCGCGATCCGCTCCGAGATGCACGCCAACCGCGCGGATTCCGACTCGCTGGACATCTATCTGAAGCTGATGTTCGAGGGTGACCAGCTGCCGGGCTACGGCTGGGTGTTCCCGATGGGCAACGGCGTGTTCAACATCGGCCTCGGCTACGTCAACAGCTACAAGAACTGGCAGTCCATTAATGCCACCCAGTTCCTGGGCGATTTCCTGCGCACACTGCCGCGCGACTGGGAACTTCCGCCCATCGAGGAGCTGAAGAAGAACAAGAGCGTGCGGGCCTGGCGACTGCCCATGGGCTTCACCGCGTGGCCACCCTGGCGCCCCGGCGTCCTGTTCACCGGTGACTCGCTGGGCGCAGGCAAACCGGCCTCGGGTGCGGGCATCTCCAAGGCCCTCGAATCCGGTCTCGCCGCAGGCGAATGCGCGGTCGCGGCGCTGACCAACGGCGGCCCCGACGACTTCACCAACTACGCGCAGCGCATGGAAGCGGCGTGGGGCCGGGAGTACAAGCGCGGTCGCTACATGCACAAGCTGATCGGACAGCCCAAGCTGGCGGGAGCCGGCGTGAAGCTGATCGACAACGCCGCGTTCCGCGACCGCATGCTCAAGGCGCTGTACAAAAAGGCCCAGGGGCCGCAGCACAGCTTCTGACCGGCGGGCCTCAGTGGTGATGGTGCGGACGGGTGCCGCCCTCACCGCGCCGTCGGGCTTCTTCGCCTTCGGCGATCAGTCGTAACTGCTCGTCGACCTCACGCCCTGCCAGCAGCGGCTGGCTGGGATCCCACGTGGTGCCCTGCGCTGCGTCCTTGCGCCGCCGCGCAATCGCCGAGACGACCTCGAGCACCACACGATTGCCCAGCAGTGCCGTGATGTCCGCGTGGTCGTAGGGCGGTGCGACCTCGACGATGTCGACGCCCAGCACCGGAAGCTCGTAGCAGATTCGCCGCACGGCATCCAGCAGTTGCCGGGCCGAGAAGCCGCCGGGCTCCGGCGTTCCCGTGCCCGGGGCATGGCCGGGGTCGCACACGTCGATGTCGACCGACAGGAACACGCCCTCACAGTCATCGGTCGCGATCTCGAAAGCCTCGGTCAGACATGTCTCAAGACCGCGCGCCACGATCTCGGTCATCTCGTAGGACCGCAACCCCTGGGCCGCCATCCACTGCAGTATCGGCTCGTCGGGCCAGTATCCGCGCAGGCCCAGCTGCAGGAACCTGTCGCCGCGCAGGGCGCCGGACTCGATGAGCCGCCGCATCGGCGTCCCGTGCCCCACCAGCGACCCGGAGTGGATGTCACCGGTGTCGGCGTGGGCGTCGAAGTGGATCATCGACACCTTCCCGAAGCCGTGCTGGCGTGCGACCCCGGTGTGGTCGGGCCAGGCGATCGTGTGATCGCCACCCAGCACGATGGGAATCGCGCCGGCGGCGCAGATCTTGTACACCTCCTCCTCGATCAATCGCACCGCCTCGTCGATGTTGCCGTTGTAGAGCGCGACGTCGCCGGCGTCGAACACCCGCAGGTCTTTGAGGCCGTCGACGCGCAGGGCGAGGCTGGGCCGAGAGCCGTCCTGCGGCAGATAGCAGGCCTGTCGCAGCGCCGAGGGACCGAACCGTGTCCCGGATCGGTACGTCGTGCCGCCGTCGAGAGGTGCTCCGAGGATGACGATGTCGGCGTCGGCATAGGTCGACACGTCGGCAAGGTCACACCGCGGGACGCCGAGGAATGTGATGTCCGGTCCGAAAACACTGGCCATGAAGGTAGATACCGCCTTCTGTCTGGAGCTGTGTCACATGTGGTGGTGCAACGCGGTCAATGCCCGGAACGTGTGGCGGATGGTCGCGCGGATCCGCCGCTTGTCCACCGGCCCCAGGGGCCGGTAGAGGTTGTCGATCTCCAGACCCGCGGTCACGGCCATCACCGTGCGCGAATCCAGTTCTGGCTGATGGGAACCCAGCTCCCGGAACAGCCGGCTCAGCGCCGGCACCATCGCCGCGTACCAGGCCTCGAACATCGGGCGCAGCCGCTCGTCGCGACTGGCCTCGGTCACCAGTTCGTAGCGCGTGACGATCGCGCCCCGCGGCGAGGTGAACCCGTCGATGATCATGTCCGCCACGGCATCGGCCAGCTCCTCGGCCGACATCGACGGCTGCAGCTGGTTCGCGGTGTGCACGACACGTTCGATCTCGCGGTCGGACAGCTGGCGAAAAGCCTGGGCCACCAGATCCGATTTGTCGTCGAAGTAGTAGCTCAACGCCCCCACCGGTATTCCCGCCTGGCTGGCGACCACCCGCATCGACAGTCCGGCCAGTCCGACGCGGGCCATGACTTCGATTGCGGCGTCGATGATCTCGGTGCGGCGCTGCACACCTCGAGCGGTGTTACCAGTGTTGGTGGGCACCTATGTCAGCCCTGATACTTCAGCGCTGCAAAATCGGTGTCCCACATCCAGGCCGGCTGACTGCTCCAATCCGTATAGCCCTTGCGCGCGGCGATGGTGTTGTGGAGATCTCCGAGGTTCACCCAGCACAGCGAGTCGCGGTACGCCTTGGCAGCCTCGACGTACAGCGCCTGCGACTTCACCGGGTCGGGTTCGGCACTGCCGGCATCCAGCAGCTGGTCGGCCGCGGGAACCGAGCAGCCCTGGAGGTTGACCGGCGCGTTCGTGTACTGATAGATCCGCGACCAGGTATCCGGATGTGCGGCATCGGGATTGAACGAGGCGAGCAGCAGGTCCGGGCGCTGCTCCGGGTGTTCGACCAGAGCGAAGAACTGGGCGGACGGAAAGTCGCGGATGGTCGCGCTGAGACCGGCCTGGGCCAGGATCACCTGGATCTGGTTCGCCAGTTCCTGCAGGCTGCTGTCGCCCGTCGGGTATCCGATCGCCACGTCGCCGCCTGCTGCGCCGAGGGCCGCCAGTTTCGCGGGGTCGTGCGCGTGCACGTCGGGGACGGCGCCGTCGGGCAACATCCCGACGGGATAGAACTGCGTCGACGGCGACCCCTGGTCACCGAACACCGTCGCGGTCAAGGCGGCCTGGTCGAGTCCGGCGCTCAAGGCCTCCCGGGCCGGGGCCGGGCCGAATACCGGGGAGTCGGGATTCACCATGACGAGCGCCTTGACAAGTGCATTCTCCTGTCGCACTTCGGTGTTCGCGCCGGTGGCCAGCCCCTCGTAGTCACCCTTGGACAGGCCGTGCAGGATCATGTCGAGCTGGCCGTTCTCCAGCTGGAGACGTTGCACGGCGGTGGCGTTGATCACCGGCATCTCGACCTTGGAGATCTGCGGCTTGTCTCCCCAGTAGTTCTCGTTGGCAGTCATCGTGTAGCGGCTTGCCGGAACCGCCTCGGTCAGCTCGTAGGGGCCGGTGCCCGCGGTCCGCGTCGCCAGCCAGGCTGCGGCTCGGTCACCGCCGACGGCATGCTCGGCCACCGCGGTCGGGCTGGTCATCAACGGGCCGTACGGAGACGCCAGATAGTCGAGGAACGGAGCCACCGGCTTGGTGAGCGTCACCACGAAGGTCTGCGGGTCAGGGGTCTGCATGTCCGCGACGTCGGCCAGCATGTACGACGGACCTGCCGCCATGTCGATCCGGCGCTGAAAGCTCGACTTCGCCGCCGCCGAGTCGAAGGGCGTCCCGTCGGAGAACCGGACGCCGTCGCGCAGGGTGAACGTGTACGTCAAACCATCTTCGGACACAGCCCATTTCGTCGCCAGCAGACCCTGCAGCGTGGTGGAGCCGGGCGCGTACTGCAGCAGTCCCTGGTAGGCCGAGGTCATGATCATCAGACCTTCGGGTTGATAGAACACGTCGGGGTCCAGCGGTGGCGGATCCGACAGCATGGGGGTGCGCACCGAGGACATCAACGCCGCCGCGTCGGTTGCCTGGTTGGTGCTTCCCGAGCAGGCGGTACCCGTCAGCATCACAACGGTCAGGGCGAGGGATCCTGCGGTCACCGACAAGCGATTCATGCTCACCCGACAGAGTCTCGGCCCGGCAGATTTCGCGGGCGTGACGCGGCAGTTACGAGTTTGTACGATCGTCCAAGTTTTGGTCGCACGACCTGGAAACGACGGCTTCGGCGCTCTAGTGTCCTCTACGCACGGCCCGCCATCACCATGAGAGCGTGCCGAAATAAGAAGGGATGCAACATCATGCCCACTACGGTGCCCAGCGCGTACGACTTGACCGGGCAGGTGGCGTTGGTCACCGGATCGAGCAGTGACCTCGGAATCGGGTTTGCCTCTGCCCGCCTCCTCGGCCAGTTCAACGCGGCGGTGATGGTCACCGGAACCACCGACCGCGCGGCCGAGCGGGCGGCCGAGCTCCGGGCCGAAGGGATCGTGGCGCATTCATTCGTCGCCGACCTGATGGACCCCGACGCGGCCGGCGACCTTGTCGCCGCAACCATCGCGGAGTTCGGCAAGCTCGACATCCTCGTCAACAATGCCGGTCTGGCGTCGGTCAACATCCCCGAGCGCCCGAACTCGCTCATGGTGATGACCGACGAAGAGTGGGCGCTGGCGTTGCGACGCAACGTCGACAGCGCCTTCTTCGTCACCCGGGCCGCGCTCCCCGGGATGGTCGAGCGCGGATACGGACGCATCATCAACGTGGCGTCGACCGCGGGGATCCTCACCGCCTACACCGGCGATGTCGGCTATCACACCGCCAAGGCGGCGATGCTCGGGATGACCCGTTCGGTGGCGGTCGACTACGCCAAGAACGGGGTGACGGCCAACGTCGTGATCCCGGGCTGGATAGCCACCGCGGCGCAGCTCCCGTCCGAGGTCGCCGCGGGCAACGCCACTCCGATCGGGCGGTCGGCATCCGCGGCCGAGGTGGCGGCCGGCATCGCCTTCTTCGCCACGCCCGGCGCCTCGTACGTCACCGGCACCACGTTGGCGATCGACGGCGGCAACTCGATCGCCGGTGCCACGGGACCGGAGTGACCACCAACCCCTAGCCTGTGGTGATGATCGACGCCGATGCGGCATCACTCGGAGCCACGGCTGCCGCCCGTGTGACCGAGGTGGCGGCGGTGACGGTCGAGCCAGGTCTGTCGGACGACGAGTTCGCGCGCGTGGAGGCGGAGTTCGGTTTCGCGTTCGCCGACGACCACCGCGCCTTCCTCGCGATCGGTGTTCCCGTCGGAGCGCAGTGGCCGAACTGGCGCAGCGAGGGCCGTCGAAGCCTGGCCAAACGGTTGCAGCTGCCCGTCGAGGGTGTCCTGTTCGCCGTCGAGTGGAGCGACTTCTGGGATGACAGCTGGGGCACGCGCCCGGCCCGCATGAAAGACGCGTTGCGCACCGCCAGATACCGGTTGGCGCGGGTGCCGGCGTTGGTCCCCGTCCACTCGCACCATTACCTGCCCGGCGGTCGCGGATCGTTCGGGCATCCCGTGCTCTCGGTGGTGCAGACCGCCGTGGTCGTCTGTGGCACCGACCTGGCCGACTACATCGACATCGGGGTCGGACCCGACGGACCCCGGGATCGGCCCGCCGTTCCCACCGTCGAGTTCTGGTCGGGGCTGGTGTCGCGAGGGTCCGTCGACTGAATGATCGGGCAGAAGGGAGACTGGTGACCATGGAGCAGCGCATCAGCCTGATCACGCTCGGCGTCGACGACCTCTCCCGCGCCCGCCGCTTCTACGAAGACGGGCTCGGGTGGACGCCGAAGGCCGCACCGGAAGGCGTGGTGTTCTACCAACTGCCGGGCATCGCGCTGGCGCTGTTCGGCCGCGCGGACCTGGCCGAGGACGCTCACCACCCGGTGGACGGGCGCTTCAGCGGCATCACCATCGCGATCAACCAGCGCACCGAGGCCGACGTCGACGTGGTGCTGGCCCAGGCCGAGGCGGCAGGCGCGACCATCCTCAAGCCAGCCGAAAGAGTGTTCTGGGGCGGCTATTCCGGTTACTTCGCCGACCCCGACGGCCACGTGTGGGAGGTCGCCCTGAACCCGGAGTGGACCATCAACGACGACGGCACGCTGACGATCTAGCCCGTCAGCGGCGGCCGCGCTTGGCCGGTCCCGGCGTGCGGGCGACCTTGCCTGCAGCGGCGCGGGCCGCCTGTTTCGCCAGGGTCTTCTCCCGCGCGGTGCGTTTCGGTACGGGCTCGGTCTTACCCCGTGACGACCCGGGTTGTCGGCCCCGCACGATTCCGATGAACTCTTCGATCGGTGCCGACTGCGGCCCCTCGGGGACGGCGAGCGCGACGGGGCAGGTGGGTGCGTCGACGATCGGGCGGTAGGTGAGGTCTTTACGGCGGTACAGCCTGGCCAGCGATTGCGGAACGACGAGCGCACCGATCCCGGCGGCGACGAGTTCTATTGCGTCCTGGGTGCTTTCGGGTCGGTGATCGAGCGGGGTACCGGGCGCGCCGGCCCAGTCGACGACGCGGTCGAGTGGGAGCACCACCGGCTCGCCGTCGAGGTCCGCGGCGCTGATCTCGTCGACGGCAGTGAGGAGGTGATCGATCGGCACCACCGCCACCGTGGTCTCCTCGTACACCGGGATGACCGCCAGTCCGGTCGTGTCGGCGGGCAACCGCAGCAATGCCGCCTCGACGGTGCCGGCCCGCACCGCGGAGGCCGCGTCCGCGGCGGCGACGGCGCGTAACACCAGCGGTACCTCGGGATGACGCTCCGCCCAGGTCCGGGCCCACTTCGCGGGTGTCACCCCGGGGACGTACCCGACGGTCAGCGAGGGCAGCGAGGACGGAGCCACCGCCTCAGGCTACCGATAAGCTCATGCCATGAGCAGGCCGAACTCGCAGTCCATGAAACCCGCCACGGCGGCCAAGAAGCTGGACGTCTACCTGCCCGCCACGCCGTCGGAGTTCCAGGAGAACGCGATCACCCGCGCCGAGCTCGAGGCGCTGCAGGCGGACCCGCCGCAGTGGCTGAAGGACCTTCGCAAGAACGGGCCGCACCCGAAGAATCTGGTGGCGGCCAAGCTGGGCATCTCGATCGCGGCTCTGGCACGCAACGACGTCGACAACGCGCTCACCACCGAGCAGATCGACGCGCTGCTCGACGAGAAGCCGGAGTGGCTGGTCGCGGAACGGGAGAGCTACCAGGCCGTCCTGCGCGAGGAGCGACGCCTGAAGGCGTTGCGCGCGGAGCAGTCTCGCGAGAGCTGACCGCCGCTCCTAGTCGCTGCCCTCGGGGCCTGCCGGGGCCATCCAGAAGATCTGCCAGGAGTGGCCATCCGGGTCGTTGTAGCTGCGGCCGTACATGAAGTCGTGATCTTCGGTATCCCCTACCGTGCCGCCCGCGGTGAGCGCGCGGTCCACCAGCGCGTCCACCTCGGCTCGACTGTCGACGGTCAGGCAGACGACGCACTCCTTGACAGCGAAGGCATCAGCGGTCGCAATCGGGTGCAGCGCGTCGAATGAGTCGCGCTGGATCAGCATCGCGAACAGGTGCTCACCCAGCACCACCGTCGCCGCGCTGTCGCTGCTGAAGTCTTCGTTGAACGTGTATCCGAGGTCGGCGAAGAACTTTCGTGATCGCTCGACGTCGGCGACGGGAAGGTTCACGAAGATCGTGCTGTGCATCGGGTTTCTCCCGTGGTCCGCGGCAAGCTCTGTCGGCCGCCGTCAGGTAGACAGACCAGCCGCCCCCCGAGAATTCATCGCATCAAACGGGAGCAGGCCAGGGGGCGGTGCCCCTGGCCTGCGACTCGCCTCAGCTCACAGCATGCAGCTGACGCAACCCTCGACTTCCGTGCCCTCCAACGCCATCTGGCGCAGGCGGATGTAGTACAGCGTCTTGATGCCTTTGCGCCAGGCGTAGATCTGCGCCTTGTTCACGTCGCGCGTGGTGGCGGTGTCCTTGAAGAACAGCGTCAGCGACAGACCCTGGTCCACATGCTGGGTGGCCGCGGCGTAGGTGTCGATGATCTTCTCGTAGCCGATCTCGTACGCGTCCTGGTAGTACTCCAGGTTGTCGTTGGTCAGGTACGGCGCCGGGTAGTAGACCCGTCCGATCTTGCCTTCCTTGCGGATCTCGATCTTGCTGGCGACCGGGTGGATGGAGCTGGTCGAGTGGTTGATGTAGGAGATCGACCCCGTCGGCGGCACGGCCTGCAGGTTCTGGTTGTAGATGCCGTGCGTCTGCACCGACTCCTTGAGCCGCAACCAATCGTCCTGCGTGGGAATGCGAATGCCCGCGTCGGCGAACAGCTCGCGCACCCGCGCGGTCGCCGGCTCCCACACCTGATCGGTGTACTTGTCGAAGAACTCCCCCGACTTGTACTTCGAGCGCTCGAACCCGCCGAATGCCTTACCCCGTTCGATCGCGATGCGGTTGCTCGCCCGCAAGGCGTGATACAGCACGGTGTAGAAGTACATGTTGGTGAAGTCGACGCCCTCGTCGGAGCCGTAGAGGATGCGTTCGCGGGCCAGGTACCCGTGCAGGTTCATCTGCCCGAGGCCGATGGCGTGAGAGTCGTTGTTGCCCTGCTCGATCGACGGCACGGACCAGATATGGGTCTGGTCGCTGACCGCGGTGAGCGCGCGGATCGACACCTCGATGGTCTGCGCGAAGTCCGGCGAGTCCATCGCCTTGGCGATGTTGAGCGAACCGAGGTTGCACGAGATGTCCTTGCCCACCTTGGCGTAGGTCAGGTCCTCGTTGAACAGCGACGGCGTGGACACCTGCAGGATCTCCGAGCACAGGTTGCTGTGGGTGATCTTGCCCTCGATCGGGTTGGACCGGTTCACCGTGTCCTCGTACATGATGTACGGGTAGCCCGACTCGAACTGCAGCTCGGCCAGCGTCTGGAAGAACTCGCGCGCCTTGATCTTGGTCTTACGGATCCGGGCGTCGTCGACCATCTCGTAGTACTTCTCGGTGATCGAGATGTCGGCGAACGGCACCCCGTAGACGCGCTCGACGTCGTACGGCGAGAACAGGTACATGTCCTCGTTCTTCTTCGCGAGCTCGAACGTGATGTCCGGGATCACGACACCCAGCGAGAGCGTCTTGATGCGGATCTTCTCGTCGGCGTTCTCGCGCTTGGTGTCCAGGAAGCGATAGATGTCGGGATGGTGGGCCTGCAGGTACACCGCACCCGCACCCTGGCGGGCGCCGAGCTGGTTGGCGTAGGAGAACGAGTCCTCAAGCAGCTTCATGATCGGGATGACGCCGGAGCTCTGGTTCTCGATGTTCTTGATCGGCGCGCCGTGCTCGCGAATGTTGGACAGCAGCAACGCCACTCCGCCGCCGCGCTTGGACAGCTGCAGCGCCGAGTTGATGGAGCGCCCGATGGACTCCATGTTGTCCTCGATGCGCAGCAGGAAGCACGACACCGGCTCACCGCGCTGCTTCTTGCCCGAGTTCAGGAACGTCGGGGTGGCCGGCTGGAAGCGGCCGTCGATGATCTCGTCGACGAGCTTCTCGGCCAGCACCGTGTCACCGGAGGCCAGCGTCAGCGCCACCATCACGACCCGGTCCTCGAAGCGCTCCAGGTAGCGCTTTCCGTCGAAGGTCTTCAGCGTGTACGACGTGTAGTACTTAAATGCGCCGAGGAACGTCGGGAACCGGAACTTCTTGGCGTACGCGCGATCCAGCAGCGACTTGACGAAATTGCGCGAGTACTGGTCGAGCACCTCGCGCTCGTAGTAGTTCTTCTGAACCAGGTAGTCGAGCTTCTCGTCCTGGTTGTGGAAGAACACCGTGTTCTGGTTGACATGCTGAAGGAAGTACTGGTTGGCGGCTTCGCGGTCCTTGTCGAACTGGATCTTGCCGTCGGCGTCGTACAGGTTCAGCATCGCGTTCAGCGCGTGGTAATCCATTTCCCCCGGAAGCGCGTGTGCGCCGGTGGTTACAGGCTCTGCAGCTGTGACGGTTGGTGCCACGTCGGTTGTTCCTTCCAGAAGTCTTTCAGGCCCTCCTGGACGGCGATGACGTCGTCCGGGGTCCCCATCAGTTCGAAGCGGTAGAGATACGGCACGCCACACTTGCGGGAGACCACATTGCCTGCGTAGGCGAACTCTTCACCGAAGTTGTTGTTGCCCGCGGCGATGACGCCGCGGATCAACGACCGGTTGTGCTCATTGTTGAGAAACGCGATGACCTGCTTGGGGACGTAGCCCCCGTTGCTGATGTCCGGAGTGGCCTTGCCGCCACCGTAGGTCGGCAGAACCAGGACATACGGTTCGTCGACCTCGATGCGGCCGTGCAGCGGGATTCGGGTGACACGGTCGGCAGGCATCCCCAGCTTCTGCACGAAGCGGTGGGTGTTCTCGGACACGCTGGAGAAGTAGACGAGATTGCTCATGCCTGTCCTCTCCTGTGAGTGTCCGCCGACCGCCCGCTCAGGCCGATACCGTCACGCCGTGACGGCGGCGACGCCGGCGAGGGACTTGATCCGGTCGGGGCGGAAGCCCGACCAGTGGTCGTTGCCCGCCACCACGACGGGGGCCTGCAGGTAACCCAGCGCCATCACGTAGTCGCGAGCCTCGGTGTCGACGGAGATGTCGACGACGTCGTAGGCGATGCCCTGCTTGTCGAGAGCCTTGTAGGTGGCATTGCACTGGACGCAGGCGGGCTTGGTGTACACGGTGACAGTCATTTGCGGGCTCCCTCAGCGAAATTTTCTTCGACGACCGGTGATTCGTTTGTCACTCCACACCCCATCTGACGAACAGTTGACCGGACGACGTGAGCTCTTCTGTACTCAACGCCGAGCTGAGGCCAGAACTTCCTCTGGACTCCCCGCCGAGAGCGAATCGCTTCCCTCGCCGCTCACCACCCTAGGCACTAGATGTTGTGCTCCGCTAGTAGAGCACACACAAGATGGTCGTAATCACACGTTTGGAATTTTGCCTGGTGACTGCGGTGTGTCGCGCCGCATTCGGCGTGTCACAGGTCACAGCGACGTCGTCGCGACCGCCTGTGTCCGGTCTATCAGAAGCCACCGACAAGTCCCTCGGACCGCCGGCCTTCCCGCCCCCCGCCGCGCCCGACGGGTCACTCGATCTCGGCGGCCAGCTTGCCGACGATGTCGCGCAGCCGTTCCACGGTCTCGCCGTGCTCGCGCGGATGCTTGCCGTCCAGCTCCTTCGTCGGAATGGACAGATCCAGACCCTCGACGACGCGGGGTCCGGCGATGCCGAACGACTTCCGTGTCTCGTCGTGCGCCCAGACGCCCCCGTACTGGCCCAGCGCCGCACCGACGACCGCGAACGGCTTGCCCTTGAGCGCACCGTTGCCGTACGGCCGCGACAACCAGTCGATGGCGTTCTTGAGCACCGCGGGGATGCTGCCGTTGTACTCGGGGGTCACCACCAGCGCCGCTCCCGCGCGGGCAGCCGCCTCGCGCAGCGCGACCACGGGTTCGGGAGCGTCGTCGGTGTCGATCTCCTCGTTGTAGAACGGCAGCTCCGCCAGCCGGTCGAACACCTCCAGGGTGACGCCGGCGGGTGCTGTCTCGACAGCGACCTCGGCCAGCTGACGATTCACCGACGCTGCGCGCAGGCTGCCGACGAGAACCAGAATCGTGTTGTTGACGGTGTCCGACATCGTGCTCCTTCTGATTGGCTTGGCCCCGATCCTTCCACCACGCAACCGGACCGCAGTCCGTTGTATTCCGGCTGAGCTAAAGTTGCCAGGTGAGCGTCGCCGAGGACCGCAACGAGCTGCCGGTACTGCCGGTGAGCGTCGACGGACCACAGGAGCGTGGCGACGCGGCGCGTAACCGTGCCCTGCTGCTCGATGCGGCACGCCGGCTGGTCGACGAGCGCGGCGCGGAGGCCGTCACCACCGACGACATCGCCGCAGCCGCCGGAGTCGGCAAGGGCACGCTGTTCCGCAGGTTCGGCAGCCGCGCCGGGCTCATGATCGTCCTGCTCGACGAGGACGAGAAGACCCAGCAGCAGGCGTTCCTGTTCGGGCCGCCCCCCTTGGGCCCGGGTGCACCACCGCTGGAGCGCCTCATCGCCTACGGCTGGGAGCGGTTGAAATTCGTCGACTCTCATCACGCCCTGCTCTCCGACGTCGGCCGCGACCCGCAGATGCGCTTCAACGCCCCGATGATGCTGCATCACAGCCATGTTCGACTGTTGCTCGAAACTGCCGGCACGACAGGGGATCTCGATGCGCAGGCGACGGCGCTGACGGCGCTGCTCGACGCCGACTACATCCATCACCAACTCACCGAGCGCAACCTGACCCTGACAGATCTGGGCAACGCGTGGGAGACGGTGGCGCGCAAGCTCTGCGGATCATGACCGCGTCCGCGGCGCCGGCCGGGGATGAGTGGATCCTGCATGTCGACATGGACCAGTTCCTCGCCTCGGTCGAGCTCCAGCGTCATCCCGAACTCGTGGGCCTGCCGGTCATCGTCGGGGGCAGCGGGGATCCGGCCGAACCGCGCAAGGTCGTGACCTGCGCGTCCTATGAGGCCAGGGAATTCGGGGTGCGCGCCGGGATGCCGTTGCGCGCCGCGGCACGACGGTGCCCCGACGCCACGTTCCTGCCCTCGGACCCGCAGGCCTACGACGCCGCTTCCGAACGCGTGATGGGCCTGCTCCGCGATCTCGGGCACCCGGTGGAGGTATGGGGCTGGGACGAGGCCTACCTCGGGGCGCGCGTCGACGACCCGTACGAGCTCGCCCGCCGCATCCAGCACGTGGTCGCCGCCGAAACCGGCCTGTCGTGCTCGGTCGGGATCAGCGACAACAAGCAACGAGCCAAGGTCGCCACCGGTTTCGGCAAACCGGCGGGCATCCACGCGCTCACCGATGACAACTGGATGCTCACGATGGGCGACCGCCCCGTCGACGCACTGTGGGGCGTGGGCCCCAAGACCGCGAAAAAGCTTGCCGCCATGGGCATCACGACCGTCGCCGATCTGGCGGCCACCGACTCGGCGCTGCTGACGTCCACCTTCGGCCCGACGACGGGACTGTGGATCCTGTTACTCGCCAAAGGCGGTGGCGACTCGGTGGTCAGTGCGCAACCGTGGATCCCCCGGTCGCGCAGCCATGTGGTCACCTTCCCCGAGGACCTGACCGACCGTGCCGAGATGGAGTCGGCAGTGGTCGATCTCGCGACGCGGACGTTGGCCGAGGTGTCAGCGCAGCAGCGCGTCGTCGCCCGTGTCGCGGTGACGCTCCGCACCAGCACGTTCTACACCCGCACCAAGATCCGCACACTGGCAGCACCGACCACCGACCCAGGCCCCGTCGTCGACACGGCGCTGGATCTGCTCGGCCGGTTCGACGTGGATCGCCCCGTCCGGCTGCTGGGGGTCCGCCTCGAGCTGACGATGGACACGCCCAGCCCCGACGTGCCGGCCGGCGCTGTCGGCACCGGCGGCTAGCGTCTCCGGTCATGCTCGAGACCGTCGCGATCCGCGGTTACCGCTCACTGCGTGACCTCGTGCTGCCGCTGCGCAGGCTCACCGTCGTCACCGGCGCCAACGGCAGCGGCAAGTCATCCCTGTACCGGGCGCTGCGACTGCTCGCCGACTGTGGCCGCGGCGAGGTGATCGGGTCCTTCGCCCGCGAGGGCGGCGTCGCGTCGGCGATGTGGGCGGGCCCCGAGCACCTCGGCGGCGCGCGTCGCACCGGCACCGCGCAGGGCGGGCCGCGCACTCGCTCGGTATCCATCGAACTCGGTTACGCATCAGATGATTTCGGCTACCTGGTGGACCTCGGCCTCCCCCAGGCCAAAGAGACCGCGTTCGCGCGCGACCCCGAACTCAAACGCGAACTGGTCTTCGCGGGCCGGGTGGCTCGCCCGGCCACCACGATGGTCCGCCGGGTGCGGGGAATGGTCGAGGTCGCGGCCGACACCGGTCGCGGCTTCGACCAACTGGCCCGCAACCTGCCGGCGCACCGCAGCGTGCTGGCGGACTGGGCGGGTGCGGTACCCGAGCTCGTGATGGTGCGGGAACGGCTGCGGGACTGGCGGTTCTACGATGGCTTCCGCGCCGACGGGCACGCGCCGGCGCGGCTGCCGCAGGTGGGCACCAGAACTCCGGTGCTCGCCGACGACGGCGCCGACGTGGCCGCCGCTGTGCAGACCATCCTGGAAACCGGCACCGACGATCTTGCGCGCGCGGTGGCAGACGCATTCGACGGGGCGACGGTGTCGGTGTCGGTCACCGACGGGCTCTTCGACCTCCACCTGCAGCAGCGAGGCATGCTCCGGCCGCTGCGCAGCGCTGAGATCTCGGACGGGACATTGCGATTCCTGCTCTGGGCAGCCGCACTGCTGAGTCCGCAACCCCCCTCGCTGATGGTGCTCAACGAGCCGGAGACCTCGCTGCACCCCGATCTGGTGCGCCCACTCGCACAGCTGATCGCCGACGCTGCGCACCGCACCCAGGTGATCGTGGTGACGCACTCACCGACGCTGCGGGAATGCCTCGGCGCGCAGCCCATCGGTGCGGACAGCGACGCCTGGGAGATCGAGCTCTACAAGGACTGGGGCGAGACCAAGGTCGCAGGCCAGGAACTACTGACCACTCCCCCGTGGGACTGGGGTACCCGGTAAACCTCAACGCCGCTTGGGTTTCGGCCGCAGAGCCCGGGTGAACAGCACGTTCACCTGCTTCATCGCCACGCTGTAGGGCACCCACATCGTGCGCTTGAACAGATACAGCGCGCGGATGTCGTGCGAGGTGTACACCAGGTACCGGTTCCGCCTGACGCCCTGCAGGATCTTGTCCGCGGCGAGCTCCGGAGACACCGCATGGCCGGAGAACCGGCCCGTCCACTTGCGCACGTTGGGATCGTCGCGGTCGACGCCGGCGATGTGCACCGTGTCGACCAGCGGCGTGCGCACCGCGCCCGGCACCACCACCGACACCCCGATCCGGTGGCGGGCGAGGTCGAACCGGAGCACTTCCGAAAGCCCCCGCAGGCCGTATTTGCTCGCGCTGTAGGCCGCATGCCACGGCAGCGCCACGATGCCGGCCGCCGAGGACACATTGACTAGATGTCCGCCGCGCCGCGCGCTGATCATCGGCGGCACGAAGTTTTCGATGACGTGGATCGGCCCCATCAGATTGATGTCGATCAGCGACTTCCAGTCATGGTGGGTGAGCTTGTCCACGGTGCCCCACGCGGAGATCCCGGCGATGTTCATCACCACATCCATGGCCGGATGTGCCGCGTGGATGTCGGCGGCGAACGCGGCGACCGCGTCGTGGTCGGAGATGTCGAGCGCCCGATGCTCGGCGACGGTGCCGCCCAGCGCCGCGACGTCGGCAACCGTCTTCGCGAGTCCGTCGGCGTCCCGGTCGGTCAGATACAGCTCGGCACCCTGGGCGGCCAGCTTCAACGCTGTCGCGCGCCCGATACCGCTGGCGGCGCCGGTGAGGAAGCACCGGGTTCCGGTAAATCCGGACCGGTAGCCCGAGCGGGGGGCCGAGCCGTCCTCAGATCCGTTCCGCTGCGCCATGACACGTGACACTACCGGCGTGCAGGCGGCGGCCCGGCGAGCCGAGGCGCGTAGAGGGCACCGAAGCGCCCGCCGCGCCTAGTCCGGATTCATCCCGGCGTCATCGCCGCCACCCCACAGGGCGCTCAGCCAGAGTCGTTCGACGATTTCCACCGCACCGCCGGGGTCGTGTCCGCGGCCTACGAACGCGCTGTCGTGGGACAGCGTCATCGCTGTCGTCGCCGTCAGGATGCGCACCAAGGCGGGCAGGTCGTCCGACACCGGTCGCGCACCCGAATCCTGGGTGACCAGCCCGACGATCTTGTCGATCACCGTGTCCTGGAAGTCGTCCATGATCTCCCGGATCTGCGCGTCGGTGTTCCGGGCCAGGTTGCACGCGCCCATGATCGGGTCGTGTGACGAGTAGACGATCGCGGCGTAGCCGACCATCCGCTTGGCGAATTCGGCCGGCGTCTCGCCCCGCTCGCGCGGCGCGTAGTCGTGGGTGAGCTTGTCGAGCTCGGCCATGGCTTCGGCGACGATGACGGCCAGCACCGCGTACTTGGAGTCGAAGTAGAAGTAGAACCCCGAGCGGGCCACGCCGGCGCGCTCGCTGATGGTGCTGACGGACAGATCGGCGAACGACCGTTCCTGCAGGAGTTCGCGTACTGCGGCGATGATCGCATCCCGCTGCCGGTCGCCTCTGCTGCGGCGCAGGTCGGTGGGGCCCGGTTCTGCCGTCATGGCTGTAAACCTTGGCACCGCGACACGTCGGAGACAAACCTGCGCAAACTTGACAGCCGTCAAGTCCCTCCATCAGGATGGGTCCTGAGTGACATCGACCACAGCTCGTGACTTCAGGAGTGCTCAGATGCCGGCGATTTCAGCCACCGATTATTGGATCGATCAGGCGAAACGGCGCCTGAAGCCGACTCCGGTCACGATCCCCGGAATGGGCGCCATCGAGAAGCGCCTGCTCGATCGCCAGTGGGACGAGATCGTGCTGGCCGAACCGCCGGCCGGTAGCGGCCTCAAGGCGGTCAAGGGAGACAACGGTCTGCCGATCCTGGCTCACATGATCGAGATGTTCCGCGGCGGTCCCGAGTTCATCCTGCACCAGTACCGCAAGTACGGGCCCGTGTACTACTCCGGCTCCCAGGTCCTGCCTGCCGTCGGCGCGCTCGGCCCCGACGCCACCCAGGCGGTGTTCTCCAACCGCAACAAGGACTTCTCGCAGCGCGCGTGGGACCCGGTGATCGGTCCGTTCTTCGAGGGCGGGTTGATGCTGCGCGACTTCGAGGACCACATGTACCACCGCCGGATCATGCAGGAGGCGTTCACCCGCACCCGCCTGACCGGCTATGTCGAGCACATCGACTCGGTGGCCTCCGCGGTGATCGCCAACGACTGGGTGGCCAACGATCGACGCTTCCTGTTCCATCCCGCGGTCAAGGAACTGACGCTCGACATCGCCTCGGTCGTGTTCATGGGCCACAAGGCCGGTACCGACAAGGAATTGGTGACGACGGTCAACGAAGCGTTCACCACGACCACGCGGGCGGGCAACGCGATCGTGCGCAAGCCGGTACCGCCGCTGAGCTGGTGGCGGGGCATCAAGGCCCGCAAGACGCTCGAGGACTACTTCAACGCCGGGATCGCGGAGAAGCGCCGCTCGGAGAGCACCGACATGTTCAGCGTGCTGTGCCACGCCCAGGACGAGGACGGGCAGAGCTTCACCGACGAAGACGTCGTCAGCCACATGATCTTCCTGATGATGGCCGCGCATGACACGTCGACGTCGACGCTGACCACCATGGCCTACCACCTGGCGGCCAATCCGGAATGGCAGGAACGCTGCCGCGAGGAGTCCGAGCGGATCGGCGACGGCCCGCTCGACATCGAGGCGCTGGACAAGCTGGAGACCTACGACCTGGTGATCAACGAGGCGCTGCGGATGGTCACCCCGCTGCCGTTCAACTTCCGTGAGGCCGTGCGCGACACCGACCTGCTGGGCTACTTCATCCCGAAGGGCACCGCCATCATGACGTGGCCGGCGCTGAACCACCGGCTGCCGGAGCTGTGGACCGATCCCGAGAAGTTCGACCCTGCGCGGTTCGCCGAACCGCGCAACGAGCACAAGAGGCACCGCTACGCGTTCGCGCCGTTCGGTGGCGGCGCCCACAAGTGCATCGGCATGGTGTTCGGGCAGTTGGAGATCAAGACCGTCATGCACCGGCTGCTGCGCAAGTACCGGCTGGAGCTCATCGAGCCGAACTACACGCCGCACTACGACCACGGCGGCATGGCGGTACCGATCGACGGCATGCCGATCATGCTGCGGCCACTGCGCTGACGCCCGTGCCGCACTCCCCCGCACGTACCGCCAACGTCGGCCTGGTGTCCCTGGCGGCCATGCGCATCGGCATCGGCGCGCTCGCCTGGACCAGGCCGGACACCGCCGCGACGCTGTTCGGTTTTCCTGCCCCCGAGGGTCAGGCTCGGTACCTGTGGCGGCTGTTCGGCGTGCGGGATGTGCTCATCGGGCTGGGCACGGTCACCTCGACCGGGCCGCGCCGCCGCACCTGGGCCGGTGTCGGGCTGGCCTGCGACGTCGCCGACGGCGCGGCAGGTGCGCTGGGCCGCAACGATGTTCGCCGTGTCAGCGCCGCCGCGATGATGGGCGTCCCCGCCGCGGCGGTGGCGTTCGGTGCGTGGGCGTTGACGAAGCCGCCCCCGCCGCCCGGGACCCTCTAGGCGCCGGTGGCGCTGAGCCGGTTCGCGCAGGCGATGACTGCGCGCAGCGCCGACTCCGTCGGATCCTGCGACCACCCCATCGCCCACTCGTTGCGGCCACCGTCGCTGCCGCGGATGAACGTCGCGGTGTGGTGGCCTGCGGGAATCTGGTGGAATGCCGTCATCTCGATGGCGAACCCACGCTCGTAGAGCATTTCCGTCAACGCTGCCACCGGTCCGCACGCCGCGGCACGTGAGGTGCCGATCCGGTCGCCGACGGCCAGGGTGGCCTGGTAGTTGCGCGCCTGTGGACCCAGCCGTCCGGACGGGCGCTCGGCATCGGTGCAGGACCACTGGCCAAGCCGGACAGGGCCGTTCGCGGGCCCGTACTGGTCGAAGAAATCGTCGAAGGGCGTCATGTCGGCCTCCTCACGCAGGTCGCGCGGTATGGGACCGTCCACGTGTGCCGCGAAGCTCAACGGCGACGCGAGGTGTCCAGTGGCGAATCGAGAGGTCATGTGCCGGCCTTCTGATCTGACAGGAAGCGACCGACGGAGTAGCGACGACCCACAGCGAGGGGTCGGTCAGGATCAGACCCCGCTGCGGGTTGCTACTACGAGTCGCCTCGGCACGTCAGCGATGCTAGACCTCCCGCAACGCTTCGCGCAAACAGATATCGCCCTGGTCGGGCGCCCCGTCGACAGCGGGCACAATGTTGCGGTGTCCTGGTCGTACGCGGTGCTGCTGTTCGGCGCCGGCGTCCTCGGCGGACTGACCGGAAGCATCGCGGGCCTGGCGTCGGTGGCGACCTATCCGGCCCTGCTGTTGGCCGGATTGCCCCCGGTGACCGCCAACGTGACCAACACCGTCGCGCTGGTGTTCTCCAGCGTCGGTTCCGTGTGGGGATCGCGGCCCGAGCTGGCGGGCCAGCGCGAACTGCTCACCCGCATCCTGCCGTTCGCGGCCGTGGGCGGCGTGACCGGTGCCGCGCTGCTGCTGTCGACCCCCGCGGAGGGCTTCGAGAAACTGGTGCCGGTTCTGCTCGCGTTCGCCGCGGTGACGATCCTGATCCCGGTGCGGCCGACGCAGTCGGCGCGGGTGGCCACGCACCACCGGCACGTGGCCACGATGGTGCTGCAGGGCGCCGCGGTGTTCGCCGTGTGCATCTACGGCGGCTATTTCGGTGCCGCGGCCGGTGTGCTGCTGCTGGCCCTGTTTCTGCGCATCGGCGGCGCGAAGCTCCCCCGCGCCAACGCCAGCAAGAATGTCGTCCTCGGCGCGGCGAACGGTATCGCGGCGCTGATCTTCGCCGTGGTGGCGCCGGTGCAATGGCCCGCAGTGGCGGCACTGGGCGTCGGCTGTCTACTCGGTGGCCGCCTCGGTCCGCTCGTCGTTAGGCATGGGCCGGACAAGCCGATCAGGATCGCGATCGGTGTCGCGGGACTCGCGCTGGCGGTCAAGCTCGGCGTCGACGCCTACCGCTGATCACACGAACGGGTTGTCGCCCCGAGACACCCGGGTGCCCAGCTCGATCAGATTCTCCGCCGAGGCGTGCAGCCGCTCCCCGGCCTCCGCGCTGGCCTGCCCGGCCAGGTATCGCGACCAGGTGCCCTCGATGACGATCGCCAGCTTGAAGCAGGCCATCGCGACGTACCAGTCCAGCCGCGACGTGCGTCGGCCGTCGGCGGCCAGGTAGGCCTCGATCAGCTCGGCGCGCGACGCGAGGCCGCCGAGCGCGGCCAGCGCGGAGCCGGCATCGATGGGATTGGGGCCGTCCGGCCAGCAGACCAACATCCACCCGAGGTCGAGCAGCGGGTCGCCGACCGTACACATCTCCCAGTCGATGAACGCGGCCAGCTCGGGGGCGTCCCGCCGGAGCAGCACGTTGTTGAGATGGCAGTCGCCGTGCATGATGCCGGGCTCGGTGTCGGCAGGGCGCTGCGCCTCCAGCCAGTCGGCGAGCACGTGTACCGACGGAAAGGACTCGGGTGCGTAATGCTCATGCCGGTAGCTTTCGAGCAACCGCATGAATTGCGGAACCTGGCGCGCCAGAAAGGATCCCGGCCGTTTGATCGCGGCCAGCGGGCTACCCTCCCAGGCCACCCGCCCCAGCCGCGCCAGGCTGGCCGCATACGACAGACCCACCTGGTGGCGCATCGCGGCGTCACGCACGTAGTGCTCGTCGGTATCGGTGCCCGGGTTGAACCCGTCGACGGCCTCCATCAGGTAGAACACCACCCCGAGGACGTCGAGATCCTCGCACCCCGCGATCAACTCGGGGTGCGGCACGTCCGTGCCCTTGAGCGTGTGCAGCACCGCGATCTCACGCCGCATCGTGTTGTCGCTCGTGGGCCGCGGATGGGGCGGCGGACGACGCAGCACCATCGGACGACCATCCACGCTCAGGCGCACGACGATGTTCTGCGAGCCGCCGGTCAGGGGTTCGACGCCGGCGACCGCCGATCCGATTCCGGTCCGGCGCAGCCAATTCTGCAGCGCCTCGATGTCGGTCTCGGTCAGCGTCACGTCGACGGGCATGCCGCCATCGTGTCAGGTCAGACGCACGCCGGTCGCGGATTCGCCGGTGCCGTGCCCGCGCTCTCAGTCCAGGATGCGCCGGGCCACGTTGGTGCTGACGAGATCGAGCAGCTCGTCGCCACGTCCCGCGAGGATGGTTCTGATCGCATACAGCGAGAAGCCCTTGGCCTGTTCGGCGGTGATCGTCGGCGGAATCGAGAGTTCCTGCCGGGCGGTGACGACGTCGATCACGGCCGGCCCGTCGGTGGCGAACGCGTCGGCCAGTGCCGATTCCAGTTCGTCGGGCCGTTCGACGCGCCTACCGAAAACGCCCATCGCCCGTGCGACGGCGGCGAAGTCGGGGTTGGTCAGGTCGGTGCCGAAGTTGACGATTCCCGCGGCCTTCATCTCGAGCTCGACGAAATTCAGCGACGAGTTGTTGAAGACCACGACCTTGACCGGCAGCCGATTCTGGATCAGAGTGATCAGCTCGCCGAACAACATGGTCAGTCCACCGTCGCCGGCCAGCGCGACCACCTGCCGCTGCGGGAATGCGGTTTGCGCGCCGATGGCGTGCGGCAGCGCGTTGGCCATGGTGCCGTGGTTGAACGATCCGATGAGCCTGCGCCTGCCGTTCATCCTCAGGTAGCGGGCCGCCCACACCACGGGCGACCCCACGTCGGCGGTGAACACGGCATCGTCGGAGGCCAACTTATCGACAAGTCCCGCAACGTATTCCGGCCGGATCGGGGTCTTGTCACGGTCGTTGACGGCGAGGTCGTCGAGCGTCTTGCGGGTCTTGCGGTAATGCTTGAGGGCGCGGTCGAGATGGGCGCTGTCGGTTTTCTGCCGCAGCATCGGCTGCAGGGCGGCCAGGGTGTCGGCGACCGTGCCGACGAGCCCGAGGTCGACGGGCGTGCGGCGGCCCAGATGCCTGCCGCGGATATCGACCTGGATGACCTTTGCGTGCGCGGGATAGAACTGCTGATAGGGGAAATCGGTACCGAGCATCAGCAGTGTGTCGGCTTCCTTGATGGCCTTGTAGCCGGAAGCGAATCCGAGCAGCCCGGTCATGCCGACGTCGTAGGGGTTGTCGTATTCGATGAACTCCTTGCCGCGCAGCGCATGTACCACCGGGGAGTTCAGGGTCGCGGCGAGCTGGACGAGGGCGTCGTGGGCGCCTTCGACGCCGGCCCCGCCGAGGATCGTGACGGCGCTGGCCTCGTTGAGCAGCGCGGCGGCCTCGCGCAGCGACGCATCGTCGGGGCGCACCACCGACCGTGCGGCGACGACAGGCCGGGTCTGCCACCCTGTCCCGTCCGCCTTCGCCGAGAAGATCTCGCCCGGAACGACAACCACCGCGACGCCGCGCTCCTCGACCGCCGTCCGCATTGCCATGTGGAGGATGCGGGGCAACATCTCGGCGGTACTGACCATTTCGCAGTACACGCTGCACTCGCGGAAGAGTTCCTGCGGATGGGTCTCCTGGAAGTATTCGGAGCCGATCTCGCTGCGCGGGATGTGTGCGGCGATCGCCAGCACCGGGACCCGGCTGCGGTTCGCGTCGAACAGGCCGTTGATCAGATGGAGGTTGCCGGGTCCGCAGCTGCCTGCGCACACCGCCAGCTGCCCCGTCAGCGCCGCGTCGGCCGCCGCGGCGAACGCCGCTGTCTCCTCGTGGCGGACGTGCTCCCACGTCAGAGCGCCGTCACGGCGCAGTGCGTCGGTGAATCCGTTGAGGCTGTCCCCGGGCAGGCCGTAGACCCGCCGGATCCCACTCGTGCGAAGGGTCTCGATGACGTGATCAGCGACGGTGGCCATCTCGCCCACCCTACTGGCGATTTCGGTGTAGTTGGTCGCGCCCAGCGTGACCAACTACACCGAAATCACGGGTTTACTTGGGGGCGAATCGCTGCCCGGCGTCCAGGCGCACGCACTGCCCGTTGAGCATCGGGTTCTCGACGATCGCGACCGCGAGCTTGGCGTACTCCTCAGGCTTGCCGAGCCGCTTCGGGAACGCCGCGTCTTTGGTCAGTACCGAGGCGAATTCGTCCGGGATGCCTTCGGTGAGGCCGGTTGCGAACAGGCTCGGCGCGATCGCGAGCGCCCGGATACCCAAGCTGCCGAGATCCCGGGCCATCGTGAGGCACATGCCGGCGATGGCGGCCTTCGACGCGGTGTAGGCCAGCTGCCCGATCTGGCCTTCGAACGCCGCGATCGACGCGGTGTTGATGATGACGCCGCGCTCTTCGGCCTCGTCGTCGACTGGTTCGTTCTTCGACATGTGCCACGCGGCGAGCCGGCTGATGTTGAACGTGCCGATCAGGTTGAGGTCGATGCTCTTGCGGAACGAGTCGAGGCTGTGGGGGCCGTCCTTCTTGATGGTGCGCTCGGCGATGCCGCCGCCGGCGGTCGTCACCGCGATGTGCAGTCCCCCGAGGCCGTCGACGGCCGCGTTCAGCACAGCCTCGGTGCCATCGAAGTCGGTGATGTCGACTTCGTGGAATGTGCCGCCGATCTGGTCGGCGACCTCGCCGCCCTTGGACTGCGGACGGTCCAGTACCGCCACGCTGGCACCGCGCTTGGCCAGAGCTTCGGCGGTGGCCCGCCCGAAGCCCGATGCACCACCCACGATGATGGCCTTCTTGCCCTCGATCTCCATGTGCCTACCTTTCACGCCGTGTCACGGAACTTTCCAAGTAACGGTCAATCTGTAAAGCCCACAAGCAACCTAGCGGATGACATCTTTCGGTAAGGGTTTCGGGCTGTGCGCGACGGTAGCGTTGGCCGTATGACCACGCTGGGAGCCAAGGCCATGGGCGGCGTCGCCGCGGCGGCCGTCGCTGTCGGCGTCGCACAACTGGTCGCAGCCGCGTTCGGCCCGGAGGCCGACGTGCGGACCGCCGTCGGCTCCGCTGCCATCGCGCTGACGCCGGGCCCCGTCAAGGAATGGGCCATCGACACGTTCGGCACCGCCGACAAGTTGTTCCTGACGGTGGCGGTGCTGCTGGCGATCGCGGTGATCGCCGCGGTGGCAGGCATGGCCGAGACCAAGCGGAGGCCGATCGGCAGCACGGCGATCGTGATCGCAGGCGGGGTGGGGTGCGCGGCGGTGCTGTCCCGGGCCGGTGCGACGGCCGTCGACCTGATTCCCACGATCGTGGGGGCCGTCTGCGGTGTCGCGGTGCTACGCCTGCTGGTGTCCGACCGCTTCCGCGACACCGAGGACGATTCTTCGGACACGGACACGGGCAGGCGCCTTTCGCTGGTGACCCTCGGCCTGCTCGGCGCCGGCGTGGCCAGCGGCGTCGTCGGTGTGGTGGTCACCCGGTTGACCTCGTCGGTGTCGGGTGACCGTCAGGCGTTCGCGTTGCCACGGGCGAAGCAGGCGGCACCGCCGATCCCTGCATCGGTGCAGCCCGCCGGGGTTGAGCTGCCGCCCTTCGTCACCGACAACGCCGACTTCTACCGCATCGACACGGCACTGACCGTCCCACAGGTCAGCCGGACCGACTGGCAGTTGCGCATCCACGGCATGGTCGACCGTGAGGTCACCTACCGGTTCGAGGACCTGGAGCGCTTCGAGGTGGTCGAGAGGGTGGTCACGTTGACGTGTGTCTCCAACCCCGTTGGCGGCGAGCTCATCTCGAATGCCGTGTGGACCGGCTACCGCGTGAGTGACCTGCTCGCCGAGGCCGGTGTCCAACCGGATGCGGACATGGTGTTGTCGATGTCGGTGGACGGCTGGACCGCGGGCACGCCGGTGGAGGCACTCACAGATGACGGCGCAATGCTCGCGATCGGCATGAACGGTCAACCGTTGCCGGTCGAACACGGGTATCCGGCACGGCTCGTGGTGCCTGGCCTGTACGGCTATGTGTCGGCCACCAAATGGGTGACCGCACTGGAGCTGACCCGGTTCGACCGCGCCGAGGCGTACTGGACGCGGCTGGGCTGGGGCGTGCGCGGACCGATCAAGACCGAGTCGCGCATCGACGTCCCGCGCAGCGGCCAGGACGTCGCCCTGGGTCCCGTGACCTTCGGCGGTGTGGCCTGGGCGCAGGACCGCGGCGTGCGCGCTGTCGAGGTGCAGATCGACGACGGCGAATGGCAGCAGGCCGAGTTGGGCGACGCGTACTCCGGCGACACCTGGCGGCTGTGGAGTTTCCCCTGGGAGGCCACCGACACCGGGTTCCACAAGATCACCGTCCGCGCCACCGACAACACCGGCTACACGCAGACCCCCGATCGTGCCGACCCGGTGCCCGACGGCGCCACGGGATGGCACTCCATCACGTTCGCCGTCCGGTAGTGACCCGTCGGCATCGGTGGTGTCGGTGCCGGATGTCAGGGTGGTGACGTGCTGCTCGTAGACGTTGCCCAGACTTCGGCCGATGTCGCGGCATCGTCGGCCAGGCTGGCCAAGATCGCCCGCATCGCCGACCTGCTCCGGACCGCCGGCACCCTCGACGACCCGCGGCTTCCCGGCATCGTGGTGTCCTGGCTCTCCGGTGAACTGCCGCAACGGCAGATCGGTGTCGGTTGGGCGTCGCTGCGGTCCGCTCCCCCTGCGGCTGCGGAGCCGTCCCTCACCGTCGCCGAGGTCGACCTCCGGTTCAGCGAGATCGGAAGCACGTCGGGTAAGGGTTCGCAGGCGCGTCGCGCCCATCTGCTCGCGACACTGTTCGCCGCAGCCACCGACGTCGAGCAGACGTTTCTGCGACGGCTGCTCACCGGCGAACTACGACAGGGCGCGTTGGTCGGGGTGATGGCCGACGCCGTCGCCAAGGCCGCCGACGTCCCCGCCGCGGCGGTGCGGCGCGCCGCGATGCTCGGCGGTGATCTGCCTGCGGTGGCCGCCGCGGTGCTCAGCGGTGGCGCAGAGTCGCTGCAGCAGTTCACGTTGCGGGTCGGCAAGCCGGTGGGGCCGATGCTCGCCCAGACGGCGGCCGGCGTCGCCGACGCCCTCGACCGCCTGGGCGGCCCCGTCATGTTCGAGGCGAAGCTCGACGGCGCGCGGGTTCAAATCCACCGGGCAGGGGACGTGGTGTCGATCTACACGCGCAGCCTCGACGACGTCACGGCACGTCTGCCGGAGGTGGTCGAGGCGACGCTGGCGCTCCCCGTCACCGATCTGATCGCCGATGCCGAGGCGATCGCATTGAGACCGGACGGACGTCCGCACCGCTTCCAGATCACCGCGTCCCGCTTCGGCCGTCGCGGCGGCGAACCGGGCGCCGACACCCAGAAGCTCTCGGTGTTCTTCTTCGATCTGCTCCACGTCGACGGTGTCGACCTGCTCGACCTGCCGGCCGCCGAGCGCATCGCCAGCCTCGACGCGATCGTGCCGCAGGCCCAGCGGGTGGACCGCCTCGTGAGCTCCGATGCCGCCGCCGCGCAGGCATTCCTGGACACGACGCTGGCCGCGGGCCACGAGGGTGTGATGGCCAAGTCGCCAACCGCGCCGTACGAGGCGGGGCGCCGCGGCGCGGGCTGGCTGAAGGTCAAACCCGTGCACACCCTCGACCTCGTGGTGCTCGCCGTGGAGTGGGGTTCGGGTCGGCGCACCGGCAAGTTGTCCAACATCCACCTCGGCGCCCGCGATCCCGACACCGGCGGGTTCGTCATGCTCGGCAAGACGTTCAAGGGAATGACCGACGAGATGCTGGCGTGGCAGACGGAGCGGTTCCTCGAGCTCGCGGACGGAGCGGCCCCGGCCACGACATCAGACGACGGGAAGACCGACGGGTACGTCGTCACGGTCCGGCCGGAGCAGGTGGTCGAGATCGCGTTCGACGGATTGCAGACCTCGACGCGCTATCCGGGTGGGATGGCGCTGCGGTTCGCGCGGGTGGTTCGCTACCGCGACGACAAGAGTGCGGCCGAGGCGGACACCATCGCCACAGTGCGGGCACTATACGAACGCGCCGACTGAGCGCGATACGGGGGTTCTCCCACATCCCCGGTTTGTCCGATGCAAGGATCGGGGAACGCCTGTGATCCGGGACACAAGAAACAGTCGAGCCGAATGAGAAGAGGCCGGGCAGACATCATGGCCACACCCACCGCCCCGTCGTCAGAACGCATCGAAGAGACCGACGGCGACATCACCTATATCCGCACGGACAAAGACCAACCGCCGGTGGCGATCATCGACAGATCGCCGATCACCACCAAGCACAAGATCATCTTCGCGGTGGTGGCCGTCCTCGGCGCCGTCGCCTGGGCGATGATCGCGTTCTTCCGCGGGGAAACCGTCAACGCGGTGTGGTTCGTCATCGCCGCGGTCTGCACCTACGTGATCGGGTACCGGTTCTACGCTCGCCTCATCGAGATGAAGGTGGTGCGTCCCCGCGACGACAACGCCACCCCGGCAGAGGTTTTCGAGAACGGCACCGACTACATGCCCACCGACCGGCGGGTGCTCTACGGCCACCACTTCGCCGCGATCGCGGGCGCGGGACCGCTTGTCGGGCCGGTGCTGGCCACCCAGATGGGCTATCTGCCCGGCGCGATCTGGATCATCGTCGGCGCCGTGGTGGCCGGGTGCGTGCAGGACTACCTGGTGCTGTCGATCTCGGTCCGCCGTCGGGGCCGGTCACTGGGACAGATGGCCCGGGATGAGCTGGGGGTCGTCGGCGGAGTCGCGGCGATCGTCGGCGTGCTGGTCATCATGGTCATCCTGCTCGCGGTGCTGGCACTGGTCGTGGTCGGCGCGCTCGCGGAAAGCCCGTGGGGCGTGTTCTCGATCGCGATGACGATTCCGATCGCCATCTTCATGGGCCTGTACCTGCGCTACCTGCGACCTGGGCGAGTGTCGGAGGTCTCGCTGATCGGCGTCATCCTGTTGCTGCTGGCGGTCGTCTCGGGCGGCTGGGTCGCCGACACCTCTTGGGGCGCAGACTGGTTCACGCTGTCGAAGGTGGCGCTCTCGTGGTGCATCATCCTCTACGGGCTGGCCGCCTCGGTGCTGCCGGTGTGGCTGCTGCTGGCCCCGCGGGACTACCTGTCGACGTTCATGAAAGTCGGCACCATCGCGCTGCTGGCTGTGGGCATCCTGCTGGCCAGGCCCGTCATGGAGGCGCCGGCGATCTCCACATTCGCCACCAGCGGCACCGGGCCGGTGTTCGCGGGTTCGCTGTTCCCGTTCCTGTTCATCACCATCGCGTGCGGCGCTCTCTCGGGCTTTCACTCCTTGATCGCCTCGGGAACCACCCCGAAGCTGCTGGAAAAAGAAAGCCAGATGCGGCTGATCGGCTACGGCGGCATGCTCACCGAGTCGTTCGTCGCGATCATGGCGCTCATCACCGCTGCGATACTCAACCAGCATCTGTACTTCACGATGAACGCGCCCGCCGCATCGACGGGCACGACGGCGGCATCCGCGGCCGACTATGTCAACGGCCTCGGTCTGTCCGGCGCGCCGATCACCGCTCAGGAGATCGACGACGCCGCCCGCAGTGTCGGCGAGGAATCGATCGTGTCCCGCACCGGCGGTGCGCCGACACTCGCCTTCGGCATGTCCGAGGTGTTGCACCAGGTATTCGGCGGCGCGAGCCTCAAAGCGTTCTGGTACCACTTCGCGATCATGTTCGAGGCGTTGTTCATCCTCACCACCGTGGACGCCGGGACTCGGGTGGCACGGTTCATGCTCTCCGACGGGCTGGGAAACCTCGGCGGCCCGTTCGCCAAGCTGCGCGATCCGAGCTGGCGGGTCGGCGCATGGATCTGCAGCATCATCGTCGTCGCGGCGTGGGGCTCCATCCTGTTGATGGGTGTCACCGACCCGCTGGGCGGCATCAACACCCTCTTCCCGCTGTTCGGTATCGCAAACCAGTTGCTCGCCGCCATCGCACTCACGGTGGTGACCGTGGTGATCATCAAACGCGGACTGCTGAAATGGGCGTGGATACCCGGCATCCCGCTGGCCTGGGACCTGGTGGTCACCATGACGGCGTCGTGGCAGAAGATCTTCTCCGGCGACCCGAAGGTCGGTTACTGGACTCAGCACTTCCAGTACCGCAACGCCAAGGACGCCGGTCAGACCAGCTTCGGTGCCGCGAAGGACGCCGGTGCGCTCGACGCCGTCATCCGCAACACGTTCATCCAGGGCACGCTGTCGATCATCTTCGCCGTACTCGTGATCATCGTCTTCGCCGCGGGTGTGATCATGGCGCTGAAGGCGATTCGCGGTAACGGCGCGCCGCTGTCCGAGGACGCCCCGGTGCCCTCGCGCATGTTCGCGCCGTCGAGCCTGATGATGACGAAGGCGGAGAAGGAGGTGCAGAAACAATGGGACGCACGACCCAAGGCGCACGCCGGACCCTCGACCAGATCGTCTGGTACTGCCAGTCATTGATGGGCGACAACCACTACCAGCGCTACCTGGAGCATCACGCACGACGTCACCGGGACGCCGCACCGATGTCCGAGCGGGAGTATTGGCGGCACCGTCACGCGGCCGCGGATGCCAATCCTGGAGCGCGCTGCTGCTGATCCCGGCAGGCTAAACTGTCGTCCATACGGTAAGCGACCACAGAAACGGGACGGCGATGCACAAAGACGACATGATTTTGATCAGCGTTGATGATCACATCGTGGAGCCGCCGGACATGTTCAAGAATCATCTGCCGAGGAAGTATCTGGATGAGGCGCCGCGGTTGGTGCATAACCCGGATGGGTCGGATACCTGGCAGTTCCGGGATGTGGTGATTCCGAATGTGGCGTTGAATGCGGTGGCGGGCCGGCCGAAGGAGGAGTACGGGCTGGAGCCGCAGGGTCTTGATGAGATCCGCCCTGGGTGTTGGAAGGTCGATGAGCGGGTCAAGGACATGAATGCCGGTGGCATTTTGGGCTCGATGTGTTTTCCGTCGTTTCCCGGTTTCGCGGGGCGGTTGTTCGCGACTGAGGATGCCGAGTTCTCGCTGGCGTTGGTGCAGGCCTACAACGACTGGCATGTCGAGCAGTGGTGTGGGGCGTATCCGGCGCGGTTCATTCCGATGACGTTGCCGGTGATCTGGGATCCCGTGGCGTGTGCTGCTGAGATCCGCCGTAACGCCGCCCGCGGGGTGCATTCGTTGACGTTTTCGGAGAATCCCTCGGCGATGGGTTATCCGAGTTTTCATGATTTCGAGTATTGGAAGCCGATGTGGGATGCGCTGGTGGACACCGACACGGTGCTCAATGTGCATATCGGGTCCTCGGGCCGGTTGGCGATCACCGCCCCGGATGCGCCGATGGATGTGATGATCACGTTGCAGCCGATGAACATCGTGCAGGCGGCGGCGGATCTGTTGTGGTCGCGGCCGATCAAGGAGTATCCCGGCCTCAAGATCGCGCTGTCTGAGGGTGGGACGGGCTGGATTCCGTATTTCCTGGAGCGGGTTGATCGCACCTATGAGATGCATTCGACGTGGACCGGGCAGGACTTCGGGGGCAAGCTGCCCTCGGAGGTGTTTCGTGAGCACTTCCTGACCTGCTTCATCGCCGATCCGGTAGGGGTGGCCACGCGGCATCAGATCGGGGTGGACAACATCTGCTGGGAGGCTGACTACCCGCACAGTGATTCGATGTGGCCGGGTGCTCCCGAGCAGCTCGAGGAGGTCTTCACCAGCAACGCCGTTCCCGACGCCGAGATCAACAAGATGACGTTCGAGAACGCCATGCGCTGGTACAACTGGGACCCGTTCACCCACATCCCCAAAGAGCAGGCCACCGTCGGGGCGTTACGCAAAGCCGCCGAAGGACACGACGTCTCGATCCAGGCACTGTCGCATCACCCGAAATCCGGTGACTCGGCGAAGAACTGGCAGGAACAGATGGGCGCCGCCACCGCCGCGCAGAAGTAACGGCGCTATCAGCCCAGTGAGTACTTGATGGGCAGGTGCTTGAGCCCACCGACGAAGATCGTCGCGGTGTGCTCAGCTCTGCCCGCCAACTCGACCGACTTCAGGCGGGGCAGCAGCGCGGAATAGAAGCTGTTGATCTCCATCCGTGCCAACGCGGCGCCCAGACAGAAGTGCACGCCGTAGCCGAACGCAACGTGCCTGTTCGGGTCGCGGCCGACGTCGAAGCGGAACGGGTCGGCAAAGATGTCCTCGTCGCGGTTGCCGGACGGGTAGGACAGGAGCACCGACTCCCCCGCCGCGATCGGCACACCGCGAATCTCGGTGTCCTGCGTGGCGGTTCGCATGAACTCCTTGACCGGGGTGACCCAGCGGATCATCTCTTCGACCGCCAGTGGCAACAATTCCGGAGTGTTCTGCAGTCGCTGCAGCTGATCGGCATTCTCGGCCAGCGCCTGCAGGCCGCCAGAGATCGTGGCGCTCGTCGTGTCGTGCCCCGCGGTGGCCACGATGAGGTAGTACGAGACGGATTCGATGTCGGACAGCGGTTCGCCGTCAATCCGGGCGTTGGCGATCGCTGACGCGAGATCCTCGGTGGGGTGGGCGCGCCGCGCCGCGGTGATGTCGTTGAAGTAGGTGAACATCTCGAACAGCGCCATCCCGCGCTCTTCCATCGTGATGCCGCGCTGCAGCTCGGCATCATCGCTGCCGAACAATTCCTGGGTGTAGGTCAACATGCGCGGGAAGTCGGACTCGGGGATGCCGAGCAGCGACATGATGACATAGAGCGGGAAGTTCACGGCGACTTCCTGCACGAAGTCGCATTCCCCACCCCGGTCGGCCATCTTGTCGACGAACGAGTTCGCCAGCTCGTCCACCCTAACCTTCAAGGCGCGCATGGCTTTCGGCCGGAACCAGTCCGCCCCGATCGCCCTGACCTTGCGGTGCTGCGGATCGTCCAGGTGGATCAGCGTGCGGATGCCCATGGCCTCCTGCTGGGCGTCACCCTCCGCGGTGGTGAGCACAGGCCGCGGCGAATTCGTGAACAGGGTGTTGTCCCGTTCGATGGCCATGATGTCGGCGTGCTTGGTGATCGCCCAGAACGGGCGGTAGTCCGGGACCTCCACCCAGGCGACCGGGGCATGGGCCCGCAGGTGGGTCATCGCCGCATGTAACCGCGCCTCGTCGGCGTAGGCCGCCGGATCGGCGAACACGTTGGCGGCCTCATCGGCTACTCGAACGCTCATCTCTGTCTCCTCTTATGTGCCGCTGCGCAATTCAGACACCAGATCGACAACCGTCGCCTCGTCGATGGATGACGGAAACCCCAGCAGGACGCGGTCGATGAGGCCGTCACACCGAGATCTGATGGAATCGACCAGATGGTCGACCGTCGCGACGACGGCGAACTCCCCGAGGATGGTGTCGTCGATCAGCGACCCCATCGTGTCCCAGTCCCCCTCGCGCGAGAGCCGGTGTAGTTCGGTCTGCAGATCGCCCCAGCCGTGCAACTCCAACACGGCGCGATAGGCCGGAGTGGACGCGTAGAAGGCGATCTGCTTGCGGGTGGCAACGGTGGCGGCAGCCAGTTCCTGCTCGTCGTGACCGGTGACGACGAAAAGCGGGCTGGCCACCTCCACGTCGCCGCGCTCTCGCCGGGAGCGCTCGATACCCCGCGTCAGCGTGGGGATCGTCACCTCCCGCATGTACCGCTGAGTCGAGAACGCATGCGCCAGTAGGCCGTCGGCCACCTCACCGCACATCTCGGTCATCCTGTCGCCTACTGCGGCGACGAACACCTTGGGGTCAGCGTGTGGGTGCGGGGGCGGGACGAACATCGGGGTCATCAGCGTGTGCGTGTAGAAGTCGCCCTCGAAGTCGAGCCGGGAGCCGTCGCGCCAGCATCCCCAGATCTCGTGCAGCGCCACCACGAATTCGCGCATCCTCGCGACAGGCTTGCTCCACGGCATGCTGAACCGCTTCTCGATGTGCGGCTTGATCTGCGAGCCGAGTCCCAGGATGAGGCGGCCCTGCGAGTAGTCCTGCAGGTCCCACCCGACCTGGGCAACGGTCATCGGATTGCGGGCGAACGCCACGGCGATGCTGGTGCCCAACTCGATGCGGTGGGTGTGCTCGGCGGCAAGCGTCAGCGGCAGGAATGGATCGTGATTGATCTCGGCCGTCCAGCACCCGTCATAGCCCCGGCGTTCCAGTGTTCTGGCGCCCTCCGGAACGTGGGACAGTTGACTGACGACGGCAGCGTCCACCTTGAGGCCGCCTTCAGCACCCATGCCGAACGACGCTACAGTAAGCAATTCAGTATGGTCAACGTTGCGACGTGTGGCGAGCCGAGAACAGGAGTCTGCGCATGGCCGGAGCCGAGGATTGGGCGGACACGCTCGACGAGCTGACGCGCAGGCGGGACCACTCCAGGGCGATGGGCGGCGACGACCGCCTCACCAGGCATCGCGACAAAGGCAAACTCGACGCCCGCAGCCGGATCGACCACCTGGTGGACAAGGGCTCTTTCCGCGAATTCGGCACGCTCGTCGGCGGTGACATCGCCGCTGACGGCATCGTCGCCGGCTCGGGTTTGGTCGACGGCAGGCCGGTGATGATCGGCGCGGAGGACTTCACCACGCTGGCGGGCAGCATCGGCCCCGGGGGCAACGCGAAGCGGTACCGCCTCGCCGAGCTCGCGCTGCGTGACCGGGTACCGCTGGTCATGCTGCTGGAGGGCGCGGGGTTCCGGCCCAGTGGCGAACACTACGGGCGCACGCCCACCGATCTTCTGGCGCAGGCGCAGTGCTCGGGCAAGGTGCCCACCATCGGCGGCCTGTTCGGCCCGTCCGCGGGACACGGTGCCCTCGTCGCGCCGGTGTGCGACTGGACGATCATGACCAGCCAGGGCGCGATCTTCACGGCCGGCCCGCCGGTCGTCAAAGAGTCCACCGGCGAGGAGATTTCGAAGGAAGACCTGGGTGGGCCGTCGGTCGCGCTGGCCAGCGGGGTCATCCACAACCTCGGCCAGGACGACGTCGCGGTGCTCGACGACATCCGGCGCTACCTGTCCTTCTTCCCCTCCAGCGCCTGGTCGTATCCGACGTCGCTGCCCGCGGGCGAGTCGACGGCGCGTCGGTCGACCCCGGAGCTGCTGGACATCGTGCCCCGCGGCAATCGCCAGGTGTACGACATGCGCGCGGTGCTCGATGTGGTGTTCGACGACACGGGCTGGTTCGAGGTGCAGCCGAAGTTCGGAAAGGCGATGCTCTGCGCGCTGGCCCACCTCGGCGGCCATCCCGTCGCGGTGGTCGCCAACCAGCCCAACGTGCTCGCCGGGTCCATCGATGCCGACGCCGCCGACAAGGCAGCGCATTTCATCACCGTCGCCGATGCGTTCCACGTGCCCCTCGTGTTCCTCGCCGACAACCCGGGCATGCTGCCGGGCAGCCGGTCGGAGAAGACCGGCGTGCTGCGCAGCGGGGCGCGGATGTTCGCCGCACAGACCGCTGCGACCACGCTGAAACTCCATGTGACGCTGCGCAAGGCCTATGGATTCGGTTCGATGGTCATGTCGCTGCTCGGGTTCGACAACCAGAGTGCGACGTTCGCCTACCCCGGTGCGACGATGGGGGCCATGAGTGCCGCGGCGCTGAGCCGGGCCTCACACGCCACCGAGGACATCGAGGCCAAGCTGCGCCAGGCCGAGGTGGACGCGTCGTTCCGGTCCGCGGGCCATCTCGGGTTCGACGACCTCATCCACCCCGCCGAGACCAGAGATGTCCTGATCGATGCACTGGAGCGGGGCCTCTACAGCAGGCAGGCGGCGGCGGAACCCGTATCCCGAACCGTCATCACCCCCTGAACTCAAGCGATTTCGGTGCAGTGGGTCGCCCTCAGCGTGACCAACTACCCCGACTTCACTCGCTGGCGCGGTAGGCGGCGATGATCGGTTCCAGTTCGTCGGGTGTGGCGCCGTGCATGATCACCGCGTCGGCGCCGTAGTCGAATTCCTTGCGCACCCGGTCGACGCACTGCTGCGCCGAGCCGGTGGCCGAGGGCTCCAGCCACTCTTCGGGGATCAGCGTGGCGATGTGCTCGATCTGCTCGGCGCTGGCCTTGTGGTCGATGCCGCCGGGAATCGACTGCACCACCGAATCGTCCCGGAACCTTTGCAGCACAGCGGTGTCCCAGCCGTTGGTGTTGACCAGCAGATCGCCGTAGCCCTGCAGGTAGGTGGCCAGCCGGGCGACGGTTTTCTTCAGTCGTAACTCTTCGGGCAGATGATCCCCGACGGTGGCGAAACACGACCACACCCGCACCGCGGCGGGGTCACGACCCGCCTGCTCGGCGGCGTCCTTCACGGTCTTGACGGCCCGCTGCACTGTCTCGGGCGTGAAGTACGTGTGCAGGATGACGTCGTCGAACTCGCGGCCACCGAGTGCCAGCGTCTGCGGACCGAACGCGACGATGGCCAGCCGGATGTCCTCCCGGAAGTCGGGATCGAGGAACAGCACCGGGTACTTGCCGATGGGCCCGTCGTGGTTGAAGATCAACTCCCCGTGCCAGAGCTTGCGCATCACCTGCGCGAAGTCCTCCATCTGCGCGGTCGTCACCGCAGGCACCCCGAACGCGTTGTACATCGCGGCGATCCCCCGGCCCAGCCCCAGTGTGAACCGCCCTCCCGACAGCCGGTGCATCGTGGTGGCCCACGACCCGGTGATGAGCGGGTGACGGGTGTTGTGATTGGTTGCCGCGGTAGCAATCTGCATACGGCTGGTCACGGCCAGCGCCGCGCCGGTCAGCGAGGACGCCTCTTTGACGTTCCACCGTTCGGAGATGAATCCGGTGCCGAAGCCCAGCTCCTCGCCACGGCGCGCCTCGTCCATCAGCGCGGCCGGCCCCTCGCCTCCTGCCCCGGCCAGTAGGTAGAAACCGAGTTCATCCAAGACTCTGTTGCTCCGTGTCGCTTCGCTCCTGCCCACCGGCTCCGTCACGCCCAAACTCCTTCTTTGTGGCCACAATTCCACACTTCGGTGATCCTGCCGTCGACCACGCGGAAGATCTCCATGCTGCCGATGGTGGTCTCGGTGCCGTCCTTGAGTGTCATCGGCGACTGGTACACGACCGTCACGTGTTCGCCGTCATCGCCGGCCACCACCAGATGGAGGTCGAACCGGATCGTCTCGAACATCGCCCAGTAGTCGACGACGCGAGCGACAGCCTGCTCGTGGGTCAGGGTGGTCACCTCCCCCACGCCGTGGCGGATAACGCTGTCACCGAGGAGCTGGTCGGCCAGGGCGAAATCGCGCTCGTTCCAGACGATGAGGTTGTACTGCTCAACCACCTCGCGGGCGGATCGTGTCACGCGAGCACCTCGGCAGGGCACGCACGCTGGGTCGGGCCACCCGAAGTCACCGTTGACCTCCCAAAGATATTTGACGCGGTGCAACTAAGTTAGTTGTCGAGCGTCTAACATGCAAGGGTGCCTTCCCCGGCCAGAGGTCTGACACAGCCCCAACGCCTCGAGATCTCCGGGCGCAGGCTGCTCGAGGCGGCCGTGGCGTTGATCGGCGAAAAAGGCTGGGAAGCAACCACTGCAGCCGATATCGGCCGCCGCGCCGGATACAGCCGGGCGATGGTGCACGCACGGTTCGGCAGCAAGGACGCGATCCTGGAGACGCTGTTCGCCACCGAGTACGAGAAGAAGCTGAACCCCGCCCCCGACCCGGAATCGAACGGTCTCGGGCAGGCCCTCGCGCACCTCGACCGGATCTCATCGCTCTACGCCGAGGACCGCGAGTTGCTGCGGGCGATCTTCGTGCTGACCTTCGAGGCGGCCAAGGCGACCTCCCAGGCGAACCCGTACATCCAGATGTGGCTGCGGCGGGCTGCGCACATGGTCGAGGCCGGTCTGCGGTCCGGCATCGACGACGGCTCGGTGCGCCCGGACATCGACATCGAGCACGCCGTCAACGATTTCGGGGCAGCCCTGCTGGGCATCGCATACCAGTGGGTCATGCAGGCGTTCCCGTTCGACATGGCGGGCGCGCTGAGGTATGTGCGTGCACGGCTCATTCGGGATTACGGCTCGGTGGCTCGCTGACCGCGCGCAGAAAGCGATCCGACGCCGCCCGTACGCCGCCGGCAAAGAGGTGTCCCACGTGACTGCCGGGATGCCAGAACAGCTCGCCGCCCCAGCGCTCGTGCAGCGCGAGCGCGGGCTCCCGCATGGCCATCCGGTCATGCCATGCGCCGACGATGAGACGTCTGTCCGGTGGCGCCGACGGTGCGACGGACTGGTAGTCGACCGCGGACATCACCTGTCGGACAGGTTCGGAGCGCAGCAGTGCGACCGTGTCGCGCACCGCGGGTCCCCATCGCCCGAGGTGGGTGGCGATCATCGCGTTCAGGCCGAAGATCGGCGTGTACACCGCTGCGGCGTCCACCGGCTCGAGGTGCGAAACCAGCCCGGCGACAGGACTTCCCATCGATACGCCTGCGACCGCGACGGCGCCGGCCTGCGGCCGCACCCATCGCAGTACCGCACGGACCTCGGAGACCGCACGCATCATGCCCGCGACGTTGGCCAACGGATCCATCGTCGGATACGGCGGCCACACGTTGCCGCGCATTCCGCAACCCGGCTGGACCGGAAGCGCGATGTTGAACCCCAGGTCCTCCTGGATCCGCCGCGCACGCGAGAACAGCAGGTCGATCGGGTGTCCCTGGCCCGCACCGTGCACCCATACCAGCCATGGCCGTCGATCGTCGCCCTGCCTGCACAGATGGACCACGGCGGTGGCAGACCCGCCGAAACCCTCCCGCGCCAGGACCGCCGGCAGCGCCGGGTCGTGGTCGAACGTCAGCCGCTCATAGTTCTGCCGACCCAGCCGGCGTCGCGTGACCGACGTGACCTGAAGCGGAGGCGGATCGGTGTTCGCACCCGACACTCCGAGTACGGCGAGCTCGGCCGCGGCGTCCACACATGACTGCACCGATCGCGGCAGCGTCGGCGGCGGCGCCGTCAGAGTCATGCCGCTCAGGGCCAGTTCGTCGAGCACGACCTCGCCGAGTTGGCGGGCACCCCCGACCGACAGCGGATGCCAGTCGCGCGATCCGGCCACCGCCGCGTGGGCCCGCGGCAGGACGCCCGCGACGTCACTGCCCAGGCGCCAGAGGCGTTCGGGCGTTTTCACGCGAGCGTGAACCCGGTGTAGCCCGCGTCGGCGATCTCGTCGCAGCGACGCCGGTATTCGGGGATACCAGCCGTGTAGCCCATGTACATCCGCTTCTTCCCGGGCACGTTGCCGCCGTTGTACCAGGAGCTGCACGACGGGTGGACGAGCACCGTGGGAGCCACCAGCGCCGTGGCCTGGTCGATCCAATCCTGCTGCGCCCCCGGCAGCGCCTCGATGGTCCGGTAGCCATGCCTGCGTAGATGCGCAACGCACTCGCCGATCCATTCCACGTTCTGTTCCAGCGCGGCAACGAAATTGGATGCCGCAGAGGGACTTCCAGGTCCCTGGATGGTGAACAGATTCGGGAACCCGGCGACCGCCATTCCCAGGTAGCTGAGCGGGCCCTCGTCAGCCCAGAACGCCCCCAGCGACATCCCACCGCGGCCACGGATGTCGATACGGCTCAGCGCCCCCGTCATCGCGTCGAATCCGGTCGCGTACACGATCACGTCGAGATCGTGCGTGGCGCGCTCGGTCTGGATACCGCCGGGGCGCACGGCGACGATCGGGTCGCTGCGCAGGTCTATCAGCGTGACGTTGTCGCGGTTGTAGGTCTGGTAGTACCCCTGGTCGATGATCGGCCGCTTGCACGCGAACGGGTGGCTGGGTGTCAGGGCCCTGGCCGTCTCGGGGTTCTCGACGATGCGGGCGACGGCCTCGCCGTAGAGTGCCGCCGCCATCTCGTTGGCCTCGATGTCGAAGAACAGGTCGCCCCAGTTGAGCGCGCCCATGATGCCGCCCTCGTCGACCGCGCGCCGTCGCTCCTCCTCCGAGGCGGACTTCAGCGGTGGCTTGGTCAACATCTCCAAGAGCACCGAGAAGGCGCTGAGCCGGGCCGCACCGACCGGGTGCTCACGCTGGGCGGCCCGGATCTCCGGGTAGCGGGACTTGAGCTCGTCGAGCTCGCCCGGCTGGAACACCCGCACCTCCCACGGCAGAGTGTAGGCGGGCGAGCGCTGAAACACGCTCAGATGAGCCGCTTCCCGCGCCACCACCGGAATCAGCTGGACACCGGTCGACCCGGTGCCGATCACGCCGACACGTTGCCCCGTCAGGTCGACTCCGCCGTCGGGCCAGCGGCTGGTGTACAACGACATGCCGTCGAAGTCGGCCATCCCGGGGATGGTCGGCTCCACCGGAACCGACAGGATGCCGGTGGCCGCGACGACGAACTGGGCGACGTAGGACTCCCCCGCGCCCGTCTGCACGGTCCACTCGGCGGCATCCTCGTCGAAGGTCATGGCGACGACGGTCGTGTCGAATCGGATGTCGCCGCGCAGGTCGAGCCGGTCGGCGACGAAGTTGAGGTACGCCTCGATCTCGGGCTGGGCGGGCATCGTCTCCGTCCACACCCACTCCTGCTGGATCTCCTCGGAGAAACTGTAGGAGTACTCGATGCTCTCGATGTCGCACCGGGCGCCCGGGTAGCGGTTGAACAGCCATGTGCCGCCGACGTTGTGGGCCCGCTCCAGCACTGCAACCCGCAGTCCCAGTTCACGGAGCCGGTGCAGGGCGTAGAGGCCGGAGAACCCCGCACCCACGACGATCGCGTCGAAAGACCGCGGTTCAGGTGTCGACGGCACTGTCATAGTCCTCGCGAAGTCGGCGTTCGGGCTGTCAGGGGAAGGCTACTGTAACTATTACAGTAGTTGCGCCGGAACCGTGCCTGATCGATGGAGTCGCCATGAAAGTGCCGTTTACCTGGAAAGTCACCGGCTGGTTCATGATCGGATGGTCGGCCGAGTTCGAGATCGGTGACGTCAAGGCGCTGAAGTACTTCGGCGAAGACCTGGCCGTGTACCGCGACGACGCGGGCGCCCTGCACGTCCTGGAAGCCCACTGCAAGCACCTGGGCGCCCACATCGGTCACGGCGGCACCGTGGTGGGTGACTGTGTCGAGTGCCCGTTCCACGGCTGGCGCTGGGGACCCGACGGCACCAACACCTACATCCCCTATCAGCCGGACCGCCCCAACCGGGGCCTGACGCTGCGGTCGTACCCGGTCCAGGAGCAGTACGGCTGCATCTTCATATGGCACCAGCCCCACGGCAAGGAACCGCAGTGGGAGCTGCCCGACATCTTCGACAAGTTCCCCCAGTTCGAGACGGACGCGAACGCCTACTACCGGCCGTATCCCGAGTTCTCCCGCCGCGCCGACGCCGTCCCCGTGCATCCGCAGATCGTCGCCGAGAACGGACCCGACAGCTCACACTTTCGCTACGTGCACGGCGCCTCCGTGACGCCGGTGTGCCTGCACTGGGAGCACGTCGACGAAGAGTGGCGCTTCCTCACCGGCTGGCCGGATGCCCGCAGCGACGACCCCGACAAGATGGCGCTGCGCATCCACAGCCACTTCTCCGGCCTCGGCTTCGCGATGAGCGCATTCGAGGGCTCGTCGAACCACCGGCTGATTTTCGCGTGCACGCCCGTCGATGACGAGGTGTCGAACATGTTCTATTCGATCTGGTGGCCGAAGCTGCCCGGTGAGACCTCGGACATCCCTCCTGCACCGGTGCGCGAGAAGGTGGAACGACAGTTCCTCAAGACGGTCTGGGAGGACGTCGACATCTGGCGCTACCAGAAGTACATCGAACGACCGGCGCTGGCCAAGATCGACGCGAAACCGTATATGGCCATGCGCAAATGGGCCACCAGGTTTTATGACATTCCCCCCGCCGGACAACCCGCGGGCACCTCATGAGGATCCCGCTGTCCGACCTCGTCGCACCACGCCACACCGCGATCGTCACCCAGGAGTGCCAGGCCGCCGTCGTCGGACCCGACGCCGCGCTCGGCGCCCTTGCCGCCGAAGCCCGTCGCGAAGCACTGCCCGCCATCGCCCGTCTCCTGCCCGCCGCGCGGGCGGCCGGGGTGTCGGTGGTGCACTGCGTGGTGCAACGTCGCCCGGATGGCCGGGGGTCCAACCACAACGCGACACTCTTTTCCGTCGGCGCCGGGGTAGACCTCGACCCGGATGGGCCGGGAACCCGCCTCGTCCCCGAACTCGACGCCCAACCAGGTGATCTCGTGCTGCGCCGGTGGCACGGCGTCGGACCGATGGGTGGCACCGACCTGGATCCGGTGCTGCGCAACCTCGGGATCACCACCATCGTCGCGGTCGGCGTATCGGTGAACGTCGCGATCCCCAACCTGGTGATGGACGCCGTGAACGCGGCCTACCGCGTCGTCGTCCCGCGCGACGGCGTCGCCGGGGTTCCGGCCGGCTACGCCGCGGCCGTCATCGACAACACCCTGTCCTTGCTGGCGACAGTCACCACCACCGACGAACTGGTCGACGCGTGGCGCCACCAGTGACGACCATACAAGTTGCGGCTATCTGTCCACTCGTCGCGGGCGGACGTCTAGAGTCCATCGCATGACCGAGTCGATCCAGTTCACCGTCCCGGCCGCCGCGGACGCCGTCGCCGCCGTCATCGGTGATCGCGAGTTCATCATCCAGGGCGAACGCCGCTTCACCTACGCGCAGATCGCCGAACGCTCGATCAGGCTCGCCGCGTACCTGCACTCGCAGGGCCTGGGTTGTCATACCGAGCGCTCCGAGCTCGCCGGCCACGAGGTCGGTCAGGACCTGCTGGGCATCTACGCCCACAACGGCCCCGAGTACGTCGAGGGCATGCTCGGTGCGTGGCGGGCACGGGTCGGACCGTTCAACGTCAACTACCGCTACGTCAAGAGCGAGCTGCAATACCTGCTGTCGGACTCGGGGGCCACCGCGCTGCTCTATCACGCGGCGTTCGCGCCGCGGCTGGCCGAAGTGCTCGCCGACCTGCCCAAGCTTCGGGTCCTGATCCAGATCGCCGACGACTCCGGCAACGAATTGCTTCCCGGCGCCGTCGATTACGAGTCGATCGTGGCCGAGGGTCCGGCGGCCGCGCCGCCGGTCGAACCGTCGCCCGACGACCTCTACGTGCTCTACACCGGCGGGACGACGGGCATGCCCAAGGGCGTGCTGTGGCGCCAGCACGACATCTTCATGACCTCGTTCGGCGGGCGCAGCCTCTATACCGGGGAACTGGCCACGTCCTACGACGACATCACCACGCGGTGCGCCGAGGCGCCGGGCACGAAGCTGATGGTGTTGCCGCCGCTGATGCACGGCGCCGCACAGTGGGCGGTATTCACCGCGATGAACACAGGTCAGTCCGTCGTGTTCTCACCGGTCACCAGCCATCTCGACGTCGACGACGTCGTGCGCACGATCGAGCGGGAGAAGATCCTGGCCGTCACCGTCGTCGGCGACGCGATGGCCCGCCCGCTGGCCGAGGCGTTCGAACGGACCAGCGCGGACCTGTCGTCACTGGCGGTGGTCGCCAACGGCGGGGCGCAGCTGACTCCGACGGCCAAGCAGCGGCTCATCGATGCCAAGGCCAACCTGATGGTCGTCGACGGCGTGGGCTCCTCGGAGACCGGCGCACAGATGACGCACATGTCCGCCCCCGGCGCGGTATCGACCGGGAAGTTCACTGCCGGACCCGACACCTACGTCGCCGCGGAAGATCTCGGCACCATCCTGGAGCCCGGGCACGACGGCATGGGCTGGTTGGCCCAGCGCGGCTATGTCCCACTGGGTTACAAAGGCGACGCCGCCAAGACCGCGGCCACCTTCCCGGTCATCGACGGTGTGCGGTACTCGGTGCCCGGCGACCGCGCCCGGCACCTCGCCGACGGTGCCGTCGAACTGCTCGGCCGCGATTCGGTCACCATCAACTCCGGCGGCGAGAAGATCTTCGCCGAGGAGGTGGAGTCGGCCATTGCGTCGCATCCCGCCGTCGCCGACGTCGTCGTCGCGGGCCGGCCCAGCGAGCGCTGGGGCCAGGAGGTCGTGGCCGTGGTCGCACTCGCCGGCGGCGCCACCGCCGCGGCGGACGAGTTGATCGAGCACGCCTCCGCCGTGATTGCCCGCTACAAGCTGCCGAAAGCGGTGGTGTTCCGGCCCGCCATCGAGCGCAGTCCGGCAGGCAAGGCCGACTACCGGTGGGCCCGCGAGCAGGCAATCGCGGGCGGCTAGGAGTTCTTCAGCCGCCGACGTGTTCGGCGGTGAGCCATCCGCAGCGCCAGCGCTGTGGTCAGCGTCGTCGACCGCGGAAACGGCGGCGCGGCACGGCCGGTGATGGTGAAGGGAAGATCGCTGCCGACGACGGTCCGATAGTGGCTGAATGCGTCGAACCCGGCCTTGCCGTGATAGGCGCCCGTGCCGCTGCGCCCGACTCCGCCGAACGGTGCAGCCGACGGGATCATCTGCGCACCAAAGTCATTGCGTGCCACCCCGCCGCTGCGGGTGTGCCTGACGAACGAGCGGAAGTCGCGGTCGTCCGGCCCGAACCAGTACGCCACCAACGGCGCCGGCCGGGCGTTGACGTAATCATCGACGTCGGCGAGTCGGCGGTAGGGCCGCACCGTCAGCACCGGCCCGAAGGTCTCCTCCTCGGCGATGCGCATGCTGTCGTCGACGTTCTGCACGATCGTGGGGGCGATCTTTCGGGTGGTGCGGTCCGGCAGCACTTCGCCCGGCGGTGCCACCGCCTCGACGGTGGCGCCCTTGGCGCGGGCGTCTTCGACGAGCGCGACCACGCGGTCGAAGTGCGCGTCGTTCACCGAGGAGCAGTAGTCGCCGTTGGCGACGATCGCCGGAAACATCGAGCGCAGGGTGTCGCGCACGACGCCGACGAATGCGTCGACCTGGGCCTCCGGCACGAAGACGTAGTCCGGGCACACGCACACCTGACCGCCGTTGACCATGCGGGCCCGGGCGATCCGTGCGGCGGACCGGGCCACATCGGCCCTCGGCGCCACCACCACCGGGTTCTTACCGCCGAGCTCAAGGGTGACAGGGACCAGGTTGGACGCCGCCGCCCGCTGGACCAGCATCCCCACCGACGGCGAACCGGTGAAGAAGAGGTGGTCGAACGGCAGCGCCGCGAACTCCGCGGCGACATCCGCCCCGCCGGTGACGACGGTGAGCTCGGTAGGGCTGAAATACCTGCCCGCCAAGGCCTTCATCAACTCCGCGGTGCGGGGCGTGACCTCGGACATCTTGATCATCACCCGGTTGCCTGCGGCGAACGCCGCCGACGCGGGCAGCACCACCAGGTTCAGCGGGAAGTTCCAGGGTCCGATGATGCCGACCACCCCAAGCGGCGACGGTTCGACTTCGGCCCGCAGCCCGAACGTACGCATCGGCCGCATCAGCTTCTGCGGCCGCATCCAGTGCCGCACATGGGATCTGGTGTGCTCGATCACCGACAGCATGCCCATGATCTCGGTGAACAACGACCCCGCTCGCGGACGGGTCCCGAAGTCACACGCCATCGCGTCGGTGAAGTCGTCGACATTGTCCAGGACCAGCGCCACCAGCCGGTCGATCCGGTTGCGTCGCACGGCCGCATCGGCTGGTCCGTCGGCCATGAAGGCGGCGCGCTGGCGTTCCAGGACCGCCGACATCGGTTCCTGCCGGCGCACTCCGACGACACCGTCGCCGCGAGATGCTGCCATCTGCGATCCTTCCCTGCGGACACCGGCCTGCGGTCATGGCCACCATAACAGTTCTGTACAGTCCATTACTGTAAGCATTACAGTTACTCACATGAACACTCCGGTAGAGGACGTCGCGATGGACGGGCCCATCGATCTGCGCGATCCCTATCCGATGTTCGCGAGGCGCCGCGCCGACGGCGGTGTCTTCCGCGGATCGGTGATGGACTGGTCGAAGACACCGGATTCGCTGAAGCCCGAGAACCTCTACGCAGCGGTGTCATTCGATGCCGTCAACCGGGTGTTCCGGGATGGGAAGGCATTCAATTCCACGATCTACGACGCGACCATAGGTATGTTCATCGGTCCGACGATCCTGGCGATGGAGGGAAAGCGGCACTGGGAGCACCGCAACCTTGTCTCCGCGGCGTTCAAGTCACGGTCGCTGGCCCGGTGGGAGCCCGAGATCGTCCGGCCCGTCGTCGACGGGCTGATCGACGAGTTCATCTCCGACGGCAGCGCCGACCTGGTGCGCGACTTCACCTTCGAGTTCCCTACCCGGGTCATCTCCCGACTCCTCGGGCTCCCCGAAGAAGACCTGCCGTGGTTCCGCAGACGCGCGGTCGAACTCATCAGCTACACCGTCAAATACAAGCGCGCATTCGAAGCCTCCGCCGCGCTCAAGGACTACTTTCTCACCCAGATCGAGAAGCGGCGGTCGGCGCCCACCGAGGACATCATCGGCGACCTGGTCTCGGCCGAGATCGATGGTGAGCGCCTCACCGACGAAGCGATCTTCTCGTTCCTGCGCCTGTTGTTGCCGGCCGGACTCGAGACGACCTACCGGTCGTCGGGGAATCTGCTCTATCTTCTCCTCACCCACCGCGACCAATTCGACGCCGTCGCCGCCGATCACGGACTGATCGGACCCGCCATCGAGGAAGCGCTGCGGTATGAGACGCCGTTGACCACGGTGCAGCGCTTCGCCAACGAGGACACCGAGGTGGACGGGGTGCCGATCCCGGCAGGCTCGGTGATCGACGTGTGCATCGGCTCGGCCAATCGCGACGAGCGACGCTGGGAACGCGCAGAAGAGTTCGACATCTTCCGGAAACGGGTGCCACACCTGTCCTTTGCCGCCGGCGAACACACCTGCATGGGGCTGCACCTGGCGCGGATGGAAACCCGGGTGGCGTGCGAGACCCTGCTGACCCGCCTGTCCGACATCCAGCTGCTCACCGACGGCGACCCGCACATCTACGGTCAGCCGTTCCGGTCTCCGACGTCGATCCCGGTGACGTTCAGCCGCCGCTGACGGCCGCCTGGCGCACTCAACTGCACGACACGGACACCACGACCTTGTCGCCGTCCCGACTGGCGGCCGAAGTGAACGCGGTGGCGGCGTCGGACAGTGGATAGCGTTGACTGACCAGCGAATCGAGCTCCATACTGCCGCCGGCAAGTTCGATCGCCCGTGGGTAGGTCCCGTTCATCCGCCGCACCATGGCGAAGGTGAGTCCCTTCCGGCGAGCCGGCGCGGCGGAGAACGCGGAAAGGTCCTGCGACGGGATACCGCCGAGGGCGATGCGTGCGCCCGGCCGGCTGGCGGCCACGGCCGTGGCGATCGCGGCGTCGGTTCCGGCCATCTCGATCGCAACATCGACACCGCGCCCCCCTGTCGCATCCATCACCGCCGCGGCTCCGTCCTCGGCGGGGAAGGCCGCGTCGGCCCCGCACTGCAGTGCGGTGCGTCTGCGGTGTTCGAGGGGCTCCACGACGAAGACGCGGCGGGCACCGGACCGGTGCGCGACCTGCGCGGTCAAGACTCCGATCGGTCCCGCACCCACCACCAGCACGTCGGCCCCGGGCCGCAGGTGGCTGACCGCGACGGCGTGCAGAGCGACGCCCAGCGGCTCGAGTAGTGCGCCGGCGTCGTCGCTGAGGTGATCGGGCAGCGGATGCAGCAGCTGATCCGGCCACCGCATCCGTTCCTGCAGCGCGCCGTCGAGACTGCCGTGGCCGGCGAATTCCACTGTCGGGCAGAGATTGTGGTATTCGGAGAGGCACATCTCACAGGTCTCGCACGGGATGGCCGGGTCCACGGCCACCCGGCGCCCGGCGTACGGGCCGCTGAGCGCGACGGCGGCGAATTCGTGCCCGGGCACGACAGGGCGCTCGATCCGGTTCTCGCCGATCCCGCCGTCGGTGAACCAGTGCAGATCGGAGCCGCAGATGCCCACCGACGTCACGGCGAGAAGCGACCAGCCGGGTGGGGCATCGTCCGGGTCCGGTTCGGTGGCCACACGCAGGTCACCGATGGCGTGCAGCCGCGCGGCGATCATCGGTCCGCAGCCTGTTCAGAGTCCCGCGGCGACATGGTGGTAGACGTCGTTCCACTTCAGTTCGTGCTGGAAGCCGCGCACCGTCGTCGCGGCGTCGATGATGAGAAGTTCGGTGTCGGTCATCACGGCCAAGTCGTCGATCGTCTCGGTCGTGATCGCTGTGGACATCACCGTGTGGTGCGGCGCACCCGCCATCAACCAGGCCTCCGCCGAGGTGGACCAGGACGGCAGAGGTTCCCACACAGCGCACGCTACCGGCAGCCTCGGCAATTCGGCATTCGGCTCGACGACGCGAACTTCGTTGGCCACCAGTCGAAATCGCGCACCCATGTCACAGATGCCGATGATCACCGCGTCGGCTGGTGCCGCCACGAAGCGCAGCCGGACGGGGTCTTCGCGACCACCGATCGCCAACGGATGCACTTCGAGCGTCGGGGTCCCTTCGGCGATGCTCGGGCAGACCTCCAGCATGTGCGCACCCAGAATGCGTTCCCGGCCCGGCGTGAGGTCGTAGGTGTAGTCCTCCATGAACGATGTGCCACCGGGAAGCCCCTCGGCCATCACCTTCACGGTGCGCAGCATCACGGCGGTCTTCCAGTCGCCCTCGCCGCCGAAACCGTAACCGTCGGCCATCAGCCGCTGCACCGCCAGACCGGGGAGCTGACGCAGGCCACCGAGGTCCTCGAAGTTGGTGGTGAAGGCATGGAATCCGCCATCCTGGAGGAACTTCCGCAGACCGAGTTCGATCTGGGCGCCATGCCGCAACGAGGTGTGCCGGTCCCCGCCGGGAAGCAGCTCGGCGGCCACGCGGTAGGTGTGCTCGTACTCGCGGACGAGCTTGTCGACCTCGGCCGGCCGGATCTGGTCCACGACGTCCACCAGATCGTTGACACCGTAGGTGTCCACCGATACCCCGAAGTGGGCTTCGGCCTCCACCTTGTCACCCTCGGTGACAGCGACGCCGCGCATGTTGTCGCCGAACCGGGCCACCTTGAGCGCCGATTGCTCGGCGCGTCCCAGCGCCGCCCGCACCCACGATCCGATCCGCCGACGGGTGTCGGGATCGCTGACGTGCCCGGCAATGGTCTTGCGCGGAAACGACAGCCGTGACTGGATGTAGCCGAACTCGCGGTCGCCGTGTGCGGCCTGGTTCAGGTTCATGAAGTCCATGTCGATGGTGCTCCAGGGCAACTCGACACCGAACTGCGTGTGCAGATGCAGCAGCGGCTTCTGGAGCACCTTGAGGCCGCGGATCCACATCTTGGCCGGCGAGAATGTGTGCATCCAGGCGATCACGCCGATGCATTCGGTCGAGGTGTTCGCATCGCTGAGCACCCGCGCGATCGAGTCGGCGTCGGTGACCACCGGCATCCATCGCACCTCCACCGGGATCTCCGTGCTGCCGTCCAGGCGTTCGGCGATCTGCCGCGACTGGTCGGCGACCTGGTCCAGGATGTCCTGCCCGTACATGGACTGGCTACCCGTGATCAGCCAGATCTGGCTGGTGACGAGTCGGGAAGCGATCATCGCGTGCTCTCCTCGGAGGGTGTCGTCGTGCCGACGGTCTGGCCGTACACGTTCTGATATCGCTCGAACAGCGCGGTGACATCGGCGGCGTCGATGGTCGATGCGGGACCGAGTTGCCGACTGATGTGCACGGTGCGCGCCACATCCTCGACCATGACGGCCGCCTTGACGGCGGCCCGCGCGGTGGGGCCGATGGTGAACGGTCCGTGGTTACGCATCAGCACAGCAGGAGATCGACTGTCCCGCAGCGTTTCTACGATCCCGCGGCCGATGGAGTCGTCGCCGATGAGCGCGAAGGGACCGACCGGGATCTCCCCGCCGAACTCGTCGGCCGCCATCGTGAGCACGCACGGTATCGGTTCTGCGCGAGCAGCCCACGCGGTGGCATAGGTGGAGTGGGTGTGCACCACTCCACCCACCTCGGGCATGTGGCGGTACACGTAGGCGTGGGCGGCGGTATCCGACGACGGCGAAAGCGCTCCGTCGACGAGGTTGCCGTACAGGTCGCACACCACCATGTCGTCAGCGGTCATCGAGTCGTAGTCGATCCCCGATGGTTTGATCACCAGCAGATCGCGATCGGGAACCCGGGCCGAGACGTTGCCTGCGGTCCAGATGACAAGCTCGTAACGGGTCAGATGCCGGTGCAGATCGCAGACCTGTCGGCGCAGCGCGGCGATCACGTGGTCGACATCGGAGGTGATGGTCATGACGTGGCTCCCACGGTTTCTCGTGCTCCGACGCGGCGGAGTCTGCGCATCATCTGGTTACCGCGGCCGAACCACTCGTAGGCCGCCACGTACTCGCGGTAAAGCCGGTCATAGGCCGCAACGTTGTCCGGAATCGGGGTGTAGGCGTTGCGCGTCCGCGTGCCCATCTGTGCTGCGGCGGCGCGGACGTCAGTGAATGCGCCTGCGGCCGCGGCGGCGTGAATGGCCGACCCCAGCGCCGGCGCCTGGGCAGAGGGCACGACCGACAGCGGCAGCCCGACCGCATCGGCGTAGATCTGCATCAGGAGGTGGTTCTTGAGCAGACCGCCGGCGACCACCAGTTCGGTGACGGGTACGCCACTGTCGGAGAAGGTCTCGACGATCATCCTGGTGCCGAACGCGGTGGCCTCCAGTAGTGCCCGGTACATGTCGACACAGGTGGTGGCCAGGGTCTGCCCGATCATGACACCGGAGAGTTCGTGATCGACCAGCACCGAACGGTTTCCACTGTGCCAGTCCAGGGCCACCAGTCCGTGTTCGCCGACGCGTTGGCGGCCGGCGAGCTCGGTGAGATGCTCGTGCAGCGACAGGCCGCGGCGGCGGGCTTCGATCTGATAGCTCTCGGGGACACAATTGTCCACGAACCAGCCGAAGATGTCCCCCACCCCGGACTGGCCGGCCTCGTAACCCCAGCTGCCTTCGCAGATCCCGCCGCGGACCACACCGCACATGCCGGGGACTTCGCGCAGGACATCGGAATTCATCACATGGCAGGTCGACGTTCCCATGATCGCCACGAGATGTCCCGGCTCCATCGCGTCGGCGGCGGCGACCGTGACATGCGCATCGACATTGCCCACCGCGACGGGAATTCCCTCCGGCAATCCGGTCCACTGCGCAGCCTGCGGGGTCAATGTCCCGGCCCGTTCACCGAGGCGGCCGATCCGGTGATCCAGCTTCTCGGCGACGAAGTCGGCGAATCCGGGGCGCACCTCGGCGAGGAACTCCGGTGACGGATACCGGTCGTCCTGCCGGATGCCCTTGTACCCGGCGGTGCACGCGTTGCGGACATAGGTGCCCGACAGCTGCCAGACGATCCAGTCGGCTGCCTCCACGAAGTGATCCATCGCCTGATACACCTGCGGGTCCTCGTCGAAGATCTCCAAGGCCTTCGCGAACTCCCACTCGCTGGAGATCAGGCCGCCGTAGCGCGGCAGCCAGAACTCGTTGCGTTGGGCGGCAACGGCATTGATGCGGTCCGCCTGCAGCTGCGGAGAATGGTGGCGCCACAGCTTGACATAGGCGTGTGGCCGGTCGCCGAATCCGTCGAGTTCGCACAGCGGCGTCCCGTCACTGCGGACGGGCACCATGGTGCAGGCGGTGAAGTCGGTGCCGATGCCGATCACATCGGACGGGTCGATGCCGGCGTCGGCGACTGCCTGCGGCACCGCGGTGCGCAGCACCTCGATGTAGTCGGCGGGCACCTGCAACGCCCACTGCGCGGGCAGCCGAACGGGGCTACCGGGCAGCGCATCGGTGATGACGCCGTGCTCGTAGACGTGTTCTGCGCTGGCGAGCTCATGGCCGTCACTGACCCGCACCACCAGTGCGCGCCCGGAAAGGGTGCCGAAATCGACTCCCACGGTGTACTTCTCGTTACTCATGGTGAATCCTTCAGTCTCGCCGTGCTGTCACGGACGATGAGTTCGGGGGGCAGCAGCGGCACGCTGGTGGTCGAGCCGTCCAACGTGGCCATCACGAGGTCCATGGCACGGCGACCGATGGCGTGGAAGTCCTGGCGGATGGTCGTCAGCGCGGGGTTGAGGTAGCCGGCTTCGGGGATGTCGTCGAACCCGACGACGCTGATGTCGCCGGGAACCGACAGGTCGGCCTCGGCGAGCGCGTGCAGAACCCCGATTGCCATCTGGTCGTTGGCCACGAACACCGCGGTCGTGTCGCCGCTGCGGGCCAGTTCGCGGCCGATCTCGTAGCCGCGGGCCGGTGTCCAGTCCCCTTCGCAGGGCGTGCGGGGCGTCAGTCCCGCGGCTCGCATCGCCTGCTCATAGCCCGTGCAGCGGCCTTTGGCCTCGGTCCAGGTCAGCGGGCCTGCGACGTGGGTGATGGCCCGGTGTCCGAGATCGATGAGGTGCTGGGTGGCTTGGCGGGCACCGTCGATCTGGTCGACGCCGACGCTGAGCCCGCGTCCTGACAGATCGCCCTCCACGACGATCAGCGGCAAGCCGGCATCCGCCGAATGCACGACAGCCAGCGCGTCCTCCTGGGCGGCGATCATCACGATGGCCTCCACCGATTGCCGGGTCAGGTGATCCAGCGCATCGTGCAGCGTCTCGAGTGTGACCTCGGCCAGTGGAACCAGGCTGGAGAAGTAGCCCGCAGCGCGGGCGGCCTCCTGTACGGACCGCTGAATGCTCGACGGGCCGTACAGGGCACTGTTGGTGCCGACGATCCCGATGATTCCCGAGCGCCGGGTCACCAGGGCGCGGGCCGCGGTGTTGGGCCGGTACCCGAGTTCGGCGATGGCCTGCTCCACCCGCGCCTTGGTTGCGGGGCGGATGCTGGTCGAGCCGTTGATCACGCGGGAGACGGTCTGATGGCTCACACCCGCCAGCCGCGCGACGTCGGCCATGACCGGTTTCGGTGCCATCGGTTGGTTCGGCTGGGTGCTCATCCTGGCTTCCTCACCACTAGTCGTTGAACCAGGACGAATACCAGGAGCAGCACCCCGGTCATGATCCGGGTCCAGTACGAGTCGAGGTTCGCTGCGGTGACGAACGTTCCGATGGTGCCGAGCACGAGCACGCCGATCACCGATCCGAGCACGAATCCCACGCCGCCGGAGAGAAGCACACCGCCAATCACTGCGGCCGCGATCGCGTCGAGTTCCAGACCGATGCCGTTGAGGCTGTAGCCGGACAGCTTCTGCACGGCGAGCAGCAATCCCGCCAGCGCCGCGCACAAGCCGCTGATCGCGTACACCGAGACCCGGGCTCTGGACGCGCTCAGCCCCATCAACTGTGCCGATTGCCGGTTACCCCCGACCGCATACACCGTTCGACCGAACCGGGTCTGGTGCAGCGTGTACGCGGCGATCGCCACGACCGCGATCGCGATCACCACCGTCCAGCGGATGAACTTGTCCTCGTACAGGTACACATAGTTCAGCCCGACCTCACGCAGTACCGGGTCGTTGATCGGCAGCGTGTCGACGCTGATGACGTAGCACAGCCCGCGCGCCAGGAACATGCCTGCAAGGGTGACGATGAACGGCTGGACGTCGAAGTACTCGATCACCAGTCCCATCAGCAGTCCGAGGAACGGCCCCACCACCAGCACGGTGCCGACGGCCAATGGCATCGGCCATCCGGCCTGGAGTGTGGTGGCGACGATCACGGTGGACAGCGCAACCACCGACCCGACGCTGAGGTCGATGCCGCCGGTCAGGATCACGAACGTCATGCCGACGGCCAGGACTACCAGATAGGCGTTGTCCACCAGCAGGTTCAGGAACACCTGAGCGGGGCTCGCGAAGTCGTAGCGGGCGATCACCGCGGTGAACATCGCCACGAACAACACCAGGGAGGCCAGCGGGGACAGGTAGCGACCCCTGGCACGCGCAAGCACCTCGGTGGCGACAGCGCGTGGGCGCGCCGCGGTCTGCGTACTCATGGGCGGCTCATTTCGTCGCCATCACGGCTGTGCCGGATGCGGGTTCGGGTATCGACAGAGGTTGCGCCGCAGCATCTTCAGCGGGCACCGGGGTGGTGCCTGCACCACGCGGGCGGCGCCGGGACACCGCTGCCCGGAACTTGGGCGCCTGCAGCAGACACACGGCGATCACCACCAGCGCCTTGAACACCAGGGTCGTCTCGGGGGTGATGCCCGCGGTGTACACCGTGGTGGTCAGGGTCTGGATGATCAAGGCGCCGAGGATCGTTCCGGTCAGGCTGAACCGCCCACCGAGTAACGAGGTACCCCCGATGACGACGGCCAGGATGGCGTCCATCTCGATCCACAGCCCGGCGTTGTTGGCGTCGGCCGCGGAGATGTTGGACGCGATCATCAGACCGGCGACACCGGCGCACAGTGCGCAGAAGACGTACACCGCGAACACGATCGAGCGGTAGCGCACCCCGGCGAGCCTGCTGGCCTCGGGGTTGATGCCCACCGACTCCAGCAGCATGCCCAGGGCGGTGCGCCGTGTCAGGAGTCCGACCAGGGCGAACACCGCCAGGCTGACCAGGATGGCCACCGGCAGCCCGAATGCGTAGCCGGCGCCCAGCACCTTGAACGGCGCGCTGGTGACCGTGACGATCTGCCCGTCGGTGATCAGCAGCGCGATACCCCGGCCGGCCGTCATCAGCACCAACGTCGCGATGATCGGCTGAACACCGAAGACCGACACCAGCATCCCGTTCCACAGGCCCAGTCCCACGGCGACACCGAGAGCGATACCCATGGCGGTGACGACGGTGCCCGCGCCGGCCGGGTCCGCCGCCGAGGCAATGTGGGCGCAGGCCAGCGCACCACTGACGGCGACGACCGCACCGACGGAGAGGTCGATGCCCCGGGAGGCGATCACCAGCGTCATGCCGAGGGCCACCAGCATGGTGGGTGCGCCGTTGCGCAGGATGTCGATGAGGCTGCCGAAGAGGTGGCCGTCCTGGACGCGGATACTCAGGAAGCTGGGAGTCAGAACGACATTGACGGCCAGCAGCGCGATCAGCGCCAGCGCGGGCCACAGCAGCGGCGACGCCATCAGTTTCTTGGTCATCGCTCACTCCCGCCGGCGATGAGCGCCGTCAGTTCCCTGACGGTGCACTCCGTTCCGACCTGGGCGATGCAGTGTCCCTCACGCATCACGGCGATGCGGTCACTGATGCGCGCCACCTCGTCGAGTTCGGCCGAGATGAACACCACGCCCATGCCGTCGGCAGCCAGATCGGCCACCAGCTTCTGAATCTGGGCCTTCGCGCCCACGTCGATGCCCCTGGTGGGCTCGTCGAGGATGAACAGCTGTGGCTCGGTGATGAGCCAGCGCGCCAGCAGTACCTTCTGTTGATTGCCGCCGCTGAGGTTCTTCACCAGCGCCCACGGGTTCCGGGGCCGGATGTCGAGCGCTTCCATGTACCGACCCACCAGGTCGTCTTTGGTCCTCCTGGACAGCGGGCGGGCGAATCCTCGCCGAGCCTGTAGGGCGAGCACCAGGTTGTCGCGGATGGTGAGGTCGCCGACGATGCCTTCGGCCTTGCGGTCTTCCGAGGAGAAGGCGATCCCCCGAGATATCGCGGCGCGCGGGGAACGCAACGTCGTGGCCGTTCCGTTGACCGTCACCCGGCCGCTCGTCGCGCGGTCGGCGCCGAAGAGCAGGCGCGCCAGTTCGGTTCGGCCGGAGCCCAGCAGCCCGGCCAGACCGACCACCTCGCCACGACGTACCTCGAAATCCACCGGGTGGACCGCCGGAGGACGGGCGAGGTCGGTCACGCTGATCACGGTGTCCTCGGTGTGGGAATCGCTTTCGGCGACGGTGTCCGCGATCTCGTCGAGCAGGTCGAGTTCGTGGCCGAGCATGGCGGCGATCAGCTTCACCCTGTCCAGCTCGGCCGTGGGGTATTCGCCGACCAGACCGCCGTTGCGCAGCACTGTCATTCGATCGGAGATCTCGTACACCTGATCGAGGAAGTGTGAGACGAACAGGATGGCCGTACCCGCGTCGCGTAGCCGCCGCATCACCCGGAAGAGCTCGGCGACCTCGTCGGCGTCCAGACTCGACGTGGGTTCATCGAGTATCAGTACCCGTGCGTTGACCGCCGTTGCGCGGGCGATCGCGACGAGTTGTTGCAGCGCGATGGGGTGGGTCCCCAGCGTGGAGCTCGGGTCGATGGCCAGATCCAGCTCCCCGAGCAACTCGGCGGCCCTGCGGTTCATTGCGCGGTAATCGATCCCGCCCCGGCGTCGCGGTTCCCGGCCCAGCAGAATGTTCTCCGCCACAGTCAAGTTGGTGCAGAGGTTGACTTCCTGATAGACGGTGCTGATACCGGCGTCCTGCGCCTGCCGTGGTCCGGTGAACCGCTGCTCGACCCCGTCGACGGTGATGCTGCCCGAGTCGATGTCGTAGACACCGGTGAGCGCCTTGATCAGCGTCGACTTGCCGGCGCCGTTCTCGCCCATCAGCGCGTGGATCTCGCCGGGCAGCAATCGGAAATCCACTCCGTCGAGAGCCTTCACACCCGGGAACTCGATGCTGACGTCCCGCATGAGAACCACCGGGGCGCCGGAGCGCCGTGCAGTCGGTGTGGTCATCGAGGGGTCCTTCGGTCGTGGTCGTCGGTCGTGGTCGAGCCGCCCGGACCCGTGGGGGTCCGGTGTCCGGGCGGCTCGATGTTCGTGGGCTCAGTACTTGCGCTCAGGAAGGACGGCGGCGGCCTGGGCCTGATCGAAGGTCTCGTCCGGGGTGACGACACGGGCGGGTACCTCGTCGCCGGCCACCACCTTCTTGGCCAGATCCATCAACTCCGGCCCGAGAAGTGGATTGCATTCCACGATGAAGTTGATCTTGCCGTCGGCAAGCGCCTGCATACCGTCGCGCGTCGCGTCGATGGCAACGATCTTGATGTCCTGACCGGGCTTCAGGCCGGCAGCCTCGATGGCCTCCATCGCCCCGAGGGCCATATCGTCGTTCTGCGCGAACACCAGATCGATCTTCGGGTTGGCCTTCAGGAAGGCCTCCATCACCTGCTTGCCGCCGGAGCGGGTGAAATCACCGGTCTGCGAGGCGATCACAGTGAGGTTCGGGTTTGTGGAGATCGCCTCGGCGAACCCGGAACTGCGCTCCAGGGCCGGATCGGATCCGGTGGTCCCCTCCAGCTGGACGATGTTGACCGGGCCGGGAGCCGCTGCGTACTGCTTGACCACCCAGTCGCCCGCCCACTGCCCCTCGCGGACGAAGTCGGCGCCGAGGAATGTCTTGTAGACGTCCTTCTCCTGGGTGTCGACCGCGCGGTCGGTGAGGATGACGGGGATGCCGGCGTTCTTGGCCTCGAGCAGGACGGCGTCCCACCCGGTGCGCACCACCGGGCTGAACGCGATCACGTCGACGCGCTGCTGGATGAAGGACCGGATCGCCGAGATCTGGTTCTCCTGCTTGCCGTTGGCGTCGGAGAATTTCAGGTCGACGTCGGCGGCCTTGGCCGCGTCCTGGATCGAGGCGGTGTTCGCGGTCCGCCACCCGCTCTCGGCGCCCACCTGGGAGAACCCCATGGTGATCTGACCGCCCTCACCGCCGCCGCCGGGCGCCGCACCCGGCGCCGGTCCGCTGCCGCAGGCCGCGAGTACGCCGGCCGTGGCGATGCCGAGCATCGCTGAGAATAGTTTTTTCACGACAACTCCTCAAAAGTCTCTGTTCGCCGAGGTCAAGCCCTCGCCGGCCGGTATTCGGCAGGCCGCGTATGGCGCGGGAGTCGGTGTGACCGGCGTTACACGAGACGGATGTTAACGCTAACATTCACGAGGTGTCAACGATTTGTTAGCGCTCACATTCACATTCGGCAGACCTTGACAAAGGCGTGAGCGGCGTCACAAGATCGTCAATGTTAGCGCTCACATCACCTGCGGCCTGTTCGGTGCGCCGCGATGCGTAGCAGAACCCAATCGGAGGATTTCATGCGCAAGAGCTTTGTTCGAGTCGTGAGTGTGCTGGCCGCGATGGCCGCCCTCACGAGCGCCGGCTGCGGCCGCGAAACCGCGACCGAGGCACCCGGCGCCGGCGGTGACCGCACCGGCACCGTGGGTATCGCGATGCCCACCAAGTCGTCGGAGCGCTGGGTTGCCGACGGCGACAACATGGCCGAGCAGTTCCAGGCGCTCGGATACGAGACCGATCTGCAGTACGGCGACGACGTGGTGCAGAACCAGGTGTCGCAGATCGAGAACATGATCACCAAGGGCGTCAAGGTGTTGGTGGTCGCCCCCATCGACGGATCGTCGCTCACCGACATCCTGCAGCGGGCCGCGGATGCGAACATCCCGGTGGTCAGTTACGACCGGCTGATCCGCGGAACCGAGAACGTCGACTACTACGCGACTTTCGACAACTTCAAGGTCGGGGTCCTGCAGGCGACCTACATCGTGGACAAGCTCGGCCTCGAACAGGCACCGGGGCCGTTCAACATCGAACTCTTCGCCGGATCACCCGATGACAACAACGCAACGTTCTTCTTCGACGGGGCGATGAGCGTACTGCAGCCCTACATCGACAGCGGCAAGCTGATCGTCAAGAGCGGTCAGACCTCGTTCGACCAGGTGGCCACACTGCGTTGGGACGGCGGACTGGCCCAGTCCCGGATGGACAATCTGCTCAGCAGGTCCTACACCAGCGGCCGCGTCGACGCCGTGCTGTCCCCCTACGACGGGATGTCGCTGGGCATCATCTCGGCGCTGAAGTCCGCCGGATACGGCATCCCCACCAACCCGCTGCCGATCGTCACCGGCCAGGACGCCGAACTGGCGTCGGTCAAGTCGATCATCGCGGGCGAGCAGACCCAGACCGTCTTCAAGGACACCCGCGAACTGGCGAAAGCTGCTGTACAGATGGCTGATTCGCTGCTGACCGGCGGGACGCCCGAGGTCAACGACGACTCCACCTACAACAACGGCGTGAAGGTCGTGCCGGCGTTTCTGCTCGAGCCCGTCAGCGTGGACAAGAGCAATTACCAGCAGGTCCTGATCGATTCCGGTTACTACACGTCAGCGCAACTGGCGTGATGGGTGAGCAGGCCACAGCACTGCTGGAGATGCGGGGCATCACCAAGCGATTCGGCAACGTCACGGCGCTTTCCGACGTCAACCTCACGGTGCGCCAGGGTGAGATCCACGCCATCTGTGGCGAGAACGGCGCGGGCAAGTCGACATTGATGAAGGTGCTGAGCGGCATCTATCCGCACGGCAGCTACGACGGCGAGATCGTGTTCGACGGTCGCCCCGGCGATTTCAAGGACATCCGGTCCAGTGAGCGCCGCGGCATCGGGATCATCCACCAGGAGCTCGCACTGGTACCCGTGCTGTCCATCGCCGAGAACATGTTCCTGGGCAATGAGCACGCGAAGGCAGGCGTCATCAGCTGGCACGAGACGATGACCCACGCGCAGCGGCTGCTCGACCGGGTGGGCCTCAACGAAAGCCCCAGGACACGAATCGCCGACATCGGGGTCGGGAAGCAGCAACTCGTCGAGATCGCCAAGGCGCTGTCGAAAAAGGTCAAGCTGCTGATCCTGGACGAGCCGACGGCGGCGCTCAACGACGAGGACAGCCGGCACCTGCTCGATCTGATCGTCGAGCTCAGGGAGCAGGGGCTGACCTGCATCATCATCTCGCACAAGCTCAATGAGGTGATGCGGGTCGCCGACACCATCACGATCCTGCGTGACGGCCGGACCATCGAGACGCAGAAGGTCGAGCACGAGCTCACCGAAGAGCACATCATCCGCGGCATGGTGGGTCGCGACATCGTGGACCGCTTTCCGGAGCGGGCCGAGCACCCCATCGGCGAGGTCACCTTCGCGATCGAGGACTGGACCGTTTTCCATCCCCTCGATCAGCACCGCAAGGTCGTCGACGGCGTCTCCATCAATGTCCGGCGGGGCGAGGTTGTCGGCCTTGCCGGCCTCATGGGCGCGGGCCGTACCGAACTCGCGATGAGCGTCTTCGGCCGGAGCTACGGAAAGAAGGCCGGCGGCGCGGTCTTCAAGGACGGCAAAGAGATTCGGACCCGCACCGTGGCCGAAGCCATCTCCCATCGCATCGCCTACGCCACCGAGGACCGCAAGCACTACGGCTTGAACCTGATGGACGACATCGCCCGCAGCGTCACCTTGGCGTCACTGCCCAAGGTGAGCCGGTTGTCGATCATCAACGAGCACGAGGAGACGGTCGTCGCCGAACGCTTCCGCAAGGACATGCAGATCAAGGCGAGTTCGGTGAAGGCCACCACCGGGAATCTCTCCGGCGGCAACCAGCAGAAGGTCGTGCTGAGCAAGTGGATCTTCGCCGACCCGGACGTGCTCATCCTCGACGAACCGACGCGCGGGATCGACGTCGGCGCCAAGTACGAGATCTACACCATCATCAACGCCCTTGCTGCACAGGGCAAAGCGGTGATCGTCATCTCCTCTGAGCTTCCTGAGCTGATCGGCCTGTGCGACCGCATCTACACCCTCAACGAGGGCCGCCTCACCGGCGAGGTCGCCCGCAAGGACGCGGCACAGGAGACGTTGATGCGCTACATGATGAAGGGACGAACCTAGATGTCCACCCCCACGGTGAACACCGCGGCCACCACACCGACGCCACCCCCGTCCGATTCGCCGGCCGCGCGGCTGCGGACGGCAGTGCAGGGCAACTTCCGGCAGTACGGCATGGTCGTCGCGCTGGCACTGATCGTGATCCTGTTCCAGATCTGGACGGACGGCATCCTGCTCAAACCGCTCAACGTCACCAACATCGTCCAGCAGAACGGCTACATCCTCGTCCTGGCCATCGGCATGGTCATCGTGATCATCTCGGGGCACATCGACCTGTCCGTGGGGTCGATCGCGGGGTTCATCGGCGCCATGTCCGCAGTGCTGATGATCCGGCAGGAGTTGCCGTGGCCGGTCGCCGTCGTACTCTGCCTGCTCTTGGGCGCCTTGATCGGTGCGTGGCAAGGCTTCTGGATCGCCTACGTCGGGATCCCGTCGTTCATCGTGACGCTGGCCGGGATGCTGGTGTTCCGGGGCGCGACCCAGTACCTGCTGGAAGGTCAGTCGATCGCACCGTTCCCACGCAGCTTCGGGCAGGTCAGCAGCGGCTTCCTCCCTGAGATCGGGGGTAGCAGCCTGTACCACTGGCCGACCGTCATCCTCGGTGCGGTGGTCATGGTCTTCGCCGTCTGGCAACAGCTGCGTCAACGACGGACGCAGACCCGGTACGGATTCGACGTGCTGCCGACGGGCTGGTTCGTCGCCAAGTGCGCCGCGATCGTCGCTGCGCTCGCGGCCTTCACGCTGCTCCTGGCCAGCTATCGCGGCGTGCCTGTGGTCGGAATCATCCTGGCGTTGGCGTTCGTCGTGTACGCCTTCGTGATGCGCTCGACGGTGTTCGGCCGTCAGGTGTACGCCGTCGGGGGCAATGTGGCCGCGGCACGGCTGTCCGGGGTCAAGACCAAGCGGGTGACCTTCCTGGTCTTCGTGAACATGGGGCTGCTGTCGGCGCTGGCCGGGTTGCTGTTCGCCGCACGGCTGAATTCCGCGACGCCGCAGGCGGGAATCGGGATGGAGCTGGAGGCGATCGCCGCCGCCTTCATCGGCGGCGCCTCGGCCAACGGCGGTGTCGGCACGGTGTTCGGCGCCATCATCGGCGGATTCGTCCTCGGCGTCCTCAACAACGGTATGAGCCTGGTCGGTATCGGAAGCGACGTGCAGCAGGTCATCAAGGGCCTGGTGCTCCTGGCTGCCGTCGGGTTCGACGTCTACAACAAGAAGAAAGGCGGTTCATGAGATGAGCACCGGAGGCATCGCGGATCGCTTCGAATACGACATCGTCAACTTCATGCGCAGCTGGGCACCCTACGGCGGACCACCCGACGACGAAGCGCTCCCCGAGTTCGGCCTCAGTCGGGATCAGCTCGTGCGTCGATATCAGCAGATACTCGCCGCCGAGGCGGCCCGCCGCGAGTGGGAACTGCGGCGGCCGTGGATGCGGCAGCGGCACCCGGCAGGAGAGAGGACGCCGGGTGCACCGCGTCCGACACCTGCGCCGTGACGTCCGCGCCGACGCCATGGACGCTGGCCGACGGTCGCGATCTGCTGTTCTTCTCCCTGCCCGGCCACTCCAGCCACCCCGTCCCGGATCGAAGGCCGCTGCCCGATCAGTCTGTCGCGCAATCAGAATTGCGCTTCGACCGGACCACCGGCCAGTGGGTGATCATCGCCGCGTCACGTCAGGACCGCACCTACAAGCCGCCGCCGGATCAATGCCCGCTGTGTCCGGGCCCGTCCGGAACCACCAGCGAGATACCGGCGGCGGACTATGACGTCGCTGTGTTCGAGAATCGGTTCGCCAGCCTGTCCGGCGCAGGCGACGCCGCCTTCCGGCTGCCGCCGACGGGCGGTGATGCGTTCCTGTCGGCGCCCAGTCATGGTCGCTGCGAGGTCATCTGCTTCTCCAGCGACCACACGGGTTCCTTCGCCCAACTCGATTTCGCCCAGGCGCGGCTGGTGGTCGAGGCTTGGGTGCACCGCACGGCCGCGTTGACCGCGATGCCGGGCATCGCGCAGGTGTTCTGCTTCGAGAACCGCGGCGAAGAGATCGGTGTGACGCTGACGCATCCGCACGGCCAGATCTACGGCTACCCCTATCTGACGCCACGCACCGAGCGGATGCTGCGCGAGGCGCACGCACACCGCGAGCGTCGTGGCACCAACCTGTTCACCGACATCGTCGAACAGGAGGTGGCAGCGGGCAGCCGGATCGTCGCCCGCGATGACATGTTCACCGCCTTCGTCCCGTTCGCCGCACGCTGGCCGGTCGAGGTGCACATCTACCCGAACAGGTTCGTCCGCAGTCTTGCCGAGCTCGATCCCGTCGAGCGGGACGGGTTCACGAGGATGTATCTGACGATTCTGCAGCGGCTGGACCGGCTCTACTCCCTGCCGCTGCCCTACATGGCGGCGGTCCACCAGTACACCGACGACGAGACACAGCGCGAGGGCTGCTTTCACGTCGAGGTGATCTCGACCCGGCGCAGCGCCACCAAGCTCAAATACCTCGCGTCGTCCGAATCCGCCATGGAGGCGTTCATCAACGACGTCGCGCCGGAGAGCGCCGCGGCTGCGCTGCGCCGACTATGACGACTCCGACACGCGCAGTTCGGTTTTCGGCGCCGGGGCGGATCAATCTCATCGGCGAGCACACCGACTACAACGGCGGCTTCGCCCTGCCCATCGCGCTTCCCGAGCGTACGGTGATCTCGTATCACCCCGCAGAGCGCGACACGCTCGTGGTGCACAGCGACCGCACGCCTGCTTCTGTCGACATCCCGCTAGACACCACCCCCGGCGGGGTCACCGGGTGGGCGGCGTATGTGGCCGGCGTGGTCTGGGCGCTGCGGAGCACCGGCCACCGCGTGACGGGCGGCACGATGTCGATCACGAGTGACGTCTGGATGGGCTCGGGACTCGCGTCGTCGGCCGCGCTGGAGTGTGCGGCACTCGGTGCGATCCTCGCCGCCACCGGTCAGTCCATCGGCCGCACCGACCAGGCCCGGATCGCCCAGCGGGCCGAGAACGACTACGTCGGAGCCCCCACCGGGCTGCTGGATCAGCTGGCCATCCTGTTCGCCGAGCCGCGCCGGGCCCAGCTGATCGACTTCCGCGACCTCACCGTCGCCTCGGTGGATTTCGATCCCGACTCGCACGGGATCGCCCTGCTGGTCATCAACTCTCACGCCACCCACCAGCATGCTGGCGGCGAGTACGCCGACCGGCGGACCTCCTGCGAGCGCGCGGCCGCGGAACTGGGCGTCGGATCACTGCGCGACATTCAGCATCGCGGCCTGTCGGCGTTGATGCCCATCGCCGACGACACCGATGCCCGGCGGGCCCGCCACATCGTCACCGAGAACGAGCGCGTCCTGGATACCGTTGATGCGCTGCGTGTTTCCGACTTCGGAGCGGTCGCCAGGTTGTGGACGGCGTCGCACTGCTCCATGCGGGACGACTTCCAGATCACCACCGAGCACATCGATCTGATCGCCGCCACCGCGGTTGCGGCCGGGGCCCTGGGGGCGCGGATGACCGGTGGCGGTTTCGGCGGGTGCGTGATCGCCCTGGCGGACACCGCGAAGGTGGACGCAGTCAGTGATGCCGTCCGAGAAGCACTGCGCGACGGTGGATATCGAGAGCCGACCATCGTGCACACCCGGGCCGGTGGAGGTGCCGGCGTCCAGTGATGCTCAGCCGGGCCTGCGTTCGCGGCGAGCGATGGTCTTGGTCTCCAGGTACTGCGCGAAGCCCTCGATGCCGCACTGACGGCCGACGCCGCTGCTCTTGTAGCCGCCGAACGGCGCATCTGCGCCATAGAACATGCCGCCGTTGACGCCGAACGACCCTGCGCGGATCCTCCGCGCGATGCTCATCCCACGGTCTGCCGAGCGCGACATGACCGCACCCGCAAGACCGAAACTGCTGTCGTTGGCGATCCGGACGGCGTCATCGTCATCGTCGAACGGGATGAGCACCACAACCGGTCCGAACACTTCCTGCTGCGCGATCGGTGCGCTGTTGTCGACACCGGTGACCACGGTCGGTGCGACGAAGTACCCGCCGGCCAGGTGCTCCGGTAGCCCGTCGGCCGGTCCCCCACCCACGGTGATCTCAGCGCCGTCGCGGCGCGCGCCGTCGATGGCGGCCAACACGCGTTGCTGCTGCGCGGCGCTGATGACCGGTCCGACCAGGGTCGCCGGATCGGCCGGATCGCCCACCGGCACATACTGATACGCCATGGTGATGTCGGCGACTGCCTGCTCGTACAGCGAGCGGTGGATCAGCATTCGGCTGGTGGCCGCACACGCCTGCCCGGCGTGCACGCAGACTCCCACGGCTGTCGGCACGATCGCCGCGGGGTTGGCGTCGTCGAGGACGATGGCCGCCGACTTGCCGCCGAGTTCCAGGAACATGCGCTTCATCGAGTCCGCGCCCTGACGCATCAGCAGCTTTCCGACGGCGGTCGAGCCGGTGAACGACATCAGATCCACCCGGGGATCGGTGCCGAGCAGTCCGGCGACGTCGTTCGACGGCGTGGTGACCACGTTGACCACCCCCGCCGGGATGTCCGTTTTCTCGGCGATCAGACGGCCCAGTCGGGTGGCGTTCCACGGGGTGTGCGGATCGGGCTTGAGGACGACGGTGTTGCCTGCGGCCAGCGCCGGACCGAGCTTGTTGAGGATGACCTCGATCGGGAAGTTCGACGGCGTGACGGCGGCGACCACGCCGACAGCCTCCTTGACCACGGTGCGGACGTTGCGGTCCCCGAACAGGCCGCCACCGTCGAGCACCCGCTCCCATTCGAAGGTGTCGATGAGACGCGTGGGGTATCGCAGCGAATCGGCCAGCGGCCAATCCAGTTGCGCAGTCTCGGTCGTCATCACCGGGCAGCCCACCTCCGCGACCAGTTCGTCGCGCAGATCGACTCTGTCGGCGTCGATCGCCGTCTGCAACTGCTCCAGGCAGCGCTTGCGCAGGTCGCGGTTCGTCGACCAGTCGCCTCCGTCGAATGCCCGTCGGGCCGCCGAGATCGCGCGCTCCATGTCCCGTTCGTCGGCCGCTGCCGTGGCACCGAGCACCGTGCCGGTGGCCGGGCTGAGGTTGTCGAACCGGGCACCGGAGCCCGCGTCGACGAGCTCGCCGTCGATGAGCATGCGACGTTCGGCCCGCTGTGCCGCGCGGGCGCCAAGTTCGACACTCGTCTCGGTGCGTCCGGTCGGTGCGTCACTCACCTGGCACCTCCGGCTCATATTGTCTGCTTAACGGTAAACATTACAGTACCGACGCTCCGCTAGACTCGCCCCACGAGCCGTTCGACACCGCCGTCAGAAGGGGATCGACGTGATCAAGGTGATGGAGGGCGTGCGCGTCCTTGAGGTTGCGCAGTTCACGTTCGTGCCGGCTGCCGGGGCGATCCTGGCGGACTGCGGCGCCGACGTCATCAAGATCGAGCATCCGGTGCGCGGCGACACCCAGCGCGGCTTCATCAACATGGGCGGGTTTGCACTGGATCCCAACCGCCATCCCCTGATCGAGCACCCCAATCGCGGCAAGCGCAGCGTCGGCATCGACGTGTCGACGCCCGACGGCCAGGAGGTGCTCTATGAGATCGCCAGGAGCGCTGATGTGTTCCTGACCAACTACATGCCCGCGCAGCGGCAGAAGAACAAGTTCGACGTCGAGCACATCCGGGCTGTCAATCCGAACATCATCTACGCGCGGGGCAGCGCCTACGGGGACAAAGGCGTCGAACGGGACACCGGCGGGTTCGACGGCACCGCGTTCTGGACCCGCAGCGGAGTCGGTCACGCGCTGACCCCGGAGGAGCTGGGTGGTGCACTACCGCAGGGAATTCCGGCGTTCGGCGATTCGATCGGCGGCATGAACATCGCGGGCGGGATCTCCGCTGCGCTCTTTCATCGGGAGCGTACGGGCGAGGCGGTCGAAATCGATGTGTCGCTGCTGAGCACCGCCTGGTGGGCCGCGGGCGCCAGCGTGACCCAGGGCATGGAGACCGGCGAGACGATGCGGTCGCTGATGCCGGGCGCCACGGCGTCGGTCAACCCGTTCATGGCCAACTACCTCACCTCCGATGGCGGCACCATCAATCTGTGCATCGTCAGCCCGACCGGTTACATCCGGGACGCGTTCGAGCATCTCGGCCTCGCGGAACTGGCCGACGACCCGCGCTTCTGCGACGTCATGCCGCTGATCCAGAATGCCGAAGCCGGTGTGCAACTCATCGCCGAGGCCATCGGCAGCAAGCCGTTCGAGTACTGGCGTCAGCACCTCAAGACGATGAAGGGGCAGTGGGCGCCGTTCCAGAGTCTTGTCGACCTCGCCTCCGACGAGCAGGCCATCGCGAACGACATGATCGTCGAGGTGGAGGCGAGTGACGGCGGGGCGCCCTTCAAGGTGGTGCGTGGCCCGGTGCAGTTCAACCACGAGCCGCTGGAGACCACCCGCGCGCCGCAGGCCTCCGAGCACACCGAACTCGTGCTGATGGAGCTCGGCCTCGACTGGGACCGCATCGAGGCGCTCAAGGACAGCGGCGCCATCGCCTGAACCGCTTTCGGCGCCAGGTCACGCTCTCTCGACGCGGACCGGGACCCCGGTCAGCCAGGCCATGCCGGACAACGACTCCACGTCGGCGGGCTCGCTGGAGGTGAGTCGGTTCACGTTGGCGCCGCCCGCTTCATTGGCCAGCTTCCAGCCGCCCGTGCCCTTGTGCCCCCATCCGTGGGGCACCGCGATGACGCCGGGCATGATGTCCTTGGTGAGCGTGACGGGCACCGTGATGCTGCCGTAGGGCGAGCTCACCCGAACCGCGCTGCCGTCCCGGATGTCCAGTTCGGCGGCGTCGTTCTCGTTCATCAGCCCGTGGTGGCCGCGGTCGCCTCGCATCAACAGCGGCGCATTGTGCATCCACGAGTTCTCCGACCGCGCCTCCCGCATCCCGATCATCCGCAGCGGGAAAGCCTGCCCCGGCCCCGACAGCGTCGACACCATCGCGATCTCGGCCGCGATGTCGTCGTGCTGCAGCTGGATCCGACCACGCAGGTACGAGATCGCCTCCTTGAGCACCCCGGTCTTCAGGTGCGGTGTGATCACCGCGCCGTGCGCATGGTCGCGCGACAGCCGCTCGAAGGTGAACCCGCAGTGGCGCAGGCCGAAACCGTCACCGCCGGCGGCCAATCGGATGATGCCGTCGGCAAGCATCCGCGGCGTGAATGGCCTTCCAATGCGCCGCAGCGCCTTGCCCGACCGTGTGATCGCCGCAAATACCCGGGATTGGTGCGACATACGGCCGATCAGTTCGCCGACGATCTGCCACTCCTGCCGCGCCTGCCCGACCGGGGCGATGACCGCCTCGGTGGCCTGACGAAACGGCGTGGCCTGGAACGGCTGGAACGTGAGCGGGAAGTCGTCCCGCTCGTACATCGTCGTGACGGGCAAGACGTAGTCGCAGTGCGAGGTGGTCTCGGTCAGATAGAAGTCCAGCGCCACCGACAGATCCAGTGAATCAAGGGCCGCCTCGAGCTCGTCGCCGTTGGGCACCGACAGCACCGGATTGCCTGCGCTGATGAACATCGCCGTGATCTGCCGCGGCCCCGGTGTCTGCATTTCCTTGGCCATCAGCGCGGCCGGCTCCGACCCGATGATCGCCCGGAAGCCACCGATGCGGGACCGCTTGCGGCGGTAGGTACGCCGCAGGAGCGCGCCCATGCCGATGTTGACCATGCGTTGGCCCGGCACCCCGAGCCCGCTGATCACCGAACCGCCCGGCGTGTCCAGATTGCCCGCAACGAGGTTGACCACGTCGAGCAGATAGGACGTCAGCGTGCCGTACCTGCCCACGCAGGTGCCGAGACGTCCGTAGACGGCCGCGCGCGGGGTGGCCGCCAGGTCGCGCGCGAGGCCGCGCGCCAATTCGGGATCGACACCCGTGCGGGGTGCCGTTGCCTCCGGGGTGAACGGGGCGACCTGGGCGCGCAGCCAGTCCAGCCCGTCCACCAGGGAATCGATCGCGTGGGTGTGCGCCAGGCCTTCGGCGAACATCACCTGCACCAGCGACAGCAGCAGCAGCGCATCGGTGTCCGGAACGATGCCCATCCATTCGAACTGCGCCGCCGTCTCGGTCTTGCGCGGGTCGATCACGACCACCCGGCCGCCGCGCTTGACGATGTCGTGCATGCGGTCCTTGATCCGCGGCGCGGTGAGGAAACTGCCATGGGAGACCACAGGATTGGCGCCCACGACGACCAGCAGATCGGTGCGGGTCAGATCCGGGATGGGCACCGAGATGGGCGTCCCGTACAGGAGCTGGCTGGCCATCAGCCGGCAGTTGGTGTCCTGCGAGGATGCCGTGAAGAAATGGCTGCCCCGGCCGATGCCCTTGATGAACGCCATGATCGACAGCACGTGCGCGTAGCTGAATGCCCCCGGGTTGCCCATGTACCACCCGATCGCGCCGGGCCCGCGCTCACGCATCACCGCGGTGAGCCTGGTCGCGATGTCGTCGAGCGCTTCCTCCCAGCTGACCGACTCGAATCCGTCGGCGGTGCGCCGCATCGGCACGGTGACGCGGTCGGGATCGTTGACCACCTCGGTGAACGCAATGCCCTTCTGGCACGCGAAGCCCGCGGACAGCGGGTGGTCCCTATCGGGACGCAGCGCGGTGAGGGTGCCGTCCTCGACGGTGGCGATCATGCCGCACAGCGGCTCACAGATCCGGCAGAACGTCACCTTGTGTTCGATCGTTCCCGGGTTGTCGGCCATGTGTGGCTACCTTTCTCCACGGCACTCTGTCGATAGTCTGCGGTGGATGCGCTGGATTGTCGACGGAATGAACGTGATCGGCTGCCGCCCGGACGGCTGGTGGCGTGACCGGCACCTCGCGATGGTGACCCTCGTCGAGCAACTCGAGGTGTGGGCCGTCGCCGAAGGAACGCACGTGACGGTGGTCTTCGAGCGCCCACCGTCCCCGCCGATCGAATCGACGGTGGTCACAGTGGCATCCGCACCGTTCCCGGCGCCGAACTCCGCCGACGACGAGATCCTCAGATTGGTGGGTGCCGACCCGCATCCGGAACAGATCGTGGTGGCCACATCCGACGGCGGCCTGACCGAACGCGTGCGATCCGCGAAGGCGACGACCTTTCCCGCCGAACGCTTCCGCGCCCTGATCGATCCGCCCTCCGCATGATGCCGACGACGGCCCGCCGCGCGACTCCCTGAAAGTCATCCGGTTGTGCTTTCGATAAGAGTCACCATATCCTGCTGGTAGCCACCGCCACGCGCCCAGACAGGACGGGACTTGACCGACGCCTACTACGAACTCGTCGATCCCGGTGATCCACGCGGGGAGAAGTTCGCGGCGTCCGATTACGTTGTCAGCACCTGGGGCTCGTCGATGCAGAACGCCGCCCCCGTGTCGGCGCTGCTGGTCCGCGCGATCGAGCGATGCGCTGCGCGCGACGAGACGCGCATCAGCCGCGTCATCGTGGACCTGCTGGGCCCGGTGCCGGTCGCGGGCGAACTCTGGGTGCGCGCCACCGTGGCGCGCCCGGGACGACAGATCGAGCTGATCGACGCCGAGATGACCGCGGGAGGCCCCGACGGGACACCCCGGGCTGTGGCGAAGGCGTCGGCCTGGCGGTTCCTGCGGGCCGAGACCGACGCCCTGCCCGACACTCCGACCGAACCGATGCGCCCCGTCACCGACGGAGTGCGTCGCCTCGCCGACGACGGCACCGACCGCACATACATCCAGAGCCTGGACTGGCGCTGGCTCAACGACATCCTCAACAGCGTGCGAGCCGAGTGCTGGGCCACGCCGTTGGTGGATCTGGTCGCCGGTGAGTCCATGACGCCCGCGCAACGCCTGTTCACAGTCGCCGACATTGCCAACGGGATGGGAAGCCGGCTCAACCCCGACGAATTCACCTTCCTCAACACCGACCTCGCCGTGCACATCCACCGGATGCCCGAAGGCCGTTGGATCGGTGTGCGTTCTGAGAATCATTACGGGGCAGACGGGGTGGGGGTGTCCCGGGGCACGCTGTTCGACGAGCTGGGACCGGTGGCCGCGATTGCGCAGGCGCAGCTCGTGCGCCGCAGGGTATCGCTGTGACCCGCAGGACCGAAAGGACGCCACCATGCACGACGTAGCAATCATCGGGGTGGGGCTGCACCCGTTCGGCCGATTCGAGGGGAAGACGGCGATGGCGATGGGCGTCGACGCCATCACCGCGGCTGTCGCCGACGCGGGCGTGTCGTGGAACGACATCCAGTTCGGCGTGGGTGGCAGCTGGACCGTCGCGAACCCCGATGCCATCGTCGGTATGGTCGGGCTGTCCGGCATACCGTTCACCAACGTCTTCAATGCGTGCGCCACCGCCGCCAGCGCCACGAAGGCCTGCGCCGATGGAATCCGGTTGGGCGACTACGACATCGGCATCGCCGTCGGACTCGACAAGCATCCGCGCGGTGCCTTCACCGAAGACCCCGGCCTGGTCGGCATGCCCAGCTGGTATGCCGAGAACGGCCAGTACCTGACCACGCAGTTCTTCGGCATGAAGGCCAACCGGTACCTGCACAACCACAACATCAGTCACCGGACGCTGGCCAAGGTCGTCAACAAGAACCTGCGCAACGGGGCGCGCAACCCCAACGCGTTCCGGCGCACGCCCATGGACGAGGACGCGATCCTCGGCTCCCCCATGCTCAATTACCCGCTGACGCAGTACATGTTCTGCTCGCCCGACGAGGGCGCCGCCGCGGTCGTGATGTGCCGGGCCGAACTCGCGCACCGCTACACCAGCAAGCCCGTCTACGTGCGTGCCGTCGAGGTACGTACCCGCACGTACGGCGCCTACGAGGTCAACACCACGTTCGCGCCGGTGGACGAGGATGTTGCACCCACCGTCTACGCGTCACGGGCCGCATTCGAGAAAGCCGGTATCGCGCCGTCGGACGTCGACGTGATCCAGTTGCAGGACACCGACGCCGGTGCCGAGATCATCCACATGGCCGAGGCCGGATTCTGCGCCGACGGCGACCAGGAGAAGCTGATCGCCGACGGCGCCACCGAGATCGGCGGGGCGATGCCGGTCAACACCGACGGCGGTCTGCTCGCCAACGGCGAGCCGATCGGGGCATCGGGGCTGCGCCAGATCCACGAGATCGTCCGGCAACTGCGCGGGCAGGCCGGCGACCGGCAGATCCCCGGTGCACCCAAGGTTGGTTTCGCGCAACTCTATGGCGCGCCCGGCACCGCGGGCGCCACCATCCTGACCACCTAGCGGGCCGGCGCCAACCACAACCAGATCACAGTGCTGTCCTGGCCCGCGGCGCCAAACTCTGTGTCTGGTATCCAAGCAGCGGTTCGTAGACGAACAAGTACCTGCCGCCGAAGTCGAAGATGGCAGTCAGAGCCGCGTCCAGAAGCGGGTTCCAGACCGGACGGGCGGGTTCGCCGAGCGGCAGCACCGTCGCATGGGCGGCACCAGCTCGGGTGTCGATCGAGATGCTCTCATGAGGAGCGCCGTAGAAGCCGGTCTGACTGCCTGTGAATAGGTCGTTGACCCACCCCGCGGTGATGAGACCCGCGGCGAAGACGTTCTCGCGCTGGGAGAAACCGTTCACGAGATACTGCAAGAACTGGATCACGGGATTTCCGCCCTGGATATAGTCACCGTGTCGTCCGCTCTCCAGGCCCAACCCGTTGAATCGATCTGGACGTGCAAGCTGCAGCTTGTCAGCCATGTCTCCGCCTCGGCTCCAGAAGTAACGATCAGAGGAGATGAGGTAGATCGGCCGGTCATTGTCGCTCGTCAGCTTCCCCAAAGCACCGCTGACCATTCGCGATCCGGAAGGTTCCACTCCATCGAGCATGACGATGCCAACCAGGTCGTCAATGGCGCCGGTTTCGGTCATGAATCCGGCGGCGCTGGTGACCAGCGTCCCGCCGGCGGAATGGCCCACGAGGACGAACCTATCCGGCAGAGTGATCGTGTAGCCTGCTGCGGCACTGGCACTTTGGGTCAGAGCCGACCGCTCGCCGGCGAATAGATCGGCCACCGCGCGGTGCATAGTCGATCCGCCAACCCAGGCGGCGTCGGGGGCGAAGAAATTTGATGACAACGAAGGCGCGACGACGATACTGTGGGTCCGCTCTGCCAGCTCTGCTGCGGTGTAGCTGTACATCGGTCCGCTCGCCAGAAAACCGTGTTGCAAATACACCAGTCGCGTGGACTCGTCGAGCTCTCCCGGAAAATACCAGTCCGCTTGGACCTTCCGGCCGTTGCCGATCGGCAATGTCAGCGACGAGGTCCGGACGGAGACGGTGCTATTAGGCGGTAGCACCGGCGGACCGTCGGCAATATGAATAAGCCCCACAAGCACGTTGAGGATCAGAGACCCGATGACGTTAAGCAGAGTCGGCGGGCGCACCGGTGTCTGCACCACTGTCCCCGCGACCTGCACCAGCGCCGTATCGTTCTCCACTGGAGCAGCGGTGTCACTCTGGTCGCTCGAATCTCGCGTTTCGTTGGTGGAGACGCGCGGCACGTGCACGTTCGCGTCGACTGCAACGGGCTCGCGAGAATCAACGATGCCGGGATCCGCCATAAGATTGCGTTGTTTGCCTGCGGCATTCGACTGGGTGTGGTGAGCCACTGGCGCGGGGCGCTCCGGCAGCGCCTTGTCTCCTGCTGCAGGGATGCCCCGACTGGAATCGTCGGTCTGTCGTCCCACCCCCTCATTTGGGCGCAGGTCTAGGACTTCCTGATCGCCCGTCGTAACAACTGTGTCCACCGGGTCGGATGAAGGACCGACCACTTCTGTGGCATCGACCTCGGAAGCAACGTGACCCTCACCCCCCTCTTCCGCGCGGTCGACGTCCGTACCGTTGTCCTGCGGCGTTGCGGTAGGAGCGTCGGAAGCATCTACGCGATCTGGCGCCTCCTCGCCGTCCTCAGCCGTCCCACGAACGCGCTTCAGCCCAGTCGACGTCCGGTCCGGCGCTTTGGCTGGATCCGCCGCGCTATCCGCGTCGGAAACCGACTCTCCCTGTGCAGCAGCTACATTCGGCGCTGCGGCAAGCCCCCCTATCGATAGTGAGCCGACGACCAGTCCAGCTCCCAGCAACGCAGCAATCTGTCGAGCCACACTCTTCTCCCACCCCTGAACGCATCGATGCATTAAATGTACATAGCTTATTGTTTGTATATTTATAGTGGCTGGCGGGCTCACAGACAAGGCCCGTTGCCGCGCTGTGCAGGGATAGTGTGGATTCCGTGCAATCCGTTTTCGACCGGGGTGAGAACGCGTGCCGGGCTCAGACGGCTCTGTAGACCTTCCGCCAGGCCGTCGCGCGCGTGGGCGGCCGGTCGGCGGCGGCAACACGTCAGAGGAGACGAAAACCGCGTTGATGGACGCCGCCGAACGATCGATTTTACTGCGGGGCTACAGATCTTCCACAATGCAGATCATTGCGCGGGAGGCGGGGTATTCGCGCGCGGCAATGTACCAACAGTTCCCGAATCGCAATGCGTTGCTCGAGGCGTTGGTCCATCGGAAGACTTTGCAACACCAAGCCCAGATCGGCGCACGATTGCCTCGGGACGGCGACCTCGCCGACCTACTCGTCGAGAGCCTCGTCATCGTGGCGAGCGAGCTGATCAGCGATCCGCTACTGCAGACTTTGTCCGAACAGACCGACGACGGCACCGTGGCCTATCTCGTTGCCGGCGATCTGGGTTTACCGGAACAGATCGAGCGGTTGGTCATCGCGATGCGTGCCGGCCACTCGGGACACCAGATCCGCGAGGGGCTACTTGCCCGAGACATCGGACACTTCATCATCACGACGGCACTCACGTTGCTGCTCGGGATCATTCCGGGCACTCAGGACCCAGAGATCGCCCGCCGATACCTCCGAAACTTCTTCATCCCAGCGATATTCGAGAGTGCCCCGGTCCCGGTTGCGGTATTCCCGGCCGAAACGCCCTGATCACGATGCTCTCCTGGCCCCCACGGGCGAGTAGTTCGGCCTGCCGAGGCCGAGGACGTACTGGGCGATCATGTTGCGGAACACTTCCAGGGTGCCGCCATAGATGCCCACCAGCGGCGCGAATCGGTACACGTACTCGGCGGCGCCGTCGTCGGCCGACCCGTCGGTGCCCACCGGCAGCGCCGATGCCGAGCCGAGGATGTCCATCAGATCCGGTGAGATGTCGCGCATGGTCTGCGCGAGCGCCACCCGACCGAAGATACTGGGCGCCGACAGCGACGCCTCCAGGCGGGCCACGCTGCGCCCCAACCGGTAGGTGACCGCCGCATCGTCGATCAGCATGCGGCCGTTGGGATCTGGAACCGTCGATCTCTGAGCGGCCTTGTCGACCGCGGACGCCATGAACATCGCCTGATGCATCATGATCGACACATCCGCCAAACCGTCGTCGGCCGCGGCGACATCGCCGTGTTCGGCGTTGAGCGGCTCGCGGACCACGGTCCAGCCGCCGTTCACCTCACCCAGCCGGTAGCGGTCGCTGACCCGGACGTCGCTGTAGTAGACGATGTTGGTGCGGTCGCCGTCGACGGTGCGGATCCCCTGGATTGCCACCCCGGGCGAGTCGAGCGGAACCAGGAACATGGTGAGGCTCTTGTGTTTCGGAGCGGCCGGATCGGTGTTGGTGATGAGGAAGACGTACTGGCAGTTGTGCGCCCCCGTGGTGAACATCTTCGCACCGTTGACCACCCACTCGTCGCCGTCACGCACGGCACGGGTCTTGCAGGTGGCAACGTCCGACCCGCCCTCGGGCTCGGTGTAGCCGAGACACAACCGGACGTGCCCGCTGTAGACCCCGGGCAGCACTTCGTCTTTGAGCTCCGGTGACCCGAACTTCTGTACCGACTTGGCGATCATCGCCGTGGTTCCTGAGGTCACCCACGGCACGTGGGCGCGACGCTTCTCCAGTTCCCAGATCCGCCGCTGAACGCGCGTGAACGCGCGGGCGGAGTCGGCCTTCCACTCTCGTTCCAGGTAGCCGGCGGCCCCGAGTGCGAGGTGGACGCCCTGGTCGAAGTTGTCGCCGGTCTCCCGGTCGCGCCGGATCACGTCCTCGGTGACGAGTTCACCCAGGAAGGTGCGCGCCTCGTCCTGGAACTTCTGGTCCTCATCGGACAGTGGCACTCGCGAGAAGTCCATGGTCAGCTCCGCCCTTCACGCTCGGCGACGATTGCGGCGATGTACTTGGCGGCGCTCGCCGGATCGCCGCCGGCGATCGCCCATCCCCGCGCCCGCACGAGATACGCGGTCGCCGCGGCCTCGGCGGAGACCCCCAGACCGCCCTGCACGTGCACCGCCATCGTGGCGGCTTTGGCGGCCTCCTCGGCCATGAACACGAAGACCGAGGGCGCCAGCTCTCTGCGCTCGTCGGGTTCGTTGTCGAGGAACCAGGCGGCGCGGCGGGCGAGGTTGCGACCGCCCTGGACGGTGATGGCGATGTTGGCCAGCGGGTGCGAGATGGCCTGCAACGTCGAGATCGGCACGCCCAGCGTGTAGCGGGTTTTCGCGAACTCGGCGGCGATCGTCATCGTCTCCTCGACGAGCCCGACGAGTGCGGCCCCGGTCAGGAGCCGCCATTCATCTAGTGCCCGTTGGTATTCCGCCAATGCCTCAGCCCCGCCAGCGAGCACGGTCCTGTCGTCCGCGGCCCCGGGATCGACCCAGGCCATCGGCAGCTTGCCGATGTTGTCCACGCGGGCAGGCCGGGACGCGAACGTCAGCTGCACAAGTTGGTCACCATCGCGCACGATGACGTGATCGGCGATCGACCCGGCGGAAATCAGCCGCACCCCGGAGACGCTGCCCTGCTGCGGGTCGAGGGCGACCAGCGTGGTGCCGCCGACGACGTCGGGTTCGACCGCCCCCAGGCGTCCGAGCAGGCGAGCCGCGCACACGTGGTCGATCCACGGCACCGGAGCCAGCGAGCGACCGATCTCCTCGGCAACCAGCGTCAGGTCGACGAGCGTCGCGCCGTCCCCACCGGCCACCTCCGGCAGCGCCATCGTGGTCGCACCCATGGCGCACAGGCGTTCCCACAAATTCTTGTCGAACCCCGTTCCCTCGGCGGCGCGCACGGTGTCGATCGTGCAGCGGGTGCCGAAGAAATCCTTGTACGCCGCCTGCAGGGCCTGGTGGTCCTCGGACAGGCTGTAGTCCAGCCTGCGCAGCTCGTAGCGGTCCATGGTCAGGATCCTCCCTGTCCGAAGAAGAACTCGTTCGCGTTGTTGTACAGGTAGTTGTCCAGCACATCCGGCGGCAGATCCAGCGCCAGCGCCTCCGGAACGACCCTGCTCTGCCTCAGCACCGGCCAGTCGGAAGCGAAGATCACCTTGTCCTTGCCCCGGGTCCGCAGGTAGTGCAGCAGGCTCTCCGGCAGCCGCTTCGGTGACCACGCCGAGGTCATGATGCGCAGATTCGCGTATTTGATCAGCAGCCGGATCGCCACATCCCACCACGGATCGGCGCCATGGATCATGCACAGTTTCAGTTCGGGGAAGCGGACGCACACCCGGTCGAGGTGGATCGGGTTCTGCACCTCGCCGGGGATCGGCGGGCCGGGCAGCCCGGTGTTGATGCACAGCGGCAGTTCCAGTTCCGCGCACTTGGCGTACAGCGGGTAGTACACGGCGTCACTGGGCGGGTACATCCCGTCGCCCCAGAAGCTGGGCCCGACGACGGCGTATGCGATGGGCAGATCTGCCACAGCCGTGCTCAGTTCCTTCAGCGCCGGGACCGGACGCAACAGGTTGACGCCGCCGATCGCCAGCGCGAACTTGTCCGGCCGTTGCTCGGCGAACGTGCGGGCGGTGACCGACGGCTTGACCAGGTTGTCCATCAGGATCGCCTTCTCGACACCGTGCTCGGCCATCTCGTCGAGCAGTGCAGGCAGCTCCACCTGGTCGTATAGCGACTGCGGACCCTTGAAGTAATCGTCGCGCACCTTCAGCATGAACTCGGGCTGCCTCGCGGTCTCGCCGAAGTGCACGTTGACCAGGCAGTCGATCACTCGGTTGACTCGCTGCGTCACGGCTGGCCTGCCAGTGCACCGTGCTGTGTCACAAGACTTTTCGCCCACCGGTAGTCGGCCTTGCCGTTGCCCAGCCTGCGCACCTTGTCCACGACGATGAACTCCTTCGGCACCTTGAATCGTGCCAGCTGGGCGGTGCACGCCCGCGCCAGCGCCCGGGCATCGACGTCCGCATCCGGCTGCGGTTGGACCAGCGCGACGATCTCCTGGCCCCAGCGCTCGCTGTCGCGGCCCACCACGAGTGCGTCGGCGACGCCGCTCTCGGCACGCAGCACGGCCTCGACCTCTTCCACGAAGACCTTCTCGCCGCCGGTGTTGACCACCAGCGAGTCGCGTCCGAACAGCCGAAGTGTGCCGTCGGATTCCAGCGACGCCCGGTCCCCTGAGACCACCACCCTGATACCGCCGACCACCGGGAACGTCTTCTGGGTCGCGACCGGATCATCGAAGTACCCCAACGGGATCCGGCCCTTGCGGACCACCCATCCGACGTCGGGCTCGCCTGGTGCGACGAACCTGCTCAGATCGGCCGAGACCAGGTTGCCACCCTCGCGCAGGTCGAACGTCTCGCGGTGTGACCCGCGCTGGTTGTGCCCGAACCCCAGGTTCCCGGTCTCCGAGGACCCGTAGCCGTTGATGATCGTCAGCTGTGGCAGCTTCTCCAGCAATGCGCCCACGTGTTTGGGATTCGTTGCAGCACCGCCGGTTCCGATGGCGTACAGCGACGACAGGTCGTAGTTCGCGCGGTGCAGTTCGGCGATCAGCGGTGCGGCGTAGGCGTCACCCACCATGGTCATCAGGCCGACCTTCTCGCGTTCGGCGGTCCGCCACACCGACTGCGGATCGAACTTCGCCCGGTCGTCGTAGAGCACCACCGCGAGGCCGGCAAGGGCACCGGAGAACACCGTCCACAGCCCTGCGGCGTGCATCAGCGGGGAGACGGCGAACCACGGCGCGCCGGTGTTGCCGACCACCTTGTCGTGGATCTCGGTGGCGGACTCGTGGTCGGCGCCCACCATCGACGACACGTAGGTATCGCTCTGGCGCCACAGCACCCCCTTGGGCCGCCCGGTGGTGCCTCCGGTGCAGTACATGATCACGTCGTTCGGCGATCCCTCGATCCGCTGCTCCGGATCCCCCTCTGCCACAGCGTGGTCCAGCGCCACCGACCCGGGCAGGCTCGCAGTGTCGCTGCCGTCGTCGACCTCGATGAGCAACTCGCAGCCTGCCGTCTGCAGCACGGCGGCGAACTTGGCGCCGAGCGACGCGTGGTAGACGACCGCGCGCGGCTTGACGTAGTCGAGCAGTTCGGCCACTTCGCGCGGCGTGTAGTGGTGATTGACGTTCACCGGGACGGTGCGGGCCTTGAGGCAGCCGACGACGAGCTCCGGGTAGCGGTCGTTGTACATGATCAGCGCGACCCGATCCTGGCCGCACTCCCAGTTCTGCAGTTCGTCGCGTTCCCGGTGTGCACCGAACCCTCGGCCCGCGAGGAAGTTCGCGAACCGGCGGGTGCGCTGCGCCATCTGCCCATAGGTGGTCCGCCGGTCCCCGCACATGATCATGGTGCGGTCTCCGATGACGTCGGCAATGGCGTCGACGACACCGCCTATCGTCCACTCGCCCATCTCAGGCCGACGTCAGCACGTGGGCGCCGATCAGTTCGAGTGCGTTGTCGCGCATGACCTTCCGGGTGTCCTCATAGCTGAACTGGGGGAACTGCGGGATGTCGGCGGTGAACGTCATCGGGTCGGCGAGGCCTTCGCCGTGGGGCCAGTCCGATCCGAACAGGATCTTGTCGACCCCGATCGTGTCGGCGAGCACCTGCACGTCGTCTTCGTAGTACGGCGCGATCCATACGTTGTTCTTGAGCTGCTCGACCGGATCTTCCTTGTAGTGGTACGGCGCGGTGTTGGCCGACTTCTTCAGCCGCTTGATCAGCCGGTAGACGAAGTACGAGCCGTTCTCGATGCTCGCCACTTTGAGCGTGGGATGCCGGGTGAACACCTGGTGGACGATCATGGACGCCATCGCGTCGTGGATCGCTCGGTCGTCGAGCAGGACCTGATCGAGGGGGTCCTTCTTGCCGAACCCCTCGAACGTCGCCTTGCCGCCCCACAGCGCGGCGATCGCGAGGTAACCGCTGTCGGAGAGGTGGAAGACCACCGGAACGCCGGCCTCGGCCAGCCGTGCCCACACCGGGTCGTGCAGTGGGTCACCGAGCGAGCGCGGCTTGACCACACCGGGTACGGGCGCGGGCCGCACGCACACGATCTTGGCGCCCCGGCTCAGCACGAATTCCACTTCCTCTTTCGCCTTGTCCGGGTCGGCCAGCGAGATGATGGGCGCCGACAGGAACCGGTGGTCGGGCCGGTCGAACCCCCAGTCTTCGTCGAGCCAGAGGTTGAAGGCGTGCACGGTCGCCATGGTCGCGTCGACGTCGTGCTTGAGGGCTTCCTCCACCCCGCACGCGAACGTCGGCAGCATGAACACGGTTTCGAGGTTCTGCTTGTCCAGAATCTTCACCCGCGCATCGCGGTTCTGGTACTCGGGATGGTCGGGCAGGCGATCGACTTTCATCAGCGACGCGGGATCCACGCCCTCGGGGATCTCGCCGCGGAACAACAGATCCAGGCACCCCGGCTCGATGATCGGATCGAACGTCGGGTTCGGGATGAAGTGGTTGACCACTCCCCCCATGACGGCGAAGGTGCGCTTGCCTTCGGTGAGCATCTGAACGCCGCGGCGCTTGAACTCCTTGGGCAGGTGCCGCGTGCACGAGTCGATCGGCTCGTAGTAGTGGTTGTCGACGTCGATCGCCCGGTAATCCAGGGGCTGCACGTTCTGATGCTGATCGGTCATGACGTCTCCTCCTGGAGCGGTGGGAAGGTGGGCGGTCGCTTCTCGAAGAAGGCGGTGATGCCTTCGATGAAGTCGGGCCGCTGCATCGACTCGTGCATCAGTTTCTCCGCTGCGGCGCTGGTGTCGTGGACGTTTCGCACAGCGTCGTCATAGAGCTGCCGCTTGATCACCGACAGCGAGCTGGGCGCGCAGTTGCGCGCCATGTCCTCGGCGTAGGCCAGTGCCCGCGGCAGAAGTTCGTCGGGCGCGACGACGTCGGTGACGAGGCCGAGTTCCTTCGCTTCTTCTGCGTAGAAGGTGCGCCCACTCAGCAGCAGGTCCATCGCGGCGCTCCACCCGACGATGCGGGGCAGGATCCACGAGATGCCGTACTCGGCGATCAGGCCGCGGCGGGCGAACGCGGTGGTGAATTTGGCTCCTGCCGCGGCGAACCGGATGTCACACATCAGCGCCTGGGTCAGCCCGATCCCGGCGCAGGCGCCGTTGATCGCGGCGATGACCGGCGTGTGCAATCGGGTGATGAAGTACGGGTGCCGTTCGCCGACAAGCTGTGTCACATCGGTGTCACCGCCGGACGCCACCCCTGCCCCGCTGATCGTGTCCAGGTCACCCATATCGGCGCCGGCGCAGAACGCGCGGCCGGCGCCGGTGAGCACGATGACACGGACGTCGGGGTCGGCCTCGGCGCGGTCGATGCATCGGTAGAAGGCACCGGCCAGACCCCCGCCCCAGGCGTTCATCCGCTCCGGCCGGTTGAGCGTCAGGACAGCGACCCCGCTGTCCCGCTTGTCGAAGAGGACAGCTTCGGCCTTCACCGGCTCCACGACGCGATCGACAGCGCTCACCGGGTGGACCTCCTCGGTTCGACAGATGCTCATACTGTACACCTATCAGTAGGGCGTTCCACACCCGTTGCGCCAGGCCGGACTTTTCCAGCCGAAACACCTGAATCAGCTTTTGGGACAACACCTTCGACCATCTTCAGCCCCGGCGGCCCCGGGCCTCCCGGTCGGGCTAGGTGAAGTCGCTGCCGCCGTCGACGTTGATGTTCGCGCCGGTCATGTACGAATTGCGCCGCGACGCCAGAAACGCGACGACGGGACCGATCTCGGTGGGCAGACCGGCCCGTGGCAGGTGTGCCGGGTGGCCGAAGTGCTCGTCGATGGCGGCCATCAGCGCGTAGGGGTCACCGCCGTCCACGCCGACCGAGGCGGCCCAGCCGACCAGCGCTTCGGTGGCGATGCTGCCGGGCGAGACGACGTTGACCAGGATCTCGTCCCGGGCCAGCACCAGTGACAGATTCTTGGAGATGCTGGTCACCATCGCCTTGGCCGCGGTGTACGCCGGCAGTATCTCGCTCTGGCGCTGCGTCGAGTGGGCCGAGAAGTTGACGATGCGCGCCCATTCCGCGGCGCGCAACATCGGCAGTGCGGCGCGCACGCAGCGCACCATGCCCATTGCGCCCTCGTCGATCGCCTGCCGCCAGTCGGCATCGGTGAGATCGTCGAATGTGCCGCGCACCGTGGGACCGACCGCATTGACGAGGATGTTCAGCCGTCCGTGCCAGCGCTCGCCCACCTCGGCGAAAGCCCGCTGAACCTGAGCCTCGTCCGCGGTGTCGGCGACGATGCCGACAGCGTCCGGACTTCCCCGGTCCTGCAACTGCGTTGCGGCGCCGTCGAGTACCTCCGGTGTGCGGCCGATCAGTGCGATGCGGGCCCCGTCATCGGCGAGGCAGTGTGCGGCCGCAAATCCCATGCCTCGTCCACCGCCGACGACGACGGCGCAGGCGTCCCTCAGGCCGAGATCCATCCCCGGTCAGGTCCGGTCAGGTTCCCGTCCAGTTCGGCGTGCGCTTCTCGGCGAAGGCCGTCGCGCCCTCCATGGCGTCCTTGGACGAGAAGACCGGCATGACGAGTTCGCCCTGCTTCTTCCACATCTCGTCCTCGCTCCACCCGGCGGACTTCACGATGACCTCCTTGGTCACCGCCACGGCGAGGGGGCCGTTGGCGGTGATGCGCTCGGCGAGTGCCAGCGCGCCGGCCAGAGCTTCCCCGGGCTCGGTGAGCACATTGACGAAACCCCACTGCGAGGCCTCCTCGGCGGTGAAGCTGTCGCCGGTCAGAGCCAGTTCGAGCGCCTTCTGGTACGGGATCCGCTTCTGCAATCGGAGCAGACCACCACCGGCGGCGACGAGCCCGCGCTTGACCTCGGGAATGCCGAACTTCGCATTGCGGGCGGCGACCACCAGATCGGTCGCGAGCACGATCTCAGTGCCGCCGGCCAGGGCGTAGCCCTCCACCGCGGCGATCACGGGCTTGCGGGGCGGCCGCTCGGTGAAGCCGATTCCGCGGCCCTCGATCGCGGGAACCTCACCCGCCATGAACGCCTTCAGATCCATCCCCGCGCAGAAGTTGCCACCCGCACCGGTGACGATAGACACCGACAGCTCCGACGAGTTGTCGAGCTCGTCCATCGCATCGGCAAGCCCCTGCGCCACCGCAAGATTGAACGCGTTGCGCGCTTCCGGCCGATTGATGGTGATGACCAGAACCCGTCCCTGACGTTCTACGAGAACCTCGTCTGACACTGCGCCGCCTTTCACCTGTGCACGCTTCACGCCGGTAGAGATGTGGCCGGTCTAACGGTCGAGAAGCTTACTATAGGACTTACAGTAAATGGAGGAACGACCAGTGGCGGCGGCCGGGACCGTGCAGAACGGTAGGGTCACGTCAACCGCCACACAGCGACTCGGATGCAAAGGCGCAGGCCAGGGTACTCGCTACCGGTGACTTCTTGACGACCACCCCGCTCCGGCGGAGCTGCCACGGCAGCATCGAGACGATGGAGGTGCTTTGAGTGGCAAAGCAGGCAACCGCGGAGAAGCGGCAGCGGCGTGAGCGCGGATCGATCAACCCCGACGACATCATCAAGGGAGCGTTCGAACTCGCCGAGCAGGTCGGCATCGACAACCTGAGCATGCCGCTACTCGGAAAGCACCTGGGCGTCGGCGTCACCAGCATCTACTGGTACTTCCGCAAGAAGGACGATCTGCTCAACGCGATGACCGATCGAGCGCTGCGCCAGTACGCGTTCGCCACGCCGTATGTCGAGGCCAAGGACTGGCGCGAGACGCTGGCCAATCACGCCCGAACCATGCGAGAAGCGTTCATGGGCAACCCGATCCTGTGCGATCTGATCCTCATCCGGTCAGCCTTGAGCCCACGCGCGGCGAAGGTGGGTGTGCAGGAGGTGGAGAAGGCAATCGGCAGCCTTGTCGAGGCGGGCCTGTCGCCGGAGGATGCGTTCGACACCTACTCCGCAATGTCGGTGCATGTCCGCGGCTCGGTGGTGCTGCGCCGACTACGCGAGAAGAACCTGGCCAACGACGACGGGCCCGGCGACATCGAGGACACCATGGCGATCGACCCCGAGACCGCGCCGCTGCTGGCCACGGTCATCCAGAAGGGGCATCACCTCAGCGCCGCCGACGATCGCAACTTCGAGTTCGGCCTGGAGTGCATCCTGGACCACGCGGGCAGCCTGCTTGAACAGGCCAAGAAGCCGGCGCGCAAGGCCCCCGCGAAGACGGCCCGCAAACGCTGATTCCCGCCGAGAGTTCTACACCTCGACGATGACGGCGCCGCCCTGGCCGCCGCCGGCGCACATCGCTGCCACGCCGATGCCACCGCCGCGGCGCGCCAGCTCGTAGACCAGAGTGGTGACCATGCGAGCGCCCGACGCCGCGATCGGGTGTCCGAGACTGCATCCGCTGCCGGAGTAGTTCACGAGTTCCTCGTCGAGCCCGAACTCCCTGCACGCGGCGATGGGCACCGACGCGAACGCCTCGTTGATCTCCCACAGCGTGATGTCGGATGCCTTGAGGCCGCCGCGGTCGAGCACCTTGCTGATCGCCTTCAACGCACCGAGACCGCAGTCGCGCGGCGCGACCCCGGCGGACGCCCACGCCTTGACGGTGCCCATCACGTTGAGGCCGTTCGCCGTGGCGTAGTCGCGCTCGACGAGCGCCACCCCGGCTGCGGCGTCGTTAGTACCACTGCTGTTGCCCGCGGTGATCGAGAAGCCCTCGATCTCGGGGTGCAGGACCTTCAGTCCGGCCAGTTTCTCGATGGTGGTGTCGCGACGGGGGAACTCATCGACGCTGAAGTCGATCACCGATCCGTCCGGGAGCTCGACCTTCAACGGGACGATCTCGTCGACGAACTTGCCCGCGTCGATGGCGGCGACGGCGCGCTGGTGTGAGCGCGCGGCCCAGGCATCCATCTCCTCGCGGGTGATGCCGACCGACTGCGCGGTGTTCCACCCGACCGTGATCGACATGTCCTTCGCCGGCGCGTCGGGGGTCTCGACGTGCGTGGGCGGCATCCACCGCTCTTCGAACTTGAGCTCGGGGCCGGGAATCCGCCAGTTGGTCAGCGGCGTCATCGACAGTGACTGGACGCCGCCGGCGATCAGCACGCGCTCCATACCGGAACCGATCTGCGCCGACGCGTTGCCGATCGCCGTGAGGCTGCCCGCGCAGTGCCGGTTGACCGACTGGCCGGGCACGTGCTCCAGACCCGTCGCGGTGGCCGCGTAGCGCGCGAGATCGCCTCCACCGTAATGAGATTCGGCGAAGATGATGTCGTCGATGTCGGAGGGGTCGATGCCGGAACGCCGCACCACCTCGGGCAGCACCGTGGTGATCAGGGTCTCGGGCGGGGTGTTGACCAGAGTTCCTTTGAACGAGCGGCCGATGGCCGTCCGGGCGGCTCCGACGATGACGGGTGTTGGCATGCTCTTGACCTCGGTTTCGGCAGCGACAGCGTGCAGACGAACGTTACAAAACTAGCAGATAGTGTAGTGCCGACAGTAGGTGGGCCAGGTCACTCAGGGCTCACGCGTCGGCTCAGGAACGAAGAAGTGCTCGTCACGCAGCCGGAATGCCTCCTTGGTGCCGTGCTGCGCGCGGGTCTTGACGAAGTTGAACTCGCCGTCGGCGAACTGCAGATTCGTGCCATAAGCGTGGAAGAGATAGCTCGCCACCTCCTCCCCCTGATACGCCTGACTCTGCTCCACGAGCCGGAAGGCCTCCTTGGCGATCACGACACCGTCGGCAGGCATCTTGGCCGCCTTCTCCGCCCAGTACCGTGCGCGGGCTGTGACCGAACCGGGGTCACAGGTCTCGGTGAACACCCCGAGGTGCTCCAGCTCGCCAGCCGCGATGACGTCGCCGGTCAGCAGCATCCGCCGGGCCAGCACCGGTCCGAGTCGGTGGAAGAACATGTGCAGGCTGCCGAGCGCAGGCCCGAGGAAGCGGGTAGCGGGCATCCCGATCTTGGTGTCGCGGGCGATCACCGAGATGTCGGTCATCAGCGCCATCTCGAACCCGCCGCCGAGCGCATACCCGCCGATCTCGCCGACGGTGACCTTCGGGAACCCCATCAGATTGTGATAGAAGCTGAAGGACTTGCGATCCACCGTCAGCCGGCGCCGCTGACTGGGCCGGCTCTTCGCGGGCGCTGTCTCGGCACCCCTCCGCTCGGCGGGCCCATACCAGCCGTATGCGTTGTCCATGTCTGCGCCGGTGCTGAACACGCCCTCGGCTCCACGCAGCAGCACGACCGTGATGTCGTCGTCTTCGGCCGCTTCGTCGAGGCGGCGCGCCAACAGGTTTCGCATCGCCGCGTCGTAGGAGTTACGCCGCGTGGGGTTGTTCAGCGTGATAGTGGCGATCCGCGTGTCCCTGTCGGCATCGAACAGCACCCGATCGTCCTCGGTCGTGGTCATGGTGGACAACCTTTCAGTTCGAGCTCCCGCGCGGCGCACATGCCCGCGCAGATGGTTTGGAGATGACGTGGATCGCTTCGCGCATGGCGGGCGGACTGACACCGAACTCGGCGAACACCGACTCCTGCGGCTGACGAATGCGTGGCGATGGCACTGTTCCGTCGACGCCCTTTCCTTGCTAACTTGTACGGAATAGTAATTGAAGTGCCAACTGTATGGTTATCTGTATACCTCTCGGACAGCCTCGGGAAGGACGTGCCCGGTGCCTGACGATGCGGACGCAGGCCTGGTGCGACAGATCAGAGACGGCGCCGTCCTGCGCATCATCCTCGATCGGCCTACTCAGCGTAATTCGTTGAGCCACAGCATGGTCGACGATCTGATCGAGATCCTCACCGCTGCCGCGTCCGATGATGAGCTCCGCGCGATCCACATCGCGGGAGCCGGCGAACACTTCTGCGCGGGCGCCGACTGGATCGCCACCAACAGCAGCAGCGGCCGCCCCCGCACCGGGCACCTCACCCGGCGCATTCCGCACACGGCCAATCGCGTGATCGACCTGATTGCCACCATCGCGCTGCCTGTGGTCTGCACCGTGACGGGCTGGGCGGTGGGTCTCGGATGCAATATCGCGCTGGCTTCGGATTTCACCGTTGCCGCCACCGACGCCACGCTGTGGGAACCCTTCATCGACCGCGGCTTCAGCCCAGACTCGGGATCGACGTGGCTGCTCCCCCGGCTCGCCGGTGTCGCCAGGGCCAGGCGCATGCTGCTGCTCGGCGAGAAGGTCAGCGGCGCCGACGCCGCCGACTGGGGGCTGATCCACCAGGCGGTCGCACGTGACGACGTCGCCGCAGCCGCCGACGAACTCTTGGGGCGACTGGCATCGGGACCGACAGTGGCGATCGGCCTGGCCAAGCGGGCGATCAACTTCGGCCAGCACGCCACACTGGACCAGTCCATGGCCCACGAGCTGGCAAGCCTTGAATTAGCCTGCCGAACAACCGATTTCAAAGAGGGACTGGCTGCGTTCCGTGCCCGGCGCGCACCCGACTTCGACGGCAGATAGGCGAAAGAAGGCACGTGAACGCTCCCAGCAACTACGACACCATCACCTACGAGGCCGACGGGCACACAGCCACCATCACACTGAACCGGCCCGAGGCGCTCAATGCGCTGTCACCACACATGGTCACGGAGCTGCGCGCGGCGTACGACGAGGCCGAGGGTGACGACGACATCTGGCTGATGATCGTCACCGGCACGGGCCGCGCGTTCTGCAGCGGCGCCGACGTCAAGCAGATCCCCGAGGACGGCAAGGTCATCTACGAACGTCCGTACCTGTCCACCTACGACCAGTGGGAAGCACCGCAGGAGGGCACCCCGCCGTTTCGCCGGATGGCCAAGCCTGTGCTCGCCGCGGTCAACGGCATCTGCTGCGGGGCCGGTCTGGACTGGGTGACCACCGGTGACATCGTCATCGCGTCGGACAGGGCGACGTTCTTCGATCCGCATGTCAGCATCGGGCTGGTCGCCGCACGGGAGATGGTGCGGTTGGCGCGTGCGCTGCCGCGGTCGGTCGCGCTTCGGATGGCGCTGATGGGCAAGCACGAGCGGATGAGCGCCGAGCGCGCCTACGAACTCGGGATGATCACCGAGGTGGTCGAACACGACCGGCTACTCGAGCGGGCCCACCAGATCGCCGACATCGTCAACTCCAATGCCCCACTCGCCGTCCGGGGTACGCGCCTGGCCATCCACAAAACCCTCGACCTGCCGCTGCTGGAGGGCGAGATCCTGGCCGAGACGTTCCGCGAACGCGTTCTCCGCACCGACGATGCGCACGAGGGTCCGCTGGCCTTCGTGGAGAAGCGCACGCCGAACTGGCAGTGTCGTTAGGGGCACCGTGAACTCACCCACGACCTTCGAGACCATCCTGCTCGACCTGGATCACGATGTCCGCGTCGCCACCGTGACGCTCAACCGGCCGGAAGCACTGAACTCCTTCAACCGCATGATGTGTGAGGAGATGAAAGCGGTCTGGCGGATCATCAAGGCCGACGAGCTGATCAACGCGGTGGTGCTGCGTGCCGCGGGTGAGCGGGCCTTCAGCGCGGGGCTGGACGTCAGATCCAGCTACGGCCAGCCGGAAATCGTCTGGAACCACGAAGATCCGGGTGAATTGCTGAGCCCGAAGTGGCAGAAGATGTGGAAGCCGGTGGTGTGCGCCGTGCAGGGCATGTGCACCGCGGGCGCCCTGTACTTCGTCAACGAGGCCGACGTGGTGATCTGCGCCCAAGGCGCGACGTTCTTCGACTCCCACGTCAGCGCGGGTCTGGTGTCGGCCCTGGAGCCGGTCGGCCTGATGCGCCGCGTGGGACTCGGCGACACACTCCGGATGGCGTTGATGGGCAACGACGAGCGCGTCGGCGCGCAGACCGCGTTGCGGATCGGACTGGTCACCGAGGTGGTCGACGAGCAGGACCTCTGGCCGCGGGCACACGAGATTGCGACGACGATCGCCGCGAAGCCACCGACAGCGACCCAGGGCACGGTCAAGGCCATCTGGGAATCGCTCGACAAGCCGTACCGGGCCGCGATGGACCAGGGTCTGATCTACACCAGGCTGGGCAACCCGATCGCCAAAGCCGAACTCGCGGAACGTAACAGCCCGAAGCAGAGTCCTCGGATCCGCTAGTGGCCCATCCCCTCTCCCAACGCATCGACGACGTCCTGGCCCTGGACCCGGCGGCGCGGGCGATCCAGTTCGAGGGCCGCTGGTACACCTGGGGCCAGGTCGGCGCGGCGGCACGGCGCATCGGCGCGCTGGTGGGTACCGGCAGAGCAGGAATCATGCTGCGCAACAGTCCCGCCCACGTCGCGGCACTGCTCGGCGTGTTGTCCGGCGGCGGCACGGTCGTCGTGATCAACCCGTCACGTGGCGACGAGCGCACCCGAGCCGATATCGAGGAGCTGCATCTGCCCATCCTCGTCGGCCTCGCCGAGGATCTCGCCACCCTGGCCCCGGACACGGCGGCGACGACAGTGGCGATCGATGACCTCGACGACGCACCGACCGTCACCTCCGGCCCGGCCCACGAGGACGCCGGACGCGGCGGCGTCGCCGTCTGGATGCTGACCAGCGGCACCACCGGTCCGCCGAAGCGGGTCGATCTGACCTACGACATGCTGGCCCGCAGCGTCATCGGCCGCGAACCGGAGAACGCCGTCGCCCCGACGGAGCTGAGGCACGGCGTCGCGATCGTCAACTCACCGCTTGTGCACGTCGGCGGGGTGTTCCGGGTCCTGCTGTGCGTCGCCGAGGCCCGCTCGTTCGTCCTGCTCGCGAAGTTCGACCTGACCCAGTGGGCCGACGCGGTGCGCGAGCACCGGCCCCGGGCGGTGTCGCTCGTGCCTGCCGCGCTGCGGATGGTGCTCCACTCCGGGCTGACCCGCGAGGACCTCGCCGGCGTGCGCGCCGTGACGTCGGGAACCGCACCACTGTCCGCCGACGACGCGGACGCGTTCACCGAGAAGTTCGGCATCCCCGTGCTGACCTCCTACGCGGCCACCGAATTCGGTGGTGGTGTCGCCGGTTGGACACTGAAGGACCATCGGAAATACTGGCGGGACAAGCGCGGCAGCGTCGGACGTGCCAATCCCGGCGCCCGCCTGCGCGTCGTCGACCCGAACGGAGTGCCGCTGCCGCCCGGGCAGCAGGGGCTGCTTGAGGTCATCCCGGCACAGATGGGTGACATCGAGAACTGGATCCGGACCACCGACCTGGCTCGTATCGACGACGACGGCTTCGTCTGGATCCTCGGGCGCGCCGATCAGGCGATCATCCGTGGCGGATTCAAGGTGATGCCCGACGACATCAAGACCGCGCTGGAGAGTCACCCCGCGGTGGCGGGTGCCGCGGTGCTCGGCACGCCGGACCCGCGCCTGGGCGACACCCCCGTCGCCCTTGTCGAGTTACGCGCCGATGCCTGCGCCGAACCGGCCGAGCTGATCGACTACCTGCGACAGCGCTTAGCACGCTACGAGATTCCCACCGAGCTGCTGATCACTGATTCGATCCCGCGCACACCGTCGGGTAAACCCGACCTGACCGCGGTCCGGCTCTTGTTCGCCGGGCCATGAGCTCGGCCCAGGCTGGCGGGCGCAGTCCCCCGATCACACCACCCCGCGGGCCCGCAGGTCCGCGACCTGGGCGCCCGTGTAACCGATCTCGCCGAGGATCTCGTCGGTGTGCTCACCGAGCAGTGGGGCGCGATGCCGGATCTCGCCGGGGGTCGCCGACAACCGGAAGGGTGTCTCGATGATGGGTACGCCGCGCGGTGTCTCCGGAAACGGGACGCGCCGCAGGTAGCCCATCGCCTGGACATGGGGATCGTCGAGAACCTCCTGGGTCGAATGCATGGGTGCGGCAGGGAGTTTCGCCGCGTCGAGTAGCTCCACCACTTCCGCCCTGGTCTTGTCGGCGCACCACTGGGCCATGATCTCGTTGAGCACGTCGCCGTTGCGCCACCGCAGGTCGTCGTCGGCGAAGCGCGGGTCGTCGAACAGTTCGGGCCTGCCGACCAACAGGCACCACCGCTTGAACATCGACGGACCCGCGACCTGCAGCAGCACCCAGCCGTCGTCGGAGGTCCGGTACAGATCGCAGGGGGCTACCGAGGTTCCCTGGTTCCCCATCCTCGGCTTGTCGGTCCCGAGAAGGTCCCGTTCGATGAGGAAGGCGTTCGACAGCATCATCGCGGTGGGCAGCAGCGCTCCCTCCACGTGCTGACCTTCGCCGGTGCGATCACGATGGTAGAGGGCCATCATCACGCCGATCGTCAACGTCAGCGCGGTGCCGAAGTCGGCGTAGGGCACCACCGTCCGGATCGGCAGCTCGGGCAGGCCCTGCCGGTACACGGCTCCGGACATCACCTGGCCCGCCCCGTCGAAACCGATGCGCCCGCTGTACGGGCCGCCTTCGCCGTAGGCGGTGGCACTGGCCAGGATGATGTCCGCTTTGACCGCGCGCAGCGTCGGGTAGTCCAGTCCGTTGGCTTGCATCCCGGCCGCCGGCATGTTGGCCACCACGACGTCGGCTCCGGCGACCAGCGTCCGGGTGATCTCCTTGCCGTCATCGGTGGTGGTGTCCAGGGTGAGCGAGCGCTTGTTGCGGTTGCACTGCAGGTAGGTGCCGCCTTCCCCGCTGGGGGTGACCGACTGCACCCAGCGGTCTTCGCCACCTTCCCGCTTCTCGACGCGGATGACATCGGCGCCCATGTCCGCCAACAGCGCCGAGCACCACGGAGCTGCGATGAACCGGCCGTAGTCGAGTACCCGTACGCCGTCGAGGACGCCCATGACCCGCCTTTGCAGAGAATAGGACTGTAAGCCTTACAGTATCATTCACGCGCCGTGGGTCAGGCGATGATGCCGCGCCGGGCGAGGTGATCGATCAGCGGTTGCGCGGCCGCGCACAGGTGTTCCGACATCGCGGTGCGGGCGGCTTCACCGTCGCGGCTCTGCAGCGCGGCCAGCAGCAGACGATGGTCGCGCATGGATTGGGCGGGCCAGCCTTCGACGGTGGGATACACCGATTCGAGCGCGAACTTCGTGATCTGGCCCATCAGCTGTGCCAGCTTCGGCGACCCCGCCGCCAGGTTGACTCCGCGATGGAACTCGTGGTTCAGGCGCACCGCGGCTTCGGGGTCGTCGTCCCGGTAGGCCACTTCCAGTTGGTCCTGGACTCGTCCCAGTTCCCGGAGTTGCTCGTCGGTGATGTGCTCGGCGGCACGGCTGGCCAGGACGCCGCCGATGTGGGCCTGGACGTCGGACACGTCGGCGATGTCGCGTCGCGTGATCGGCAGCACGGCGAAGCCGCGACGGGGCAGCTGGGTCAGCAGTCCCTCGGCGCGCAGCCCGAAAAGTGCCTCGCGAACCGGGGTTACGCTGATGCCGAGTTCGGCCGCAAGCTGCTCCAGACGGATGTACTGTCCGGCCGGATAGGTCCCCTCGAAGATGCGCCGACGGACGAACCGTGCCACGTCTTCGGCGAGCTGTGGCCGCGCAGCGAAGTCGGGAATGCTCACCGGATCACACCCGGTAATCCGCCAGTAGGCGCTTGCTGATGATGTTCTTCTGGATCTCGCTGGTGCCCTCACCGATGAGCAGGAACGGGGCGTCGCGCATCAGCCGCTCGATCTCGTATTCCTTGGAGTATCCGTATCCGCCGTGGATCCGGAAGCTCTGCTGGGTCACCTCGGCACACACCTCGCTGGCGAAGTACTTTGCCATGCCCGCGGCGACGTCGTTGCGCTCACCGGAGTCTTTCATCCGTGCCGCGTTGACCATCATCAGATGGGCTGCCTCGACTTTGGTTGCCATCTCCGCCAATTGGAAGGCGATGGCCTGATGCTCGGCGATCGGTTTGCCGAACGTGCTGCGCTGCTGGGCGTAGCGGACGGCGAGCTCGAAGGCCCGGATACCGACTCCGCACGCCCTGGCCGACACGTTGACGCGCCCCACCTCGACGCCGTCCATCATCTGGAAGAAACCCTGGCCCGGCGCCTCGCCCAGAATGTCGGTGGCGTTGGCCCGATATCCGTCGAAGATCATCTCGGTGGTGTCGATGCCCTTGTATCCGAGTTTGTCGAGCTTGCCGGGAATCGTCAGCCCCGGTGCGACTTCGCCGAAGCCCGTGGGCTTTTCCACCAGAAAGGCGGTCAGGTTCCGGTGCGGTTTGTCGGCCCCCTCGTCGGTCCGGACCAGGGTGGCCACCAGCGTCGAACTGCCGCCGTTGGTCAGCCACATCTTCTGACCCGAGATGGTGTAGGTGCCGTCGCCGTTGTTGGTGGCCCTGGTCCGGATCGCGGCGACGTCGGAGCCGAGCTCGGGCTCCGACATCGAGAAGGCGCCCCTGGTCTCGCCGGTCGCCATCCGCGGCAGGAACCGGGTCTTCTGGTCGTCGGTGCCGTGCTGGCGGATCATGTACGCGACGATGAAGTGGGTGTTGATGACGCCGGACACGCTCATCCAGCCGCGGGCGAGTTCCTCCACGCACAGCGCGTAGGTGAGCAGCGACTCCCCCAGCCCGCCGTACTCCTCGGGGATCATCAACCCGAACAGGCCCATCTCTTTCATCGCGTCGACGATCGCCTGCGGATAGGCGTCGGCGTGCTCGAGCTCCTGAGCGGCGGGGATCACCTCTTTGTCAACGAAACGCCTTACCGTCGAGACGATCTCAGTCTGAAACTCGGTGAGGCCCAACGTCTGCGCCAACTTACTCATGCGCGATCCCGCTTCGCTTCTCGCTGTATCTCATTGCGCGATCCCGCTTCGCTTCTCGCTGTAACTCATTGCGCGATCCCGCTTCGCTTCTCGCTGTATCTCATTGCGCGATCCCGCTTCGCTTCGCGCTGTATGTCATGCGCTCACCCTTTCGAACACCGCGGCCAGCCCCTGGCCGCCGCCGATGCACATGGTCTCCAGCCCGTAGCGGGCGTTGCGGCGGTCCAGTTCCCGCGCCAGCGTCGCCAACATCCGTCCGCCGGTGGCACCGACCGGGTGTCCCAGCGAGATACCCGAGCCGTGCACGTTGGTGCGCTCGAGATCGGTTGCGGTGAACCTCCACTCACGCATACAGGCCAGGGCCTGGGCCGCGAACGCCTCATTCAGCTCGATCAGGTCGATGTCGGCGAGGCTGAGTCCGGCCTTGGCCAGGGCGGACTCCGTGGCGGGGACGGGACCGATGCCCATGACGTGCGGAGCGACGCCGGCAACGGCCCAAGACACGACCCGCACGAGTGGACGCAGGCCCAGTTCGGCCGCCTTGTCCGGGGTGGTCACCAGGCACATCGCGGCGGCGTCGTTCTGGCCACTGGAGTTGCCTGCGGTGACGGTGGCCTCTGGATCCGACTTGCCGAGAACGGGTTTCAGCTTCGCCAAGGTCTCCACCGACGTGTCCGCACGGGGATGCTCGTCGGTGTCGATCACGTCCTCGCCCGACCGGCTGGTCACCGTCACGGGAATGATCGTCTCCGCGAGCAAGCCCTCCGACTGCGCTGCCACCGCGCGGCGGTGGGAGCGCACCGCCAGCTCGTCCTGCTCCTCGCGGGAGATCCCGTATTCCCGGCGCAGATTCTCCGCGGTCTCCAGCATGCCGCCCGGCACCGGATAATTCTTGCCACCGGCGGTGGTGCGGCCGCGGGCCAGGGCGTCGTGCACCGCGATGCCACCTCTGGCCCCGCCCCAGCGCATGTCGGTGGAATGGAACACCACGTTGCTCATCGATTCGGCACCGCCGGCGACGACGAGATCGTTGTTGCCGCTCGCCACCTGCATGGCCGCCTGGATCACGGCCTGCAGGCCGGAACCGCACCGACGGTCGATCTGCATACCCGGCACCGTCACCGGCAGCCCCGCGTCGAGCGCGATCACCCGCCCGATGGCAGGCGCCTCCATACTGGGATAGCAGTGCCCGACCACGACGTCGTCGACAGCGTCAGGCGCGACGCCGGTTCTGGCCAACAGCCCCTGCAGCGCAACCACTCCGAGCTCGACCGCGGTCAGCGACGTGAACATGCCGTGATAGCGGCCGATCGGTGTCCGGACCGGCTCGCAGATGACCGCGTCACGCATCACAGATGCCGTCCCCCGGTGACTTCGAGGACGGTGCCCGTCATGTACGAGGACATATCCGAGGCCAGGAACAGGGCAACGTTGGCGACCTCGTCGGGTTCACCGGCGCGCCCCATCGGGACCTCGGCGACCTTGGAATCCCAAATACGTTGCGGCATAGCCTCGGTCATTGCGGACCGGATGAGCCCGGGCTGGATCGCGTTGACCCTGACTCCCAGATACGCGAGCTCTTTGGACGCGGCCTTGGTCATTCCGACGATGCCGGCCTTGGCGGCCGAGTAGTTGGTCTGACCGACCATGCCGACCTTTCCCGAGATCGACGACATGTTCACGATCGCGCCGCGCTTGTTCTCGCGCATGACCGCGGCGGCCGCCCGCAGGCCGTTCCAGGTGCCCTTCAGATGCACGGCGATCACCTGATCGAAATCGTCTTCGCTCATCTTGCGCATCGTCGCGTCGCGCGTGATGCCCGCGTTGTTGACCATGATGTCGAGGCCGCCGAAGCCGTCCACCGCGGCGGCGATGAGCGCATCGACGTCCCCGGAGTCGGTCACGTCGCACCGCACCGCGCGCGCCACCGCGTCGCCGCCGAGCTTGTCGGCGGCAGCCCGGGTCGCGTCGAGGTTCATGTCGCCGAGCACCACTCGCGCGCCTTCGTCGACGAAGCGCTGTGCGATCGCGAGGCCCAGGCCCTGCGCTCCCCCGGTGATCACGGCGATCTGTCCAGTCAGCAATGACATCTGCTCACCCATCCTCGTATCAGTACGGCCACACCGGACGCTATCGTATTTCATATACGAGATTGACATTCAGCACCCTCACTCAGGAGCACCACCGATGACCACATCCGACGTCAGCGACGAGGACTTCCGGGAGATCCTGGCGCAGACCCGTCAGTTCGTCCGCACCGCGGTGGTGCCACGCGAGCAGGAGATCCTCACCGAGGACCGGGTCCCCGACGACCTCCGCGACCAGGTAAAAGACATGGGGCTGTTCGGCTATGCGATCCCGCAGGAATTCGGCGGACTCGGACTGAACCTGGTGCAGGATGTCGAACTCGCGATGGAACTCGGTTACACGTCGCTGGCACTGCGGTCCATGTTCGGCACCAACAACGGCATCGCCGGTCAGGTCCTCGTCGGGTACGGCACCGATGACCAGAAGTCGACGTGGCTGGAGGGGATCGCGTCGGGTGACGTGGTGGCGTCGTTCGCCCTCACCGAACCGGGAGCCGGCTCCAATCCGTCCGGCCTTCGCACGAAAGCCGTCCGCGACGGCTCCGCCGACAACGCTGACTGGATCATCAACGGGCAGAAGCAGTACATCACCAACGCGCCCACCGCCGATCTGTTCGTGACGTTCGCCAGGACCAGGCCCGCCGACGACAAAGGTGCAGGCATCGCCGTGTTCCTGGTGGCCGCCGATACGCCCGGCGTCAAGGTCGGCCCGAAGGACAAGAAGATGGGCCAGGAAGGTGCGTGGACCGCCGACGTCACGTTCACCGACGTGCGCGTTCCGGCCGGTGCGCTCGTCGGGGGCAGCGTCGACATCGGTTACCGCGCGGCCATGACGTCACTGGCGCGCGGGCGCGTGCACATCGCCGCGCTGGCCGTCGGGACCGCGCAACGCGCACTCGATGAGTCTGTGGCCTATGCCGCCACCGCGACGCAGGGCGGCACACCCATCGGCGAGTTTCAGCTCGTGCAGGCGATGATCGCCGATCAGCAGACCGGCGTTCTCGCCGGCCGGGCGTTGGTTCGCGAGACCGCGCACAAGTGGATCAGCGACGAGGACCGCAGGATCGCCCCGTCGGCAGCCAAACTGTTCTGCACCGAAATGGCAGGCAAGGTCGCCGATCTCGCGGTACAGATCCACGGCGGCAGCGGGTACATGCGTGAGGTTGCGGTGGAGCGAATCTACCGGGACGTACGCCTGCTGCGACTGTACGAGGGCACCAGTGAGATTCAGCGGTTGATCATCGGAGGGGGACTCGTGAAGGCCCAGCGGAAGGCAATGCGATGACGGGTCGCCTGGACGGCCGGGTCGCGTTCATCACCGGAGCGGCGCGCGGGCAGGGCCGCGCCCATGCGGTGAGGATGGCCAATGAGGGCGCCGACATCATCGCCGTCGACATTGCAGGGCCGCTGCCGCCGTGCGTGCGCTACGACCCGGCGACTCCCGACGACCTTGCCGAGACCGTGAAGCTCGTCGAGGAGACCGGTCGCCGCATCGTGGCGTCGACGGTCGACACCCGCGACAGCGAAGGGCTTTGCGCCGCAGTCGAATCCGGCGTGACCAAGTTCGGCCGACTGGACATCATCGTCGCCAACGCCGGTGTCGCCGCGCCCCAGGTCTGGGATCAGATTCGGCCCGAGGACTTCCGCGACGTGATGGACATCAACGTGACAGGCACGTGGAACACGGTGATGGCCGGCGCGCAGAAGATCATCGACGGGGCCCGCGGCGGCTCGATCATCCTGATCAGTTCCGCTGCAGGAGTCAAGTTGCAGCCCTTTATGATTCACTACACGGCCAGCAAGCATGCGGTGACCGGCATGGCGCGCGCATTCGCCGCCGAGCTGGGCAAGCACTCGATCCGCGTCAACAGCGTCCACCCGGGCCCGGTGCTCACCCCCATGGGCAGCGGCGACATGGTGGCGGCGGTCGCCGCCACGATGGAGACCAACCCACAGCTGCAGCACATGATGACGCCGTTTCTGCCCACCTGGGCGCTGGAACCGGAGGACATCGCCGACACTGTGTGCTGGCTGGCCAGCGACGAGGCGAAATATATTACCGCGAGTGCGATTTCGGTCGATCAGGGCTCAACTCAGTACTGAGCCGAGCAACGTCCTTTCGAGGAACGCAACCTGATCGCTCGCTGTCTTGTCGAACCAGTCGTTACCCGGCCAGACGTCGAAGTGGTCGCACGGATAGTGGTGCACCTGGGCTCTGCCGTGCGCCGCCGTCGCCGCAACGGCGTCGGCGGGCACGTACCGGTCGAAGTCGGCGATCTGCACCAGCAGCGGGCAGCGCAGCTTCTTGGCCGCCGCGGTGGTGCGTATTCCGACCACTTCGAGTCCGATGGAACAGTCGATCTCGTTGCGCCATGTCGGTCCGGCCATCGCGGAATAGCTCTCATAAGCGCCCTCCAGCGCGAGGGCACCCGCCTCGCCGACCGGCGACACCAGCGGCATCGTGATGGGGGCGGCCCCGCGGCCGACCGCGATCCGGCTCTTCACGCCGGTCAGGGTCCAGCGCAACGACGTGACGATGTTGCGTGACGCCATCGCCGCGCGGCTCACCGCCATCCCGCTGGTCAGCGGCGTCAGCGCGACCACGGCACGGACGTCGTCCCGTTCGGCGGCCACCCGCAGCACGTGGCCGCCCGAGAACGACGCGCCCCACAGCGCGATCCGCTCGGCATCGACCCCGTCCAACGTCCTGGCCGCCTCGACCGCCGCGTGGTAGTCCTCGATCTGCCGCCGCACCGACAGCGACTGGCGCGGCTGCCCGCCCGACGCGCCGAAGCCGCGGTAGTCGAACGCGAACACGTCCAGCCCGGCGGCGGTGAAGCGTTGCGCGAACGGTTCCAGCCCGGAGTCCTTGGTCCCGCCGAAGCCGTGCGCCATCACGACCACCGGCCGCTGATCCCCATCGGCCTCGAAATGCCATGCGCTGCAGGGGTCGTCACCGCTGACGAAGCCGGCCTCGATACGCGTCATCGGCTGATCCCGGCCGCACGGCGCGTCCTCTGGATGCCTGCGGGAATCTCACGCTTGCGCAGATCATGGTCATAGATGAAGTAATCCACCTGCTGGGTGTGGCGCGGGCGGTCGGTGCAGTGTCCGGCGTGCAGCTGCTGATCGGCGTCGATGGTCTTCTCCATCTCGTCGACCGGGGGAAGCGCGTAGCGCCCGACCGCATACGCCGCCACGAGCCGGGCCTGGCACTCGACGAACGGGAACAGTGTCGGGACCGCCTGGGCGAAGCCGACGAAGGCGAGGTCATCGATGCCCGGCTTGAAGATCCGCTTGTAGAGCCGGATCGCGTTGTCGGGTGCGCTGATGAAGTCGGGATCGAAGAACGGGAAGGTGATGTTGTAGCCCGTGGCGTAGATGATGACGTCGAACTCGCCGCTGGTTCCGTCGACGAAGTGCACGGTGTGCCCGTCCAGACGGGCGATGTTGGGTTTGGCCGTGACATCGCCCGAGCCGAGCCGCAACGGCAACTCCACCGACTGTGTCGGGTGTGCCTCGAACAACTTGTGGTCCGCGGGCGGCAGGCCGTAGCTGGTCGGATCGGTTCCCAGCATCGGCGCGACCAGCTGTAGCGCCTTGCGCTGCCAGCGCAGGGGGAGGTAGGGCGACGTCTGGAACAACGTGTCGCCGGGTCGGCCCGCGATGTACTTCGGGACGATCCAGGCCGAGGATCGCGTCGAGAGAGTCACCTCGTTCCGCAATGCCTTCGACGACAGCTCGACCGTGATGTCGGCGGCACTGTTGCCGATCCCGACCACGAGGATGCGCCGGCCGCTCAGGTCCAGCGGCGTCGACGGATCGATGTAGGAGTGTGAGTGCATCGACTGGCCGGTGAACGAGCCGAGAAACTCCGGCTGGCGCGGATCCCAGTGATGGCCGTTGGCGACCACCAGTAGATCGGCGTGCCGCTCGGCGCCGGCCTGGTCGCGGATGCACCAGCCACCGTCGGCGTTCCTGGCGGCGTGCACCACCCCGTTGCCGAACTCGATGTGGTCGCGCAACCCGAAGACGTCGGCGTACTCGTCGAGGTAAGACTTGACCTGCGAATGATGCGGAAACGTCGGATAGTGCTCGGGCATCGGAAAGTCCTTGAAGGACAGTCGATGTTTGGACGTGTCGATATGCAGTGACCGGTAGGCGCTGCTACGTCCGTTGGGATTGCCGAATGCCCAGTTACCGCCGACGCGATCCGACGTTTCGAAGGTGGTGTAGCGGACGCCGTAGTCCTTGAGCATCTTGCCCGTTGTCAGGCCGCTGATACCGGCACCGATCACCGCAACCTGCGGATCTGTCCTGACCACTGTCACTCCTCGCGCCAGCACCGCATTTTTGACTTACGTCAAAAGTTTCTGACGCTTGTTCTACCACGGTGGTCGCGGCGCGGGGAGTGGGTCAGCCGAGAAAACGCACGATCGACTCGGCCACCGCCGCGGGCTTGTCGGAGCCTTCGATCTCCACCGTCGTGGCCAATGTCGCCTGCACCGCGTTGTCGAGCTGAGTCACCGAGGCGATCTCCGCCCGCGCCCGCAGCTTCGCGCCGACCCGGACCGGCGTGATGAAACGGACCTTGTTGTAGCCGTAGTTGATTGCCATTGCCACGTTGTCGACCGAGTAGAGCTGGTGCGTGAAATGCGGAAGCAGCGAAAGCGTGAGCAGACCGTGCGCGATCGTCCCGCCGAACGGTCCCTTGGCAGCTCGCTCGGGATCGACGTGGATCCATTGGTGATCGTCGGTCGCATCAGCAAAGAGATTCACCCGGTCCTGGGTGATCTCCAACCACTCGGTCGGGCCCAGTTGCGTGCCTTCGGCCGCGACGAATTCGGCGAGATCCTCGAACTTCTTCACTAGCTCTCCTTTCACCCCGGCCGTCCGCCAGGACGGCCGCGCGATGCGCCAAGCGTGCAATGCCGACCTCACAGTGCCACACGCCTACTCGGGCCGGCAGGGGCCCGGTGCGCGTCGGTGTGCCCCGCGCCGGGTGCCGGCGTTGCACCGAAGAGCACAGCAAAGACGTGCCGTCACTCTGGAGCGCGTCGACGGACCACGGTTCGGGGGTCGGCATGGCCACCAGCACCGTCCGCGACGCAGAACGGCAGCGCGGCAATTGTCGACAAAAAGCGCGCATCACGCCGGTGTCGACGGTCAACTGCATCGAATTGTCGCCGTGCCGACCGGTTGAAGCGCCCACATTTGACGCGAATTCACGAGCCCCGGGGTAACGCTTTCGACGTTGATTCCGAACTCGTAATTCGGAAAGAGAAAATGACACTCGGCTAGCTAGAAATACGGTCACCGGCGGCGAATACTTGACTAGTCATATTGATGCCGACATTCGATCCCGAAGTCGGCAGCGAGTGCCAGCGATTTCTACCCCCCACGTAAGGAAAAAAGCCGTGCCAATTTCGTCATTGAAATCCTCCCGCAAACACGATTTTCAGCTCGCCCGCAGCCACCGTTGGTGGGATGCGGATGCGCAATGCACGATGGTGATGTCCCAGCCTGACCTCGAGCCGGACCTGTGGCTGGAATACCTGGACGGCGCCGAGCGCAGTTACCGCAAGTACGGGGTCCAGGACGCTCTTGACGTCGCCGAGATCAGCGACGGGCACGACACCGCGATGTTCTGGGCGGCGCTGAATCCCTCGGGGCAGGTCATCGGAGGTGTCCGCGCCAAAGGTCCGCTGACGGGGGCCGACGATTCCCACGCGGTTGTCGAATGGGACGGCCAGCCCGGCCTGGCCGCGGTGCGCAAGATGATCGACGACCGCGTGCCGTTCGGAATCCTGGAGATGAAGTCCGCCTTCGTCACCGGAAACTCAGACTCCACGAAGGGAGTGACACGCGCCCTTGCCCGCAGCGGCTTCCACGCCATGGCCGCGATGGACCTCCAGTTCTGCATGGCCACCTCCGCCCCGCACGTCCTCGACAAGTGGCGTTCCTCCGGGGGTGTGGTCGCTTCGATCCCGGCGACCCCGTATCCGGATCCGCGCTACCGCACCAAGATGATGTGGTGGGACCGGCGAACATTCATCCGGCACGCCGAACCCGGCCAGGTGTCGCGCATCTTCAACGAGATCCTGGCGATGGAACGGCTGCGGGCCGCCTCGGCGGTCCATCAGCCGCTGCGCGATAATGCGCTGTGACATTTGAGCACTTTGATGCGCGAGCAGACAGCGTTACCGAGCTGGCGGACGCCGAGAGTGCCTGTAGCGCGGTAATTCTCGACCCTGCCGAGCCGAAAGGCCGACAGGCGCTGGACGCGCTGCGCGACGATCCGAGGATCGAGTTCCTCGATCGCACCGTCGAGCAGCTGGCCACACTGGCCGGCCTGCAACCGGCTCCGACGACCGACGTGACCGACGAACCACCGCGGTGGGCGTACTACCCGTGGCGGCGGAGCGTCGTCGGCATCCTCGGACCACGTGCGTATCGCCGCGTCCGAACCGACCGAAACCGCAACCTGATCACCACTGAAGAACAGGAGAAGCTCGGCAGGTTGCGGATCGGTGTGGTCGGACTCAGCGTCGGCCACGCTGTGGCACACACACTGGTGATGCAGGGCCTGTGCGGCGAGTTGCGACTCGCGGACTTCGACGATCTGGAGCTGTCCAATCTCAACCGGGTTCCGGCAACCGTTTTCGACCTCGGCCACAACAAGGCGCTCACCACCGCCCGGCGCATCGCCGAGATCGATCCCTATGTCAGTGTCCGCGTGCTGCATTCGGGGGTGACCCGGGACACGGTTGACGAGTTCCTCGACGGGCTCGACGTCGTCGTCGAAGAATGCGATTCACTCGACGTCAAGGCGCTGATCCGCGAACGCGCCCGGGCCCGACGGCTGCCGGTGGTGATGGCCTCCAGCGACCGCGGCCTGATCGATGTCGAGCGGTTCGATCTGGACCCGGAGCGGCCCATCTTCCACGGCTTGCTCGGTGAGCTGGATGCAGCCGGCCTCGCCGGCCTGGACAGCCGGGAGAAGATCCCGCACGTCCTGCGGATCATCGACGGCGGCAACCTCTCGGCGCGCGGCGCGGCATCCCTGGTCGAGGTCGGGCAGACGCTGTCGACGTGGCCCCAGCTGGCCGGCGACGTCCTTGTCGGGGCAGCCACCGTTGCCGAAGCGGTACGCAGAATAGGCCTGGGCGAACCACTTTCGTCGGGCAGAACCCGCCTGGACACTGCGGCGGCCCTCAGCGGACTCACAGACCCGGCGGAGCGGCCGCCCGCGCCCGGCTGGGATCCTCCCGCCGATGCACCCGCTCCCCCCGGCGACGCTGTGCACGCCGTCGCTCTGGCGGCCAGCCGTGCCCCGTCCGGCGGCAATATGCAGCCGTGGCACATCGGGTGGACAGCGACCGCCGTCACCGTCCGGCTCGCGCCCGAGTACCGGTCGACGATCGATGTCGGACTGCGGGGCAGCGCGGTAGCGGTGGGTGCCGCCGCATTCAACGCACAGGTCGCCGCCGCTGCGCATCACGTACTGGGGCGGACGGAATTCTCCGAAACCGAACCTGGGTCTCCGCTGAGTGCCGTCATCGAACTCGGCGACGGCACCGACGAATCCCTGGCTTCGCTGTTCCCGATCCTCGGCGACCGCGAGACCAACCGCCGGATGGGAACACCGTCGCGCCTGCCGGCCCGGACAGTCGAGGATCTGCTCCGTGCGGCCCAGCACGAGGGCGCCGGCCTGCAGCTGCTGGCCGACGACGTCGTCCTCGACCAGGCGGGCGTCCTGCTGGCCGAGACCGACCGGATCCGCTACCTGACGCCGCACCTGCACGCAGACATGGCGTCCGAGATGCGCTGGCCCGGCGACAGTGTGCCCGAGTCGGGCATCGACGTGCGCAGTCTCGAGCTGGCACCCGCAGAGCTCGTCACGCTCGACATCCTGCGCCGGCCCGATGTCATGTCCGAGTTGGCCGCGTGGGGCACCGGGGCGTCACTGGGTGCGGACACGCGGACGCGCATCGCACGCAGCTCGGCGTTGGCAGTGGTCATGACCGACGATCTCTCGCTGACCGGCTATGCCCGCGGCGGTGCCGCAGCCGAGGCGGTGTGGCTCGTCGCCCAACGTCACGGCCTTTCCGTACAACCGATCTCACCGGTCTTCCTCTACGCCCACACCGAGGATGAACTTGGCGAGCTCTCACCGCGATTCACCGGTCGATTGGCCGAATTGCAGAGTGCGTTTCGTCACTTGACGCCACATCGGTCAGGCGAGGCGCCGGTCCTGATCCTCCGACTGACCACCGCGGCACCCGCATCTGTCCGGAGCAGGCGACGGCCTCTCGACAATTCTGGCCCACCCGTATTCTGACTGCACCATGCCTGACAGCGACACACCACGCAGTCTCGACCTGGTCGTCACCACGGTGGCCACCCAGTTGATGGCGGCGAACGCGGCCACCTCCGTCGAAGTGAGCCAGCGCGTCCTTGCCGACCTTGTGGCCTATCTGGGCGTCGACGTCAGCTTTCTGCGCTACAACGACCACACGATCCGCGCATCGCGGTTGATCGCGGAATGGCCCGTCCGACCCGGAGTTCCCGATCCGGATCCCCTCGCCCTGGTGTACTTCGCCGACGCCGACCCGGTGTTCGCACAGTCCGAACACGGCAAGAAGCCCATGGTGTTTCGACCGGAGCCGGCGACCGACGACTACCAGAAGCGCATCGAGGAGACCCGGGACGTGCCTGCCACGTCGATGGCCGCCGCCCCGCTGGTCTCCGGCGAGCTCACCACCGGGGTGCTCGGGTTCATCAAGTTCGGCGACAGGGCATGGAGCGTCGAGGAACTCAACGCCCTGGAGGCGATCGCGTCGCTGTTCGCGCAGGTCCAGGCACGGGTGCAGGCCGAGGAGCAGTTGCGCTATCTGGCAGAACACGACGATCTGACGGGTCTGCACAACCGGCGGGCGTTGCTCGCCCATCTCGACGAGCGGCTGGCCGCGGGGGCGCCCGGACCGGTGTCGGCGCTGTTCTTCGACCTCGACAGGCTCAAGGCCATCAACGACTACCTGGGCCACACCGCGGGTGACTGGTTCATCCGGGTGCTGGCGGAACGGTTGAGAAGAGGCGCGGAGCACCCCAATCTGATCGCGCGGCTCGGCGGTGACGAGTTCGTCGTCGTCCCCGCGGCACCGATGGACGAGGAGGCCGCCGAGGAACTCGCCTACCGCTTGCAGTCGACGCTGCGCGAGCGCGTGTCGATCGACGGCGAGATGCTGACGCGTACCGTCAGTATCGGTGTGGCACAGGGTGTTCCAGGCCGTGACACCACATCCGACCTGCTCCGGCGGGCCGACCAGGCGGTGCTGACCGCCAAGAGCTCCGGCGGCAACAAGGTCGCCGTGTTCACCGAAGACATGTCGATGAAGAACGACTTCAACAACGACATCGAGCTTCATCTGCAGAGCGTCATCGAAAACGGTGCGCTGCTGCTGAACTATCTGCCGGAAGTCGACATGCGAACCGGGGACATCCTGGCCGCCGAGGCCCTCGTCCGGTGGCAGCACCCCACCCGGGGCCTACTGTCCCCCGAGTCGTTCATTGGGGTCGCCGAGTCGATCAACATGGCCGGGGAGCTGGGGCGCTGGGTGTTGCGGACGGCCTGCGCCGACTTCGCCGGCTGGCGGTCGCGCGGTGTCGGCAGGGACACGATCATGCGGATCAACGTGTCACCGGTGCAGCTGGTCACCGATGGTTTCGTGGACACGGTCGCGGGCATCGTCGACGAGTTCGACCTGGATCACGGTTCGGTCTGCCTGGAGATCACCGAGAGCGTCGTCGTCCAGGACATCGAGACCACCCGCGTCACACTCAACGGGTTGAAGCAGGCCGGCGTCCGGATCGCGATCGACGACTTCGGCACCGGTTACAGTGCGCTGTCGCACCTGAAGTCGCTGCCGGTCGACACCCTGAAGATCGACAAGGGATTCGTCCGCGAACTCGGTTCCGATCCGGGCGATCTCGCCATCGTGCGGGCGATCATCGCCCTGGCCGAAGCGTTCGGTCTCGAGCTGGTCGCCGAGGGGGTCGAAACCGACGCCGCGGCGTTGACGCTCCTCCGGCATGGCTGCCACCGCGCTCAGGGCTTTCTGCTGTCCCGCCCCATCGCCGGCGCGGCGATGGAATCGCTACTGGCCAAGGGCCGGATCCCGGTCAGCTTCTCGAAATCGTGACGGCACCGTCGGCCTGCTGGGGCACCGCGCCGGCGATCGCGGCGATCTCCTCGTTCGAGGTCAGCAGTTCGACACGCCCGAATCGGCTGCCGTCCTTGCCGATCAGGGCTATCCGCAGGTCGGCATCATCGGGAAGGCGCCGATAGAAGTCGTCACCGCCGGGAGGTGCCTGTCGGCAGACCAGCACTCCGTGGCGCGCACGAATCGCCAGCGGGCCATCCTCGGTCGAGAACACCGCGCCCACCACGGTGCCCTCCTCGAAGACCAGGCGGTCGAATCGGCGCACCCGGTGGGGCGGCAGTCCGCGGTCGAGCACCTCGGCGGTGAGCAATTCGACGACCGAACCGGCGGGGTCGTCGGAATCCGGGGTGATCGAGCCGATCTCGGAGACCATGACCAGCTCCCCCGGCCCGCACTCGGTCATCTCCGACGTCCAGTCGGTAACCCTGGTGTACAGATATCCCGACGGCGAGGCGATGCATTCGGCGGTCCACTCCCGCAGCCGCGAACCCTCGAAGGGCGGCCGTGGTCGGCGTCGGGCCGGCACCGCCTCCCCCGCCAGGCGTACAGGTAGATCGGCACCGCACTGCGCGAGCGCCGCGAGGTCGAGGTCCGCGGTCAGCTGGTTCCGGTATTCGGCGGTTGCCGCGTCGTCGCCGAAGTCGAACCATGTCCGACCGGCACCGCCCGTGCCCCCGGGGCGCGGCTCGTCGTGGGCGTCGGCCAGGAAGACCTCGGCGTCCCCGTCGATCGCCGAAATCGCGGTCGCCAATCCGGCCATACCGGAATCGGTACATACGACGTCGACTTCATCGTCCCATTCGGGTTCACAGGACACGGTTATTTGCCTCAAATTTGCCATGGCCGGAGTTTCTCGGCCTGCTAAAGGCTATGGCATGCCGGATATATAGACCAAACTGAAACTCAGCGCCCAGCCATCGCCGTCATATGCGGGCATCGGGGGCTTTGCCATAACAGGGCGAGGCAACAAACAGGCACCGGCTCCTTAACCTCGTCAGGCAGCTGTTTGCCGGTGCGGGACAGGTGGGACGTCGCCGACCGGCGGACCGGCGCACCCCGGACGTCCGCCCACATAACTAACTAGGTTTACTCTGTGTCTAGCCTCGGCGAGAAGGAGACATCCATGGACTTGGGCTGGTCGGCCACCGACCTCGCGTTCCGCGACGAAGTGCGGGCATTCCTCGACGACAAGCTGACGCCGGAGCTCCGCCGGGCCGGTCAACTGATGACCAGCGTGTACGCCGATCATGACGCGAGTATGGAGTGGCAGCGGATCCTGCACGAACGGGGCTGGGCCGCCCCGGCATGGCCGGTCGCCCACGGCGGCTGCGACTGGAGCCTCACCCAGCACTACATCTTCAGCCGAGAATCCACTCTGGCCGGCGCACCCTCGCTGTCGCCGATGGGAATCAGGATGGTCGCGCACGCCATCATCAAATTCGGCACCGACGAGCAAAAGAGCTACTTCTTGCCGCGCATCCTGACCGGCGAGGTGTTCTTCTGCCAGGGCTACTCCGAACCGGAAGCGGGTTCGGACCTCGCCGCGCTGTCCATGGCGGCGCGTGACGACGGCGACCACCTGGTGTGCACTGGCAGCAAGATCTGGACCACGCACGCCCGCGAGGCCAATTGGATGTTCGCGCTCGTGCGGACCGCGCGTTTGGACAAGAAGCAGCGAGGCATCACCTTCGTCCTCATGGACATGTCGACGCCCGGTGTCGAGATCAGGCCCCTCGTGATGACGTCGGGCGAAGAGGTGCAGAACCAGGTGTTCTTCGATGACGTGCGGGTGCCCAAGAACAACGTCATCGGCCAGATCGACGACGGATGGACGGTGGCCAAGTACCTGCTGGAGTTCGAACGCGGTGGCGGCGCGGTCGCACCCGGCTTACAGGTGATGGCCGAGAACATCGCCGCGGCCGCCGCCGGACAACCCGGTCCCGCCGGTGGCCGGCTCCTCGACGACCCCGCCTTCGCCCGCAAACTCGCCGATGTGAGGATGCGCACCGAGGTGCTGGAGATCCTCGAGTATCAGGTGCTGGCCGTGGTCGCCGGGGGCGGCAATCCCGGGGCGAAGTCGTCGATGCTCAAGGTCCTGGGCACCGAGTTGAGCCAGGCGATCACCGAACTCGCCATGGAGGCCGCCGGGCCCCGCGCCCGGGTGTACCAGCCCCACGCGACCTGTCCCGGTGGACCCATCGCGGACTTCGAGCCGCCCGCCGATGACTACGTCAGTGGTGAACCCTGGCAAGCGGTCGCGCCTCTGCGGTACTTCAACGACCGTGCCGGATCAATCTATGCCGGCAGCAACGAAATTCAGCGCAACATCCTCGCCAAGGCTGCATTGGGGCTCTAGATGGACTTCACACTCAACGACGAACAGGACCTGCTGCGCGGCGGCCTGACCCGTTTCCTCGCCACCCGGTACGACCTCGAAAAGAGCCGTGCCGCAGCCAAAACCGGTTCGGGCTGGCAGCCGGATATCTGGCGGGCGTTCGCCGACGAGCTCGGCATCCTGGGTGCCGCCCTGCCCGAGGAGCACGGCGGGATCGGCGGCGGTCCGGTGGAGATGATGCTCATCGCGGAAGCGCTGGGGCACGCGCTGGTGGTCGAACCTTACGTTGACACAGCCGTGGTTGCCGCCGGCGTGCTGCTGCGCGCCGGCGGGGACGCCGCGACCGCACTCCTGGACACGATCACCTCCGGCAGCGCCGTGGTGGCATTGGCCGCCACCGAGCCGACGTCCGGACAGCACTGGCAGAACGTCACCACGACGGCCCATCGCGACGGCGACGGCTGGGTGCTGACAGGCTCGAAGATCGTGGTGTCGAGCGCGCCGCTGGCCGGCCACGTGCTCGTCACCGCCCGGACTTCCGGCGCTCCGGACGACGCGGACGGAATCTCTCTTTTCCTCGTCGACATGGCCTCCGCGCCCACCGGTCTCACGATGCACGCCTACCGAACGATCGATGACCGGCGCGCCGCGGACATCACGCTGGAAGGAGTACGGCTTCCTGCGGAAGCACTGCTGGGCGACGAGGGCGGTGCATGGCCGTCGATCGCGCGTGCACGCGACGAAGGGGCCGCTGCGGTCAGCGCCGAAGCGGTGGGATGTATGCGCAAGGTCCTGGCCGACACCGTCGACTACTGCAAGCAGCGCCAGCAGTTCGGCCAGCCGATCGGCAGCTTCCAGGTGCTCCAGCACCGCATGGTCGACATGTACATGGAGGTGGAACAGGCGGCCGCCGCCGCGCTCCTGGCGATCCTGAAACTCGACACAGACGAGGCCACCCGCGCACAGGCGGTATCGGCAGCCAAGGCGACCGTGGGCAGGGCGGCGCAGTTCGTCGGTCAGCAGGCGGTGCAGCTGCACGGCGGCATGGGCATGACCGAGGAGTTGGCCATCGGCCACTACTTCAAGAGGCTGACCGCCCTGCAGTTCGAATTCGGGTCAACCGACCACCACATCACGCGCTACGGCCGGCTGACCACGCGGTAGCGATGCCGTCCGCGGTCGTCGCCGCGGTCCTTGCCGGTCTGTGCCGGCCAGGGCCGCACTGCGGTCCGGTCACGACTTTCGTGCCACGATCACCGGTCCACGCGCCGACTGGGCGACCTGCGAACCCACCGAGCCGAGCAGCATTCCGGCGAATCCGCCGCGTCCGTGACTGCCGACGACGAGCAGCTGTCCCCGTGCCGCTTCGTCCAGAAGCCGCCGGGCCGGCTGGTCGCGACACACCACCCGCCGCACGGACACATCGGGATAGCGCTCCTGCCACCCGGCGAGCCGCTCAGCCAGCAGCATGTCTTCCTCCGGCTGGATCTCGCTCCAACCGGAGTCGGGCAACGCGTATCCGGCGTCGCTCCAGGTGTGCACGGCGACCAGTTCGACACCCCGCCGCGAGGCCTCGTCGAAAGCGATCGCAGTGGCATGCTCGGACGCCGGCGAGCCGTCGATGCCCACCACGACAGGCGCCTGCGCGGGGTGGGGAATCAGCGGGTCCTCGTCGTGAATCACCGCCACCGGACAGTGCGCGTGCTGCGTCAGACCCGAGCTGACAGAACCGAGCAGACGGCGCTCCCACTTGCCGAGCCCGCGACTGCCGACGACGATCATGTCGGCGTCCTTGGACAGATCGGCCAGGGTGGGGACGGGCTGACCGGAGAGCACCTCTTCGGTGACTGCGGGTAGCTCGGCACCCTTGGTGGCCGCGTCGACGACGGCGCGCGCGTCGGTGAGGATCCGGCGCGCCTCGTCCTTTTCGTCCTCGTAGTACGACGCGGGTAGCGGAACCTGGATCCAGGACTGCATCGCCGCGCCGGGCAGGACATGGGCGAGCGTCAGGGGAACGCGACGCATGGCGGCATCCCGGGCCGCCCAGTCGACCGCGACCCGGGAGGGGGCCGACCCGTCCACTGCGACGATGATGCCGTGCGGAGCTGAGTGGCTGGACATCTGGCGTGCCTCCTTGAGCTGGGCGGCATTGGCTCCACCCGATACCCCGACGCTATGGCAGCGGCGCGCCGCAGGGCAGTGGGCGACGGTCACTTCCGCGGCGGGACCAAAGTCCCTTGCTCAGGTCAGCGCCGTCGGCGCCGCCGCCACCTTCACCAGCCGGACCTCGGGCCGGGCCGGTACCGCATCGGCGAGAAACCACCGGAATGCCAGATTTCCGCGCGGGTAGTCGAGCGTGGTCAACGAGTTGGGGTGAGTGGTCATCCCCCGCGAGACCACCACCGTCACCGATCCGTCGCTGTTGGGCACCGCGGTGAAACCGTTGAGCGAGCTGCGGGCATCCGCCACCCCGGGCACAGCCATGAACTGGTTCCACACCACCAGATTCCAGAAGCGGCAACTCGGCGGCCGGTGCGTGACCACCAGGGCTTCGTCGTCGGCCAGATCGAAGCTGCCGTAGGCATAGCAGGCGTCGCGCGCAGACCAACCGAAGTTGGCGTCGGGCACCTGGTAGGGCTCGGCGAAATCATTGGCGGCCATAGCAGTTTCATGACCGAGGCGGTGCTCGTCGGTGTTCTTCACGCCGACCGCAAGCGGCAGTATCGCAAACATCGTGCGCAACCACGCCGCACTCGCCCGCAGCGCGGCCGCCGTCTCCGCCTCGCCGTGCCGGAAGGGTTCCGGCGGATCCAGTGCCTCGATCGTCCACGACACCGGCCTGCCCACCAGTGGGTCCGCCTGGTAGTCACGAGTCATCAGGATCGCGGCGCCGGGCTCGGGCCCGAAGTCGAAGGCGAAGTTTCCGTCGTCGTCGACATCGAGGTCGTCGTCACGCAGGATCGCGACGATGCGGTCCGACCACGCGCCCGGTGCGGGTTCGTTGTAGGCAGTCACCGAGAAGTACACGCTGTCACCGCGATTCCCGGTGATCCGGTAGCGCCGGGCCGGATCGACCGGGCACATGTAGTAGATGGCGTCGGTGTTGTCACCGCCCCAACGGCGATCGGGGCGGAACGGCGAATTGACCTCGTGCCACCGTGGACGGCTCGGGTCGGCGAACAGGTAGGTGTCGAGGGCCACGCCGAGCGTGGTGGCGATCATGCGGTAGCCGTCGGCGATGTGGCGGTCATCGGTGACGGCCTTGGGCCCGGTCATGAACGACTCGTCGAGTCCGCGCAGGGTGTCCAGCAGTTCTCGCCACGCGGCGGTGGCCTCATGCGGTTCGGTGGTCATGAACTGATTCCTTTCGTGATCAACCGGGCGGTTCGGCCGACCCAGTTCTCATCGATGGCAGCGCCACGAGTGATCAAGGCCAGCAACGTCATTCCCGCGATGGACTCAGCGAGGTCGGTCGCGGTGACGTCTCGGCGGACCTCACCGCGCCGGGTGGCCGACTCGAGGTAGTCGGTGAGACCGCGAACCAGGATGTCGCCGAAACGTTCCAGCAGCGCGGTGTGCAGTGTGGGGTCCGATGCCATCTCGCCGATGAGACCGGGTAGCGCCGCGCGTGCGGCGGGCGTGCTGAGGACCGCGAGAGTGCGCCGGATCATCTCCTGGACATCACCTTCCAGCGACCCGGTCTCGGGAAGCTCGGTGGTCTCGTCGATCGGGAAGACGGCCTCGTGCACGAGGTGAGCCTTGCCCCGCCACCGCCGGTAGATCGCGGGCTTGCTGGTGCCGGCCCGCACCGCGATGGCGTCCAGGGACAGATCGGCATATGAGGACTCGCCGATCAACTCGACGGTGACCCGCAACACCGCCTCATCGATGGCGCGATTTCTGGGTCGCCCAACATCTGTCCTCATTACGATACTGAGAGTAACATAACTCGATGTGACGGACACCACAGAGGAGCTCATCCAGCTGCACGACCTGGCTGAGCCTCGATACAGCGCTGAGGCACAACAGCTTCGGCAGATGATGGCCACGCTCGCCGCCGACTGCCCACTGGACGCCGACGTGCTGCACGCGCGGGCGCGGGAGGCCACCGGCCTCGACGATTTCGGGCCCGACGACTACCGCGAGCGGCTGGACCTGTACGTGTCGGAGCTCGGCGAGATCGACATGCACGGGCCCGGAATCGTCAACTTCCACATGCAGCTCGTGCAGTGGCTGAAGAATCGACTGCTGCTCACCGACCTGCTCACGCGGCACCCCGAGATCGAGGACCTCGAACTGGTGCCCCCCGTGGTCATCGCGGGCCTCCCCCGGTCAGGCACCACCCACCTGCACAACCTGTTGGCGTCGGCGTCCACCTTTCGCAGCCTGCCGTACTGGGAGGGCGTCGAGCCGTTTCCACTGTCCGCCGAAGCGGGCGTGCACCCCGATCCGAGGATCGGCCGAATGGATGTCGCGGTCCAGACCATGGACCTGCTGATGCCGCACTTCGCGCTGATGCACGAAATGACCACCGACCACGTGCACGAGGAAATCCAGTTGCTGGCCAACGATTTCTCCACGATGTTGATGGAGACGCTCGCACAGGTGCCGCGCTGGACCGAGTACTACCGCAGCCGGGACCAGACGTCGTCGTATGAGTATCTGGTCACCCAGCTCAAGGCCCTGCAGTTCCTGCGTGGCGGCAGGCGATGGGTGCTCAAGTCACCCCAGCACCTCGAGCAGCTGCCGGTCCTGAGCGACGTCATGCCCGGCGTCGTCGTGGTGTTCACCCACCGTGACCCGGTGCCCGTCGCGCTGTCGATGATCGCGATGATCACGTATTCGGAACGGATGCACCGTGACATCGTCGACGTCTCCGCCGTCGCGCACTCCTGGGTGGACCGGCTGGAACGGCTTCTCGGCGCCTGCGTGCGGGACCGTGCCGTCATTCCGGCGGACCGCTCCGTCGACATCCGCTTCGACGACTTCATGGCCGATGAGGTGGGTGTCGCCGAAAACGTCTACCGCGTCGCGGGCGAATCCTTCACCGCCGAGGTCCGTTCCGCGGTGTCGGACTATCTGCACGCCCATCGCCGCGGCAGGCACGGCCGCGTGCACACCTCGGCGCAGATGTTCGGGCTGGACCCCGAGGAACTACGGGATCGGTTCGCGCCCTACGCGGCCCGATTTCTTACCTGACCACCTCACCGTCGCCCGAGCTGCACCGCCAGCGGCCGATGATCGGAGATCGGCTGTGGCGGCGTCTCACAGCTCATCGCGGTCAGGCCCGGGTCGTCGGTCAGCACGTGGTCGAGTTGCTGCTTGGGACCGTCGGCCGGGAACGTCGGCGCGGCAGCCAGGGACCGAAGCCCCGACCAGCGGCGCGCTGCAGCGGCCGACATATTGAGATCTCCGGTGAGGATCCTGGGTCCCGGTAATGCGCGCACATCGCGCATCAACCGGCGTACCTGGGACCGATTCCAGCCCGGGACGAACGACAGGTGGGTGTTGACCACCGTCAATTCGCCCAGCGGCGTGGCGAATTGGCCCACCACCGCTGCGCGGGGCTCCTCGTCGATGACCTTGACCCGGCCGGGCGCGTCCAGGTACATCGGGAAACGAAACGGAATCCTCGGCAACCGGATCACTTGCCAGTTCAGCGCCGGATAACGCGACAGCAGGGCGACGCCGTAGGCGGCGGTACCCGGCTGCTCTTCGCCGGTCGCGGCCATCCACGTCGCACCGGGGGTTCCGGCGATCGCCGCGACGAAGCGATGACTCTGCGCGCCCATCGCCTCGGCTGCCAGTGCGGTCAGGTCGGCGTGGCCGGACCTGGGCTGAACCGAGTCGACCTCTTGGAGCGCCAGGATGTCCGCGTCGAGCCGGGCCACGCAGTCGACGAAGCGGTCCAGGTCCACCTCGTCGCCGGGGGTGCGCCCATGCAGGATGTTGAACGTCACCAGCTTCATGGGTATCCCACTACCCACCTATCGGTCGAAAGCAACGGCGGTGTGAATGTCCCAGGACGATCTGCGGGAAGCGCTGAAGAGGGCGGCGTCGGCCCTCAAGGCCGACGGTCCCCCCTTTGCGCTGGCAGGAAGCTATGCGCTCTGGGTGCACGGCGGACCCGAACCCTTTCACGACGTCGACTTCGTGGTCGCCGAGGACGACGCCGAGCAGGCCGCCATCACGCTGTCCAAGGCCGGCTTCGACATCCGCCGGCCCCCGGAGGAATGGCTGTTCAAGGCGGCTCTGACCGTGGACGGTCCGGTCCTGGTGGATGTCCTTCACCGGATCAACCGGGTGCCGGTGGATTCCGCTCTGCTCGCGCGCGCCGAGATCCAGGACGTGCTCGCCCTGGCGATCCCGGTACTCGGTCCCACCGAGGTCGTCACCCAGAAGCTGCGTGCACTCCACGAGCACCACTGTGATTTCGCCACCCTGCTGCCGGTGGTGCGTGCGGTCCGCGAGCAGCTGGATTGGCCGCTGCTCCGGGACAAGACGTCGGACAACCCGTTCGCCGTGGCGTTCCTGTCGCTGTGCGACAGTCTCGACATCTCTCAAAATCCCTGAGCCGCACCACCTGTGGCGCGGAGGCTCGCATAGCCGACGCGCACCTGCTAGGTTGCGGATGTTTTGTGGTCGTGTAACACCGGTCTGTCAGGACCGGCACGTTGGTCAAGCGTGCGAGCCGGAGAGGGCACCGTGGACGAAGTGCTGGCGCGGGCCGCGATATTCCGGGGTGTCGACCCCGAAGCCGTGGCAGCATTGTCCGGCCAGCTGCAGGAGGTCTCGTTCCGCCGCGGCCACAAGGTGTTCACCGAAGGCGAGCTGGGCGACAAGCTCTACATCATCACGGCGGGCACGGTGAAGGTCGGCTGCAGCGCACCCGACGGACGCGAGAGCCTGCTGACACTGATGGGCCCGTCCGACATGTTCGGCGAGCTGGCCATCTTCGACCCCGGACCTCGCACGTCGACCGTGAGCGCGTTGACCCAGGTGAAGACCGTGACCATGGATCGCGACGCGCTGCGGTTCTGGATCGCCGAGCGACCGGAGATCACCGAGCAGCTGCTGCGGGTCCTGGCCCGCCGGCTGCGTCGCACCAACGACACACTGTGTGACCTCATCTTCACCGACGTCCCGGGCCGGGTGGCCAAACAACTCCTGGACCTGGCGCGGCGCTTCGGCACCCAGCAGGGCCAGACCTTGCGGGTGGATCACGGACTGACGCAGGAGGAGATCGCCCAGCTCGCGGGTTCGTCCCGGGAGACGATCAACAAGGCGCTGTCGGAGTTCGTCCAGCGCGGCTGGATCGAACAACGCGGCAAGACCGTCGTCATCAACGATCCGGCCGCACTGGCACGGCGCGCCAGCCGCTGACGTCACGCAGGAAGTGTCATCGCGGTCACCGCGAAGGCCAGGCCAGCGACTTTCTTGCTAGACTGCGGTAGCCGGGTCCGAGCAAGCAGATTCTCAGACCGTCACTTCTTCTCCTGAGATTCCGCCGGTACGCGGTGTTTCCTTTCTCCGGTTTCCGTGTTGGACAGACAGCGCGTGACGTTCGGACAGGATGCCGCCACCGATCTCCCCTGAGACCTGTGCGGCAATGACAGCTTCAACATGACAGCTTCAACCTGAACGGATCACTCGTATGCGCGACTTCACCTGCCCCAAATGCGGGCAACACCTGGCATTCGAGAATTCACTGTGCCTGTCCTGCGGGAGCCCCCTGGGGTACTCGTTCGAGAAGGGGACGCTGGTGATCGCCGACGGCAGCGGCCCGAACGGACGTGCTGACCTCACCCACTACCGTCGGTGCGCGAATTTCGGTATTGCGCAGTGCAATTGGCTTGTCGATTCCTCCGACGCCGCGGGCCGGGCGACCGACCTGTGCGCGTCGTGCCGACTGACACGAACCCGTCCGAGCGATGCCGACGTGGTCGGCATGACCGCATTCGCAGTGGCAGAGAACGCCAAACGCCGCCTGGTCGCGGAGCTCCACGAATTGAGATTGCCGATCGTCGGACGGGATCAGGACCCGGCCTTCGGGTTGGCCTTCGACCTCCTGTCGAGCACCTACGAGGATGTTGTCACCGGCCACGAGGACGGCGTCATCACGCTGGATCTCGCCGAGAGCGACGACGTGCGCCGTGAGCAGTTGCGCGTCGAGTTGGACGAGCCCTACCGAACTCTGCTCGGCCACTTTCGCCACGAGACGGGGCACGCCTACTTCCATCGTCTCGTCGGCGCCTGGATCCCTCGTCGCGCGCAATTCATCGAACTGTTCGGCGATCCCGACGCCGACTATCAGGCTGCGCTCGACCGCCACTATCAGGGCGGACCGCCCACGAACTGGTCCGGCCAGTACGTGTCGTCGTATGCCACCATGCACCCCTCCGAGGACTGGGCGGAGACCTTCGCCCACTATCTGCACATCCGGGACACCCTGGATACCGCTGCGTCCTTCGGGCTGGCTCCCGCGGCGGCGAAGTTCGATCTGGTGCATCTGGGCCCCAGCCGCTTCGACACCCTCATCGGCATGTGGCTGCCGCTGGCATGGTCGCTGAACATGATCAACCGGTCCATGGGGCGCGCCGACCTGTACCCGTTCGTGCTCGCGCACCCGGTGCTGGAGAAGATGCGCTTCGTGCACACGGTGATCGACGCCGCGGCCGAGTACGGCACGGCGCATCTCGGGACCGGGACGCACCGCAGCGCCTGAGGTCACTCCGGTCGGTGGCGACGCCCTCTCGATGGCGTCGTCGGCCCGAGCCCGACGAGGGGCAGGAACACCGCATCCACGATCTCCTCGATGGCGTCATCGGTCAGGGGGGCCAGCGTGAACAGCACGTCGTGACGCATCAGGTCGGTGGGTAGCTGTGCCACGCGGCCCGTGATCTGGCCGGCGCGGATCTCGCCACGCGCGACGGCGCGGGCGATGAGTTCGTCCATGGTGGAGCCGCGCTCACCCTCCAGCGCGTCGCGCAGATCGGCGATGTTGGTGCCGGTGTCGCGGTAGAAGCCACCGAGCCGGGTGATGGCGGTGACAGCGAGGTGGCCCCGCTGGCTGTTGGCCTGCCGTAACAGGCTGATCACGTCGCCGCGCAGACTGCCGGTGTCCGGCACGACGAGCGGATCCCTGTTGATCGCAGCGATCAACGCGGCATGCACCAGTTCCGGCTTTCCCGGCCAGCGCCGGTACAGCACCGCGCGACTGGTGCGGGCCCTGGCAGCAACGCCATCGACGGTGAAGTCGTCGTAACCGCGCTCGGTCAATTCGTCCCACGCCGCGTCCAGAAGCGCGTTCTCCAGCGCCTGGCCGCGGCGACGCTGCGGGGCGGAATCGGGAATAAGAGACATTGCGTTTCCTAAGGCTGATCGCTACCGTGCATTAGATACACACTGGATCCTATCTTCAGAGAGGCCGACAGATGCGCATTCTGGTTTCGGGCGCGGGCATGGCCGGGCTGTCCGCAGGCATCAATCTGGGCAACGCCGGGCATGACGTCTCCATCGTCGAACGCGCACAACACCTTCGGGTCAACGGTTCACCGATCGACATCCGTGGCGAGTCACTGGCGGTCGCCGAACAGATGGGCATCCTCGATGACATCCGGGCCCGGCAGGTCGACATGTCGGCCCGCACATGCTTCATCGATGGGGACGGCGACCGGGTGGCTGATCTACCGATCGCGGAGATCAACGATTCGACCGGAGACACCGAGATTCCCCGAGAGGACCTGGCGCACGTGCTGTGCAATGCCCTGGGGCCGTCCGCAGCGTTGACGTTCGGAGAGTCCATCGCCGAGCTTCGCGATGACGGCTGCGGCGTCGACGTCGTGTTCACGTCTGGAGCGCGTTCCCGCTACGACCTCGTGGTGGGCGCCGATGGTCTGCACTCTGCCACGCGCCGGCTCGTCTTCGGGCCCGAGCGGCAGTACCTACGCCATCTCGGCTTCTACATCGCGCTGGCGGCATTGCCGCACCACCACCCGACCGGTTCCCCGAACCCGATCTACAACTTTCCCGGGCACATGGCCGGGGTGGTCACCTATCGCGACGTGGCGCTGGCGGTGTTGAGCTTCCGCTCACCATGGATCGACTACGACTACCGGGATCTCGAAGCGCAGAAGCGCATCCTCGACGACGAATTCGGCAGACACGGCCGCTGGCGGGTGCGCGAACTGCTCGACGCGGCGCGCCGAGACCCGGAACTGTACTTCGACTCCGTGAGCCAGATCGACATGCCGTCGTGGCATCGCGGAAGAGTCGTCCTCGTCGGCGACGCGGCCCACTGCGCATCCCCCTTATCCGGACGTGGAACCAGTCTGGCCATCACCGGAACATGGCTGCTGACACAGGCTTTGGTGGACAACGCCGACGATCTCGACGCAGCGTTCGCCCAGTATGAGCGGGATCAGCGCCCGCACGTCGCGTACGCACAGGCCACGGTGGGGCCCGGCGGGGATCTGTTGATTCCCGCCACCCAGGAGGCCATCGATGCGCGCAATCAGGGGCTTGCGCACGCGGGCTGAGTTCTGACATCAGCGGCGGCGCCGATTTGTCGGTGTTCGAATGTATGTTCGAAGTATGTCGGGGAACGACGTGCAAGCCGCGGTGACGGCGTTGCGTGCCGCCTTCGACGACGTCGCCGCCTGCGGGATCGACTTGCTGACCCGCCCCGAACTCCTCGCCGCCCTCGATGACCTCGAAACCCTCTGGTGTCAGCTGCCCTCGGTGAGCCACCGCATGCTGGCCCGCCTGCAGACCGAGACCACCCCGCAGCAGATGGGCGCCAAATCCTGGAAAGAAGTCCTCACCGTCCGCTGGCGCATCTCCACCCGCGAAGCCCACCGCCGGCTCACCGAGGCCGCCCTGCTGGCCCCCCGACAAGCCCTCACCGGCCCGTCGCTGCCACCGGCGCTGCCCGCCACCGCTGCAGCCCAGGCCCACGGGCTGATCACCGGCGAACACGTCGAGGTCATCCGCAAAGCCGTCGACAAGCTGCCCGGATTCGTCGACACAGCCACCCGCGAAAAGTTCGAAATCGACCTGGTCCGTACCGCGGTCGGCGTCGGTCCCAAAGAACTCAAAGACTCCGCCGAACTCACCCTGTTCCTGCTCGACCAGGACGGGCCGGAACCCGATGACACCGAACGCGCCCGCAAACGCGGACTGACCAAACGCAAGCAACGCCCCGATGCGATGACCGACCTCACTGCGACACTGACCCCCGAAGCGTGGGCGGTGTGGGAAGTGATCTTCGCCAAATACGCCGCCCCCGGTATGTGCAATCCCGACGACCCCGAACCCTGCACCTCAGGCACACCGTCGCAAGCCCAGATCGACAACGACCACCGCAGTCTGGCCCAGCGTCAACACGACGCCATGGTCGCTGTCGGTCGCATCGCCCTGATGAGCGGCGAACTCGGGCAACTCAACGGGCTGCCCGTCTCGGTCATCATCCGCACCACGCTGCAAGACTTGGAATCTCGCGCCGGGGTCGGTGTCACCGGCGGCGGCACCGTCGTGCCGATCAGCGACGTGGTCCGGATGGCCGGCCACGCCAACCACCACCTCGCGGTCTTCGACGGTGCCACCGGATCGGCCCTGGACCTGTTCCGCTCCAAGCGAGTCGCCTCCCCGGCACAACGGATCATGCTGATCGCCCGTGATGGCGGGTGCACCAAACCGGGCTGCACCGTCGGCGCCTACGGCTCCCAAGCCCACCACGTCGTCGCTGACTGGGCCGCCGGCGGCAACACAAACGTCAACGAGCTCGGCCTCGCCTGCGGACCCGACAACCGAAGCGTCACCGACGGCGGCTGGTCCACCCGCATGAACGACCTCAGCGAGGTCGAATGGACCCCACCCCCGCACCTGGAAACGGGCCAGGCGCGGCTCAACTACTACCACCGCCCCGAACGGCTGTTACGTCCACCCGACGAAGCGGAACCGCAGGGCCCCAACACCACTGGGTCGACCGAACACACCGACGAAGGCAAGATCGGCGATGCCGAGCCGGCCGTCACACCAGCAATCGATGACACCGACGAACCCGGCGGACCCGCACCCCCCGACAACCGAGCGGCCTGACGGCCGCCCCCCACACCACACACCGGAACCCGGGAACGACACAGTGACCTGGGTCGGCGCGCACGGTGGCCGAGCGCCGCCGTACTGCGGAATGGCCTGCGCCGGAATGGCTTGCGCGGCAATTGTGTTGAACTCGACGACGCATCACGCGCGGACCGCTGCAGGGCCGGCTACAGCCGCAGGCCGAGGGAGACGAATTGGCGCAGGTACAGGACGACATCACCGACGGGCTTGAATGGCCGCGCTGCCCGGTGTCCACGCGATCGGGTTCGTGCTCGTTCAGCGACGACCCCGGCAACTGTTCGATGATGAGACATTGTCGGAACAAGATGTTGTGGCGGTGGCTGACGAGGCCACGTGGGCCTGACGGCATGTAGAGATGAGCGGTCGGCGTCCGCTGGCCGCATCGCGATGCCTGAGTTTTACTTGTTGCCGGAAGCTGACGAACAGACAGTTTCCGCTGGCGAGGCAGCCGGCGAGCCACAATGCGCGAAAGCACTTTCCCTGAGGCTGGAGGCTCCTTTGAGTACTCGCAATCCTGTCGTCGAGTCCGCAGCCGGAAGGTTCCTCGGCCTGCAGGATGGTTCTGTCGCAAAGTTCTTGGGCCTCCCGTACGCGGAACCGCCGGTGGATGACCTGCGGTTCGCGTTGCCCAAGCCGGCGGCGCCCCTTGGGGAGTTCCACGCCACGGCCTTCGGTCCCACACCGCCCGCGTCGATGGAACTTCCGGCTCCGTTCACGTACCCCGAGATCGAGGGTGACGGGTGGCTGAGCCTCAACGTATGGACACCGGCCCCGATGGCGGAGGGCGCGAAGCTGCCGGTGTACGTCTGGTTCTATGGCGGATCGTTCGCGATGGGCAACACCGCACAGGACATCTTCGACGGCTCGACATTCGCGCGAGACGGTGTCGTGTACGTCTCCGCGAATTACCGGGTGGGCATCGAGGGTTTCACGCACTTCCCAGACGCGCCGGACAACCGCGGACTCCACGATCAAATCCTGGCGCTGCAATGGGTTCAGGACAATATTGCCCAGTTCGGCGGCGACCCCGATCGAGTGACGATCGGTGGTGAGTCGGCCGGTTCGATGAGCGTCTCGACCTTGGCCACCACACGGTTCGCCGGGACACTGTTTCAGCAGGTGATCTGCGAGTCGGGAATCGGCATCGCCTTCACGCTGGAAGAAGCGGCGAAGGCAACGGGCTTCGTCGCTGCGGCCCTGCACAAGTTACCGACCGCGAAGTCAGTCAGTGCGGTCGAGGCACGAGACGCAGGCAAAAAGGTCGCGGAGAAGCTCCGCAAGCTGAGCCCCCACAACATCCTGACGGTGTTCGCGCCGGTGATCGACGGGGATCTCCTGCATGAAACCCCGGTGAAGTCGCTGTCCGAGCGACCAGCACCCGTGACGATGATCATCGGCCACAACAAGAACGAAGCCGACTTCTGGCGGGTGTTCGGAGAGTTCGCACCGAGCGACGGAGCGCTGGACGCGCTGGTGCTGGCGCTGACGCCGTTTCGGGCCAAGCGTGACTTGATCCAGACCTACGTGGATGCGTATGGCGACACGTTGTCCAAGCAGGACATCTTCGTCGAATTCGTCTCCGACGCAGCATTTTGCGCACCGAGCCTGGCAGCGCAGCGTGGGCAGGGGACCAACTGCTATGCGTACCTGTTCACGTGGCCGAGCAGTATCCACAGCAAGACCGCGCTACACACGCTCGATCTCGGGTTCGCGTTCGATAACGTCGACGCCCCGGGGTTCATTGCCTACGCAGGCCCGGACGCGCCACAATCGCTCGCCGACGAGATCCACGGCAGCTGGGTGCGGTTCATCACAACCGGCGTACCAGAGGATGATTGGAAACCGTATTCATCGGAGGCGGACATCCGGGTCTTCGGCCCGCCAGGTCGGCGCAATATCGAGGTGCTGTCTGCCTGGAAGTACTGAGGACCCCCGACGACCACGCAGCGCTCCACCAATTCGCTCACCCGTAGGCGGGATAGCGTTTCTCCCAGATGGCGAGCTGCTCCATGCGGTGTCCGCGCGCAATCCCGATCTCGGGGCCGAGCAGCATCGTCGACCCGCCCACTCCGTCATAGTGTTCCCAGGGCTCTCCCCCGCGGACGAAATCCAGCCACAGCCCCTGGAGTCCGTCTGACATGTGGCGCGCCGCGTCGCCGTCACCGGCCAGCGCGGGCGCAGCATCCAGGTTGCCGAAGAGCAAGGGCAGGCACGAATCGTGACACGCCCCGAGTCCGGCACGCGGAGAGGGCCACTGCAGTTCGTAGCGGAACACCGCGCTGCCGCGCTCGGCATGCGCCCGGACGAATTGCTCGGTGGGCGCGGTGAAGTGGTAGTCGGTGACCATTGCGCTGGCGACATCGCGAAGCGTGCGGTGGTCGGCGCGGTACGTCTCCACCACCGCGCCCGCGTCGTGGCCATCCCCGGCGAGTGCATGTGCTCTGTCACGCACATACTGCTCGGTGAAGATGCCCTCGTCGAGCGCCGCGTCGAAGATCCGCCACTCGTCGCGCGTCGTTCCGGCGAGGATGGGGATCGCCGGCATGTCGCGCGTTCTCGCGACCACCAACGGATGCTCGGCGATGACGTCGCCGTCGACGCAGGGATGGAACGGGCCCTGCGGCGGCACGAAACCAGTGTCGATGCCGCGTTGTGCAGCAAGGATTTCCGCCACATCCGGTTCATCATCACGCGCGAACGCACCGGTTGACACGAGCTGGCCGGCCACGGCCGCGGCGGCCTCCGTGGAGCGCACGCGCTCCAGTCCGCCGCTTTGCAGGATCACGCGGTCGAAGAGGTTGCACCCGCCGGCGAGCAACGCCGTAATCGCGATCGCACCGGAGGATTGGCCCACCACCGTGACGGCGCCCGGGTCGCCGCCGAAAGCGGCGATTTCGCCGCGCACCCACTGCAGCGCGTGTCTCTGGTCGCGCAGTGTCAGGTTGGTGGAGTCGGCCCCGTGCAAGCCCGGCGCATAGAGCGCACCCAGCACGCCGAGCCGGAAGTTCACGGTCACCACCACGATGTCGCCCCGGCGGGCGAGCCGCGAACCGTCGAGGAGCGGAGCGGATCCGTGACCCTGCGTCTGCCCACCGCCGTGCAGGAAGACCAGTACGGGCCTGCGGTTGTCGTCGGCGGCCGGCGTCCAGATGTTGAGCGTGAGGCAGTCCTCGCTCATGGTGAGGCCGCGCTTGGCCAGCCGCCCGGCCGATATGTCCTGCGGGGCGATCGGCCCGAATGCGAGTGCGTCGCGTACGCCGGCCCAACCCGCCATGGGTTGTGGAGGGCGCCAACGACGCTCGTCCGTCGGCGGCGCGGCATAGGGCACGCCGCGAAAGACGACGACGTCGCCGGTGGCGTCGCCGCACAGCGCTCCGTACGAGGTGTGCGCGACTGCGGTCATGTGCGCGTCAGGGGGTACTGCGTCGCCATCTCACCGTTGAGCACCCGGGTCAGAAAGTCGCGGCCTTTGACGCTCACCACCTCCACGCGAAGTCCGCTCCGCGGGTCGCGCAGGAACGCCACCCCGGCACCCGTGCGCTCCAACTCCCAACCCTCGTCCTGCAGCCGTGCGGCGTCGTCGCGCCAGCGCTGTGCGTAGTAACCGACGTGGTGCATGCCGCCGAGCTTCGGTTCGGCGAAGATCGAGTCGGCGGCAGCGACCACCTCGATCAGCTCCAGGTACGGCGGGCCGGACATGGAGAACGCGATGCGCACAGTCTGGTCGTCCGCGGAGCCGTCCGGGCCGACGAAGCCGCTGCGCATCTCGAACGGAGGTGCCCACGTGATCTGCAGGGCATCGCCGAGTGTGTGCATGGCCGGCAACAGATCTGGAACGAGATGACCCACGTGGTAGACGTTGTCGAAGGCCGACGCGGCGAGCGTCTCGAGTGTCGGGTCCATGTCAGATCCTGTACCTGCGGCGGATGGCGTCGAAGCGGGCGTGCAGTTGCCCGGCGCGCTCCGCGGGCGTGACGCGTCGGGTGTCGGCCGACAGGACGGTGCTCAGATCGTCGGCGGAGACGACAGCGGTGCTGACCTCAGGCAGCTGCCGACTTCCGATGACACGCATCGTGAGGTAGCCCTCGCTGAAGTGTTGGGTGTCGATCCAATTGTGTACGCCGGGATCGTTGTGGGCCATCACCATTCGCACGCGGCCGTCGGCGTCGATCGCCGATCTGCTCGGCGTGTAGCTCACCGGCCGATACAGGTAATCCATGCTGTTCCAGAACGCGCCCATGTTCGTCAGCATCCAGAACTCGCCGTCGTCGGGAAACTCGACGATCAACGCTTCGTCCGGTCCCAGACGCCACGGCATGGTGACGATGAGCCTGCCGCGGCGGGCATCGCGCTGCTCCGCCGTGCCTGCGAAGCGCGCGCCGGGAAATACGTTGGGCTCGGGCTCGCCGAACAACGAACCGATCTGCAGTTCGCGGTCGGGCCAGTCCGCCATCGTCCCGGTGAGGAAGTCGCCGGCCCACCGCATCGACGCGATGAGATCCTGCGGTGTCGGGACGGGACGCGGCTCGTCCATGTCGATGCGCTCGATGCTGAACTGCGCCGAACGTTCCGACCACGAGTCGAAGCCCTGCCGCATGAAGAGCTTGCGCGAACCCGGCGTCGTCGGAAGCCAATTCGGGGCACGCCGTTCACCACCGACGTAGAGGACGAAGCTGCCATCGGGCTCGGTCTCCAGGTCGTCGCCGGTGATGTTCGCCTCGGGAGTGTCGCCGAACGGCTCGTGCAGGTTCGGATGGTCGGCGCCGTAGTACACGTCCTTCTCGGGGCGCGGCCCCTGGACCGTGAAGTTGATGAATCGCGCCGTACCTCGGTTGCCCTCGATCCGATACGTCGAGGTGCCGTCGATCCACGCCTGCAGATAGACGAAGTCGGCGTTGTCGCCGCCGAGCTTGCGGCTCGGCCCGCAGAACGGATGGATCATCGGATAGCGGGTGTTCTTGGTCTCCAGAGCCAGGTCGTAGGCCTGCCCGAGGTTCTGCGTCAGGTAGCGGAAGGCGTCGGCACGCTGCGGGGCGTTGGCCGGTGAGGTGTCCTTGAACGCGAGATCACCGGCCGCCTTGAGCCGGTCACAGAAGTCGTGCCAGGCCGTGCGCAGCGCCTCGTCGTCCGCGCTGTCACCGAAGGCCATCAGTGCCTCGTCTCGATGTCGATGCCGAATCGCTCTCGGTAGGCGGCGAATTCGTCATGCAGCTGCTGCACGGGAACCGGAAGGACATCGGTGGAGTAGGTGAACTTGCCGTACCGGTCGCTGCGATTGGTGTCGAGGTAGGCGCGCATCGCCTTCTCGGCGTCGGCCGTCAGGGACAGTCCGGCGAAATCGTAGAAGCCGCCGATGGTGGCGACCGGGTCGCTGACGAAGTCCCGGTAGCGGACGTGGTGGATGCGCGGGTCATCCACGTACGGGTCGGTGAGGTACGCGTGGAAGTTGGTCCGCGAGCCCTCGATCGTGTCCTCGGCGTACTGCGTCCAGTCCAGCCTCCCGGCAAGGCTCTCGTTGATCTGTCCGAACGCCACGATCTGCGAGGCCAGTACCTGCACGGGGTCGCGGTGAACCCAGACGATCCGGGCGTCGGGATAGCTGTCGAACAGCGCTCGCAGACGACGGCCATGAAAGCCCTTGAGCACCCAGCGCTTCTGCGTGCGGCTGTGCTGAATGTGCTGCAGCATCATGCGATGCAGGGCGTACTGCGCGTGGTGGTCCTGCGGAAAGTTCTGAATCGTCATGGGGACTCGCCACCAGGCGCTCGGGTTGGTGGCGCGGAAGTCGAAGGCCCACGTGCGTTCACACTCGGGCAGCCCGGCTCCGAGCAGGTCGTTGTACGGGTGGCTGACGATCCACGGCGGAATGCGGTCCAGGATCTCCCGCCAGTCGGCGTCGGCCTGCGTGCGGCGCGGGTCGTCGACGTCGGCCGGTCCGGGTGGTGGCGACGGATACATGACCTCCCAGAAGCGCAGTGCGCGTGAACCTTCGTCCTCGGCGAGCAGGGCATGCAGCAGCGTCGTCCCCGACCGCGGCTCACCGGTGGCGAAGAGTGGGGCCGTGATCTGTTCTGCCGCAAGGGGTAGGCGCCCACGATCGGCGACGAAACTCAGGCGGCTCGTCAGCAGTCCGTCGATCGTGCGTGCGGCCGCCCGCGAACCTGTGTCGTCGAGTTCGGCGCTGTTCAGCCTGTCGACGACCAGCGCCACCCGCGCAGGCAGCGTGTCATCACCGAAGTCGCTGAGTCCGGTCGATTCCTGCGCGTCGGCGACCAGGGTGTCCGCGTCCAACATCGTCATGACGTGCTTCCTGTGATCTGCAGCAAGGCATCCTCGACCTCGCGAACTTTGCGCGCCGACTCCGCGGCGTACCCCTGCCCGGCCCTTCCGCTGTAGTCGAGCACCGACACGACCCGCGCACCCGCCTCGCCGAACTCGGCGATCTGCCGGGCGACTTGCTTCGGCGTGCCATGAGGGACGACGGACAGGATCGCGTCCGGGTCCACCTCCTCGAACAGCCGGACCAGTCTGTCGCGGGTGAGCACGCGCGGGTCGATGTCCTGGATCCCACGCCAGTGCTCCCCCATCGGATGGCGGTGACCGGTGGCCGCCAGTGCGTCGGCCGTCAGCTGCAGCACCAGCGACTTCACCAGCGGACGTCGCAGAATCTCGCTCAGCTCGTCCGGCTCGCCGACGAGGCACACCACCATCTTGGCCGGCGTGATCGCCTGCGGATCGCGTCCGGCCCGTTCGGCCGCCTCCCGAATGTGGGCCAGCTGAACGGCATAGGTCTGCGGCCCGGCACTGCCCGTCGGCCACCAGCCGTCGCCGAGTTCACCGACGAGCCGAAGCATGCGGGGGCCGTTGGCCCCGAGCCAGATCGGGGGCGGCCCGGTGTGATGCAGCTCGGCGTCCAGACGGGCGTGCTCCAGCGTGAAGAACTGCCCGGTGAAGTCGGTCGGTCCGTCAGTGTCCCAGAGCAGTCGGATCAGGCGGAGAGCCTCGGCGAACCGGCTCACCGTGCGGTGGTCGTCGAAGCCGTAGGGAGCCAGATTCTCGCGCTCGCCGGCACCGAGGCCCAGGATGAACCTGCCGTCCGAGAGGTGGCTCAGGGTCAATGCCGACTGCGCCAGCATCACGGGGTGGCGGCGGACGGTGTCGAGAACGCTTGTCGCGAGCCGCGTTCGTGTCGTGCGAGCCGCGACGGCACCGGCGAGGGTGAGGGCATCCAGGTGGCGATGCGGCGATGGCGACGCGTGCGCGAGGTCGGTGAACTCGGGTGTCCAGATCGAGTCCGGCCAGAAGCTCACGAGGTGATCCGGCATCCACAGGGAGTGGTAGCGGCCACCATCGAGGGCGGGTAGCCCGCTGAGGTCGAGCGGCAGTGTCGTTCGGATGAACGCGGCCAGCTCCAAGGGCATGCAGCGGAAGCTACACCGAGGACGGCGGCTACGTCAGCGAAATGCTGTGCATCTGCTCAGCATCACTGTCGAGGTTGCCCGACACCGGTCTACGGGGTCAGCCCGCCGTGATCGCCTCACCGGTGACCGCGACCGACCTGCCCTCCAGCGGTCGCGTGGCGGGTCCGTTGGCAACGGTGCCGTCGAGGTTGAACTTGCTCCCGTGGCAGGGGCAGTTGATGGTTCCGTCGGACACGTCGGCGAGTGCGCAGCCTGCGTGGGTGCACACGGCGGAGAATGCCCGGAACACCCCCGGCGTGGGCTGGGTGACGACGACGTCGTCGACGATGACCCCCGACCCCACCGGAATGTCCGTCGTCACTGCGACCGGGGTGCCTGACACGGCGGGCGGAACAGTCTGAGCCGCAGTGGTGTTGGCGTCGGAGCCGGCGGCCGGCTGCCCATATCCGGCGCACGCAGAAGCGCCGAAGGCGATACCGGCCAGGCCCGCCGAGACGACGAACTGCTGCCGGGTGAGGTGGAGCTCAATGTCTGTCATGACGAATTCCTTTGGGTGAAAGCTCAGAGTGTGAGGCCGTTGAGCTGGAAGAACCACAGTGCCGAGGTCAGCCACACATAGACCAGGGTGAAGAACAGGACGCCACCGGCGACTGGAATCACCCAGCCCGCCAGGCCTTTACGAGTCAGCAGGACCATCTTCGTGACGAAGGCACCGTAGAAGAAGCATCCGAACAACGAGTGGAACAGCACGCGGGTGTCAGGGCCGGCGAACCCGAGCGCATAAAGGCAGTGCACGGCGACGGGAACGCTGGCCAACACCGCCAACCGACCGGACCACACATGCGCGGGCACGATCCACACTGGGAAGCGACCCTTGGGCATGAGCCGGTACATGACCAGGGCCGAACCCATCTGGAAGAGGGCGAAGACCACCGACAACGTCGCTAACCATGATTTGACAGCCGTCGGGCTGGAAAAGCCGGCCACGTTGATGGCGAAGAACGCCGGCTCGTGCACTCGCCCGAAGACTCCGAGGCCCACGGCGACGAACGCTCCCGCCGTGACGGCGGCGATCAACCCGAGACTGCCGCGGGAGGCCTGCGCGCGCAGCGGAGTGGTTTCGGCGGCGACCTCAGTTCGCATAGCCGGCACCGACCTGTGCCGCGTCGAACTTCCAGCTGCGGTCCCCGACCCATAACGTTCCGACGATCGACCCGTTGCGGAGCTGCCCGTCCAGCCGGTCGGCCCCGGCGTTGCCGGTGAGGCGGACTGCACCGTCGATGGCGGGACCGGACAGCCAGGTCTCGATTCCGGCGTTGTCGCACGCATAGGCCTTGGCGGTACGACCGTCGACGGTGATGTCGACGCTCAGGACGCGTCCTCGGACCGGTATTGACGCGACATACTTTGCCTGTGCGGGAAACGTTTGCGGGGCCGGGATCGCCGACGGCGCGGGCGGTGCGGTGACTGCGGTGGCCACCGAGGTGTCCGCGATCTGCGGGGGCGGCGCCACCGGCGTCTGGGACACGTTTGCGAGCCACAACCCGACGCCGACAAGGCCGACCGTTGCCATGGTGGCGACGGGGCCGATCACTCTCCGTGTAGTCATGGCACCGATGATTCGGGGAAGCCCGACGCAGTACTTGGAGAGTGGAGAGAGATTGCATGGAGAACTGCGAGAGAGTTCATCACCACGAGGCCGTCACGAACTGAGGGACCTCAGCGTCCACGACTATCCGTGCAGTAGCGGGGACCCCATCACCGCGTCGCTAGGTTTCAGAGCGAAAATACGGTTCAACCGTGCCGCTGAGCTTGATGACCATGGGATTTCCGCGACGATCCTTCGCGGTGGGCACTTCGACACGCACCCAGCCCTCGGCCACGTCGTACTCGTGGACATTGGTTTTCTCGACGCCGTTGAACCGGATGCCCACGTCGCGCAGGAGCGCCTCTTCGCTGTAGAACGGGCTGTTCGGATCTATGGAGAGGTGATTGGGCGGAACGTCGGTGACCTGATCCTCGGACATGATGGCTTTCGTCGAGTGCTGCGTCGGCCTGAATTGCCTGTTTCCTGGTGGAGCTAAGGGGATTCGAACCCCTGACCCCCACACTGCCAGTGTGGTGCGCTACCAACTGCGCCATAGCCCCTTGTTGTGCTCATCGAAGTTACACCACGAGTGGTGGGGCTTCAAAATCGCTGGTCACGGCACTTCTCCTCCGGCCTCGGGTCCCAGCGGACGAGCCTGCGTGTGCTCCGCGGACGGTCGCGGCCGGGTCTCCGGGGCGAACACCCACCCCACCGCGGCGATGGCCAGGATGATGCCGCTGATCAGGAACGCCCACCCGTAGGACGTGTACTGCGCGATCAAACCGACCAGCAGTGATCCGCCGATCGAGCCGAAGTCGGCCATCATCTGGAACGTCGCGACCGCCGTCCCGCCGCGTGACTTATTGCCCACCACGTCGGCGACGGCGGCCTGTTGCGGCGAGACGAAGATCCCGGTCGCCGCGCCGGCGACATAGGCGGCCGCCAGGAACACCGGGAAGGACGTCGTGAACCCCACCAGCGCCGTCGACACCGCCGCCAGCGCCAGCCCGAAGATCAGCAGCTTGCGACGGCCCAGACGATCGGACAGATAACCGCTGGGGATCACGACCGAGATGTTGCCCACCGCGAACGCCGTCAGCGCCAGACCCGCCGCGCCGGGACCGCGGCCCAGCACCTCCACCACGAACAGCGGCACCAGCGCGATGCGCAACCCGAAGGACGCCCACCCCGTCGCGAAGTTGGAGAACAGCGCGGCGCGATACGCCGCGTGCCGGAACACCGCCCGGAACGGCACCGGCGCATTCACCTCCTCGTCGGCGGCCCCGATCACGACGGAGTTGCGCAGACTGACGAACACGACGGTTGCGGCCACCAGCAGCGCGACCCCGTAGATCAGGAACGGCGCGGCCAGGCCGAGGCCCACGGTCAGCGTCCCGAGGATGGGCCCGCCCACCGAGCCGATCATGAAGCCCGACGAGAACAGTCCGGCGACGCGACCACGCGCGTCGGGGGGCGAGATCCGGATCATCAAACCCAGCGACGACACGGTGAACATCGCCGACCCGACTCCGCCGAGAGAGCGGAACAGCAAGAGCTGCCAATAAGTTTCGGCGAACGCACAGACCGCCGTGGACACCGCGACGATCAGCAGGCCGCTGATGTAGACCGGCCGCTCCCCCCATCGCTGGACGAGCAACCCGGCCGGCGGCGCCCCGACCAGCCGCATGACGGCAAACGCGGTGATGACGAACGTCGCCGCGGCGATGCTGACACCGAAGTGGCGCGCATACTGCGGCAGTACCGGGGCCACCACGCCGTAGCCGAGCGCGACCACCACGTTGGCGACGACCAGTACCCAGACTTCCCGCGGAAGCCGCTGCTTTGTCGCCTTCGAACAATCGCCCTCCGTGGTCGAACTCAAGCGATGACCTTGTTGACCACGTCGCGCGCCGCCTCCTGCACCTCGGCGAGATGCTCAGCGCCGCGGAATGATTCGGCGTAGATCTTGTAGACGTCCTCGGTACCGGACGGACGCGCCGCGAACCACGCGTTCTCCGTCGTCACCTTGAGCCCACCGAGGGCCGCACCGTTGCCGGGCGCGGTGGTCAGCTTCGCGGTGATCGGCTCCCCCGCCAGCTCGGTCGCGGTCACCTGCTCCGGTGAAAGCTTGGCCAGCCGCGCCTTCTGCTCACGGTTGGCCGGAGCATCGATGCGCGCATACGTGGGCGCACCGTACGTCTCGGCCAGCTCGGCATACCGTTGCGACGGCGTCGAACCCGTGACAGCCAGAATCTCCGACGCCAGCAGCGCCAGGATGAGGCCGTCCTTGTCGGTGGTCCACACCGAGCCGTCCCGGCGCAGGAACGACGCCCCGGCGCTCTCCTCGCCGCCGAAGCCGATGGCGCCACCGATCAATCCGTCGACGAACCACTTGAAGCCCACCGGGACTTCGACCAGCTTGCGCCCCAGTCCGCCGACCACCCGGTCGATGATCGATGAACTCACCGCCGTTTTGCCGACCGCGGTGTCGCCGGACCACTCCGGGCGGTGGGAGAACAGATAGTCGATCGCCACCGCGAGGTAGTGGTTCGGGTTGAGCAGGCCGCCGTCGGGGGTGACGATGCCATGGCGGTCGGAGTCGGCGTCGTTGCCGGTGGCGATCTGGTACGAGTCGCGATTGGCGATTAGCGAGGCCATCGCGTTCGGCGAGCTGCAGTCCATCCGGATCTTGCCGTCGGTGTCGAGCGTCATGAACCGCCACGTAGCGTCGACGAGCGGGTTGACGACGGTCAGGTTCAGGTTGTGCTGTTCGGCGATCGCACCCCAGTAGTCGACGCTGGCGCCGCCCAGCGGGTCCGCGCCGATCCGGATGCCTTCGGCGCTGATCGCGTGGATGTCGACGACGTTGGGTAAGTCGGCGACGTACGCGTTCAGGTAGTCGTGACGCTGCACGGTGCCGAGAGCGCGTGCCAGCGGAACCCGTTTGACGCCCTTGAGGCCGTCGCGCAGCAGTTCGTTGGCCCGCTTGGCGATGACACCGGTGGCGTCGGTGTCGGCGGGTCCGCCGTTGGGCGGGTTGTACTTGAACCCGCCGTCGCGGGGCGGGTTGTGCGACGGGGTCACGACGATGCCGTCGGCCAGCGCGGTGTCACGGCCTCGGTTGAACGCCAGGATCGCATGGCTGACCGCGGGGGTCGGGGTGTACCGATCCGCCGTATCGATCATGGCGACAACATCATTGGCAGCCAGCACCTCCAGCGCCGACACCCAGGCCGGTTCGGACAGCGCATGGGTGTCCCGTCCGATGAACAGTGGGCCGGTGGTCCCCTGCGCGGCCCGGTACTCGACGATGGCCTGCGTCGTGGCCAGGATGTGGGCTTCGTTGAACGCCGCGTCCACACTGGATCCGCGATGACCGGAGGTGCCGAAGGCCACCTGCTGGTCCACGTTGTCGGGGTCAGGATCGACGGCGTAATACGCCGTCACGACCTGCGCCACGTCGATGAGATCGTCGGGTTGAGCCACCTGGCCTGCACGCGGATTCGCCATGGTGTTGATTCTGCTCCCTCCCCCTCCCCCACAGCACGCCTGGGATGGGCATACTTTTCACCCATGGCGCTCGACCGGCGGGAACTGGCCGCGGTGTTCGCCGGCGGCGCGGTCGGCACCCTCGCGCGCGCCGGTTTCGAAGAGCTCGCCGCACCCGATCCCGGACACTGGCCGTGGCCCACCTTCGTCGTCAACATCGTCGGCGCGTTCCTGCTGGGCGTGTTCGTCACCCGGCTGCTGGAGCGGCTACCACTGTCGAGCTATCGGCGGCCGTTTCTGGGCACCGGCATCTGCGGCGGTCTGACCACGTTCTCCACCATGCAGGTCGAGACGCTCAAGATGATCGAGCACAGCCACTACGGCCTCGCGGTGGGATACCTCGCCGCAAGCATCGCTGCGGGGCTGGTCGCGGTGTACCTGGGGACGGCGCTGGTGCGCCGGGTCAGGCTGGTCCGCCCCGGACGCCGAGAGCAGTACATCTGATGAGCACGGTGCTGGTCTGGGTGGGAGTGTGCGCCCTGGGGGGCCTGGGCGCCGTCTGCCGCCTGACCGTCGACAAGGCGATATCCCGGCGGACGTCCGGATCGTTTCCGTACGGCACCCTCGTGGTCAACACCAGCGGGGCGCTGCTGCTCGGGTTCTTCGCCGGCCTGGCCCTTCCTCCGCACGTCGCGCTGCTGGCCGGGACCGGGTTCGTCGGCTCCTACACGACGTTCTCCACGTGGATGTTCGAGACGCACCGCCTGGCCGAGGAACGTCAACTCTGGTCGGCGCTGGGCAACATTGCGCTCAGCGTCGTTCTCGGCCTCTCGGCTGCGCTGCTGGGCCAGACGGTGGGTGCGTGGGTATGACCGAGATCCTGACGATGACGACGTACTTCGCCGAGCGCCAGCGCAGCGGCGACCGATTCCTCGCCGAGGCGCTTCTGGATCTGTTCGCGGACCGGGGCGTGGCCACCAGCGTGATGCTGCGCGGTATCGCCAGCTTCGGACCGGCCAACGTGACGCGCAGCGACCGGTCGCTGAGCCTGTCCGAAGATCCACCGGTGACCATCGCCGCGGTCGACACCGCCGAACGGATCACCGCAATCGCCGACGAGGCGTCCCATCTCGTCGGGCGCGGCGTCATCACGCTGGAGCGCAGCCGCGTGCTGCCCGCCGGGCTGACCGAGACCGGCGACTCGGTCCGGCTGTCACTGCACATCGGCCGCCGACACCGCGTCGCGGGCGCTCCCGGTTATGTGGCGGTGTGCGAGGTGCTGCACCGTCGTGGCTTCGCCCGCGCCGACGTCTACCTCGGCGTCGACGGCACGGTAGGGGGTCAGCGCCGACGCGCTCGGTTCTTCAGCCGCAACGCCGATGTACCGCTGTCGATCGTCGGCATCGGGACCGGCGGTCAGGCAGCGGCAGCTCTCGACGAGCTGCAGACGATGTTCCCCGACGCGCTGTTCACGATCGGTCCGGTCACGGTGTGTAAAGACAACGGCCACACCCTGGCCGACCCGGCCTCCGCACCCGGCGGGTTCCAGAAACTGGTCGTGCACACCTCAGAAGCGTCCCGGTATCAGGATCAGCCCATCCATCGTGCGGTGATCCAGCGATTGAAGGACTCCGACCATGCCAGCGGCGCCACCGTGTTGCGCGCGATCTGGGGCTTCCACGGCACCGAGCACCCGCAGGGTGACCGGTTCCTCCAGGTGGTCCGCCACGTTCCGGTGACGACGGTGATCCTCGACACCGCGCCCAACATCGCCGCGACCTACCGCATCATCGCCGAACTGACCGAGCGCGAGGGGCTGGTCTCCGTCGAGTCGCTGCAGGGAATGCTGGAGATCCACGCCGGACAGCGGCTCGGCACCCTCGATTTGTGAGGGTAGCCTAGCTTTAGCTGAGCAGGTAACCTCTGCCGCCATGACCCCGTCTCACCCTGCGTCCCATCCCGCGTCGTCTCCGCACGGCATCGGCGCAGCGCTCGCGGAGATCCTGCGCGACGACCTGAGGGTCGACGTCGCACGCATCACGCGCGATTCCCGCCTCATCGACGACGTCGGCCTGGATTCGGTCGCCTTCGCGATCGGAATGGTGGCCATCGAAGACAAGCTGGGGGTGACGCTGACGGAAGAGGACCTGCTGACCTGCGACACCGTGGGCGATCTGGAGTCGGCGATCCTGGCGAAGGTGCCCGCGGACCGGTGAGCGCTCTCGCGACCGCCGTGTCACAGGCGATGACGACGTCGACGCATGATCTCGTCCTGCTCGACCGCACCACCGGAGAATGGGTCCGCCATCCGTGGCAGGAGCTGCACGTCCGCGCCGAGAACGTCGCCGACCGCATTCTCGATGGTCCCGACGGCGCCGTGGGACTGGTCGGCGAGCCCACCGCCGAATTCATCGCCGCGATCCAGGGCGTCTGGCTCGCCGGAAGGTCACTGTCGATCCTGCCCAGCCCGGTCCGAGGTGCGGACGACCAGCAGTGGGCGCAGTCCACCGCCGAGCGTTTCTCGGGGATCGGCGTCACGCAGGTATTGACCCACGGCGCCTATCCAGACCTGTTGCGCAGCAACCCCTTCGCGCTTGTCATTGACGACATGTCGACCATCGGGCACACGCAACGGTCCACCACGCTGCGCCGGCAGACCGCCCCCGCAGGCGTCCCGGCGGTCCTACAGGGCACGGCAGGATCCACCGGGACACCGCGTACCGCCGCGTTGTCGGCGGCCGCGGTGATGAACAACGTCACCGCCCTGCTGGATCACGCCGGCGTGGACGCCACCGCCGACGTCGGCATGACGTGGCTGCCGCTCTACCACGACATGGGCCTGACGTTCCTGCTCACCGGGTTGATCACCGGCGGTGAGATGTGGCTGGCGCCGACGGCCGCGTTCGCCGCGTCACCGTTCCGGTGGCTGAGCTGGCTCTCGGAGAGTCGCGCAACCCTGACGGCCGCACCGAATTTCGCGTACTCGGTGATAGGCAAGTACGCCCGCCGGGTGCCCGACGTCGATCTTGGCAGTCTGCGGTTTGCCCTCAACGGCGGCGAGCCGATCGACTGCGGGGGCTTCGAGGTGTTCCTCACCGAACTCTCCCGCTTCGGACTGGACCCGAGGGTGGCTGCACCCTCCTACGGGCTGGCTGAATCGACCTGCGCGGTCACCACCCCGACGCCGGGCACGGGTCTGGTCGTCGATGAAGTCCGCGACCCAGCAACTGCGCGCGTGCACCGCCACGCCGTGCTCGGCACCCCGATCCCCGGCATGGAGGTGCGGATCACGCCGTACAGCGACTCCGGGCACGCCGGGGACCGCGAAGTCGGGGAGGTCGAGATCCGCGGGACGTCGATGATGTCGGGGTACCTGGGGCAGGAGCCCGTCAGGCCCGAGGAGTGGTTCCGCACAGGCGATCTGGGCTACCTGACCGATGCCGGTTTGGTGGTGTGCGGCCGGATCAAGGAGCTCATCACGGTCGCGGGTCGCAATATCTTCCCCAGCGAGGTCGAGCGTGTCGCCGCCCAGGTGCGCGGCGTGCGCGAAGGCGCCGTCGTCGCGGTGAGCACCGGGACCGACTCGGCCAGGCAGGGCCTGGTGGTGGCCGCGGAGTTCCGGGGACCCGACGAGTCGGGCGCGAGAAGCGAAGTGGTGCAACGGATTGCCTCGCAGTGCGGCGTGGTGCCCGCCGAAGTGGTCTTCCTGACGCCCGGCGCGCTGCCACGCACCTCATCAGGCAAACTGCGACGACTCGAGGTCAAGGCCACTGTGGCGGCCCAACGGATATGACCGCGAGCATCCGAGCGTGGGCCTCATGCACACATCAGAGACGGCGGGTTCAAGGGATGGATGCAACACCCTTTGATTGAGGAGTGTTGCGATGGGGTCCCATGCGATTCAGCCGGCGACGGTGAAAGCGTTCTGGGCGCAGATTGGGTTGGGGCTCAATCCGGCTGAGGCTGCCTTCGCCGTCGGTGTGTCGCTGGGGGCGGCACGGAAGTGGCTGACCGACGCTGGTGGTGTGAAACAACGTGTGTACGAGGTGAAGATAGAGGGGCCCAAGCCCCGACTGACCCTCGAAGAGCGCATCCAAATTCAGGTCGGTGTGGGCCGTGATGAGTCACTGCGCTCGATCGGAGCGCGACTCGGGCGTGCGGCGTCGACGATCAAGCGTGAACTCGACAATAACGTCGAGAACCGCTACGACGGACGCAAGTCGGGTTACCGCCGCAAGAAGGCTTTCGGTGCGCGCCAGAGCGGTAGCACCTCGACGGTGCGCTATGACGCATTGGCTGGTGAGCGGTCGGCGGCGAGGCGGGCGCGACGCCCCAAGCGAGGAAAGCTCGCCGCCAATGACACCTTGCGCGACGAGGTGCAGACTCGGTTGAAGCTGCGTCATAGTCCGCGCCAGATCGCGCGCCGGTTGCGCAGCGACTTCCCCGACGATCTGGAGATGTGGGTGTCACACGAGGCCATCTACCAGTCCATCTACGTCCAAGGGCGCGGATCGCTGCGCCGTGAGCTGCACCAGTGCTTGCGGACCAAGCGGGCCATTCGCCGGCCTCGGCGCCAGCCCGAGACCCGCCGCGGTCGGATCCCGGGCATGGTTAACATCAGCGAACGCCCGGCCGAGGTCGCCGACCGTGCAGTGCCCGGGCACTGGGAGGGTGACCTGATCATCGGCAGCACCACATCCGGATCTGCGATCGGCACCTTGGTCGAGCGCGCCACCCGGTTCGTCATGCTGCTTCATCTGCCCGACAACCACGGTGCGGTCGCAGTCCAAGACGCCATCGTGGAGAAGATGACCGAGCTGCCAGAGCACCTACGGCGTTCTCTGACCTGGGATCAGGGCAAGGAAATGGCCAACCACATCGCCATCGCCGCCGCAGCCGATCTCGACATCTACTTCTGCGATCCGCACTCACCCTGGCAGCGTGGCACCAACGAGAACACCAATGGGCTACTGCGTCAGTACTTTCCGAAGGGGACCGACCTCTCGCTGCACGGTCCCGGCATCCTTGACAACGTCGCCGCCGAACTCAACGGCCGACCCCGCCAGACACTGAACTGGAGAACACCCGCCGAAGCCCTCAACGAACTACTCTCAAAACCGCCAGCTGTTGCATCCACCCCTTGAACCCGCCGACCAATTCCGTACATAGGGCCCACGGTCGCTGCAGAAGGCTAGTGGGGTCGGTTCATCGCGTAGAGCGCCATCCGGCGGTTGGCCATCTGATGCTCGCCGAGGAACTCACACTTGGCGTACTCGCACAGCCGGCGCGCTCCGGCGTTGCGGTGGTCCGGATCGAACATGATGCGCCGGCAGGCCGGTTCGATCGCGAACAGGCTCGCGGCCAGGCGCGGCAGCAGTAGCGGACCGAACCCTCGGTTGACGATGTTCAGATCGGCGATCGCCGCGTGCACACCCAGATCGTAAGGGTCGGCGTCGTACCGGGGCGCGATCGAATCCTTTGCGGCGCGGTACACCTCGACGTACGCGTGCGCCTCGCCATGGAAGGTTCCGATCAGCGGACGCGAGTACGTGCCGGCCAGCTGCGCCCGCAGGTAGCCGTGCCACCACTCGACCGGCCGGTCATACTCCCACGCCTCGGCCAGGTGCGGTCGGTTCATCCATTCCGAGATCATCGCCGCGTCCGCGTCGGGGTCGACAAGCCGGACCTGGTACGGCTGCGCCAGTTGCGGAATCGGAGGGGCCGGGACGGCGCGTACCTCATCGCTGGGCGCGGTGAGCTCCCTGGGCAGGATCGGCAGCACATCAGTCATCGTGACCGCAGAGCCTACCGGAGCAGGTGGAACAGGTTCGGCCTACGTATTTCGCGCTACCGCAGCAACATCAGGCCCGCGGCCACCAGCGCGATCACCTTCACCACCTCGAACGCGACGTAGGCGACGTGGGCCCGCGACCGCGGCCCGTCGGCGCCCGCCAGCACCTGATCCGAGCGCCGGGACAGCGCCGGACGGATCAGCACCACCTGGCTGAGCAGCATCGCCGAAGCCGTCGACAACGACACCAGCGCAACGGTGGCTGCGTCTCCCCACCACGCTGCGAGCAGAGCTGTCACCGCGAGCACGCCCTCGCACACGTTCAGTGCACGGAACACCAGGCGCCCGATGCCCAGCCCGATCGGCAGCGTCACGCCCGGCGCGCGGAACTTCAGCGGCGCCTCCAGGAACGAGATCGCCAGCACCATGCCGAGCCACACGAAGGTCGCGGCCACAGCAACGGCGAGAAGACCCTGCACGCGCCGAATCCTAGGTGACGCCGAATCGCGGGTGACACCGAATTCCACGTGACACTGTGGAGCAGTGGACGTCGACCGGGTCACCGAACTGCGGCGCTGGGAGGAGGCCGGCGCCGTGTGGCAGGTGGTCGGGCGCACCCGATCCTCGGTGACGATCGAATTGCTGAGTTGCGACGGTGGTGAGTGCGTCGGACGGTTCACCAGCACCGATCCTCGCGTGCTCGGATTCGTCGGCGACCGTGCCACCAGCCAAGAGTGACAGCTCGTCCGGCGCTCCGCCTATTTGCCGGTTCGACACCTCGCGGCGATCGGCGGCGTTACCGTACAGCCAGGGGGTAGCGGGAGCGCTGCATGCGGTGCTCATCGCACGCACGGAAGGGTCGCTCACGTGGCAATGACGCCTCAGCATCCGGAGATGCCCTCCTCGCGGCATGGGCGGTACGTCGGCCGTGTCGGCGCGCTCGCCGTCGCGCTCGGCATCGGCGCGGCCATAGCGAACGGAAGTGCGGTCGCCGCGGCGGACGACGGCGCATCGGGTTCCGAGTCCTCAGACACCTCGCAGACCTCGCAGTCGGAATCCCCCGACCGCGATGCCGGCGCGAGCACACCCGAATCCGGGCCGACGAGCACGTCCCGAGCCGATGCCGAGGACTCCGAGGGAGCCGACGAGGTCGCAACCGAGGACATCGAGGAACCGGACGACCAGGACGACGCCTCTCCTGCCGCCAAGACCCGGGGCTCGGAGACACGCGCCACCATCGACGTCGTCGGCCCCAGCCGCGACAGCGATGAGTCCGACACGGAGACAGATGAACCCGCAAGTCCCGAGTCGACGGCGATGTGGACGCTGGTCGGCGCGGCGCCGCGCCGGGAGCCCGCCCCTGATACGGCGCCACCGTCTGAGCAGACGGCGGCGCCGATCGACACGCAGGTCAACACCAAAGCAGTGGCGGACTCCAGCCCGCTGGGCACCGAACAGCAACTCGAGGCCGAACGCATAGCCGCGGCGACGGTCAAGACCTGGCCGGTTCAGCTGATGCAGCGCGTGCTCGAGGTGGGGTGGCTGCTGACCGCGATCCGCCAGTACGGCGAGATCGGCGGACCCGACTGGGAGAACTTCCGGCAGCTCGGGCGCGCCGTCGACGAGTACGCGATGGGCGCCGCGTTCCAGCAGCAGCTGCTCAATCCGATGACACCGACCGTGGTCACCCAGGTCGCACCGCCACACACCTGGTACGGACGGGCAGTCGGGGGGTCGCGCATCCTCTACGACAACCCGGACACGATCTATCGCTTCATGGGTGTGAACATGACCTCGACCTACGTCATCAGGGGTCGCTTCACCGGCGCGCTGCCCGCAGACACCAACTTCAGTGTGCTGACCGGACTTTCGGGCGTCACTGCGGACAACCTCAGTGGCCGGCAGATCGAGATCGGCGCCGACGGGTCGTTCACCATCACCGTCAGCGGTGCTCCCGCCGCCCAGGGGCAGCGCAACCACCTGCAGTTGACCGCCGACACCACGCTGATCGCGGTGCGAAACACCTTGTCGGACTGGAACACCCAGCCGCCGATGACTCTGTCCATCGAGCGCCAGTCAGGACCTCGCGACAGCCTGTTCAGCCAACTCGGTGGCTTCGCGATCCCTGGTCTCGGGCCCATGGTGACCAGAAGCCCCCTACTCACGACGCTGGTGTCGGTCATCCCCCCGATGAAAAAGCCGCCGACGATCCTGCGCGGCGTCTTCACCGCGGTGATCATGGCGCTCGGTTTGGGACAGGAGTCGAAGTACATCAAGGTCGCCACCACGGACCCGCAGACCGGCGAGCGTGTCGCGCCGAACGTGCTGAGGAACCCGACCCGCAACGCCGAGTTCCTGGCCACCCAGTTGCAAAGCGCTGGGTACTTCGCACTCGCCGATGACCAGGCGCTCGTCGTCACCGTCACGCCGGGCAATGCGCGCTACTTCACCGTTCCGGTGACCGATCTCTGGACGATCACCGACAACTACTGGGACGAACAGACCAGCCTGAACAACGCCCAGGCGGTCGCGAATCCGGACGGCACGTACACGTTCGTCATCTCGCCGACCGATCCCGGCGTCTACAACTGGGTGTCGACCGGCGGCCTGAACAGGGGCACGATCTCGATGCGGTTCCAGGACCTCGACCTGACATTGCCGGTGACGCCCACACTGACGTCGCAGCTCGTCGCGCTGTCGGACCTGCCGGCGGTGCTGCCGACGACGACGACATACGTCACCCCGGCGCAGCGCGCAGCGCAGTTGTCCGCACGGAAGGCCGGGTTCGACACGCGATTCGGCACGCCTCAGTGAGCGGTCGCGTGCGCGTCCTTCTTCTTGCCGAACGGCAGCACGTGCACGACCGCCACGACGATCGCGCCCACCACGAGCCCGATCACCGCTGACGCGGCGGTGTTGACCAACCAGGCGAGCGCACCTCCCACGCCTGCCACGTGGTGCACGTACTCCTCGCCGTGGTGGACAAGCGCGTAGGGCGCATGCCAGCCCAGTTCGTCAGCCCCGATGAGCAGGATGTGCCCGCCGACCCACAGCATCGCCACGGTGCCGACGACCGACAGCGCCGAGAGCAGTTTCGGCATGCCGGCGACGAGGCCGCGACCCACCTTCTGCGCGAAAGCCGAGGAGCGCTGCGTGAGGCTCAGGCCGATGTCGTCCATCTTCACGATGCCGGCGACGACGCCGTACACGACCGCAGTGATCACGACGGCGACGACGAGCAGGATGAGCAGCCGCGGTACAAACGACTGGTCAGCCACCTCGTTGAGGGCGATGACCATGATCTCGGCCGACAGGATGAAGTCGGTGCGGACCGCACCGGTCACCATCAGTTTTTCGGCGTCCGGTCCCGCCGCCGCGACGGGGGCCGCATGCGAGTCGCTGCCGCGGATCATGCCCCAGACCTTCTCGGCTCCCTCGAAGCACAGATAGGTTGCGCCGAGCATCAGGATCGGGGTCAGCAGCCACGGCACGAACTGACTCAGCAGCAGCGCGGCGGGCAGGATGAAGAGGACCTTGTTGCGCAGCGAGCCCAGCGCTATGCGCTTGATGATCGGGAGTTCGCGTTCGGCAGCGATGCCGTGCACGTACTGAGGGGTGACCGCGGTGTCGTCGATCACCACGCCGGCCGCCTTGGCGGTGGCCCTGCCTGCGGCGGCACCGATGTCGTCGACGGACGCAGCGGCCAGCCGTGCCAGCGCCGCGACATCGTCGAGGAGCGCGAACAGACCCGCACTCATCGGGAAACTCCGATTGCAGAGGCGGTCATGGACCGAAGGGTACCCAACCGGCCGGGAGTTTGGGCCTGCGGCTTCGTGGTAACCCCGCTGACGTTCCTCGACAGCAAGGTGGCCCATGAAGACTCCAGTGAGAACCGCTTTCGTCGCAGCCGGCAGCGCTGCAGTACTCGCGCTCGCCGTGGGATGCGGCAGCAGCGACAGTGGCGACGAGTCCACGACGACCACATCAGAGACCAGCACGACCGAGACGACCATGTCTCCGACGACCACCACACCGACCGCGACCGAGGCCCCCACCTCGGGTGCTCCGGGTGAGACCCCGGCGCCCGGCGGTGCCGGCGGGCCTGAGGGTGGCGGCGGCTCCATTCCCGGCGGACCCACCGGTGGCGGCGACGCCGACGGCGGCGGCGGCTCCATCCCCGGCGGACCCACTGGCGGCGGCGGACCCGACGGCGGCGGCGGCTCCATCCCCGGCGGACCCACGATCACCGGTGGGCCCGGAGGCGGCTCAGGTTCGATCCCCGGCGGACCCACCATCAACATCCCGGTGCCCTGACCCCGGGTGAGTTCTGACTCAAGAGCGCCCTCGGTACTTTTCGACGTCGACGGCACGCTGGTCGACTCCAATTACCTCCATGTGACGGCGTGGCTGCGCGCCTTCGACGCCGAAGGGGTGCCCGTCGACGGGTGGCGCATCCACCGCTGCATCGGGATGGACGGCACGACGCTGGTACGCACCCTGAGCGGCGACGCCGGACAGGACGTGCTCGACCGTCTCAAGGACCTCCACAGCGAGTTCTACCAGGAGACGACCTCGTTGCTGGCGCCTCTGCCGGGGGCTCGTGATCTGCTGAGGTGGGTTGCGGGTCACGGCCTGCAGGTGGTGCTGGCAACGTCGGCCCCCGAGGACGAGCTGGCAACCCTGCGCGAGATTCTCGACTGCGAGGACGCCATCTCGGCGGTGACGTCGTCGGAGGACGTCGATACCGCGAAGCCCAAACCCGACATCGTGCAGATCGCGCTTGAGCGCGCGGGCGTCGGTGCGCAGGACGCGGTGTTCCTGGGCGACGCGGTGTGGGACTGCGAGGCGGCGAAACGGGCCGGCGTGCCGTCGATCGGGGTGCAGAGCGGTGGCGTGTCACCGGCCGAGCTGCGCGAGGCGGGCGCGACGGCGGTGTTCGAGGATCCGGGCGACCTGTTGGCGAACGTCGACTCGACGCTGCTCGGCGAGCTGGCGCGGCGGGTCAGCGACCCGCGGTAACCGGGTCCCCTGTGAGCGCCGCGAGTCGTCGCCGCGAGGCCTCGGTGCGAATCTTCTGCGGCCACCAGAACCAGCGTCCGAGCAGCGCCGCCACCGCCGGGGTCATGAACGAGCGCACGATGAGGGTGTCGAACAGCAACCCCAGCGCGATCGTCGTACCCACCTGTGCCATCACCTTCAGGTCGCTGAACGCGAAGGTCGCCATCGTGAAGGCGAACACCAGACCGGCCGATGTCACGACCGAGCCGGTGCCTGCCATCGCCCGGATGATGCCGGTCTTCAGCCCGCCGGGCAGTTCCTCCTTGAACCGGGACACCAGCAGCAGGTTGTAGTCCGAACCGACCGCCAGCAGCAATATCACCGACATCGGTAGCACCATCCAGTGCAATTCCAGCCCGAGGATGTGCTGCCACAGCAGCACCGAGAGGCCGAACGACGCCCCGAGGGAGAGCAGGACGGTGCCGACGATCACGGCGGCCGCGACGATGCTGCGGGTGATGATCAGCATGATGATGAAAATCAGTGTCACTGCGGCTATTCCGGCGATCAGCAGGTCGTAGAATGCACCGTCGCTCATGTCTTTGTAGGTGGCGCCGGTGCCCGCCATGTAGATGCTCGACCCTTCCAGCGGAGTACCTTTGATCGCCTCCTTCGCCGCGGTCTTGATCGGCACGATCTGCGAAATGCCCTCCACCGTCGCCGGATCGCCTTCATGGCTGATGATGAAGCGCACCGACTTGCCGTCCGGGGAGATGAAGTTCTCGATGCCGCGCTTGAAGTCGTCGTTGTTGAACGCCTCCGGCGGCAGGTAGAACGAATCGTCGTTCATCGAGTCGTCGAACGCGTCTCCCATGGCATCGGCGTCCTCTGACATCGCCGCGCCTTGGTCCTGCTGGCCTTTCTGCGTCTGGTACTGCGTCAGCATCATCGTCTGCATCGATCGCATCGTCTCGATCTGACTGGGCAGCAACGCGATCAGTTGCGGCATCAACGCGTCGAGGCGTTCCAGTTCCGGTACCAGCTCCTGGATGTCGTCGGTCAGAGGATTGATTCCGTCGAGGGTGTCGAACACCGACCGCATCGCCCAGCACACGGGGATGTCGAAGCAGTGCGGCTCCCAGTAGAAGTAGTTACGGACCGGCCGGAAGAAGTCGTCGAAATCGGAGATGTGGTCCCGTAGTTCGACGATGTCGATGGTCATCGACTTGGTCTTGGTGACCATCTCGTGGGTGACCGCGGACATCTGCGTCATCAGCGCCGACATCTTCGTCATCGTGTCGATGTTGGTCTGCATCGCATCGGCTTGGACCAGCATGTCCGCCATCCGGTCCTGCATGTACTTCTCGTTGAGCCGCTGCGTGGTGCCCTGCCTGCTCATCGCGAACGGAATGGTGGTGTGCTTGATCGGTTTTCCGTCCGGCCGGGTGATCGTCTGGACGCGCGCGACGCCGGGCACCCGGAAGATGGCCTTGGCGATCTTGTCGATGACGAGGAAGTCCGCCGGGTTGCGCAGGTCGTGGTCACTCTCGACCATCAAGAGTTCCGGGTTCATCCGTGCGGTGCCGAAGTGCCGGTCGGCGACGGCGTACCCGACGTTGGCGGGGATGTCTTCGGGAAGATAGTCGCGCGCATCGTAATTGGTCTTGTAACCGGGCAATGTGAGCAGACCCACGAGCGCCAGCGCCATCGTCGCCGCCAGGACCGGACCCGGCCAGCGCACCACCGCGACACCGACGCGCCGCCATCCGCGCGACCTGATGGTCCGCTTCGGGTCGAACAGCCCGAAGCGACTGCCGATCGTGATCACCGCCGGGCCGAGCGTCAGCGCGGCGATCACCGCCACGAACGTGCCCACTGCACACGGCACACCCATGGTCTGGAAGTACGGCAGTCGCGTGAAGCTCAGGCACAGCATCGCGCCCGCGATGGTCAGCCCGGAACCCAGCACGACGTGCGCGGTGCCGCGGAACATCGTGTAGTACGCGGTCTCCGGGTCCTCGCCCGCTCCCCTGGCCTCCTGGTATCGGCCGATCGCGAAGATGGCGTAGTCGGTTCCCGCGGCGATCACCATCAGGGTCAGCAGGCTGGTCGCGAACGTCGACAGGCCGATGATCTCGTAGTTGGCGAGAAACGCGACGATCCCCCGTGCCGCGCCGAGCTCGATGAACACCATCACCATGGTCAGCACCATCGTGGCCACGGATCGATAAACGATCAGCAGCATGATCACGATGACGCCGAACGTGATCAGCGTGACCCGGAAGACGCTCTTGTCCCCGGCACTGTGCTGGTCGGCGACCAGCGGTGCTCCACCGGTCACATAAGCCTGTACGCCCTCGGGCGCCGGGGTCTGCGCGACGATCTCGCGCACCGCTGCGACAGCTTCGTTGGCCCGAGGCTCCCCCTGATTGCCGTGCAGGTACACCTGGACGTAGGCCGCCAAGCCGTCGGTGCTCTGGGCGCCGGACGCGGTCAGCGGGTCGCCCCAGAAGTCGGCGACGTGCTGCACGTTGGCGGTGTCGGCCTCCAGCTTGTCGATGAGCTGGTCGTAGTAGCGGTGCGCGGCGTCGCCCAGCGGAGCCCGGCCCTCGAGCACGATCATCGCGGTGCTGTCGGAGTCGAACTCGTCGAAGTTGGCGCCGACCCGTTGCATCGACACCATCGACGGTGCGTCTTTGGCGCTGAGCCCGACGGTGTGTGCCTCGCCCACCTTCTCCAACGGCGGGACCGCGACATTCGTCAGCACGGTGAGCAACACCCAGCCCAGCACGATGGGTACCGCCAGTACACGGATGACCCTGCCGATTCCCGACCGCCCGGCATGCGCCACGTTCCACCGCCCCCCGTTCAGGCCCGACTCGGCCCACAGAGAAGCCGCACGCGTGACACTCCGCGCCTCGCGTGTCATACATCTAGCCCGTCAAACCATCGCTGTCAATCGCCTGTTGACAGCGTTTTCACAGCTTGACCTGCGGTTGGGACCGGGCCCGCTACTTCGCCGGGTTCAGCTGATCGAGTGCGTATTCGGCGCCGCGATTCAACGGAACCGGCTCGGTGTCCCGCGCCGTTTCCACGTTGATGCCCTTGGCCGCGCTGATCACCTGCTCCAGCTCGGGCTTCTTCTCGAACAGCGTTTTGGTCAGCACGCACGCAAGGTTCGCGTCGATGTCATCGCGGACCAGAAGCAGGTTCGGCACGACGATCGTCTTGACGTCGGCGGGCAGCTGATAGGTGGCGGCCGGGATGACGCCCTCCTCGTAGGCCGGGCTGATCTCGGACATCGCGGCCAACTGCGGCGAGATGTCGACGAACGCCACCTCATCGCGCGCCGAGGTGAGCAGGTCTGTGATGCCCGGCGTCGGCAGGCCACCCGACCAGAACAGCGCGTCGATGGAGCCGTCTTTCATACCGTCCACGGTCTTGGTGAGGTCGAGCCGTTGCGCGGCCACGTCGGAGGCCGGATTGAGCCCCGCCGACTCCAGCAGCCGGTTGGCGATGACCTCGGTGCCGGATCCGGGCGAGCCGGTCGACACCCGTTTGCCCCGCATGTCGGCGACGGACGCGATGCCGCTGTCCTTCCTGGCGATCACCTGGGTGTAGTTGGGATAGATCCGCGAGATCGCCTGGATGGGCTGCTTGTCACCCTCGAATCCCGCCTTGCCCTCGACGGCGTCGGCAGCCGTGTCGGCGAGCGAGAACGCCAGCTGGTAACTGCCGCTCACCAGCTGCTGGATGTTCTGCACCGAGGCACCTGTCTCCGCCGCGGTCGCCTTCACCCTGCCGTCGGTGGCTGCCGAAACCTGCTCGGCATAGGCATTGCCCAGCGAGAAGTACACGCCCGTCGAGTTGCCGGTGGCGATGCTCACCCGGGTGTCGGAGCTGACCTCGCAGGTGATGTCGCCTCCCGAGTCGGCGCTGGGTGCGTCCTGTCTGCCACCGCAGCCCGTGGCCGCCGCCCCGGTGAGCGCCAGCGCGGCGAACCCCGCGACGACCCTGGTCGCACATCTCATGTCCGTCATCCTCATGTCGGTCTCCTCTTGTCGATGAAGGTGAGCGCGACTGCAGCGAGCAGACACGCGAACCCCGCCGCGATGGTGACGGGGTCCAGGAAGAGCAGCAGCAGCGCGGCAATCGCGGTGAGAACTCGGGCGATGCGGCCCATCGCCCCGACGCCGAGCGCCCAGCCGCCGGCCGCGAACGAGAGCGCGACGATACCGACGCACGCCACCGCGGACGCCCAGATGACGCCCAGCACCGGCCCGCGGGCGAGCAGATACTCTCCGGGACCGGTCACAACGAAGGCGATGGGCACCAGGAACGCCGGCGCCGCGTAGCGCAAGGTCTGCCACATCGTCGGGATGGCCCGCCCGCCGGTCACGGCGGAGGCGCCGACGGCCGCCAGCGCCGTCGGCGGCGTGACCTCCGACAGCACCGAGTAGTAGAAGACGAACATCGCCGCTGCCGGTGCGGGCACATCGAGCGCCAGCAGTGCCGGTCCGATGATGACCCAGCCGATGACGAACGACGCGGTCACCGGTATCGCCAGGCCGAGCAACGCCAGCGCCACGGCGGCGAAGACCGCCGTCAACGCCAGCATGAGGGTGCGATTGTCGGTGAGTGCGTCCACCCCGCCCACCAGCACCGACGAAAACTGGGCGCCCAGACCGGTTTTGGTGGTCATCGCGGTGATCACGCCGGCGGCGGCACACACCGCGACGACGGGGAGCACTCCGCGCACACCGCCGCTGAGCGCGTCGAACAACCGGCGCGGAGTCAGTCGCCCGCGTCGGTCAAGGAACGACAGGACGAACGCGAGCGCGGTCGCGTACACCACAGCTCTGGTCGCCGACATCCCGACGGCCAGCAGCACGACGATCGCGATCAGCGACGAGAAGTGATATCCGAAGCGGGCGAGCAACTTCCACGGCGACTGGGTGTCCAGGTGCGCTGCCTTCATCCCGAAGCGGCGCGCGTCGATCTCGACGGCGAGCAGAATGCCCAGGTAGTACAGGACAGTGGGAATCATCGCCCAGCCCAGCACCGTCAGGTAGGACACCTCGAGGTATTCGGCCACGATGAACGCCGCAGCGCCCAGAGTCGGCGGTGACAGCAGTGCGCCGACGCCGGCTGCTGCGAGCACACCGCCCGCCCGCTCCGGTGTGTAGCCCGCCCGCCGCATGATCGGCCAGGTGACCGCGCCGACGCTGACAGCCGTCGCCGTGCCCGAACCGGACACGGTCCCGAGCAGGAAGCCGGACGCCACGGCGGTGCGGCCCGCGGCGCTGCGTGATCGACGGAAGGATGCCACCGACAGCTCGACGAAGAACCGGGCACCACCGGAGAGTTCGAGCACCGCGCCGTAGATGGTGAACAGCACGATGTAGGTCGCCGCGACATCCAGTGGGGTTCCGAAGAATCCACTGCCCGAGTTGTAGAGCGCGTCGATGATCTGGTCGAAATCGAGACCGGCGTGCGCGATCGCCCAGCCTTGCGGCAACAGGCCGCCGTAGTAGCCGTAGGCCAGAAAGACTGCGCAGACGATCGGCAGGGCCCAGCCGGTCGTACGCCGGCACGCCTCAAGGATGAGCACCAGCAGCAGCGTGCCCATCACCACGTCCGTGGGCTCGAGCAAGCCCTGGCGGTCCAAGAAGGCGTTGTAGCCACCTCCGCCGGAGCCGATGCTCAGCGGCAGTACGGGATACAGGCATACCACCAGCGTCGCGGCGGCCAATATCCAGTCGAGCGGTCCCGGGTGATCGTCCGGGTCGAGTCTGCCCATACCGGACCGGTAGACCAGGTAAACCAGCGGCAGCGAGCCGGCCAGGAACACGATGAGGTAGTACTGGCTGCCCTGCGGCAGCGGCCGAAACACCTGCCAGATGGTCAGAATCGCCACGCCGAAGGCCGCGCAGGCGACCAGACGGTGCGTCCAACCGCGCAATTCACGGCCGGGCTTCTCCTGGTCGTCCACCTGCACTGCCGCCGGCGGCTCCGCGGTCGCGGCAGACGGTGGCGTTGCGGCGACCGCGGTCGGCGAGTCGCCGGGCTCACCCGATGGGCTCCGGTCCATAGGGATCTCAACGTTATGCGGCGATCACTGCACCCGCGGCGAAATCCTGACTTCGGTTGCCGGAGCACATTTGTCGTAGGGCCTGCACCCGTAGGCTGGACGGATGAGCCCCGGAGAGCAGCGCGCCGGTGTCGAGCTGACCAACCTCGACCAGCACCTGACCGACGATGCGGGCGCCACCAAACGCGACCTCGTCGACTATCTCGACGCCGTCGCCGACCGCATGCTGCCGGTGCTTGCCGGCCGGCCGCTGACCGCGTTGCGGGCGCTGCGCGGCCGGGCTCCGTTCATGCAGAAGAACGTGCCGAAATACACCCCCGAGTGGGTACGCACAGTGCCGATCTGGGCGGAGGCGTCCCACCGCGAGATCCATTACGCACTCTGCGACGACCGCCGCACGCTGCTGTGGCTGGCCAATCAGCGCGCCGTCGAATACCACCCGGCGCTCGGCCTGGCCGACGACATCTACCGCCCGACGCACCTGATCCTCGATCTGGACCCGCCCTCCGGTGACGATTTCGCCGCCGTGGTCGCCGTCGCGCACATGGTGCGCCAGGCTCTCCAGGCCTGCGGGTTGGCCGGCGCCGTGAAGACCAGCGGGTCGCGCGGGATCCACATCTTCGTCCCCATCGACGACACGGCACCCGTGGACGACGTGGCAGCTGCCACCCGGGCGCTGGCCGCGCGCACCGAAGCTCTCGATCGGTCCGTGGCCACAACGGCATTCATCGTCGAAGACCGCGCCGGCAAGGTGTTCGTCGACGCCACCCGCGCGGGCGGTGCCACCGTGGCAGCGGCCTACAGCCCGCGCTTGCGGCCCGGCACGCCGGTGTCCTTCCCGGTGGCGTGGTCGGATTTGGATCGGGTGCACCCCTCTGACTTCACCGTGCACACCGCGCTCGATGCGCTGACCGATCCCGACCCGTGGACGACGGAGATGCCGGCGCCGCAGCGGCTGCCCGCCGATCTGATCCACCACGGCCGCACGATCCCGGTGGCTCGGGTGGCGGCGATGCACGAGGGGAAACGCCGTGCCAGGGCCCGCCGCGAGCGGAGCGAGCAATCAGACACAAGCGAGCGGAGCGAGCAATCCGACACAAGCGAGCGGAACGCGTAGTGCGGCCGACTATCCCGGCGACGCCGGCCGGACGGTGGCCACATCGGTGAGCCCGCTGACGGTCAGCACCGGTAGCAGGATCGGGTTGACCACCACGTCGATCGACTCCGCGTGATCGAAGAGCACGTTGATGGCGCCGCTGTCCAGATATTCGACCTCGCTGAGGTCGACCCGTAGCACGGTTCCGTCGGGGTTCGCGGTGATCGCGTGGGCGATCGCGTCGGAGAACGTGCCGATGTTGCTCAGGTCCAGCTCTCCGGCGGCGAACAGCACCAGAGAACCGTCGTCCTGACGGTCGGTACGGAGGCGCAGCGGTGTGGCCATCAGGCAATCCTTGCGTGCATGTGCACGGTGGTGCCGGTGTTTTGCGAATCGATGGTGACATCTTGCATGAGCGCCCGCATGAGCGCGATACCCCGTCCACGATGCAGCTCGGGAATGTCCGCGGGCGTTTTCCAGGTACCGGTGTCGACGATGGTCACGTGCAGACGGTCAGGCAGCGCGATCGCGCGGAGACGGACCCGCCCGGCCGGGTGGTCCCGGTGCCCGTGCTCGATGGCGTTGGACAGTGCCTCACCCACTGCGATCAGCACGTCGAGGCTCTGCTCGGAGCTCACCCCAGCGCTGTCCAACCAGCCGCGCAGTGCCGTGCGGCTCCCGGCCAGCTCGTCGACGTCGGCGGCGAACTCCAGCTCCAGCGGCGCAGGCTGCCGGTACAGCAGTAGAGCCACATCGTCGTGATAGCCGTCGGACGGCGCCAGCCGAGACATGATCGTGTTCGCCAGCTCGTCCAGCGCGGTGGCCCGGTTGTCCGCAACGACGTCGGTGGCGCGCGCGATGCCGTCGTCGATGGACTCGCGGCGGCGTTCCACCAGCCCGTCGGTGTAGAGCAGCAGGGTCGACCTCGGCGGCATGGTCGCGTGCGCCTCTGTGCGGTGCGGGGGTTGCCTCAGCCCGAGGGGGGTCGCGCGCGCGCCTTCGAGCAACCGCGTCGAGTGGTCTGCCTGCACCAGGATCGGCGGGGGGTGTCCGGCGCAGGAGTACACCAGCTCGCCGGTCTCGGGGGTGAGCACCGCGCAGAAGGCGGTGGTGCACCTGGCGCCGGGCAGGCGGGCGGCAAACCGGTCCAGCCCTGACAACGCGGCGGCCGGACTGGGATGCTCCAGGAGAAGCGCACGGCAGGCGCTGCGCAGCTGGCCCATGACGGTGGCGGCTTTCAGCCCGTGGCCGACGCAGTCGCCCACGATGAGCCCTATGCGACCATCGTCGAGGTCGACGACGTCATACCAGTCCCCGCCGACCTGAAGCGGGACCGTCGCCGGCTGATATCGCACGGCAAACCCGCGGGAGACGGCCGGGCCAAGGATCGCGTGCTGGAGCGCCAGCGCCGTTTCTCGCTGCTGATCGATCTGGTGAACCCGTTGCAGGCCTTGACCGAGACGTCCGGCGAGCACGGTCAGGAGTGTCTCGTCCTCCGCAGAGAACCGGCGCTGTTCGAACAGCTCGAGGTAGATCACCAGAACACCCAGCGGGTGCTGCAGCGCCACCCCCGCAGCTCCGGGCTCAGACGTCTCGGGGTCGAGCAGATCGTCATCGCGCAGGCGGACGATCGCCTGACGGGTGCCCGACGACAGCTCGTCCCATCGCGTCGGTTCACCAACGCAGACCATCGCGGTCACACCCGTCATGGTCGCGTCATCGGCGTCCTCGTCGGGCGGTCCGGAGGGCAGGGTGACCGCCAGCACCCGCCGCGCGCCCCATACCGCCTGGAAGGCCTTGGCTGCGGCCGCAACCGCGTCGTCCACTGTATCGGCTTGTACCAGTTGCTCATTGAGCGATGCCAGCGCTGATTCGCGCTGGACGATGTAGTGCTCGGCAGTGACGTCGCGCATCGTGCCGACGACGATCCGACGACCGGTGTCCGGATCCTCGGCATGGGTGAACGTCGCCGTGACCCAGAGTCGATGCCCGTCCCGATGCGTCAGCGGAACTGCGGTCAGCACTCCGTGCTGCTGCTCGAGCACCTGGGTAGACGCCTCGGTGACCATCCGGTGAGCATCGGGGTCACTGTCGAGCGAAGGCCACCAGGGATGCGCGACACCGTAAGGCAGGCCGTCGGTGTCGTATCCCAGGATGTCGGTGAATGCCCCGTTGATCTCGATCACGTTGCCGTGCTCGTCGCAGATGAAGAAGGCTTCCTGCAGGGAATCGACGACGGCCGTCCGCCACCGCGCGTGATAGTCGCGCAGTCGTGCGAGCTCGACGTTGGCGCGAACCCGGGCAAGGAGTTCGGCGGCGGCGAAGGGTTTGACGAGGTAGTCGTCGGCCCCGGCCCGCAGCCCGCTGATCGACTCCTCCTGACCGGCACGCGCGGACAACAGCAGCACAGGTACCGCTGCGGTGCGCCGGTCGGCCCGAAGCGCCGCAACCAGTCCGAGACCGTCGAGTCGCGGCATCATCACGTCGCTCACCACGATGTCCGGAATGTCGGCCCGGACGGCTTCGAGCGCCTCGTAGCCGTCGGCGACGGCATCGACCTGGTAGCCGTCGGCCCGCAACAGCCGGGTCAGATAGTCGCGCATATCGGCGTTGTCGTCGGCGACGAGCACCCGCAGGGTGCCGAGGGCTCCTGAGAACGGCGGCTGATCGGCCGAAAGCTCTGATGGATAGCCTTTCTCGCGCTCTGACAGCTCAGAGCCGTCCCGGCCGGCCGGCAGCCAGCGCAGCGCCTCCTCGACGTAGGCAACTGCGCCCACACCGACCCGGCGAACGCCTTCTGCGGGGGCGGCCACCTCATCGGGTAGGTGCGCTGTCCCGATGGGCAGCCGGATCGTGAAGGTGGTCCCCCGCCCCTCCACGCTGTCGGCGTCGATGGTGCCGCCGTGAAGCTGGATGAGTTCCTTCACCAGCGCCAGTCCGATGCCGCTGCCCTCGTTCGAGCGTGCGCGCGCGTTCTCGATGCGGTGGAACCGCTCGAACAGCCGCGGCATCTCGGCGGCAGGCACGCCGGTTCCGGTGTCCGACACCGTCACCACCGCCTCCGCCGCCTCGCGATAGGCCCGCACGGACACCACGCCCTCGAACGTGAACTTCAGCGCGTTCGACAGCAGGTTGAAGATGACCTTCTCCCACATGTCGAGGTCGATGTAGACGGGATCGCCGATCGGCTCGCAGTTCACTTCGAGGGTGAGCCCCGCGCGTTCGATGGCCGAGCGAAAGACGCTGGCGAGATCTGCGGTGAAGGTGCCGAGATCTACCTCCCGATAGTTGGCCTGCGTGCGACCCGCCTCGATGCGGGAGAAGTCGAGCAGCGCGTTGACCAACTTGGTGAGCCGTAATCCGTTACGCCACACCATGTCCAGCTCGTTGCGCATGGCGTCGTCGACACCTTCGGCGCGCCGCAACTCGGACACCGGATCGAGGATCAATGTCAGCGGGGTGCGGAACTCGTGGCTGATGTTGGAGAAGAAGGTTGTCTTGGCCCGATCGAGTTCGGCCAGTTCGTCGGCGCGCCGTTGTTGTGCGCGGTAGCTGCGCGCCAGGCCGATGCCCGCCGCGATGTGTCCCGCGACGAGGGTGACGAAGCCCCGATACCCCTCGTCGAGGGGTCGGTACCGGTTGAGCCCGGCGACCATGAAGCCGCTCGGCGGACCACCCTGGGGAGACAGCGGCACGACCAGTGCCTGCACCGGCGGTTGTTGCCAGTTACCGGTCGGCAGGCCCGCATACGCGTCACCGTCGAGGTCGACCAGTACCGACTCGCCGCGGGCCGGCTCTGCGACCGGCCACGGGCTCGCGGCGTCGGGGGCCAGCGTCGCCGGAGCCGCAAGGTGGCCTGCAGGCAGACCGCTGGTTGCCGCCAGGTGGGCAGCGCCGTCGTCGTCGAACAGATACGTCAGCGTGAACGGCAGGTCGCTCAGATTCTGGGCGAGCTGAGACGCGGTGAACGCCAGGATCTCCGACTCGGTGCTCAGCACGTTGGGGTCGAAGCCCAGGTCTCGCAGCGTGGCCATCCGCCGCTCGCTGATCACCTGCATGGTGTCCTCGTTGACCACGCACAACATCCCGACGACCTGCCCGTCGTCGTCGCACAGCGGGCTGTAGGAAAAGGTGTGGTAGGTCTCCTCGGGGTAGCCCGAACGTTCCAGGAACAACAGAAGCGCGGCGTCCCAGGTCGCCTCGCCGGTCGAGAGCACCTGTTCGATTCGCGGGCCGGCGGCTGCCCAGACCTCCGCCCACACTTCGCGTGCCGAACGTCCGAGCGCCCACGGGTACTTGCGGCCCAGCGTGTCGCGGCGGTAGGCGTCGTTGCAGAAGAAGGTCAGGTCCGGCCCCCAGGCCATCCACATGGGGAACCGCGAGGACAGCAGGATGCTCACCGCGGTCTGCAGGCTCTGCGGCCAGCCTTCCGGCGGGCCGAGCGGTGTCGATGCCCAGTCCACGCGCGCGTGGTCGCGGCCGACGTCGCCGCCGGCCGCGAAAACCTGGGCGGAGGAACCGCCTTCGGTGCTCGTTCCCGTCATTGCGGCCCGTCTGCCGAGGACAGAGCATCGGCCACGCTGCGGTGGGGCGGCAGCACCGAGTCGAGTCTGGTGACTTCGATCGGACGCGTCACCTCCGGGTTGGTGGCCACCAGACGCACCGCGACGCCATGTGCGCTGCCGCGTTCGGCGCAGCCGATCAACGCGTTCAGCCCGGCACTGCCGAAGTAGGTGACACCGTCCAGCTCGACGATCAGCACTCTGGCTGGATGCGCTTGCGCCTCAACCACAGCGGCGTCCAATGCGGTCATCAGGGCGTCGGCGGTGCTCGAGTCCACGTCGCCTTCGGCCCGCAGCACGACCGCGACGTCGCGAACGTCGCGCACGATGTCGAGAAGTCCCACGCGTCCCGTCGCCCCTCACTCGGTGCGCCGGTGCACGGTCAACAGAAGGTGATCGAATTGGCGCCGCAGGTCATCCTGGCGTATCTGCAGCGTGGGGAACGCCGCAACCACCTGGGCGGCCAGCGTGCGCAGCTTGGTGTTGGTCTCCTGCGATCGCCACTGCAGCAGCTCGAAGGCCTGATCGTCGCCCACTCCGTAGACCAGCATCAGCGCCCCTTTGGCCTGTTCGATCGCGGCGCGCGCGGCGAACAGATCGGGCAGCGAGCTGCTGAGGGCATCACGGCGCGCATCATCGAGCGTGTGGGTCAGGTCTACGTAGTAGCCCTCCGTACCCACCACGGCGCCGTCGTCGGCGAGCATCCTGTCGGCCAGCACGAGGACGGTGTGTTCGCGGTCCTGCCTGTCGAGAAAGCGGTGCCTGCTGGAAAACGGCCTGCCCGAATGCAGCGCCTGGTCCAACAATTCCTGCACGTGTCGCCTGTCGTCGGGGTGTTTGTGGGCGAGCAGCAACTCGGTGGTGGGCGTCACCGTGCCGGGTTCATAACCGTGCATGCGCGCGACCTCGTCCGACCATTCCCATCGCTGCCCGACGAACCAGAACCGGAAGCTACCGACGTTCAGGTCGCCTCTCGACCGCAGGAGTTCGTCCAGCTCGGGTCCGGGGGACGGGTCGGACTGCGGCATTGCCGCATTATTCCACTCACCGCCGAATCGCAAACCTGTTCACACAGGTTGTCGCCAGGCTCACGCCGCGTCCGCGGCACCCGCCCTCCTAGGGCCGGTCGGGCCTCGCAGTCTCGGTCGCGTCCTGCTCCGGTCGGCCGGCGAATTTTCTCGCCACGAAGTACAGCGCGACGCCCGCCGCGAGCAGCGCCGCAGCCAGCAGCCACACCGTCGCGCTCTGCTGCGTCAGCAGCAGCACACATGATCCGATGCCGAGAACCGGCACGAAGGTCCAGACGCGGAAGTGATCGTGGGCGACACGGTCGCGCCGCAGGACCAGTACCGAGACGTTGGCCGAGAGGAACACGACCAGTAGAAGCAGCACCACGGTCTCGGCGAGAGTCGACAGATCTCCGATCAGCGTGAGCAGCATCGCGACCACCGTCGTGGCGACGATCGCGACCCAGGGGGTGCGGCGGTTGGGCAGCACCCGCGCGAGAGCACTTGGCAGCAGCCCTTGTTCGGCCATCCCGAAGGCCAGGCGGCTGGACATGATCATCGTCAGCAGGGCGCCGTTCGCGACGGCCACCAGCGCGATCAGGCTGAACAGCCACTCCGGAACTCCTGCGCCTGAGGCTTTCACGACATCCAGGAGCGGGCCGGTGGACTGCGAAAGCTCCTCGGACGGAAGCGCGATCGCGCTTGCCAGACCGACCAGGACGTACACCAGTCCCGCGGTGATCAGCGCACCGAACAGCGCCCGCGGATACACCCGGCTCGGATCCTTGACCTCCTCGATGACATTGGCCGACGTCTCGAAACCGACGAAGGAGTAGTACGCGAGAATCGCGCCACCGAGGATGGCCAGTCCCGGCGAGGTTGCGTCGGGGAACTCGCCGGCGCGCCCGACGTCACCGTTCCCGCCGCCGACCATCAGCGCCACGACGGCGATGACGAGAACCAGACCCGAGAGTTCGATGACCGTCATCACGACATTGCTCTTGAGCGATTCGCTGATCCCGCGGGCGTTCAGGCACGCCACCAGAAGGAGGAACACCACCGCCGCGAGGACCGCGGGGACGTCGATGAACGTCGCGAGGTAGTCGCCGCCGAACGCGAGCGCCAGACCGGCTGCGCTCGTCACACCGGCAGCGAGCATGCTGAATCCCACCAGGAACGAGACGATCGGTTTCCCGAAGGCCCGCTCGGCGAACACCGCCGCGCCGCCGGCGCGCGGATACTTGGTCACGAGTTCGGCGTAGGACCCGGCGGTAAGTAGCGCCAGCAGCAGTGCCACCGCCAGCGGAGCCCACAGCACCCCACCGACCTGCGCGGACAGCTCCCCCATCAGCGCGTAGATGCCGGCGCCGAGTACGTCGCCGAGAATGAACAGGAACAGCAACGGGCCGGTGATCTTGCGCGCCAGCTTTGTCTGCGTCCCGGCCGTGTCGATCGTGTCCGAAGACATGTGTTCGCCCCCTGTCGATCCCCCATAGGCCCGATGGCCGTGTCACAGATACCCGGTTGTGGTCGATCGATGCCTGCCGGTGCCCATCTCGCCACGCCGGGCCGCCTCTTCGGTCCAGAATGTGTAGATGCGCTTCGGAAACTTCATGGCCCCGTTTCATCCCGTCGGACAGAACCCCACCCTGGCCCTGGAGCGGGACCTCGACCTGATCGTGGCGATGGACCGACTCGGTTTCCAGGAGGCGTGGGTCGGCGAGCACCACTCGGCGGGTTTCGAGATCATCGCGTCCCCCGAGGTTTTCCTCGGTGTCGCAGCCGAACGCACCAAGCACATCAAGCTCGGCACGGGCGTCAGCTCGTTGCCGTACCACAACCCGTTGATGCTGGCCGATCGCATGGTTCTGCTCGACCACCTGACCAGAGGCCGCGTGATGCTCGGCTGCGGTCCGGGTCAGCTCACCTCGGACGCTCACATGCTCGGGATCCCCGCCGACGAACAACGGCCGCGCATGGAGCAGAGCCTCGACGCGATCATGCGCCTGCTCCGGGGAGAGACCGTCACGATGCGCACGGACGGCTTCACCCTGCAGGACGCACGACTTCAGCTGAAGCCGTACAGCGACCCGTGCTTCGACGTCGCGGTCGCGGCGTCGTTCTCGCCCACCGGGCCGCGGGGTGCCGGCCGGCACGGCATCGGCATGCTGTCGATTGCCGCCACCGCCAAGCAGGGGATGGATCTGCTGGCCCAGCACTGGAACACCTGGGAAGAAGTCGCCCTGGAGAACGGCCACATCGCGGACCGGTCGAAGTGGCGGCTGGTGGGTCCGATGCACCTCGCCGACACGCGCGAACAGGCGGAGCGCGACGTCGAGTACGGGATTGCGGAGTTCTCGCGGTACTTCGCCCACATCCTGCCCGCCGGTCCGGTACAGGGCGACACGGCGGCGGAGATCATCGCCAACAACCGCGAGTCCGGGTTCGCCGTGATCGGCACCCCAGCCGACGCGATCGCCAAGATCGAGGAGTTGGTCGAGGCGAGCAACGGTGGCTTCGGCGCGTTCCTGTTGTTCGACCACGACTGGGCCGACCCGGCGGCGAAGCTGCACAGCTACGAGCTGTTCGCGCAGTACGTGATACCCCACTTCACCGGCCAGCTCACCGGTCCGGTCGCCTCGCGGGACTGGGTCACCGGCAGCGGTCGCTCGTTCGTCGACCAGGCGGCCCACGCGATCGGCAAGGCCATCGAAGACCATGCCGCCGAACAGCAGGCAAAGCAGACACCGGCTGCGAATTAGGTCATCCTGAAACGTATTTCATGACCGAAGGTCATCGCGACGTCGCACGCGCCGTGCAGCTCCACCTCGAGCAGTGGGACCTTCGCATCGACGGACCGACCCGGGAGACCGCCGGGTCACTGGTGGTACCCGTGCTCACCTCCGGGGGCGCCGCGGCGGTTCTCAAGATCGGTCGCGACGGCCACGGCTCCGAACACGAACATCTCGTGCTGCGGCGCTGGGGTGGCGACGGGGCGGTGCGGTTGCTGCGCGCCGACCCGCCACAGCACGCCGTGCTCGTGGAGCGGGCACATTCACACAGCCTGGCGAGCGTGTCCGACACCGAGGCGTGTGCGATCGTGAGCGGGCTCTACCGCCGCCTGCACGTCTCGCCGATGCCTCAGTTACGTTCCGTCAGTTCGTATGTGACGCAGTGGGCGGACACGCTCGGGGAGCTGCCCCGGGGCGCGGCGATTCCTCACCGGCTCGTGGAACAGGTGGCGGCGCTCAGCCGCGACCTGACGACCGACGCAGCCTCCGACGTCGTGCTGCACGGCAACCTCCATTACGGCACTGTGCTCGCCGCCGATCGCAGTCCCTGGCTGGCGATCTCTCCGCACCCGATGAACGGGGATCCGCACTACGAGTTGGCGCCGATGTTGTGGCACCGCTGGGACGACCTCGACGGGACTGTCCGCAGTGGCATCCGAGATGGCGTCCGCCGCCGCTTCTACACGCTCGTCGACGCCGCCGGCCTCGACGAGGACCGTGCGCGGGCCTGGACGCTGATCCGGGTGGTGCACGCGTGGACCCGCGAACTGGCCGATGGACGTGCCGACGCGACGGCGTTGACCAGCTACGCAACCATCGCCAAGGCTGTGCAGGACTGAGCGCAGAGAAAGGCCGATCGAGATGACGCACACCGACGCACTGGTGCAGGAGATGATCGACGAACATCAGCTCCGCAAGCTCGCGCACCGATACTGCCGCGCCGTCGACCGGGGCGACTTCGCCGCGCTGCGCGGTCTCTATCATCCCGATGCCGCCGATGCCCACGGGAGCTTCTCCTCCGGTCCGGTGGGCGACTTCATCGATCAGATGGTGGCGGCGCGCCCCTACCTGCGATCGATGCAGCACCACGTCACCACCGCCAACTTCGCGGTCGACGGCGACGTCGCCGAAGGCGAGATCTACACGATCGCCACGCACACCTTCATGGCCGGCGACCACGACGTCGACGTCGTCGTGGGTGGGCGCTACCTGGACAGGTACGAGAAGCGCGACGCGACGTGGCGGATCGCCGAGCGCGCCATCGTGACCGACTGGGCACAGGTGCACGACCCGTCGATAAGGGATCTCCGCCATCCCGTCACCCGGGACACCCCCGCCGGCAGCATGGCCGCCGACGACCCGTCCTTCGAGTTCTTCTCTCTGCTCCGTCCTTCACCGCAGCACGATTGATCGCGGCACCATCTGCCCTGCTCAACGCGGTGTCATGCGACAGCAGGCCTCGCCGCGCTACCCTGGTGAGACTGTTACCGGAGTGAAAAATGTGACTGGTGGGTACACAGTGGTCGACATCGCTCGTTCACCGCGTCAGGTCGAGGAGAGGCCCGTGGCTGTCGGCATCACCCGTGTGCGCATGCTCCGGACGGCAATCGCCGCTTCCTATGCTGTTGCCGCACTGACGGTTGCGGGTCTGCCCGTGGCTGCGCCGGCGGCCGCCGCACCGGACTGCCATGACATCGAGGTCGTCTTCGCACGCGGCACCGACGAGCCTGCCGGCCTCGGCGTCGTGGGCAAGTCCCTGGTGGACACGCTGCGTCCGATGGTCAAAGGCAAGTCGATCGGCACGTACGCGGTGAAGTATCCGGCAACGTGGGACTTCACCCAGGTGGCCGCCGGAGCCAACGACGCCAGCAGGCGGATCCAGAACATCGCCGCGACGTGCCCGGACAGCAAGATCGTGTTGGGCGGCTACTCGCAAGGTGCCGCGGTCATCGACGTCGTCACCACCGCACCGATCCCGGGATTCGGCTACACCGCGCCACTTCCGCTGGCAGTCGTGCCGCGCGTCGCCGCCGTCGCCGTCTTCGGAAATCCGTCGGCACGGATCGGCAAGCCGCTGACACTGCTGAGCCCCGACTTCGGGTCACGCACCGCAGACCTGTGCAACACAGGGGATCCGATCTGTTCGCGCGGTGACGATTTCGATGCCCACGTCCGCTATCCGCAGTCGGGGCTGGTCAAGCTTGCCGCGCAGTGGATCACCAAACACGTGCAGCAGCGGGTTTAGACCCCCAGATCGCGCAGTCGCCCGCGGTATTCCTCGACACTGGCCAGTTTGATGTTCTCGTAGCCACGCACCATGTCCGGCAACCCTGCGATGGCGACGGCGCGGTCGTAGTTGTCCGGATCGAGCTCCGCAGCAAGCGTGGTCACGATGTCGGTGTACTCGGCGAGGATCTGCCGTTCGATCCTGCGGACGTGGGCATAGCCGAATGGATCGAATCTGGTTCCCCGCAGCCGCTTCCCCTTGGCCAGGACGCGAAGGGCCACGTGACTCCTCGGACCGAGACCGATCTTCTTCGTACGCCCCAAGGCCCTCAGCGTCGGCGGATGAAGCTTGTAGGTCAGCTTCTCCCCTTCCGGGATCTCGGAGCTCACGGCGGCAAGGAACCGCGGATCGGTAAGCAGTCGCGCCACCTCGTACTCGTCCTTGTACGCGGTGAACTTGAAGAGGCCCTTCGCCACCGCCTCACTGAACTCGGTGCGGTCGCCGAGTGCGCGCTCGGCATCCCAGATTGCCTGCAGCAGAGTCACATAGCTGCGGGCCACCTTCTCATTCTGGAATGCGATGAGGTCGGCCGTCCGTCGTGTGATCAGGTCGCCGACGTGGCCCGAGAACGTCGCGCCCTCAAGGACGCGTGCGGGCGGCGGCGCGGTCCGGCCCTCAACCGCCGGGAAGGCGTGGTCATGGAAGTGCGCCGGGTCCGCGATCGCGACGCGCCCCCAGCGGAACGCGGCGACGTTGGTATCGACGGCGACCCCGTTGATCCCGATGGCCTCTTCGATCGCCGCCGCCGGAATACCCAGTGCGCCCGTCTGATACGCCGCACCGATCAACAGGAAGTTCGCGGCGGCGGTGTCTCCGAAGAACGTCTGGGCCGCTGCCAGCGCGTCGAATGAGTGCACGCTGCGCGACACCTGCCCGAGGCGCTGGAGCAGGTACGGCGTCTCCGGGTAGCTGATGGTCTTGTCGTACACCATGGCGCCGGTGGGGGTCTTGCTCGTGGACGCGACGGAGACCGTTGTGCTCGCGTCGCCGTAGCCGAGGTTCTTTGCATCCGCGGCAGCGAGCAGGTCGAAGGCCACGATGCAGTCCGCGGTGCCGGGGGTCAGCCGGTTGGAGGGATCCAGCCTGCCGGCGGAGAACCGCAAGTGGGAGACGACAGGACCCGCCTTCTGGCTCAGCCCGATCTGATCCAGGCTCTCGACGTCGTAGCCCGCCCTCAGCGCGGCGGTCGCCAGCACCTGGTTCACGGTGACGATGCCGGTACCGCCGATCCCGGCGAAAAACACGTTGTGCGTGGCTGTCACGGCCTCGGCGTCGACATCGGGCACCGCCGGCGGTGTCGGGACGGCGCGACGTCGGCGCTTCTTCTCCGGCCGCACCTCGACGGTGACGAACGACGGGCAGTCCCCGTCGAGGCAGCTGTAATCGGTATTGCACGAGGTCTGGTCGATCCGGGTCTTGCGGCCGAACTCGGTGTCCACCGGCTGCACCGACAGGCAATTCGACTTGACGCCGCAGTCCCCACAGCCTTCGCAGACTGCTTCGTTGATCAGAACCCGGGTGCTGCGGGCGGGCAGGGTGCCGCGCTTGCGTTGCCGACGCGCATCGGCCGCGCAGTGCTGGTCGTAGATCAGGACGGTGACGCCGGGGACCTCCCGCAGGCGCTTCTGGGCTTCGTCGAGACGATCGCGGTGCCAGACCAGCGTGCCCTTGGCAAGCGCACGCCTGTTGTGCCGCTTGGGTTCATCAGCACAGATGATGATCTGCGCGACACCCTCGGCGGTCAGCTTGTGCGTCAGCTGAGCAACACTCACCGCACCCTCGGCATGCTGGGCGCCGGTCATGGCGACGACCTCATTCCACAGCACCTTGTAGGTGATGTTCACCCCGGCGGCGACGCAGGCCTGTACGGCGAGTTGTCCGGAATGGAAGAACGTTCCGTCACCGATGTTCTGGAACAGATGGGGCACCTCGGTGAACGGCGCCTGGCCGATCCACTGGCTGCCTTCACCGCCCATCTGGGTCAATCCGGTGACGGCACTGTCTGCGCGGTCCGACATCGTCACCATGGTGTGGCAGCCGATGCCACCGGCCGCCAGAGATCCTTCCGGCACCGCCGTCGAGCGATTGTGCGGGCAGCCGCTGCAGAAGTAGGCGGCACGTTGGGCGGGAAGCACTTCCAACGACAGCGGCGGCGGCGGGGGCTTCCTGAGCTCGAGGCGGCCCTGCAGCGCGCGGCGCAGCGGTGCGAGCAGCCGGCCCGCCGTCAGTTCGCCGCCGGCGGGGATCAGCAGCCGCCCCGCGGCGTCCTTCTTACCGATGATCCGCGGCGCACCCGCTCGGCCGTAGAGGATCTCGCGGATCTGCGTCTCGATGAAGGCGGTCTTGTCTTCGACCACCAGGATCTCGTCGAGGCCCGTGGCAAAGGTCGTGACGGTATCGGAGCCCAACGGGCTGGGCATGCCGATCCTCAGCAGCCGGACACCTGCCTGGTGCAGGGCGACGTCATCGGCGCCGAGGTCGGCCAGCGCCTGCCGCACCGAGTCGAATGTCGTTCCGGTGGCGGCGATCCCGACGGTGGCCTGCGGCGGGTCGATCTCGATGACGTCAAGGTGGTTGGCCGCGCCGTACGCACGGACCACCTCGGCACGAGGGCCGTACAGGTCCGCCTCGGCGTCCAGACTGGCCGCAGGAGCTGCCATCGGACGCTGCCGGTAGACGAAAGGCGCACCGTCCCAGCAGACTTCAGGGACAACGATGTCGACGTCGACGTCGTGCGGGTCGACAGACCAAGCGCCGTCGGCGACGTCGGCGACGATCTTGAGCGCCACCACGCACCCCGAAGCCCGGGACAGGGCCACGCCGTGCATGGCCATCGTGACGATTTCTCGGGCGTTGCGCGGGAAGAGGACCGGAATTCCGAGGGCTGCCAGGGACCGCTCACTCACCGCGGGAACGGTGGAGGACTTCGACGCCGGGTCGTCGCCCACCAGCAGCAGCATCCCTCCGCGCGGATTGGCGCCGTACATGTTTGCGTGCCGGAGGGCGTCTGTCGCACGGTCGAGCCCGGGCCCCTTGCCGTACCAGACACCGATGACACCGTCACGCGTCAGAGTGTCTGCGGGCAGTTGAGCCTGGCTGCCCCACACCGACGTCGCCGCCAGTTCCTCGTTCAGGCCAGGGACGAAGGTGATGTCGTGCGCGCGCAGCACGTCGGGCATGCCGGTCAACATCCGGTCGACGCCGCCGAGCGGGCTGCCCTGATATCCGGACACGAACGTCGCCACCCGCAGTCCGGCGCGAGTGTCGCGGTCGTGTTGTTCGACCAGCGCGCGGGCGATGGCCTGCACCCCGGTCAGCACCACGGGACCGGAGCCCGCGCGGAAGCGGTCGCCGAGTTGATAGCGGACTTTCGAAGCGTCCCGGTCCGGCCGTCGGGTGTCGAGATCCGTCAACTGTGTACACCACCTTGGCGATTGCTGGGCGTATTGCTCCCTCCAGGGTGTCATTGCCATGCATTGTGAGCAACCATGCGCTGATGGCTTGAGCATGTTGCCCATTCTGTGAGCAGTGTGACGTGGGATACTGCGCGACATGACGAAGTTGGACCGAACCGACGCCCGACTGCTCCTGGCGCTGTGTGACGCGCCACGGGCAACCGGCGTGCAGCTGGCGACCATGCTGAACCTGGCACGAAACACCGTGCAGGCGCGGTTGGCCCGATGGGACCAGGAGAAGGTGCTCGCGCCGATCGACCGGTGCGTGTCGCCCCGCGACCTGGGCTACCCGCTGAAGGCCTTCATCACCGTGGTCGTCGATCAGCACCGGCTCGAGGACGTGATCGCCGAGCTGGAGACCGTCACGCAGGTCACGCAGGTCACCGGGTTGTCCGGCGCGGCCGACCTGCTGATCGGCGTGGTGGCCACCGACGCCGACGATCTGTACCGCGTCGCCGGACTCGTCCTCGCGGTCCCCGGGGTGGAGCGCACGACGATGTCGGTCGCGATGCACGAAGTGGTCGCCTACCGGACGCGGCCGTTGCTGGAAGAACTGGCCGCGGGCCGCGGGGTGGGGTGACGGCGCTTCTACAGCCGCGCGAAGCAGGCGTTGGACTCTTCGGTCGGAATCGACGCGTCACGACTGGAAAACGTTCCGACGACTCCACTTTCGGTGACCTCGACACTGTCCGCCCGGATGCCGAGCGGATAGTTGTCGTTCAGTTTCTTGGTCAGATCGTTCAGGGCCGACTGCACGGCATCCTTGGGGAACGGTCCGGTGACATCGAGCACCTCGAGGTTGAGGTCACCGTCGGTGACAACGGGTCGCGCGGTGACGCCGGCGCTGCCCGCAGCGAGGACGAGCGTGCCTGCGGACGGGTCGGTCGTGACGCCGGTGACCAGACTGCCGACCCCCGGCAGGTTGGTGGCGACGGTGTCCTTGATGCCGGCCGACGACCAGGTCAGCGTGGCGTCGAGTGAACCGATGGTCCCTTTCGAGTCACCCGATCCCTGTAGCCGGATGTCTCGGAGGGTGACGTCCGCGGTCATTCCGTCCGCGGACTGCACACGGTCACCGGCTGTGCGTACCGAGATGTTGGTGTAGTGGCCGGTCATGTGCTGCCACAGGAACGGTGGATTCACCCCGTAGGAGATGGTCGCGCCGTCCTCGACGACGCATTCCGCCACGGCCACGAGGATGTCGTCGGCACGGTGGCGTGCGTAGAGCTCCGCGCCGGCCAGGCCGCCCGCCAGGACGGCCACCGCGATGACCGCCAGCAGAATGATTGCCTGCCGGTTGAGGGCGCTACGACTCCTGGGCCGGTCGCCAGAGGGCGTAGCAGGCCGGGGCGGCGACGGCGGTCGAGGCGGGACAGCAGGCGGGTGTGGGGGCCGGGCGGCGGGCGGAGGCCGTCGGATCTGTTCGGTGGGCGCCGCGTCCGCGGGACGCGCGCGGATCTTCTCCGTTGGGGAGTCCGGCCCGCCGGGGCGTGGGAGTCGACGGGTCGCCGGATCAGGCGGTGGCGCTCCCCGGCCGCGCCAGCCGGGCTGGCCGGGGCGGTTCGGCGGGTTCGTCACCGCCGCAATTCTGCCTCATCGGCGAACCGCACCGGAGGATTCGGTGGCCGGGGCGTTCCGGCCGGTCCGACGAAGACGGCGCCGAGGGCGGTGACGCGGAGCTCGCCCGGCTAGCGGCCGACGTCCTCCGCGAATCCCGGCGTGCCTAGCTCGGGGAGCGGCAGCGCGCAGATCCGGCGCGCCTCGTCGGTGGACATGCCGAGGATCGTCAGCACGTACTCGGTGACCCTGTCCGCCGCGTCGGCGACGTCACGATCCGGCTGGTCGTGGAGCAGCTGTCCGAGACCGAGGAGCGACCCGGCGACCACGGCCAGCGCCAGGCTGAGGTCGTCCACGTGGAACCTGCCCGCAGAGATGGCTGCGGCGATATCGCGGCGCGCCCGCGGCCCCAGGCCGCGATCGGACGACAACAGAGCCAGCCCGCCCGAGAGCAACACCCGGCTTTCCTGCGGCCGTTCGCGGAACATGCGGCCCGTCAGACGGAAACTGCGCGCAAAGGTCTCGGCCGGGTCCTCCAAGGACTGCGTGAGCTCGTCCAGCATGGCGCCGTGCATGTCCAGCACCTCGGTGAGCGCCGCGTCGAAAAGCTGTTCCTTGCTGTCGAAGTGGTTGTAGAACGACCCCATTCCGACGTCGGCCGCCTGGGTGATCTCCAGCACCGGGACGTTGAGCTTGCCGGCCGCGATGAAGGACTGCGCAGCCGCGATCAACGCGGCGCGGGTCTTCTGCTTGCGGCGCGCGAGCCGGTTCGGCGGGCCGTCCTGCGATTCGTTCGGCTGAGCCATCGGCGCCGCCTCCTTCCCGAAGGTCATCGGATTCTAGCCGACCCACTCATTTCTGAGGATTTCGTCATCTTGCTTGACTGAGCATAACGGCATATGTGACGATTTCGTCAGTAGCTAGGAGGCGCTGATGGGCGACGCGACGGGCGCGCACACGAACCTGCACAGCGAGCAGGGATCCCGCCGGGGTGAACACACCGGGCGGTCCCGGAATCCGGTCATCAAGGTGCAGGACATCGCCTGGCTGGAGTTCGAGAAGCCGGATCTGCGCCGTGCCGAGGCATTCGCGCAGGCATTCGGATTCTCGACAGCGCTGCGCAGCGATGACGAGCTGCAGTTGCGGGGAGCCGACGCGGGCGCACCCTGCGTGATCGTGCGTCAGGGCACGCGCTCCCGATTCCTCGGAGTCGCCTTCCGCGCGCAGGACAGCGGTGACGTCGCCCGCCTGGCCGCGGCGACCGGCGCCGCGACGCGACCGCTGCCCGAGAGCATCGGCGGATTGTCGGTGGACCTTGTCGACCCGTCCGGAATCCCCGTGCGCGTCGTCGCCGGGACCCACGACCTCCCCCGGCTTCCCACTCAGCCACCTCAGGTTCTCAATCTCGGCCACGATCTGCTGCGCGCCAATGCCCCTCAACGACCGCGACGGATCCCCGCACGCGTTCAGCGACTGGGCCACGTCGTGCTGCAGAGCACCAGGTACACCCAGGCCCTCAACTGGTATCTGGACCACCTCGGGATGATCGTCAGCGACTTCCTCTACTTCCCCGGTCAGCGCAGCCTCGGCCCGGCGATGAGCTTCATCCGCTGCGACCGCGGCGACACCCCCGCCGACCACCACACCCTTGCCATGGCACTCGGACCGCGGAATCGCTACGTGCACTCGGCCTATCAGGTCAGCGACCTCGACGCGATGGCGGCCGGTGGCGAGTATTTGCGTGAACGCGGATACCGCCGATCCTGGGGCATCGGACGCCACATCCAGGGCAGCCAGATCTTCGACTACTGGCGCGATCCCGACGGCTTCCTCGTCGAGCACTTCGCCGATGGGGACATGTTCGACAACAGCCTGGAACCCGGGTGGGCGGCGTTCACCGCGACCGGACTCGCGCAGTGGGGCCCTCCGGTGACCAACGACTTCCTGGGGATCGCCCCCGGCCGGGAGTCCATCGAGGAACTGCGGTCGATGTTTACCGCGATCCGCGACGACGACAACGAATTCACCCTGACCCGCCTGCGCGGCCTGATGAAAGTAGCCAGCTCATGACCACCACCATTCTGCGCACCGCCGACGCCTGGTACGTCCAGACCGACAGCGGCGCAGTACGGATCGACACCGAGGCGAGTACCACTGCAGAGCTGCTGGGCGACCGCGCGGCCATCGACACCGCAAGCAGCGGCACACTCGGCGTCCCGGTGGAGACCTTGACCCTCGTCTCACCCGTGACCGCACCGTGCCGGGTGGTGGCCCAGATGACCAACTACGCGTCGCACGTCAAGGATTCGGGCATGAATCCGGAGACCGTGCCGCTGACGTTCTTCCGCAAGGCCTCGGGGTCGATCAACGGACCCGCCGATGACATCGTCAAACCCCGCCATGTCCGCTTCATGGACTACGAAGTCGAGATCGGCCTCGTCGTCGGCCGCGAGCTGCCCGTCGGCACCACCCTCGGTGACGCGGACCTCCCTGACTACATCGCGGGGCTCGTGGTCACCAACGACGTATCTGCCCGCGACGTCCAGCTGCCCAAAACCCAGTTCTACGAAGCGAAGTCGTATCCCACGTTCACCCCGGTAGGACCGTCGCTGGTACTGCTCGACCGCGACGAGCTCACGCGCTTTCGCGACCTGCGCCTGCAGCTACGGGTCAACGGCGAGCTCCGCCAGGACTCGGTGGTCGGCGGGGACATGATCTATCCGCCTCTGCGCGCCCTCCAAGAGTTGACGCGCTTCCAGCGGCTCGACGTCGGTGACCTGGTGCTCACCGGGACGCCCGCCGGCACAGCGCTCAGCGCACCGCCCAAGCCCATCGAGATCATCGGCGCCCTCCTTCCTCCCGCGGTGAAATGGAGAGCCTTCTTCAAAGCCCAGGCGAAGAACGACAAGTACCTCAAGCCCGGTGACGTCGTCGAAGCCCACGTCGGCACCGACGACGGGGTGATCGACCTGGGCACCCAGCGCGCGGTGGTCAGATACGCGTGAACGTCCGCCACGTTGCGGTCGTCGTCATCGGCGCAGGCCCCACCGGCACCACCGCGGCCGCCCTGCTGGCCCGGTACGGCGTCGACTGCCTCGTCCTCGACCGCTGGACGCAGGTGTACCCGCAGCCGCGCGCCGTCCACCTGGACGACGAAGTCTTTCGCATCATCGCGCGCCTGGGCGTCGCCGAGTCGTTCGCCGCGATCTCCCGCCCCGCTCTGGGCCTGCGGCTCCTGGACAGTGCCATGACCGTGCTCGCGGAGTTCGTCCGCGACACTGCGTTGAGCCGCAACGGCTTCCCTCAGGCCAACATGTTCGACCAACCCGAGTTCGAGCAGCTGCTGCGGACCAACCTGGCTCGACATCCAGGCGCTGAACTGCGCGGCAACGTCGAGGTCACCGACATCTGTGGCGGGATCGTCGGGCCGGTCCGGGTGACCTACGCCGATCGCACCGACGGCACCGAACACGTGGTGGAGGCCGACTACGTCCTCGGATGCGACGGAGCCAACAGCGTCACCCGCCGCCACATCGGCTCCACCATGCACGATCTCGGCTTCGCGCAGCGATGGCTCGTCGTCGACATCGCGACCGACGCCGACCTGGGCCAGTGGGAAGGCGTCCACCAGGTGTGCGATCAGCGTCGAGCAGCCACCTACATGCGCATCGGCGAGACGCGCTACCGGTGGGAGTTTCAGCTGCTCGACTCCGAGACCGCCGGCGACTACGCCACCCTCGCCGCCCTGCTCCCGCTGTTGCGCCCCTGGCTCGGTCCCATCTCCGCCGAAGCCCTCACGCTGGTCCGCGTCACCGAGTACACCTTCCGCGCCCAACTGGCGGACCGCTGGCGCCGCGGCCGGGTGTTCCTGCTCGGCGACGCCGCGCACCTCACTCCCCCGTTCATCGGCCAGGGCATGGGCGCAGGCGTGCGCGACGCCATGAACCTCGCGTGGAAGCTGGCCGCCGTACTGGACGGCACACTTGGGCCCGAGGTGCTGGACACTTATGAGGCTGAACGAAAACCACACGCTCGAACCATGATCCGACTCGCACTGGGCGTCGGACGCTGCATGACTTCCGGCGGCCGGCTCGGCGGTCTGATACGTCGGCTCACCCTGCCGGCACTGCACCGGATCCCCGGTGTGGGCGCCAAGGTGCTCGATGGCGAATCCCCCGCGCTACGTCGTTCGTCGCTGGTCCACAGGTCACGCCGACGCCGCGAACTCGCGGGCAGGCTGTGCCCGAATCCGGTCGTCGCCACCACGGGCAGCCGACTCGACTCCCTACTGGGGGACGGGTTCGCCGTCGTCACCACCGAGATGCCCGATCGTACCCAGGTGGCCCTCATCGAGCAGCGCGGAGCGGTCCTGCACCGCGCCTCACCTGATTCCGAACTGGGGCGGTGGCTCCGAGAGGGCCGGGCCGCGGCCGTGTTGGTCCGGCCGGACCGGACTGTCATGAGCACCAGCAGGCGCCTCAGCGCGGTCTGCGACAGCCTGACTCGATCCGTGGTACCGCGCCCGTCCGGCGCAGAAACGAGGACTCGCCGATGACGGTGACCGACAACCGTATTCCGACCTACCGACCGGACATTTACCGTGCGGCGGCGATCATCGACCCCTACCCGCATTACGCGCGACTGCGCGCTCTGGGCCCGGTCGTCCGGCTGGCCCGCCAGCGGGTCTACGCACTACCGCGTTACGCGGAGTGCAAGTCGGTGCTGCGCAACGACACCGCGTTCATCTCGGGTGAGGGTGTCGCGCTCAATCCGTTCAGTAATCGACTCTCCCGCGGGACGACCCTCAACAGCGACGGCGCCGAACACGACGAGCGGCGCAAGCTGGTCGCACACCGGATGCTCCCCCGCGCGTTACGCGCGATCAGCGACGACGTGGACCGCCAGGCGGCAGCGGTGGTCGACGAGGCGCTGGACCGGGATGTCGTGGACGGGGTTTCCGATGTCGCAGCTGCCTTGCCGATGGCGGTGGTCCCCGACCTGGTCGGGTGGCCGCGCGAGCAGCGCGGCAATCTCCTCGCCTGGGGCGGAGCGACTTTCGACATCCTCGGACCGCTCAACAGACACGCGGTCAGGGCGTTACCCCATGTCGGTCAGACGCTGCGGTTCGCGCGCAAGGTGGTCAGGAAGCGCTCCGTCATCGAGGGCAGCCTCGGGCATGACGTGCTGATCGCGTCGGACAACGGTCAACTGACCGCAGCCGAGTGCTCAGCTCTGATGATCGACTACATCGCGCCGTCGTTGGACACCACGATCAGCGCCATCTCCAACGCTCTGTACCTCTTCGGCACCCACCCCGAGCAGTGGCAGATGATCCGCGCCGACACCACCCTGATACCCAACGCGATCAACGAGGTCATCCGCTACGAGTCGCCGCTGCGTGCCTTCTCCCGAAAAGCGGTCAGCGACATCGAGATCGCGGGAACGACGATCGCGGCGGGCACCCGCGTACTGGTCATGTACGCCTCGGCCAACCGCGACGAGCTCGAGTGGGATGGGCCGGACACCTTCGACATCAGGCGGGACGCCACCCGCCAGCTGGGCTTCGGCCAGGGCGCGCATGCCTGTGCGGGTCAAGGATTGGCGCGCCTGGAGACGAGCGCGATGCTGCGTGCCCTCGCCGAGCGGGTGGAACGCATCGAGCTGACCGGTCCGCCGGAATGGGCGGTCAACAACATCATCCGGCGCCACGACCGGCTACCGGTCCGACTGGTCGGCGCCTAGCATGCCCGGCATGACCGAGACGCTAGTTTCATCTCATGCACTCCGGTCCGAACCCGTTGATCAGCTCCGTGCCGCGCCCACATCCGGCACGGCTGGAGGCCTCGGCGTACCCCGTCCACCAACTGATCGACGCGCGCTTCGGGGACATGGACGCCAACGGACACCTCAACAACGTCGCGCTGGAATCGTTGCACGAGAACACCCGGGCCAGCCTCAACCGGCGGGTGTTCCCGGATGTCTATGACCGCACCGCGCGAAGCCGACGCATCGTGACGTCAACGATCGTCGTTCACTATCTGCGCGAGGCGCCCTGGCCGGCGGCGATCGACACCGCCATCGGCATCGGCCACGTCGGGCGGACGTCGTTCGTGGCCTCCACCGCCCTGTTTCACGACGACGCCTGCGTAAGTCTCTGCGACACGGTGCTGGTGCTGCTAGACGACAGCGGTCCGACACCGATCCCCGAAGACGCCCGCACCCGCCTCGCCTCGCTGAGACTGAGGCCGACGTGAAAGACCCGCGTCACAACGACCCCGCCTCCACGACCGATGACCCAACCGACCACGGCGCCACGCACGATCATTTCGTCGACGCACTGCTCGCGGCCGTCCGGCGGGACTCCGGCGGCGAATCCTCGACTGTGCCCGACGCCATGGTCACCGCGCTGTCGCTGGTACGGAAGCTCGGCATCGAGTTCGTGCGCCGTTACCACCGGCTCGAAATCGACAGCGCTGCACCGCAGCTCGACGCACCTGTGCTGTTCGTGGCCAACCACGGCTTCGGCGGCATCTTCGATCTCAACGTGTTCGCGATGGGCGCGGCACTGGAGCAACTCGAGCTCACGCGACCCGTCACCATCCTGACCCATCAGCTGGCGTGGACCCTCAAGGTCGGGCCGCTCCTGGAGCCGCTCGGCGCCCGCCCCGCCAGCCATGAAAGCGCCCGCGAGGCCTACGAGAACGGCCACCACGTCGTCGTGCTGCCCGGCGGCGACCTCGACGCGGCGAAGGCCTGGGAGGACCGCAACCGGATCGTCTTCGGCGGACGGGCCGGATTCGCCCGGTTGGCGCTGGAGTTCGGAGTTCCGGTGATCCCGATCGTCACGGCAGGTGCGGGCGAATCCCTGGTGGTGCTGTCCAGCGGCGAACGTCTGGCCCACGCACTGCGGCTCGACAAGATCCTCAGGGTGAAGGCGCTTCCTCTGTCGGTATCACTGCCCTGGGGCGTCAACCTCGGCGCGGTGGGGATGTTGCCCTACCTGCCGTTGCCGACGAAGCTGCGCACCCGCGTCCTGGCCCCGATGAACCCGCACCCGGATGAAGACGCCGACGCCTATGCCGAGCGAATCCGCAGCGCAATGCAGAGCGCGCTCGACGAGATGACCGCGAATCGTCGCCCGCTGCTCGGTTGACCGCAATTGCAGCTAACGGGAAGCAGCGAGATGCGTCAACCTCAATGACAGCGGTGCGCTGACCGAGCAGAGTCATCCCCATGACGACGTCCAGTATCCGCAGCAGCCACACCGCCTCCCTGCACGACGGCGAGATCGTCGAGGAATCCGATCTCGGGTCGATGCGCCGCGTCACCGCCGACAACCTGCCCATCCTCAAGGGACTGTCCATCAAGCGGGTCCTGCTCAACCCCGGCGCCATGCGCACCCCGCACTGGCACGCCAACGCCAACGAACTCACCTACTGCGTGTCCGGCACCGCACTGGTGTCCATCCTGGACAACCACAACAGCTTCTCCACCTTCACCCTCACCGCCGGGCAGATGTTCCACGCCAATTCGGGTTCACTGCACCACATCGAGAACATCGGCGACGATGTCGCAGAGTTCATCATCGCCTTCCGCCACGAACGCCCCGAGGACTTCGGCTTCGGCGCCACCCTGGGCGCCTTCTCCGACGCCGTCCTGGGCAACACCTACGACCTGCCCGCCTCCGACTTCGCCACCATCCACCGCACCACGCGCGATCACAAACTCGCCGCCCGCACCGGCGCACCCGACATCCCCGCCGCCGCGCACCTCACCAACCCCCACAAATTCGACGTCGAAGCCCAAGCCCCCGGCCTGAACTACGTCAGCGGCAACGCCCGCTTCGCCCGCGACCAGTTCTGGCCCATCCTCACCGACATCTCCATGTACTCACTGCGCGTCACCGAAAACGGCATGCGCGAACCACACTGGCATCCGGTCACCGCCGAAATGGGCTACGTCCACCACGGCGACGCCCGCATGACCGTGATGAACCCTGACGGCACCCTCGACACCTGGACCATGACCACCGGGGACATGTACTTCATTCCCCGCGCCTACCCACACCACATCGAGAACATCGGCACCGACCCCTGGCACTTCCTGATCTTCTTCGACCAGCCCTACCCCGCCGACATCGGCTACCGCGCATCCGCCAGCGCCTACTCCCGCAAAGTCCTCGCCGCCGCGTTCGACACCCACATCGACGACCTACCGAACTTCCCCTTCACCCCCGCCGACCCCCTCATCGTCAACCGCATCAACCCTCTCGACTGACTGCGGTGACCAGGTGACGTGTGTCGAGCGTGGGCTCTAACGCACACATTTCGCCGGCGGGTTCAAGGGATGGATGCAACACCCTTTGATTGAGGAGTGTTGCGATGGGGTCCCATGCGATTCAGCCGGCGACGGTGAAAGCGTTCTGGGCGCAGATTGGGTTGGGGCTCAATCCGGCTGAGGCTGCCTTCGCCGTCGGTGTGTCGCTGGGGGCGGCACGGAAGTGGCTGACCGACGCTGGTGGTGTGAAACAACGTGTGTACGAGGTGAAGATAGAGGGGCCCAAGCCCCGACTGACCCTCGAAGAGCGCATCCAAATTCAGGTCGGTGTGGGCCGTGATGAGTCACTGCGCTCGATCGGAGCGCGACTCGGGCGTGCGGCGTCGACGATCAAGCGTGAACTCGACAATAACGTCGAGAACCGCTACGACGGACGCAAGTCGGGTTACCGCCGCAAGAAGGCTTTCGGTGCGCGCCAGAGCGGTAGCACCTCGACGGTGCGCTATGACGCATTGGCTGGTGAGCGGTCGGCGGCGAGGCGGGCGCGACGCCCCAAGCGAGGAAAGCTCGCCGCCAATGACACCTTGCGCGACGAGGTGCAGACTCGGTTGAAGCTGCGTCATAGTCCGCGCCAGATCGCGCGCCGGTTGCGCAGCGACTTCCCCGACGATCTGGAGATGTGGGTGTCACACGAGGCCATCTACCAGTCCATCTACGTCCAAGGGCGCGGATCGCTGCGCCGTGAGCTGCACCAGTGCTTGCGGACCAAGCGGGCCATTCGCCGGCCTCGGCGCCAGCCCGAGACCCGCCGCGGTCGGATCCCGGGCATGGTTAACATCAGCGAACGCCCGGCCGAGGTCGCCGACCGTGCAGTGCCCGGGCACTGGGAGGGTGACCTGATCATCGGCAGCACCACATCCGGATCTGCGATCGGCACCTTGGTCGAGCGCGCCACCCGGTTCGTCATGCTGCTTCATCTGCCCGACAACCACGGTGCGGTCGCAGTCCAAGACGCCATCGTGGAGAAGATGACCGAGCTGCCAGAGCACCTACGGCGTTCTCTGACCTGGGATCAGGGCAAGGAAATGGCCAACCACATCGCCATCGCCGCCGCAGCCGATCTCGACATCTACTTCTGCGATCCGCACTCACCCTGGCAGCGTGGCACCAACGAGAACACCAATGGGCTACTGCGTCAGTACTTTCCGAAGGGGACCGACCTCTCGCTGCACGGTCCCGGCATCCTTGACAACGTCGCCGCCGAACTCAACGGCCGACCCCGCCAGACACTGAACTGGAGAACACCCGCCGAAGCCCTCAACGAACTACTCTCAAAACCGCCAGCTGTTGCATCCACCCCTTGAACCCGCCGCCAATTATCGTGCACGTGGCCCACGGTCGAGCTACCAGTTGGCCTTCGAGTAGTCCTTCAGAAAGCAGCCGTACAGGTCCTCGCCGGCCTCGCCGCGGACGATCGGGTCGTACACCCGTGCCGCACCGTCGACGAGGTCGAGCGGGGCGTGGAAGCCCTCCTCGGCGAGCCGCAACTTCGTCGGGTGTGGGCGCTCGTCGGTGATCCAGCCGGTGTCCACCGCGGTCATCAGGATGCCGTCCTGCTCCAGCATCTCGCCGGCGCTGGTGCGTGTCAGCATGTTCAACGCGGCCTTGGCCATGTTGGTGTGGGGGTGGCCCGGCCCCTTGTACCCGCGGCTGAACTGGCCTTCCATCGCCGAGACGTTGACGACGTACTTGCGCCGTGCCGCCGAGGCGGCCATCGCCGGGCGCAACCGGCTCACGAGGATGAACGGTGCGGTCTGGTTGCACAGTTGGACCTCGAGCAGTTCCATCGCGTCGACCTCGTGGACGCGTTGGGTCCAGCTGTTGACCGCGGCGGTGTCGGGCAACAGACCGCCGGCGTCGATCGCGGTGCCCGCCGCGATCCGGTCCGGGGACGCGCTGCGGGCGGTAAGAGCGAGTTCGGTGACCGGAGGGCAGGAGCGAAGCGACTCGGGATGTGAGGGCGCGTGCGGGGTGTGGTGCTCGGCCAGGCTGCCCGCGAGCGCCGCTGGGTGCGCGTCGCTGACCCGGTCGAACGAGACCACGTCCACCAGCTCCGGCGCCGGGGTGCGTTCCGCCTCGACGAGCGCCGCGTAGGAGCCGGGTGCGCGGCGCACGGTCTGGGCGGCGTTGTTGATCAGGATGTCCAGCGGACCCTGCGCGGCGACGGTGTCGGCCAGGGCGACGACCTGCGCCGGGTCCCGTAGGTCGATACCGACGATGCGGAGCCGGTGCAGCCAGTCGGCGCTGTCCTCCATCGCGGCGAAGCGCCGTACCGCGTCGTTCGGGAAGCGGGTGGTGATGGTCGTGTGAGCACCGTCGCGGAGCAGGCGCAGCGCGATGTACATGCCGATCTTGGCGCGCCCACCCGTCAGCAGCGCCGTCTTGCCAGTCAGATCGGTGCGGGCTTCGCGCTTGGCCCGGTTGAGTGCCGCGCACTCGGGGCAGAGCTGGTGGTAGAAGGCGTCGACGACCGTGTGGTGGTTCTTGCAGATGTAGCAGGCCCGCGACCGCAACAGCGTGCCCGCAGTGGCGCCTGCCGCCGACGAGACGAGCGGCAGGCCGGCCGTCTCGTCGTCGATGCGGCCCGGCGCGCCGGTGGCCGTCGCGGCGATCACGGCGCGGTCAGCGGCCGCGACCGCGTCGCGCCGGGCGGTTCTGCGGGCCTTCTTGACGGCCTTGAACACGCCTGCGGTGGCCCGGCGCACGGCAACGGCATCGGGGTGCTCAGGAGGCAACGCCTCGATGTCGGCCAGCACCTGAAGACAGGTGCTGAGCTTGTCCGGGTCGATCGCGTTCACGGTCAAAGAGTACGGGCCATCGTCGGCCGGCTCTGGGATCAGCATCACCCGACCCTGCGGCGACGACCTATAGCGGGGGAAAGTCGCGAGATTCCGCGCAAGACCCACGGCGTCCGCCTGGCCACCACCCCGACGGCCCGATCTGTGCGCAGCATCGCCTCGCGCGGACCCGGGGTCGGAGCCGACGCGAGTTTCGCCTCGGCGGAATCGCGGGTGCCGGGACGATGGACCGCGAGGAGCTGCCAGCTGCCGGGCACGCCACGCAACTCGACGGTGCCGCGGTCCCCGAAGCTGGTGCCCGACCCTACGACCAGGTCGCGGACGGTCCTGGAGACGACGATCTCGCCAGCCCCGGCCTGGCCGAGGATGCGCGCGGCGATGTGGACTGCGATCCCGCCGATGTCGTCGCCCAGAAGTTCACACTCACCGGTGTGAATGCCGGCGCGGATCTCGATCCCGAGGAGCTCGGCGTCGGTCCGCAACGCCTCCGCACAGCGAATGGCGTGCGTAGGGCCGTCGAAGGTGGCCAGGTGACCGTCGCCGGTGCTCTTCACCACCGTGCCGCTGAATTGCTGGACGAGGTCGGCGCTGACCTCACCGAAGCGCTGCAGGACCGCGCGCCAACGCTCGTCGCCCGACTCGACGGCACGTTGGGTCGACGCGACGATGTCGGTGAACAGCACTGTGCGCAGCGCCCGGTGTGACGCTGACGGCACGGCATGGCCACCGGTGAGGAACTCCTCGATGCGGGTCGCGAGTGTGTCGGGCTCGGTGAACCACGGCGCATGGTCCACGCCGTCAACCTCGAGGTACGTCGCGCCGGGGATGTGGTCGGCGAGGAACCGACCGCACTGCACCGGCATGGCATCGCCGCGGGCGTGTGTGACGAGGGTGGGCACGCTCAGCGTCGGCAGCACGGACCGGAGGTCGATATAGAGGTTGGATTCCATTGTGGCGAGGGCCATCCCCGGGCTTGCGGCCATGCGCTCGAACATCGCGAGCTGGCGCAGCGACCGGACCGAGGGAAACATCGCCTTGGCGGTTGCACCGTTGCCCCACTGCGAGCGAGCGGTTCGGGTGAAATTCTGCAGTTTCACAATCTGTTCGGCCGACGGTGTGTACTCCGCTCCCAGCTCGCGAACCAAACGCGACGCCAGCTCGGCGGGGTCTCCCAAAACCTCGTCCCACCCGCCGCCGGAAAGGTAGGCGAACGAGCCGTAGGTGATGAGCGCCCGCGTGCGCTCTGGTTGTTTCGCAGCGAAGTAGAGGGACTGAGCACCACCCTCGCTCATGCCGAAAACTGCTGCCCGTTCGAAGCCGGCGGCATCCATGACGGCCTGGATCTCCGTGACCCGATCGTCGAATGTGCGCACCTGCGGCACCGGGTCCGACAGCCCGACCCCGGCCTTGTCGAATATGGCCACGCGACAAAAAGTCGCGAGTTGATCGAAGAACGACTTAAATTCGGGCATCGTCCAGAACAGCTCGATGTGGCTGACCATGGGTCCCACGAAGACAAGGTCTACCGGCCCGTCGCCGAATACCTGATACGCCAGGCTGAGGTCGCCGCAGGATGCGTACGCGGTTTCCGCCATGAATACTCAGCGTAATTGACGCGACCAGCAGAACTCTGGTTTCAGGCCAACCGTTATCGGGTGATCGAATAGATTCGAGCGTCCCACGCGGCCAGTTCCAGAGAGGACGACGCGATCGCCGCAGTGCCGGGCAGGTTGCCGAGCAACAGCACTGCCGAACCCCATTCCGGACCGAGTTCCACGGTGCGGGGAGCGCGTCCACAGTTCGCGATCACCAGCAGAGCTTGATCGGCCGCCGTTCGCGTGTACGCCCAGATCTGTGGGTCGTCGGCCATCAGCTGCATCACATCGCCGTCGGCCAGGACAGACAACTCGTGCCGAAGGCGGATGAGCGCCTGGTAGTGGGCGAAAACCGAGTCGGGCGAGGTGAATTGGGCCTTGGCGTTGAGCCAGTCGTGGTTGGGATTGACGGGTAGCCACGGGTCCCCGGTGGTGAACCCGGCATTGGGCCCAGCGTTCCACTGCATCGGTGTGCGGGCGTTGTCGCGGCTGACCGCGGCCAGGCCGGCGAGCGCGGCGTCGGTATCGCCGCCGCTCGCGACCACGCTCCGGTAGTAGTTGACAGCCTCAAGGTCCTTGTGGTCCTGCGGATTCCGGAACGGATAGTTCGTCATTCCGAGCTCCTCGCCCTGATAGACGAACGGCGTACCACGCATGCCGTGCAGAATCGTCGCCAGCGCCTTCGCCGAGGCCGCCCAGTAGTCAGGGTGATCGTCGCCGAACCTCGACACCACGCGGGGCTGGTCGTGGTTGTTCCAGTACAGGCTGTTCCACCCCGTGTCCGCCAGCGCGGCCTGCCACCGATGCAGGGTGTGCTTCAGTGCCACCAGATCGAGCCCGATGTAGTCGAACTTGCCTGCCGGGCCCTGATCGACGGACACGTGCTCGAACTGGAAGACCATGTCGACCTCGCCACGGGCCGGATCGGTGTACAGCCGCGCCTGCTCGGGTGTCACCCCCGGCATCTCCCCCACGGTGATGAATCGGCCACTGCGACCGCCGAAGACCTCGCGGGTCAACTCGGCGAGATACTCGTGCACATGCGGGCCGTCGGCGAATCGGTCAAAAGCGACGGCGACCTGTTGCCCCGGTGCAACGGTGGTGTCGGGAAGCCCGGGCACTTTGGAGATGAAGTTGATGACGTCCATCCGGAAGCCGTCGACGCCACGGTCCAGCCACCAGCGCATCATCGCGTGCACCGCATCCCGAACCTGCGGGTTGTCCCAGTTGAGGTCCGGCTGTTTCCGGTCGAACAGGTGCAGGTAGTACTGCTCGGTCGACGGGTCCCACGTCCACGCCGGCCCGCTGAAGAAGGAACCCCAGTTGTTCGGTTCACCACCTTCGATGGGATCAGCACCGCCGCGCGCGTCGCGCCAGATGTACCAATCCCGCTTGGGATTGTCCCGCGACGAGCGCGATTCGACGAACCACGGATGCTCGTCGGAGGTGTGGTTGACGACCAGATCCATCACGAGCTTCATGCCGAGGTCGTGCACCTTGGCCAGTAGTGCGTCGAACTCGGCGAGGGTGCCGAACATGGGGTCGATGTCGTGGTAGTCGCTGATGTCGTATCCGTTGTCGATCTGTGGCGACCGGTAGATCGGGGACAGCCAGATCACGTCGATGCCGAGCGCCTGAAGGTAGTCCAGTCGGTCGCTGATTCCGGCCAGGTCCCCGATCCCGTCGCCGGTGGAATCGGCGAAGCTGCGCGGATAGATCTGGTACACGACCGCTGATTTCCACCACTGGTCTGCACTCATGCCCGGCCCCCGAGGATGTCGCGATACACCGCGACGTACTTGTCGATCATGGTGGTCACGGTGAAGCGCACCGCGGCCGTAGCGGCGATCTCGGTCCGGTCGAGCGCACCGGCCGCGTCGACCGCGGCCACCGCCGAGTCGACGCCGTCGACCAGAAAACCGTTCTCGCCGTGGGTGATCAGCTCTCCCATCGACCCTCGCGCGTTCGCTATGACGGGGGTTCCGCAGGCCATTGCCTCGACGACGCTGTACCCGAACGGTTCGTCGAAGCCGATCAGATGCAGTAGTGCATGCGCACCGCCGAGTACCTCGGCGCGCGCGTCAACGCCCACCGGGCCCAGATACCGCACCCGCGTGCCGTCGACGTGCGGGGCAACTTCGGCGCGGTAGTACTCCTCGTCCTGAATGATGCCGGCGATGTCGAGCCTGCGACCGCATCGACGGGCCACCTCGATCGCGTCGGCGGTGCCCTTGTCGGGGTGTATGCGTCCGAAGAACAGCAGGTGCTCACCCGGGTCCGGATGCACCGCGAATCCGTTCAGGTCGATGCCGTGATGCACGGTCGCCGCATAGTGGAGATCGGGATGCCGGTCGGCGTCGCTGATCGACACGTACGCCGTCGTGCTGTCGTACCGTGCGTAGACGGGAATGATCCGGTCGGACGAGAACCCGTGGATCGTGGTCACCACCGGAGTGTCGACGAGACCGCTGTAGGTCAGCGGCAGGAAGTCGAAGCCGTTGTGGATGATGTCGAAATCGCCGGCCCGCTCGAACACCGACGCGATGTGCAGGCACTCGGCAACCTTGGCGTCGATCGTCTCGTCCTCGGACCAGCCACAGGCCGCGGTGGCCGACAGCGTGGCGGTGGTGAGAGAGTCCGCGGTGGCGAACAACGTGACGTCATGGCCTGCGGCCACCAGCCCCTCGGTGAGCAGGGACGCGAACTGCTCCCACGGCCCGTAGTGCCGGGGAGGTGTCCGCCACGCGATCGGAGCGAGTACAGCGACTCGGATGGGTCCGTCGGTCACGCCTGGAATATCAATGGGCTCACCATACCGGGCTCGCCGTGGCCGCAGGGCAGGTAGCGGGCCAATCCGCTTTGCGTTGCCGATCAACAAGTTTGGACATCCCGACGGACGCACGGCCCTGAACCGTCACGAAATCTCTGAGCAGAAACCAAATTTCGATCACTTCTCGGCCCTTCGCGCTCAGTGTACGCCCCGGAAATCCCAGCTCGCCGTGCGTTTGCGCGGTATCTGCCCGGGTATCTCTGACGGGCCGCTCGCTCAGACCTGGGGAGAACCATCGGCACCATGACCAAGCGACAGTGAGACGGAGACATGCGCGACATGAAAGACGTTGTGAAGAAAGACGAGACAGCAGGCCATGACAGCCGTGATCTCGACCCCAGCGACACCGATCACCCGACCGGCACCGAACAGGCGGCCGACAACGCCGCGACCGAATCACCCAGCTAGAGCGAGACGTACGGCGACTTGATCAGCGACCACTCAGACAAGGGCCCTGATCTGCAGCAGCTCGCACAGACGTTGCTGGTTATGCTCCAGCCGCTGATACAGGCGGGCAAAGCCTACGCATCGGCGGCCGACGACGGTGCGCCCGGAAAATGCACCCAGGTGTGGTGCCCGGTGTGCGCTGCCGTCGCTGTGGCGTCCGGTGAGCACCACCCGCTGACCGCGATCGTCGCCGAACACGGCGCCGCGCTGCTCTCGCTCCTGGATGCCATGGCACGGCCGGGCGCGCCTGCGCCACCCGGCGACGACGGCGGGAGCCCGGACGACGAACCGCCCCCGCCCGTCCCCGGAGCCTATGAACCGATCGTGGTCACCATTCATGAGTGAAGCCACTCCTCCGCCTGGCGTCCACCGGCGCATCGTCGTGACCGGCGCATCGGGCAACGTCGGCTCCGGTGTGCTGCGTGCGCTGGCACGTCGCCTCCCTGATGCCCAGGTCGTCGGCGTCTGCCGACGACCGCCCACCACCGGACACCTCTACGAGCGCGTGCACTGGCATACCGTCGATCTGTCCGCACCCGGCGCTGCCGCCGATCTCGCGCCCGCGATGCGGGGCGCCGACGTGGTCATCCATCTGGCTTTGGCCGTCCAGCCCGCACGCGACGTGGACTATCTGTACCGGGCGAATGTTCTCGGCACACAGGCGGTGCTGCGCGCCATGGATTCCGCGGCCATCACCCAGTTGGTGTACGCGTCGAGCCTCGGGATCTACGCACCTGGATCGACCCATCCGGTCGATGAGACCTGGCCCGACACCGGCCAGCGCACATCCACCTACAGCAGGCACAAAGTCGACGTGGAACGCATGCTCGACCGGTTCGTGCGCGACCATCCCGCGACGGCGGTGGCCCGGTTCCGCCCCACGGTGGTGGTTCAGCGCGAGGCAGCATCGTTGATCCGGTCGGTGTACCTCGGGCCGCTGGTCCCGAAGGCGGCCTTCGATGTCCTGCGACGGCGCCTGCTGCCCGTGCTGCCCCTTCCGGCCGGGCTGGCGCTGCAGTTCGTCCACGCCGACGACGTCGGCGACGCGGTGGTGCTGATGATGCTGGACCGCGCCGAAGGCTCTTTCAACGTCGCGGCCGACGTCCTCGATACCCGTGGGCTCGCCGCGCTGGTCGGTGCGCGCCCGTTCGACGTCGCGCCGCGCCTCATGCGTGCGGCGGTCACCGCGCTCAGTAGCGCCCGCCTGGTCGCGTTGACCCCGGGCTGGTACGACGTCGCCACCAACTCCCCGCTCATGGACACCGCCAAGATTCGCCGTGAGCTCGGCTGGGCGCCAACGAGGTCGTCTGCGTCCTGCGCGCGGGAACTCATCGACGGTCTGGCCGCGGGCGCCACCGGCACCAGCGCAGCGACAGGATGGAAGGACGAACAGCGAATGGCTGCACGACGTACCTCGAGCACGATCGACCGGATTCACGACTACTCGCTGTGGCTGTGGAGCGCGCTGGCCCTGACACGAGCGGTCGGATTCCGGCGCGCCGGCGCACCCGACGTTGCGGTGATCGCCGTCAATCTCGTCTCCGGCACACCGATGGCACTGCGCCGGGTGCGCGAACGGCGCCGAGACCTCGTCGCCCTGGCGGCACCGGTCGCCGTCGCCCTCGCGGTGGCATCAACTCACCGCGGCGGGTGGTCGCCGGTCGCGGCCACCGCAACCCTCGTCACCCTCGGGATGGCCGAGCGTCACCGAACCAGCGAAGGCCACGGTCAATGAGTCTGCGAGACAACACGTCCCCGATCGTCGTCGTCATCGGCGCCACGAGTGGAATCGGCCACGAAGCTGCCCTGGCCTACGCCCGCAGGAACGCGCGTCTGGTGCTGGCATCTCGCTCCGAGGATGCGCTGCAGGACGTCGCCGACGAATGCCGTTCCACCGGCGCGCCGGCTGTCGCCGTTTTCGCCACCGACATCTCCGACGCCGATCAGGTACAGGACCTTTTCGACTTCGCCGTGGCCCGGTTCGGCCGGTTCGACGTCGTGGCACAGTGTGCCGCGGTGACGGCATTCGGCCGGTTCGAGGATCTACCCGTCGGGGTCTTCGACGGCGTGGTCAAGACCAACCTTCTCGGGGCGGCGAACGTGGCGCGCTCGGCGCTCGACCATTTTCAGTTTCGCGGCGCCGGACATCTGATACTGGTCGGATCCCTTCTCGGCGTGACCGCCGTGCCCTACCAATCGCCCTACGTTCTCAGCAAGTTCGCCATGGGTGCACTGGTTCGCGTTCTGCGCCAGGAGAATCGGCACCTGCCCGGCATCCGGATCCACGGTGTCTACCCTGGTCCGGTCGACACGCCTGTCTACGGGACCGCGGGCAATTTCTACGGGCACGCACCGCGGGTACCCCCGACTGCCGACGCCCCCGCCTTCGTCGCCGCCGCGATCGTGCGCGCCAGCGACCGCGACCGCTCCAGCGAACGCCAGGTCGGCCTGGTCAATCTCCCGGCGATCATTCTCTATCGCGTGATTCCGTCGCTGTTCGACGCAGTCATCGGGCCGTTGATCCGGGCGGCGTCGTTCGAGTCGGAGCCGATCGAATCCACCACCGGCAACGTGTTCAACGGCGCGCCAACGGTTCTCCCCCGGCGGGGGCCGACCGGTCACGACCGTCCCGCCGGGTGACGGCACCACACCCGAGACATCGAATGGCCGTCGGCTACACCCCGCGCTCGACCGGCAACCGGCCGCACTCGACCGCCGTCACCAGCGCGGCGTGGTCGGCTTCGGTCTGGTCGGCGTAGCGGCAGGCGAACACGCTCAGCGCCTCCTCCACCTTCTCCGAGCGCCCCATGTAGCCGGCGATCATCGAGGCGCCACTGGTCCTGGCGTGCCCCTTGGCGAGCAGCTGCCCGACCACCGCCGTGTAGTCGATCAGCGCCTTACCGTCCATCGCGTCCAACGGGATGGTGCCCTTCATGTTCCGGAACTGGCGGACGTAGAACTGCAGGCCGTTCACCGTCGTCCAGCCCAGCAGTGGATCACTGACTGTCTGCAGCGCCTGCTGGTACTCGACCACCCGCTGCCCCTGATGCGCGTGCCACGCCGATTCGCCGTGCACGTATCGCGCCAGGACCGAGCGGCGCGCCTGCTTGAGTTGCAGGAACACGACGTCCTCGGGTGACGAACCTTCCAGCAGGGCGACGTAGGCGCGCAGGCCTACGCTGCCCACCCCGACCACCTTGTGCGCGACGTCGAGGAGGGTGTAGCCGCCCAGCACACGTCGCCAGTGGGTGGACAGCGTCGGTAGGTAGTCGTCGAGCGCCTCGGCCAACGCGTCGGCCTCCTGCGCCGGCAGCCGGGTGATCAGCGGCGGCTCCTCGACGATCGTGCGGACGCCGTCGACTTCCTGGGTGAACCGTGGCAGCGCCCGGTCACTCGTGCGGTGGCGGGCCCGATTGGCCGACCGCCGCACTTCGTCGGCGAGCGGCCCTGCCGTCTCCCCGGCCAGCCGGTCGACGTCCAGCCGGGTGAAGGAACGGGAGAACAACGGCTCGTCGGCCAGCCGTCGCAGCTCCAGGCGATAGGCGGACACGCACGAGTGGACCGCGGCGCCACAGTCGTCCTCGGAGGCGCCGTTGTGGCGTCCCGCCACCCAGATGCTCGCCACCAACCGCCGTAGGTCCCATTCCCAGCCACCAGGGTGCGCTTCGTCGAAGTCGTTGAGGTCGATGACCAGGTCGCGTTCCGGCGAGGCGTAGAAGCCGAAGTTGCCCAGGTGCGAGTCACCGCACACCACCGGGTTGATCCCTGTCGTGGGGAGATGCGCCACGTCGTCGGCCATCACCACGGCAGTGCCGCGAAGAAAGCCGTAGGGGGACGCGATCATGCGCCCGACCCGCACGGGAATGAGCCGGTCCACCCGGCCTCGGTGATTGTCCTCGATCAGACGTATCGGGTCCGGCCGGTCCGGCCGTAGCGTCCAGTCCGCCAGCGACCGCCTCGGCACCCGCTTGCGCAGGCTCTTACCGAGCTCATATCGCTGCGCCCTGGTGACCGGGCGCTGCCGCAGTGAGTGATAGGCGCCGCTGTCGGTGTCGGCCAGCACGGTGTGTCTGGTCGGCTCGGGACGCGTGGGGGCACTGTTCACGGTTGCCATGGTCGCTGATTCACCTCGGCTCGGCGGACACTCCTCTAATTCGTGGTTCGCAGGCTGTACAGCGTTGCCACCACGGCGCCGCTGGTGACCAGCTCGGCCATGGTGTCCGATTGTTGTTCGGCCACCTGCCACGCCTCCTCGTGCTGGTGCAGGCGCTTGATCTCGCCGTCGACGTCGTCGACGCGCTGGTCCCATTCGGCGGGCGGATCGTCCAGGTCGGCGGCGCGCTCGCGTGCGACGACGGCGAAACCCGACTCGTCGAACAACCGCGTGAGCGAGGCGTCGGTCGGAAAGTGGTTTCCCTCGGGCACCTCATCGGCGGAGAGCTCTCTGGTGGCGACATACACGAGCAGACCCACCCGACCCGGTGGTCGTACCACCCGGCGGAGTTCGGTGAGCAAGCCGATCTGATCCTCCATCGTGCACAGCACGCCCAGCGACCACGCGGCGTCGACGGCGTGATCAGCGACCGGCAAGGCCGATCCGGACGCCTGAACCACCGGGAACCCGAACAGTGTCGCCGCCGCCCGGCACGCCCCGGCCTCCGGCTCGACCAGCAGTGCGCGTACCCGTCGGCTCTGCACGGCATAGGCCGCGGGGCCCCCCACTCCGGCGCCGCTGTCGACGAGGACGTCGTCGCCCTGCAGGTCCAGCGCATCGATGAGCCAGTCCAGCGCGGCCGGACTTCCGCTACCCCGGCACGCCGCGGGCAGGATGAATTCGTCGCCCAGTCGCTGGGCCGCCTCGGCTGTCCACTCGGCGACAGTGTCGAACTCCGCGTCCATCGCGTCGCTCATGCCGCGGCCCTGATCCGTGCGCCCACTTCGGCTTTGATCTCCGCGCCCAGCCGGGTGCCACCCGAGGACGCCGAACCCGAGATGTTCACTCCCGCAACACCATCGATCTGCAGCAGTGCCTGCGCTTCGGCGACCGCGGCGTCGATTCCGGCCTCGATGGGATTCGGCGCCGCAAGCACACGGTCGACGATGTCGGCGTCCAGCTCGAGGCCGGGCAGCCCCTGCAGGACCGCGGCCGACACGGCATCGGTGAAGACAGCGACCGCGGCGAGAACGGGGATCGTCAATCCGGCGGCCCGCGCTGCTCCGACGAAACGTTCCACCGACTCAGGGCTGGTGACGTGATTGAGGACCGCGACGCTCGCCCCCGCTCGCTGCTTCTGAACCAGCCGCACCGGGCGGGCCGCCAGCGGCGGCGCCGTCGGTGTCTCGGGTACGGCGGCGGCCATGCCCAGTGACGCGGACAGTGCGACGAGCCGCGGTCCGTCGAGGTCGAACGTCTGCGTGACGTCGGGTCGCACGTCGTATCCCCGGCCGTCGCCGGTCACACAGAACACCGTCCCGACACCCAGCAGAGCGAGGCCGCGCAGTTCCTGCTCCAGCACGATGCGGTTGCGGTCCCGGCACGACAACGTGATCCACGGGGTCGCACCGACATCGAGCAGCATTCGGCTCATCAGCGTCGGAGGAAAGTCGGGCCGATTCTGGTGCTCGCCCACCAGCACCGCGTCGCAGGACGGAGCCAGGGTCGTGGCGACGCTCTCGACGTCGGCCGGGTCGAAGGGTGTGCAGCTGAAATCGGTCAGTATCAGCGGCGGCTGCACGGCCGGCGCATCGACGACGGGACCTGCCCACAGCACCGCCTCGGGAAACACGCAGTCACCCGGACGCATCTCGCACTGCCCGTCTGGCCGCACGCCGCCGCACGGCCCGAAATCCATCCGCTTGGGGCAACCCTGCGTCATCCACACCTCGTTTCGCCCCGAGGATGACCATTCCGCGCGGTTCGAAACTCCGGCACCGGGTGCGACCTAATTTCCGGCGGCCCAAACCGCCCCGATAGGGCCAGGGACTCCGTTCATCGACCAGACTGGGGCCCATGACCGACTCCGGCGCCACCCGTGTTGCGGTGTATCTCGACTTCGACAACATCGTGATCTCCAGGTACGACCAGGTGAACGGCCGCAATTCGTTTCAGCGCGACAAGGCCAAGGCTCCCGACGATGCCGCGGAGCGGCTGGCCCGCGCCACCGTCGACGTCGGCGCGATCATCGACTTCGCGTCGTCTTTCGGCACGCTGGTGTTGACCCGCGCCTACGCCGACTGGTCGGCCGAGATCAACGCCGGCTACCGCGGTCAGCTGGTGGGACGAGCGGTCGACCTGGTGCAGCTGTTTCCCGCGGCGGCATACGGGAAGAACGGCGCCGACATCCGACTCGCCGTCGACGCGGTCGAGGACATGTTCCGCCTGCCCGACCTGACGCATGTGGTGATCGTCGGCGGCGACTCCGACTACATCGCGCTGGCTCAACGCTGCAAGCGCCTGGGGCGGTATGTGGTGGGTATCGGGGTGGCCGGCTCCTCCAGCCGGATGCTGGCGGCCGCCTGCGACGAGTTCGTCAGCTACGACGCGTTGCCCGGCGTCCCGGTGTTCGAGCCGACGCCCGCGGCGGAGGACAAGCCCGCGCCCCGACGACGGTCCGGGAAGTCGAAGGCCGACGTCCCCGGGGAGTCGGACGCGCCCGCGGAGCAGGATGCGCCCGACGAGCCGGATCCGCAGGCGGCGGCGACCGGGTTGCTGACCAGGGCACTGCGCATCGGCCTGGAGAAGGACGACGCCGACTGGCTGCACAACTCCGCGGTGAAGGCACAGATGAAACGCATGGATCCGTCGTTCAGTGAGAAGTCCCTGGGCTTCCGGTCATTCAGCGATTTCCTGCGGTCACGCTCGGAAGTCGTTGAGCTGGACGAGAGTTCGACGACACGGCTGGTGCGGCTGCGCGACGGGCAGTGATCGGAAGTGGCTTGCGGTACTGCAGGTAGGTAACGGTTGCCGTCTGCAACGTGCCTCACTCCCGCAACTGTGTCACCATCGTTAGATGGGCTTGTCGAATCGTCTCAGTGGTTCAGGACGCCTCGCCGCGGCAGTCTGCGTCAGCATGATGATCATGTCGCTGGCGCCGCCGGTCGCGGGCGCGCAGCCAGCGGTCCCACCGCTGCCACCACCGCCGGCGCCGTCGGCGCAGCCGCCTGTCGCGCCGGGGCCCGCACCGGGCCCGGTTCCGGCGGCAGCACCCGTGACAGCGCCGGCGCCGGGTTGTCCCGACGTCGAGGTCGTCTTTGCACGGGGCACCACGGAAGCGCCCGGCCTGGGCGCGATGGGCCAGGCCTTCGTCGACGACCTGCGGTCCAGGCTCGGCGGCACGACCGTGGGGGTGTACGCCGTCGACTATCCGGCCAGCCCCGACTTCCCCACCGCCGTTGAGGGCATCACCGACGCCAGCACGCACGTGCAGGAGATGGCGATGAACTGCCCCGACACCAAGCTGGTACTGGGCGGCTATTCCCAGGGCGCGGCTGTGATGGGCTTCGTGACAACGGAACTGATACCCGACGGGGTGACGGCCTCGGAGGTTCCGGCGCCGATGCCGCCCGACATCGCCAATCACGTCTCGGCGGTGACTCTTCTCGGCACACCGTCGGACCGATTCATGAACGTGATCAAACAGCCGGCCGTGACTATTGGCCCGCTCTACGAACCCAAGACGATCGAGTTGTGTGTGCCCAACGATTTCGTGTGCTCGCCGGGCAACGACATCGGCGCACACGCCCGATACGTCTCCGACGGTCTGGTGATGCAAGCCGCCGACTTCGCCGCCGGCAAGGTCGCCGAAGCGGCGCCCGACTCTTAACGCGGGTCACCGAGCCGACGACGAAGGATCGCCACACCGGCCATCAACTCCCAGCCGATGATCGTGTACACCGCGCCGCGTTCGGTCAGTCCGGCCGGGAGCACACGAGAACCGTTGGCGCCGTCGATGATCAGAACGGCAAGGCAGGCGATACCGAAGACGCCGAAACCGATGCTGGCACGACGGAATGCCGGCGTCGCACCGACAGCGCGGCCGCAGACGCCGGCCAAGATCACCGCCACATTGCCGCCGAGTATGGCCATCGCCGCGCCGAAGACATGCCAGTGCGCCTGAGCTGACCCGCTGGGGAACACGCCGATCAGCACATTGCCGATCGCGTTCATAGCGGCAGCCAGGACGAAACCCTTGGCTGCCGGTCCTATGGTCGCCTGACCGCGGGTCACGACGAATGCGCCGATCAGAAAAAGGATTCCGTGCACCATGAACGCGCCGACGTTCATCACCGGATGCACTCCGAGGTCGCTGATGAAGTCGGCGCTGTAGCTGTACCCGTCGGAGGCGGCCGCCGCGATCGCCTCGCAGACCAGGTAGACAGCCGCACCAAGCAGCCAGATCACCCCTGCCAGGCGCACGTAACCCACGCGGTATCCCATTCAGACCCTCGGCGGAGGGGTGGCGGCCGGGCCCAAGAGATCCGCGGCGGTGGTCGATGAGGTGCGCCGCCACCGCCCGTACAGCGGCAACTCTCGCAGGGAGGCTAGCGGCGACCAGCGGCGCGCGAGAAACCGGATCACCGTTCTCGCGTAACGATTTGTCTCGGAGTACCACCGCCACTCGTACAGACGGCCGGTGTGCAACGATTGGGCCAGCGCTTCGGATTCGACGCCCTGCAGGTACGGACGAACCCACGTCACCATCACCCAGGCTCGTTCGGCCTTATCGTCGGCAAGTCGAAAGGCCCACTCGATCGGACTGTCACCGGCGGTCATGGTGTGCCGTACCGCGGGCCGCTGCGAATCAGCACCCAGGCCCGCCTCGGAGATGCCGAACCGTTGCACCGTGACGTTATGGAGAACCGCGGGTCCGCCGACTTCGAACCGCACACGATAGGTGCCGTTGCCGTGCGCGGCGACGGTGAATGCCACCAATCCGCCGAGGGCGACGTAACGACGGAACACCCAGTCGCTTCCCAGAGCGAGAAAGTGTCGCGTCGCGAGCAGCACTGTGAACGTCGCGATCGTCACCGCGACCACACTCCAGATCAAATCCACCCACAAAGAGTGGCAGAGCATGGGCACGAACCGGGGAGAACGCTCGCCTCGGGCCCACGCATGTCTCGTCGTGTTTCCGTGCGCATGCCGCTTGCGCGGGGTCCTCGCTGCCGACACAGAAAGGCCAGGCCTATTCGGCCTGGCCTCTCTGAGATTGTCGGTCAGTTCTCGGTAGCTCGCGCTGTGCGACGCTTCTGCTTCTCGGCGTCAGCGAGCTGCTCGAGTCGGTCCGCCTGTGCGCGTTTGCTTTCGGCGGCGTCACTCTTGGCCTTGGCGTCGTCCAACTTGGACTTCGCGGCTGAGGTGGCCTTCTCCTCCTCCGCCCGAATGCGGGCCTGCTCCTTGCGCTTGGCGTCCTCGACGGAGTTCTTGCGCTGTGCAGCAACTTCGTCGACCTGCCGCTTCGCCGCATCGGCACGCTTCTGGGCGTCCTCGGCGGCAGCCTTCTTGCGCTGCTCGGCCTGAGTGCGCGCGTCCTGGACGTCGCGCTCCTTGGCTTCCTTGGCCTGCTTCTGGTCGTTGATCGCGCCGTCGACCTTGGTCTTCGCCTGCGCATCGGCGCGCTGCTGCTTCTGTGTGGCGGCCGCATCGAGCTTGGCAGCCCGGCTCAAGGCGTCGCTGCGCTCGGCGAGTGCGGACCCACGGGTCTCCAGCTCCGAATCACCCAGCGCGCCACCGACAGCCGCGTCGAGCATGCCGAGCGTGCGCTCGTAGAACAGCCGAGCGGGTGCTTCCGCGTCCATCCGGGCCATGACCCGGTCCTCGATCAACTGGAGGGGGAAACGGGCGATGCGGTACTGAAATCCCAAGACTGCGAACGGGACTGTGGTGATGCTCATTCTTGACTCCTGTGTGGTGCCGGTGCTCAAGGCAGGTCGGCTTCGTTGGTCAGACGGGCGGCGCGCGCCCGGTTCTCTTCGGCTTGCTCGTGAGCGTTCTCGGTGATGCGCTCGGCGGTCTGCTGCTCGGCGGCGGCCTCCACGACCTCGTCGGCAGCGGCCCTGACGTCGACACGTTCCTGTGCCCTGGCCTGCTCGACCTCGCGTTGAGCGTCTGCCTCGGCCTGCGCCTTCGCTGCCGCAGCCTTCTGCGCTTCGGCGGCTTCGGCGGTGCGCTTCTGCGCATCCTGCTGGGCGCGGACGGAGCCTTCCACCGCTGCAGCCTCGGCGTTCACGGTCGCGCGCTCTTGAGCGCCGGCCAGTCTCGCATCGGCTGCCTCGGCGCGAGCCAGTTCTGCCTCGGCGTCGGCGACGGCCTCAACACTGTTGGCTTCCTTGCGCTCTGCTGCCTGCGTCTGCTCGAGTTGTCCCTCAGCGGTCAGCGAATCGTTGCCGGTTACCGCGCCGACAACTTCCTTCGCCTTGCCCTTCACCGAGTCGATCAGGCCTTTGCGTGCCTGGCCGGCCTTGTCGTGCTCTGTCATTCGATCTCCTTTTATCACTGCGGGACCGACAGTGCGTCGGCAGTGCCCGCGGTGTGGTTGCGAGTCTCCGTACAACGAAGACGTCGGATGTGGAGCGAGACGTAGGTCGGCGACCTTCCGTCACGCGCGTGCTGCACAGATGAGTGCGTCGACATGACCGCGGGCTAGCGCGGTTGGCGTGATGCGCCGGGTCTGGACGCAGCTAGAGAGCAGCGAAGCTCACGGAGAGGGTATGCACCCATTCGTCTGTGCCGAAACCCTTCGCAGGTCAAAGCCGTTTCAACGAGGCACGCTCCGGCAGCCTGGGCTGCCGGAGCGTGGTCCTCAGCAGATCACCGTGTTGTGCGCGGCGACGCGCCGCGACGTCCCGTGATTCCGACGTAGATGGCGATCAGAACGACGGCGAAGATGATGCCGACGAGGAACGGGATGAATTCGAAGCCACCGTTGGCGTTCGAATAGCCCAGCTTGTATGACACCCACGCACCCAGGAACGAACCGATGGCGCCCAGCAGCACCGTCATGATCACGCCGATGCTCTGTTTGCCGGGCATGATCAGCCGAGCCAGGGCGCCGACGATGAGCCCGACGACAACGGCGCCGAGAATGGTTCCAATCATGATTTCTGCTCTCAGTTGAGATCACCCGTCAGGCATGAGAGCCCTCGAAGTCTGTCCGGGCGGGGTTACCCGTTTTCTCCCGGGGAACACGGGCGTCATGGTGATTCAGGACTACGCCCCGGGACGAGCGGTCGATCTTGTCGGAGACATGTCGGCGCCGACTGTGCTGATGTGGCACGGCATGCAGACCGACTCCCGTGCCGCGCTGCTGCCGCTGGCAACGTTGCTCGCCGACCACGGCGTCGGGGTGGCGGTCGCCGACTGGGATTCCCATGCCGACGACGGAGGACGCGCGGACCTTCTGAACTCCATCGACTTCGCTCGCCAATTCGTCCGAGCGTCAACGGGTTTGACCCTGGTGGGCTGGTCCATGGGTGGCGTGGCGGCGGCGGGGCTGACGATCCATTCGACGGACTTCGATGTGCCGCTGGTGCACACCGTCTGCCTCGGTGGCGCGTTCATGGCGCGCGACCCGATCTCCGGTGAGCACCTCGGCGAAGGATTGAGGTCGCAGGGCGGCGGATCGCCGTTCACGTTGCTGCACGGGGTGCGTGACGACGTCGTTCCCGTCACGGCGAGCAGGGAATTCGCGGCCGACCTCGGGCGGGGCGGTTGGCCGGTGACACTCGTCGAGCTCGACACCGACCACGGCGGGATCGCCGGCGCGCGATACGACGCGGACGTCGATCAGTACTTTCCAGCCGACGATGCGCAGACCCGTGCGACGGCGGCGGGTGTCGCCGGGCTGATCGCAGCCGCCATGGGCGTCTGACGCGGACGCCGTCCGCGGGGGCCCAGCGCGCCACACCTGCGAGGATGGGCAGATGGCAGACCGGGATCGCGACGACACGGGCCGCCCCCAGAGCGCACGCCCCCGCGATGCGCTGGGCCGCCCGCTGAGTCGCGGCAGCCAGGGCGTCGTGCAGATCCCCGAGGATCTCGACCTGTCGCCGGCAGAATCGCTCGCGTATGCGCAGCGTCTGATCGACGAGGGGTTGGCGTTCTACGCACACGAGGTGCTCGAAACCGCGTGGAAAAGCGGCCCATCGGCGGAGAAGCCGATGTGGCAGGGCTTGGCCCAACTTGCCGTCGGCATCACCCACGTCCAGCGCGGCAACGTCGACGGTGCCGCAGCGTTGCTGCGCCGTGCACGGGAGCGCCTTGACGGTATTGCCAGGCCCGCACCGCATGCCGTGGACATCGCGGGCTTGATCGACTACGCCGACAACCTGATGCACGATCTCGCCGACGGCACCGTTGTGCCGGCGGAACGTCTGCGTCCCACCCTCGTCGCGTGATCGGCAACGCCGGCGCTACTGCGCCAGGTATCCCCCGTCGACGGGCAAGACCGCGCCGGTGATGAAGGATGCGTCGTCGGAGGCCAGGAACACGATGGCGCTCGCGACCTCGTCCGGCTCGCCGATGCGGCCCATCGGATGCATCCGCTCGATCTCCGCCAGGTACTCCGAGCCACCCGGCTCCTCCGGCAGCCGCAGAACCCGCTCGGTCCGAATGGTTCCGGGCGCGACGGCGTTGACCCTGATTCCCTGCTCCGCCCACTCCACGGCCAAGTGCTGAGTCAGTCCGGTGGCCACGAACTTGGCGGGGCCATACGCTGCCTGCCGCTTCTGTCCGGCCAGTCCCGAGATCGAGGACAGGCAGACGATGGCTCCGCCGCCGGTCGTCAGCATCGCCTCGATCGCGAACTTGCACGTGAGGAACATGCCGCGCCCGTCGATGGCCATCACCTCGTCCCAGTCGGAGACTGTCATCTCCAGCACGTCGCCGAGCGGGATGATGCCGGCGTTGGCGACCAGCACGTCGAGACGCCCGTAGCGCTCGATCGCCGCCGCGATCATCTGCCTCGCGTCAGACTCGACCGAGACGTCGCCGACAACTGTCTCCACCTGGGCGCCGGCGCTCCGAAGTTCGTCGGCAAGCGCCCGCAGCGGCTCGCCCTGGACATCGGTCACGATCAGCCGCGCGCCTTCGTTGGCGAAGCGCACGGCGGTGGCCCGACCGATGCCGAACGCCGCCCCGGTGATCACTGCGGATTTTTCGGCGAGGCGTCCCGATCCTTGGCTCACGGATTCCGTCCTGTTGCGCGTCACGGCACTTCGGTGCCGTGTCACCGCTCAGCGTTCCATGCCTGCCGGACTCTTTCGGGTGAATGCAGATCATGCGATCGCCTTGAATGGCACAAAAGAAGCAGGCCAGAGACTTTGCGTCTCTGGCCTGCTCTTCTTCGGTGGAGCTGCCGGGAATCGAACCCGGGTCCTACGGCATTCCCTCGAGGCTTCTCCGTGCGCAGTTCGCTATGTCTCTACTCGGATCTCCTGATCACACGAACAAGTCAGGATGACGATCCCAGTCGCTGTTTGATGTCCCGAGACTCCCCGCGACCGGGTGAATCGGTGGTTCCCTCTAGCTGATGCCAGGGTCCGGGCCGAGGGCGCTCCCGGTCTGACAGACTCACCGTCGCTTAAGCAGCGAGGGCGAAGTCGCGCTGATTGGAATCGGCGCTTAATTGGTTGCAACGACGCTTACGGTGGTCAATTGCCTGCACCGGCACGCTTCCCTTGATTCGATGCGCGAAGTCGAAACCGTTCAGCCCCTCGCACACCTGCCGTGTTTCGGCAGGAAGTTCATACTACCGGTTCATTCAACATCGACCAGCGATTATTTAGTCCGCCTGGGTCAGATCGCCCGGCACCGCAGGCGACAGATCGGGGCCTGCATCGCCGGTCATCGCCACCGGCGTGGAGTACAGCTCGGCGATCGGCACCGGACGCGCGAACCGGTGCCCCTGGGCCAGCCGCCCACCGGCGCGGTACACGGTGTCGGCTTGCGCATCCGACTCGATGCCCTCGGCGATCACGTCCATGCCGAGCGCGCCGCACAATCCGATGACCGATCGGTACAACGCCAGATCCCGTGCCGGATCTCCGCCGGAGGCCAGGCTGCGGTCGAGCTTGACGATGTGCACCGGCAGGCAGTGCAGATAGGTCAGGGAATTGAATCCGGCGCCGAAGTCGTCCAGCGCGATCTTCACACCGACGTCGCTCAATCGGCGGATCTGCGCTGCCGCCCGATCGAGGTCGACGATCGGCACCGTCTCGGTGATCTCCAGCACGAGGCGCCCGCGGGGAATCCGGTGTCGGCTCATGACCTGGTGCACTTCTCGCTCGAAGCCTGGGTTCCCGAGGCGCGCCGCGCCGATGTTGACGTGGATGTCGAGGTCGAGCCCCGCCGTACGGACTTCCCGGCACGCCAGATTCATCACCAGTGAATCGAACACGGCGCCGAGCCCGGCCGCTTCGGTGACGGCGACGAACGTCTCCGGCGAGATGTCGATGCCATTGGGCGCGGTCCACCGGGCCAGCGCTTCGACGGCGACCGGAGTGCCCTCCGGCAACCGCACCACCAATTGATAGACAAGCCGAAAGCCGGGCGGGACTTCACCGTCGGCGTTGCGCAGCATCGTCGGGAAGTCGACCGTCACCCCGGACGACGGCTGGTAGACCACGGCGGTGTTCTTGCCCATCCGTTTGCCGGCGTACATGGAGATGTCCGCCTGTCTCAGCAAGTCGTCCGACGTCTGCGAGTCGGTGTCGGGCCTGACCAGGCCCATGCTTGCCCGGACCCGCACCGACGAACCGTGTACCGGGAACGGGTCGCGCAGCGCTATCCGAAGGCGTTCGGCGACGGTGTCGAGCTGCTCGCCATCGCCGTTGATCAAGATCGCGAATTCGTCGCCGCCGACACGGGCCAGGGTGTCGGTCCCGTTCACACAGCGCCTGAGGCGCTCCCCCACCGCCCGCAGCAACTCGTCGCCCGCCGCATGCCCGAATCGGTCGTTGACCTCTTTGAAGTCGTCGAGATCGACGAAAATGAGCACGAAGTTGCCGTGTCTCATGGCCTCGTCCAGCCGCTGGGAGAACAGGATGCGGTTCGGTAGTCCCGTCAGCGCGTCATGGTGCACCTGGTAGGCCAGCCCCCGCTGCGCCCAGTACAGGCGTTGGGTCAACAGGTTCTGCGCCCGCGTCGTCAGCACCTGGCGGGTGGTGACCAGCAGGACCAGCAGGATCGTCAGATACACCACGAACGGGCTGAGCGGCTTGCCGACCCACAGGACGTGGTACCCGAACAGCACCGCGATCCCGAGAAATCCGACGTAGGGCAGCACCAGCTGGACCCAGTTGATGTCGCGATCTGTTGTCGTATCGTTCGGCCCGCCATGTTCGAGCATCGCGAACGCGATGATCATGGGTCCGACGATCAGCCCGATACCGGCCCACAGATCTCCGCCCTCGACGCCGACAGACCGGAAGTAGGCGACCAGTCGGTCCGACGCGGCCATCGTGACGAGCCCGGTGGCCAGCAGCAGATAATTCCTGCGATACGGACGGTCCGGCGCGTAGATCATCGCGATCACGACGGCGGCGGCCACCAGCATCAGTTCCGCCACCGCGAAGACGACCTCGACGGCCGGGATCCCCGACCTCGGCAGGGACGCCGTGGAGCCGGCACCGAAGCCGCCCATCGCCGCGAGGATCAGAAAAGAGATGCCGGCGATCACCCCGTCGAAGACGTTGGTGATGTGGGGATCGCGGGCGGACGGTTCCCGTGGTCCGGTGACACCGCCGCTGGAACGGACGAGCAGGATCACCGAGCTCAGGGCCAGGACGGGCAGTACGAAGTACGCAGCGCGCGCCGGTGTCGACACCGTCTCCGACGATCCCGTGTACCAGGCGAACTGACCGAACGCCCATGCCACCAGCGCTCCCACGTAGAGCACTCGCCACCAGCGAGCCAGGCCTGTGACCTGCCACGCCACGACCACGCCGCAGATGGCCGCGCCCAGTCCCGCGACGATCTGAAGGACCAGTTCGCCGAAGCGCGCCGCCTCGTCACCCCAGAGGGACAGCGCGTTCAGGACCGCGAGTGACGGGACACCCACAGTGATGACCAGACGAAGTCGCGAGCGGTTGGATGCCACACGCCTCCCTCCCCCTGCGCCCGGTCCCCCACCGAAAAATGGCGCTTATTGGACGACGGTAGCTAATTTGCGGCGATCATCGCGACAGAACCGAGGGTCAAGACCATTCCGAGGGCCTGCCAGCGGGTCACCCGCTCGCGGAGCACAGTGATCGCCAGTACGACGGTCGCGGCCGGGTAAAGCGCGATCAGCACCCCCGCCAGGGATAACAACGACGACTGCAACGCCAGCAGGGTGGCGACGTTGGCGATCGTGTCGAGTACTCCGGCCACGGCGGCCAGCCGCAGCGATACCCCACGTTCGAGTACCAGGTTGGCGGTCAGCAGGGCAGCCACCAGCACGATCGTGGTTGCCGCGATTCTGGCGAACACCAAGGGCCACAGTTTGGCCTCGGGGGGAACCTGGTGCAGCAAAACGAAGTTCATCCCGAACGCGACTCCCGAACCGACGGTCAGCAACGCCACCTTGACGGTGAATCGGTGCCGTCGGACGTCCTCGTCGCCATCGCTGGCTTCCCGGCTGACCAACACCACCGCGACCAGCGCGAGCACGACCCCGATACCGGCGAGGGTGCTGGGCCGTTCCCCCAGCACGAGCCCCGCCAGTACCGGGATGCCGGCAACCAGAACTGCGGTCAACGGCGACACCACCGAGATCGGGCCCGAGCCCAGCGCCGCGTAGAACCACCACACGCCGAATGCCTGGGCGACCCCCGACAGCAGTCCCCACCACACGGCCGGGGCGCTGATCTGGCCACCGACCGGGACGGCCAGGAGCGTGAGAAGCAGCAGGGCCAGCGGATACGAGACGATCACTACGCGCAGCGCGGCCACCCGACGCGACGCGATGCCGCCGACGAAATCGCTGATGCCGTAGCCCAGCGCGGCGAGGAGCGCGCTGAGGACGCCCGTCAGGAGGACATGCCCTTGACCCGGCGGCCCAGCTCGCGCGTCACCTCGCGTTCGGCATCCCGGCGTGCCATGTCCTGCCGCTTGTCGTGCGCCTGCTTACCGCGGGCCAGCGCCAACTCCACCTTGACCTTGCCGCCGGTGAAGTACAGCGACAACGGCACCAGGGTCAGGTTGCCGTCGCGGATCTTGCCGACCAGGTTGTCGATCTCGGTGCGGTGCAACAACAGCTTGCGGTTGCGTCGCGGCGCATGGTTGGTCCAGGTGCCGTGGTGATATTCGGGGATGTGGAGGTTGCGCAGCCAGATCTCGCCGTCGTCGACGGTGGCGAATGCGTCGGCCAGCGAGGCTGTCCCATCACGCAGGCTCTTCACCTCGGTGCCCATCAACGCGACACCGGCCTCGAAGGTCTCCAAGATCGAATAATTGTGCCGCGCCTTGCGATTGGTCGCGACAACCTGATTGTTGCTGTCTTTGGGCCCCTTGGCCTTCTTGGCCACCGCTACCTTCGTACGTAGAGCCGCAGCGTCACGTAGGACGTGATGCCGGACATGGCCAGGCCGAGGAACAACATCCACGGCGCGCAATAGAAGATGACGTCCCAGAAGTCGACCTGCGCGATCAGGTTTGCTTGGTAGAACTGGTCGAGCGCATCCTCGAGGAACAACGCCCGCACCAGGATCAGTCCCAGGATCGACAGCACCACACCGATGAACGCGGCCAGCATGGCCTCCACCAGGAACGGCAACTGCGTGTACCAGCGCGTGGCGCCCACCAGGCGCATGATGCCGATCTCGGTTCTTCGGGTGTAGGCCGCGACTTGGACCATGTTGGCGATCAACAACACCGCGCCGATCGCCTGCACCAGCGCCACCGCGAAGGCCACGCTGCTGATGCCGTCGAGGACCGCGAAAAGCCGATCTATCAAGTCTTTCTGATTGAGCACTCTGAGTACGCCGGGCTGACCCACCATCGCCTCGTCGAAACTCTGGTGCTGTTCGGGGTCGTCGAGTTTGACCACGAACGACGCCGGGAACGCATCTCTGCCCGCGACGTCCTTGTACTGCGGGAACTTCCGGATCGCGTCGTCGTAGGCCTCGTCGCGGTTGAGGAACCGCACGGAGCGGACGTCGTCGCGGTCCTCGATCGTCTGACGCAGCCCCTTGCAGGGCTCGGCGTCGCACGTCGGGTCGTTGGCCGACACGTCATTGGTGAGGAAGACCTGGCTCTCCACCCGGTCCAGATAGATGGCGCGCGACTGGTCGGCCAGTCGCATCACCAACAGTCCGCCGCCGAACAATCCGATCGAGATCGCGGTCGTGAGGATCATCGCGACCGTCATGGTCACATTGCGGCGAAGCCCGGTGAGGACCTCGTTGACGAGAAAGCCGAAGCGCACTTAGCGATCCATTCCGTAGACGCCGCGCTGTTCATCACGAATCAGACGGCCGAGTTCGAGTTCGACGACGCGCTGTCGCATCGAGTCGACGATGTGGTGGTCGTGGGTTGCCATCACCACCGTCGTGCCCGTGCGATTGATGCGCTCGAGCAGATCCATGATGTCCTTGCTGGTGTCCGGGTCCAGGTTGCCGGTGGGCTCATCGGCCAACAGCACCAGCGGCCGGTTCACAAAGGCGCGGGCGATCGCGACACGCTGCTGCTCGCCACCGGACAGCTCGGCCGGCAGCCGGTTGGCCTTGCCCGAGAGGCCCACCATCTCCAGCACGTCGGGCACCACACGATTGATGGTGTCGGCGCGCTTGCCGATCACCTCCAGGGCGAACGCGACGTTCTCGAACACCGTCTTCTGCTGAAGCAGGCGGAAATCCTGGAAGACGCACCCGAGAACCTGCCGTAGGCCCGGGATGTGGCGGCCGGACAGCTTGTTGACGTGGAACTTCGAGACCCGGATATCGCCTGACGACGGATTCTCCTCCGCCAGCAGCAGCCTCATGAACGTGGACTTGCCCGACCCGGACGGCCCGATGAGGAAGACGAACTCACCCTTGTCGATCTTGACCGAGACATTGTCGAGCGCCGGACGGGCCGACGACTTGTACTGCTTGGACACTCGGTCGAGGGTGATCATCACGGCACGCCAGTGTAGCGGGACGCGCTGCGGTTACCCCCGCACTAGGGCAGTGGCGGTGTCGACGTCGGCGTCGGGGCCGCCGGAACGGCCGTGGTGGACGGCACGGTCGGAGGCTCCTGCGTGAACGTCTCGGGGCCGAGTGGACCCGGACCGTCGGGGTCGATCACCGTCGTCGACGGGGTGGTGGGCAGTCCCGGCTCGCCGGGAGTGGTGGTGGTCGGCTCGCCCGGTGAGGTCGTGGTTGGCGGCGTGGTTGTGGTGGTTGTCATGGTGGTGGTTGTGCGCGTCGTCGTGAACTCGGGTTCCCGTGGCCTCACGTTGGTCCGCGGTACCCACGTGTAGTTGGGGTCGGGGACGAACCCTGGCGGGACCACCTGCTGCGCCGGATCCAGCGTGGCGGCCGGCGGGGCGGGCTCGTAGTTCTGGTTCACCCAGAAGAGTGCGATGAACGCCAGGATCAGTCCGGCCGTGGACGTGCGGATGCGGCCACCCAGGATGTACGTCGGCCAGCGGCGCTGATTGTCCCCGCTCGGACGGAACGTGAGCTTCATTTGTCCGACTCCGGGCCCTGGGTCTCCTTCTCAGCGCCTCCTGCGGTGGCAGGGTGCACGATGGCGCCGACGGTGGGCGCCGGCTCACCCGGAGCGACGATGCCCGATCTGCGCAGCGCCCGGATGACGAGGATGCGGAGCCGGCGGCCGACCTCGAACTGCTTTCCCGGCAGTGTTCGAGCCACCATGCGCATGTTCACGGTGTCGAGTTCGATGCTTTCCACTCCCATCAACTGCGGCGCATCGAGAAGGAGGTCGTGCAGCTGCGGGTCGTCGATCGCCTTCTGCGCCAGGTCGTGCAGCACGTCGTTGACGATATTGAGGTCGGCCGACGTGGGCACCGGAATGTCGATGACGGCCCTGGCCCAATCCTTGGACAGGTTGACGGTCTTGACGATCTGGCCGTTGGGGATGGTGAACATCTCCCCCTCGGCCGACCGTAGTTTCGTGACGCGCAGCGTGACGTCCTCGACGGTGCCTTCCGCCGGCGCGGCTATGCCGGAGACGGTGAGGGCGACGAGGTCGCCGAATCCATACTGTTTTTCGGTGATGATGAAGAATCCGGACAGCAGGTCCTGCACCAGCCGCTGCGCACCGAAACCGAGCGCAGCACCTATCACGGCCGCCGGCGCCACCAGGGATCCGATGGGGATGGCGAGGATGTCGGTGATCTGGACGGCCACCATGACGAACAGCAGCGCCACCGACACCCAGGAGATGACCGAGGCCACGGCCTGGCGGTGTTTGGCGCTCTCCGAGCGCACCAGCTGATCGCTCTCCTGATATTCGGCGTCGATGCGGCGGGTGATGCGCTGCGCTGTCCAGTTGATGAACCGGGCGGCCAAGAGGCCGCCGATGAGCAATAGCGCGATGCGCACGCCCCGGTCGAGAATCCAGACGCCGATGTCACCGCCCCAGAAACTGTGCCAGTGCGAGGCGAGGTCGAGCGCGAGTGGGGTGCTAGTCGTCATCTTTGCGGTTGCGCCACCGGATGCCGGCTTCCAGGAAGCCGTCGATGTCGCCGTCCAGCACCGCTGCTGGATTGCCGACCTCGAACTCGGTGCGCAGATCCTTCACCATCTGGTAGGGATGCAGCACATAGGAACGCATCTGATTGCCCCATGAGCTGCCGCCGTCGCCCTTGAGGGCATCCATCTCGGCGCGTTCTTCTAATCGTTTGCGCTCCAACAGTTTCGCCTGGAGCACGCGCATCGCGGACACCTTGTTCTGCAGCTGCGACTTCTCGTTCTGGCAGGTGACGACGATACCGGTCGGGATGTGGGTGAGCCGGACCGCGGAGTCGGTGGTGTTCACCGACTGGCCGCCGGGTCCGCTCGACCGGTAGACGTCGACGCGGACGTCGCCCTCGGGGATCTCGATGTGATCCGTGGTTTCGGTGACGGGCAGCACCTCGACGTCGGCGAACGACGTCTGTCGCCGATTCTGATTGTCGAAGGGGCTGATGCGCACCAGTCGGTGTGTGCCCTGTTCGACCGAGAGATTCCCGTATGCGTACGGGGCGTGTACGGCGAAGGTCGCGCTCTTGATGCCGGCCTCCTCCGCGTAGGAGGTGTCGAACACTTCCACGCCGTAGTTGTGTTGCTCGGCCCAGCGGATGTACATGCGCATCAGCATCTCGGCCCAGTCGGCGGCGTCCACGCCGCCCGCGCCGGACCGAATGGTGACCAGCGCCTCCCGTTCGTCGTACTCACCCGAGAGCAGGGTGCGGACCTCCATGGCCTCGATGTCCTCGCGCAGCTTGGTCAGCTCCGCGTCGGCCTCGGCGGTGGCGTTGTCGGCGTCGACGCCTTCTTCTTCGGACGCCATCTCGTAGAGCACCGGCAGGTCCTCGAGGCGTCCGCGCAGCTCTTCGACACGCCGCAGTTCGCCCTGCGCGTGCGACAGCTCGCTGGTGACCTTCTGGGCCCGGGACTGGTCGTCCCACAGGTTCGGATCGGAGGCATCTTGTTCGAGTTGTTCGATGCGTCCGCGAAGCCCGTCGACGTCGATGACACGCTCCACAGTGGTCAGCGTGGCGTCGAGGGCGGCGATGTCGGCTTGGCGGTCGGGATCCACGGGAGTTCAGGGTACTCACCCCGCAACCTGCGGTGGTTGTCACTCGTCGTGCCACGGTCATTTCCGCCGCGGCGGCACAGAATCACGTCGATGCCGTCCCTCTCGATCTAGCATCGGGGTCGGAACCTCGTCCGGTCGCGTCGCGACAGCCCCTTGCGTGTGGCCGGGCGGCGACAGAAGGCAGCGCACATGCCCCCTTTGCGTCCCTACTACGTGGCGATCGTCGGCTCCGGCCCGTCCGGATTCTTTGCCGCGGCGTCCCTTTTGAAGTCCGGCGGGTCCGGCGAGGGCCGCGACGTTCGCGTCGACATGCTGGAGATGCTCCCCACCCCGTTCGGTCTGGTGCGGTCCGGCGTCGCGCCGGACCATCCGAAGATCAAGTCGATCAGCGCGCAGTTCGACAAGATCGCACAGGATCCGCGGTTCCGATTCTTCGGCAACCTCGTCATCGGCGAGCATGTGCACCCGGCCGAGTTGGCCGAGCGCTACGACGCCGTCGTATACGCCATCGGTGCGCAGTCCGACCGGTCGCTGGGCATTCCCGGCGAGGAGCTGCCGGGCAGCGTCGCCGCCGTCGACTTCGTCGGCTGGTACAACGCGCACCCTCACTTCAAGGAGATGGCGCCCGACGTGTCGAGCGGTCGTGCCGTGGTGATCGGCAACGGCAACGTGGCGATCGACGTGGCACGCATCCTGGTCAGCGATCCGGACGCGCTCGCCGAAACCGACATCGCCGACCACGCGCTGGAGTCGCTGCACGCCCGCGGCGTGGAGGAGGTGCTGGTGATCGGCAGGCGCGGTCCCCTGCAGGCGCCGTTCACCACACTCGAACTGCGCGAGCTGGGTGACCTGGAGGGACTCGGCGACGTCGACGTCGTGGTCGATCCCGCCGACTTCGCCGACATCACCGACGACGATCTTGAGGCCGCGGGAAAAACCGTGCGCAACAACATCAAGGTGCTGCGCAAGTACGCCGACACGACACCGCGCGGAGCGAAGCGGCGCATCGTGTTCCGGTTCCGGACCTCGCCCGTGGAAATCAAGGGCAACGGCAAGGTCGAGTCGATCGTGTTGGGTCGCAACGAGTTGATCAGCGGCGCCGACGGACGGGTGACGGCCAAGGACACCGGCGAGCGCGAGGAGGTGCCCGCCCAGCTGGTGGTGCGTGCCGTCGGCTATCGCGGGCTCCCGACCCCCGGCCTCCCGTTCGACGACCGTTCAGGCACCATTCCGCACGTCGCCGGAAAGGTCGAGGGCAGTCGCAACGAATACGTCGTCGGCTGGATCAAACGCGGGCCCACCGGTGTGATCGGCAGCAACAAGAGCGACTCCCAGGACACCGTGGACACCCTGTTGGCGGATCTGGCCACCGCTGAGCTCGCCGAGTTCGGCGACGATCACGTTGAGTCGGTGGAGCGCTGGATGCTGGAGCGGCAACCCAAGCTCGTCACCAACGAGCACTGGAAGCTGATCGACGAACACGAGCGCACGACCGGTGAAGGGTCAGGCCGGCCGCGGGTGAAGTTGACGAGTGTGGCGGAGCTGTTGCGGATCGGGCACGGCTGACGACGAGCCTGCGAGGAGTCGGCCCATCAGGCACGGCTGACTAGTTGTAGGGCTGCTGGTCCGGAGGCGGTTGCACCGGTTCGGGACGTGATCCGAACGCCCACTTCTCCGGGTTCTTCGGCGAATACATGACGTCGTGCAGCTGGCCCATGGCCGGCCAGTCGTTCACGTCCACCGCGAGGCGGGTGTACACGGTGTACTCGTTGAGGGTCGGACCGTTGATCACTCCGGTGATCGTGACGAACTGCTCTCCGCTGACACCGTCCGGACGCGGGCTCACCCCGGTGATCAGCAGCCTTCCCTGCATCCAGTCGGTGCCGGCGCCCCGTCGTCGCATCATGCGCGGACCCACGATGAGCACGAGCGCGCCGACGAGCAGGAGGATGATTGCGAATTCGACCACACCGACATGGTAGGACGGCTCCTATGAGCACCCTGGTAGACGACGTGAACCTTGCGCTGCAGCTGGCCGACGAAGCCGATGCACTGACCATGCAACGCTTCGGTGCGGGCGACCTGCGCGTCGAGACGAAGCCGGACATGACCCCGGCCACCGACGCTGACCTGAACGCCGAAAAGTTGTTGCGCGCGCGGCTGGCCGAGCAGCGGCCCGACGATCCGGTGTTCGGCGAGGAGTTCGGCGGCAGCAAGGAGCTCGGCGGGCGACAGTGGGTGCTCGACCCCATCGACGGCACCAAGAATTTCGTCCGAGGGGTCCCGGTGTGGTCGACGTTGATCGCGCTCCTGATCGACGGCGTGCCCGTCGTCGGGGTGGTGAGCGCACCGGCGCTGGGCCGACGCTGGTGGGCCGGCGACGGTCTGGGCGCGTTCACGTCCTTCGGCGGGGCGACGCGCCAGATCTCGGTATCGGGTGTCAGCGAGCTCAGTGCGGCAAGCCTGTCGTTCTCGGATCTGACCACCGGGTGGGAGGGTGGCGCGTCGAAGTTCCTCGACCTCACCGACGCGGTGTGGCGGGTGCGCGGCTACGGGGACTTCTGGTCCTACTGCCTGGTCGCCGAGGGCGCGGTCGACATCGCCGTCGAGCCGGAAGTCAAGCTCTGGGATCTGGCGCCGCTGGACATCCTGGTGCGCGAGGCAGGCGGCCGGTTCACCGACCTGACGGGCCGGCCCGGCCCGCACGGCGGCAGCGCCGCAGCCACCAACGGATTGCTCCACGACGCCGTGCTGGCTGCCCTCGGCGACTGAACAGCCGGGCGTCGGGGCTATCCGACCGCGTCCACCGGTGCGTGCGGGCGGGAGCGGTGAACATGGGCGAGGAACAGGCCGATGGCGTGCACCGCGGCGCTCGTCCTCGTGCCGTCGGTGAGGTCGAATCCGTGGCCGGTCCCTGGCAGTTCGACGTAGCCGACCGGATTCTGTGAGACGGCGCGAAGCCGCTCGACGAACGTCCGCGCCTCCCGGACCGGAATGAGGACGTCGCTGTCACCGTGGAGCACGAGGAACGGCGGCGCCTCGCTGTTCACCCGCGCGATCGGCGAGGCGTCGCGGAACAGATCCGGATGACGCGACTGCCGGCGTTTGACAACGGCACGCTCCAGGAAGTCCATGAAGCGGGCGCGGTCGGGGGTCGCGCGATCCTCCCAGTCGTACAACCCGTAGACGCTGACGACCGCGTCCACCGAGGTGTCCGCCGATGCCGGCAGCCGTGACTGCCATTGGGGGTCGTTGGGACTCAGGCCGGCAAGGGTCGCCATATGCCCGCCGGCCGAGCATCCGGCCACGGCGACGAATCCAGGATCGCCCCCGTAGTGGTGGGCATGAGCCCTTGCCCACGCGATCGCAGCCTTGACGTCGATGATCTGCCGCGGCCAGCGATGCTTGGGACTGGTCCGATACTGCACGGACAGGCAGACCCAGCCCAGTTCGGCGAGGTGAGCCATCAATTCGTGGCCTTGCAGCGCCCGGCTGCCGAAGATCCACGCGCCGCCGGGGATGAAGACCAGCACCGGCGCCGGTCCGGTCAGATCCGGCCGACGCCAGACGTCGAGCAGCTGTCCCGGTTCGTCGCCGTACGGCACCGAGGCGCGGTACACCGCGCGGCGGCGCCGGGACGCGTTGCGCCAGGGCGCACCGGAATCGCCGGCGGGCCACGGTTGCCCGAGCCCGTCGGCGGCGACCACGTCCTTCATGCCGGCGGTCATCACCTCGCCCAGATCGCGTAACTGTGTGCGCCGGTGCATTGCCGCTGCGGGGCCGACGCGGCTTTTCGCCGATGTCATGAAGTCGGGTAGGTAGCGGAGGCCGTACAGACCCAGGGTCGCGATACCGGCCATCGGTTCGAGATGGCGGCCGATCACCGGGAGGCCGGCGGTGACGGCTCCCGCGGCCACCAGGTAGTCATCGAGACGCGCCTGAGCGATCCACCGCGCGTGGGCGCGCACCCGTCGCGTTGCCTGCCTGCACCCCGGCGCCATGTCCACGTCGGCAGCATAAGTCCGCTGCGTCGGCTGCAAACTGAATTTAGACGATCTGTCACACTTCAATGTCCTTGTCACACATCGGCTCCCCTCAACTGTGCCATTCCTCACTGGCGGGTGCAGCTAAGATGACCGGAGCTGCCGCTTTGTGACGTGCCTTACAAAGGCACCGAACTTACCGACGAGTCAGTTGGGATACCTTACTCTGGAGTCAGTTGTGGCGGATCGGCACGTCTGAGCGTCAGTGAGGAAGCAAAGATGACGAACACCCTCCCCTCCAAGCGGACCGGCAAGGAAAGCGCGGTCGGGTTGCAGAAACGCAATCGCACGGCGATCGACGTCGGGATGGCGCTGCTGACCCCGCTGATGGGCCAGGAGTTCCTGGACAAATACAATCTGCGTGACCCACTGAACCGCGGCATCAAATACGGCGTGAAGCACGGGTTCTCCGCTGCCGGCGCCGCGACGCGTCAGTTCAAACGCATCCAGGGAATCGGCAAGCCGGCGACGCGGCTCGCGAGCCAGACCAAGGGCTCGGATTACTTCGACCTCACCCCCGACGACGACCAGAAGATGATCGTCCAGACAGTCGAGGAATTCGCCGAGGAGATCCTGCGGCCCGCGGCCCATGATGCCGACGACGCCGCCACCTATCCGCCGGACCTGATCGCAAAGGCCGCCGAACTCGGCATCACCGCGATCAACATCCCCGAGGACTTCGACGGCATCGCCGAGCACCGCAGCACCGTCACCAACGCACTCGTCGCCGAGGCGCTGGCCTACGGGGACATGGGCCTCGCGCTGCCGATCCTGGCCCCTGGCGGCGTCGCTTCTGCCCTCACCCACTGGGGAAGTGCCGACCAGCAGGCCACCTACCTCAAAGAGTTCGCCGGCGAGAACGTTCCGCAAGCCTGCGTGGCGATCGCCGAACCCCATCCGTTGTTCGACCCGACCGCACTCAAGACCACTGCCGTGCGTACCCCCAGCGGGTATCGGCTCGACGGGGTCAAGTCCCTGGTGCCTGCGGCCGCCGATGCCGAGATCTTCATCGTCGCCGCCCAGCTCAACGGCAAGCCCGCGTTGTTCATCGTCGAGGCGGACACCCAGGGCCTGACCGTCACCGCCGACCCGAGCATGGGCATCCGGGCCGCGGCGCTCGGCCGGGTCGAGCTGAACCAGGTGACTGTGCCACTGGGGGCGCGGCTGGGCGAACAGGAGGTGTCAGCCGCCGATGCCGCACAGAACTACAGCGAAGCGATCGCGCTCTCGCGGCTCGGCTGGGCGGCGCTCGCCGTCGGCACCTCGCACGCGGTCCTCGACTATGTCGTCCCCTACGTCAAGGAGCGCGAGGCGTTCGGCGAACCGATCGCCCGCAGACAGTCGGTCGCCTTCATGTGCGCCAACATCGCCATCGAACTCGACGGCCTGCGGCTGATCACCTGGCGCGGAGCGGCCCGTGCCGAGCAGGGTCTGTCGTTCGCGCGCGAGGCGGCACTGGCCAAGAGGCTCGGCACCGACAAGGGCATGCAGATCGGCCTCGACGGTGTCCAGCTGCTGGGCGGCCACGGCTTCACCAAGGAACACCCGGTCGAGCGCTGGTACCGCGATCTGCGGGCCATCGGCGTGGCCGAAGGTGTCGTTGTCCTATAACCGCAGCGTTCTTCACCCGCCGCGTTCTCTAGAAGGGATTCAGACCATGGCGATCAACCTGGAACTGCCGAAGAAGCTGCAGGCGGTCATCGAGAAGGGCCACCAGGGCGCGGCCGAGATACTCCGTCCGATCTCGCGCAAGTATGACGTGAAGGAACACGCCTACCCTGTCGAGCTGGACACGGTCGCGACGCTGTTCGAAGGCATCTCCGAGGCCAAGACCATCTCGTTCGCGGGCGCAGAGGCTTTCCGTGACGGTGAGGACGGGCCGAAGGGAAACATCAACGGCGGCAACATGTCCGCCGTACTGAACATCATCGAGGTGAGTTGGGGCGACGTCGCGCTGGTGCTGTCGATCCCCTTCCAGGGATTGGGCAATGCGGCCATCTCCGGGGTTGCGACAGACGAGCAGCTGGAGCGTCTCGGCAAGGTGTGGGCGGCGATGGCGATCACCGAACCGGATTTCGGTTCCGACTCGGCAGCGGTGTCGACCACCGCCAAGCTCGACGGCGACGAGTACGTGATCAACGGCGAGAAGATCTATGTCACGGCCGGTTCGCGCGCCACCCACATCGTGGTGTGGGCGACCCTGGACAAGTCGAAGGGCCGCGCGGCCATCAAGTCCTTCATCGTGCCGCGGGAGCACCCGGGAGTCACCGTCGAACGCCTTGAGCACAAGCTCGGCATCAAGGCTTCCGATACCGCGGCCATCCGTTTCGACAACGTCCGGATCCCGAAGGAAAATCTGCTGGGAAGCCCGGATGTGAACGTCGAGAAGGGTTTTGCCGGGGTCATGGAGACCTTCGACAACACCAGGCCCGTCGTGGCCGGTATGGCCGTGGGCATCGCGCGCGCCGCGCTGGAGGAGCTTCGCAAGATCCTCACCAACGCCGGCATCGAGATCTCCTACGACAAACCGGCCCATGCCCAGAGCGCCGCGGCTGCGGAATTCCTGCGGATGGAGGCCGACTGGGAATCCGGCTACCTGTTGACGCTGCGGTCGGCGTGGCAGGCCGACAACAAGATCCCGAACTCCAAGGAAGCGTCGATGGGTAAGGCCAAGGCCGCACGCGTCGCCAGCGACATCACGCTCAAGACGGTGGAGCTGGCCGGCACCGCAGGCTATTCCGAGAACGCGCTGCTGGAGAAGTGGGCTCGCGACTCCAAGATCCTCGACATCTTCGAGGGCACCCAGCAGATTCAGCAGTTGGTGGTCGCCCGCCGTCTACTGGGCCTGTCCTCCGCCGAATTGAAATGAGCGCCAACACGTTCTGCTGAGCTGCCCCTCGCGGCACCGACGGGGCGGGGGCCGTGCCGACGTTTCTGTCGACACGGAGCAATACGCCCCGCGACCCAGTCCGACGGTGGACAATAGCCTGAGCACGCAGACGTTGGCATTCACAACCGGCCTGTGACGCCTCGACGGTCACTCGCCTGATGCATGACGTGGCGGCGTGCGACAGGGGGTACTCGTGGCGGCGATCGGCGACATCGCGATCGACCCGGCGCTCGTGAGCCTCTACAAAGACCTTCACCAGCATCCGGAACTGGGCTTCCAGGAGTACCGCACCGTCGACATCGTGACCGCGCGGCTGCGATCGCTCGGATTTGAGGTCATCACCGGCATCGGAACAACGGGCGTAGTCGGTGTGCTGAGGAACGGCGTGGGTCCGACAGCGCTGCTCCGGGCGGACATGGACGCCCTTCCCATCCGGGAGGACACCGGCCTCGACTACGCCAGCACGGTAACCGTGACCGACGAGCACGGCGCCACGGTGCCCGTCGCGCACGCGTGCGGCCACGACCTGCACACGACATGCCTGTTAGGTGCGGCACAGAGCCTCGCCGCCGACAGATCCGGCTGGTCGGGCACCGCCGTGCTCGTGTTTCAGCCTGCCGAGGAACTCGGCGCGGGCGCACAAGCGATGGTGGATGACGGCGTGTTCGACAGAGTGCCGACACCGGATGTCATTCTCGGCCAGCACGTTGCGCCACTGCCAGCCGGCAAGATCGCAGGACATCCCGGCCCGGCGTACGCAGGGTCTGATTCCTTGCGCGTGCGGTTGGTGGGCAGAGGCGCGCACGGCTCGATGCCGGAGGCCTCGGTTGATCCCATCGTGTTGGCGGCCGCGACGATTCTGCGTTTACAGACCGTCATATCCCGAGAGATTCCGAGTACCGCCACAGCTGTACTCACAGTCGGATCGATCCACGCCGGGGACGCCGCGAATGTGATTCCCGGCCACGCCGAGATTCAGCTGAACATCCGCAGCTACGACACCGCCGTGCGCCGCCGGATCCTCGAGAGCGTCGAGCGCATCGTGTTCGGAGAAGCGGCTACCGCCGGGGCACCCCAGGAGCCGACGATCACCCAGACCGAGCACTTTCCCGTCGTGACCAACGACCCGGAGGCTCTGGGCAAGAGCCTGGAAACCTTCGCGGCGTGGCTGGGGGACGACAACGTTCTCGATCCGGGGGCGGGCGCCGGCAGCGAGGATGTCGGCGTCTTCGCCACGAGCTGCGACGCCCCGCTATCGTACTGGCTGCTCGGCGGCGCAGACCCGTCTCACTTCAGCCGGGGCGATATGACGGATCCGGCACTGCTCTCGGTCCCGTCCAATCATTCGCCTCGCTATGCCCCCGTAATAAATCCGACACTGGCCCTCGGGGTCCGGGCATTGGTGGCTGCGGCTCAGGCCTGGCTACCGCCGAGCCGCTGACCCGCCGCTCCGGCCGCCTTACCGAATATGGTCTGGCGCCAAGGTATTACTTGCTACGGTGCGCCCGTGGAGCATCGCATCACCTGTCCGCTGTGTGAGGCGATGTGTGGCCTTCGGGTCACTGTCGAAGACGGCGTCGCCTCGTCCGTGCGGGGCAACGCCGACGACGTCTGGTCACGCGGGCACCTGTGCCCCAAAGGCGCGTCGTTGCAGCAGATCCACCACGACCCCGACCGCCTCCGCATGCCGCTCGTGCGCAACCGCTCGGGTGAGCACGTCCCGGTGTCGTGGGATGACGCGTTCGCCGAGGCCGAACGAGTGCTGCGGCCCGTCATCGACACGTACGGCGCTTGTGCGGTGACTGTGTACCTCGGCAACCCCGTCGCACATAATCTCGGTCTGGAAACCTACGTCGGTGCGCTGGTCGGCATGGGCGGAGCGGCCGGTATGCCGGCCTACTACACGCCGGGCACCGTCGACCAATGGCCGCTCAACGTGGTCGGCGCGTTGTTGTTCGGCGGAATGTGGAACGCGCCCGTTCCCGACCTCGATCGCACCGATCACCTGATGATGTTGGGGGCCAACCCTTCTGCCTCGCAGGGTTCGATGCTGTCAGCACCCGACATCATGGGCAGGCTCGCCGCAATCCGCGCGCGTGGCGGCAGCGTGGTGGTCGTCGACCCACGGCGGACTCAGACAGCGGCACGCGCCACCGAGTGGGTACCGGTCCGGCCGGGCACCGACGCGCTGCTGCTCTTTGCGATCCTGCACACGCTCGCCGAGACCGGCGAGCTCCGTCGCCCGGCCCATCTGGCCGGCTTGGTCGACGGACTCGACGACGTCGTCGCCATGGCGGCACAGTTCGCGCCCGAGCACGTTGCGGCGGCCACCGGCGTCGACGCGCCGACGATCCGGCGGCTGGCCGCCGACCTGGCGAACGCCGACCGACCGGTGGTGTACAGCCGAATCGGCACGTGCACACAGGAGTTCGGCACCTTGGCCACCTGGCTGGTGTTCGTGCTCAATGTGGCGCTGGGCAGCATCGACCGCCCGGGTGGCGCGCTGTTCCCCGAAGCCGCGGTGTGGTCGCCGATGTTCATGAAGCCGCCGGACCAGAATGGCCCCGGATGGCAGTTCGGACGCTTTCGCAGCCGCGTACGCGGGGCGGCCGAGGTGCTCGGTCAGTTCCCGGTCAGCTGCCTGGCCGAGGAGATCGACACTCCGGGCGACGGTCAGATCCGCGGGCTCATCACCGTGGCCGGCAACCCGGTGATCTCCGCGCCGGGGGCCGGTCGGTTGAACGCCGCGCTGGCGGGGCTGGATGCGATGATCTCCGTCGACAACTGGCTCAACGAGACCAGTCGCCACGCCGACGTCATCCTGCCTGGCCTCTCTCCACTGGAGCGTCCCCACTGCGACGACCTGTACTGGATGTATTCCCTTGCGGCGTGCGTGAAATGGTCCGATCCGGCCATTCCCCCACAGGCCGATCGGCCCGAGGAGTGGGAGATCATGCTGCGCCTGGCCGGCGCCCTGGTCGGCACGCCCATCCCGGACGTCGACCTGCGTGCGATGGACGACCTGTACACCCAGGGCATCATCTACACCGCGTGCCAGGCCGCCGACACCCCTCTGTTCGGGCGGGATCCTGCCGAGGTCTTCGCGGTCCTCAAAGGTGTTGGACCCGAACGGATGATCGATCTCGGCATTCGCGTAGGACCATGGGGCGACGACCTCGGTCGCCGGCCTGGCGGGCTGACACTGGATGAGGTGCGGCGTCACCCCGACGGGCTGCGACTCGGCGAGTTGGAGGGCGGACGCCTGGCGGACGTGCTGACGACGCCGTCGCGCCGGATCGAGCTGATCCACCCCATTCTCACCGACGACATCCCTAGGCTGGCCGACCGACTGGACCGCACCGACGACGACCTGCTGCTCACCAGCCGGCGCCATCTACGGTCCAACAATTCCTGGCTGCACAACGTATCCGGCCTGATGCGAGGCAAAGACCGGTGCACGCTGCTCATCCATCCGGCCGACGCCGCACGACACGCTGTGGCGGACGGCGAACTCGTCGAGGTTTCCACGACGGAGGGCGCGGTCGAGGTGGTGGCTGAAGTGACCGACGAGATGATGCCCGGTGTGTTGTCGCTGCCCCACGGCTGGGGGCACGGCGTCGACGGTACCCGTATGGACATCGCGAACGCCCATCCCGGCGTCAACGCCAACGTTCTCAATCCCGGTGCCATGATTGATGTTCCGAGCAACACCCAGGTGGTCAACGGGGTGCCGTGCCGGATCAGAACCCGTCGTGCACCGCTACCAACGTCCGTCCTGTGACCCCGCCGCCGATGATCGTGCCCAGCACGTCGGCAACCTCCCGAACCGGCACCTCCCGGGTGATCCGAGCCAGGTGACGCGGTAGCAGTTCGGATTCGATCTGAGTCCAGATCTCACGCCGAGGTCCGATGGGCAGCAGCACCGAGTCGATACCGACCAGCGTCACGCCCCGCAGGATGAAGGGCATCACGGTAGCGGGCAGATCCGTCGATCCTGCGAGACCGGAGATCGCGGCCACGCCGCCGTATTTCAGCGTGCTCAGCGCATAGGCAAGCGTCGTACCTCCGACGCAGTCGACCGCGGCGGCCCAGTGCGCCTTTCCGAGGGCACGCACCTTCTCCTCGGGGCCCGGCACCCGGTCGATCACGTCGGCCGCACCCAGCTCGCGCAGCAGGTCGTGTGCATCGGTCTTGCCGGTCGAGGCGACCACCTCGTACCCCAGCCCGGCGAGCAGGTCGACGCTGATGCTGCCCACACCACCGGTGGCTCCGGTGACGAGCACCGGCCCGTCATCCGGCGTGATGCCGTGGGCGCGTAGCGCGTTGACGCTCATGGCGGCGGTGAAGCCGGCGGTGCCCACCGCGGCCGCGTCAGAGGTGCTCAGTGCGGCCAGCTTGACCACGTAGTCGGCCGGGTAGCGAGCGACCTCGGCGTATCCGCCGTGTCGGCCGGTGCCGATGTCCTGCCCGTGCGCGACCACTCTGTCACCGACGGCGAAGTCCGGCGAGCTACTCGCGGTCACCGTGCCTGCGACGTCGATACCGGGGATCAACGGATACGACCGGGCGACGCCGCCTTTCGGGCTGACGGCCAGGGCGTCTTTGTAGTTGACGCTGGAGTATTCGACGTGGATCTCGACGTCTCCCTCGGGAAGGAAGGATTCGTCGACCACCTCGTGGCGCAGGACGATCCCGGCCTCGGCGTCCTCGTGCGCCACCATCGCGTTGATTTGCGTCATGACGGCCACAGTAGCCGCGAACGACGAAGCCCCCGACCGTGACCGGCCGGGGGCTTCGTTCGTCAGCTGTTACACGAGAAGGTGCGCCTGCAGGTCCGGCTTCATCGCCTGCAGTTCACGACCCCAGTACGCCCAGTTGTGCGTGCCGTTGTTCGGGAAGTTGAACACGCCGTTGTTGCCACCGGCAGCGATGTAGTTGTCCTGGAACGTCCGGTTGGTCCGGATCGTCAGACCTTCGAGGAACGTTGCGGGCAGGTCGCCGCCACCGAGCTCGTTGGGCTGGCCGTTACCGCAGTACACCCAGATCCGGCTGTTGTTGGCCACGAGGTTCGGAATCTGCACCATCGGGTCGTTGTACTTCCAGGCCGGGTCGGTCTCGGCCGGTCCCCACATGTCGTTGGCCTTGTAGCCGCCGGCGTCACCCATCGAGATGTTGATCAGCCCGGGCCACCAGCCTTCGGACGGGTTCAGGAAGCCCGACATCGAGCCGGCGTAGGTGAACTGACCGGGGTGATGCGCAGCGAGCACGAGAGAGGAGCCACCGGCCATCGAGAGCCCGACTGCGGCGTTGTTGGTGGACCGCACCTCACGGTTGGCCTGCAGCCAGCCCGGAAGTTCCTGGGTCAGGAAGGTCTCCCAGTTGTAGGTCTGGCAGCCGTTCTTACCGCACGCGGGCTTGTACCAGTTCGAGTAGAAGCTGGACTGACCGCCGACCGGCATGACAACCGAGATGCCCGAGTCGAGGTACCACTCGAACGCCTGGGTGTTGATGTCCCAGCCGTTGAAGTCGTCCTGGGCGCGGAGGCCGTCCAAGAGGTACAGAGCGGGCGAGTTGGGTCCGCCGCTCTGGAACTGCACCTTGATGTCGCGCCCCATCGACGGAGACGGCACCATCAGGTACTCGACCGGCAGCCCCGGCCGGGAGAACGCTCCGGCGGTCGCCGCCTGTCCGGTGAGTCCAACGACGCCGGGCAGCAGCAACGCGGTGATGGCGGCCATGCCGAGTCGGCGTGCCCACGGCCCGCGAATCCTGTCAACAAGTCTCATACGGTCAATCCATCCATCTTCCAGTACCGCCTGGCGCGGCTTGTCCTGCGGATTCTCGGGCGGACTGAGGTGCCACAGACACCACGGCGATGATTTCACCGTGCTGTCTCACCACTCCGAATCTGCCATTCTGGCGACGGAGTGGGCCGAGAAAAGTTCAGTTGTAGCGGTTGCAGTAAAGCATGCGGTCACGATGTGAGAAAGCCCGGCCACGCCGAAGGGGCCGTCTTCCTGCGGCAAAGCGATTTTGACGGCATCGACAAAGTGCCGTACGAAGTGGGTGAAAGTGCTGGCACTCCGTCGGCATACCGACCGAACCGAATTGCAGATCAACACCAGTGACGTCGAAATGACGTCGGCCTCCCTATCGGCAATTCAGTAGGCTCCGGCGGATGGCGAGCAGCCGCGCAGGTGCAAGCAGGCTGTCGGCCGACGATTGGATCCAGGCCGGCTACGCGATTGTGGCCGACGGCGGCATCGAAACGCTCAAGATCGACCGGTTGTGCTCGCGGCTGGGTGTCACCAAGGGCAGTTTCTACTGGCATTTCACGGACATGGCCGCCTACCGCGCCGCCCTCGTCGATTCCTGGGCAGAGCTGCGGGACGGCGATCGCCGTCATTTCCGCGAACTCGGGCAGCTCCCTCCCCGAGAGCGGCTGGCGCAGATGATGTCCTCGCTGCTCGGAGAGCGCCAGTGGACCCTTGAGCGCGCGATGCGGGAGTGGGCGCGCACTGATCCGGCCGTCGCGGCAAGCGTGCGCGTCGCCGACCAGCGTGTCCTGGCCGCGGTTCGTCAGGCGTTCGTCGACGCCGGCTTCGACGCCGAGAACGCCGAGATGCGCGCGAACGCGACGTTCGCGGCCGGCATTGGCTTCCTTCATCTCGCCGACGCGCCGCCGGGGCCGCGCCTGAGCGCCCAGCGCGAGCAGTTCCTCGAACTCATGCTCTCCGACTGAGGTCCCCGCTTCCATACCAAAAGGTATGGTACGTTCGCGCCCATGCGCACCTCCGGGGCCGGCGTCATCACGTCCGCGTATGTCGATCTGCTGTCCGAGCGCGCCGCCGAGGCCGAACGGCTGCGCCGACTGCCCGCCGCGACGCTCGCAGACCCCGCCACCGCGGAGTTCATCGAGCTGCTCGTGCCGGCCAGATACGGCGGGCAACAGGCACCGTTTCCCGAGATCCTGGCGCCAGTGCGTCGCATGGCGCACGGATGCGCGTCCAGCGCGTGGACGATCGGGTTCTACGCCCTCCACAACTGGATGCTCGCGCTGTTCAGCGAGCAAGCGCAGGAGGAGGCCTTCGCGAGCCGCCCGTTTCTCGCCCCGGCACCGCTGGCTCCGACCGGGATCGGCGTCGCCTGCGAGGGCGGCATTCGCGTCAGCGGCCGATGGTCGTGGGCCACGGGCGTGATGGACGGCAACTGGATCATCGTCGGCGCATTGCTCCAGCGGGTCGCCGATGATCCCACCGGGGTCACTCCGGTGCTGGCGCTGCTGCCGATCGCGGACGTGTGCATCGAGGACGTCTGGCACACCGACGGGATGCGCGGCACCGGATCGAACGACGTCGTCATCGATGACGTGTTCGTCCCGGCGCACCGGCTGGTTTCTGTCGCCGACATCTACACAGGGACAGCTCCGGGTGCAGCCGTCCACGCTGCCGATACCTACCGCTGGCCGATGGTGCCTGCGCTCGCGCTACTGGCGGCGATGCCTGCTCTCGGCAGCGCCGAACGTGCGGCTGACATCTACCGAGAGCGGCTGTCGCAGCGCTTCCTGGCATATGAAGGCGTGATGCAGAAGGACAAGCCGGTGGCGTCGGTCCATCTCGGGCAGGCCGGCGTGCGCCTGAGGGCACTGCGGGGCCTGCTGGCTGACACCGTGGACGAGATCGAGGATTTGATCGCCACGGGCGATCCCGTCCCTCGCACCGTGCGGGCGCAGGCGCGGCTCGCGGCGGCGCACATCGTCCATCAGTCTCGCGCGGTGATCGCCGACCTCGCGGGAGCCTCGGGTGCCAGCGCACACTTTCTCAACCAGCCGCTGCAGCGCATCAAACGCGACGTCGACGTCATCGCCGGCCACGTGGCTTTCGACTACGACACGAGCCGCGAACTCGCCGGCGCCCTGACAATAGGAATGACGATCCCCCGCACCGCGATGGTGTGAGCTACGGAGGTTCTGGTGGCCGACACAGTCCGCGACAGGGTCACCAAGACCTTTCAGAGGTACGTGAACACCGTGATGCGCCGCGTTCCGTTCCAGACCTTGCTGGAGACGACGGGGCGCACATCCGGTGAGCCACGCACGACCCCGCTGGGTGGCCGCCGGATCGGCGACCAGTTCTGGTTCGTCTCCGAGTTCGGCGACAAGTCCCAGTACATCCGCAACATTCAGGCGGACCCGAGCGTGCGGGTGCGGCTGAAAGGCCGCTGGCACCGCGGCACGGCCCACCTGCTGCCCGACGACGACGCGCGGGCGCGGATGCGCTCGCTTCCGGCTCTCAACAACGTCGGTGTCCGCACGTTCGGGACGAACCTGCTCACCGTGCGGGTCGATCTCATCGACTGAGCGATGCCGCCTCTCACGGTCCGTCGTCGTCTTCGGGCAGGAGGTAGCGCTCGGGGTGGTGATAGCCGTTGACGCGGTGCTGGCCGTTATCGAGGTCGGGTGGTGGGAGCCATTCGGTCTCGTTCTTCGTGTTCTTGCGGGTGCGCCATTGAGTGGTGTCGAGCATGCGGTGATCTTGGGGGCAGGCCAGGGTCATGTCGTCGATGTTGGTGTGTCCGCCGTTGGTCCAGTCGGTGACGGCATGGTGGGCTTCGCACCAGTAGCCGGGGGCGGTGCAGCCCGGGCGGGTGCAGCCGCGGTCGCGGGCGTGCAGCACGATCCGCTGCGCCGCACTGGCGAGCCGCTTCGTGCGGGCCAGATACAGGGACTGGCCGGTGTGCTGGTCGTAGATGTAGAGGTAGTGGTGGGCGTGGGCAGCCATCCGGATCAGATCCGGCATCGGTAGCAGGCTTCCGCCGCCGGTGACCGCGACCCCGGCGCCTTTTTCCAACTCCTGCAGCGTCGTCGAAACGATCACGGTGACCGGTAGGCCGTTGTGGGTGCCGAGATCTCCGGATTCCAGCGCGCGGCGGCCGATCGCCAGAAACGCATCGTGGTTGCGTTGGGCCGCAGTGCGGGTATCGCGGCAGGTGTTCTGCTCCGGCGAGGACTCGCTCTGCTGGCCGGGACCCGTGCCGGCGTCGTCGCCGGAGTTCTCATCGGCGGGCATGTTGTGGCCGGGGGCGGCTTCTTTGGCGAGCAGCGCTTCCCAGATGGCCACGGTTTCGGGAGTCATCCAGCCCGAGATCGAGGCGGTCCCGTCGGGCTGTTGTTTACCGATCCGCACGCCGCGCTTGGCGGCCCGCTCCCGTTCCCGCTCCTCGGGTGCGGCTCCGTCCTGATCGATACACGCCACCAACCGCCTCGCGGCAGCATCAAGGTTGTCGGGATCCAGCCCCGCCGCCAGCTCAGCCAGCTGGGCATCGGCCGCGGCGCGGGTGTCGACATCGACCCAGGACGGTAACGCCGTGTGGAACCGTTCGATGACCTCCACATGCGCGACATCCACCTCCCCGCGGGCTTGGGCGGCAGCAGTGGATTCCCACAGCGGCGCCAACGGCTCGCCGGTGAAGCTCCGGCGTGGGCCCAGCACCTTGGCCCGGGCAATGCGGCGTTTGGCCTCAGCGCTGGTGATCCGCAACGCTGTCGTCAGGACTGCAGGCCAGGTTTTCTCGCCCAACCGGCACGGCTCGGTCTCGGCGGTCAGGCGCGCCAGCGCGCGGTGCTCCAGCGCGGGCACCGCGCGCACCACCGCACTCACTTGCACCAGCAGGCTGATCAGGTCGCGGTGGGACAGCTCGTCGCAGGCCGTCGACAGCACCGCCAGCTGCTCGCCGATGGTCGCGACCGCCTCCGACACCCCATCCATACATCGAACACTAGTTCGACACACCGACACACCCTGTGACACCAGGCCACCCCCGTGACCACAGAAACCCCAGTGGCAGAAGAAAATTCAGAGGTTTAGCGCCTCTCTCATTCGCCGGCACAATTCGCTGTCAGCAACCATTGACTCACCTCAAAGATAAAAGTAATGTCAGTTTTACTTTCGACCGAGGAGCTGAGCATGGAATCGTTCGTCCACCTTCGAAAAGGCAAGACTCCCAAACGGATTCATGCCGACCTCGACGGACTGAAGGACGATGAACTCGGCCGCGGCGGGTTCGTCGGGCGCACGGCGAACATGTACCGCCGCAACGATCCGACCGCGTACCGGACCGTCGGGCCGCTCCGCCCCACCGACGTGTTGAGCAGTGAGCTCAAACCCAGCGACGCCACCGATGCACACGGCGGACCAATGCTCATGTTCTCAAACGCCGATTGCCTGGTAATGCTGTCACGACGCACCGAGCCCATGCCCTACTTCGCCCGATACGTCGACGGCGACCTGCTGTCCTTCGTCCATCGCGGATCCGGTTCCCTGGAAACCGAATTCGGCCCGCTCAACTATCGCCAGGGCGACTGGATCTATCTCCCCAAGGCATGTACATGGCGGCAGGTTCCTGCTGAGGAGACCACGCTGCTCATGATCCAGGCCACCGACGAGTTCCGCGTGCCGCCGCCCGGCTCGCTCGGCCGTCACTTCCCGTTCGACCCCGCCCAGGCGACCATCCCCGAACCCCAACCCATCGACGATGACGGCAGGGACGAGTACGAGGTCCGGTTGATCCACTCCGAGATAGACGGCGCCGGGACCACCTCGCTTTTCTACCAACACAATCCGCTGGACGTCGAAGGCTGGCGAGGCGACAACTTTCCGTTCACGTTCAACATCGACGACTACACGGTCATCACCTCCGAGAGCGTTCACCTGCCGCCCACGGTCCACCTGTTCATGCAGGCCACCGGCGTCTACGTGATGAACTTCCTACCCAAGCCGGCTGAGTCGGTCCCCGGCACCGAACGGACGCCCTGGTATCACCGAAACGTCGACTTCGACGAGATCGCGTTCTTCCACGACGGTTCTCTGTACGGGATACCGATGCCCCCCGGACTGGTGTCCCACGCCCCACAGGGAGTGCACCACGGGGCGCCGGAGAAAGCGCGTGAACGGGCCCGCCGCAAGTTCGACGACTACAACCGGGTGGACTGGTCGGTGATCGCCATCGACACCCGGCGCCGCCTCGTTCCGTCCCCCGAGATTCTCGCCAACGACCTGGGACAGCACTGATGAGCACTTGCGCGAAGAAGAGAAGAGTCTGAATGACCACCACGGCCGACCGCCCCGCACCCGTCAAGCACGAGTACGAGCGCATCCCGTATCTGGTTGCCTATCAGAACAACTCGGCGGTGCGCGACGTCTACGGCGGTGTCGCGGAGCTGGTTGTCCTGGAGAGCTATCTCCTCAAGCCGAAGACCACATCAGACACCGGAGCCGCCCCGGCGGCGACATCAGACACCGGAGCCGCCCCGGCGGCGACATCAGACACCGTGCTGGTGTTCATGCACCCCATCGGCGGCGGCGCCTACCTGCCGATGATCAACGGCCTGGCCCGCGCCGGACACCACGTCATCTATTGCAACAGCCGGTTCCGGGGCACGGATTCGGCGCTGCTGATGGAGAAGGTCGTCGAGGATCTCGGCGAGTGCATCAAGGACGCAAAGAACCGCCTCGGCTACTCCAAAGTGGTGCTCGCCGGATGGAGCGGCGGCGGATCGCTGTCGGTGTTCTATCAGCAGCAGGCCCAGCACCCCACGGTCACCGGCAGCCCGTCCGGCGACGGGCCGGACCTGACAAAGCTTGGACTGATCCCCGCCGACGGCATCATGCTGCTTGCCGCGCACATCAGCAGGCACGGGACCATGACCGAGTGGATGGACGCATCGATTCTCGACGAGGCGGACCCCACCAATCGTGACCCGGAGTTGGACCTCTACAACCCCGACAACCCCAATCAGCCTCCGTACACGCCGGAGTTCCTGGAGCGCTACCACCAGGCACAGATCGCGCGTAACCGGCGAATCACCGCATGGGTCAAGGCGAAGCTCGCTGACCTGAAGGAGGCTGGCCGACCGGACGACGAGTTCGCGTTCGTCGTGCACGGCACCATGGCCGATCCCCGCTGGCTGGACCCGACGGTCGATCCGAATGAACGCACCCCCGGGACGTGTTATCTGGGCGATCCTCAGGTGGTGAACATGAGCCCGGTGGGTCTGGCGCGGTTCTGCACGCTGCGCAGCTGGTTGTCGCAATGGAGCTACGACGACGCCAACGGTGATGCCGTCAAGGCCGGACCGGACATCGCTGTGCCCACCCTCGTCATCGGCAACCTCGCCGACGACGCGTGCACACCAAGCCACACCCGCAGGATCTTCGAGGCGATCGGGCATCAAGATAAAGAGATGTACGAGATCACCGGAGCCAACCACTACTACGCCGGCGTCGACCAGCGCGACAAGCTGCGCGAGGCCACCGCCATCGTCACCGACTGGCTGCAGCGCCACGACTTCGCAGGCGCCCGATGACCTCTCCGACCGGCCCACTGGACGGCATCCGGGTCATCGAGGTCGGCACGCTGATCTCCGGGCCGTTCGCGGGTCGACTGCTCGGCGACATGGGTGCCGAGGTCGTCAAGATCGAGCCGCCCGGCGCGCCGGACCCGCTGCGGACGTGGGGGCAGGCCGAGCTCGATGGCCACCATTTCTTCTGGACGGTGCACGCGCGAAACAAGAAAGCGGTGACGCTCAACCTCCGCGTCCCGGAGGGTCGCGCCCTCTTCCTCGATCTGGTCGAGAAGTCGGACGTCGTCGTCGAGAACTTCCGTCCCGGCACCCTGGAGAAATGGGGGCTGGGGTACGACGTCCTGCGTGCACGCAATCGCGGCATCATCCTGGTGCGGGTCTCGGGATATGGCCAGACCGGGCCCGAGGCCCACAAAGCCGGCTACGCCTCGGTCGCGGAAGCCGCGAGCGGTTTGCGGCACATGAACGGCTTTCCCGGCGGCCCTCCCCCACGGCTGGCGCTGTCGCTCGGCGACAGTCTCGCCGGCATGTTCGCCGCCCAGGGCGCGCTGGCGGCGCTGTATCGCCGCTCCGTCACCGGGGAAGGCCAGGTGGTCGACGCCGCGCTGACCGAATCCTGTCTGGCGGTGCAGGAATCCACCATTCCCGACTATGACGTCGGCGGGGTGGTGCGAGGGCCGTCCGGTACCCGCCTGGAGGGTATCGCGCCGTCGAACATCTATCCGACCGCCGATGGCAGCTGGGTGGTCATCGCGGCGAATCAGGACACCGTCTTCCGCCGGCTGTGCGCGGCTATGGGACATCCCGAACTGGCCACCGACGAACGATTCGCCAATCACGTTGCGCGGGGCCGCAATCAGGACGAGATCGACAAGATCATCGCAGCGTGGGCCGCCGAACGTCACCCGGCCGACATCATCGCGACCCTGTCCGAGGCCGGGGTGATCAGCGGACCCATCAACACCGTCGCCGAGGTCGTCGAGGACCCGCAGCTGCAGGCGCGGGGCATGATCGCCGACCACTGGGACGAGCGCATCGGACGCAATGTCAAGGGTCCGGGTGTGGTGCCGGTGCTCTCTGATACGCCGGGCACCATCCGCAGTGCCGGGTCGTCGCGGCCAGGCCAGCACAACGCCGAGATCTACCTCGAGCTCCTGGGCAGGACCGAGGCCCAGATGGTGGCGCTGCGCGAGGAGGGTGTCATATGAGTGATCTACCCACACATGTCGACATCCGGGACGTGTCCCTGCGCGATGGATTGCAGATCGAGGAGCCGATTCCGTTGGCGGCTAAGCTCGAGCTGCTCGCCGCGATCGCCGCGACCGGGGTGCGGGAGATGGAGGCGACGGCTTTCGTGTCGCCGTCGAAGGTTCCCGCCCTCGCCGACGCGGCTGAGCTGGCCGCGGAACTGCACAACTTCCCGGACATCGAGTTCTCGGCGCTGGTGGCCAGTCCCAACGGCGCCAAGAGGGCGATCGCCGCGGGACTGCGGTCGATCGAGTTCGTGGTGTCCGCCGCAGACGGTCACAGCCGGGCCAATGTGGGCCGCTCCTCCGCGGAGGCGACAGCACAGATTCCCGAGATCGTCGGGATCGCGCACGACAGCGGCGTCTCTGTCGAGGTCATCGTCGCCACCGCATGGGACTGCCCGTTCGACGGGCCGACACCCCCGCAGCGGGTCATCGACATCGTCACGGCCGCCACCGACGCCGCAGTCGACCGCCTGGCGATCGCCGACACCATCGGCACCACCACGCCGCGCCGGGTCGCAGAGCTGATCGCCCTGGTGCGTCCGCACATCGGCGACATCCCGCTCGGCGCACACTTCCACAACACCCGCGGCGCCGGACTGGCCAGCGCCTACGCCGCCGTATGCGCAGGCGTCACCCGGCTGGACGCCTCCGTCGGCGGACTCGGCGGCTGCCCGTTCGCGCCCGGGGCCAGCGGCAACATCGCGGCCGAGGATCTGGTTTACCTGTTGCGGGACAGCGGCATCCACGTCGATGTGGATCTGGAGGCGGCGATCGCCGCGGCCCGCGCCGCCCAGGACGCAGTGGGTCACGGCCTGCCCAGCTCGCTGCTGCGCGCCGGTGACCGGATCCTGGATTAACGGCCGTGCCGCCGGGACCATCAGAGATGCTGAGCGCCAAGGGGCGCCAGACCCGCGATGCGCTGGCACAAGCGGCGCGGAAACTGTTCGCCGAACGCGGTTTCCACGGCACCACGCTCGGCGACATCACCTCCGCGGCCGGCAAGTCGCCTGCGGCGTTCTACCGGTACTTCGCCGACAAGGAGGACCTGCTCGCCGACCTGGCACAGTCGTTCCTGCATGAGGTCGTGCAACCGTCTGGCCTGAGCCTGCCGCTGCCGGAGTCACCGGACGACGACGCGTTCTTCACCACCGTCGTCACCGGCTACTGGACGATGTTCAAACAGAACATCGGAATCATGATCGCCGTGGCTCAGCTCGCGGCCACCCAGCCGCGTTTCGCTGTGGTGCAGAACGAGTTCCGCAGATTCGGCATGGACATCGTCGCCGCCTCGGTACGCCGCGCACAGCAACAGGGCTTTGCTTCGGACCTCAATCCCGAACACACCGCGGCGGCCATCGCGCTGCTGTTCGAGAACTTCACCACCGTAATCGTCGGGGCTTCCGGCCTCGGGATCGAGATGAGCGACCAGGACGCCATCGCCACCCTGTCGCGGATCTGGAAGAAGACGCTGTACGGATACTGACCAGCCAGACGTTCAAAGGAGAACAATGGATTTCACCCTTCCCGACCATCTTCCCGGTCTGCTCGCCGAGATGGACGCGTTCATCGAGGCCGAGATCAAGCCGCTGGAACGCGAACACATGCAGTACTTCGATCAGCGTCGCGAGTACGCCCGCACCGACTGGGACAACGGTGGCGTCCCGCGGCGGGAATGGGAGGACCTGCTCGGTGAGATGCGCCGGCGCGCCGACAAGGCCGGCTGGCTGCGTTACGGTCTGCCGTCGCAGTTCGGCGGCAGGGACGGCAGCAACATCGACATGGCGGTGATCCGGGAGCATCTGGCGCACAAGGGCCTCGGTCTGCACAACGATCTTCAGGACGAATCCTCGATCGTCGGCAACTTCCCTCAGGTGATCATGATGGATCGCTTCGGTACCGAGGAGCAGAAGAAGGAGTGGACCGACGCGCTGATCACGGGCGAGCGGTCGATGGCGTTCGGCCTGACCGAACCCAACCACGGCTCCGACGCCACCTGGCTGGAGACCACCGCGGTCCGCGACGGCGGCGAATGGGTGATCAACGGCGCGAAGCGGTTCAACACCGGGGTGCACCGCGCCACCCACGACCTGGTGTTCGCACGGACGTCCGGCGAGCAGGGTCAGGCGCGCGGCATCAGTGCGTTCCTGGTGCCCACCGACGCACCCGGGTTCTCGGTGCCGTACTACTGGTGGACGTTCAACATGCCCACCGATCACGGCGAGGTGCTCCTGGAGAATGTCCGCGTCGCCGACGACGCGATTCTCGGGGAGGTCGACCGCGGCCTCGAGGTCGGCCAGACTTTTCTGCACGAGAACAGGATTCGCCAGGCGGCCAGTAGCCTCGGCGCAGCCCAGTACTGCATCGACCGTGCCGTCACGTACGCCGGCGAGCGCAAGGTCTTCGGCAAACCCCTGGCGGTGAATCAGGCGGTTCAGTGGCCGCTGGTGGAGTTGCAGACCGAGGCGCAGATGGTGCGCCTCCTGGTTCGCTTTGCCGCCACCGAACTCGATCGCAACCACCACATGGAGGTTTCGGACAAGGTCTCGATGGCCAACTACCGGGCCAACCGCCTGGTGTGTGAAGCCGCGGACCGGGCGATGCAGGTGTTCGGCGGGGTGGGCTACAGCAGGCACGAGCCGTTCGAGCACATCTATCGGCATCACCGGCGCTACCGGATCACCGAGGGGGCAGAGGAGATCCAGATCCGTCGGGTGGCGCAGCGGCTGTTCGGGTTCGGGACCCACAGGTGAGTGCAGACCTGGCGCGGGCGCTCGAAAGTGCGCTCCAGCCGGTCCTCGGCGACGTCACGGTGGAGAACCTGCAACGGCTGACCGGGGGTGCGAGCAGAACGACGTGGGCGTTCGACGCGCTGGGCGTCGACCGGCGAGCGCTGATTCTGCGTACCGGCGCCCGCGACGACATCCACGCCAGCATGGAGTTGGAGGCCCACGCCCAGCAGCGCGCCGCGGCAGCGGGCGCCCCGGTCCCCCACATCCTGGCCGCGGACAATTCGCCTGCGGCCGTGGGTGATCCGTTCCTGATCTGCGATGCCATCCCTGGTGAGACGATCGTTCGGCGCATCTTTCGGAGCCTGGACGATGCGGGGCGAGCACGATTGCTGCAGCAGTGCGCCACGGCGTTGGCGGCGATCCACCGCGCGGATCCCGACGGCATCGGCCTGGCCACCCCCGACGAGCTCGCCGGCTGGCGCACCCGCCTCGACGAGATCGGCGACACCACAGCGACGTTCGAATGGACGTTCCGCCGTCTCGCCGACGAGCGTCCCGCCCCGTCTCCGATGCGGCTGGTGCACGGCGACTTCCGGATGGGCAATCTCATCGTCGACGACTCCGGGCTGGCCGCGGTACTGGACTGGGAGCTCACCCACATCGGCGAGATCTACGAGGACCTGGCCTGGTTCTGCATCCGGGCCTGGCGCTTCGGCGCGCCCGAGTCGCAGGGAGCGGGAGGACTCGGCAGCGTGGACACTTTCCTCCGGGCCTATGAGAATGCCTCGGGAACCGAACTCGACCGCAGCGCATTTCGCTGGTGGCTGACCGTCGCCACGCTGCGGTGGGGTGTGATCTGCAGGCATCAGGCCGAACGGCACCTGTCAGGTGAGACGCCCTCGGTCGAGCTGGCTGCCATCGGCCGGCGGGTCAGCGAGACGGAATGGGACCTGCTGGATCTGCTGACAGGGAGGGGACCCCGATGACGTCGGCAACTCGACGGCCCACCGCGGCGGAACTCATCGCGGCCGTCGCCGCCTTCCTCGATGACGATGTCCGCGCCGTCGGAGGCCCGGTGGGATTCCACGCCAGAGTGGCAGCCAACGTGTTGCGCATCGTGGAACGTGAGCTGCTGGACAGCGACGGCGACTCGGTTCGCGACGCCCTCGGAGGGCTCGGCTGCGCCGACGAGACCGAATTGGCGCTCGCCATCCGCGAGGGCCAGCTCGACGGACGCGCCGACGAGGTGACGGCGTGCCTGCAGGTGTTGGTGCGGCACCGGCTGTCGCTCGACCACCCGGGGTACGCCGACGAGCGATGAGCCTGCGTCAGCCGGTCAGCGTCGGCGGACGCGCACCAGCCAGGCCGGTTCGTCGACCACGGCACCGACAGCGAGTCCCAGCGCGTCGGCATGCACCTCGGTCACCAGCCCCCGGTAGGTGGTCGTGGTCAGCGATTCGACATCCCAACCGGCACCGAACGCATCACGGATGGTGCGCTCGCTGACCTCGGGCCCGAACCCACGCCCGGCATCGGACAGCGCAAGCACGTGCACGACCGAGCCCGGGCGGGTGGCGTTGTGCAGGCTGCGGACATAAGCGGCGCGGTCACCGTCATCGAAGATGTGGAACAACGCGCTGTCGACCACCGTGTCGTAGCTCGGGGTACCGGCCAGGTGCAATGCGTCGGCGACCTCGAAGCGGGCGTCGACGCCGCGGTCGGCGGCGTTGCGGCGCGCCTGCTCGACGGCGGTGGGCGCACCGTCCACGCCGAGCACGTCATAGCCGGCCGCGGCCAGCAGGATTGTGTGCTCGCCGGCGCCGCAGCCGACGTCGAGCACGCGGCCGGTGATGAGGCCGCTGCGTTCGAGCTCGACGATGGCCGGTTGCGGCTCGCCGATGACCCATGGCGGGGTCTGGTTCTTGTAGAAGTCGTCGAAACGGGAGATCGTGGGGGTCAGGTCCATGCCCACCAGTGTTCAACCTGAACCGAAGTTGAGGTCAATGCCGTGACGGACACCGCCATCGACGCCGTTGCCGACAGGTTGTTCGCCGCCATCGCTGGCAGTGACCTCGAGACCGTGTCGCAACTGTTCAGCCCTGGCGTATCGGTGTGGCACAGCGGCGACAGCCGGGACAACGACCACAGACGGTCGGTGAAGATCATCGACTGGTTCATCAGGACCACCGCCGGCCGACGGTACGAGATCCTGGACCGTCAGCTGTTCGACGGCGGATTCGTCCAGCAGCACATCCTGCACGCCGACGCCCACAGTGGCGCTTCGATTGCGATGCGGGTGTGCATCGTGATCAAGGTCGGTACGGACGGTCTGATAACCCGCGTCGACGAGTACTTCGACCCCGCCGAGATGGCGGCGTTGATGTCACCGGCCCAGTCGTGAGGTCAGTTCACCGGCATGGGAACAGCATTCGTGGCCGGAACAGCGCTACACCGGGCCATTTTCGGCGACTTGAACGTCGGGGTACCGCCACCGGGCTAACATCGCGCGCATGGCTGTGCCATCCCGCGAGCAATCGCGGCCGCTGGACCCGTTGCGGATCCTCGTCTACAGCGACAACCCGAGGACCAGGGAGCAGGTCCGGCTTGCGCTCGGCAAACGGATCCATCCAGAGCTTCCGGAACTGAGCTACGTCGAGATCGCCACCGGCCCGATGGTGATAAGGCAGATGGACGAGGGCGGGTTCGATCTTGTGATCCTCGACGGGGAGGCGTCCCCGGTCGGCGGGATGGGAATCGCCAAACAACTCAAGGATGAGATCGCACACTGTCCGCCGGTGCTGGTGTTGACGGGACGCCCCGATGACGCGTGGCTGGCCCGATGGTCGCGCGCGGAGGCTGCGGTGCCGCATCCGATCGACCCGATCCGGTTGGGCGACGCGGTCGTGTCGCTGCTACGCCCCGCCTGACAGCCGTCCAGATAACGAAATTCACTGCTGCACAGCCCCATTCGAGGCAGTGCGGCATCGCCGAATGGCGCCAGAAGCGATACTAACCAAAATGTGTGGCTTGCATCTAAAACAGGGCTAGGCTGTGTCATAGCTCACATCGACGGCCCCGAGGAGCTGCTGCGCAGTATGAATTTGTACACGCCGATCCTGGTGCTTGGTGCGATCGCTGCTGTGTTCGCTGTCGGTTCGGTGGGGATCGCGCTGCTGATCGGTCCAAGGCGCTACAACCACGCAAAACTCGAGGCGTACGAGTGCGGGATCGAGCCGATGGATCCGTCCGACCCGGCGGTGGCAGCCACGGCCCAGCGATTCCCGATCAAGTACTACCTGACGGCCATGCTCTTCATCATCTTCGACATCGAGATCGTTTTCCTCTATCCGTGGGCGGTCGCGTTCGAGAGCATCGGCACCTTCGGGGTTATCGCGGTGGCGCTTTTCCTGTTCAACGTGTCGGTGGCATACGCCTACGAGTGGCGGCGAGGAGGCCTGGTATGGGACTAGAAGAAAAACTGCCCGGCGGGATTCTGCTGTCGACGGTCGAGAAGGTCGCCGGCTACGTGCGCAAAGGCTCCCTGTGGCCGGCGACGTTCGGCCTGGCGTGCTGCGCGATCGAGATGATGGCCACGGCAGGGCCGCGCTTCGACATCTCCCGGTTCGGCATGGAGCGGTTCTCGGCGACACCTCGGCAGGCGGATCTGATGATCGTCGCGGGCCGGGTGAGCCAGAAGATGGCGCCGGTACTACGTCAGATCTACGACCAGATGGCCGAACCCAAGTGGGTCCTGGCGATGGGTGTGTGCGCGTCATCCGGCGGCATGTTCAACAACTACGCCGTCGTCCAGGGTGTCGATCACGTGGTACCCGTGGATATCTACCTTCCGGGTTGCCCGCCCCGGCCTGAGATGCTGCTACACGCAATCCTCAAGTTGCACGACAAGATTCAGGAGATGCCGCTCGGCGTGAACCGCGAGGAGGCCATCAGGGAAGCTGAGAAGGCTGCGCTGGCGATCACGCCGACGATCGAACTGAAGGGCCTCCTGCGGTGACCGGCCTCTCCGGCGACGAGCAGACGGCGCGCCGCGACACCGATGGCGACGCGGGTCCGGAGGTGATCGGGGTGCGGCGCGGCATGTTCGGGGCCAAGGGCAGCGGCGACACCTCGGGCTATGGCCGGTTGATCCGGCCGGTCGCGCTCCCCGGCAGTTCACCGCGGCCCTACGGCGGTTACTTCGACGACGTGGTCGACGCATTGGCCGCCGCGCTCGGCGAGCAGGCATTTGCCGAATCCATCGAGCGCATTGTCGTCTTTCGTGACGAGCTCACCCTGGAGGTCCACCGCGAGCACCTGGCCGTCGTCGCCCAGGCTCTGCGCGACGACCCGGCACTGCGGTTCGAGTTGTGCCTCGGCGTGAGCGGGGTGCACTATCCCGGCGACGCCGGCCGCGAACTGCACGCGGTCTACCCGTTGCTGTCGATCACCCACAACCGCCGCATCCGCGTGGAGGTCGCCGCCCCTGACGGCGATCCGCACATCCCCTCTCTGTTCCGGGTGTATCCGACCACCGACTGGCACGAGCGCGAGACCTACGACTTCTTCGGCATCATCTTCGACGGACATCCTTCGCTGACGCGTATCGAGATGCCGGACGACTGGGTGGGCCATCCGCAGCGGAAAGACTATCCGCTGGGCGGGATTCCGGTCGAATACCACGGAGCCGAGATCCCGCCGCCCGATGAGCGGAGGGCGTACAACTGATGACCACGTCGCAGAGCATTCCCGGTCCGACCGACCGTGTGGTTGTCGTCGGCGGCCAGGACTGGGACCAAGTCGTCACTGCCGCCCGGCAGAATGCCGCCGAGAACGCCGGCGAGCGCATCGTCGTCAACATGGGGCCACAGCATCCGTCGACGCACGGGGTGCTGCGGTTGATCCTGGAGATCGAGGGCGAGACCATCGTCGAGGCCCGGTGCGGGATCGGCTACCTGCACACCGGTATCGAGAAGAACCTGGAATTCCGCACCTGGACCCAGGGCGTCACGTTCGTGACCCGAATGGATTACCTGTCACCGTTCTTCAACGAGACCGTGTACTGCCTCGGAGTGGAGAAACTGCTGGGCGTCACCGACGACATCCCGGAGCGCGCCTCCGTGATCCGGGTGATGATGATGGAGCTCAACAGGATCTCCAGCCACCTGGTCGCCCTCGCGACCGGCGGCATGGAACTCGGCGCCATGACAGCGATGTTCCTCGGTTTCCGGGAACGCGAACTGATCCTGTCGGTGTTCGAGACCATCACCGGGCTCCGCATGAACAACGCCTACATCCGGCCCGGCGGAGTGGCCGCCGATCTGCCCGACGAAGGTCTTCCCCAGGTGCGGGACCTGCTCACGCTGTTGCCCACCCGGCTGCGCGACATGGAGAACCTGCTCAACGAGAACTACATCTGGAAGGCCCGCACACAGGACATCGGCTACCTCGACCTCACCGGGTGCATGGCCCTCGGTATCACCGGCCCGATACTGCGCTCCACCGGCCTGCCGCACGACCTGCGCAAGTCGCAGCCCTATTGCGGCTACGAGACATACGATTTCGATGTCGTCACCGACGACCGGTGTGACTCCTATGGCCGTTACCTGATCCGCGTGAAGGAGATGCGCGAGTCGATCAAGATCGTCGAGCAATGTGTCGACAGACTCGAACGCTCGACCGGAGAGCCGGTGATGATCACCGACAAGAAGCTGGCCTGGCCGGCCGACCTGAAGGTCGGCCCGGACGGTCTGGGTAACTCCCCCGAGCACATCGCCAAGATCATGGGTCATTCGATGGAAGGCCTGATCCATCACTTCAAACTGGTCACCGAGGGCATCCGTGTGCCGGCGGGCCAGGTCTACACCGCGGTGGAATCACCGCGGGGCGAGCTGGGAGTGCACATGGTGTCCGACGGTGGCACCAGGCCGTACCGCGTGCACTATCGGGACCCGTCGTTCACCAATCTTCAAGCGGTGGCGGCGATGTGCGAGGGCGGCATGGTTGCCGACGCCATCACGGCGGTGGCGTCGATCGATCCGGTGATGGGCGGGGTGGACCGATGAGCGCTTGCGCGAAGAGGAGACGGCACAGGTGACGATCTTCGTCGAGCTCGGTCAGCGCCCCGACGAGCCGGGACCACCGATCCATGGGCCCGCCACCTATGCCGCAGATGTGGCGGAGCGCCTGCAGGCTGATGCGGCGCAGATCATCGGGCGCTACCCGCAGCCCAGATCGGCGCTCCTTCCCCTGCTGCATCTCGTGCAGGCCGAGGACGGCTGTCTCACGCCAGCGGGAATCAGTTTCTGCGCAGGGCAATTGGGACTGACACCTGCCGAGGTGACGGCGGTCGCCACGTTCTACTCCATGTACCGGCGCACCCCCACCGGTGACTACCTGGTGGGCGTATGCACGAACACGCTGTGCGCCGTCATGGGCGGCGACGCGATCCTTGAGGCCCTGGAGAACCATCTGGACATCGAAGCCGGACAGACCACCGCCGACGGGCGGGTCACCCTCGAGCACGTCGAGTGCAACGCTGCATGCGATTACGCGCCGGTGGTGATGGTCAACTGGGACTTCTTCGACAATCAAACGCCCTCCTCGGCACGTGATCTCGTCGATGCGCTGCGTACGGGCGATATCCCGATGCCGTCGCGAAGCGGGTCGCTGTGCACGTTCCGCGAGACAGCGAGACTTCTCGCCGGCCTGCCGAGCCCGGGCAGTGCGGCCACCGCCGGACCCGTGGGTGCGGCGACGCTGGCCGGGCTGCGGTTCGCGCACGAGCACGATATGTCCGCCCCGGAACCCGGTACTCCCACGGATACGTCGGGCACCTCGGCCGGACATGACGAGGCCGTGGCGGCCGAGTCCGTCAAGGACGAACCGGCACCGGCTCCGTCGGCCACCGTCCCGGCCGAATCGTCGACGGCGGAAACCGATCCCGAAGAGGCCAACTCGTGACGACACCTCTGACACCTGTCCTCAGCCGATTCTGGGACGAGCCCGAACCGTGGTCGTTGGACACCTATAGCCGCCACGGTGGATATCAGGCCCTGGAGCGGGCATTGGCGATGGGGCCGGATGACGTCATTACGACCGTGAAGGACTCCGGTTTACGGGGGCGAGGCGGTGCCGGCTTCCCGACCGGGACGAAGTGGTCGTTCATTCCACAGGGTGACGACGGCCCGGCCGCCAAGCCGCACTATCTGGTGATCAACGCCGATGAATCGGAACCCGGTACGTGCAAGGACATTCCGTTGATGATGACCACCCCCCACTTCCTGGTGGAGGGCGCCATCATCGCGGCGTACGCAATCCGCGCGCATCACGCGTTCATCTATCTGCGCGGTGAGGTCGTCCCGGTGCTGCGCCGGCTGCAGGCCGCGGTCGCCGAGGCGTATGCCGCAGGACATCTGGGGAACGACATCCACGGCTCGGGTTTCGACCTGGAACTGGTCGTACACGCAGGCGCGGGTGCCTACATCTGCGGTGAGGAGACCGCACTGCTGGACTCGCTGGAGGGTCGGCGGGGTCAGCCCCGGCTGCGGCCGCCGTTCCCGGCCGTCGCCGGTCTCTACGCCTGCCCGACGGTGGTCAACAATGTCGAGTCGATCGCCAGCGTCCCGCCGGTCCTGCTCAACGGCGTGGACTGGTTCCGTTCCATGGGTTCGGAGAAGTCGCCCGGTTTCACGCTGTATTCGCTGTCCGGTCACGTCACCACGCCCGGCCAGTACGAGGCACCGCTCGGCATCACTCTGCGCGAGCTGCTCGACTACGCCGGCGGCGTGCGGGCAGGCCACGAGCTGAAGTTCTGGACACCGGGCGGCTCGTCCACACCGCTGCTGACGGCCGAACATCTGGATGTCCCACTGGATTACGAGGGCATGGCCGGCGTCGGCTCTATGCTCGGCACCAAGGCGTTGCAGATCTTCGACGAGACCACCTGCGTGGTGCGGGCAGTGCGCCGATGGACGCAGTTCTACGCCCACGAGTCCTGCGGTAAGTGCACGCCGTGCCGGGAAGGCACGTACTGGCTGGCGCAGATCTACGAACGACTGGAAAACGGCCAGGGCAACGAGGCCGATCTCGACAAGCTGCTCGACATCGCCGACAGCATCTTCGGTAAGTCGTTCTGCGCGCTGGGCGATGGCGCGGCCAGCCCGATCGTGTCGTCTCTCAAGTATTTCCGCGACGAGTACGAGGCTCACGTTGCGGGCGGGTGCCCGTTCGATCCGTACGCATCGATGCTCGTCGCACCGGAAGGGGTGGGTGCATGACAGTCACTGAGCGCGCCTCCGAGGCGCCGCCGGTCGAGATGGTGGCGCTGACCATCGACGACCACGAGATCTCGGTCCCCAAGGGCACCTTGGTGATTCGGGCCGCCGAGTTGATGGGCGTGCAGATTCCCCGGTTCTGCGATCATCCGCTGCTAGATCCGGTGGGCGCCTGCAGGCAGTGCCTGGTGGAGGTCGAAGGTCAGCGCAAGCCGTTGGCGTCGTGCACCACGACGGTGACGCCCGACATGGTGGTACGCACCCAGCACACCTCGGAAGCGGCCGACAAGGCACAGCACGGCGTGATGGAACTGCTGCTCATCAATCACCCGCTGGACTGCCCGGTCTGCGACAAGGGCGGCGAGTGCCCACTGCAGAACCAGGCGATGTCGAACGGCCGTGTCGAGACCCGGTTCGAGGATGTCAAACGCACCTTCCCGAAACCGATCAACATCTCGTCACAGGTACTGCTGGACCGCGAACGGTGCGTCCTGTGCGCCCGGTGCACGCGGTTCTCCGACCAGATCGCCGGCGATCGATTCATCGATCTGCTCGAACGTGGCGCGCAGCAACAGGTCGGCATCGCACCGGGTGAGCCGTTCCAGTCCTACTTCTCGGGCAACACGGTGCAGATCTGCCCGGTGGGAGCGCTGACCGGCACCGCATACCGGTTCCGTGCGCGGCCCTTCGATCTGGTGTCGAGCCCCAGCGTGTGCGAGCACTGCGCATCCGGATGTGCGCAGCGCACCGATCACCGGCGGGGAAAGGTGCTGCGCCGCCTCGCCGGCGACGACCCCGAGGTCAACGAGGAATGGAACTGCGACAAGGGCCGTTGGGCTTTCCGCTACGCGACCGTCGGCGACAGGATCACCACCCCACTGGTGCGTGACGACGATGGCACGCTGCGACCGGCGTCGTGGTCGGAGGCACTGGGTGTCGCGGGCGCCGGGCTGGCGGCGGCAGCGGGACGCGCCGCGGTGCTCGTCGGCGGCAGAGCAACCGCAGAAGACGCCTACGCCTACGCGAAGTTCGCCCGGATCGTGCTGGGCACCAACGACATCGACTTCCGTATTCGCGCGCACAGCGCCGAGGAGGCCGACTTCCTCGCCGCGAATGTCGCGGGGTTGCCGATGACGGTCACCTACGCCGACCTGGAGAATGCGCCCGCGGTGCTGCTCGCCGGGCTGGAACCCGAGGAGGAGTCGCCGATCGTCTTCCTGCGGCTACGCAAAGCGGTCCGCAAGCACGGCCTGCAGGTGATCTCCGTGGCGCCGATGGCCACCCGCAGTCTCGAGAAACTGGCGGGCAGGCTCGTCTCGACGGTTCCCGGCGGCGAGGCGGCCGCACTGCGCGCGCTCACCGACGACGAACTCCTGGCGTTGCCGGGCTCGCTCATCCTCGTCGGCGAGCGTCTGGCGACGTCGCCCGGCGCGCTGTCGGCGGCGGCACGCCTGGCCGAGGTCACGGGAGCGCGGATGGCGTGGATTCCGCGCCGGGCCGGGGACCGCGGCGCGGTGGAGGCCGGGGCGCTGCCGAATCTGCTCCCGGGAGGGCGCCCGGTCGGCGACGGGGACGCACGCCGGCAGATGGCCGACGCCTGGAACGTCGACGCCCTGCCCGATACCGCCGGCCGCGACGCTGCCGGCATCCTGGCGGCCGCCCGCAACGGCGAGTTGTCCGCGATTCTGGTCGGCGGTGTCGAACTGGCCGATCTGCCCGACCCTGGTGCCGCACTCGCGGCGATCGACGCAGCGCCGTTCGTGGTGAGCCTCGAACTGCGGCCCAGCGAGGTCACCGAGCGGGCGGACGTGGTGTTCCCCATCGCGCCGGTGGTCGAAAAGTCCGGATCGTTCACCAACTGGGAGGGCCGAATTCGTCCGTTCGAGCCGTCCCTGCACACGAACGCGGTCACCGACCTGCGAGTGCTGACCTTCCTCGCCGACGAGATCGGCGTCGACCTGGGAATACCGACGGTGGCGGCGGCGGCCGACGAGCGGGCTCGCCTCGGATTGTGGTCCGGAGAGCGCCCCGCGACCGCGCACCCCGATCCGGTGACGACGGAACCAGGCCTCGGGCAGGCCGTGCTCGCCGGATGGCGTCTGCTGCTCGATGCCGGCTTGCTGCAGGACGGTGAGCCCTACCTCGCCGGTACCGCCAGGCCTCCCGCTGCCCGGCTGTCCCCGGCGACCGCGGCCGAGATCGGGGCCGGCGACGGCGACCTGCTCACGGTCAGCACGGACCGCGGAGCGATCACGCTGCCGGTCGAGGTGACCGACATGGGCGATCGCGTCGTGTGGCTGCCGCTGAACTCCCCGGGCAGTCACGTGCACAGTGCACTCGGGGTGACCACCGGTGCCGTGGTGAGCATCGGGCGGGCTGACCAGTGACCTATCCGGATACGACGCTGTTCGGCCACGATCCGTGGTGGTTGATCCTCGCCAAGTCGCTCGGCATCTTCGTCTTCCTGTTGCTCACCGTGCTGTCGGCGATCCTGATCGAGCGCAAGATCCTGGGCCGTATGCAGTTGCGTTTCGGGCCCAACCGGGTGGGTCCGCACGGCCTGCTGCAGTCACTGGCCGACGGGGTGAAGCTTGCGCTCAAGGAGGGGCTCATCCCGGCAGGCGTCGACAAGTGGATTTACCTTGCCGCGCCGGTGATCTCGGTGATTCCGGCGTTTCTGGCCTTCGCGGTCATCCCGCTGGGCGGTGAGGTGTCGGTGTTCGGTCACCGGACCGCACTGCAGTTGACCGACCTGCCCGTGGCCGTGCTCTACATCCTGGCGGTCACCTCGATCGGGGTCTACGGCATCGTGCTGGCCGGCTGGGCGTCCGGGTCGGTGTACCCGCTGCTGGGTGGCCTGCGCTCGTCGGCACAGGTGGTGTCCTACGAGATCGCGATGGCGCTGTCGTTCGTCGCGGTGTTCATCTTCGCAGGCACGATGTCGACATCGGGCATCGTCGCCACCCAGAACGACACCTGGTACATCTTCCTGCTCCTGCCCTCCTTCCTGGTGTACCTGACCTCGATGGTCGGTGAAACCAACCGTGCGCCTTTCGATCTCCCCGAAGCCGAGGGCGAGCTCGTCGGCGGCTTCCACACCGAATACTCGTCGCTGAAGTTCGCGATGTTCATGCTTGCCGAATACGTCAACATGACCACGGTGTCGGCGCTGGCCACCACGCTGTTCCTCGGCGGCTGGCATGCCCCGTGGCCCATCAGCATCTGGGAGGGGGCCAACAGCGGTTGGTGGCCGCTGCTGTGGTTCACCGCGAAGGTGTGGCTGTTCCTGTTCTTCTTCATGTGGCTGCGCGCCACCCTGCCCCGGATGCGCTACGACCAGTTCATGGTGCTGGGGTGGAAAGTACTCATCCCGGTCTCGCTGGTGTGGACGATGATCGTGGCGTTCCTCCACACCCTGCTCGACGTGGACGACAGAACCTGGGTCACCGCCGTGGTCGGCCTCGTCATCGTCGCGGGTCTGATCGGCTGGGCGGCGGTGCGGGCCAAACGTCCCAGAGCCATCCCCGAACCCACCGTCCATCCGGTTGTCGACGGCGCTTTCCCGGTGCCGCCGCTTCCGGCGAAGGAGCGTGCCGATGTCTGATTTCCTCGACGCCGTCGCCGGTTTCGGCGTCACGTTCGGCTCGATGTTCAAGAAGCCGGTGACCGAGGAGTACCCCGAGAAGCCGGGTCCCGTGGCCAAGCGCTATCACGGCCGACATCAACTCAACCGGTATGCCGACGGACTGGAGAAGTGCATCGGCTGCGAGCTGTGCGCGTGGGCCTGCCCCGCGGACGCGATCTTCGTCGAGGGCGCCGACAACACCGAGGCGCAACGGTTTTCGCCCGGCGAACGTTACGGCCAGGTCTACCAGATCAACTATCTGCGCTGCATCGGCTGCGGGCTGTGCATCGAGGCCTGCCCGACGCGTGCGCTGACCATGACCAACGACTATGAAATGGCGGACGACAATCGCGCCGACCTGATCTACGGCAAGGACAAGCTGCTGGCCCCGTTGCAGCCCGGCATGGAACCGCCGCCGCATGCGATGGCACCGGGGACTACCGACGAGGACTACTACCGCGGAAACGTTCTCGGCAGTATCGCGCCGGCAGTTCAGGACACCAAGTGACCGAGACCGTGCTCTTCTGGGTCTTCGCCGCGGTCGCCGTCGCAGGCGCGCTCGGCGTCGTTGCCGCACCCAAGGCCGTGTACTCCGCCATCTGGCTGGCGGTGACGATGATCGCGCTCGCCGTGTTGTACATCGTCCAGGACGCGCCGTTCCTCGGAGTCGTCCAGATCGTCGTGTACACCGGCGCGGTCATGATGCTGTTCCTGTTCGTGCTCATGCTCATCGGAGTCGACTCTTCGCAATCTCTGGTGGAAACGCTTCGCGGACAACGGGTTGCAGCCATCACCGTCGGCGTCGGGTTCGGAATCCTACTCATCGCCGGAATCGGCAGTGTCTCGGTGTCAGGCGTCGTCGGTCTGGAACAGGCGAACGACGAAGGCAACGTCGAGGGCCTGGCTGCGCTGATCTTCACCGACTACCTGTGGGCGTTCGAACTCACCGGCGCCCTGCTGATCACCGCCACCCTGGGCGCGATGCTGCTCGCACACCGGGAACGGTTCGAGCACCGTAAGACCCAGAGAGAGCTTGCCGCCGAACGCTTCGCGCCCGGTGGGCACCCCACCACGCTGCCCAACCCCGGCGTGTACGCGCGCCACAACGCCGTCGACGTCCCCGCCCGGTTGCCCGACGGATCCGGGTCGGAGTTGTCGGTCAGCGCCATTCTGCAGATCCGCCCGGTGCCGACAGACGGAGAGGAGCCCCGTGAGTCCCGATAACTACCTGTACCTGTCGGCGCTGCTGTTCACCATCGGTGCCGCCGGAGTGCTGTTGCGGCGCAGCGCCATCGTCATGTTCATGTGTGTCGAGCTGATGCTCAATGCAGGAAATCTGGCGTTCGTCGCGTTCTCGCGGATACACGGGCAGCTGGACGGCCAGGTGGTCGCGTTCTTCACCATGGTCGTCGCGGCGTGCGAGGTGGTGATCGGCCTGGCCATCATCATGACCATTTTCCGAACTCGGCGCTCCTCCAGCGTCGACGCGGCAAGCCTGCTGAAGAACTGATGGGCCAGGCCGGATGACGCTACCCGTGTGGCTCCTCGTCGCCTTGCCCCTCGTGGGTGCGGCGGTCCTCCTGCTCACAGGCCGTCGATCGGATCGCTGGGGGCATCTGCTCGGCACGACCGCGTCGCTCGCGTCGTTCGCCTGTGCGGCGATCCTGTTCACCGGCATGCTGGGCCGCGCCGACGAGGACCGCGCCGTGCACGAGTCCCTGTTCAGCTGGGTCCCCGTCGGTGCGCTGCGCGTCGACTTCGGTCTGCACCTCGACCAGCTGTCGATGTGCTTCGTGCTGTTGATCACCGGCGTCGGATCGCTGATCCACATCTACTCCATCGGCTACATGGCGCACGATCCGGGACGGCGGCGCTTTTTCGCCTACCTCAACCTGTTCCTGTCCGCGATGCTGCTGCTGGTGCTCGCCGACAACTACCTCGGCCTCTACATGGGCTGGGAGGGTGTCGGTCTGGCGTCGTACCTGCTGATCGGCTTCTGGTCGCACAAGCCGTCCGCGGCCACAGCCGCCAAGAAGGCATTCGTCGTCAACCGGGTCGGGGACATCGGTCTCGCGGTCGCGCTGATGCTGATGTTCGCGACCGTTGGGTCGGTCTCCTTCGCCGCGATCTTCGACGCCGCACCGGGACTCGCCGAGGGCACATTGACCGCCATCGGGCTGATGCTGCTGCTGGCCGCCTGCGGCAAATCAGCCCAGGTGCCGCTGCAGTCCTGGCTCGGTGACGCCATGGAGGGCCCCACCCCGGTGTCGGCGCTGATCCACGCCGCCACGATGGTCACCGCGGGCGTGTACCTGATCGTGCGTTCCGGTCCCGTCTTCGACCTGGCCCCGCACGCCCAGACCGCGGTGGTGGTGGTCGGCGCGGTGACGTTGCTGTTCGGTGCGGTGATCGGTTGCGCGAAGGACGACATCAAGAAGGCGCTGGCGGCCTCGACCATGAGCCAGATCGGCTACATGGTGCTGGCCGCGGGTCTCGGCCCGGCCGGATACGCATTCGCCATCATGCACCTGCTGACCCACGGCTTCTTCAAGGCGGGCCTGTTCCTGGGCGCCGGGTCGGTGATGCACGCGATGGACGACGAGGTGAACATGCGCCGCTACGGCGGGCTCCGCACGGCGCTGCCGATCACCTTCGCCACATTCGGGCTGGGCTACCTGGCCATCATCGGGATCCCGCCGCTGGCAGGCTTCTTCTCCAAGGACGGCATCATCGAGGCAGCGCTGGGTGCAGGCGGGGCCAAAGGCGTCATCCTGGGCGGCGCAACAATTCTCGGTGCCGGCATCACGGCGTTCTACATGACCAGGGTGATGCTGATGACGTTCTTCGGCGAGAAGCGCTGGGCAGAACACGCCAAGCCGCACGAGTCACCTGCCGTGATGACCTGGCCGATGATCCTGCTCGCGATCGGCTCGGTGACGGCCGGTGGCGCGTTGGCCATCGGCGGAACCCTGGAGCACTGGCTCGAACCCGTGGTCGGCGTGCACGAGATCCACCACGTCCTTCCCGTCTGGGTGGTCACGGTGATCGTGCTGTCCGTCGTCGCGATCGGTATCGGGGTGGCCTACCGGATGTACGGGTCGCGACCGGTCACCGAGGAGGTGCCGGCCGGGTCTACGCTGACGGTCGCCGCGCGGCGCGACCTTTACGGCGACGCCTTCAACGAGAAGGTGCTGATGCAGCCAGGCGTTCAGTTCACCCGCGGGCTGGTCGAGCTCGACGACGAAGCGGTCGACGGGGCCGCCAGCGGACTGGCCGCGGGGGTCTCCCGCATCTCGGAAGGGTTGCGGCACTTGCAGACCGGTTTCGCACGCTCCTACGCCCTGTCGATGCTGGCCGGCGCGGCCGTCGTCGTCGCGACCATCCTGGCGGTGAACCTGTGGTGACGTCGCTGCCGATTCTCACCGTACTGTGGGCCATTCCGATGGTGGGCGCCGTGGTGGTGCTGCTGTTGCCCGCCGCCGCACGCACTCTGGTCAAATGGGTGGCGTTGAGCGTGTCGCTGGCGGTGCTCGTCGTCGCCGCGGTGATCGCCGTGCGCTTCGACCCCGGCGGCGAACAGTTTCAATTCGTGGAGAACTACCGCTGGATACCGTCTTTCGGCACCGGCTACATCCTCGGTATCGACGGCATCGCGCTGGCCCTGGTGGTCCTGACGGCAGTTCTGCTGCCGCTGCTGCTCATCGCCGGATGGAACGACGCGCGCGACCAGACCAGCTGGGGCGGCCGGTCGGCCCACATCTACTTCGCGCTGACACTCGCCGTCGAAGGCATGGTGCTGATCTCCCTGGTGTCCCTCGACATCCTGCTGTTCTACGTGTTCTTCGAGGCGATGCTGATCCCGATGTACTTCCTCATCGGCGGGTTCGGCGGCCAGAACCGGAGCAAGGCGGCAGTGAAGTTCCTGCTGTACAACCTCATCGGTGGTCTCGTCATGCTCGCCGCGGTCGTCGGCCTGTATGTGGCGACGGCGGGCAGCGACGCGTTCGCGGCGGGCACATTCGACTTCCGCGCGATCGTCGCGGCCGTCGCCGGCGGTGAGTTCGTCATGAACCCGGCCGTGATGCATCTGCTGTTCGGCGGGTTCATGTTCGCGTTCGCCGTCAAGGCGCCGCTGTGGCCCTTCCACCGGTGGCTCCCCGATTCGGCCGTCGAGGCCACCCCGGCCAGCGCGGTCCTGATGATGGCCATCATGGACAAGGTCGGCACATTCGGCATGATCCGCTATTGCCTGCCACTGTTCCCCGACTCGGCGTCCTACTTCAGCCCGCTCATCATCACGCTGGCGGTGATCGGCATCGTCTACGGCGCCGTCGTCGCGATCGGGCAGACCGACGTGATGCGCCTGATCGCATACACATCGATCTCACACTTCGGCTTCATCATCCTCGGCATCTTCGTGATGACCACCCAGGGCCAGTCCGGTTCCACGCTGTACATGGTCAACCACGGCTTCTCGACGGCGGCACTGTTCCTGATCGCCGGTTTCCTGGTGTCGCAGCGCGGATCCCGCCTCATCAGCGCGTACGGGGGCGTGCAGAAAGTGGCACCGGTGCTCGCCGGCACGTTCCTGGTCGCGGGCCTCGCCACGCTGTCACTGCCCGGGCTGGCTCCGTTCATCAGTGAATTCCTGGTACTCATCGGCACATTCACCCGCTACCCGGTGTTCGCGGTCCTCGCAGCAAGCGCGCTCGTACTCTCGGCGATCTACATCCTGTGGATGTATCAGCGGATGATGACCGGCCCGCTTCCCGCCGCACTCACCGACGGTGAGCACAAGATCCGCGACCTGGTACCAAGGGAGATCGCGGTGGTGGCACCGCTGATCGCGGTCCTGCTGGTGCTCGGCGTGTACCCGAAGCCGGCCCTCGATGTCATCAATCCCGCGGTGACGCACACGCTGACGACGATCAAGCAGACTGACCCGGCACCCCGGATGGCGGAAGGCCCGGTGCGATGAACATCCCCACTCCCAGCATCGAATACGGGCTCATCTCCCCGATGCTGATCGTGCTCGGCGCGGCGGTGCTCGGCGTGCTCGTCGAAGCGTTCCTGCCCCGGCGGCACCGGTACGGCGCCCAGGTGGCCCTGAGCATCACCGCCCTGATCGCGGCATTCATCGCCGTCGTCCTGATCGCCGGCGACCTGCCCGGCGGCACCGGATCCACCGCAGTCATGGGCGCGGTGGCCGTCGACCTGCCCGCGCTGTTCCTGCAGGGCACCATCCTGCTGGTCGGCGTCTTGGGGGTGTTGCTGATCGGCGAGCGCCAGATCACGGTGCCCGGCGTGCCGGACGGCGAAAGCGCCGGCGGGCTGGACGCATTCACCCCGCAGGCGTCCGCGATCGCGGGAAGCGTCGTGGAAAAGCAGGCGACCAGGGCCGGCGCCATCCAGACCGAGGTCTTCCCGCTCACGTTGTTCGCCGTCGGCGGCATGCTGCTGTTCCCCGCCGCCAACGACCTGCTGACGATGTTCATCGCGCTGGAGGTGCTGTCGCTGCCGCTGTATCTGCTGTGCGGGCTGGCACGGCGCCGGCGCCTGCTCTCGCAGGAGTCCTCGCTGAAGTACTTTCTGCTGGGCGCGTTCGCCTCGGCGTTCTTTCTCTACGGCGCCGCGATGCTGTACGGCTACGCGGGCACGCTCACACTTCCAGGCATCGCCGACGCCGTCGCGTCGGGCACCGGCAGGCCGTCGCTGGCGATGATCGGCACCGGGCTGCTGCTGGTCGGTGTGCTGTTCAAAGTCGGCGCGGTGCCCTTCCATTCGTGGATCCCGGACGTCTATCAGGGCGCGCCCACGCCGATCACCGCCTTCATGGCCGCGGCCACCAAGATCGCCGCGTTCGGCGCGATGCTGCGCATCTTCTACGTGGCGCTCCCCGAGCTGCGCGCGGACTGGCGGCCGGTGCTGTGGGCGATCGCAATCCTGACCATGCTCGTCGGGACCATCACCGCGGTGACCCAGAACGATGTCAAGCGCATGCTGGGGTACTCGGCGGTCGCACACACCGGGTTCATCCTCACCGGCGTCATCGCGGGCAACGAGTCAGGGCTGTCGTCGACGCTGTTCTACCTGTTCGCCTACGGCTTCTCCACGGTCGGCGCGTTCGCGGTGGTGAGCCTGGTCCGCGATGCCGGCGGTGATGAGGAGACGGCGATCGCGCGGTGGGCCGGGCTGGGCAAGCGATATCCCCTTATCGGCATTGTCTTCTCCCTGTTCCTCCTGGCCTTCGCTGGGATCCCGCTGACCAGTGGGTTCGTGAGCAAGTTCGCGGTGTTCAAGGCCGCGGGTGAGGGTGGCGCGATCCCACTGGTGGTGGTGGGTGTGCTCGCCAGCGCGATTGCCGCGTACTTCTATGTGCGGGTGATCGTGCTGATGTTCTTCACCGATAGACCCGACGACGCCCCGACCGTGGTGGTGCCCAGCGCGCTGACCACCGGCGTCGTCACGGTCACCGCGGCGGTCACCTTCGCGCTCGGCGCACTGCCGCAGCCCCTGCTGGACCTTGCGAACTCCGCCAATCGCTTCCTCTGATACGAATCTCGGATGACCACCGACGAGCTCGTCCTGACCGCCGACCGCGACGGTGTCCGGGTGATCACGCTGAACCGTCCGTCCGCGCGGAACGCGCTCAGTCGCGACCTGATCCGTGCGACGTACGCGGCACTGACCGCCGCTGACGCCGACCCCTCGGTGCGGTCGATCATCCTCACCGGCACCGATCCCGCGTTCTGCGCGGGTGTCGACCTCAAAGAGGCTGCCCGCGATGGGCTCTCGTATTTCGAGGAGTTCCGGTCGCAGAGTTGCATCGCGGCCGTGGCCGCGCTGCGCACGCCCGTGATCGGGGCGATCAACGGGGCCACTTTCACCGGCGGCCTGGAGATGGCTCTGGGCTGCGATTTCTTGATCGCCTCGGAGCGCGCGGTGTTCGCCGACACGCACGCCCGGGTGGGCATCCTGCCGGGCGGCGGGATGACCGCGCGGTTACCCCAGCTTGTCGGCGCTGCCATGGCGCGGCGCCTGTCCATGACCGGTGAGGTGGTCGACGCGGCCCGTGCCGAGCGGATCGGACTGGTGACCGAGGTGGTGCCCCATGAACGGCTACTCGAGCGGGCCTCGGAGCTCGCGGCGCAGATCGCCGAGGTGCCGGGACCGACGATGCTCAGCCTCAAAGAGATCTACGCGACGGGCGCCGCGGCAGTGACGGACCCGGCGCTGGCTGCCGAGCAGAAGATCGCGGTGGTGCAGCACCGTGACTCGCAGGGCTTCGACGGTCTCGGCGACCGGTTCGACGCCGTCGCCCGGCGCAACAGGGAACAGATCCCACCGACCTGACTCCCTCGCACCGCGAGCGTGCGTGTTTGTACGACGACACGCCGCACTTTGGTGGCATTCAGCGCGCGCTCGCGGCCTACGACCGCACGCGCAATGCCAGCCGCAGCGGCGTGTCTAGGTGCAGACATGCGCGCTCGCGGTGCAGGGTTCCGGCCGCTACACGACCACGCCGTGCAGCAGGATGTCTGTGGTCTTGTCGACCCAGGACGCGCCGGCAAGCTCGTCGGGTGTCTGGAGCAGGGCCAGCAGGGTGGCACCACCGACCAGGTCGACGAGCCGGTCGGGATCGACGTCGGCGCGTACCTCCCCACGCTCGACCGCGTCCTGTAGACGCACCCGGACGGCGACGAACAGGTCGGTGAAGCGCGCCCCGATGCGTCCGGTGAGCTCTGCGTTGGCCGACATGTCCGCGATCAGACCCGGCAGCGCAGCACGCACCACCGGGCTGGTGAACACGTCGCGAGCCGCCTCGATCATGGCCCGCAGATCGGCGGCGACGTCGCCCGGCGGCGCCTGCATCGCCGTCGGCGTGATCGGGAAGGCGGCCTCGTGGACGAGTTCGGCCTTGCTCGACCACCGCCGGTACAGAGCGGTCTTGGTGGTGCCCGCCCGCTCGGCGACCGCCGCCATCGTGACGTTCGAATAGCCGATTTCGACAAGTAGATCCGCGGTGGCACGCAGTATGGCAGCGTCAATGCGCGGATCACGTGGGCGTCCGGCACCCGGGGTCTTGTCACCCGGCGACGGGTCTGTTTTCATATCGCTACCCACGGTATCGTATTAGTGCCGTGCCGCAACCGCGCCGGCGGGAAGGACCGATCTGTGCCCAGCGAACCAGCCGTCGACAACGTGGACCGGCTCCAACGCTCCAGCCGGGACATGTCGAATGTTCCCTCTGTTCTGTCGCAGTGGCTGTCCACGCTGCTACCGGACACCACGCCCGACATCACGGTGGAAAGCGGTGTCGACAGCAACGGCATGTCCTCCGAAACGATTCTGTTGCACGGCCGCTGGCTTCAGGGCGGGAGCCCGGTCGAGCAGAAGTGGGTGGCCAGGGTCGCCCCCGCCGAGGCAGACATCCCCGTTTTCGAACATTACCGCCTCGACCACCAGCACGAGGTGATCCGGCTGGTCGGTGAACTCACCGATGTCGCGGTACCGCCGGTCCGCTGGCTCGAAAGTACCGGCGAGGTGCTGGGCCGGCCGTTCTTCCTGATGGACCGCGTCGACGGCGTCGTCCCACCCGACGTGATGCCCTACACCTTCGGCGACAACTGGCTTTTCGACGCCAGCCCCGAGGAGCAGCGCCGCCTCCAGGATCGCACCGTGGAGGTACTGGCGAAGCTGCACTCGATTCCCAACGCGGCGCAGGTCTTCGGGTTTCTTCAGGACGTCGACCCGCCCGGCGAGACCGCGTTGCACCGTCACTTCGGCTGGCTGAAGAGCTGGTATGAGTTCAGCGTGCCCGACATCGGCCGCTCACCCCTGGTCGAACGAGCCCTGGCCTGGCTCGAAGACCGCTTCCCCGATGACGTCGCGGCCGCAAAACCCGTTCTGGTCTGGGGCGATGCGCGCATCGGCAACGTGATCTATCAGGACTTCACCCCGGTCGCCGTACTGGACTGGGAGATGGCCACGGTCGGGCCGCGCGAATTCGATCTGGCCTGGATCAGCTTCGCGCACATGGTGTTCCAGGAGCTCACCAAGCTGGCCGGTATGCCCGGGATGCCGGACTTCCTCACCGAATCCGACGTCCGGGCCACCTACCGTGAGCTCACCGGCGTCGAGATCGGCAACCTGGACTGGTTCTACGTGTACTCCGCAGTGGTCTGGTGCTGTGTATTCATGCGCACCGGAGCGCGTCGCGTCCATTTCGGCGAGGTCGAGAAGCCCGCCGATGTCGAGACGCTGTTCTACCACGCGTCACTGCTCAAACGACTGATCGGAGAGGCGGACTGATGCTCGGACCGATGGATGAGTACCCGGTACACCAGCTACCCCAGCCCATTGCCTGGCCCGGGTCCTCGGATCGCAACTTCTATGACCGGTCCTACTTCAACGCCCACGACCGCACCGGCGACATCTTCGTCGTCAGCGGGATCGGCTACTACCCGAACCTCGGCGTCAAGGACGCGTTCCTGCTCGTGAGGCGCGGAGATTCCCAAACCGCAGTGCACCTGTCCGACGCCATCGACCACGACAGGCTCAACCAGCACGTCGGTAACTACCGCGTGGAGGTCATCGATCCGCTGCGCACGCTGCGTATCCAGCTGGACGAAACCGAAGGCATCGCCGCCGATCTGACGTGGAACGGCTTGTTCGACGTCGTCCAGGAACAGCGGCACGTCCTGCGCGCAGGCAACCGCGTCACACTCGACGCCCAGCGGTTCGCCCAGGTGGGCACGTGGAGCGGACAGCTCCAGATCGACGGCCAGACCATCGATGTCGACCCGGCCCGCTGGATCGGCACTCGGGACAGGTCCTGGGGAATCCGGCCCATCGGTGAGGCGGAGCCGGCCGGGCGGCCTGCCGATCCCCCGTTCGAGGGCATGTGGTGGCTGTATGTGCCGATGGCGTTCGACGATTTCGGCATCGTCATCATCATTCAGGAGGAGCCCAGTGGCTTCCGGTCCCTCAACGACTGCACCCGCATCTGGAAGGACGGTCGCGTCGAGCAACTCGGCTGGCCGCGCGTGAAGATTCACTACCGCTCCGGCACCCGCATCCCGACCGGCGCGACCATCGAGGCCACCGCATCCGACGGCAGCCCAGTCCATTTCGACGTCGAGTCCAAGCTGCCCGTGCCGATCCATGTCGGCGGCGGCTACGGCGGGGATTCCGATTGGATCCACGGGATGTGGAAGGGCGAGGGCTTCACCGAGCGGTTCACCTACGACATGACCGATCCCGCGATCGTCGGCCGGGCCGGATTCGGCGTCATCGACCATGTCGGTCGTGCGGTGTGCCGCGACGCCGACGGCACCGAGCGCGAAGGCTGGGGACTGTTCGAGCACGGTGCGCTGGGCCGCCACGATCCGTCGGGCTTCGCCGACTGGCTCACCGTCGCACCGTAGGCTCGGCGAATCGGCGGAGATTCAGGCCGGCTCGCGCACCGCGGCGCGCCCGAACACCATCGACTCCTCGATCCGGTCGAATCGGTGGTCGATCACGTCGAGCACGTAGTTGTGCCGCACGTTCCACGGCCGCCGCGTTCCCGACTTCGGCAGCGCGTGCGGCGCCCGCCTGATGTAGCCGGCCTGCAGGTCGAAGGTGGGCTTCTCGGCGATCGGCGCCTCCCCCAGATGCGGGTAGGCGTGCGTGTAGCCACGAGAGTCCATGTACGCCAACAGTTTCGCGACTGCTTTCGCCGTCATGTCCGCGCGCAACGTCCATGACGCGTTCGTGTATCCGATACACCAGGCCATGTTCGGGACGTCCTCGAGCAGATACTCCTTGTAGACGAACCTGTCGGTCGGCTTGATCTCTTCGCCGTCGATGACGACGCGGATGCCGCCGAGCGCCTGCAGCTGCAAACCGGTCGCGGTGACGATCACATCGGCGTCCACCCGGGCACCCGAGGTCAGCACGATGCCCGTCTCGTCCACGTGGTCGATGGTGTCGGTCACGACGTCGGCGCGGCCTTCGCTGATGTCGGTGAACAGGTCCTCATCCAGAATGAGGCACATCCGCTGGTCCCACGGGTTGTACTTCGGCTTGAAGTGCACGTCGACGGCATAGCCCTCCGGCAGGGCCGCCTTGGCCCGGCTGCGGACCAGCTTGCGCCCGAACTTGGGCGCCTTGCGGAACATGAAGTAGGTCAAGATGTGGAACGCCGCGTTACGGAACCGCACTACAGAGTGGGACAGTTTGGGCGGCAACACCTTACGGATGAAGTCCACCATCGGATCCACGCGCGCCATCGACATCATGTACGTCGGCGACCGCTGCAGCATCGTCACGTGCTCAGCTTTCTCGGCCAGCGCGGGGATCAGGCTTATCGCAGTCGCACCACTGCCGATGACGACGACGCGCTTGCCCGTGTAGTCGAGATCCTCTGGCCAGAACTGAGGGTGCACCACCGGACCCCCGAACCGCTCGATGCCAGGGAACTCGGGCGTGTACGGCTCGTCGTAGCTGTAGTAGCCGGTTCCGCAGAACAGGAAGCGCGCCCGGTACACCCGCGCCTGGCCCTCGTGCTCGGCGTGCACCGTCCACGTGTCCGTCGTCGAATCCCACTCCACCGACTTCACGTGGGTGTCGAACCGCATGTGCTGGTCGATGCCGTGCTTGTGCGCGGTGTTGGTCAGGTACTCGCGGATGTACTCACCGTCGGCGACGTTCTCGGGTCGAGTCCACGGCTCCCAGGGGAACGACAGCGTGAAGATGTCGCTGTCCGACCGGATGCCCGGGTAGCGGAACAGGTCCCAGGTACCGCCGATCCGCGATCGCCGCTCCAGGATCGTGTACGTGAGCTGGGGATTACGTTCGTGGATCCGGTAGGCGGCCCCGATTCCCGAAATGCCCGCGCCGATGATCAGAACGTCGGAGAAATCCCCGTCGAGGTGGTCCTGCACCCTGCAACCTCCTGTGGCCCGGTTGGAACGGACGGGTACCACCCTAGGACCCAGCCCCCCGCTCCGTCGACGATTGGCCGCGAATCCGGGTGCATCACGACGGCTGTATGCATCCGCCGGCGCGCCGGATCCGCCAGGATTGGCACATGGTCGATGTCGTTGTCGTAGGTGCGGGTTTTGCCGGGCTGTCGGCGGCGCGGGAGCTGACCCGGCTCGGGCACGAGGTGGTGGTCCTGGAAGGCCGAGACCGGGTGGGCGGCCGCTCCTACACCGGCTCCGTCGCAGGAGTCCCCGTCGACCTGGGCGCGACCTTCGTGGGGCCCACCCAGGACGCGGTCCTGGCGCTGGCGTCCGAGCTCGGCTGCGAATCCGTGCCGACCTACGGACAGGGCAAGAACCTCATCCGCTGGCGCGGCCGCGTGCGGGCGTATCGCAGCACCATCCCACGGCTGTCGATCCTCGAATTACTCGACGTCTCACGGATCCAGTGGCGGTTCGACCGCATCAGCAGGAAAGTCCCGGTGGACCAACCCTGGACCGCGCCGAACGCCGGGGAACTCGACGCCGTGTCACTCGACGAGTGGCTGCGGTCGGTGCACGCCGGCGCCTCCACCCGAGATCTGATGGCGATCATGGCGCGGGTGACGTGGGGCGCCGAACCGGACGCCGTGTCGATGTTGCACGCGGTGCGCTATGTCAAGTCCGCGGGCGGCCTGAACCGGATGCTCGACGTCGAGGGCGGCGCCCAGCAGGACCGGTTCTTGGCGGGCACGCAGCAGATCGCGGTACGGATGGCCGCCGAACTCGGTGAGCGCGTGGTGCTCGGCGCACCGGTGCGCGCCATCACCCGCAACGCCGACCACACCGTCAGCGTCAGCGCAGGCGACAACACCCTCACGGCGGGCGCTGTCGTCGTCGCCGTCGCGCCAGAACACCGTGCGGCCATCCGGTTCGAGCCGCCCCTGCCCGCCGAATACGGTCAGCTGAGCCAGCACTGGCCTCAGGGCCACCTCAGCAAGGCCTACGCCGCGTATCCCACGCCGTTCTGGCGGGCGGAGGGCTATTCGGGGGAGGCGCTCTCCGACGAGGGTCCGGTGTTCATCACCTTCGACTGCAGTCCGGGCGACGGCGGGCCGGGCGTCCTGCTGGGGTTCACCGACGCCCGCACGTTCGACCCGCTTCCTGCCGACCAGCGGCGCGACGTCGCGCTCGCCGGCTTCACCGCGCTGTTCGGCGACGCCGCGGCCGAACCGGTGGACTATCTGGACCACTGCTGGGGCGACGAGTCGTTCGCCCCCGGTGGACCGACCGCCGCGGTGCCACCCGGGTCGTGGACGGCACACGGCCGCTGGCTGCGCGCCGCGGTCGACGGAATCTTCTGGGCGGGGACGGAGACGTCCGACCGGTGGACCGGATTCCTCGACGGCGCGGTGCGCTCCGGTTTACGGGCGGCCGGCGAGGCGCATCAGGAGCTGACGCGGCGCGGGTGAGCGACGCCGTCGATCAGCCACCGCAGCTGTTCGTTGACGTCGTCGGGCCGTTCCAGGATCGCGCAGTGCCCACCGGAGAGCTCGACGAACCGGGCCAGATTTGGTGCGGTGGAGGCAATTCGGCGTGCGGAGACCATCGGCAGCAGCCGGTCCTTGGTGCTTCCGATCACCAGCGTGGGCACCGTGAGGTTCGTCAGCGCGATGTGCCGTGGGCCCAGATGGTCGACCAATACCCGCGCCCATCCGCCCCGGCCGGCCGGCGGCGTGCCGTTGAAGAGCTCGAACACGAAGTCGACGATGGCGGGGTCGGCGTCGCGCCCCACGGCGATCGTCGAGACGAAGCGTCGGCTGGGCCGGTCGGCGGCACGGATCAGTGGCGCCGCGCCGAAGGTTCTCAGCATGGTGCCCGCGGCGCGCACCCGGGCCTCGGCCAGGGTCGGCGGCACCGGCAGCAGATTGATGTTGCGCAGCAGATCGCCGGTGGTGGTGTTGATCAGCGCGACGGCATCGGCACGCTCGGTCACGCGGTGCGGGAGCCGCTCGGACCACGACGAGATCGCGATGCCGCCCATCGAGTGCCCGGCGATCACGGCCCTCTCCCCCGGCGTCAGCGTCGCATCGAGCACGGCATCGAGGTCGGCGGCCAGATAGTCCAGGCTGTACCCGCCCCGGCGCGGCGGGACTCCGCTGCGGCCGTGGCCGCGATGGTCGTAGGCGATCACCCGATAGTCGCGTGACAGGTCGGCGATCTGGTGGGCCCAGACGCGGATCGCACAGGTGATCCCGTGCGCCAGCACGATGGGGTAACCGTCGGCGGGGCCGAACACCTCGGTGTGCAGTCGCACGCCGTCCTTGGATCGGACGTCGACCACCCGGCCCGGAGGCAGGGCCTGTGCCGGGGCGAATCCCTGTCCGCGGATTCGGGTGCTGCCACCTCGTGCCATGCGCGCTCCTGTAGGTCGGCGACTTTGCCGGGTACGTGACTGTACCCGGCGGGCACCGCCGGCGAGGCGTCGATCCGGGTGTGAGTTAAATGGTTCGAGACGATGCGAGATCACCCGGGAGGCCGACCATGCGCGCGATCCAGATAGCCGAACTCGACGGGCCGCAGGCCGCGAAGGTCGTGGAGATCGACGAACCCACCGGCGAGGACGGCATGGTCCTCGTCGACGTGCACGCTGCGGGCGTCGCGTTCCCCGACGCCCTGCAGTCCCGCGGGCTCTATCAGTACAAGCCGGCGATGCCTTACACGCCGGGCGCCGAGATCGCGGGAGTGGTGCGCAGCGCGCCCGAGGGCGCGCACGTGCGGCCGGGTGACCGGGTGGTCGGGTTGACGATGCTGTGCGGCGCGATGGCCGAAGTTGTTGCGCTACAGCCTGAGCGGGTCTTCGCCCTTCCTGACCAGTTGTCCTTCGAGGCCGGCGCCGGAATCCTGTTCAACGACCTGACGGTGCAGTTCGCGCTGCGCACCCGAGGGCGGCTGACTCAGGGCGAGACGGTGCTGGTGCACGGTGCCGCGGGCGGTATCGGGACGTCCACGCTGCGGCTCGCGCCGGCGTTCGGCGCGTCCCGCACGATCGCGGTGGTCAGCACCGACGAGAAGGCCGATGTGGCGCGCGCGGCAGGGGCCTCGGACGTCGTGCTCGCCGACGGATTCAAGGATGCGGTGAAGGAGCTGACGGGGGGCCGGGGCGTGGACATCGTGGTCGACCCCGTCGGCGGCGACCGCTTCACCGATTCCCTTCGCTCCCTGGCCCCCGGCGGCCGCCTTCTGGTGGTCGGATTCACCGGCGGCGAGATCCCGACGGTGAAGGTGAACCGACTGTTGCTCAACAACGTCGACGCGGTCGGTGTCGGTTGGGGCGCGTGGACGCTGACCCACCCTGGATTCCTGCAGGAGCAGTGGGCCGAGCTGCAGCCACTGCTGGCCTCGGGTGCCGTGCCCGCGCCCGATCCGGTGGTGTATCCGCTGGAGCGGGCCGCCGAGGCCATCGGCTCACTGGAGGACCGATCCGCCCGCGGCAAGGTTGTCGTTGCGGTGCGCTGATCGGTCATCCGGCTAATTTGTGCAGTAACTGACAGAAGTGGTGCGTGAGCTTCTGCCCGCTGCAATGATGATCGACATGCCCAGTGCCACCACGCCAGCCAATGAGCCCCAGGTTGCTGGTTTTCTGGCTGCAGCCGCAGGGGCACCCACCGGGCTGATCATCGAAGGCGAGGCCGGGATCGGCAAGACCACTCTGTGGCTGTCCCAACTCGAGCAGGCCCGCGAGCGCAATTTCCGGGTGCTCACGGCGCGGGTCGGGCAGGCCGAGTCGGTGATGGCGTTCGCCGCACTGGCCGATCTGCTGGACGGCGTCGAGGACGCCGTCTTCGACCGGCTGCCCGGGCTGCAGCGGCTGGCGCTGGACCGCGTGCTGCTGCGCGCGGGAGGCGACGGCCCACCGACCGACCAGCGCGTGGTGGGGGCGGCATTCGTCGCGGTTCTCCATGCGCTGGCCGACGACGGGCCGGTGCTCATCGCAGTCGACGACGTGCAGTGGCTCGACGCGTCCAGTCGCGCCGCGATCGAGTTCGCGGTGCGCCGGCTCCGCGGGCCGTTCGGCGTTCTGGTGACCGAGCGCTGCGCCCCGGGAGAAGGGGCGACGGTGGGCTGGCTGACCCTGGACCGTCCCGACGGTGTCGACCGAATCTGGGTCCGCCCGATGAGCACCGCTGCCCTGCATTCGATGATCGCGGAGAGGTTGGGACGCAAGCTGACCCGTCCGTCCGTGCTCCGCATCGCCGAAACCTCGGGCGGCAACCCGTTTTTCGCACTCGAGCTGGCGCACGCCGTGGGCGACGGCCCCACCGGAGCCGAGTCCGCGCTGCCCGCGACGCTGGCCGACCTGGTGCGACGGCGCATCGGGTTGCTCGATGAGCAGACACGCACCCTGCTGCTGAGCGTGGCGTGCGTGGCAGATCCGACCGTGGACCTGCTGGCCCGCGCCCACGACAAGACGCCCGCGGAGGTGGCGGCGTGGCTGGACGATGCCGAGACCGCGGGTGTGGTCACGATCGAGGGGAACCGGGTCCGATTCACCCACCCGCTGCTGGCCAGTGGCGTCTACACCGACGCCGGACCGACAGCGCGGCGTGCGATGCACCGCAGAATGGGGGCGCTGGAGACGCAGCCCGAACTCAGGGCCCGCCACCTGGCACTGGCGTCGGCCAGTGGGGACGACGAGATCTTCACCGCGCTCGATCAGGCCGCGGATTCCGCCCGCGCCCGCGGGGCTCCCGCCGCCGCGGCCGAGTTGGTAGACCTGGCGATCGGGCTCGGCGGGGACGACCCGATGCGACGGATGAAGTCCGCGGAGAACCACTTCCTGGCCGGCGATACCGCCAGGGCCGCAGCGGCGCTCGGCCGGATCGACGCGATCGAGCCACCGATCCTGCGCGCGCTGGCCGCCAGCCTGCTGGCCACGGTACGCATGTATGAGAACGAACACTCCGAGGCGGTCGAACTCCTGCGCGCCGCCCTCGACGACGGCGCAGGCAATGTCCCGGTCCTGGTCCAGGTGCTGCTGCGATTGTCGTTCGCGCTGAACAACATCGGCGACCTCGACGATGCGCGCAGGCACGTCCGTGACGCCGTCAAACTGGCCGAGGAGCTCGGGGTGCCGGGCATCACCAGCGCCGCGCTGGCGTGGTCGGTGAACGTGGATTTCCAGTGCGGCCGTGGGCTGGACGCACGGTCGCTGGAGCGCGCGATGGATCTCTACGACAGCGCACTCGATCTGCCGATCATCTTCCGCGCCCCCTTCGTCCACGCCCTCGCGATGTCGTGGACGGGCCGGCTCGAGCAGGCACACCGGGAACTGACCGCGGTGCGTGCCGTCTGCGTCGAGCGGGGCGCGGAGAGCGACATGATGGCGATCGCGGGATTCCTTGCGATAAACCATCTTTGGCGAGGGCAGGTCTCCGAGGCGGTCGCCGAGGCCGCCGAGGCCGTGGAGCGGGCCGAACAACTCGGCGGCGCCGACGTCCTCATCATCCCGTTGACGGTGCGGGGAGCGCTGGCCGCCTATGCGGGGCGGGTCGAGGACGCGCGTGCCGATGCACACTGGGTTCTCGGCGCGATCAAGAATCGTCAGGCCTCCCACATCGCCGACTGGCCGGGAATGACACTGTGTTTCCTCGAAGAGTCGCTGGGCAACCATCGCGAGGCGCTTGAGGCGCTGGACATGTCCTTCCTCGACACCGGGCGGGTGCCGTCCACCGAGGTGATGTACGCGTGGCACCTGCCCGACGTGATCGAGGCGATGGTCGGTGTGGGCAGGCTCGGTGACGCCGAATTCCTCACCAGCGCATTGGAACAGAATGGCATTGAACACGACCGCCACTGGATGAAGGCGGTCGGCGCGCGATGCCGGGCGATGCTGCTTGCCGCCGACGGCGACATCAATGCCGCCGAGGAGACGGCACATCGCGCAATGGCCGAGCACGAGCTCCTGCCCATGCCGTTCGAACGTGCCAGGACCCAGCTGCTGCTGGGTCAGCTGCAGCGCCGCCTGCGGCAGAAGAACACGGCTGCAACCAATCTGACCGAAGCGCTGCAGACATTCGAGCGGCTGGGCTTTCCACTGTGGGCACGCCGGGCCAAGGCCGAACTGTCCCGCGCCGTCGTCGCCCCCTCTGACGGCCTGAGTCAGTTGACACCGTCCGAACAGCGAGTGGCCGAGATGGCGGCATCCGGAGCGACCAACAAGGACATCGCCGCGGCGATGTTCATCAGCGCCAAGACCGTCGAACACAACCTGACGAAGATCTACCGCAAGCTCGGCATCGGCTCCCGCGCCGAGCTGGGCAGGCGGATGGATCGGGCCGGCGGCACAACGGGCTAGGTGATCCAGTCCGGCTGCTGCTCGACGTCGACGGCGGAGAAGTCCTTGTGGGCCAGACCTGCGATGGTTCCGCCGTCGACGACGAACTCGGCGCCCGTCGAGTAGCTCGACTCGTCGCTGGCCAGATACACCACCAGGTTGCTGACCTCTTGCGGCTGCGCGATCCGGCCCAGCGCGGACTGGAAGATGTCCTCGGGCACCCAGTCGGCCATCGGCGTCTTCACCAGGCCGGGGTGGACCGAGTTCACCCGAATCCCGAACGGCCCCAACTCCAGAGCTGTCGACTTGGTGAGCCCACGGACCGCGAACTTGGTTGCGGTGTAGCCGTGGCAGGCGACGGTACCCGCGAAGCCCTCGATCGAGGAGATGTTGATGATGGAGCCGCGGCCGGCCGTTTTCATCGTCGGCGCCGCTGCGCGGATTCCCAGGAAGACGCCGTTGAGGTTGATGTCGAGGATCCGATGCCATTCCGACAGCTCGTAGTCCTCGATCGTGCCGATGTTGAGGATCCCCGCGTTGTTGACGAGGATGTCCAGACCACCGAACTCCGCCACCGCGGTGGCGACCGCCGCGTCCCAGTCCTCCGTGCGGGTGACGTCCAGATGCACGTACCGGGCGGCGTCACCCAGTTCTTTGGCCACAAGCTCGCCATCGGAATCGAGGATGTCCCCGCACACCACCTTGGCTCCGTGCGACACCATCATCCGGGCGTGCGACGCACCCATGCCCCGAGCCGCACCGCTGATGAGAGCGACCTTTCCTGCCAGTCGTCCGGTCATGAAACCTCCTGTTGTGAAGCACTTCTCAAGACATAGTCCTGCGGCTCGGGGTGATGCGTCCACCGCCAGTAGTCGACGATGCGCCATGCGAACAATGTGGGCAGCTCGCCCTTGGAGTTCTTGTAGTAGTTGTTGACCGCCGGGTGGGCGTAGACCATGGTGCTCAGCCGGGCCTGACTGCGCCGGTCGTAGTCGACGCACACCTCGGCCCGCGGCTCGGCCGCCGTCGCGCCGACCGCCAGCATCATGTCGAGGCATCCGAGGATGTAGCGCATCTGGCACTCGGAGTTGTAGATGATGCTCGCACCGTTGACGGCGTTGGTGCCCGGGCCGAACATGCAGTAGAAGTTGGGGAACCCGGGAACGGTGACGCCGAGATAGGCGTAGGCGGCGTCACCCCAGGCCTGGTTGAGGCCGACTCCATCGGTGCCGCGCACGTCGAGGGTGCCGAGCTGATGGTTGACGTCGAACCCGGTGGCCCACAGCAGTACATCGGCTGGGCGATGCACACCGCGCACATCGGTGACGCCGTCGCGGGTGATCTCGGCGATCGGGTCGGTGACCAGTTCCACGTCATCGCGTTGCAGCGTACGCAGCCACGTGCCGTCGTCCTGCAGGGTGCGTTTGCCCATCGGCGGATAGTTCGGCGTCACCTTGGCCAGCAGGTCTTCGTCGTCGGTGAACGCCCGCATCCATGCGACGAACATGTCCCGGATCGCCTGATTGCCTTCGCTGACCGACAATCCGCCCGTGTCCCAGCCGGGATCGATGGTGATCTGTTCATCGAGCGCGTCGGCAATCGGCCACCATGACACGACGCGCAGCCAGCGCCCGTAATACGGGAGGTGGCGGGTGGCCCAGCGGGCACCGGCGCCCACAGGCTCGTGGTAGTGCACGTTGGGCGCCATCCACTGCGGGGTGCGCTGGTAGACGTCGACGTGGGCGGCGGTGCCCGCGATGGCAGGCACCAGCTGAAAACCGCTGGCACCGGCACCGATCACGGCGACCCTTTTGCCGGTCAGGTCGATGGACTCGTCCCAGTCGGCGGTGTGACACGACGGCCCGCCGAAATCGGGGGCGCCCGCGATGTCGGGAATCACCGCGGAGCTGAACTGGCCTACGGCACAGATCAGCGCGCGGGCCGTGAGTGTGTCGTCGGTACCGTCGCCGGTGCGGATCTGCACGCGCCATGTCGAGGTCGCCTCATCCCACTGCGCGCCGGTGACCGCAGTGCCGAACCGGACGTGGTCACCGATGCCGTAGCTGTCCATCACGTCGCGCAGGTACCGCAGAATCTCGGGCTGGGTCGCGTAGTGGTGCTCCCAATGGTCGGTTGGCTCAAAGGAATACGTGTAGTACTGACTCGCGATGTCGACTCGGCATCCCGGATAGCGGTTTGCCAGCCAGGTGCCGCCCACGCCCGACTGCTTCTCGACGATCGTGAACGGCATACCCGCCTGTGTGAGCTTGATACCGGCGAGCAGTCCCGCCTCACCACAACCGATGATGACCACCGGGCAGGCAGCCCGCTGCTCGACGGTGGACCGCAGCACCGGGCCGCAGTGGTCGGCGTCGGTCACCCGCAGGTCGGCGGCGATGTAGTCGATGAACTCCTCGGTGACCTGACCGGCGGACAGCACACCGAGCATCTCGGTCAGCTGGGTACGGTCCGGCACGAACGGCGGCGGGCAGCCTCGGTCGCGGTAGTCCCGCGCCACGTCGAAGGCACGGTCCCGCACGACCTTCTTGTCGGGTTCGCTCATGGCGCCCTGCAGGTCCATCGCGATCAGCATGACGGGGCTGGGGAGCTCGTCGAGAATGCCGAGATCGCCGGTCATGTGCACCATCGACATCAGCAGGGCGGGCACGCTCGCCTCGTCGATCGCCGACCGCAGGACCTCGTCGTCATCGTCGAAGGGCAGTCCGATCAGGCGTGCCACCTCGGGTTCGCGCACATCCGCGTCGGTGAGGTGGGGCACGGACCGCACCATACACTTGCGATTCAGTGGATGGTCAAGATTTGACTACTTCGCCGTGATCGGCGCCTCGCCGTTGCGGGGGTCGGTCATACTGGGCCGATGTCCAGCAGCCTCAACGGCAAGGGTGTTCTCGTGACCGGCGCGGCGTCGGGCATCGGCGAAGCGACGGCGCGCCGACTCCTCGACGACGGTGCACACGTCGTGGGCTTCGATCTCACACCAGAAGCACCGCAGACACTTTCGGATGCAGCGGACTACCTCAGCGGTGATGTGAGCGACACCGAGGCGGTCGAGCGGGCAGTCGCATCAGTGGTCGAGAAAGCGGGCCGGCTGGACGGTGTGGTGCACTCCGCAGGTGTGGGGGGCGGTGGTCCCATCCACCTGCTTCCCGATGCGGAATGGGATCGCGTCGTCGACATCAACCTCAAGGCGACCTTCCTGGTGATGCGCGCCGCGTTGTCGCAAATGGTCAAGCAGGACCGCGTCGACGGCGAGCGTGGCGCCATCGTCACGTTGTCCAGCGTCGAAGGCCTGGAGGGAACGGCGGGCGGAAGTGCCTACAACGCCTCCAAGGGTGGTGTCGTGCTGCTGACCAAGAACGCTGCGATCGACTACGGGCCCAGCGGAATTCGCGCCAATGTGATCTGCCCGGGTTTCATCCAGACCCCGATGTTCGATTCCGTGATGGGGATTGCGGGGATGGAGGGTCCGCGGGAGGAACTGCGCCACGAGCACAAGCTGCGACGCTTCGGCCGCCCCGACGAGGTGGCCGCGGTGGCGGCCTTCCTGCTGTCGGCGGGTGCCAGTTTCGTCAGCGGTCAGGCCATCGCCGTCGACGGTGGCTATACCGCGGGACGCGACCACCACGTCACCGAGCTGATGGGCCTCGGGGAACAGTAGAGGTCACCACACCACGGCGATCGCGGCTGCCGCCAACGACAGCACGCCCACCGCGTAGAACAGCACGCGCGGCACCGCGTCCCCGCTGCGGCGCTGGCGGGCGTTGCCCATGCCGAGCAACCCGCCGAGGATGACCAGCAGAACCAGCTTCACGCCGATCTTCGGGTAGTTCAACTCGATTCCCGCGGGCCACGGTGCCGCGAGTGCGAGGCCGGTCAGCAGCGAGACCAGCAGGCCGTAGTCCATGACTCGGCTGGTGCGGAAACGTCCCGCCGCCGCTTCGGCCACCCACGCCCCGAAAGTGACGGCGAAGCCGACGATATGCAGCAGGACAACTACAGACCGTAGTACTTCCATGCGGTGAGGCTACACCGTCAGCGCAGGCAGTCGGCGGAGAAGGACAACTCGGCTTTCATGTTGCGTTCCATCATCTTCAACGCCGCCTCCCCGAGCTGGGAGTCGATGTGCGCGACGGCGTCCGGCGGGACCACCACGTCGTAGTGCCGCACATATCCGTCGAGCGCGGTGTACAGAACGCACTGCTCGGTCACCTGCCCGGTCAGGATGATGCGCCGGACACCCAGCCGGCTGAGCAGATAATCCAGCGGAGTCGCGTAGAACGCACTGTGTCGCACCTTGGTGAGGAAGCGGCTGTCCGGCTCCGGTGTCAGCGGCGCGACGAGGTCTGGGCGCGCTCCGTCGAGGGCGGCCTGCACGATGCCGGTGTGCGTCGCGGTGAAGTCACCGTAGTTGTCGTTGACGTAGACGAGTTCCACGTCGTCGCGGGCCGCCGCCTGTGCGATGAGGTCCGAGATCGGAGTCACGATCTCGGCGGCGTTGGCGGCGAGCTCTTCGGCGTCGGGATGGGTGTACGTGTTGAACATGTCGATCACGAGTAGTGCGGTGTCACTCATGGGCTTTCGCGTACCCCGTGTCCGGCCTTCTATGCACCGGAGGTGTGCACGGCAACGGCCGCGAAGCTGCCTCTGCCCACCGACGGCTACCGGACAAAGCCCGTCGAATTGCATGTTCCCTACAGCCAGCGAATTGTCGAGGGGGTAGACTGGCCACGTCGGCCCACGATCGTCGAAAACACGGCGATCGGTACTGCACGGAGGTACCGGATGAGCGCCCCCTACGTGTCGTCGATGCCCCCCGACCCCGTCGAGGCCACTCCGGACCCCCACTACGCGCGCGGCATGGTGCGTCTGCTGCACGCCGTCCAGGAACTCTCGCTGGCACGCAGCCTGCCTGAGATTCAGACCATCGTCCGCACCGCGGCTCGCGAGCTCACCGGCTGCGACGGCGCCACGTTCGTCCTGCGTGACAACGGCAAGTGCTTCTACGCCGACGAGGATGCGATTGCCCCGCTGTGGAAGGGCAGCCGCTTCCCCATGGAGATCTGCATCAGCGGATGGGCGATGCTCAATCGCGAAGCGGCCATCATCCCCGACATCTACCTCGATGATCGGGTTCCCCACGAGGCCTACCGCCCGACGTTCGTCAGGAGCCTGGTGATGGTTCCGATCCGCACACTTGATCCGGTCGGGGCGATCGGCAACTACTGGGGACACGAGCACGAGCCCACCCCTCGCGAGGTGGCACTGCTGCAGGCTCTCGCCGACTCGACTTCCATCGCGATGGAGAACGTCCAGATCTACGGCGAGCTCGAACAGCGGGTACACGACCGCACGGCCGCACTGGAGCAGGCCAACGAGGAAATCCGTCGACTCTCGCTCACCGACGATCTCACCGGACTGAACAACAGGCGCGGCTTCCACGTCCTGGCGAACGCCGCACTACTGGCCGCACGCACCCACGGCCACGACTGCGCGCTGGCGTTCCTCGACGTCGACGGCCTCAAACGGGTCAACGACGAGGAAGGCCACGACGCGGGCGATGTGCTGATCGCCGATGTCGCCGACGTGCTGCGTACGTCGATGAGCATGTCCGACATCGTCGCACGGCTCGGCGGTGACGAATTCGCGGTGCTGGTAACCGAATACGGCGGCGGGGCAGCAGCACTGAAAGCCCGGCTCGTCGATGCGTGCCGTCGATTCAACGAAACAAGTGGACGGCCCTACCTGCTGGCCACCAGTATCGGCGTGGTGGAGGTGCCGCGCACCGACATCAGCACCCTGGACGAACTGCTGACCCGCGCGGACGAGCTGATGTACGAGGACAAGAAGCGAAAGTCCGCCGATGCCGCCGTAACTGCGGACATCGCCGGCTGACCGTGCCACTTGCGCTCCATGTCACTTAGTGACACAGTGGGTCTGTCACTAAGTGTCAGGAGGTGGTCGGAATTGCGACCGGCGACGCGCGCGGCGTGAGCACGCAGAAGCAGGCACAGGCTCGGCTGGAAGTGTCCCGCCACGCCTGCGCACTGTTCTGGGAGCGTGGCGTGGCCGCCACCAGTGGAGACGACATCGCCGCTGCCGCAGGTCTTTCCACGCGGACCATCTGGCGGTACTTCCGCAGCAAGGAGAGTTGTGTCGAGCCGGTTCTTGCCCTGTCGGCCCAGCGCTTCATCACCCTGGCGCACCGGTGGCCGGCGGAGCTGTCTCTGGCCGATCACATGGCCGCCGACATCGCCGACCATCCCCTGACCGAAAAGGAGCTCGCCGATGAGGTCGGCGCGCTGCGCATCGCCACCATGTCCGCGTCTGAACCGGCGCTGCGGACCGCGTACCTGATGGTGCACGACGAAATGGAACGCGACTTCATCCCCGTCGTCGCGAAACGACTACACCTGCCCGAACAGGACCTCACCGTCCGGCTGTGCGCGGCCGCAGTCACCGGAGCATTTCGCGTCATCGATGAGGATGTCGGCCGCAGGGTCATCGTCGACAAAGAGAAAGTCACCCAGAAAGAGGCGCTGAATCTGATCGACCGCGCGGTACGCGACGCCACCAACGGACGATTCGGTGGTCCGGTAGCGCCCTGACGCGCGAAATCACTCCTCCAACAGATACATAACGACATCCGACTGCTCGCCGGGACAGTAGTACCCCGGCGGCCGGATGCGTCCTGCCCTGCCCACCCCGCCGAAAGGGACCGAATGTCATTGCCCGAACCGTTCTCGACCCCAGTGGAGGCCACGAAAGGCACGGAGACGCAACACAAACCGACATTGCTTCAGCAGATGGGGGGCGGCGCGGGACTGATCTTTGCCAGCCTGCCGAGCGTGGTTTTCGTGGTGGCCGACGCGGTGGCCGGGTTGAACACTGCCGTAGCCCTTGCGGTGGGATCCGGTGCGGGAATCGCTGCGCTGCGCCTGCTCCGCAGGGAGCCGGTGCAGCCGGCCGTCTCAGGACTGCTCGGCGTCGCCATCGCTGCGGCCATCGCGTACCAGACCGGCTCTGCACGAGACTATTTCCTGATCGGCATCTGGACCTCCCTGGTGCTCGCGCTGGTCTTCTTCGCATCGGTTCTGCTGCGCAGGCCCTTGGTCGGTGTCATCTGGGGTGCGATCAGCGGTACCGGGCAGGTCTGGCGCCTGCATCGGCGTTCCCGTGTCGGTTACGACATCGCGACCCTCGTACTGGTGGCCGTGTTCGCATCACGGTTCGTGACGCAGAACTGGCTGTATGAGGCAGGCTCCACAGGCTGGCTGGCCTTCGCCCGCATCGCGATGGGCTATCCGTTGACGGCGGCGGCACTCGTGGTCGTCGTCTGGGCGGTCCGCCGGTCCGCGCGAGAACTCACGGCCGCGCCTGCGACGTCGTCCGAGATCGTGGAGGGGATTGCGTCCCGACCCTGACAGATATACGTTACGCGTAGTAGCGTATTGAGAGGGGAACCAGTGACGCGCACGTTCCATGCCGGCCAGCGCTTCTCCACCCCGACGTCCGAGATCGCTGCGGCGTTGGAGCAGGTCAGCATCCCGACCCTGCTGCTGTCGATGGTGCACATCACCGGCGACCCGATGTTCATCCGCGATTTCGCCCAGGCCGGACTGTTCCTCAACGAAGTGCAGGGCTTCATGAGCGAAGAGGACAAGTCCCGCGCCCGCGCCGCGGCACTGTCCGCGATCGTCGATTACCGCGACCGAGGCTGCCCGACCCCTGCCCCGCTACCGCCCGAGCTGGTCATCGAGATGCTCAACTGGGCCGCGGCCGAACCCGTGGACGACGACAACCTTCCGCTGGTACTGGAGGAACTCGACCTCGAGGGCGCCGATCCGCGACGACCGGCAGCCGTGGAACCCAGGCTGGCCGAGACGTTCCGGGTGCTCGTCATCGGCTGCGGTGAGTCCGGCGTCCTCGCCGGACTCCGCCTCAAGCAGGCCGGCATTCCGTTCGAGATCATCGAGAAGAACGGCGGGCCGGGTGGAACATGGTGGGAGAACACCTATCCCGGGGCACGGGTAGACGTCGCCAACCACCTGTACTGCTACAGCTTCGAGCCGAGCAACCACTGGCAACATTTCTTCGCCGAACAACCCGAACTCGCCGCATACTTCGACGACGTGATGAGCCGACATGGCCTGCACGACCACGTCAGGTGGAAGACCGAGGTCGTCTCCGCCTCCTGGGACGACGGCACTGCGACATGGACGGTCACCGTTCGCGACAGCGGTGGAATGAGGACCCTCACCGCGCACGCGGTCATCACTGCCGTCGGCCAGCTGAACCGACCCAACCTGCCCGACTTTCCGGGCCAGGATTCGTTCTCCGGCCCGTCCTTCCACTCGGCGGCGTGGGACCACTCCGTCGACATCACCGGCAAGCGCGTCGCGTTGATCGGAGCCGGTGCCAGCGGGTTCCAGATCGCGCCGGCGATCGCCGAGACTGTGCACCGCCTTGAAGTGTTCCAGCGAACCGCCCAGTGGATGTTCCCCAATCCCATGTACCACGAAGGCGTGCCCGACGGTGTGCGCTGGGCGATGGAGCATCTGCCGTACTACGCGCGCTGGTATCGCTTCCTGCTGATGTGGCCGGGCGCGGACAAGGGGCTCGACGCCGCGCGGGTAGATCCCGCTTACACCGACCAGGACAACGCGGTCAGTGACATCAACGCCATCGCCCGGCTCATGTTCACCGACTGGATCACCACGCAGATCGGCGACGACGACGAGCTGCTGGCGAAGGTGCTGCCCGACTACCCGGCGACCGGTAAACGCACACTCCAGGACAACGGCAGCTGGCTGGCCACGCTGAAGCGTTCGAACGTCGATCTCGTCCGTACACCGATCGACCGGATCACCCCCGACGGCATCGTCACAGCCGACGGCGAGGTCCACGACACCGACATCATCGTCTACGCCACCGGATTCCGCGCCACCGACCTGCTGGTACCGATGACCGTCAGCGGTCGCGACGGCGCCGACCTCCACACCGAATGGGGTCAGCGCCCGTACGCCTATCTGGGCATCACGGTGCCGAAGTTCCCGAACTTCTTCATGATCTACGGTCCGGGAACCCATCTCGCGCACGGCGGAAGCCTGATCATGCATTCGGAGCTCGAGATGCAGTACATCAACGCCTGCCTCGAGCATCTGATCCGCACCGGCGCCCGCGCGATGGAGCCGCTGACGGCTCCCACCGAGGAGTGGCACCGCCGCACCCAGGAGAAGATCACGCAGACGGTGTGGGCGCACCCGGCCGTCAAGCACTCGTACTTCAAGAACGCCGACGGCGAGATCCATACCGTCAGCCCGTGGCGCCTCTGCGAATACCGTTCTGTGCTGCAGGATCCCGACTGGTCGAACTACCGCTTCGACACCGACGAGGTGAGCTGACATGCGTGCGGTGGTCGTCGACCGGGATCGGCAGGTGCGTGTCGACAATCGGCCCGATCCCCAGCTGCCCGGGCCCGACGGCGCAATCATCGAGGTCGAGGCGACGGCGATCTGCGGTTCGGATCTACATTTCCTCGAAGGCCACTACCCGATCGACGAGCCGGTCGCGGTCGGCCACGAGGCTGTCGGCGTGGTGGTCGAAACCGGCTCGGACGTGGCTGATTTCACGCTCGGAGACCGGGTCTTGGTGTCGTCGGTCGCGGGTTGCGGCCGCTGCGCCGGTTGCCGGACACACGACCCGGTCAAGTGTGTCCGCGGTCCGCAGATTTTCGGCTCGGGTCTGCTCGGCGGCGCACAGGCAGATCTTCTTGCCGTGCCGGCCGCCGATTTCCAGCTGCTGGCGATCCCGGACGGGATCGACACCGAGCAGGCGCTGCTGCTCACCGACAACCTCGCCACCGGATGGGCCGCGGCCAAACGGGCCGACATCCCGGTCGGCGGTACCGTCGCGGTGATCGGCGCGGGCGCGGTCGGTCAGTGCGCCATGCGCAGTGCCTATGTACTCGGCGCCGCAACGGTGTTCATCGTCGACCCCGTCGCGGCGCGGCGCGATCGTGCCGCCGAGGCCGGCGCTCGGCCCGTGGCGGCCCCCGCCGCCCAGGCGATCCTGGAAGCAACAGGTGGTCTGGGCGCCGATGCCGTGATCGACGCGGTGGGCACAGATACCTCGCTCGACGACGCTCTGGCGTGCGTCCGGACCGGCGGCACCGTCTCCGTCGTCGGTGTGCACGATCTGGCGCCCTATCCCCTGCCCGCGCTCGTCTGCCTGCTGCGCAGCCTGACCATCAGGATGACGACCGCCCCCGTCCAGCAGACCTGGCCCGAGCTGATCCCGCTGCTGCAGCAGGGCCGTCTCAGCGTCGACGGGATCTTCACGGGCACCATGCGCCTGGATGACGCGACCCAGGCGTACGCCGCAGCGTTCTCGCGATCAGCCGAACACCTCAAGGTGGCCCTGACCCCCTGACGCCGATCGCCGCTGCCCGCCGGTGCAGGCGTCGACACCGTGGTCAGACGACCGCGAACAGTGCCGCCGCGCCGACGGCCTCCACACCGAAGTAGAACCAGTTGGGATAGAAGCGACTTCGGCCGTCAAGTGCCGAGATCAGCCGTCCGACGGCCATGCCGGCGAGCGCGGCGGCCACCGCGGTCAGGACACCGGGGCGCAATTGCGGGTCGGCAACGGCGACGGCGAGAATCGCACCGGTCGCCACACCGAAGCCACCATAGACCGCCCTGACCTCGGAGCGGGCCGTGGCCGAATCCAGCGCGATGGCGAACGGAGCCATCAACCGGGCCGGCGTTGCGAGAGCGTAGATCCCCATCCCGGTGAAGAACACCGCGGTGACGATGGTGACGACTGTGCCTGCGGCTGACACGCTAACCTCCCTGTCATCGGTGAGGAGTTCACGATGACAGCAGCGGGCGCCCCGGCGCTTCCACAAACCTGCTATCCGGCCGTCTGGCTGTGGCCCGGACAGGCCCTCTACGCCGGGCCCAGTCTGCGCCTCGAACCGCATTCCGGTGCAGCGTGGTGCCTGGTGGTCGGTGCCGACCTTGAGGTCACGGTCACCGCCGGCAGGCAGCGGATCGTCGCGCGCAGTGTGTTGATCCCGCCCCGCACCGTCCACCATCTCGATACCGCGGGCGGGCGACTGGTGTCATGCTATCTCGATCCGTCATCGGATCGCGCGAGTGGCTGTCAGCGGAGATTCCGTTGCTCCGCTGGAGAATTCGCCACCGACCATGTGGATGCGGATGCGCTGACGAGGGTGCCGACGGACGACGACGCGGCGCAGCGATGGCTGGATCTGGCCGCACCGGCGTCGCCCCGGCGGTTGGATCCCCGCATCGGCGATGTGCTCGCACGGATCGGCTCCGACGCTGTCGACGCTCCGTCGGCACGCAGCCTCGCCACCGAACTCGGTGTGTCCGAATCTCGCTTCCTGCACCTGTTCCGAGGCGAGGCCGGCACCAGCCTGCGGCAATACCGGCTGTGGATGCGGCTCATCCGCGCCGGCGTGGCGCTCAGTGCGGGAAAGAACCTGACCGAAGCAGCCGTCGAGGCCGGTTTCGCCAGTCCCTCCCACTTGGCCGACCGGTTCAAGGCCACCTTCGGCCTGACCGCGTCCCAGTTGCTGGGAAGCGGGACGGTCGTGCGGGTGCCCGGCGGCGAATCGTCAGGCGTCGGGCCCAGCCACCACGAAGCCCCGGCGTAATCGCGCCGGGGCCTCGGGCCTGCGGAGACCGGGGAGGTTACTCCGTCGAGCCTGACGAGTCAGAGGACCCGGACTCGTTGGTCGACGAGTTGGTCGACTCGTCGGAACCTGTTGATACCGAGCCGGTGTCGGCAGTGTCGGCGGCCTTCGGCGCTTCGTCGACGTCCGTCCCGGATTCGTCTGTACTCGTCGTCTCTGCGTCGGCAGCGGCATCGGTGATGCCCCCGTCGATGTCCTCGTCGATGTCGTCGGCACTGTCGTCGTCGATGTCGACTGCCTTGGCCGTGTCGTCCGCGGCGGCGTCAGTGACTTGTTCGACCCGGGCCGGGGTGGCAGCGGCCACCGCGGAAGCGGGCGCCTTCTGAATCTTCACCGGATTGGCGGTGACTGCCTGGGTGGCCACGGGAGCGCTGACGGCAGCGACCGTGGTCTCGGCGACTGCAGACACCACGACAGGAGCGACGGCTGCGGGGGCCGCCGCGACGAGGGTGCGTAGCGCACCCACCGGAACGTCGTTGCGGCTGTAGCCCTTGTCGATCTTGGCCTTGAGCTCGGCTTCCCGCGCTGCAAGCGAGGGGAACATCCGAACCAGCGGCAGCTTCTCGGTGGGCACCAGGTAGTGCGTGGTCGTGCCGCCCTTGCTGTTCACGTCGACGTCGATGTTCTGCGCCGGGACCTTCGACAGGTCGGCATACATCACCGGCACGTGGACGAAGATTCCTCCGGCAATGGCGTTGGTGACGGCCAGGACGTTCCACCAGCGATCCGGGAAGTCGGCCATGCCGTCGTATTCACCGGTGACGACGACGACGTCGTACTTGGTTTCCGGCGCGGGCCGGTAGGTGTAGTCGAAGTTCTTGTTGTACTTGGCATTGTCGTCGATGATGCTCTGGCGGCTGGAGTCCGCGACGACGATGAAGGTGATCTGGTCCTTGCCGGGGGCGTTGGCGTCGGCAGCCAGCTGCCGCAGTACCTCGTTGACGACGAGCGATCCGGCAGACAGGCCGACGACGGTCACCTTCTCGCCTTTGACGTAATTGCCGTTGGCATCCTTGCCGAGCCGACCGAGCGCTGCGCTGATCTGGGCGTTGAGGTTGGTCTGGCCCTGCTTGATGGACGCACCGAGGGTCAGATCGTTCTTGCCCGTCATCGGTCCCGCCTGGGCCGGCCAATTGACACTCACCCGCTGTTGATTCTTCAGCGCGCCCCCGAGCAGCGGCGACATCAACGTGTCCGACAGCGACGGCGTCGAGATGCCGCCGATGACCAGCGCTGAACTGGCGGCCCAACTCGGCGCTGCGATGGACAGCGCCAGAGACGCTGAAGCAAAGACGGTGCAGCAGGCGATGCCCGCTTTGCGCACGTTGATACGCATAGGTTCTCCCCGGATTTCACAGAATGGATGTGCGCCGATCGTTCGGCGCCAGGGAAGCATATGAGTCGTTAAACATTCTTCACCAGCAAATTTTGCACAGTTCTAATGAATGCGAAAACAGCGAAGGCGGTTACATTCGCTGACAAACCACTCCGTTCGCACACGGTCCCTGCGATATCGACGATCGTGCACTCGATGCCACTTCCGACGTAGGCGCGTTCATGGCTTTGAAATGAGCATTGTTGGTTGTCGGACCACGTTGTACACCCGTGACACTGCCGTGCGGAGAATGTAGTTCGTCCGTACCACATTATCGCTCGAGGCTGTAGCGCTAATAAAAATTACGGGCTCGTGATGTGCCTCTCAGCGCATCCGTTTGCCAAGATCGACACCCGGCGCGGCAACCTTGATCATGGACACATGCACCGCTGCCGAGTCGCCTTGACGCCCGACGCGGATTTGACACATGCGTCAGCGAGCCTGCATCTGGCAGCAAACTCCCCCACGACACGTTCTCCGGTCCCCGCGTCGATCCACGCGGTGGTCCAGGCTCAGAGGCGACGAAGCGTGACGATGGTGACGTCGTCATCGGTGTGCCCTGACGCCATCGCCGTCCAGATCGACGATGCCGGGACGTCGCCCGCTCCGCCGAGTGTCTTGGCCAGCCGTTCCAGTCCGTCGTCGATCGACTCCCCGCGACGCTCCACGAGACCGTCGGAGTAGAGGACCAGACCGTAGCCGGGGTCGACGGTGAACGCACTCGGCGCATACGACGCGCCTTTGACCCCGATGGGCGCGGAGAGCTGGATGGGCGCCGGGACCGCGACCGGCACCGAGTTCGTCACGTACGGCATCAGGTGGCCGGCGCACGCGGCCTCAACAAGACCCGAGTCGAGGTCGACCCTGACGACGACAGCCGTCGCGAACGCCGTCGGCAACAGGTGCACGCAGAAGTCGTTGAGCTGTGTCAGCGCCTCGGCCGGTGTTGCTCCTGCAAACAGTTGCGCGCGCAACGCATTTCGTAGTTGCGCCATGGTTCCTGCCACTGTGACGCCGTGGCCGGCTACATCGCCGAGCAACACGACCAGCCGGCCGTCGCGAAGCTCGAACGCGTCATACCAGTCGCCGCCCACCCGATCACCTGCGGCCGGCTTGTAGTGCGCGGACAGCTGCCAGTCGCGCAGGGTGGGAATGGACTGTGGCAGCAGGCTGCGCTGCAGCAGGTCGGCCACCCGCAGCGCGCCCCGCGTGCGGCGGTACAGCGATTCCACCAGGTGGCGCCGCAGACCCTCGGCGGACTCGATCTCGCTCGGCGTCCACGGGTCGCTGCGTTGTCGGACAGTCTCACGCCAACGCTCGAAGGATTTGCGTGGGCTGAGCCGAACGTCGTCACCTTCGCTGACGGCGATCGCCTTGTTGTGGGGATCGCCGCCCCAGTCCACCGAGCGCAGAACTTCCCGGCGGAACCACGCCACGTGCTGCCCATCGGGCAGGTTCAGCACGAGCGCTCCGGAGGCGACTTCGGTGTCGATGTCGAGCGCAGGAAGTTCCTGTGACAGCTTCTCGGTGCGAGCGATGTCGTCGTTCCCGTTGCGCGCCCATGCCGCCACGGCGGATACCACCTCGGGAGGCGGAACCGCGCCACGGCTGGCTCGGTGGCCCTCGATGTCGACGACGACACCGTCGGCGGGCACGAGGTCGAGCAGGTCAGGCTTGCCGAGCAGCCCCGAGACAAGTGTGTCGCCGTCGTCCATCGTGGCGGCTGTGAGGCTGCTCAGGACCGCTTGCGCGGACAGCCTGCGATGGAGTTCGTCGTCCTCGAACTGATCGACGAGCCGCAACGACAGCGTCGATCCGAGAAATTCGGCAGCCACCCGCGTGCCGAACGGCGGGAGGTGCGGTCCCGAGTAGTGATGACACGCGATCAGCCCCCACAGCCGGCCGTGACGCAGTAACGAGATCGACATCGAAGCGCGCACGCCCATGTTCTGCAGATACTCGACGTGGATCGGCGAGACGCTGCGCAGAGTGGCGTAGGTCAGGTCCAGGGGCGCGCCGACCTCCGGGTCGATGGCCGGCACCAGCGGGGCCGGCGTGTAGTTGACGTCGGAGATCAGCCGGATCCAGTTCTTTTCATACAACGCCCGCGCCTGGGCCGGGATGTCGGTGGCCGGGTAGTGCAGCCCGAGGAAGGAATTGAGGTCGTCGCGCTTGGTCTCGGCGACAACCTCACCGTTGTAGTCCTCGTCGTAGCGATACACCATCACCCGGTCAAAGCCGGTCAGGTCTCGGACCGCGCGAGCAATGGTGTCGTATAACTCGGTCAGGCTGTCGGCCCGGTTCAGGTCCTCGACCGAGCTTCGTACCGCCTGGTATGTGTTCGGGAAGGAGTACGGGCGCTCGCCATACGCGACTTCCAGCTCGACCAGGAGGACACCCCCGGGCTCCCGCCGCAGGATCGCATCGAAGGGGCGCCGCTGTCCGTTCACGTCGACGTCGCACTCGATCGGGTTGCGCTGACGCAGGTCGCCGAACGTCGAGGCCGCCTTCTGGACTTTCGCAGCCTGGTCGGGGCCGATCAGCTCAGATAGCTGCCGACCCAACACAGCATCGACGGATCGGCCGAGCATCTGGCCGACATTGGCACTGACCTGGCGCACCGTAAAATCAGGCTCGCGCACCACGGCGAGCACTCCGCGCGGCTGAATGCTGCCGGGAATGTGGATCGGCTCGCGGGCGCAATTGTCGAGATCGATGGGTGTGCCGATCGGAACGAGATCGTCGGGCTGATCCTGCGGCACGCTCACATTCTCACCGCCGGTCGCGCCGCCGATTCCATCGATTCGGTAATGCCCAACAGCCAAGCCTTCCGGTTGTCCGTAGTCCACTGTGCCCGACGGTGCCCATCGCCCGCATATTTTTCAGCGGTCCACCGTGCAGGTGGCCAGCCCTGCCGGACGACCATCGGTCAGAGGGGGACGGTCCTCTCCCTCGTGAGTACGGCTCATATCAAACCAGGGCCACGACAGGCATCGGTAGCGGACTCCAGATCCCGGGGCGTAGCGACGACTCGGCCCCCGCCGGAGGGCGAGGGCCGAGTCGGAGTTGACTGGTGTCAGTTCATGTTCCACGGTGCGCCGTAGGTGCTGACGCTGTCGCCGGTCGAGGAGATCAGCCGGGCGTAGGGGCGCAGCAGCACACCACCGGCGGCACCGGTCACGGTGCCGTGGGCGTTGGATGCCACCACCGAACCGCCCGCCCCTTTGACGTCCACCGAGAAGGTCGCGACTTCCTGGATGCCGGGACCGTTACCCAGGTCTGCCGAGATCGAGACGCCGGGGAGCAGCGGCGGGGTCACGATGCTGTTGAAGAAGCCGAAGTCGGGATCACCGGTGGGAGCGAACGCGAAACCGTCGTAGGCGATGTTGGGGGTGGTGTAGCTGAAGTTGATGCCCACACCCAGCGACCAGGGGAAGCCGACCTGGTAACCCAGCTCCATCGTGCCCTCGAAGTCGTCGGCACCCTCGCCGGCCACGATGTAGGTCGCCTTGCCGGAGTGGAACCACTCGCGGGTCAGGCGGTTGCGATCGAGCGGGAACACACCGTTGAGGAAGGTGTCCCACTGCTGGATCGTCAGTGTGCGGCCCTGGCCGTCGACGATGCTCAGCTCGTTGTCCAGCCCCGCATGCGAAGTGCCGGTGCCCACGAACAGAGCCGCGACGGACGCCACCACCGCCACCAGCACTCGACTGATTACCTTCATGTTTCCCCTAGCTATCCCTGCGCGGACCCGGGCGGGTCCGATCGGTCGTGGTTGATCGCGATCTGGTCGATGCCGGGAGCACCCCGCCTGTGCAGTGCTCCCGTTGCTGATCTGTGGTGTGAGACGGGTTAAAGGTAGAACATCGGCGCTTCCCAAATTGGCTGTGCGTCATCCCATCCGAGCCTTGGCGGGGGCTGCCGAGGCTTCTGAAGACCGAAAACTGCAGCTAGGAGCGATCAGCACATCTTCAGCAGACTGGTAGTGGTATCCAAACTTCCGCCGGCGGCAGGCTGTGGTGGCACTGTGGCACAAAGACACGGATGGGTCGTCTAATCGCATGAGCGACAACGGTTTTCCCATACATCTTCCGCACCACGTTCGACGGCAATCGGGGTGATCGCCGAATCGCGGTTCGTAGAACAGGTTTGGGCGGGGCGAGAGGTTCAGTCCTCTGCCGCGACCAACGAACGCAACGTGACATCCGGAAGGTCGCGCTGGACGTGCTCCAGTCGCCATTTCGTGGAGAACACGGCCAACATGACACCGTCGGTCCTGGTAAACACCTCGACGGACGCCAATTTCTGCAGGGTCTCGGCATCGCCGGGATCCGCGATGCGGGCCACCGTGTACGGGAGCCGTTCTAGCTCGATCGGCGCACTGAATTCGTTGGCCATCCGGTGGGTCGCCACCTCGAACTGCAGCGGCCCGACGGCGGCGAAGACCGGCGCCTGATCGCCGCGCACGTCCGAGCGCAGGACCTGGATGACGCCCTCCTGGTCCAGCTGCTCGATCCCTTTCCGGAACTGCTTGTGCTTGCTCGGATCCGTTCCTCGCGCGACCGCGAAATGTTCGGGTGAGAAGCTCGGAATCGGCGGGAACTTCACGGCGACGTCCTGGTACAGGGTGTCGCCCGGGCGCAGGGCGGCGGCGTTGGCCAGCCCGATGACGTCGCCCGGCCAGGCGGTGTCCAGAGTGGATCGCTGCTGCCCGAACACCGACTGCGCGTACTTGGTGACGAAGGGCTTGCCGGTCGACGCGTGGGTCAGGACCTCGCCGCGCTCGAAGGTGCCCGAGCACACCCGCGCATAGGCGATGCGGTCGCGATGGGCGGAGTCCATACCCGCTTGGACCTTGAACACGAAGGCACTGAACGGAGCGGATGCCTCACGCCGGTTGCCGTCGACGTCGAGTTGGCCGTTCGGCGGCGGCGCGAGCTGGGCGAGAACATCCAGAAGCTGATTGACCCCGAAGTTCAGGGCGGCCGACGTGAACAGCACAGGAGACGAGGTGCAGTCGAGAAAGGTGTCCATGTCGAAGTCGGCGCCGTCGGCACTCAACAGTTCGGATTCCTCGACCGCGGTGTCCCAGTCGACGCCCGCGGCGTCGTGCGCCCGGGCGGGGTCGATGTGTTCCTCGGGCGCCGCGGTGGCTCCTCCCGCGGTGCGGGTGTACCGGATGAAGTTGCCGGTGCGGCGGTCCAGCACGCCCTTGAAGTCGCCGGCGATGCCCACCGGCCACGTCAACGGAGTGGGCCGCAGCCCGATCCGTGACTGGATCTCGTCCATCAACTCCAGGGCGTGCCGCCCCGGGCGGTCCCACTTGTTGATGACCGTGATGATCGGGATTCGCCGGTGCCGGCACACCTGGAAGAGCTTGAGCGTCTGCGGCTCCAAACCCTTCGCGGCGTCGATGAGCATGACCGCGGAATCGACGGCAGTCAGCACTCGGTAGGTGTCTTCGGAGAAGTCGGCGTGCCCTGGGGTGTCGAGCAGGTTGATGACGCAGGTGTTCCCGCTGCCGGTCTTGTACGGGAACTGCAGAGCCGTCGAGGTGATGGAGATACCGCGGGCCTTCTCCATCTCCATCCAGTCCGACACGGTGGCGCGGCGGCCGGACTTACCGTGGATGGCTCCCGCCTCGGTGATGGCCTTGGCATGCAGAACCAACGCCTCGGTCAAGGTGGACTTGCCGGCGTCGGGGTGGCTGATCACGGCGAACGTGCGGCGACGTTGCGCTTCGGCGGAGATGCGGACTGCCTGCGGACCGGTGGTCGTCGGCACGGCTGCGGTGGTATCGGTCATTGCGCCATCGATTTTATTGCCCGCGGCACCGAAAACGATAATCGCCGCTGTTCAGCGGGCACGCCTCCCGGGGTGTCAGGCTCCGGTGACTTCCAGCGTGCGCTTGCGCAACCCCTTGGTGGCCGTGTCCATCAGGCCCTTGGCGCCCTTCTTGATCAGAAAGCCGGGCAGCGGCGCTATCAGGTCCACCGTCAACTCGAAACGGACCAGTGTCGACGTCCCTTGCGAGGTCAGAACGTAGCGGCCCGATTGCGCTCGCTGCTGGCTCGAGCTGACGAGCGTCCAGCTCACCCCGTCGTCGTCGAAGCTGTACTCGAGCACCTGCTCGTCGCTGACGCCGACGATCTTGACGACCTGCCGGGCTTTGCTCGGCCGCCCGTCGGCGTCGCGTTCCAGGATCTCGATCTCCTGGTGCGCCTGCGACCACTCGGTCAGAGATTCCAGATCGATCAGGACTGCCATGACGTCGTCCCGCGACGCCTCGATGAGTACTTCGCGAACTTCGGTGATGGCCATGCCGTGACCATAGCCAGGCCGACGCTCGTCGAAACCGCGCAGTGCCTAACATCGTGGCGATGGGCATCCCCGAGGTCGACCCCACAGCCGGCTCTCCGTTGCTGCGCATCGGCGCCCGGTTGACCGGCAACACCCCCGGCCGGTGGCTCGCGCGTCGGGTGGCTCCCCGCGTCGACCGGCCGCTGCTCAGGTTGAGCCGCGGGCGCCTGTCGTCGGCGATGGTGACACCCGAACTACTGCTGGTCACCGTTGGCGCCAAAACCGGCCGGCGGCGAACCACCCCGTTGACGTATTTCACCGAAGCGGGCCGGGCCGTCGTCGTGGCGTCGAACTACGGCGGCTCCCGTCACCCGGCGTGGTACTACAACGTCCTCGCCGAACCCCGCGTGACGATCTCGGCCGGCGGTTACACCGGCACCTTCATCGGGCACGAGGCAGCGGGCGACGAGCGGGACCGGTTGTGGAACCTCGCGAAGACCTTCATTCCGTCCTACGCCGATTACGAACGCTTGGCGGGACGACGCACCATACCGGTGCTGGTGTTCACCGAGGTCGACTAGAAACACTCGACGAACCACTCTCGGACGGGCCGGCGTCGCACGCCGACCCGCCCGAGAGCTGGAACAACTACTAGTCGTTGGTCGTGATCTCGATCTCGGCCGTCGCCTGGATGAGCGACAGCAGTTCCTTGTCCAGCCCGGGCGAGAACTCCTCACGCCGTTCCGGCGCGATGGTCATCGGGAACCCTTCCGGCATGACTGCGGTGCTCAACTCGGTGCCGTCGTTGGACGGGGAAGCACCCCGGTACAGCTTCGCGGCCTGGCTCTGGTCGTCGGCGCTGAAGGTGTACTGGACACTCTGCAGTCCCTGGTCGACGAGCTTCTTGACCTCCGGGAACTGCTCGGCGTTGGTCTTCGGGATCGGCAGGGCCGCACCCCAGTTCACACCGAGGCTCTCCAGCGCCTTCGCGAACGCGTTCTCGTGGGCTTGGTCCCGCACGATCAGGTACGCGATCGTCGAGCGTGCCGTCTTGTTGTCGGTCATCTCGTAGATGCGGCACTTCTGAAGGCGTCCCGTCGACTCCAGCATCAGGTTGTACAGCAGGTCCAGGACGAGGTTTCCACTGTTGTAGACGTAGGAGCCGAGCCACGGGTTGCCGGCCGCATCGACCGGCAGTGCACCCTGTGCACCCACCAGGTAGTGATGGATGTTGCCGGTGTCCAACGCAATCTTCAGCGGGGTGGCACCCTTGGCGCCGGGCTGGTCGACAGGGTCGGTCTTCTTGCCCTGGTAGGCCGGCGACCCGTCGAGCAGGCGCGAGATCGTGGTGCCGATCAGCTCGACGTGGCTGATCTCCTCGGTTCCGACACCCTGCAGCAGATCCTTGTACGGCTTGGATGCCACGTCACCGCGAAAGTTCATGCTCTGGAACAGGTACTGCATCATCGTGCGCATCTCGCCGAACTGCCCACCGAGACCCTCCTGGAGCGCGTTCGCTGCGGCGGGATCGGGCTCGTCGACGACGATCTCGTAGATGAGCTGCTGAGTGTGAAGGTACATGGGTGTTTTCTCCTGAATTCTGTGCCGGCGCGCGGCAATTCGACGAGCGCCGACTCTCTGACCGGGCTCTCGGCCGGCCGGTTGGACACGTTGATCAGCCCATCGAGGCGTCACGAGGGCTCAGCGACGTGGAGAAGTAACGTGCGCGGGGCCGCCCTGACCATTCGACCCGAGGCGCTGATCTTGTTGTGCGGGCCGGGCGTGGATCTCGACCGTCGGCCCGCCTCAACGTGTGTCACCGAACGATGCTCCGCGTGCTGGAAGCGATCGGCTTGTCCGTGATACCCCGGGCCGGACGGCGCAAACGTGGCGCGGGCGATTGCTCGGTTTGAGCGCTTTGCGTTCGGGGATCCTGCAGCTGAGCGCACAGCCCCGCGCCGAGCCGATAGATCTCGATAGAACTTGATAGAAGAGGTAGACGCTGTGGTAGAGACATTCGTGCAGTCGACCGACGACGTGGTCGAGTTCCTTCGGGATCAGCACAACCAGATCAAGGACATGTTCGACGACGTGGTGCACGCGTCCGGGTCCGAAGCGCGGGAGAAGGCATTCGTCGACCTGCGCCAGCTGCTGGCCGTGCACGAGACCGCCGAAGAGATGGTGGTCCATCCCCGGGCGCGCCAGGACATCGAAGGCGGAGACATCATCGTCGACGCCCGACTGCAGGAAGAACACGAAGCCAAAGAACAGCTGTCCGCACTCGAGAGCATGGACATCGATTCGCAGGAGTTCATGGACGCGCTCCTGTTGTTCAAGGGCGCAGTGGTCGATCACGCCGAACGCGAGGAGACCGAGGAGTTCAGCAGGCTCCAACGCGACCTCGACCCGGACGATCTGAAGCGCATGGTGGCCGCAGTTCAGGCCGCCCAGGCCATCGCTCCGACCCGACCGCACCCGGGCGTCGAGTCGGCCAAGCTCAATTTCGCGGTCGGCCCCTTTGCTTCGATGCTCGATCGCGCGCGCGACTTCATCGACTCCGCACTCAGGTAATCGGGCGGTTGTCGCGTGGCAGCAGCACGCAACGTCACCGCCGAGACGCTCGGAGCATGGGTCATCAAGTGCAATCCGCGCCGAACACCTGTCGAGCCGATGCGTGCGGCCGGCGAGGCCAAGCGGTCCTGGTGTGTTGCCGCCAATTACCGCTCGCGACTCATCCGGGCCGGGCAGCCGGTGCTGTTCTGGGTCTCGGCACACCCGCAACGGGGCGTATGGGGCGCCGGTCGAGTGACCGGCGACGCCTTCGACGAGGATGGTCGGCTTCAGGTGCCAGTCCACATTCCCCTGTTCGACCAACCGCTGACAGCTGCCGAATTGCTCTTTGTCCGCGGCTTGGCGTCGATGGAGGTGTTCCGAGCGCCGCAGCACGCCAATCCGTCCTGGGTGACCGTAGCTGAAATGGCGCTATTGGCAGAGCTTTTCCCGTCGCATTGTCCATCGGCAGGCGTGACCCCGGCGCAGCGACGGGCGGCTGGCGCGGACCGAGATCATGAACCCCGGCTATCGCATTCGCGGCGATGCGATGCGCGCACCCGGGGAGAGGTCTAGGCTGGTCATCGGCCACAGTGTTCAGCACTGAGGCGCGATAATTATTGTGCTCTCTGCGCCGTGAGGTCTAGCCGAGGCCCGCCGCGCACCCTGCCAGGTTCACGCTCTGAGCCGCTTTCATCAAGTCTGGCGGACGAAGGGCTCTCCAGTGACGTCACAAACCAGGTCCGAATATGCCGATATCGCGGAGATGTTCGCCAATCTCGCGGCGTTGGACGAGCAGTCGGCCGAGTACCGGCGCCAGCGGGAGGCAATCATTGCACGATGCCTGCCCCTCGCCGACCACATTGCGCGACGCTTCGACAACCGCGGTGAAGCGGCCGACGATCTTGTGCAGGTCGCGCGGGTGGGTCTGATTCAGGCGGTGAACCGCTTCGATCCAGAGTTCGGTTCACAGTTCCTGGCCTTCGCCGTTCCGACCATGATGGGTGAGGTGCGCCGGTACTTCCGTGATTGCGGATGGTCGGTCAAGGTGCCGAGAAGAATGAAAGAGCTTGGCCCGCAGATTAATCGGGCCCGAGATGAGCTCTATCAGCTGTTGGAACGCCCGCCGACCGCCAGTGAGATCGCCCACCATCTGGAGATCGACCGCGACGAGGTGGTCCAAGCGCAGATCGCCTCAAGCGCGTACTCCACCGTGTCCTACGACACGACCCGGCGGGAAGTGGACGACGAAGACTCACGGATGGTGGGCGACAGTTTCGGGTTGGTGGACGTCGACCTCGACCGCATCGTCGATGCCGAGGCGGTGCGCCCGCTGATCGCCAAGCTGTCCGAACGCGAACGCGCCATCTTGGGACTTCGCTTCTTCGACAACATGACTCAGAGTCAGATCGCCAGCCGTCTGGGGATCTCTCAGATGCATGTGTCGCGCCTTCTCGCGCGTTCCCTGGCGACCCTGCGGGAACAGGCGCTGACTCCCACGCTGCCGACGCCGCGCGTGGATGCAGTGCCCGTGTCGCAGCAACACTGTGACCGACCCGAACAGTCTGACTCCAGGCAGCTGCTTGCCGCACGGCGGTGATGCATGCGAGTGCCCCCGCCAGTGCGTGCAGCACTGGGCGGGGGCAATCGGTGCGTCAAGGCTGTGCGGAATCCCCTGGCGCGGTTGATTCATCCATGACCGCGGGGCCGCTCTGGTGGACTATGCGTCGTCGTGGTGGCGGCTGCCGGACTTCGCCAGTCCGCGACTCACCATGTACGCCACGCTCAGGATCACGACGTAGAACCATGCGCGGTCGGCCCTGAAGTAATCCTCGTGGGCTTCGGTGGTGCTGACGAGGAACGATGCCAGCAGGACGCCGACAACGGCGACGACGTAGACGATGAATTCAGTGGTCTTGTAGGCAGCCTTGGTCTCATCGCCGCGCCGCACCGGCGTCCGGGTGGGTTGGGCATCAACCGCGCTGTAGGCCGTCGGTGTGGCCGAGCGGTGATCAGCGGTGGGATTATTGGTGGTCATGTGATTCTCCTTCTGATGCCGGGCCGCAAAGCGACCACGACGATGAATAGGTGGGCGACTTTCACTGGCGCGCAGCGATTTTTCCCGACAGCGTTCCCGGAGGGCCGGTGGAGAGATCACTGGGCAACAGCCCAGTCACATGGATGCGCGATTCAACAAGCGCGGCATGTTGCTGCCGCCATCGAATGAATGCAATGACGTCCGGATTCGAGATGGCTCACGGCAAGCGATGCAGAACCATTCCGGACTTGACTGTGGTGCCAGTATCTTTAGCACCAACACTGCGAACACTACCCGCGGGTAATGGCTGGACCTAATCGTCCCAAAGGGCCCGCCTTTGCTGCGGGGCCGGTTCGCTCCGTTCCGACGGTGGTGTCCCCAGCGAAATCCGGGCTATGTTGTCTCGGTGATCAAGGCATGACTGTCGACCTGGCGACGGCGCTACGCATGATCGACGCGGCGCACGCGGAAGCCACGAGCCGATCGCTGCTGGTATCCGCTGCGGTGGTCGATGCCGGCGGGCATCTCATCGCATTCGGCAGGATGGACGGCGCGGAGATCGCAGGTCCGGTTCTCGCCGTGGACAAGGCCTATACCGCGGTGGCGAACCGCATCGCCACATCGGAACTCGCGACTCTGGCCGCCCCCGGCGGAGAACTCTTCGGATTGCACGCCAACGGCGGCGGTCGATTCGTGATCTTCGGTGGTGGCGTCCCGATTTCGGTCGAGGGAGTCGTCGTCGGCGGAATCGGTGTCAGCGGCGCGAGCGCCGCCGAGGACGAAGCGTGCGCGCTGGCGGCGCTCGGGTGCCTCTAGAGGTGCATATCAGGGACTAGTTCGGCCGCTGGTCGCCCGAATTCTCCATGATCATCAACGCGACGTGCAGTGACGTCATCGACTCGCCGTCGTCGATGTCGACACCCAGCGCGTCACGAATCGTCCGGAGCCGCTTGTAGAGTGCCGGTCTGCTCATGTGCAGGCGCTCCGCGACTGCCGCTTTGTTGCCTGCCAGGCGAAGGTACTCGCGGAGCACCGTCAAATTCGTGGGACTGGCGCTCCCGTCGGTGGACAGTAAAGCCTTCAGCTCGGACTCGGCGAACCGCTGGAGTCTGCGATCGTCGCGCAGCAGTGCGATCAGTCCTCGCAGTCTGACGTCGGATGCGCGATAGAACGGCTTGCCGGCGCCACGCATCGTCAGGGCGACCTCAGCGATGTCGGCGGCTTCGGCCAGTCCTGAGATGGCGTCGGTCACATGCTCAGCCGATGGCCCCAGCGCGACGACGGAGGCATCAGTGCCTTCCACCCGTTCGACCTCGGCGCGGATTCGGATTGAGAGCGCTTCCAGCGGCTTGTCCCCCGGCACTGATCGCGAATTCTTCAGTGCGAGAACGACACCCACCTCTCCATCTCCGCGAAGAGCGAACAGCCCGGAATGGCCGGATGCGTTGACGGTATGCGCGACAGCGTCGAGAAGTGCCACGTTGCGGCGATGTCCGGCGACCGGGTCGAACATCTCCGGGCCGCGGGCCACCCGCACATTCACCGGTAGGTAGTGCGCGGCACTGCGCAATCCCAGTGCTGCGGCGCGCGCGGCGACGTCCCGGTCGTCCGAGAGCCGGCCACGCAGCACATCGTCGATGAGCCCGCTCTGTGCCTGATGCTGCACGCTCGTGCGGTCCTGTTCGATCATGCGGTGCATGGCCAGTGCGGCCGCCGCCCGCTCAAGCGTGGTCGTCGCGCGAATGGTGTCCGATGGTGCGCACGGAATCACCAGGCGCCCCCACAGTTGCGAGCGGGGGCCGACACCGGTGACCGCCCACGGTTCACTGTCACCGCTGCGTCCGGGACTTCGGCGGGAACGCCGCTCCCAGTCGGCGAGCAGATCGGCCGGTACGCCGGATGATACGGCGAGGGCCTGGTGCGACAGATCCTCAAGCACCACAGGTTCTTCCAGGATGCGGGCGGCGGCATCGACGATGGTGCTCATCGATGCGCGCCGCATGCTGAGCTCGGTGAAGGTCCTGTGCACGGTGCGGTCGAACTCGACCTCCTCGTACTGATCGGCCACGAGGATACGATGCACCGCCTCGGTGAGCTCGACGAAGCGGATTCTTCGGTGGAGCACGACGAGAGCGATGTCGGCTTCTTCGGCAACGATTCCGACTTCGCCGGGTAATTCGTCGATGATCGAGCCCAGCTCGACGACGACGCCGACGGCGCCGGCTGCCGCCAACCTCCGCAGGTATTTCCGCGGCGACCGTGCCAGCGCGGCACCGGTGGTCAAGACGAGCTCGCCGCCCTGCAGAAGAGTGGACAGATCGGCGAGGTCGCTACTGTGCACCCACCGAATGGTCTCGTTCCAGTGGCGTGCGCTGAGCACCTCGGGCGCGCCGGCGGTCATCACCGGAAGTGCAACCACTTCGGCGAGCGTGAGCGGCATTTACAGAGTGTAACCATCGAACCCGAATCGGTGACACTCTGCTGCGTCGTAGCGACGACAGCGCATGAATACTTGGGGTATCCCCGTGCGCGTACGTGCTCGGAGTCGACAACGCTGGAAGGCACCGATAGATGGCACAGACGATTTCGCATTGGGTGAACAACGAGGCCTTCGCTGGCGCGAGCAGTGCGACTGCTGCGGTGACGAATCCGGCTACGGGTGAGACGACCGGGCAGGTGGCGTTGGCGTCGGTGGAGGACGCGCGTGTGGTCATCGATGCCGCCGCCGCGGCGTTCCCGCAGTGGCGCGACACCTCGCTGGCCAAGAGGACTCAGATCCTGTTCAAATTCCGCGAGTTGCTCAACGAGCGCAAGGGTGAACTCGCCGAGATCATCACCAGCGAGCACGGCAAAGTGGTCTCCGATGCCCTCGGCGAAGTCTCGCGCGGCCAGGAAGTCGTCGAGTTCGCCTGCGGCATCCCCCACCTCCTCAAAGGCGGATTCACCGAAAACGCCTCCACCAAGGTCGACGTCTACTCCATCCGCCAACCCCTGGGCGTGGTCGGAGTCATCTCCCCCTTCAACTTCCCCGCCATGGTCCCGATGTGGTTCTTCCCCATCGCCATCGCCTGCGGCAACACCGTCGTACTCAAACCCTCGGAAAAAGACCCCACCGCCGCACTGTGGATCGCCGCGCTGTGGGCCGAAGCCGGCCTCCCCGCCGGAGTGTTCAACGTCCTGCACGGCGACAAGACCGCCGTCGACGAACTGCTGACCAACCCCAAGATCGCCTCGGTGTCCTTCGTCGGATCCACCCCCATCGCCCAATACGTCTACGCCACCGGCACCGCCGCCGGCAAACGCGTCCAAGCCCTGGGCGGGGCGAAAAACCACGCCGTGATCCTGCCCGACGCCGACCTGGACCTGGCCGCCGATGCCATGGTCAACGCCGGCTTCGGCTCCGCCGGAGAACGCTGCATGGCCATCAGCGCCGCCGTCGCGGTCGGCCCGATCGCCGACGACCTGGTCGCCAAAATCGCCGCACGCACCACCGACCTCACAATCGGCGACGGCGCAGGAGACTCCGACATGGGCCCCCTGGTCACCCAAGCCCACCGCGACAAAGTCGCCTCCTACATCGACGCCGGCGAAGCCGACGGCGCCAAAGTCGTCGTCGACGGCCGCACCGTCACCGCCAACGGCGCCGCAGACGGCTTCTGGCTCGGCCCCACCCTGCTCGACAACGTCACCCCCCAGATGAGCGTCTACACCGACGAAATCTTCGGCCCCGTCCTCTCCGTCGTCCGCGTCGACACCTACGACCAAGCCCTGGAATTGATCAACACCAACCCCTACGGCAACGGCACCGCGATCTTCACCAACGACGGCGGCGCCGCCCGCCGCTTCCAAAACGAAGTCCAGGTCGGCATGGTCGGCATCAACGTCCCCATCCCCGTCCCCATGGCCTACTACAGCTTCGGCGGCTGGAAAAACTCCCTCTTCGGCGACAGCCACGCCCACGGCATGGACGGCGTCAACTTCTTCACCCGCCAAAAAGCCATCACCCAACGCTGGCTCGACCCCAGCCACGGCGGCATCAACCTCGGCTTCCCCGAAAACGCCTGACCAACAACACAAAGCGTGTGTGGGGGTGCCGCCGCGGCGGCACCCCCACACACGCTTTCACGGCTCAGTGCGCGGTCCAGCCTCCGTCCACCAGCAGCGAGGTGCCGGTGGTGAGCGACGACGCCGGGCTGGCGAGGTAGGCCACCGCCGCAGCCACCTCGTCCACCGACCCGAGTCGGCCCAGCGGAATCTCTCCCAGTACCCAGTCCCGAAACTCCGGATCGGCGAGGCTGCGGGCCGTCAGCTCGGTGTGGATGAACGTCGGGGCAACGGTGTTGACGCGGATTCCCTCGGCAGCCAATTCCAGTGCCAGCGCCTTGGTCATCCCCTCCAGCGCCCACTTCGACGAGCAGTACAGAATTCGGTTCGGGCCGCCGACATGCCCCATCTGCGAGCCGATCGACACGATCGATCCTCCCTCGCCGTGGTACCGCATCCGTGCGACTGCTTGTTGCGTCACGAACAGCACCGCGGCGACATTGACGGCCATGACCGACTCGTATGCCTGCGGCGTGATTTCGTCGAGGCGCGCGGGAATGTTGCGGCCGGCGCTGTTGATCAGGACGTCGACGCGCTCGTCGGCCATCATCGTCGCGACAAAGGATTCGTCGGTGACGTCGCCCGCCCGCACGGTGGCGACGCCCCCGTGATCGGCGATGAGTCGCGCTGTTTCGTGGAGCGACTCTGCGGTTCTGCCGACCAGACTGACCGAGGCGCCCAGTCGGGCCAGAGCGACCGCGGACGCCCGGCCGATACCCGAACCCGCGCCGGTCACCCAGGCGTGCTTACCTTTCAGCGAGGCGCCGCTGACCAGAGCGTCAACGGCTCCAGCGGTCACTTGATGGCCTGTGGGTTCACCGGTGATCCCACGGCCCCGGGGATGACGAGCGGCGGCCCCACCAACAGGAATTCGTAGCGGCCGTCCTCCGCGCAATCCTGCGCCAACGCGTCCAGGTACCAGATCTCGCCGACCAGCAGACCCATCGACACGATCATCACCAGATGCAAGGGCTGGAACGTGTTTTCCAGCTCGTTGGGCCGGACTTCGGCACCCCAGGTATCGGTCGCGATTCCCGCGACCTCCTTCTCATGCAGCCAACGCGCCACCGACAGCGACAAGCCGGGTGCGTCTCCCGCGGAGAAACCACCCCAGCCGGGCAGGTCACGCCGCGCGGCCATGTCCCCGGTGCGAATCAGCACGATGTCACCGCGTCCCACGGTCACACCGTGGAATTCGCAGGCCTCGTCCAAGTCCTCGGGGGTGATCGCCTCGCCGGGCTCCAGGTGGGTGCGTCCCTTGACCCGCGGGATGTCGAGCAGGACTCCCCGCGTCACGATCGTGGGCATGTTCTCCACCCCACCGCGCGCCGCGCCCGACGACGTCACCTCGCCGGCGCTGAATCCGTTGAACATCTTGCCGTCCCGGAAGATGTGACCCAGTGCGTCCCACTGGGTTCCGCCCTGAAGGAACAGGAAGAGGCTGTCGTCGGCGAAGCCCCAGCCCAACGGGTCTGCGCTGTAGGTCTGGGTACCGGCCAGATGATCGGTGCCGGTGGCGGCCATCTGGTGCACCGGGTTGACCCGACCGAACGCACCGGTCTGCGGACCGTTGCCGTCGAGCGGCAGCTGCAGCGAGATCGCCTTGCCGGACCGCACCAGCGAAGCGGCGGCACTGATCACCTCCGGGGTGATGTAGTTCAGCGTTCCGCGCTGATCCTCGCTGCCCCAACGGTTCCAGTTGTTGCAGGACTCGTAGAGCTCATGGAAGAGATCGAAGGTGATGGGTGTCTTGCTCGTCGTCATCGTCGCTCCGCCTGTCGTGGATGTGCGCTGTCGTGGATGTGCGCCTTGTCCTACGCAACCTACGGCGCCCGACCGGGGCTGCTGTTGCTCGAAATGGCGAAAACCGACCGCCTGGCGTACGCCCTTGCGATGAATGTCGCTGCCACGGCACCGCGCACCATCAGGGGCGCAGGAGCAGTTCGCACAGGAGACGTTCCGAGGGGTCCGCGAGATCGAGTCCGGAGATCGACTGGATGCGCTTGAGCCGGTATCGCAAGGTCGTCACGTGGATGTTGAGCTGATGCGACGCAGCGACGACGTTACCGAACGCAGCGAGGTACGCCTGCAGCGTTGCGACGTAAACAGAGCCGCTGTCCCGATCCTCCGTCCGCAGCAGGTCCAGTTTCGGGTGGCTGATGCCGGCGGTCGTGACGAAGTGCGACACGTCGGACAGCGCGATACGAGCGACCGCATCGTCGTAGCTCACGATCGTCACCCCGTCTGCCGCCGCAAAGGTGTCGAACACTCTGTCAACCTGGTTGCGCGCGGCGGGGATGTCGGTCAACCCGCGCACGCTCCGGCTGAGTGCGACGTGAACACTCCGGCCCAACAGGACCCGCCCGATGTGGTCTCCCATCGCCGCCGCGAAATCCCGGATCCGGTGGTCCGCAGTGTGGGCGTCGAGCGCGAGCACACAGTAGACGGTGTGTCCGATGCTGGTGGTGGCGGCCCGCCACCGGTAGGACTGGCAGTACATCTGCACAGATTCGACGACCCGGTTGCGATCCAGATTGCTCAGGAGGACGTCAGGCGAGGTGCGCAGTCCGAACACCACGTGGCGGGCGGCCGGCGCCAGACCGTACTCCTCGGCCGCAGAGTGCGCCATGGTTCCTTGATCGAGGAGACGGCGGACCTGCCCGTCCTGTGTCGACCGTCCCCGGAAACCCGCTTCCTGATGGCGCAGGAGAAAGGGCGCGGCTGCACGCGCCGCCGACGCCATCCGCTCGTACACGTCGACCGGAAGTGGTGTGTCCCCCTCGGCGACCCACAGGATTCCGAGCAGAAACCGTTCTGCGCGAATGGAACACAGCAGCCGTCGGCGTGCCTCGAACGGTCCGTCCTCGACGGCCACCACCTCGTCGGTGCCCAGGAGAGTGTCGATGACGCCCAGCGAGTCGAGGTGGCGAAGCCACTCATCGGGAATCCTGCGGCCCAGGATCGCGATGTCGCGTCCGCGGTCGACCTGGTCGGTCGAGCTCGAATAAGACAGCACCCGAAACTTCGCGTCTTCAATGATGACCGGTCCCCCGAGCATCTCCGCGAGCGACTCGGCCAATCCCGCGAGTCCCTCGACGGCAACGCCTGATCCACGGATGTCACCGAAGCCGGACTGCAGAATCAGGTCCCGGATCGAGTCGGCCAGCTCAAGCCATGGCAGGTCGGGGGAACGCTCGAGCAGGCAGAGACCAGCCTCGTCCGCAGCAGCGCGGATCATCGGCTGCGCCTCGCGAGGAAGACGCTCGGCGATGAGGACGCAGGCTCCCCTGTCGGCGCACGCGGCGATGACCTCTGGCCACTCATCCGGCCGGACCCCGACCGCAATGACCAGGTCGACGCCCTGGTCGGCGCTGCCGGGGTAGACGTCGAGGGACCGAACCCTGGTGGTCTCGTCGGCCGCCGCATCGATTGCCCTCGTCACGTTGTCGCCCAATGCCCGCACCAGGTCGTCCACCGAGATGCCGGCGATCGCAAGGTCAGGTGAGGTGCTGTCGTCCACCGTCACAGTGTGCCGGACCGGATTCGCTCATAGGAGAATCTGCAGGCCCCCACTTTCTCCGATCGACGATCCGCCTTCCCCGACCCGGCCCCTAGACTTCCACCGAATCGTCCATCGGCATTCACGGAAGAGGCCATGACTCACTCGCCCAGCACGTCCTTCTTGGCACCGGGCCACATCGACATCCACGCCCACCTGCTGCCCGAGGACTGCTACGACATTCCCGCCGCGACGGGCGTGCGGAGCCTGACCGAGCGCGACGGCGAGCTGCATCTCGGAGATTTTCCGATCGCCGTGACGCGGGATCAGATCTCCGGTGTGGGCCGGATCCTGTCCGATATGGACACCGAAGACATCGCGGTGCGGGTCGTGTCGGCGCCGCCGTACGCCTTCGCCGTGACAGCCGAGCGCGACGCGGCCGCGGACTACGCGCGCCGCGTCAACGACGGTCTGATCCGCATGTGCGAGGACAATCCGGACCGACTGGTTCCCATCGGCGTTCTACCGGTGCAGGACCGCGCTGCCACCGCGGCGGAGGTCAAGTATCTTGCCGCAGAAGGCATCCGCGGTGTCGCGGTACCGCCGGTCGTCGGATCCCTGACCCTGGGCGACCCCGAGCTCCACCACGTCCTCGACACCTGCGCCGAGGCGGGCCTGGCCGTGCTGGTCCATCCGACGCAGCAGCCCCGTCCCGGCTTCAACCACCACTACCTGCAGAATCTGATCGGGAATCCGGTGGAATCGGCGACGGCCATCGCCTCGATCCTGCTCGACGGGACCTTCGATCGCCTTCCCACGCTGCGCATCGCATTCGTCCACGGTGCCGGGGTTGCGCCCGCGCTGCTCGGGCGCTGGGATCATGGCTGGCGCATGCGGGCGGACGTCCGCGCCGACACCGCCGAACCGCCGAGCGAGGTCTTCCGTCGCCACGTCTACGCGGACGCCCTGGCCCATTCCGTCGAGGCCGGCGAACTGCTCTGCAAGGTCATCGATCCCGGCCGCATCACCCTCGGCTCCGACTACCCGTTCGACATGGCCGATCAGCACCCCGTCAGATCCGCGTCGGCGCTCGGCTTGGATCGAGACGTGTTGCGCAGCAATGCGTTGCGGTGGCTGGGTTGCTGACCGAGGGCACCGTCAGCCGACCCGGTGGTGCGACCCCCTGGTGACGATCTCGGGGGTCAGGGTGACGTCGCGAAACGGCGATGCCGGCTCGGCGATGCGGGCGACCATCAGATCTGCCGCTGTCTGCGCCATGGCCGTCAGGTCGTAGTGGACCGTGGTGAGATCGACGATCTCCCACGATGCCATCGCGATGTCGTCGAAGCCCACGATGGTGAGGTCGCGCCCGACGTCGCGGCCTTTCGCCCGGGCCGCGTTGAGCGCACCGAGCGCGATGACGTCGTTGCCGCAGAACAAGGCAGTGGGAGACGCCGCCTGACCCAGTAGGACCGATGCGGCCGAATAGCCTGTCTCGTAACTGAATTGGCCGTGTCGCACACGCTCGGGCGGAATGGGCACGCCACGCTCACTCATCCCGAGCCGGAAGCCGTGCTCGCGGTCCCGGCCGGTGCTGGTGTCGCCGGGACCGAAGACGACGCCGACTTCCCGGTGACCGAGGTCGGCCAGAAACTCAGCCGCGAGCCTGCCGCCGGCGATGTTGTCGACCGTGCTCCGATCGCACTCCACTCCGTCGACGGAACGATTGACGAGCACGAACGGTATCCCTCGCGCCCGAAGGCTGGCCGGTAGAGGCGACCCGAGGTGCGCGGTCGCGATGATCGCGCCGTCGACCACGCCATGCGGCAGATTCTCCGCGGCGCCGGCAGCGTCCGGCTCGGCGAGCAGTATGGTCCGAAATCCGGATTGCTCCAGACGATTTCGCACCGGTTCAACCAGGGCCGGGTAGAAAGGGTTGGTCAGCTCCGCGGTGAAGACGCCGATGGACCGTGCCTGCCGCGTCGACAGGGTTCGGCCCGCTTCGCTGGGGACGTAGGACAGCGACCGCGCCACCTCCTGCACCCGGGCGACCGTTTCGGGGGCTATGCCGGGTACGCCGCGCAGTGCGCGGGACACGGTCGACTGCGAGACGCCTGCGATCTTGGCGACGTCATGGCTCGTGAATGCCACCGCACCCCTTGCTTACGTATGCACCAGCGCCTTACCCGTTGGTCCGATCTTGGTGGCAATGAGCAAAACATGCAAGCCTATTGACGTTGCATACGTATGCGACGTAGCGTCGCGGCCACACTCAGCGACGAAAAGGATGCCAGTCACATGCCCAAGGTGCTCAAAGGCGCAGCCGCAGCCGAAGCAAGGTCGGAACGCAACGACGACGTGGCCGCCACCGTCGCACACGTCATCGCCGACATCGGTCGTCGCGGCGACGACGCGGTACGCGAATACTCCCTCAAGTTCGACAAGTGGGCGCCGGAGAACTTTCGCCTCACCCCGGACCAGATCGAGTCGATCATCGACACCGTGCCCGCCCAGACCATCACCGACATCGAGCTGGCGCAGCGCAACGTCCGGACCTTCGCCGAGCATCAGCTGGCGTCGCTGCGGGATTTCGAGGTCGAGACCGAACCCGGCGTCTTCCTCGGACAGCGCAACATCCCCGTGTCGGCTGCGGGCGCGTACATCCCCGGTGGCCGCTACCCCCTTGTCGCGTCGGCGCATATGACGATCGTGACCGCGAAAGTCGCAGGCGTGGAACGGGTCACCGCGTGCACACCCCCGATTCGCGGTGAAGTACCTGCGGCGACCGTGGCCGCGATGAGCCTTGCCGGCGCCGACGAAATCTACCTCCTCGGTGGCGTGCAAGCAGTGGCCGCAATGGCCCTCGGTACCGAAACCATCGGCAAGGTCGACCTGCTGGCGGGGCCCGGGAACGCCTATGTCGCCGAGGCCAAGCGCCAGCTGTTCGGTCAGGTCGGCATCGACCTCTTCGCCGGACCGACGGAGACCTTGATCGTGGCGGATGCCCACGCCGATCCGTTCATCGTGGCCGTCGATCTGCTGTCGCAGGCCGAACACGGACCCGACTCACCGGCCATCCTGATCACCACGTCGGAGACGCTCGCCGTGGCCGTCGGAGAGCACATCGAGGCGCTCCTACCGACGATGTCGACACGCGACTACGCCGAGCCGGCGTGGCGCGACCACGGACAGGTGATCGTCGCGCGGGACCTGGACGAGGCGTACGAGCTCGCCGACGGGTTCGCCAGCGAGCATGTTCAGATTCTGACCGAGAACCCTCGGGACGCGTTGTCCCACATGCGCAACTACGGAGCGCTCTTTCTCGGCGAGGGAACCTGCGTGTCGTACGGCGACAAGGTGATCGGCACCAATCACACGCTGCCGACGCGAGGCGCCGCTCGCTACACGGGCGGCCTGTGGGTGGGCAAGTACCTCAAGACGGTGACCTATCAGGAAGTGACCGACCGCGCGGCGAGCGCCGCGCTGGGCGAGGTACTGGGCCGCGCCGCCCGGGTCGAGTTCTTCGAGGGGCATGCCCGCTCCGGTGATGTACGGGTCGCGAAGTACCGAGGCAAGTCCGTGCCGTGGGCACCCTCCGCCGCGCCATCCTGGGATCACGTCGACGCGTGAGCTGCGGGAAAGCCCGCAATTGTGACGGCAATCCCACTGTTTTGCCGAAGTGATTGACCGCACACCCCGCGATGTATACATTCAAAGCACTTAGTACACATGGAGGCGAGATGGCATACCAGAGTGCGGCGAGTCGTATCGCGGAGACGTTGCGGACCGAGATCTTGCACGGGGCCATTGCACCCGGGTCCCGGATGTCGCAGTTGAGCATCGCGGAGCGGTTCGCCGTCAGCCGCATCCCGGTGCGCGACGCCCTGCAGATGCTGGCCGGCGAAGGGCTGGTGCACCCGACCTCGAACGCCACCGCGGTGGTCATCGGAATGTCGGTGCCCGAGCTCCAAGAGCTCTACGAGCTCCGCGAAGCCGTCGAACCGCTGGCAACCCGCATCGCGGTGCCGAAGGTGGGCCGCGCGGACATTCTGATGATGCGCAAGCAGATGTCGGTGATGGAAGACAGCAAGGAAGCCCCGATCTGGTTGGCTGCCAACGCCGAGTTTCACGGCGCCATCTACAAACTGGCCGGGCGGCCACGCATGATCGAACTGGTCGAACAACTGCGCCGTCTCACCGACCGCTACCTGCATATGCACCTCGAGGTGATCGGGCAGACCGAGCACCTACATGCCGAACACGCCGCCATTCTGCAGGCGGTTGAAGGCGGCGACGCCGTCCTGGCCGCCCAGCTCACCAAGGAGCACCTGGCGACCTCGCACGACTACATCCTGTCCTACCTGTTGGAGAACCCGACGGCGACCGGCAGCGACGAACTCGTGAGCTACCACGACGGCACTCATCAAGAACTCGCACCCACGGCGACGACGCCGCGGGGCGCTCAAGTGAAGGGAACACAATCGTGAATGGTCTGGGACGCCGATTGACGGCCGCGCTACTGGCCGCCACAACTGCAGTGGCGATGTCCGGATGCGTTTCCCGACCGGACTCCGGTGGGGGCAGTGGCGAAGGCGGAACCATCAGGTTCACGTTCGCCCCGGATCCGGTGTGGGACTACATCACCGAACAGGGCATCCTCTCCGAGATGGAGAAGGAGTCCGGCATCACGATCGAGGCTTCGTCCACCTGGGACGAGTTCGGGGTGTTCGCCGGCGGACATGCCGACATCGTGTCCTCCGCCTCCTATGAGGTACCGGTGATCGAAGAGGAAACCGGCCGCGACACCGTCATCATCGGCAAGTACAACCTCGATCGCAGTGTGATCATCACCCGCGCGGACAACCCCGCCCAGACACTGGCTGATCTCAAGGGTCAAGACATCTCGGCGTACACCGCCGTGTCCGCCACCTTGGTGTGGGGTGCGTACGCGAAGAAGATGCATGATGTCGACTTCCGCACCGGCGGCGGCGATTACAACCTCATCGTGTCCGACCCGCAGCAGCAGGCAGACCTCGTCGAGAAGGGTGAGGTTGCGGCCTGCCTGTGCTTGCCCGAGTTCGCCGCACCGGGACTTCGCAGCGGAGAGCTGAAGGTGCTCTACGACGGCAAGGCCTCCTCGGACATGTACTCCGAGCTGGTCGTACCGGAGCACGAAGGCCCGATGATCAACGTCTTCCTGGCCGGCAACGAATGGGCCCAGGAGAACCCTGACAAGGTCGAGTTCTTCCTCGACGTCTGGCAGCGGGGCCTCTCGGAGTGGGAAGCCAACAAAGCCACGATCATCGAGACCTACCCGCAGCACTTCGCGGTCGAGGCACCCGAGGACGTCGCCTTCGTGCAGGACTACATCGGCGATCACGACTGGTTCGTGCGGGACGTCCGATTCGACCAGGCCTGGGCCGACGGCGAATCGCAGATCTTCCCGTTCCTCAAGGAGACCGGTTTCATGGCCGAAGAGCAGGCACAGCCGAAGTTCCGTCCATCTGAGCAGGGTGGCCAGTCGTGACGGTGACCGCCAACCACTCCGCTGACGAGGTGAGCGCCTCCCCGGAAACGGGGGCGGCGCCCGCCCGCCCGGTGGCCGCATCCGCGCGCCGCTTCGGACTGCATCTCATCGGTTACGCCCTGCTGGTGGCAGTGTGGTCGCTCTGCTCGCTGGTGCTGTTCACCGAGTACGTCCTGCCGGCACCGTGGACGGTGGGTGCCGAGATGTGGCACCTGGCCTCCGATGGCACCGCATTCGTGCAGTTCGGCGCCAGCATCGTCAAGATCGCGCTCGGCTTCGCCATCGGAACAGTGTTCGGGGTGCCCCTGGGCCTGCTGATGGGACGCGTCAAGTACTGGAAGTACTTCTGGCAGCAGCCACTTCTGGTCCTGGGCAACGTTCCCGGCCTGGCCTTCGCAGTGTTCGCCTTGATCCTGTTCGGGATCGGGGCTGTCGGGCCCGTCGTGGTCGTCGCCTTCGTCGCACTGCCCTACGTGGCGCTCAACGTCGCACAGGGCGTCGAAGAAGTCGACCGCCGCCTGGTCGACATGAGCACGGTCTACGGGCTCGGGCGCGGCGATGTCCTCAAGTCGGTCTTCCTGCCCTCGGTGATGCCGTTCCTGTTCGCGGCGTTGCGGTACGGCTTCGCGATGGCGTGGAAGGTCGAGGCGCTCACCGAGGTGTTCGGCGGCCGCAATGGCATCGGCTTCATGATTCGTCAGTCCTTTCAAGAGTTTTCGATTTCCGGCGTCCTTGCCTGGACGGGATTCTTCGTGATCTTCATCCTGTTGATCGAGCGAGTCTTCCTGGCCCAGTTGGAACAACGGTTCTTTGCATGGAGAGGGGGCCGCTGACATGAGCGCACCCGTGAAAGACCGTGACGACACGGTGACCGCCAAAGGTTCTTCCGGGCCCAAGTGGCTGACCGGGCCCGTGGGCGCCGGTGCCGCCGCCGCAGTGCTGTTCCTGGTCTTGTGGCAGCTCGCCGGCACATTCGGCGACCGCATCCCCGGCCCGGGGCCGGTGGTCAAGGCCGCGATGGCCGAGATCGAACGCGGCGAGTTCTTCTACAACTTCGCGATCAGCATGCAGCGTTTCGCGATCGGCATGCTGATCTCGATCGTCCTGGGTATCGCCATCGGTCTCGCCATCGGATCCTTCCGGATCTTCGACGACCTGTTCGGCGACGTGAACCTGGTCGGGTTGGCGATCCCGGCAGTCATCTGGGCCCTGTTGTGCGCCATGTGGTTCGGCTTCGCCGATACCGCGCCGATCGTCACCGTCATCCTGTCCGCGGTTCCCTTCGTCGTGGTCAACGTCGCCGCCGGCGCCCGCTCGGTGCCGCCGGCCCTGTTGGACATGTCGCAGTCCTATGACGTACCTCCGTCGCGGCGGCTTCGACATGCCGTACTGCCCGCCATCACGGGATACGCAGTCGCCGGTATCCGGTTCGGGGTGATGTCAGGGTGGAACGGCCTCCTGCTGTCGGAGTGGTTCGGCTCCGCCGACGGCGTCGGACATCGGGCCCGCTACTGGTACGACGCGAACCAGCTGCCCGGCTTCGTCGCATGGATCGCCTTCTTCATCCTCTTCATGGTCCTCACCGACCGCGTTCTGCTTGAGCGGTTGTCCCGACGGGCCTTCCGGTGGCGCGACGGTGAATCCGTTCCCGGAGAACCCACAGCGGCCGCCGCCGCGTAGATCCCGCTTCATCCCAAGGAGATTTCATGGCCAACGTCACTGTCACCAACCTGGTCAAGGTGTTCGGAACACCCACCGGCCCGCAGACCGTCATCGACAACATCGGATTCGAGATCGCCGACCAGTCCTTCGTCTCTCTGGTCGGACCGTCGGGCTGCGGCAAAACTACGCTGCTCAACATCATCGCCGGAATCGAGTCCGCCACCTCGGGAACCGTCACCATCGGGCAGTCGGGTAAGCCGGCGAAGCTGGCGTATGTGTTCCAGGAGCCGCGGCTGCTGCCCTGGCGGTCGATCTTCGACAACCTGATGTACGTCCAACCGGTGCGCGACGACGCCGCCAAGGAACGCGTCCGCGAGGCGCTCAAGCGAGTCGGGCTCGGGCATGCCGAGAAGAAGTGGCCCGGTCAACTCTCGGGCGGTCAGCAGCAGCGCATCGGCATCGCCCGCGCCCTGTCCATCGAGCCCGATGTCCTGCTGATGGACGAGCCGTTCAGCCACCTCGATGCGATCACCGCACGGGGCCTGCGCGAGCACCTCCAAGAACTGTGGGCCCAGACCCGCAAGACGGTCGTCTTCGTCACCCACGACGTCAAGGAAGCCGCCGAACTGTCCGACCGCATCCTGATGTTGGCCCCCGGCGGGACGATTCACGAGGACATCGCTGTCGACCTTCCCCGCCCCCGCAAGGCGTCCAACACCGAGGTGGCCGTCCTGGAGTCGTCGATCCTGCGCCGATTCGAAGACCTCGAAGCCAGTTCACGCCAGCGCGCCGCCACTCCGGCCGGCGCCTGATCACCTGCCAGACCAGAAAGAATCCGAATGTCTGAACCGGTCATGACCTCTTCCGCGACCACCAACGGAGCTGTCAACGGCGAGCATGCGCAGCCGCTGCTCATCGATGGCGAGCACCGGCCCGGCCGCGGCGAGATCCTCGAGCTGATCAATCCTGCGACGGCGCGGGTGTTCGCCCGCTGCCACAGCGCCAGCATCGAGGACACCGACGACGCCGTGGTGTCCGCGCGCAACGCCTTCACCTCCGGTGTGTGGTCGCAGATGCCGATCCACCAACGGTCCCGCATCCTCAACCGATTCGGGGATCTGCTGGAGCGGGACATGGACAAGCTGTACCGGCTGGAGACGGTCAACAACGGCAGGCCCATCACCGAGACCAAGGCGCAGATCACCCGGCTTCCGGAGTGGTACCGGTACAACGCGGCGCTGCTGCTGGCCGGCCGGGACTCGGTGGTGCCGATGTCGGGCCAGTACCACTCCTACACGTCGCGGTTCCCGCTCGGCGTGGTGGCCACCCTGTCGTCGTTCAATCATCCGCTGATGATCGCCTCGAAGAGCGTGGCCCCGGCGCTGGCCACCGGAAACAGTGTGGTGCTCAAACCGTCTGAGCAGACGCCGCTGACGGCGCTGTTGATCGGCGCGCTCGCGCTGGAGGCCGGCATTCCGCCCGGGGTGTTCAACGTCATTCCAGGATTGGGGCCCGTCACCGGCGCAGGGCTGGCCGAGCACCCGCTCGTCGACAAGGTGGTGTTCACCGGCGGCACGGAGGTCGGCCGCATCATCTCGGTGGCCACCGCCTCACGATTCGCGAAGTCGACGGTCGAATTGGGCGGCAAGACACCGGTTCTGGTGTTCGACGATATTGCCCCCGAGGTGTCGTCACGAGGCGCGGCCTTCGGCGGATTCGTCGGTGCAGGCCAGACGTGCATCGCCGGCACCCGGATCCTGGTGCAGGAGAGTGTGTACGACGATTTCGTCGCCGGTCTCGTCGCCCAGGCCGAGAGCATCAAGATCGGTGACCCCAGCGAGGCCGGAACACAGCTCGGTCCGGTGATCTCGGAACGCGCGCGCCAGCGCATCCTGAACTATGTCGACATCGGCGTTTCCGAGGGGGCGACGTTGGCCACCGGCGGCAAGGCCGTCGAGGTTCCCGGCCTCGACGGTTACTTCATTGCGCCGACCGTCCTTTCGGATGTCAACAATCAGATGAGGGTCGCCCGCGAAGAGATCTTCGGCCCCGTGCTGGTGGTGATTCCGTTCCGCGACGAGCAGGACGCCATCTCGATCGCCAACGACAGCCCGTATGGCCTCGGGTCGTCGATCTGGACCCGTGACGTGGCGCGCGCGCACAGAGTCGCCTCGAAACTGGAACAGGGCATCGTCTGGGTCAACGACCATCACCGGCTCGATCCCTGCTCGCCCTGGGGCGGGGTGCGCGAGAGCGGCCACGGCCGCGAGGGTGGCACCGAGTCGTTCAACGATTTCACCCACGTGCGGGCGGTCACCGTGCGCACGGCACCCGACGACGTCGACTGGTACGGCGGCATCGCCCTGGAAAGGCTCAACTGATATGACTGCGACGCAGCAGATCTCGACGGCCCCCGGGCTGCACTTCGAGCGGGACGGCGCGGTGCTCAACGCACGGCTCGACAGCCCGGACGGCAACCTGATGACGATGGCGATGTGCGATGCGCTGGCGGGCGTATTGACCAACCCGCCCGATGGTGTGCACGTCCTGGTGCTGTCCGGGGCCGGTGACCAATTCTGCATGGGCCGCGAACGCACGGCCGCGACGCCGGACGACCTTCCCGGCGAAGTCCGCCGCCTGGTGGCGGTCAACGACGCACTGGCATCCACCAGCCTCGTGACCGTGGCCCGGGTGCACGGCGACGCAGCAGGTTTCGGTGTCGGCCTGGCCGCGCTGTGCGACGTCGCCGTGGCCACCCGCGCGGCCCGGCTGAGCTTTCCTGAGGTGCGCATCAACCTGGCTCCCGCGCTGGTGTTGGCGTGGCTGCCGCACATGGTGGGCCGCCGGGCGGCATTCTGGCTGACGGCCAGCGGGATGCCGGTATCCGGTGACGAGGCGGTTCGGATCGGTCTGCTCAACGAGGTCACCGAGGACGTCGACGCGCTCGACGCGGCGGTCGACGACAAGATCGCGGCACTATTGGCCGCTCAGCCGCGGGTCCACACCGAGATCAGGGCGATGCTGCGCTCGGTGGAGTCCCTGTCGGAGCGACAGGCCTACGAGTTGGCCAGCGATCGGCTGGTACTGGGTTCGCTGCGCCGGTTGCACACTCCCGGGCACTGAGGCGGCACCGGCACCCGACGGCATTCTGGCCATATCGCCACGTGCGGCGACCGGCGTGAGGTATTGCTGAGCGGAGCAGCCTTGGAGGTGCCGACATGCCCGCTCCCGTTGTGCCACCCGGTTTCGACTTCACCGATCCCGACATCTACGCCCAGCGGGTGCCCGAGGAGGAGCTGGCCGAGTTGCGCCGTTCAGCGCCGATCTGGTGGAACGCTCAGGCCCCCGATGTCGGCGGCTTCGGCGACGGCGGCTTCTGGGTGGTGAGCAAGCACCGCGACGTGCGGGAGGTCTCGCTGCGCAGCGACGTGTTCTCCTCGGCGGAGAAGTCGGTGGTACCCCGGTACAAAGTGACCGGCGGCGGTGGTCAGATCGAAGCCGGGCGGGCGTCGATGATCATGATGGACGATCCCGAACACACCCGGCTGCGCAAGATCATCTCTCGCGGCTTCACCGCGCGAGCGGTGGAGCGGCTGCGTGCCGAGCTGGGAGAACGCGCTCAGCGCATCGCCGCGGGCGCCGCCGAGGCGTCCACCGGCGACTTCGTCCTCGATGTGGCCCGTGAACTGCCGCTGCAGGCCATCGCTGGTCTCCTGGGCGTGCCGCAGGAGGACCGGGAGAAGCTGTTCGACTGGAGCAACCAGATGATCGGGGACGAGGATCCGGAGTTCGCCGAGTACGACTCACTCGGCTCGGCAGCCGAATTGATGTGGTATGCCATGCAATTGGCGGCTGACAAGGCAGGTAAGCCTTCCGACGACATCGTGAGCACACTGCTGGACGCCGACGCCGACGGCCGGCTCACCGAGGCCGAGTTCGGAATGTTCGTCGTCACGTTGACGATTGCCGGCAACGAGACGACGCGCCAGTCGATCACCCAGGGCATGATCGCCTTCACCGAGCATCCCGAGCAGTGGGAGCTCTTCAAGGCCCAGCGCCCGAAGACCGCCGCCGACGAGATCATCCGGTGGGCCTCCCCGATCAACGCCTTCCAGCGCACCGCACTGGCCGATACCGAGCTCGGCGGCGTCCAGATCAGCAAGGGCCAGCGGCTGGTCCTCTTCTATCGCTCGGCGAACTTCGACGAAGACGTCTTCGACAACCCCTTCTCCTTCGACATCCTGCGACACCCCAACCCCCACCTCGGGTTCGGCGGCACCGGGGCGCACTACTGCGTCGGCGCCAGCTTGGCCAGGATGACCATCGACCTGATGTTCAACGCGATTGCCGACCACCTTCCCGATCTACGGCCGACCGGGCCTCCCGAGCGCCTGCGATCGAGCATGATCAACGGCATCAAGCATTGGCCGGTCGACTACTCCGGAGGTCGTCACAGCGCCCAGTCGTCCTCGGTGTAGCGGATCACACCCCGAATAACGTTGCCTGCCAGCATGTCGCGGAAGCCGTCGTTGATGTCGTCGAGCCGGTAACTCCTGGTGACCAGTCCATCGAGGTCCAGCCTGCCCATCCGATACATGGCAGCCAGCAGCGCGACATCGTGACGAAGGTCCCCGCCGCTGTTGACGATGCCCTGCAGCCGTTTCTGCATCAGGACCTGAAGGGCGAGATGGACGGTGACGTCGAAGGAGCGCGTGTCGGCGATCGATGCGAGCACACATCGGCCGCCCTTGCCGGTGAGAATCATCCAGCTGTCGAGGTCCTTGCCGAGCGGTTCCCCCACCGCGACGATGACCCTGTGGGCCATGAAGCCGCCGGTGAGCGCAGCCACCTCCATGATGGCCGTCGAGGTGTCCGGATATGCGTGTGTCGCACCCGATTTCAGGGCACGGTCCCTCTTCCATTCGAGCGGCTCGACGACGATGATGCGGCGCGCCCCCGCGACGACGGCAGCCAGAACGGCGCTCATACCGACCCCGCCCGCGCCGATCACGACGACGTCGTCGCCCGGCCGGACACGCGCAGACCGCGTCACCGCACCCCACCCGGTGGCGACGGCGCAGCCGAGCAGGCACGCGACCTCGAACGGCACCGCGGCGTCGACGGGCACCACCGAGGCGCGGTGCACCACGGCGTAGGGCGAGAACGCGCCGAGCAACGACACGGCGGACACATCGCGTCCCCTCGCGCGGATCCGGAACGATGAATCGCTGATCGATCGGCCGGAGTGCATCGAACCGGCCCGCTCACACAGATTTGGGTGTCCTGCCTGGCACCACGAACACTGCCGACACGACGGCACGCAGGCCAGCACCACGTGCTGACCCACCGCCAGGTCGTCGACGTCGGCGCCGACCGCGACGACGACTCCCGCACCTTCATGCCCGCCGAGGATCGGTGTGCCCGAGGCGGGCAGGGCGCCGGTGGTGAGGTGATGATCGGAGCGGCACAGCCCGGCCGCCTCCAGTCGCACCGTCACCTCGTCGCGGCGGGGATCGTCGATCTCGATCTCGTCGACCGACCACGGCTCGTCGACGCCCCACAGGAGCGCTCCCCTGGTCTTCACCGGCTCACCCGGTCGGACACCGGCACCGCGGACACCACTGTGTACGAGCGCTGCCGGTCGGGCCGTTCCCATAGTTGTCCCCCGGCGGCCGTCACCCCCGCTGTGATGAGTTCGCGTTTGAGGATCTTGTTGGTCGCCGTCTGCGGTAAAGATGCGTTGATCCGGACATAGCGGGGCCACGCCTTGGGCGACAGATCGGGCTGCGCGGCAAGGAAAGCCTCGAACTCGGCCGGGGTGAGGTCGGCTCCGTCGTTGAGGACCACGGCCGCCATGACCTGATCGCCGACCTGTTCGTCGGGCACCGCGTACACCGCGACGTGGTTGACCTGCGGCAACCTCAGCAGGATGCGTTCCACGGGGGCGGCAGCCAGGTTCTCGCCGTCGACGCGCATCCAGTCGGCGGTGCGGCCCGCCAGGTATATCCAGCCCTCGGCATCGCGGTAGGCGAGGTCTCCGGACCAGTACATGCCGTGGCGCATCCGCTCCTCGGTGGCGTCAGGATCGTTGTAGTAGCCGCCGAACGCACCGCCCCCGGTGGTGTTGACCAGCTCACCGACTGCCTCATCGAAGTTGGCCAACGCGCCGCTCTCGTCGAATACCGCTGTGGCGCATTCGGTCACGGTGTCGGAGTGGTAGACCGCGACACCTTCCCAGCCCTTGCCGATGGACCCTGGTGGGCAGCCGTCTTCGCGGACCACGATGACCGCGAACTCGCTGGACCCGAATCCGTCCATCACCCGGCAACCGAACCGGCGGGCGAAGTCGTCGATGTCACGGTCGGCGGCCTCGTTTCCGAAGGCGACACGCAGGGGGTTGTCGGCATCGTCGGGTAGCTCCGGCGTGCCGAGCACCAGCGCCAGCGGTTTGCCGACGTAGTTCATGTAGGTGGCCCCGTAGCGTCGGATATCGGGCAGGAGGCGCGACGGCGAGAATCTGGCGGGCACCATCGCCGCGCCGCTGCAGACGGCGACCGCCCAGCCGGCCGCCACCCCGTTCGAGTGGAACAGCGGCATGGACAGGTAGCACACGTCGTCGGGCGTGACGTCCAGTTGAAGGACCAGGCTGCTGCCACTGAGTACGCCCATCACATGCGCGAACGGCACGGCCTTCGGGTTGCCGCTGGTGCCCGAGGTGAAGATCAGCATCAGGGGGTCGGTGGCGGCGACCTCGCGATGCGGTACCAGCGGCGCCGCGGTGGCGACCGCGTCAAGGTAGGTGCGCGACGCCACATCGATCACCGTGACGCCTGCGAGGTCGAGTCCGTCGAGAAGCGGTCTGTGTTCTGAATCGATCAGCAGCAGTTGACAATCCGAGCGGTGGATATCGGCCAGCAGTCCTTCTCCGCGGCGAGTGGTGTTGACGCCGCACAGCACGTAGCCGCCGAGTGCGGCGGCTGCCATGGACCGCAGCATGGCGGGGGTGTTGCCCAGCAGGGCCCCGACGTGGAGCGGTCGGGCCGGGTCGGCCAGTGCGATCATCGCCGAGGCCTCCGCGGCGGCCTCGGCCAGGTGCTCGCGCCAGGTCCACGTCCGGTCGTCACCGATGACGGCGACGCCGTCGTCGTGCACGCGGTCGCGCAGGACCTGCTGGATGGTTTCACGCACGGGGCGCCTCCTCGGTGGTCGGCCCTTCGGGCACAGCTCGCGTCATGCCGTCGCACCGCCGTCGACGACGAACTCCGCGCCGGTGCAGTAGCCGGCGGCGTCGCTGATCAGGAACGCGACCATCCCCGCGATCTCCTGCGGGTACGCGGCCCTGGGCACCGCAAGGTGGGAGAAGTCGAGGCTGTCGGCGTCGATCATCGGTGTGTCGACGGCGCCCGGGATCACGCAGTTGACCCGGATCCGCGGCGCGAACTCGACGGCCGCCGACCGACTGGCGCCGCGGAGTCCCCACTTCGACGACGCGTACGGCAGCGCGCCGCCGAATCCTCGCAGCGCCGCAGAGGACGCGATGTTGACGATCGCCCCGCCCTGGGGCATTACCGGTGCGACCGTCTGCATTCCCAGAATGGGGCCAACCAGGTTGACGTCCAACATGTCCCGGATCTGCGCCGCTGACCAGTCGGCGAGCGGCGCCCGGCGGTACACACCTGCGTTGTTGATGAGGGCGTCGATGCGCCCGTGGTCGGCGACGGCGGCAGCGACCACCGAGGCCCAGGCGCGCGGATCCGTCACGTCGAGACGGTGGTAGCGCACTCGGTCACCCAGCCGCTGCACGAGCGCGGCACCGTCGGCGTCGAGCACGTCGCAGGCGATCACCTGAGCGCCCAGCTCGGCGAGCAGTTCCGCTTCGGCGGCGCCCTGTCCCCGCGCTGCGCCAGTGAGAAGGACGACCTTGCCGTCCAGCCGGTACGGGATCATCGTGTCGTGAACACCACACCGGTGTAGTCGTTCTCGGCGACCTCGTCGCAGTGTCTGCGGTAGGTGCCGAATCCTCCGATGTAGGGCATGAAGACACGCTTCTTGCCGTCGATGTTGGCGCCCAGGTACCAGGACGACGTGGCGTGGACGAACAATGTCCCCTCGGCGACCTCGGTGACGTGCCGGGTCCACGCTGCGGCGGCATCCGCGCGTGCCTCTACCTGTGCGACCCCGTCGGAGCGGGCCGCCGCGATCAGGGCGATAACCCAGTCGACCTGCACCTCGGCATGCAGGACCATGTTCGCCAACACCGACGGGCTGCCTGGTCCACTGAAGCTGAACAGGTTGGGAAGCTTGGGAATCATCAAGCCCAGGAACGTGATCGGACCGTCCTGCCACAGGTCGCCGAGCCGGGCCCCTGCCGTACCCACCGGATCGATGCGGCGAAGCGCACCCGTCATCGCATCGAAGCCGGTGGCGAACACCAGCGCGTCGCAGCGATAGCCGGCGGTGGTCGTCTGTACGGAATCGGCGGTGATCGCCGTGATGGGTTCGCGGCGCAGATTCACGAGCGTGACGTGGTCGCGGTTGAACGTCTCGTAGTACCCGGTATCGGTGCAGATGCGCTTGGTGCCGATGGGATGGTCGACCGGGATCAGGTCCTCGGCCACCGCGGGGTCGTCGACGAGTTCCCGGATGCGGGCTTCGGCGAACTCCCGGGCGATGTCGTTGGCGGCCAGATCGGTCAGCTGATCCGGGAACGTCTTGCTGAACAACACGCCACCCTGGGTCCACCTCTGGCGCAGGGCGGTTTCGCGTTCCGCGGCGGTGCTCTGCGCAGCGGGTGGCGCGGTGCTGGTGTGCGGGGTGCCTGCGGGCGCATAGGCAGACCGGTGGCGACGGTCCGGGTACTCCGCCCTGATCCGCTGGACGTCCTCGTCGGTCCAGGGGCGATTCGGCATGGGCACGCTGTAGTTGGGTGAGCGCTGGAACACCGTCAGCGATGCTGCTGATGCCGCGATCAGGGGTGTTGCCTGGATACCCGAGGAGCCGGTGCCGACGAGTCCGACGTGCTTGCCCCCGAAATCCGGCGACTGCTCCGGCCAGTCTGCGGTGTAGTAGACGTCGCCGGCGAAGTCGTCGATGCCGGGCAGATCGGGCCGGTTGACCGCGGACAGGCACCCGGTGGCGCACAGCAGGTAGGTGGCCCGGCGGGGAGGACCACTGGACGTGTGCACCTGCCACGTCGAGGACCTCTCGTCGAACACCGCACCCGTCACCTCGGTGCCGAATGCGTAGTGCCGCCTCAGGTCGAACCTGTCGGCGACGTGCTCCAGATAGGCGAGGATCTCAGGCTGCCCGGCGAACCGCTCGGTCCAGGTCCAGCTCTGCTGCAGCTGCTCGTCGAAAGAATAGGAGTAGTCCACACTTTCGACGTCGCAGCGCGCCCCCGGATAGCGGTTCCAGTACCAGGTGCCGCCCACGCCGTCCGCAGCGTCGATGCCGAGCACGCTCAGACCGGCGGCGACCGCTCGGTGCACCGCATAGAGTCCGGCGAACCCGGCGCCGATCACGATGACGTCGTGGTCGGCGGCCGTCACGACGCACCCCGGGCGGCGTCGGCGCTCAACAGCTCGCGCATGTCGGACCATAGAAGGTCGCGGGCGGCGATCGCGGGCGGAAACGGCATCATGGTCAGGAATCCGTGGAAGAGGCCGCGAAAGTCGCGGTGCAGCACCGGCGTTCCGGCGGCGCGCAGCCGCCCGGCGTAGGCGACCCCTTCACTGTGCAGTGGGTCGAGGGTGGCGGTCACCACGACCGCCGGGGGCAGGCCGGCCAGCGACTCGGCGCGCGCGGGCGCGACGAGGTAGGCCGGGTCGGGCACCGTGTCGCCACCGAGGTATTGGTGCCAGTACCACTGCAGTGCCGCCCTGGTGGTGAAGCAGCCGGTGGCCCTGCTCCGCTGACTCTCGGTGTCACAGGACGGATCGATCACCGGATACAGCAGCACCTGTCCGGCGGGCCTGGGCGTGCCGCGTTCCCGGCACAGGATGGCCACCACCGCGGCGAGATTGCCGCCGGCGCTGTCGCCGGCGACCGCGATGCGGTGCGCATCGATACCGAGCAGCGTCGCGCTGGCGACGGCCCACGTGAATGCCTCGTACGCGTCCTCCGCGGCGGCGGGAGCGCGATGCTCGGGTGCGCGCCGGTAACCCACGGACACCACGACAGAATCGGTGTGCCGAGCCATCGCCCGACAGAAGCCGTCGTGGCTCTCGATGTCGCACAGCACAAATCCACCGCCGTGGCAGAACACCACACCGGCACGGCGCTCGTCGGCGGCACCGTGGGGGCGGTAGATCCGCGCATCGACGGGTCCGCCCGCGAGCCGGAGAACGCGGTCCTCGGCCACGGCATCGTCGGCATTGGTGACCGGCTGGCGTCGAGCCGCCACCGCAGCGCGCGCCGCCTCTGCGGACATCTGTTCGACCGCCGGAAACGCGTCGTCGAGCGTCCGCAACATCGCGGCTACACCGTCGTCCATGGGCTCCTCGCTGGTGGTGATCTGTTTCTATCAGAAATAGAGACGTGGCCGGGCCGAAATGTCGGCTTCCCTGCGGGGATCCTCATCTAGGGTGACGCCATGGCCGACGACCACACCGAGCCGCGCCCGCGGTTGCGGGCCACCAGCTACGCAGTGCTGGGCTTGCTGTCGTTCGGTCAGGAGTTGTCCGGCTTCGACATGAAGCGCTGGGCGGACTGGAGTCTGAAGTTCTTCTACTGGGCACCGTCGTTCAGCCAGATCTACGGCGAACTACACAAGCTCGAAGAGCTCGGCCTGGTCGCCTCCCGGTTGGACGAGAACAAGAACGTGCAGCGCAAGCGGGGCGAACGGGAGAAGCGGGTGTATCGCATCACCGCCGAAGGTGAGCGCGCGGTGTCCGCATGGACCACCGAGGAGGCGCCAGAGCCCGCGGTGCTCAAGCACGGCATCATGTTGCGCGCGTGGTTGGGCCACACCGCCGATCCGGCCAAGCTGCGGGAAGTGGTGCTGGCACACCGCGCACAGTCCGAACGCATGCGCGTGCTGGCCCTCGATCACGCCGAGGGTGCCGCGCCGGTGCCGGAATGGGCCTACCCCGTCGCGGTGCTCAACTGGTCGGCCCAGTACTACGCCGACGAATGCGCGCGCGCGGATACGCTGCTCGCCGAGTTGGACCGCCTCGCCGCGAAACGCAGACGCAAGCCCAAGCGCACCACGTGAGGTTCACGCCGGCCGGTACCGCAGCAGCGTGATCCCGGTATCGGGCACATCGTGGAACACCGGCGTGACCCGCATGCCGATTCGGATGTCATCCGGTTCGACGTCCACGAGTTCGGTGCTGACGCGCGGTCCCTCGTCCCACTCCACGATCGCCAACAGCTGAGGCACCACATCAGCCCAGGGAGGTCCGGTGGGACGCCGCGCCACGGTATAGGTGAAAAGCGTCCCGGCACCGTCGATCTCGCGCCACTCCAGATCGTCGGCCAGCGTGCCGGGAGCCAGGGTGCGCGGGTAGAACACGTACCGGGCCAGCGACGGGGAGTATTGGATCACGATGCGGTGCTCGGTCAGCGCCGCCCAGTACGGCGCGGACACCGGGGTCGGTTCGGGCAGCGGTGGCGTCTCGGTCACGTCAGTCTCCTCCCAGCACGAGGGCCACCTGCTCGCTCATGATGCCGCCGGTGCCGGTGACGAAGGCGACGTCGCAGCCGCTCACCTGCGCCGCCAGGCTGCGACCCATCACCTGGCGGGCGGCGTCGACGACGTGGTGCATGCCCCCTGCCATTCCGGCTTGGCCGAACGACAGCTGCCCGCCCGCGGTGTTGAGCGGGAAATCACCGCCGAATGTCAGGTCGTGATCGTTGATCCACCGCGCACCTTGGCCCTTGGGGCAGAAGCCGGCATCCTCGAGCGTCATCAGCACGGTGATGGTGTAGCAGTCGTAGATCGACGCGACGTCGACGTCGGCCTGGGTCAGGCCGGCCATCGCGAACGCCTTCGCCGACGAGCGGGCAACCGGGGTGACCATCATGTCGCGCGCGTAGGTGGGCGTCTTGAAGGCGATGTGCTCGCCGAAGCCCTTCACCCACACCGCGCGATGCCGTGCCTGGGCGGCGAGGTCGGCGTTGGCGATCAGCACTCCGGCGCCGCCCTGAACGCGCATGACGGTCTCGAGCATGTGGATGGGATCGGCGATCATCGGGCTGCTCAGGACGTCGTCGATGGTGAGCGGTGCGCCGTGGAACACCGCGTCGGGATGCGCGCACGCGTTGGTGCGCTGGTCGACGGCGATCTTGGCGAGTGCGGCGGCGTCATAGCCGTAGAGCGCGCGATAGCGCTGGGCGATCTGGGCGTAGGGGGCGTTCTGGCCGACGTTGCCGTACGGGATCTCGTATTCGGCTTGCGGGGAGCCGAACTTGTTGCTCGATGCGCCGTACCAGGCCGGCGGCGCCGGCGGCCTGCGCTGGGAGTGCGGCACCATCGTCGATCCCGGCACGAGGGCGAGCACCGCGTCGCAGAGGCCCAGCTCCACCGCCGCCGCGGCACGCCACACCATCCCCGCCGAGGTGGCTCCGCCCAGATCCACGCGTTCGCCGAAATCGACAGGCATTCCCAGGTATTCGCTGAGGGTGGCAGGGGCGAACATGTCCGACTCGGCGATGCCGTGGCAGACGATTCCGTTGATCACCGAGCCGTCGAGGCCGGCGTCGTCGATGACCATCGCCGCAAGTGCCGCGTACTGGTCGATGGTGAAGAGTTCGGGACGTGTCTGCTTGCGCTGCGCGGGCAACTCCGCGATGCCGACGATCGCCGCCTGACCGCGGAGGCCGCCCTGACCTGAGCTCACGGCAGGTCGCCGCGGGTCGGGAGCACGACGGTGGCCGATCCCGGCATCAGCACGGTGTCCCCCCGTCGCCCCGCGATGTCGACGTCGACCTGGGCCTGCCCGCCCTCCATCCTTTTGGCCGTCACCACGCCGCCGAAGGTGAGTTCCTCGCCCGGATAGGCCACAGCCCGGTTCTGCACCGCATAGCGGATCAGCCGCCCGCGCCCGCCGATCCAGTCCGTGAGAGCGCGGGCGAGCAGGGCGGACTGCAGTGGGCCCTGCACCAGCACGTCGTCGTAGCCCTCGACCGTTGTGGCCCAGTCCTTGTCGTAGTGGATGCGATGGCCGTTGTAGGTCGCGGCGCTGAAGAAGAACATCTGCGTCTGGACGACGGTGATGGTGAGCGGGGGAAGCTCGTCGCCGGGTTCGACGTCTTCGTAGCACAACTGCACGGCCACTCCAGGGTCCTCCTCTTTCCCTCGGTCGTCCCCTGCGCTTCGCGCGTGGGCCCAGCGCTCATGCCCGCCGGGCCTCATGGTCGGGCGATCATCGACGTGGTGGCCTCGGCGAGAAGGTCGCCGTGCTGGTTGCGGTACGCGGTGTGCCACGTCACGAGGACGAATCGTCCTGATCGACCGCTTTTTTCGACGATCGACTCGATGGTCCGCACCATCTCGACGTCGTCGCGGTGATAGGCGGGCAGGTGGAACACGGTGGACTCGCCGCCGGCCATGCGGCGCGGAGCCCGCGGGAAGGCCAGTCCGCCGGAGACCGCTCCCGACGATCCGTCCGGGCGCAGACTGTCCAGCGCCGCAACACCCAGCACGGTGTACTGCAGAAACAGTGGCGGGCAGATCACGTCGCGGTAGCCCTGTGCGCGTGCGTATCCGGGATCGAACCAGAGCGGGTTGTGGTCGCCGACGGCCGCGGCCCAGCGCTGCCACTGCAGTCGGTGTACGTCGCCGGTCGCGCGGGCCGCGACGGTACCCACCCGGGCCGCCGATTCCGCGTCGATCAGGCCCTCGTCCGTCATGAATCCGTCTCCTGAAGCCACGTCGCCGCCACGTCCGCGCCGCCGCCGAAGGTCGAGAGCACCCGGGCCCGCTCGGAGTACCGGTGCAGATCGGTGTCGACGACATAGCCGATGCCGCCGTGCAATTGGTGCGCATCGAGGGTGGCCAGTTTGGCGGCGGTGGCGGCATGCATGCGGGCGACGGCGCACTGCCGCCTCCCGTCGACTCCACTCTCCAGCACCGACACCGCGGCCCACGCGGCCAGCCGGGCGGCGGACAGGGCGATGTGGATGTTGGCCACCAGGTGCTGGGCCGCTTGAAACGACGCGATCGGCCTGCCGAACTGCTCGCGCATCACCGTGTGATCGACGGTCCGCTGCAGTGCCGCCTCACCCACCCCGACGAGGTCCAGACACCACAACGCCGTCGCGGTATCGGCGATCCGGCGTAGCTGCCCGTCGGCGACTCCCCCGTCGGCGCCGAGCACCCTGTGTCCGTCCGCAATCGCCACGTCGTCGAAGCACAGGCGGGCTGCGGCCTGGCCCCCCATGATCGTCAATGGTTCGGCGCGCAGCGAATCCGCTTCGATGGGAACGACGAATACCAGCGTCCGTCCGGTGGCCGTGTCCATCCCGGACGTGACGACGTAGTCGGCGCACGGAGCGTCGAGCACGAAGTCGACCCGACCGTTGAGCAGCCAGGCGTCGTCCACCCGTGTCGCCCTCAGCGCGGGCGTCACGTCCCCGGCGTCCACCGGTGACCACAAAGCCGTTACGGCACTGCACTTTCCGGAAGCCAATCCGGGGAGCAGGGCGCCGCGCTGCGCATCGTTGCCCAGCGCGTGCAGCGCGAGTCCTGCCTGGATGGTGCTGTGCACGAGGGTGGGGCACAGACCGCGCCCGGCCTCCACACAGAAGGCGCCGAGGTCTGTGAGGGTTCCGCCGGAACCGCCGTACTCGTGCGGCAGCGTGAGTCCCAGCACGCCCGCTTTCGCCAGCGCACTCCACAGCGACGGTGCGGCCGGCCCCGCCGACAGCACACGCCGCAGCATGGACGTGAACTCTCGTTCGTCGTCACCGAGTAGCAGTCGCATGTCCGGCTCCTCGTCAACGTCCGTAGGACGGCATGCCGTGGCCGCGCTGGGCGATGACGTCCCGCAGAACCTCGTTGGCTCCGCCGCCGAACCTCATCAGCGGTGCGGCGCGATAGAGGCGCTCGAACACCCCGCCGGCCGGAGCGCCGTCCGTGCGATGGGCCAGCAGGCCGTCGGGTCCCAGCAGGTCGATGGCCAGATCGGCGATCCGCTGCCGAAGTTCGCTGGTGAAGATCTTCTCGACGCTCACCTCCACGGTGGGGATGACGCCCGTGTCCAGCAACGAGGCAGCCTCCAGCCCCATCAGCGTCGCCGCGTCGACGTCGGCCTCGGCCTGCGTGAGCCGCCGTGCGAAAGACGGGGTGTCGAGCGGGATCGAACCGTCCCGCCGAGGTAGTCGCGCCAACCGCTGCAGCTCGTCGAGCGCGCGCCGTAGGTCACCGGCATTCGTCAGCGCACCGCGCTCGAGGTCGAGGGCGCCGGTGATATAGGTCCACCCGCGGTTCTGCTCACCGATCAGATTCGTCGCGGGAACGCGGACGTCGCGGAAGAACACCTCGTTGGTGCGGTAGCCGGACCAGGCAGTCAGTGGCCGGATCTCTATCCCGGGGCAGGTGAGCGGCACGATGATCACCGAGATCCCGCGATGCCGTCGCGCATCGGGATCGGTGCGCACACAGAGCCATTCGTGGGTAGAGCGCTGCGCGCCGCTGTTCCAGATCTTCGACCCGTTGATCACCCATTCGTCACCCTCACGTACGGCGCGGGTGCGCAGGCCGGCGAGATCGGTTCCCGCTTCCGGCTCGGAATAGCCGACCGCACAGATCAATTCGCCGCGCGCGATCGGAGGTAGGAACTCCCGCTTGTTCTGGTCGGTACCGTGCCGCATGATCATCGGCGCCACCGACGTCACGGTCAGGTCCGGCCCGGGAACGCCCCGGTACTCGAATTCGCGCATCAGCAGGTGCTGGTGCACGGCGCCGAGTCCCAGGCCACCGTGCTCCTTCGGCCAGGACAGGCCGAACCAGCCCTTCTCGCCCACCTTGCGCCGGAACGCCGAGACCTCACCGCCGAGGCACTCCAGGCCATGTTCGGCGTACTCCGCCTCCAGCGCAGGTGTCACGTTCTCGCGCAGGAATGCTCGCACTTCGTCCACCCAGGCGCGTTGCGTTGCGTCCAAGCCGACATCCACGAGCGGTCAGCCTAGCTGCCGATGCCGCCCCGGGGACTGTTTCGAAAAGAAAGAGATTGCACGCTGCGCATGGGCGTTGTCTCAGTTCATGTTCCACGGGGCGCCGTAGGTGCTGACGCTGTCGCCGGTCGAGGAGATCAACCGGGCGAACGGACGCAGCAGCACACCACCGGCAGCACCGGTCACGGTGCCGTGGGCGTTGGACACGACCACCGAACCACCCGGGCCGGCCACGTCCACCGAGAAGGTCGCGACTTCCTGGATACCGGGACCGTTACCCAGGTCCGCCGAGATCGAGACACCGGGGAACAGCGGCGGCGTCACGATGGTGTCGAGGAAGCCCAGGTCGGGGTCGACAAAACTGTTGTCGAAGGCGAAACCGTCGTAGGCGATGTTGGGAGTGGTGTAGCTGAAGTTGATGCCCACACCCAGCGACCACGGGAAGCCCACCTGGTAACCCAGCTCCAGCGTGCCCTCGAAATCGTCGGCACCCTCACCGGCCACGATGTAGGTCGCCTTGCCGGAGTGGAACCACTCGCGGGTCAGCCGGTTGCGATCGAGCGGGAACACACCATTGAGGAAGGTGTCCCACTGCTGAACCGTCAGCGTGCGGCCCTGGCCGTCCACCACACTCAGCTCATTGTCCAGCCCCGCATGCGAGGTGCCCGCGCTCACGAACAGAGCCGCGACGGACGCCACCATCGCCACCAGCACCCGACTGATCGTCTTCATGTTTCCCCTAGTTGAGTAAGCGGCGACGACGGCATCTGTTCTGGTGATGCCGGACGCAGACCGAGTCGCTTCCGTACACCGCCCGCGCTGGCGGCCGGTGCACATGCTCTCCCCGGCATGCTGAACGCAGCCTGAAAAGGGCGGCCCGTTCAGGCAGGGTTCACGTGAATGCAGTCACACTGGTGAGGTGCGGGTGCTGGTGATCGACGACGAGGTGAGGTTCGCCGACGGTGTCCGCCGCGGATTGGTGGCCGAGGGATTCTCGGTGGATCTGGCACACACCGCCGTTGATGGCCTGTGGCGCGCCCGCGAGATCCGCTATGACGCGATCGTGCTGGACATCATGATGCCGGAGATCAACGGCTACGTCGTCTGCCGAACACTGCGCGACGAGGGAAATTGGACGCCGATCTTGATGTTGACCGCCAAGGACGGCGGTTGGGACGAGGTCGAAGGCCTCGACACCGGCGCGGACGACTATGTGGTCAAACCGGTCGAGTACCCGGTGCTGGTCGCACGGCTGCGCGCGTTGATCCGCCGGGGTCGGCCTCAGCGGCCGACGCTGATCGAAGTGGGGTCGCTGCGGGTCCATCCTGCGACGCGGGAAGTGTGGCGCTCGGATCGGCCGATCCGGCTGACGGCCCGCGAGTTCGCGATCCTGCTGTTCCTGGCCCGCGATGTCGCCGCAGTGAAATCGAAGCAGCAGATTCTCGAGGGAGTGTGGTCGGACACGTTCGACGGGGATTCCAACATCGTCGAGGTCTACATCGCCCACCTGAGGGCCAAGATCGACAAACCGTTCGGCCTGGACACCATTCAGACGGTCCGCGGGGCGGGCTACCGGCTGATCGCCGATGCGTAACCGCTCCGGGCTCTCGCTGCGGGTCAGGATCACCGCAGCCACCACCGCTGTCGTTCTGCTGATGCTGACACTCGGAGCGATCGCGTTCGTCGCGCTGCTTCGGTACGCGCTCATCCAGACCCAGGGGAATGCCGCCGAGGCGCAGGCCGACCGAATCGCCGAGAACGCGGAGACGATGGCCGGCAGCAGCATCCAGGATGTGCTCCCCCCGTTCGACGGCGAAGACGTGGTGATCCAGCTGCAAGAAGACGGACGCGTCATCGCCACCGCCGACAGCGATTTCGCCGGTCTCGGGCCGCTACCGGTGTCCGACACGCAGCAGATCACCGACATCCGCGGGTACCGGTACGTCGTCGAGTCCAGCAGCATCGACGGTCTCACCGGCGCCGCCCGATACGTCGTGGTGGGACGCTCACTGGAAAGCGAGGACGACGCCACCCGACTCGTCAGCGTCCTCCTTACCATCGCCGTTCCGACCGTCAGCCTGTTCGTCGCCGCACTCACCTGGACGGTCGTCGGGCGATCCCTGCGGCCCGTCGAGCGGATCCGCCTCGACGTCGAATCGATCGGCGACGACCCGTCACGCCGGGTGGAACCGCCCGGGGGGCGCGACGAGATCGCACGCCTGACCACCACGATGAACCGGATGCTGGATCGCCTGGAGAGCGCCCAGCGCAATCAACAGAGACTGGTCTCCAACGCATCACACGAACTGCGCTCCCCCGTGGCGGCCATCCGCCAGCACGCCCAGGTCGCGCTCCATCACCCCGAGGCCACCGATATCCACTCCCTGGCCTCTGTCGTCGACATCGAGGCGGCACGCCTCAACGATCTCGTCAACGACCTTCTTCTGCTCGCCAGGCTGGACGAGGGACGCATCCGCAACCGCAGCGAAGTCGATCTGGACGACATCGTGCTGGCCGAGGCCGACCGCCTGCGCCGACTCGGCGTTGCCGTCGACACGTCACGGGTGGGGCCCGCACGCGTGCTCGCCGACGAGGGTCTACTGGCCCGGGCCGTGCGCAACGCCGCGGACAATGCGCGGCGCCACACCAGGCATCGGGTCGACTTCACCCTCACCGCGGTGGGTGGGCGGGTCATTCTCACTGTCGACGATGACGGCGAGGGCATACCCGAAGACGATCGGCTCCGGCTGTTCCACCGGTTCGAGCGCCGCGACGATGACCGCAGCCGCGAGCACGGCGGGGCCGGCTTGGGCTTGGCCATCATCGCCGAAGCCGCGCGGGACGCCGGCGGGCAGGCCCGCCTGGCGAGCTCACCCAGCGGCGGTGCGCGGCTCGAGCTGTCACTGCCGGAACACACCGACTGACCGAGCTCCTGGTGCGGTACAGACGTTGGCCCCCAACGTCACTCAGTCCGTTCCGCCACCGAGGGCAGGTCGTCTGGCTCCTGCCCGGCCGGGCCGAACCTCGACCCGGACAACTGCAGACGCCGCTGGAACATCCGAAGAAGCGGTGTCGCCACGAACGTGGTGATGATCGTCATCAGCGCCAAGATCGTGTACAGCTTGCTCGAGATCAGTCCGGCTTCGAGTCCGATGTTGAGCAGGATCAGTTCCATCAGGCCGCGGGCGTTGGCCAGTGCACCCATCGACCCCGCCTCGTACCAACTCATTCCCTGCGACCGCGCCGCCAGTCCGATCGCACCGAACTTCGCGGCGAACGACACAACGAGCACCACCCCCGCCATGACCAGTGTCGCGGGATCGAGGATCAGGTTGAGCTGCGTGTTCAGGCCCGAATAGATGAAGAACGCCGGCAGCAGCAGGTAGGCGACGATCGGCTCGAACCGTTCGCGGATACCGTCCAGGAGCGCTCCGCGCGGCATGACCGTCCCGGCCACGAAAGCACCGAACACGGAATAGATTCCGACGACGTCGGTGAACCAGCTCGCCGTCAGGATCACGAGCAGGACGACGCTGACATGTGCGATGGGGAGGCCGCCCGTGCGTTCGGTGTCGGCGCGCGGCGGCGTCCAGGTCTCCAACCGTGCCAGCAGCCTGCGGCCGACGACGAGCATGAACAGCAGGTAACCCAGCCCGCCGCCGACGGCGAGGAACGCGCCGGACATGCTGCCCTTGGCCGTCGACACCACCGTCGCGAGCAGCACCCACGAGCACGCGTCGTCGACCGCGGCGCACGACAGCGCCATCGTCCCCAATCGGGTGTTGAGAAGCCCCGAGTCATAGACGATCCACGCCAACATCGGGAACGCCGTGATGGCCACGGCGGCGGCGACGAAAAGGCCGCCCTGCCAGTGCTCGACCTTGTCTGTGAAGTATCCGCCGAGGCTGACCATCCACCATCCGACGAGACCGCCGAGGACCAGGGGGACGCCGATGCCGGCTGCCGAGGTGACACCCGCCTGCCGTGCGTGCGCGCCGAGGATGTCCAGCTTGAACGACGCCCCGACCAGGAACATGTAGAGCACGAGCCCGAGCTGGCCGACGACGTAGATGGCGGTGAGGTTGGGGTGTGGGAGAGTTTCGGCTCCGATGGTCAGCGTGGTGGGGAACAGCCAGCTCTGTCCGCTCGGCCAGATCCAGCCCAGCACCGAGGGGCCGAGCAGGAATCCCGCCACCATGATGGCCACCACCTGCACCTGAGCCAGGCGGCGGAAGAGCGGCCAGAGGAGGCGGTAGGTCAGCAGTATGACCGCGATCTGCAGGAAGAAGTGCGCGGTGATCGACAGTAGCGAGGGCATCGGATCAGTCCCTGTCCGACCATCGGAAGACGTAGAGACAGGCGATCAGACCGCCGATGCTCCATGCAGCCAGCACCAGAAAGATGCGGCCGTGCTCCCAGGTACCGGCCGGTTCGACTGCCATCATCTGAGGCGGAAGCAGCACCGACCGGAACCCCTGCGCCATCCACTTGACCGGAAAGATGGATCCGACGACCAGCATCCACGTCGGAAGTGCCATCAACGGCACGTAGGTTCCTGACACGAATTGCAGGCCCACAGCAGGGCCATTGGTGAGAACGGCCGCCGAGACGGCGTTGCTGGCGTAGTTGCTGACGAGAATGCCCAGCAGCGAGCAGCTGATGATGCCGAGGACGAAAACCCATGTGAGGGTGAACCATCCCGCCGGCGAGGTGGGTAGGTGAAGTCCGAAAGCCCACACCCCCAGGGCCACGATGATGACGGCCTCGGCGATGCTGGCGATCGCGACCAGCATGATCTTGCCGATGAAGTAGGACGACGCGGTGGCCGGGGTACCGCGCAGCCGTCGGAGCGCGCCGGTGTCACGGTCGGCCGCGATGCCGATGCCCAGGTTGATGAACGAGGTCGACAGAATTCCGTAGGCCAGCATGCTCGCGGCGATGACGGCACCGGTGCTGGTCTGGGTGCCGGGTATCTTGTCCGAGAATATGGAGCCGAGCAGCAGGCAGATGACTGCCGGCATCGAGAAGGTCAGGGCCAGTTGCTCAGGCCGCCGATAGAACATCTTCAGCTCGGGGATCACCCGCGAGAAGCCGATACGCACCGCCGACGGCAGCGCTTGATCCGAGGCTGGGGCCCGGTGTCTGGCCGCGTCGGCGGCCTGTGCAGGTTCGATGGCCATCACGCCTGCCCGATCAACTGCAGATACGCGTCTTCGAGCGTGGGCCGCGACACGGTGAGTTCGGCGAGTTCCGCGCCGTCGGCGGAGCGCTGCCGGATCCATTCCGTCGGCCGGTCTGTCTCCACCTCACGCAGAACGCCGTCCTCCATCCAGCGCACGGTCGCGGCGGTGTTCACGTGCGCGGTCAACCGGGCCGGGGAATCCACCGCCGCCACCCGTCCGTCGGTGATCACCGCGACGCGATCTGCCAGCGCGGCCGCCTCTTCGAGGTAGTGGGTGGTGAGCACGATGGTGGTGCCGTCCACAGCCAGCAGTCTGATGAGATCCCAGAACTGGTGCCGCGCCTGCGGATCGAAACCTGTGGTGGGTTCGTCCAGGAACACCAGATCGGGCTCGGCGATGATTCCCAGCGCGACATCGAGCCGGCGTCGCTGACCCCCGGACAGGGTTCTGACCCTGGACTCGGCTGTCGCTTCCAGCCCGACGAGTGCCAGGAGCTCCTCGGGGACACGGGCCCTTCCATAGCATTTCGCGAACATGCGCGCCGTCTCCAGCACGGTCAGCATTCCGAAGTCGCTGCTCTCCTGCAGCACGATGCCGATTCTCGCGCGCCAGCTGCGTCCCGCAGTTCCGGGATCCTCGCCGAGCACGCTCACCTGTCCCGCATCACGCTTGCGGTGGCCTTCGAGAATCTCGATGGTCGTCGATTTGCCCGCGCCGTTGGGGCCCAGAATTGCGAAGATCTCGCCGTACGCGACATCGAGATCCAGCTCCCGCACCGCGAGCCGGCGCCCGTAACTCTTCGACAGACCGCGGACGCGGACAGCGCCCTCGGAGCTCACGAATGCGTCTCCCCCGCCGCGCCGTCGCCGTTGGCCTCCAGTTCGCCGAGCAGTTCCAGCAAGTCGGCGTCTGACAACCCGTCCACCAGGCGGTCGACTTCCTCCTCGCCGGTGGGTGACGCCGGTTCTACTTCGGCCGCGGGCGCTTCTCCGTGGATGGAGTGCAACTCGTCGAGGATCCGATCCGACAGCGAATTCACGCTGACGCCTCTGAGTATCTCCAACACGGGCAGGTCGATCGAGAACGCCATGTTGATCCGCACCCGGAACTCCATCGCCATCATGGAGTCGAGGCCGATATCCTCCAGCAGGTCGTCGGAGGCGAAATCATCCTTGCCACAATCGAACACCGCGGCGACCAGACCACGAACGTGGTCGGCGATGAAGGGCGACCGCTCCGCCTCCGGCGTCGAGGCAAGTACCGAGAGTATCGACCCGTCGGAGGCCAGATCAGCAGAATCCCCCTCGGAGGACCGCAGGTCCGAGAACATCAGGGGCAGACGTCCGCCGAGCCCGGCCTGGCGGGCGCGGTTCCAGTCAGCGCTGATCGCCACCACTGCGGGCGGCTCCTGATTGAGCAGCCGGTCGAGGATTCGCACGCCGACAGCAGGAGTGATCAGGTCGATGCCACGCTGCGCGTACAGCTTCTCCAGCCCGAGCTCTTCGACCATTCCCACCGACCACGGACCCCACCCGATGGTCAGCGCCGGGAGGCCGGCCGCCCGCCGGTGGTGGGCGAACGCGTCGAGGAACGCGTTGGCGGCGGCGTAGTTGCCCTGGCCAGGCGAGGCTATGGTCGATCCGGCCGACCCGAACATCACGAAGAACTCCATATCGTGGTCCCGGAACGCGTTGTGCAGCACTCGTGTTCCGATGATCTTGGGGGCGGTCACCTTGTCGAAGGCATCCTCGCTCATGTTGACCAGCAGCTGGTCGTGCACCGCTCCTGCGGCATGGATGAGGCCACGGACGGGCCGGCCACCGCTGGCCGCATGCGTGGTGAGCCAGTCGTCTACTTGCTCTGCGTCGGTGATATCGACGCTACAGACGCGGACGGTGACACCGAGCCGCTCGATCGCGCGGACGGTCTCGACGGTCGCATAGTGCGGATCGTCAGCGCCGAGCGCCGCCCAGCGGTCGCGGGGTGGGACGGCGCGCCTGTTCAGCAGCGTGAGATGCCGCGCACCACGTTCGGCGAGGAAGGTGGCCGCGACGCGGCCGAGAGCTCCTGCACCACCGGTGATCACGTAGGTGGCATCAGGGGTGAGCTTGGTGGGAAAGGGTTTGGTCAACGTGCTGCAGGGGCGCAGACGCGGGACGAGCGTCGTGGTGCCCCGGATCGCGATCTGATCTTCTGGCTCGTCATCGAGGATGTGCCGGCAGATACGGCCGACCGTCTGAGTCCGGTCGTCCGCGTCGTCAATGTCGATGAGCCCGCCCCAGTACTCGGCGAATTCCTGGTGACCGATCACCCGTCCCAGACCCCACAGGGCGGCCTGGTCGACCGCCCGTACCTCACTGCCGGGCGTCGGCTGCGTGTTGGACGTCACGAGGTACATGCGGGGCTTGACGGCGTCGTTCTCGGCGAGCGTCTTGACCAGCCGCAGGATGGTGAACGCGCCCAACTGGTTGTTGGCGTCGGCATCGTCGGGCGAGGTGATGTCCAGCGGCCAACAGTTGATGATGCCGGCGAGGTCGTGGTCACTGTCGAGGTGCGCCGCGATGAGCTGGCCCACCTGTTCGGGGCGCCGAGGGTCCATCAGCCAGCCGCCGTCGGTGTCGGTGAGTGTGCTGACCGATCGGTGTCCGACGGTCTGTGCACGCTGTCCGCGCCGGCGCAGTTCTGCCGCCAGCGCTGCTCCGACACCGGACTCGTCGTCGAGCACGAGCCAGGACCGATCGTCCGAAACCGGTTCGCGCTCACCGTCCGCGTCGTCGTCCATGGCGCACCATTGGATGTCGAGAATGCCCTTGTCGATGCGGTCCGGCGACATGCGGGACGACGCCGCCAGCGATTGCACGGTGAAACCGTCGATCACGACGAGCGGGCTCCCCGACTGGCCCACGATCGCGAGGTTGCACTCCACCTGTTCCGGTGTCGCCGACAGCACGTCGACGCGTACCGTCATGCGCTTTTCGGGTGAGCCGTACACCGCGCAGCGGCGGATCCCGGTCGGCAGGTACGGGTCTGCGTTTTCCTCCTGTCCGAGAAATGGTGCACCGAACAGGGTTTGAAAGGCACCGTCGATCAGTGCGGGATGGAATCGGTACTCGCCGACCTCGTCGAGAAGGCCTTCGGGGATCTCGAGCTCGGCGAGTGCCCAGTCGTGGCCGGCGGTGACGCCGGAGACCGAGCGGAACGCGGCGCCGTAATCGAATCCGAGATCCGCGGTGCGGGCGTAGAAGTCGTCACCACCGATCGACGTGACCGCCTCTTCGGGTGCTGGCGCCGGTGCTGTCGTGCGGCGGGCGGACAGCGTGTTCAGTTCCGCGGTCGCCGTGACCGTCCACTTGAGCTCGCCGTCGGCGACGGCCGTGAAGGCCGAGAATTCAAGAGTGCCGTCGTCCTCGTTGAGGACGGTCCGCAGAATCGGGTCGCAGGTGTCGTCGAGGATGACCGCGCGGTGCAGCACCAGGTTGTCCACGCTGTGGTTCGACCCATAGGTGGCTTTGGCTGCCGCCAGGGCCATCTCGATGTACACGGCGCCGGGTAGGACCAGGCTGCCCTGCACTCGGTGATCGCCGAGAAAGGGATTCAGCACGGTGCTCAACTCGGCTTCCCAGGTGGGATGCACCGCGGCCACCGACTGCCCGAGAAGGGGATGCACGGGTGCGTAGAACAGGTACTCCGTCGCTTCCTGGGTGTCATTCCAGTAGCGCTTGGTCTGCCACGGGTAGCGCGGGAGCTTGAGCATGCCCTCCCCGTCGCTCGGGTGGACGGCCTGCCAGGCGATCTCGTGGCCGCCGCCGTGCAATTCGCCGAGGCAACCGAGGAAGGTCCGAATGTCGTCCTGCTGACGCCGCTGCACTGCAGTGACCGAAATGCGTTGCACTCCTGCAGTTTCGAGCATCGAAGCAGCAAGGACGGGGTGCGGACCCAGCTCGAGGAAGTGGCTGTACCCGTCGTCGAGCATCCGGCGCATCGCCGGTTCGAAGAGGACGGTGGCGCGGGTGTTCTGCCACCAGTAGGCGGCTCCGGCGTCATAGCTGTCGAGCTGTTCTCCGGTCACGGTCGAATACAGTGGGATCGTGGCCGGCGCCGAGGACAGTCCGTCGAAAGCGGTCAGCAGGTCCTCTCTCACCGCATCCATGTAGTGCGTGTGGTACGGCACATCACCGGACAGGTACCGGGTGAAGACGCCGGCGTCGTCGAGCTGGCGGGAGATGTCGTCGAGCAGATCACCGTCGCCGGCGATGGTCACCGCGGACGGACTGTTGATGGCGGCCACCGATACCCGCCGCCCGATCTCCGCACCGAGCTCGCCCGTGATCGCCGACATCAGCGCGTCGGCGTCGAGGCCGACGGCGAGCATCCTGCCCTGCCCGCTGGTGCGCTGCTGCAGTCGGCTCCGGTGATAGATCACCTCGACGGCTTGCTCGAAGCTGAGCACACCTGCGAGATGGTGGGCGGCCACCTCGCCTGCGCTGTGGCCGATCACCGCGTCCGGGGTGATGCCGAAGTGCGCAAGCTGCGCGGCAAGTGCGATCTGAATGGCGAAGTTCGCAGGCTGGGCGATCTGAGTCTCCGCCATGCGGGAACGGGCTTCGTCGTCGCAGCGGAGCTCGTCGATCAGGGACCAGTCGGCGTAGCGGCTGAGCTCCCGATCGGTGCGCAGAATGCTGTCGGTGAACACGGGAAAGACGTCGAGCAGCCCTCGGCACATCCGCCACCACTGCGGCCCCATGCCGGTGCACACGAAGGCGAGTTTGGGTGTGGCGGAAGCGGTGCGGCCACTGGAGATCTGCCCGCCGTCGGCGAGGGCGTGAAGCTGGTCCCGCGCCTCGGTGATGCTGTCGGCGATGACGGCGTGCCGGTGGCTGAGGTGAGCACGTCGCCGACTGAGGGTGTAGGCCAGTGATCCCAGGGAGGCACCGGGGTGGGCGTCGAGGAACACGGCCAACCGTCCGGCTGTGGCGGCGAGGGCTTCGTCGCTGCGTGCGGAGATCGGCAGAAGCAGCGGCGCCGCAGCGGGTTCACCGGCCGACGGTGAGTCGCGGGTCTCACGCGGCGGTTCGGCAAGCACCACATGGGCGTTCGTGCCGCCGAAGCCGAACGAGTTCACCCCGACCACGCGCCGCTCGCAGTCCGGGAACGGCCGGCCGGTGCCGGATATGTCGATCTTGAGTTCGGACAGGGACACGTGCCGGGTCGGAGTCCGGAAGTGCACGGTCGGCGGAATGTAGCCGTTCTTGGCCACCAACGCGCCCTTGATCAGTCCGGCCACTCCGGCGCCGGCCTCGAGGTGCCCGATGTTGGTCTTGACCGAGCCGATGATGAGCGGACGCGCGGCGGTACGCTCCGCGGTCAGCGCGCCCGCGAGTGCCCGCATCTCGATCGGATCGCCCAGAGCCGTCCCGGTCCCGTGCGCTTCGACGTACCCGACGTCCGCGGGGTCGATACCGGCCCGCTGCAGAGCCGTGGTGATGGCCGCGTGCTGAGCGTCCTCCCGCGGCACCGTGATGCCGTCGGTGTGGCCGTCCTGGGACACCGCGGTCCCGAGGACCTGCGCGTAGATCTGGTCGCCGTCGTCGAGCGCCCGCGCCAGCGGTTTGAGGACGACAACCCCGCCGCCCTCGCCGCGGGCGTATCCGTCGGCGGAGTCGTCGAAGGCCTTGGATCGGCCGTCCGGACTGAGGAATCCGCTCTTGGACTCCGCGATCGCGGTATTGGGGCCGACCATGATGTTGACGCCCCCGGCAAGGGCGAGGTGGCATTCCCCGCTCCAGATGCTTTGCGCGGCAAGGTGCACCGCGACCAGTGAGCTGGAGCAGGCGGTGTCGATCGACATACTGGGCCCGCGAAAGTCGAATGCGTGCGAGATGCGGTTCGCCAGCATCGTCATCATCATTCCGGTGGCCGAGTGCGGCTTGAACCGGTAGCGGCTGGCGCGGCTCAGGTTCTGCAGCAGTTGATAGTCCAGCGTGAAGCCGCCGACGAACACCCCGACATCGGTGCCCGCTAGCGTGTCTGCAGGTATACCGGCGTCCTCCAGTGCCTCCCAGGTGGTGTGCAGCAGTAGACGCTGCTGGGGGTCGAGTGAATGCGCCTCGCGAGGGGAAATCCCGAAGAACTGCGCGTCGAACTGGTCGATCTCATCAAGGAAGCCGCCACGCTTGGTGACGATCTTACCGACCTTGGACGCGTGAGGATCGTGGAATCGCGCTGCGTGCCAGCGCGTTTCAGGCACCTCACGAGTGGCGTCGACACCGTCGCACACCAGCTTCCACAGGGCGTCAGCGGAATCGGCATCGCCGGGCAGACGGCAACCGATGCCGACGATCGCCAGCGGCTCGTTGATCTCAGCGGCCTTTTCGGTGGGCATTTCGGTGGGCATGGTCATCCTCTGCATTCGCACCCTCGGTCAGGATGGTTGCAGAACCGACGCGGTCGGAACAATCCAGGTACCGCTGAGTGGGTTGACGGCCTGCTCTCGGCGGTACGTCGACCGAAGCTCACGCAGCAGCGAATCTCGTTGCCAGGCCTGCACTTGCTGCATGATCCCGTCATGGTCGAACATCGCCGATTTCTCCGCCAGGACAGTCTCGACGAGCTGACCGGCCAGTTGGCGCAGCAATCGGGCGTTTCCATCGAATTGCTCGGCAAAGTTCGAACTTTTCTCCATCATCGCGGTGTGCAGGGACACCATGAAGTTCAATGGTGAATACAGGTCGACGAACGGCACAGTCGACGAACCGGTCTCGATGGCGGCCCACTCTCGGAAGAACAGCTGCACCCGATTGCTCAGGGCGATGAGTCCTTCGAGGTACGGCACGAAGTCGGGATCGTCGGCGACGCGCACGAAGCGGTCGTTGGTGTACAGAAAGCCGACGAATCCCCAGTAGAAGGCGACGTCCCAGATCACTTTGGCGGTCATCACGGTTGGTGCGCCCATCACGGCGTACTGATCCTGGTAGATGGCGAGCCACATATCGGTGAGGGACCGAAACAACGAGTCACTGATCTGCGCTCGGGCCACCACGTCGTCACCATCGAGGTCGCGGGTGATCATGTCGGTGATCAACCCATTGCCGATGGCGACCAGATCCAGGCCCGAGGAGTACAGCGGGTCGAGGAAGACCCCGGCGTCACCGGTGAGGCACCAGCGCTCCGTGCCGTCGAACATCTTGGTGACGCCGTGGCTGTACTTCTTCATGACCCGGAAGTCCCGGATGAGGTGCGCATGCTCGTCCAACACGTCTGCGCACTGCGGTTCGTGCTCGCGCAGCCACGCTGTCGCTTTGGCCAAGGTGTTGAAGCCATCGAAGTCATGGAACGCCGGGTCGGCGACGATCCCGACGCTGGTGGCGCCGGATGCCAGCCGGATAAGCCAGACCCAGTAGCCCTCGCCCATGAGGTGGTTCGTCGACATCGCCCGGTCGCCCTCGACGAGGCGGCTCCGGTACTCGGGGTCGTTACTCCATCGGCCGACGTCGATCTCCGTGGCCACGCGTAGCCACGCGGCGTTGCACTGGTGGTCGTTGGCTCGCTTGAGGTCGAGTTGACGGGGCAGCAACCGGTTGCGGCCCGACGCGTCGACCACCCACCGCGAGGTGGTGGTCTCGGCGTCGGCCTCGCCGTTCTGATAGGTGATCGTGTGCGCCGCCTTGTCGGCCCCGAGCTCGACCGAGCGGACCCGGCCGGCGGCGACGTCGATGCCCGCTGCCAGGCAGCGTTCGTAGAGCTCGTTTTCCAGCCGTCCGCGATCGAGCTGGTAGGTGACCTGCGGAACGAACGAGGAGCTCCCGAGCTCCATGCGTTTCGCGATGTCGGTATTCCCGTCGTGGGAGAAGAACATCCGCAGGCCCATCTTGCGGATCTGCGAGGTTTTCAGGTGCTCGCCCATACCGATGCGGTCGCGTAGGTAGTGCGCCGAGACTTCCACCGTCGATTCGCCGACAGTGTGGGTGACCTCGGGAACGGGGTGGGCGTTCGGCTCGATGACCAGGACCCGGGTGGCCGGACGAGCCTGTCGGATCTCCAGCGCCAAGGTGAGTGCTGCGGTACCGCCGCCGACGATGCTCACGTCGTGCTCGGCAGCCGGCTGGTCGTCCTGGGCCAGCCGCGCCTTGATGCGGTGCGCGAGCGCCGCGCGCGCCTCGGGGCTCAATTGCGACACCTGTGCTCGCAGGTCCACGGGCTACCTCCCTGGGGTCGTGTCGACGGTGCACCCGAACGGCTCGACCGGCAAACGGGCAGCCGGAGACCCGGCCGCGACGGGGGCCCCGTCCAGCGAACCACACCCTCGCGATGAGCACCCGTGGACGGCGATTACCGAATCCTGACGTGTTCGTCGATTTGGCGCGGCGGTCCGGCGCCGGCACCATCTACCTGCGCCGGTCGGCGACCCTCCGGCAGGTACACACCCCGAACTCCGCGCGCCGGCCAAATTATGACGAATTTCTTGCTTATCGCGGATCTGAGTCAGTTATCCTCGGCGTGTTGATATCACAGCCAGGTCAGGTTGCCAGTCGGCCGTGCATTCCGCCGCCGACTGGAGTGAGCCGCTAGCGTCCGCTGACCATCTATTCGTCTGAGCCGAAATGGCTTGTCTGACAACACCGCTGCGAGCGATGGGTCTGCGAGTATAGATGAAGTCTTTCAGAAGCATGGCCGAATACTACGACTACCTGGCAACAAGCAAGAGCCTCAGCGACGACATCGAATACGCGGCACTTCGAAATGCCCGAGACGCCGTTGCCGCATTCGACATATTCGTGAAGCGGAATGTGGATAGCGCACGTCAGGCGCAATTCGCCGACGGCAGCAACCACGAGGCCGACCTCGTTCGCTACGTGATCCGCGCAACGAGAGCGTCGCCGTGATGGACAGTGACACGGCTTCGGGCGGACATAGCTGATACGCGCTACGCCCGCCCGTGCCACTAGTACGTGATCAGAGCCGCCATGGCGGAACGCCGGGGCCACCCCCCGGACCGACGCCGGGTCCCGCCGGACCGACTGGACCGGATCCGCCGAATCCGATGCCCAAACCACCCAGCCCAGGACCGGGTATGCCAGGACCTCCGGGGCCGATACTCAGACCACCCAATCCGGGACCACCGCCAGGTCCGCCCGGGCACGGCAGTAACGGAAGACAGAGCCCCGGGCCGGCGCCGCCCGGGCCGGGCGGCGGGAGCGGCGGTTGAGCACCTGCAACACCTGCGCCAAGGCTCAGCGCAGCCAGCCCGACAGTCGTGCACGCGGCTGCAGTGACGACTGCGATACGAGCGGTGATCCGTGGCGTCATCGACGTTCTCCTCTGAAAGTTGTTGTCCTACCGACAATTAACGGTAGATACGACTCATGGGAGCTAGCTGGCAGCACGATGGGCGCAGCATGTGGATCCGGCGTCAATCCTCGTCTGAGGCTGTCGAGGACGTCGACTCGCTCGCTGAATCCGCACTGGGCGCCGCGTCCGGTGCGTCACCGGTCTCCGCCGACGACTCGGCGTCGTCGGCGCCGGTCTCGACGGTGCGGTCCTTGACGGCCGAGCGTGGTGTGTCGACAAGCTCGCTGTCGTCGACGCTTTCCTCATGTGGATCCGCAACCTCGGTCGCCATCCCCTCCGCGGCGGCGGCGTCGTCATCGGCTTCGGTGTCGCCGAGGGTATCCGAAGACTCTGCCTCGTCTACCGTGGACGGGTCCGGCTCGACGTCTGATGGCACGCCATCGGCAGACGGAGCGTCGGCGCCGACCGCCTCGCTGGTGCTCAGTGACGTTCGCAGAGAGCTCACCTCGGTGATCTCCGCGGTGCCCACGTCGTCGCTCAGGCCGCCCTGCGGCTCGACCCCCTCCAGATAGTCGCGGTCATACGCCTGATCGATGATGTCGCGCAGCGACCCTTCCCATCGGTCGGCCAGCGAATCCAGGCCCAGGTCTCGAAGTCCCTGCAGCAGTGGCAGATTCTCGGTCGGGACGAACACGTAGGTGGTGTTTCCCTCAGTCCACACATAGTTTCCTCCGTCGTCGAGATCGACGTCGGAGTAGTCCAGGTGTACGTAATAAAAGGCCGCCAGCGCGTTCGCCAGTGCCACCACATTGAACGGGTCGTCCGGGAAGTCCGCAATCGGATCGTATTCCCGTGCCACGTCCACCACCGAGTACTGGGTGTCCGTCGGGGTCAGCAGTGTGTCGCCGTACCACCACCCGTTGACACCGCCGTATTTGCGCCCTCCATTGCCGATGAGCACGAGCGTCAGATCGTCGGCGTCGGGGGCATCGACGTCGTCGGCGTGATCCTGCAGCCACACCGACGCCACCCGTGCACCACCGCTGAACGCGTAGACGATCTTCTTGTCACCGGCACCGTCAGCAGTCAGATTTTTGATCGCGTAGTCGAGGGTCTCCACGTTCGTGTCGACGCCCACTTCCGTTTCGCCGAGGGAGATGATCCATTGGTACGAGACCTCGCGGCACACCTTCGGTTCTGCGCACAGCGCCCCGCTGAGGTTGTCCGCCATCGCCCACGGGGTCGGGCCATGCGTCAGAACGGTGGCGGCGTCGTCCCCGATGAGTGCCGCTGCCGCAGCGGACGGCGTTGTGATGCCGAGGGTCAACGGTAGGGCGGCCAGCGGCATTGCGGCGACCGCCACTGCGACGCGCCTCGCACCGTTCGGCACGCTCCCGCGTCCGCCGTTCCCCGTCGCCCGAATCCGCCGGTGCCGGCCACGCCTGTTGCTATTCACCTGTGTCTCCTCCGCTTTCGCTGCCGCCGTGGCTCTGGCCAGCCGATGTTGTCGAGTCGTCGGACTTGTCGCTGCTGGGCGCTGCCGACGTCGTGTCAGCGTCCGTCGCCGAGGAGTCCTCGTCGTCATCGGTTGTCGACATCTCGCCCGCATCGGCTTCCGTCGGTTCGGACTCCGCTGCGTCCTCCTCGTCGACAGGTTCCGACTCCGCCGGGACGTCCGTGTCGACCTCGGGACCGTCCGCTGCCGTGACTGGATCTATGTCGGGGCTGTCCGGCTGCTCGCCGGCGTCACCCTCTGACGGCGTGGCGAACTTCGCCAGAAGGCCTTGCACGGCCATTGTTTCGACGTCTGCGACATCTACTGCTGCGGCTGCAGGCTCTGAGGTCGCCGGTGCGACTGCATCGACCGCCTGTACCCCGGCGGCCAGCAGTGACGTCGAACCGGCATCAGCCTCGCCGTCCTCACTGCTGGGCGGCAGTTCGCCGTCGAACGGAGTCGGATCCTCGGGGTGCTCGGGATCGCAGTCGGGGCAGAGGATGCTGACGAAGGGCGTGATCAGATCGGTCACCAGCGTGTACGGATAACCTTTCCACAGCCAACTTCCGGGCACGAAGGGGTAGAAGTCCTCCCACAGCGCCGCCCCGAGCCGCGATACCGTCTCGACGAGTTCGGTGAGGGTGACCGCTTCCGGCGCATTCTCCTCGGGATCGGCCAGCAGATAGTTGATGACGCTGTACACCGAATCCAGCGGGTTGATCTGGACTGTGGCGCCCGACCACGCAACCTCCTCGCCCTCTTCGCCGTCGATGGGTTCGCCGGCAGCGCCCTCTGCATCACTGACCGGGTTGATGACCTCGGGAAAGGTGTAGCCCGTGAAGAGATCCCAGATCGACACCTGGAACATCCCGCTGAGGATCGCCCCCACGTCCTCGCACGCCGGCGACGCGGTGCCGGTGCAGCCCGCGTTCATCGGCAGATTCGCCTTCGCGAGCCAGGCGACCAACTCTCCCAGGGGGTTCGACAACGCCTCGAACGGGATCAGCAGGTTCAGCACGGCCGCGATCTTCGCCGGATCCGCCGGATCGTAGCCCAGCACGTTGGTCGGGGTGTAGACCCACCAGCTGCCGGTGACCTCCAGCGAATACGACAGATCGTTGACGGCGTCGACGTAGGCGCGCGGAATGCTGATCAAGGCGTTGACGATGTTGGCGGGGATGTTCCAGATCGACCCGCCCTCGTGGTCCAACTCGACCGGCGTATAGGTCTGCTCGGCGGAGATGTCGCAGCCGTCGGTGTAGTAGCCGGTGCACGCCTCGCCAGTGGTGGTGGTCGCCGCGACCAGGCTGTAGAGGGCGTCCGACGATCGAGTCTGGTTGTGCGGTGGCTGGATCGGTGTCGCGGCGATCACGGTGGCGCCGACCAGCGCAACACCTACAGTGGCATACGGACGTACGGCATCAAGCATGACGCCCCTCTCCTGTGGCGAGACAACGCAACGACGGCCTCGGCGGCCGTACGCGTCGGCGCCGGCGCGCAGCAGAAGCGTGCAGTGCGCCGCTAGGTGCTCGCTGTCAGGAACTTAAGAGCCAGTTATGTGCCTGCGGAAACGTGACTCGGCGATTCAGCGCTGAAGCGTTCCGTCCAGCACCACGGTGACCCGGAAACCGCACAGCACCAGGATGTGGACCAGGTACAGCCACAACGCCAGTGCCGACACCGCTCCGATGATCGGGAGACCGCCGAACGGTGCCGACCACTCGATCGGAATCGCGAGAAAGAGGACGAACCCCTGCAGGAAGCCGGCAAGAACGGCGCCGGTGCCGAATGCGCCCAGCACCAAGGCTTTCGGACGATACCGGCCCGGCGCGATGAGTCCGTACACACCGAGCAGCGCTGTCGAGACCGCTATCCAGACGACGTGGAAGCCGACGAACACACCCCACACCAGCGACCAGCCTTTGCCGGCGTAGAGCGGTGCGATGTAGGGCGCGGAGTAGAGCACCGCCAGCACCAGGAACGGGGCCACAGCGGCGACGCCGAGAAGTCCGGCCCGTCCCCGCCAACCGGTGAGTTTGTCCGGCTCCGAGGAGAATTGGACGAACGCACGGCGCAGACCCTCGCCGTACAGGCTGGCCGGGAACAACACCACCAACACTTGCCACCAGGACATCGACAACGCCACCGACGTCAGTGTGCGCAGCGCCTCCGGAGTGCCGTGCCCGTCGGGCAAACCCCCGATGGCTGCCTCGATCGAGGAGTTCACCGCGTCGTGCCCGATGATCGATCCGGCCGCCCACAGCGATACCAGTGCCAGCGGCACCAACCCGATGACTCCGAAGTACGTCGCACCCGCCGCCCAGAGCGCGAGGTCTGTGCGCGGGAAGGTTCTGCTCAGCTGAGAGGCCAGCTTGCGCGCTCGGCTCACCGCGTTGCTCGCCGGCGTGCGGCCAGGTCCTGGCAGGCTGGTCTCATGACAGCGGAGGGACCGGTCGGCGACGACGCCGACGATGCGGGGTGGTCGGCGCTGCATGGCGGCGTGCAGCCGTCGCGTGTCGTTCGCGGGTGGTTGTCGATGGTGCGGATCCTCGCCTCCGGTCCGGTCGCCAGGGTCCCGCCCGACGTGTTGTCGCTGTTCGGGGTGCTCGCCCTGGTCGGCGCGTGGGCCGCCGAGGCGGGGCCGGGATGGCCCGCGCTGACCGTGCTGCTCGTGCTCGCTGCCGGGCTACTCGACGGACTCGACGGCGCGGTCGCGCTGCGGACCGGCAAGGCCCGCCCGCTCGGAGCGGTGATCGACTCGGTGGCCGATCGGCTCGGCGATCTGCTGCTCGGGGGCGTACTGCTGGCGTTGGGCGCGCCACCCGCGTGGGTGGTCGCAGCCCTGACGCTCGTGCTGCTGCTGGAGTACATCCGCGCCCGCGCGCAATCGGTCGGTATGCCGGGCGTCGGCGGGATCACGGTCGCCGAACGCCCCACGCGGTTGATCGTGGTGGGGGTGGCCGCGGCGGGCGCCGCGATGTCCCGAAACGGTGTCCCGCTCGTGGGATGGAGCTGGGGTACCACGCTGGCCGTCACGTGGACCGTCGTCGGGATCGTCGGAATGGCGCAGTTGCTGCACGGGGTGCGGCGCTCGATCCCCGCAGAGTTTCCGCCGGACCGATGAGTTCGGCGACGATCTCGGCCGACATCAGGACCAGTGGAATGCCGCCACCGGGGTGGGCGGAGCCGCCGACCAGATAGAGCCCCGGGAGCGGGCTGCGGTTCGCCGGCCGGCGCAGCGCGGCACGGGGCCCATGAGAGGCCGTGCCGTAGATCGCTCCGCCCGGCGCGCCGGCCCGCCGCTCAAGATCCGCGGGGGTCACCGTCTCGGTGAACCGAATACGGTCGCGGACGTCGACGCCGCGATCGGCCAGCACGTCGAGGATGTGCTGGGTGTAGCGCTCGCGCAGACCGGGCTCGTCCCAGTCGACTCCATACGCCGGATCGTGCGCGGGCGCGTTGACCAGCACGAACCAGCCCTCCGATTCGTCGTCGGGGCGCAGCGCCGGATCGTCGGGGGCGTGCACGTACACGGTGGGATCGGCGACCGGCGCCGGGTGGCGCCCGAAGATTGCGTCGAACTCGGCGTTGTAATCGCGGGGAAAGTACACCCTGTGCGCGGCGCCCGGCTTTCGCCCATCGAGGCCCAGCATCAGGACGAACCCCGCCATGGAACGCGGACTGTTGCGCGCCCTGCGCTGTGCACGGCGCGCGGTACCGCGCGGCAGCAGCCGCCCGTAGAGGACTTCGGCGTCGGCGGCGCTCACCACGACGTCGGCGGCGATGTCGCGGCCGTCGGCACGCACGCCCGCAGCCCGGCCGTCGGACACCAGAACGGACTCCACCGGCGAACCGGTGCGCACCTCGACGCCGAGCTCGCCGCACCGCTCGGCGAGCGCCTCCACGATGCGGCGCAAGCCACCCGGCACATACCAGGCTCCGAACTCCTGTTCCACGAACGACGTCACCGACAGGACTGCGGGGGTGCGGCGCGGGTCGGAGCCGGAATAGGTCGCGTATCGGTTGAGCCACGTCCGCAACCGGGCGTCGGGCAGCATCCGCCGCCCGAGCCCGTCGAGGGTCAGCCACGGTGCCACCGCACGCAGATCGTCGGGCCGCGTGCTCATGCGGGCCAGCGCAGCCATCGAGACCGGTCGACGCAGCACCGGCTCACCGACCAGTTCCCACAGCCGTCGCGAACGGGTGTGCAGCCGTTGCCACGAGGCGCCCGCGCCGTCGCCCAGCGCGGCGTCGAGCGCCGCCGGTACCTGCGCCGCGTCGTGCGGAAGGACCAGCGTCGTGCCGTCACCGAAGACGTACGCGCACGCCGGATCTACCGCAGTCAACGCCAGCTCCGCCGGGGCACCGGTGTCGGAGAACAACTGCTCCAGGACGGCGGGCAGGGTCAGCAACGACGGTCCGGTGTCGAAGGTGAAACCGTCTCGCTCGAGGACGCCGAGCTTGCCGCCGACGGTGGGGGCACTCTCGAAGACCGTCACCTGGTGTCCGTTGGCTGCCAACCGCGCGGCAGCCGCCAGCCCGCCCAGGCCCGCCCCGATCACCACCACCCGACTCATACGGCCCTGCCCTTCCAGCGCAGCGAGCCCGTGGCGCGGCCGGCCCACGACGAGGCCAGCAGCCCCAGCAGCGCCACCACCGAAAGAGGATGTGCCACAGCATCAGTCACCGCACGCCGCCCAGACGGCGTCGCGCACCAGCGCGCGGCCGACATCCGCCCGGCGACAGCGGCGGCGTAGCCGACGGCACCGATGCGAGAGCCCGTCACCGCAGCGACCGCGGGCAGGACGTAGACGACGGCTAGCGCGGCGCCTACCGCCACCGCGCCGACTGGCGAGCCGAACGCCGCCCACAGTGATTTGCGGTAGCCGTCGCGCAGCTCGCGCCCGTTCGCATACATCCGGCAGGTGGCGATGCCGGATCCGTCGGCCACGCCCGTGCGCCCCCCGACGGCGCGGATCGCCCGCGCCAGCGCGATGTCGTCGAGTACGGCTCCCGCGACCGACTGCCACCCGCCGGCTCGAGCGAGGGCGTCGGCCTCGACGACGAGGAACTGGCCGTTGGCCACCGCCATCGACGGCCGTCCGGACCTCTCGGCGAGGCGCAGAGGCAGCGTGGTCAACCACGACCACGCCAGCAGCGGCTGGATCAGGCGGCCGGACACCCCGGTGGCGACCTGGCGTGGCCACGGGCTGAGCAGATCCAGCGGGTCGGTACCGCGGAGCACCGCGACCGCCGCGGCGACCGCGTCAGGCGCGAGCACCACGTCGGCGTCCACGAAGACCAGGATCGCGCCGCGCGCCGCGTCGGCCAACTGTGCACACGCGTGCGGCTTGCCGAGGGATCCTGCCGGCGGTGCGGTACCGGTCAGGACCCGCAGCCGGGGGTCGCCCGCGGCGACCGCGGTGACGACGTCGGCGGTGCCGTCGGTCGAGCCGTCGTCGAGCACCAGGATCTCGACGTCCGACAGACCACGCTGGCCCAGCAACGAACGGATCGTGGGCTCGATACGGTGGGCTTCGTCGCGGGCAGGCACGAGCAGAGACACGGCGGCGGTCACCGGCGCGGGATTTTGGGGCGGGCGGCGCAACAGCCGCTGATTGATCAGCTGGTGCGCTGCGCCCAGACAGGCCAGTGACGAACCCGTGACGACTAGCCTCGACAACGGTTGGGCGAGTCGCGCTGAGGGCACCTGAGAACTCTACGGAGCCCTCGTGGCGACTGCCACAACGCGGCGGCGCGCGGCGCGAGGATAGGCTGGCTGCTCTGACGGAGGTAGTACACGTGGCGTTGGCCTTGCCCGTCCAGTCTTTGCGGACGATTCAACCGGTGTGGCTGCTGGTGGCCGCGGCCATCGCGGTGCAGATCGGGTACCCGCTGATTCCCGACGGGTCGCGCAACGGAATCACGGTGCTCAGCGTGGTGGTTTTCTTCCTGGCCTCGGTCGCCGACGTCCTTCGGGTGCACGGCGTGAGGGGCGCGGTCGTGCTGATCGCGGTTGCCGGCGGCGGCGGTCTGCTCGCCGAGTCCGTCGGAGTGGCCACCGGGTGGCCGTTCGGCGCCTACACCTACGCGGACTCGCTCGGTCCCCAGATCCTCGGCGTGCCTGCGGTGATCCCCCTGGCCTGGGTCATGATGGCGTGGCCTGCGCTGGTGGTCGCCCGCACCCTTGCCACCCGCGCGCCCGCGGTGATCGCGATCGGCGCCGTCGCACTGACCTCCTGGGATGTGTTCCTGGACCCGCAAATGGTCGCGGCAGGGCACTGGACCTGGTCGAATCCCTCCCCCAGCCTCCCGCTGGTGCCGGGCATCCCCCTGACCAATTACCTCGGGTGGCTGCTGTTCACCACGCTGATCATGGCCGTCCTGCACGCCACACTGCGCCGGGACGACAGCCCGTCGGCGCCGGCGTCGGTGCTGTACCTGTGGGTGTACTTCTCGTCGGTGATGGGGCACTTCGTCTTCTTCGGCCTGCCCGGCTCCGCAATCATCGGTGGACTGATCATGGGAACCGTCGCGATACCGTTCGCCATCACACTGCTGCGTCGGCGCACGGCCACCCCTCGTCAGGAGCTTGTATGACCGACGCCCTCACCAGCCGGGCCGCGCCGTTCCGGATGCACCGCCGCCGCCTGGTGACGCCCGATCCCCTGCTGCCGCGCGCCGTCGACCCCGGCACCGAAGCCGTGGTCGTGGGCGGCGGCATCGCCGGCATCTCGGCCGCCATCGTCTTGGCCGAACGTGGCGTCCGGGTCACGGTGCTCGAAGCGAACGACTACCTCGGTGGACGGCTCGGGGCCTGGCCCGAGCACCTGCCGGATGGCAGCGAGCAGTACGTCGAACACGGATTCCACGCCTTCTTCCGGCACTACTACACGTGGCGCTCCATCCTGCGCCGTGCCGACCCCGACCTGTCGTTCCTCACGCCGGTCGACAGTTACCCGGTGATCTCGGCGACCTGGCCGGCAGAGGACCTGTCCGGTCTGCCCGCCGCGCCACCGCTGAATCTGTTGGCGCTGGCTTTGCGCTCGAAGAGCCTCAGTCGGCGCGAATTGACCAACGCCGACCCCGACACGGGTCGGGCGCTGCTGGCCTACGACCGCGCCACCACGGTCGCCGAGCTCGACAACGTGGACGCGGCAACGTTTCTCGACGGCCTCGGGATGACCGAGCGCACCCGCAGCATGCTCTTCGAGGCCTTCGCCCGGTCCTTCTTCTGCAATCAGGGCGAACTCTCGGCCGCCGAACTCGTGGCGATGTTCCATTACTACTTCCTCGGCAATCCCGAGGGCATCGGCTTCGACGTGCCGAACACCGATCACGCGACGGCCATCTGGCATCCCTTGCAGCGGTACCTCGAACAGCTCGGCGGCAGCATCCACTTCGGCGCCGCAGTGTCGGGCATCGCCCCCGACGGCCAGGGCTGGCACGTCGACGCCGGAGACGTCGCACTGACCACCCGCCACCTCGTCCTCGCTCTCGACCCCGGGGCCCTGCGTGCGCTCATCGCCCGTTCGCCGGTGACTGCGGCGTCCGCCCCGCTGCTCGCCGGTCAGTGTGAAAGTCTGCGCGTGGCACCCCCTTTCGCCGTCAGTCGCATCTGGCTGGACCGGGATGTCGCGCCTGAGCGGGCCGCGTTCAGCGCGGTGAGCGGACAACCGAACCTCGACTCGGTCGCGGTCTACTCCCGGCTGGAGGAGCCGAGCATCCAGTGGGCGCGCGCCACGGGTGGATCGGTGATCGAACTGCACTCCTACTCCTGTCGCCTGGCCGACGCGGACGATGCCGCGCAGACCATGCGCCGCGAGCTTGCCGCCCTGTGGCCCGAGACCGCCGACGCGGTGGTCCTGCACACCCACGACCGGCTGGAGGCCACCGCACCCGCGTTCCCGCCCGGATCCTCGGGGACCCGACCGGGTGTGCGCACCGATGCGCGCGGGCTGCGGCTCGCCGGGGATTACGTGGAGTTGCCCTACCTCGCCGGGCTGATGGAGCGCTCGGCGATGTCGGGTGTGCTGGCCGCCAACGACGTACTCGCCGAGCTCGGCGCCGCCGCCGAGCCGATCATGGGGGTGCCGCAACGCGGTCTCCTCGCGGGCGTGCCCCAGATACCTCGACGCGGCCAGCGAAAAACGGCGCCGGGAAAAGAGCGACTCCGCAGGTAGGCGCACCGCGACCTCTGTTGCCCGCCGCGATTCGCCGTACGCGGCCACCACGAGAGTGCGTTGCGCAGAAACGACGAACTGATCGCACTTTTGCGGACTGATGTTCGCCCGTCGGCGATACTGGAGGCGTGCAACCGTCGAAAGCCGCACCCACCTTGCGTGAACGCAAGAGAACCAAGACTCAGAGGGCGATTCGCCGGGCCGCGTTGCGCTTGTTCCTCGACCAGGGTTACAGCAACACGACTGTCGAACAGATCGCCGAGCGTGCCGAGGTTTCCCCTCGCACGTTCTATCGCTATTTCGGGGTCAAAGAGGCCGTGCTGATCTGCGACCAGTTCACGCCCATCGTCACTGCTTTCGTCAACGCCCCGCGGGAGCTGTCCCCGGTAGCGGCCTACAGGTTCGCGGTGAAGGAGTACTTCGCCGGACTGACCGAGGAGGATCGTCAGGACGCGATCGTCAGCCAGCACCTGCTTTACTCGGCGCCCGAGGCGCGCGGATTGCTCTACTCGGAGTACGTCACCCTGATACGACTTCTCACCGATGCCCTGACTCAGCGGCTCGGGGAAGGAGTCGCCTTCACCGACCGTCAGGCCATCGCCGGCGCCATCGTCGGGGTGTTGATGGCGGCATCGGACGGCACACCCCTTCCCGAACAGGAGCTAGCACGCAGCTTCGATGCCTTGGAGGCGAGATTCGCGTGGTGAGCAGCGTGAATCCGCGACTCACCGATGAAACGCTCACCGCAGCTTACAGATTCAGGGCACCCGGGTGACGATGACGTCGACAGGGTGGGGCAGCACGCCGGGGCGCCCTGGCAGCGAGATCTCGCGCAGGTAGTCGAACAACCACTCGCGGGATTCGGATTCGAGGGCACGCGAACGGGCTCCGATGAGGAAGTCCAGCACAGCCTCACCACGACCGAGCGAGTCACTCAAGGCCTCGCGCACGTCGAGGTGTCCGACGATGGTCTCGGTGTCGGTCCTCGCGGACAGACCGCGCAGCTCGAGCTGCGCGTGGACATCCTCGGCGAACCAGGGTGTCAGCTCGGCCCAGGGGCAGAGCAATTCGGTCAGCACGCACAGCGGCCGCAGCGGTGCGACGGCGGCCACCAGCAGCCCGCCGGGCCTGACCATGCTCAACCCGTGGTCCAGCGCCGCCGACAAGTCGGCGACGTAATACAGCGAATGCACGAAGTGCAGCAGGTCGGCGGGCGGACCGGCGTCGTGATCGGCGAACTCTCCGACGACGACGGCCGGTGTCAGTGTCGCGACGTCGAGCGCGGCGAGCCGGGTGGTGAACGCCGCGGCCGAGGGGCGGTGTGGTTCCACCCCGGTGTAGTGCACTCGGCGGCCGTCTGCGGCGAGCGCGGCGGCCAGCGGCGCATCGACACTTCCGTCGCCGACGCCGACGCCGACGACGCGTACGGGGTCGCGACCGGGAAGCATCGGCGGCAATGCGGTGGCCAGCCACGACTGCAGTTTCGGGCGCTGATCGCTCGCCGCCTCGTACACCGAGTGGGTGTGTGCGTATCGCTGCGGCGACAGCGCAGGTAGCGCAGGCCGATCCAGGAGCTGTGCCCGTAGTCCGTCAAGGGGCAGGGGCGGCCCCATCACTGTCACCGACGCCAGTGTCCACCGGAAACCCCCGCGAACCCAACGATCTTCGAGGCCGACACTGTTGCGTAAGAAACAGCACCCCGGATCCGTGGTTGGCTGGACCGGTGAGCCGACCCGATACCGCGCAGCGCAGCCTGGACCACTGGAGTGAGGCCGGCCGGTCGGAGATGGAAGCGTTCTACGCCCTGGCCACCGAGGACTACCGGCAATTGGCCGCTGCCCGACCGTGGAGCTCCGACCTGGCCAGGCACGCGGTCGACGGTCGGGTCCGGCTGCTTGACGTGGCGTGCGGGAGCGGGAAGTTCCCGACCGCGCTGCTCGCTGCGGGGTTGCCCGCACGACCGGTTGTCGACGTCGATCTGCTCGACCCCTCCGCGTTCAGCATCGCCGAGGCGCGCGGGGCGCTTGTCCCGCCGTTCGCCGCCGCGGGTGAGCACGAAGTATTTCTGCAGGATTTCACCGGCACCGGTTACGACGTCGCCTGGGCGACGCATGCGCTGTACGCGCTGCCGCCCGCCGAACTCGGCGCCGGCGTCGCGAAAATGGTTGCGGCACTGCGACCCGGTGGATTCGGTGCCGTCGCGCAGGCGTCGTCCCGTTCGCACTACCTGACCTTCTACGACGCCTACTGCACCTCGTTCGCGCCCGACGCCACGCCCTACACCGACGCCGAAGACGTCGCAGCGGCACTTCGCGCCGCCGGCGCGCGAGTGGAGATCCAGGTGCTGCCCTACCGCACCGGCACGTCCGATCGCGCAGTGGCCGAAGGATTCCTGCAACGCTGCGCGTTCGACGACGCGGTGTCGCTGGACCAGATGGAGGCCAGCGAGGTGCTCGGCGCGTATCTGGCCGGCTGCCGCGGTATCGACGGCGCCTACGAGTTCCAGCATGAAGCCCACCTGATCACCTGGCAGCAGCCATGATTCGTAATCCATACCTGTCCGAGTCGACGGCGGCGGGTACGCCGTCCGACGTCGCCGTCGAATGGGACCGAGGCAACGACCAGTGGTGGGACTGGTACATGTCGCTGGCCGACGGCCCAGCGCCCGACGGTCCGCTCGTCGACCCGCCTTCTCACGATCCTGGCCCGCTGCCGTCCGACGACGAGGTGGCAGCCGAACTCGCCGAGCCCTACTCGCTCACGAACGGGCAGATCCAGCAGTTCCGGTCGGACGCCTTCATCAAGTTGCCCGGGGTGCTGTCGCCCGGCACGGTGGAGCGGTTGCGGGCTCGGCTGCGGAAGATGCTCGACGAATCCGTCGATGCCGCAGTGGGATTCCAGAGTCGCGAGATGATGTGGCTGGAGGACGACCTGATTCGCGCGGCGGTGCTGTCGCCTCGGATAGGCGGCATCAGCGCTGCGCTGCTCGGCACCCGTCAGGTGCGGCTCTACCATGACAACGCATTGTCGAAGGAGCCTGGCGCGGGCCGCACGCCGTGGCACTACGACGCCCACCACTTTCCACTGGACTCACCCGATGTGCTGACAGCATGGATTCCATTGCAGCCCACCCCGCGTGAGATGGGGCCGCTGGCCTTCGCCTGTGGTGCCGACGTCGCAGCCCTGGTCGCCGATGTCGAATTCGACAAGCACGGAACGTCGTACGACCGTAGGGTGTCGGAAATCTTTCGCGCACATGCAGTTCCGGTCGAGGACGGGCCGTTCGCGGCGGGCGAGGTGAGCTTCCACGCCGCCGGCTGCTTCCACAACGCGGGCGCGAACCGGACCACCACCGCACGAGTGGTGCTGGCGACGACGTACTTCGCCGATGGCACCCGGGTGGTGCCCAACCCCACCATGGTCAGCGGCGACTGGCGCAAGTTCATCCCTGGCGCCGAACCAGGGCAGGTGGTGGCCAGTCCTTTCAACCCCCTGCTGGCGAGGTTGCGAGACTGAGTCGCACCCGCCACGGCGGGAGCGGTGCTTCGACGCCGCGAAACGCGATCCGCCTCACGACCGGGTGGGTTCAGCACCTTGCCGACGGCGGAAGACGGCAATCCTGCTCTATCGAGGACCGAAGTAGGCAAGTCTGGTACTGAGCCCGTCTGGGTCCACGAATGGAGCGGTGAATGCAACGCAATCGAGCTGCACGTCTAGTCACAGCAAGCGCGATGATGATGCTGTTTGCCGCGTCCACCGGCATCACCCATGCCTCTCCGAATCCCTCTGACATGACAATGGTCAACGTCGTGAAAGTCGACGGAATCCCGTGGTTCAACCGAATGGCCGTGGGCGTCGAGAGATTTGCGACACGCACCGGCGTCCACACGAGTCAGGAAGGCGCCGACGACACCAGCCCGCAAAAGCAGGTTCAGCTCATCGCGGACCTGATCCCGCGGCGCCCGACCGCCATCACCGTGGTGCCCAACTCGGTAGAAGCCGTGGAGGATGTTCTCGGCCAGGCTCGTGCGCAGGGCATCACCGTCGTTTCCCACGAAGCCACCGGAATCAAGAACGCCGACATCGATATCGAGGCCTTCGACAACGCCGCCTTCGGCAGGCAGACGATCCAAAGCCTCGCCCAGTGCATGGGCGGGCACGGCGAATATGTCCAATTCGTCGGCAGCGTGACCATGACCACGCACATGCAATGGATAGACGCCGCGCATGACATGCAGCTGGCCGATTTTCCCGGCATGACCCGCATCGAAGACCCCGTCGAAACCGGTAACGACGAGCCGACCGCCTACGTGAAGGCCAGGGAGCTGCTGGCGAAGTACCCGACTCTCACGGGATTTCAGGGCGCGGCGAGCACCGATGTCCCGGGTATCGCCCGCGCCGTTCGAGATGCGGGTGCGCAGGACCGGACATGCGTGATGGGAACAGCGGTGCCCTCGGTGGCAGCGCCGTTTTTCGCCGACGGCGCGATCGACAAGATCTTCTTCTGGGATCCGGCGATGGCCGGGGAGGCCCAGCTGCAGATTGCGCTGATGCTCATCCAGGGCGAGAGGATCGAGGCCGGCACCGATCTGGCCGTCCCCGGCTACGACGCACTGACCAAACTCGACGGCTACGACAACGTCTTCGTCGGGAATGCCGCACTGGAAGCTGACGTCAACACCATCTCGCAGTACGACTTCTGATCGGGTGTATCGGTCATCGCTCGGGTATCTCTCCCAAGTCCATGTTCACAGCCCGGCGACCCGCACGGGTAGCACACCGCGGGACCCGTGTTGCGCGCTGTCGCGGCTGGTTGCGTGACAGCGGACGCGGCGTACTGGACCAGTTCCGTCTTCGTCCGCCGCCAAACAAAATGAGACGCTGCTAACAACTGCGTGCATTTGCAAGCGCAGGTGGGAATTAGTTTTTCCAGCCCTACATCCGTTCAGCACCGCCTCAAGGGCCCGTCCAGAACCTCTGCGGTGCACCAAGGAAGGATTCGATATGAGCAACAACAGCGGTCCGATCGCGGCTCTGCGCGCCCTCGTCGACGGCAGCGTCGGCCTGGCCAAGCAAGTTGTCGGCATTCTCATCGGCAACGACCGACTGCAGGAAGAAGGCAAGGCGCAGCAGGACAAGGCTGAGGCCGAGAAAGACGTTGCGAAGAAAGAGGCCGAGGCCGAGACCGCTCGCGCCGAGGCCAAGACTCAGGAAGCGCGTCAGAAGGCTGCGCAGAAGTCCTGAGTACTGATGGCGTAGCAGCATCAAAGCGGCCCCCGGAGTGTCTCCGGGGGCCGTTTCTTTTGTCACCAGGCGCGGCGCCGCCGCAGCCGTCATCGCGGCCAAGGTCGGCGATTGCGGGTGAGACTGGGGATGATCACGTCGTCGACCATCGCCACGACCGTGTCCCTCGTCGGAGGTCGTCTCGAAACCAGGAAACGAAATACCAGGTACCCGGCGAGCAGGTCCTGGATCTCGCTGTTGATGGCGTCGGCGTCGATCTCACCGCGGTCGACGGCCGCGGCGAGCACCTCGTCGTACACCGCCCGGCGTTGCAGGACGAACTCCGTTTCGAAGGCCTCGGCCAGCTCGGGGCTTCGATCCAGTTCCATCAGGACGGCGCGCATGGTGCTGGCGTGCTCTGACGACTGCTCGCAGATCACCGATCCGATGTGAATGAGGTCCCCGCGCAACGATCCGGTGCGCGGCGGCACCTCCGCACAGTTGGTGCCTTCGATGAATGCGGCGAGCACGAGCCGCTCCTTCGATGGCCAGCGCCGATAAATCGTCGCTTTGCTGCAGCGCGCAGCGGTGGCCACGGTCTCGACGGTCAACCGCTCGTAGCCATGTTCCTGCAGGTGGCGCAGGGTCACGGCGAGTAGTTCGGCTTCGCGCTCGGTCCAGCGCGGCTTGAGCTGAGCCAGAGCGCGGGGGGTCGCCATGCGAGTCACACCCTCGATTCTCCCCAATGTTCGCCGGCGTACCTCCAAAGCGACGCCAGCTGTCACCGAATGTTCGATACGTGCAGGCGAGACGCCTGCTGCTGCGGTTGCAACAACCCGAACGGTACCGTACCGTTTCGTCCGGCTCAGCTCTTGGGCCGTATTGATCGTGGTGCGGACGGCCGCACGCGACGGACGTCGGAAGGCTTCTCGGTGGGCGGTTTTCGATGGTCGGAGTGATGAAGCGCCACTGGACGGTTCTGGTGGCCGTCCTGGTCATCGCCGTCGTCGTGTTCAGCATCGACCGCCTCCAGGGCATCTTCGGCTCCACCGACGAGACCTCGCGGCCGGCCGCCGACTCGCTGGAGAACACGGGATACAACCCCAAGAGGGTCCTGTTCGAAGTCTTCGGCAGCCCCGGTACCACTGCCACCATCAACTACCTCGACGAGAACGCTCAGCCGCAGCGCGTCGACGACGTGCCGCTGCCGTGGTCGCACAACCTGGTCACCGATGACCCCACACTCTTCGCGGACCTACGCGCCCAGGGCGACGCCACCCCGATCACCTGCCGGATCACGGTCAACGGCATCGTCAAGGACGAGAGGTCCACCAGCAACGTGAACGGATACATCGCCTGCCTGGACAAGTCGGCATGAGCGAGCACCGCCAGGACTCCCCCGTGCACTCCAAGCCTGCGCGACTCATCCACGCGCTCGCGCTGCCGATCCTGTTGGTGTGGATCGCTGTGGCCGTCGTAACCAACATCGTGTCGCCTCAGTTGGAAGTCGTGGGCGCGGCGCGCTCGGTGGCCATGAACGCCGCGGACTCACCGTCGATCATGGCCATGCGGCACATCGGGCAGAAGTTCGAGGAGTTCGAATCCGACAGCGCGGCAATGGTCGTCCTCGAAGGCGACCAACCGCTGGGCCAGGCGGCGCACGATTACTACGACGTCCTGGTCAAGAAGTTCAACGAGGACACCGCGCACGTCGAGCACGTCCAGGATTTCTGGGGTGACCCGCTGACGGCGGGCGGCTCACAGAGCAAGGACGGCAAGGCCGCCCTGGTTCAGGTCTACCTGCGGGGCAACCAGGGCGAAGCACTGTCCAACGAGTCCGTCGACAGCATCCGCGACATCGTCGCGGACACACCTGCCCCGGACGGGGTCAAGGCCTACGTCACCGGTGCCGCGCCGACCATCACCGACAACTTCGAGGTGGGCAACGAGGGCACCCATCTGGTCACCGCGATCACCTTCGCCGTCATCGCGCTCATGCTGCTGATCGTCTACCGGTCGCTGGTCACCATGTTCATCATGCTGGTGGTGGTGGCCGTCGAACTGATGGCAGCCCGAGGCATCGTCGCTGTGCTGGCACACACGGGCGTCATCGGCCTGTCCACATACGCCACCAATCTCCTTACGCTGCTGGCCATCGCGGCGGGAACCGACTACGCCATCTTCCTCGTCGGTCGGTACCAGGAAGCGCGAAATCGTGGCCTGGACCGAGACGAGGCGTACTACGACATGTTCCGTGGGACCGTCCACGTGATCGTCGGCTCGGGCCTGACGATTGTCGGCGCTGTCGCCTGCCTCTACTTCACCCGGCTACCGTACTTCCAAACCCTGGGCGTGCCAGCCGCACTCGGCGTGCTGGTGACGCTGGTCGCGGCCCTGACCCTGGGGCCCGCGGTGGTCGTGATCGCCAGCCGGTTCGGACTGCTGGAACCCAAACGCCGAAAGCGCGCCACGGGGTGGCGCCGCGTCGGCACATCGATCGTTCGGTGGCCCGGACCCATTCTCGTCGTGTCGCTGGCCATCGCAGCCATTGGCGTCGTCGCGCTGCCGGGAGCGAAAATCAGCTACGACGGCCGGCCCTACCTTCCGGATACCGCGCCGTCCAACGTCGGCTACACGGCCGCGGCGCGGCATTTCTCCGAGGCCCGCCTCAACCCGGAACTGCTGATGATCGAATCCGATCACGACATGCGCAATCCGTCGGACATGCTGATCCTCGAACGCGTCGCCAAGGCCGTGCTGCACACGCCCGGCATCGCGCTGGTGCAATCGATCACCCGGCCGCTGGGCACCCCGATCACCCACAGCTCCATACCGTTTCAGATCAGCGCCCAGAGTGCCGGCCAGATCATGAACCTGAGCTACCAGGAGGACAGGGCCCGCGACATCCTGAGCCAGGTCGACCAGACCAGCAGGTCCATCGACATTCTGGAGCAGCAACTCAGGCTGCAGCAGGCCAGCGCCGCGGCCACCGACGAGCAGGTCCAGGCGTTCCACGAGACCGTCGCCACCATCAACGAGGTACGCGACAACCTGGCCAACTTCGACGACTTCTTCCGGCCGCTGCGCAACTACTTCTACTGGGAACCGCACTGCTACGACATCCCGTCGTGCGCTGCGCTGCGATCGGTGTTCGACTCACTCGACGGCATCTCCCAGCTCAGTGATCAGTTCGGCAAGATCACGGCCAGCCTTGACAAGCTCAATGCCCTCCAGCCGCAACTGGTCTCACTGATACCGCCGCAGATCGACGTGCAGAAAGCCAACAGGGAACTGCTGCAATCGAACTACGCCACCACCGGCGGCACCAACGCGCAGAGCCAGGAAGCGCTGGAGAACGCCACCGCACTGGGCAAGGCGTTCGACGACGCGAAGAACGACGATTCGTTCTATCTGCCACCGGAGGCGTTCGACAACGCCGACTTCAAGCGCGGCCTCAAGCTGTTCATGTCGCCGGACGGCAAAGCCGCTCGCATGACGATCACTCACGAGGGCAATCCCGCGACGCCGGAGGGCATCTCGCATATCAACGCCCTGCGGGACTCGGCGTTCGACGCGATCAAGGCGACACCGCTGTCCGATGCGAAGATCTACGTTGCGGGCACGGCGTCGACGTACAAGGACATTCAGGAGGGTTCGACCTACGACCTGATGATCGCCGCGCTGGCGGCCATCGCCCTGATCCTGCTGATCATGATCTTCATCACCCGCAGCTTCGTCGCGGCGGTGGTGATCGTGGGGACCGTCGTGCTGTCGCTGGGAGCATCGCTGGGCCTGTCGGTCCTCGTGTGGCAGTACATCTTCGGCATCGAGCTGTACTGGATCGTGCCCGCGCTGGCGATCATCCTGCTGCTGGCGGTGGGTGCCGACTACAACCTGCTGCTGATATCCCGGTTCAAGGAGGAGATCGGTGCGGGCCTGAACACCGGCATCATCCGCGCCATGGGGGGCACCGGTGCGGTGGTCACCGCGGCCGGGTTGGTGTTCGCCGCCACCATGGCGTCGTTCGTGTTCAGCGACCTGGTGGTCCTCGGGCAGATCGGTACGACGATCGCCATGGGCCTGGTGTTCGACACGCTGATCGTGCGGTCGTTCATGACGCCGTCGATCGCGGCTCTGCTGGGACGCTGGTTCTGGTGGCCGCTACTCGTTCGCCCTCGCCCGGCCAGTGGGATGTTGCAGCCCTATGGCCAACGAGCGGCGGTGCGGCGACTGCTGGAACCCGAACCCGCGTCGACCGACGGGCCCGAACCGGCCTGACCGGGCACGTGCTCGGCTACTCGGCGAGAGCCTTGTCGATCGCGGTGCCGAGGTCGGCGTAGGTCTGGATCTGAACTTCTTCCCCATTGATGAAGAACGTCGGCGTGCCTTGGACGCCGAGTGCAGTGCCGTCTGCGACATCCTCTTGGATGCGGTCGAGTGTCGCCGGGGAGTCGTACGCCTGGTCCCAGGCAGCCATATCCAGACCAAGTTCGGTTGCGAAGGCCCGGAATACGTCGTCGGCAGGTACCTGCTTCTCTCCCCATTGATCCTGCGTTTCGAACATCATCTTGTACATCGGCTCGAACTGACCCTGTTGAGCTGCCGCCTCCACTGCGCGAGCAGCCCTTTCCCCGTTGAAGTGCCCAGGCATCGGGAAGTAACGAGCAACGAAGCTGACTCGCTGGCCGTACTGAGCGCGGAGCTGCTCGACGGCCGGGTACGCCGCGCGACAGCCCTCGCACTCGAAGTCGAGGAACTCGACGAACGTCACGTCACCATCCGGCGCGGAGTTCAGACGATGACTGTTCTCACGGACCACCTGCGGGCCACCCTCTGCCGCCGAGGTTGCCGCAGATCGACCGTCCCTGGCCGAAAAGTACACACCAGCACCAATCGCGACCGTGATGGCGAGAAAAGCGGTCAGCAGAATTCGCGTCACAGGGTTCATGGTGCGGTCCTTTCGCTCCCTTGAACTTCATCGCAGAGGAACAATCTACGTAGTATCTACGTAGATTGTTCTACCACGGCCGTAACGATCCACGCCCCAGCGTCAGCCGTTACGTGCCCGGCTGGGTGCGCCGTGCACACGACCGGGCGATCGCCAACCGAGCGCCGGGGCTTTCGATATCGTTGCCGCCCCCCGGTGACACCGAACCCGGGCCATCGGGTACTCGATGACGCACACAGACTGGCTTCGGCATACTCGTCACTGTGACGGGTGCGCGAACCGGGGTGTGCGAATGGTGCGGGGAGCGGTTCGAGGCGAGGAGCGGGCGCGGTCCGGTCGGCCGCTACTGCCGACCGTCGCACCGGCAGCGGGCCTGGGAAGCGCGCCGCGCGTCCCGTTGGCCCACCGCCACCTCGCCGTCCGACGCCGAACACGCCAGAGCGCTCGATGAGGCGAATTCCTCAGCGCCACAGGGCAAGCGCAAGGTCACCCCACGACGCCCGTCGGGTCGCGAGGCCATCGTCGGCTCGCTGGTTTCCGCGGCCACCGATGAATTCGCGGCTGTCGGGTTCCGCGGCGCGTCGATCCGTTCGATCGCGCGGCGCGCCAACGTCAACCACGGCATGATCAGCCGGTACTTCGGGTCGAAGGGTCAGCTGCTGCACGCTGCGTTGAGTGCGCTGGCCGAGGAGAACGCCACGCACCTGCGAGCCAACGATGATTTTGACGCCTACCTGTCGAGGCGGTCGTTCCAGTTGGAGACGCAGATCGTCGGGCGGCTGATCCTCGAAGGCGTCGAGCCGACGCTGCTGCCGACGTCGCTGCCGGTGTACGACTTGCTGGGCCCGGCCATCGCCGGTCGGCACGGGCTCTCGGCCGAGGAGGGCCGGATCGCCGTGGCCGCCCGCAGCGCCCTCACGCTGGGTTGGGCGCTGTTCGGCGTGTGGATCGCCTCTGCCTCGGGGCTGTCGCCTGACGGGCAGCAGCGGCTGCAGGCGAGCATCGGCGAGCACATCCGCCGCCTCGGCGTCGAGACCGGTGGGTGTTGACGCCATCTGACTACACCCGGTTGTATCCACTGGTGATGATGCGCGGAGGCCCCATGGGGACCACGGTGACGAGGACGTCGATCGATGCGGCGGGACTGACGTTCGAGGCCTTGGCCTCCGGAACGGACGGCGAGCCGGTGATCCTGCTGCACGGCATGCCAGAGACCTCGGCGATGTGGATACCGGCCATGGATCTGCTTGCCCGCCAGGGCTATCGGTGCCTCGCCTTCGATCAGCGGGGCTACAGCCCCGGCGCTCGGCCCGACGACGTCGCCGCCTACGACCACCGGCACCTGGGGCAGGACGTCCTCGACGTCGCCGACGCGGCGGGATTCGACCGCTTCCACCTGATCGGGCACGACTGGGGGGCGGCGGCGGGCTGGTGCGCGGTCGACCTCGACGATGGGGAGCGGATCGCCTCCTACGTCAGCCTGTCCATCCCGCACTATCGCGGCTTCGCCGAGGCCACGCGCGACGATCCGGCGGTGCAGGCCTACCGGGACTTCCTCGGTGCCGTGCAGGCCCCGGGTCAGATCGTCGAATCATTCTGGTCGGCAGACGCATTCGCCCGGCTGCGCGACGTGTGGACCGCGCACGACGAGGAACTCGTCGAGCAGTACCTCGCCGTCCTCGGGCAGGACGGTGCGCTGACCGCTGCGCTCAACTGGTACCGCGCGACGAACGGGCACATGACCGTGCTCGACGGTACGTCGCTGGAGTTCGCGCCGGTTTCCCTGCCGACGATGCTCATCTGGGGCAACCGCGACCCCTACGTCAGTCGAATGGCCGTCGACGTCGGTCATGGATACGTCGTAGGCCCGCACGAGTTCGTCGAGCTGGACGCCGGGCACTGGCTCCTCCAGGAGGAGCCCGAGCTGGTCGGGGTGCTGCTACAACGACACCTGAGCCGGCATCCCCTGTGATTGAGGTGGCGTAACCCGTCACAGTGACGAGTACGCTGGCCGACTCCATTGAAGTCCTCGCCAAGATATGCTGAATCATATTGTCGGGCGACTTATTACGGAGACAGCTAGCTCCAGAGCGTCACCCATCGCCACACGTTGTTGACGTCCACCGACTGCAACCGGTTGTATGCACTCATGGTGGAACAGACGATCCTCGCGGCGCATCCCATGCGCGACGCCGCCGACCTTCGGGCCGTCGCGCGCCGGCTGCGACTCCACGCGCTGTGTGCCGCCCGCGGCAAGGGCGAGGCCTACATCGGTCAGGCGCTGCAATCGGCGGAATTGTTCGCGGTGCTGTACTTCCGGGAACTGAACTGGTCTCCCGGAACGCAGAACGACGAAGCGCGGGACCGCCTACTGCTGTCGGTCGGGCACTACGGACTGGCGCACTACGCCGCGATGGCCGAACACGGGCTGCTCACGGTGGACGAACTGCGCACCTACGGCGCCGACGGCAGCGCGCTCACGCTCGGCGCCGAGCCCGGTGACGTACCCGGGATGGAGTTCGCCGGAGGATCACTGGGCCAAGGACTCGGCGTCGCAGGTGGACTCGCGTGGGGGCTCCGGTACCGCGGCAATTCGGCGAGGGTGTTCGACTACATGTCTGACGGGGAGACGCAGGAGGGGTCGACGTGGGAGGCCGCGATGTTCGCCGGCGCCCGCGGGCTGTCCAACCTCACCGCCATTGTCGACGTCAACCGCACCCAGGCCGACGGCGACCTCGTCCTCGAAGTCGAACCGCTCGCCGACAAGTTCCGAGCCTTCGGCTGGTGGGCCCACGACGTCGATGGCAACGACGTCGACGCGCTCCTCGATGCCTTCGCCGCCGCCGATCGGGATGCGGGTGCACGACCCCGCGCGCTGATCGCACACACCCGCCTCGCGCAGGGTGCACCCAGCCTGCAGAACCGGCCCAACGCCCACTTCGTCCGCATGAGCGCCGACGAATGGGTAACGGCGCAACGTGAGATCGAGGAGGGTCTGTGAACCAGCACACCGGTGCGGCCGCCGCGATGGGGCTGCGGAGCAAGGCCGGACCGTGGGGTCAGGCCCTGCTGGACGCCGCCGCCGAGCGCGACGACATCGTCGCTGTGTCCGCAGACCTGAAGAAGTACACCGACCTGACGGCCTTCGCCAAGTGTTACCCGGACCGCTACGTCGAGGTGGGGATGGCCGAACAGAATCTGGTGATGACCGCCGCCGGCTTGGCGCGCGCCGGATTGACGGTCGTCGCAACGACGTTCGCGGCCTTCCTGGCCCGCCGCGCGCTCGACTTCGCGATCATGCAGATCGCGCTACCCCGGGCCAATGTCAAGCTCATCGGCGCCACCCCGGGCATCTCGGCGACGTTCGGGCCGTCGCACACCGCCATCGACGACCTCGCGGTCTGGCGGGCCGTGCCGAACATGATCGTCATCGACCCCGCCGATCCGGCCGAAGCGGCGGAGGCACTCACGGTGGCCCTGGACTACGACGGGCCGGTCTATCTTCGGCAACCGTTCAATCGGGCGTCCGCGAAACGCATCGTGGAGATGCCGCCGTTCGAGCTGGGCAGGGCGGCCCTCCTGCGGGACGGTGCCGACGTCGGCATCATCGCCAGCGGCGACCGCGTCGGCGAAGCGCTCATCGCCGCTGATGTCCTGGCCACATCGGGCGTTCATGCGGCCGTGCTGCGGGCGAGCACCCTGAAGCCCTTCGACGGTGACGCGGTCGCCGACCTGGCCGCCCGCACCGGCCGGCTGGTCACGGCGGAGAACCACTCGGTCATCGGCGGCCTGTTCTCGGCGGTCGCCGAGGCCTTGGCGCGCCGCGGGGTTACTGTCCCGGTGAGGCCCGTTGGCGTGCCGGACGTGTTCCCGCCCTTCGGATCTCCGGACTATACCGCCGACCTTCTGGGCATGAGCAGCCGTCACATCGTCGAGGCCGCACTCGTCGTGACGGGCGTCGCGGGACAACCGAAGGAGGTAGCCCGTGGATGAGATCCGACACCGAGGCAAGGTGGCCGTCGTGACCGGTGGCGGTCACGGCATCGGCGCCGCCACCGTGCGAAGGTTCCTCGCCGAGGGGGCGGCGGTGCTCGCGTGCGACGTGAACCCCAAGGGACTGACCCGGCTCGCCGACGAGTTCGGTGACGCCCGGCTCGCCACCCGCGTCACCGACGTCTCCGACGAGCAGCAGGTCACCGCCATGATCGAGCACGCGGTGGAGCGGTTCGGCCAGCTCGACGTCCTGGTCAACAACGCCGGTGCCATCACCATGGGTACCGTCGTGGACGTCGAGCCCGTCGACTGGCGCCGCATCATGGCGGTCGACCTCGACTCCGTCTACTACGGCTCCCGCGCCGCCATCCCCCACCTGGCCGCCACCCGCGGCAACATCGTCAATACCGCGTCGATCTCTGGCCTCGCCGGGAACTACGGTCTGGTCGCCTACTGCACGGCCAAGGGAGCGGTGGTCAACCTGACCCGCAACATGGCAATCGACCACGCGCGCCAGGGTATTCGCGTCAACGCGGTATGTCCCGGACCGGTGAACAGCCACCCCGGCGGGATGATGGACCATCCGAACATGAAGCCGGTGTACGAACGGAACATCCCGATGGGCCGGGTGGGGATGCCCGACGAGATCGCCAGCGTCATTGCCTTCCTCGCATCGGACGACGCCAGCTTCATCACCGGCGCCAACCTCGTCGCCGACGGTGGGCTCACCGCGCACACCGGTGAACCCAACTTCCAGGAGCTCTACGCCGACGAGTTCCACGCCCGGAAGAAGCCGCAATGACGTTGAGCGAGAACCAGTTCGACCACGCCGACCTGACCGTCAACGGCATCCGCCTGCACACGGTCTCGGCCGGCGAAGGCCCGCTGGTCGTCTTCTGCCATGGCTTCCCCGAGTCGTGGTACTCGTGGCGCCATCAGCTGCCCGCGGTGGCAGCGGCCGGCTTCCGGGCGGTGGCCCTCGACATGCGTGGCTACGGCCGCAGCGACGCGCCCGCCGACGTCGCTGCCTACTCCCTGTCGCACCTGGTGGCCGACGTGGTGGGCGTCGTTACGGCGGTCGGCGCGACGGATGCCGTCGTCGTCGGCCACGACTGGGGAGCGCCGGTGGCATGGTACTGCGCGCTGATGCGACCCGACATCTTCCGGGCCGTCGCCGCCCTCAGCGTCCCGTACCAGGCGCCGACGGGATGTCTACCCGAGGGGCTGACGGTCAGTGACCTGATGCGCGCCAAGGCATCCGACGCCGACTACTACCGGCTGTACTTCCAGGAACCCGACGTCGCGGACGCCGAGATCAACGCCGATCTCGAGTCCTTCCTACGCGGCTTCCTCTACAGCATCAGCGGAGACGTCGTCACCGACGGCGTGCGCGAGTCCGGCTGGGACGGACACTTCCCGCGCGGCGAGACCTTCATCGAACAGCTGCCGGCCCCCGCCACCCTGCCCGGCTGGATCACCGAGGACGACATCCGGATCTGGGTCGCCGAACTCGCCCGCAACGGCATCCGCGGTGGCCTCAACTGGTACCGCAACCTCGACGCGACGCCTGCCATCCTCGCGCCGTTCCTCGGCTCGGCGATCCGACAACCCGCCCTCTACCTCGCCGGTGAACACGACCTCATCGGTGGCAACACGGCGAAGGCTCTGGACCGGATGCACGCCGAGGTGCCGGGTCTGCGGGACGTGCGGATCTACCCCGGAGCGGGACACTGGCTACCGCAGGAACGGCCGGACGAGGTCAACGCGGCACTGCTGGACTTCCTGCGCTCGCTGTAGCGCGCTCGACACCGCTGCAAACCGCGGCATCGAACCACGGATGCAGTTGTTCTCGGCACGCGCCAACACCTTCGACGATGAGAATTTCCGCGCCGCGTCGCGAGGTGGACTTCCCCGACTCGCGACGTCCGTCTACCCCGATGAACACGAAGTCCGTCCGGCGACGGTTGACGGTCAGCGCGGTCAGCACCTCTGCGTACGTCGCCTCCTTCCAGTCGGCGACCGTCGGCTCGTCTCCGGAATTCATGCACGTGAGGTCATCGCGCCGGTCGTCAGTGACCCTTGCGTCGAGGCACCGCGAGGTATTTGTACTCCAGGAACTCATCGATACCGACTTTCCCGCCTTCACGCCCGAGGCCGGACTGCTTCACCCCACCGAAAGGCGCTGCCGGGTTGGACACCACCCCGGTATTTACACCCACCATGCCGACTTCGAGACGCTCACTCAGGTCGAATGCTCGGTCGATGTCCTGGGTGAAGAGATAGCCCACCAAACCCCAGTCGGTGTCGTTGGCGAGCGTGATCACCTCATCTTCGTCGTCGAACGGGATGACCGGTGCCACCGGTCCGAAAACCTCGGTGGTCATCAGTTCGGAGTCGCCGGACACGTCTGCAAGGACGGTCGGCGGATAGAAGTATCCGGGCCCGTCCGGTAGTCGGCCGCCCGTGAGCGCGGTTGCGCCACGCTGCAACGCATCGTCAACGAGCCGTTGCACTTTCGCGCGGCCGGCGGCGTCGATCAGCGGTCCCACCTCGGTTTCGTCGTCCAGTCCGTTGCCCACCTTCAGCGCTGCCATCCGTGCCGCGAGCCGTTGGGAGAACGCAGCAGCAATGTCGCGGTGAACGTACATCCGGTTCGCTGCCGTGCATGCCTCACCCATGTTGCGCATCTTGGCTGCCATGGCACCGTCGACGGCGGTGTCGAGATCGGCGTCGGCGCACACTATGAACGGTGCGTTCCCGCCCAGTTCCATGGAGGAACGCATCACCGTCTCGGCCGCTTGTCGCAGGAGGACCTTGCCTACTCCGGTGGAGCCGGTGAAACTCACTTTGCGGGCTTTGCCGCTCGCCATCCAGCGCTCCACCACGGCTGCCGCATCAGTGGTGTTCACGACATTCAGAACACCCTCGGGGAGTCCACTTTCCTGCAGGATCACGGCCAGGGCCAACGAGGTCAGCGGGGTTTGAGGTGCAGGCTTGAGAACCATGGTGCACCCGGCGGCTACCGCTGGCGCGATCTTGCGGGTCCCCATGGCCAAGGGAAAATTCCACGGAGTGATGAGGACGCAGGGTCCGACCGGTTCGCGGGTCACGATGATTCGGTTCGCCCCATCTCCGGTGGTCGTGTGATCACCGGATATGCGGACGGCTTCCTCGGAGAACCACCGGAGGAACTCAGCAGCGTAGGCCACTTCACCTCTGGCCTCGGCGAGCGGTTTACCCATCTCCGACGTCATCACCTCTGCCAGCCAATCCTGCCGGGCCATCACCAAATCGTAGGCGCGGCGCAAGATCTCACTCCGCTGCCGCGGTGCAGTGCGCGCCCAGGATGGTTGCGCGGCCACCGCAGCCGCCAGCGCGGCGTCCCCGTCGGCAGGGCTGGCGTCGGCGACGGCGGCGAGCACTTCACCCGTAGCGGGATTCTCGACCTCGAAGACCTTGCCGCCGACGGCTTCACGCCAGCGCCCCCCGATCAACAGCCCGGTGGGAATCGACGCGATCCCGGTGCGGAGGGCGGTCGGGCAGGGACTGGTCGTCGGTGCGGTCATTCGAGTAGCTCCTGTGCGATACGGGGGTCAAGGATCTGCGCCAGATGTGAGGAAGCATTCGGCGCGGGGTTGTCAGTGAGTTGCCGGGCCTGCATGTGGCAGCTGAACCCGTCGGTGAGCACGACGGCGTCCGGGTCAGCCCGCAAGGCCGGCGCGAGGGCCTGCTCGGCGACGGCCATGCTGACGTCAAAGTGTTGGCGCTCAAAGCCGAAGTTGCCGGCCACACCGCAGCACCCGGTCGCCTCGCGGACGTTCGCGATTCCGGCCGCCTCCAGCGCACGCCGCTGCGTTGCAGCACCAAACACGGCGTACTCGTGACAGTGGGTCTGCACGGTGACAGAGGACGGCAGCGTCGCGCGTGGTGTCCAGCCGCGGTCGCATTGTGCACTGACCTGTTCGGCGAAGCTTCGGACGCGTCGTGCCACCCGCTGCGCGGCAGCCGTGTCGACGAGTTCGGGCAGGTCTTTGCGCAGAGCTGCTGCACAACTCGGCTCGGTGACGATGATGGGACGCTCCGAACCGTCATCGAGAGCAGCAGCAGTGTGGACCAGACGTTTTCGCGCCTGTCGGAGTTGACCGGTGGAGATCCAGGTCAATCCGCAACAGATATCGGTGCGGACGTCCGCACGATGTCCGGAGTCCTCGACGACCCGAAGGGCGGCCCCGGCGACCTCAGGCCGGAACCCCTTGGTGAAGGAGTCCACGACGAGCACCACATCGCGCTGCCCCGTCTGGTTGGACGTCAACTCGCGGCCGAGCTGACGCTTGGAAGCGAAGCGCGGAAGTGTCCGTTCGGTGGTCAGACCACCAAGACGCAGACCGACCGGACGCAGCGGAGTTGCCAGGACACCGTTGACGAGCGGCGCCACCCGCGACGTGACTGCCAACCAGCGAGGCAACCAGCCCAGCGAGTAATGCGCCATTGGGCGGATCCGTCCGCGGTAGTGGTGATCGAAGAATTCGGCCTTGTATGTCGCCATGTCCACACCCGTCGGGCAGTCCGAGGAGCAGGCCTTGCACGAGAGGCATAAATCCAGTGCCTCACGCACATCCTCAGAAGCCCAGCCCTGCTCCACGCTGGTTGCGCCGCGAATCATGTCCTGAAGCACACGGGCGCGTGCGCGAGTGGAGTCCTTCTCATCGCCGGTGGCGCGATAACTGGGGCACATCACCCCACTGCCATGGGATCGGCACCGCCCCACGCCGATACAGCGCTGAACGGCTTCGGCGAACGCTCCGGTCCCGCTCCCGTTCGCATCGTGCAGAACAAACGTCGTCTGCCACGGCAGCGGTGGAATGTCGGCCAGGGCCAGCTGCTCGGTGACCGGCGCCGGATCGACGATCACGCCAGGGTTCAGAATGTTCGTGGGGTCGAAGAGATGCTTGAACTTGGCAAAGGCTTCCATCATGGTCGGGGAATACATTTCGGGCAGAAGATAGGAGCGAGCCCTGCCGTCCCCGTGTTCTCCGGACAGTGTTCCGCCGTGCTTGACGACCAGGCGTGCGGCCGCGGTGAGGAAGGCCGACATCACCTTACGTCCCTCGGAGGTTTTCTGGTCGAACGTGATGCGGATGTGCATGCACCCGGCCCCGAAGTGGCCATACATGACACCGATGAGGTGAAACCGCTCAAGCAGCAGCCGAAAGTCGGCAAGGTAGTCGGCGAGATCCTCTGGAGCGACCGCTGAGTCCTCCCAGCCCGGCCACGAGGTGACGCTCGACCCGTCGGGTAACTCCAGCCGCGATGACAGCCCTGCCCCATCTTCACGAACGCGCCATAGCTTCTTGCGCTCAGCAGGATCGCGAACTTCGCGGCAGTCGAGGGCGCGCCCGTTCGCCCTCAGGTCCTCTCGAAGCTTCTTCGCCTGCGCCGCAACGACGGCTTCGTCGTCGCCGTCGAGATCGACGTAGAGCCAGGCTCGCCCGGCGGGCAGCTCAGCAACCGAGTCCTGGCCGCGCCGAGCCCTCATCGTCGCCACGATCTGCTCGTCAATGCCTTCGATCGCGGCCGGCGAGTACTGCAGGATCGTCGTGACGTCGCGTGCGGCGTCGACGATGTCGTCATAGGCCACGATCATCAGTAGCGCCGACGGCGGCACCTCGACCAGCCGTACGGTGGCACCCACCACGATCGCGCACGTCCCTTCGCTGCCGACGAGTGCGCGCGCGACATCGAAGCCGTTCTCCGGTAGGAGATTCGCCAGATGAAAGCCCGACACCTGCCGGGGAATGCGACCCAGTTCCAGACGGAACTGCGGCATGTACTCAGCGGCTAGAGCCCGGAGCCCGGCCGACAGGTCGCTGGCCCGCGCAGCGGCAACCGCATCTTTGGGATCGGTCGCCCGCAGCGCGGTGCGGGTGGCAGTGAGGCGGGTTCCGTCGGCGAGTACCACGTCGAGTGACACCACATGGTCGCCGGTGCGACCGTAGCGAACGGAGTGATTTCCGCACGCGTCGTTGCCTATTGATCCTCCGACGGTGGCGCGGTTCTTACTTGAGGGATCCGGGGCAAAGGTCAGCCGGTTGCCCGTGGCGCGCTGGACGTCTTCGGCGAGATCGGCCAGAATGGCTCCCGGCTCGACGACGGCAGTTCGGCTCGCGGCGTCGATCGACACGACAGCGCCCATGTACCGCGACAGATCGATCACTACGCCGCTACCGATCGCATTGCCTGCCATCGACGTTCCGCCGCCTCGGGCGATGATGGGCACACCCGCCCGATGGCACGTCGCCATGAGACGGCTGACTTCGCGGGAGTCGCGCGGAAACGCGACGGCTAGCGGCGCGACCCGGTAGTTCGATGCGTCGTAGCTGTACTCGGCAAGGCGCCGACCGCTGGTGTCGATCTCGACGCCGCTGGCCGCGAGCAGGTCGATGGTTTCGGCACCGTGTCGTACCGCCGTCACCGGCTGCGCCGTCCGCACGGGCCGAGCCGGGCCGAGCCTTCACCGTTCAATGAAGTTCCTCGGCGAGAACGACGGCGAGATTCTCCAGCATCCGGTCCGCATCGCTGATCGAGAACGGCAGCGGCGGGCGGACTTTGAGGACACTGCCGCGTGGACCTGAGGCGGAGATCAGAATGCGTCGCCGGCGCATGTGATTGACCACTCGCAACGTCGCCTCGCCATCGGGAGTTAGCGAGTCCCGGTCGGTCACGATGTCCACACCGACGAACAAACCCGCACCGCGCACCTCGGCGATCTGTTCGTAGCCGCCGGCCAGTTTGGCAATTTCGGTCTGGATGTAGGTGCCGACTTTGTCGGCATTGTCGATGAGGGCTTCGTCGTTGATCACATCGAGCACTGCCTGCGCGGCTGCGATAGATACCGAGTTACCGCCGAAAGTGTTGAAATACCGGATGTTGCGCCCGAACTCGACGAGCAGCTCCGGACGGAAGGCGGCTGCCGCGATGGGAATACCGTTGCCCATCGGCTTCCCGGTCGTCATGATGTCGGGAACCACACCGTGTCGCTGAAAGCCCCACCAGTGCTGGCCCGTACGCCCGAAGCCCGGTTGCACCTCGTCAGCGATGAACAACCCGCCGGCCTTGTGGACCTCGTCGATGACCGGCTGGAGGAAGCCCGCAGGATCGGCATAGATGCCGTCGGAGGAGAAGATCATGTCCGCGATGAACGCCGCCACCCCAAAACCGTGGCGTTGCAAGTCGGAGATGGCCTCTCGGATCTCTCGGCGCATGAGGTCGATCACGTTCTCATCACCGCCATGGCGGAGACGATCGGGGGCGCTGATTGTGCGCACGTGCGGCCCCAGCGGAACGCCGACACCCAGTGATGGCGAAAACGCGGACACGTCTGAGGTGAGTCCGTGATAGGCGCCGGACGTGACGATGATGCCTTCGCCTCCGGTGTAGTACCGGGCCACTCGCATGGCGAGATCGTTGGCCTCGGAGCCGGTGCAGGTGTACATGACATGACCAAGTTCGGCTGGCATGGTGCCCAGGAACTGCTCGCTGTAGCTCAGGATCGACTGCTGGATGTACCGGGTGTTGGTATTCAGTGTCGAGAGTTGACGATGTATCGCCTCGACGACGTAGGGATGGCAGTGGCCGACACTTGTCACGTTGTTGTACACGTCGAGGTAGTCGTTCCCCTCAGCGTCGTACAGCAGCGTGCCCGCGCCACGCACGATTTCGACCGGGTCCTCGTAGAAGAGCCGGTAGCCGGGTCCGAGAAGACGTTCCCGGGCGCCAACCTGTTCGCGGGTGCGCGGCGGCAACTCGTCGATGCGCGACGTGTCGAAACCGTTCACCATGGGTTCGGACGCCTTAGACGCGACAGCCTTGGTCATTGTCAGTCCTTTCCTGTCATGGACGTCGTTGTACCGGCCTTCACCAGCGACGCTTCGACGGTGGATTTGGCCACCGATAACGCGCTGCGCAGTCTGGTCCAATCGAGTGCCGAGTGCGACAATCCGTAATCACGGCTGTCTGGATGGACGTGGGCGCGCCAGCCGAAAACCAAAGCGCGCAGAAGAAGCCGTGCGGGGCCGGCGATCGCCAGCAGCTGGACGTCGTGGTCGGCCAACGGTCTCACCGCGCGATACCCGCTCACGATGTGCAGAGCGTTGTCCCACGGCCGCTGCTCGTCTACGCCGATCTGGTTCGCCACGGCGACAGCAAGTTCGAATATCACAGGGCTGCGTACCACGTCGCCGAAGTCGATGATCCCCGTCACGAACCCGTCCGACAGCGGATCGACAACGACGTTGAAGGGACTGAAATCACCGTGGATCATTTGGGTTTCGAGCGTCTCCAGACGGGGCGTGACAACAGCCTCGAACTGGTTGAATATCCATGTCGCCATGGCGATATCGTCGCGGTCGGTGACCAGCTCCAGCAGAGGTCGCAGGTGCAGGAAGTTCTTCAGGTCCCAAATGAGCAACCGTGACTCATCCTGGTGGCGAAAGTCTGTCAGCGCGGAGTCCATGCGGGCCAACATGGCTCCGACACCGGCGAATTGAGCAGGAGTCGGCTTCACCTTCGCCATGAGATCACCCTCGAGATAGCTGAGCACGCGCATGACGCGCACGTTGCCGCCGGGGTCGATGACGACAGACTCCACCTGGCCACGCATGCCGCGAATCAACCGCTGGGCCGGGATCGCCTGGGCGGAGTTCTCCAGATGCAACATGACCGCACACTGGAGGTTGACCGTCTGCGTCCTCTCCGTAGCTGGAGATATCTTGACGAGGAAGTGGCCGCCGGTGGCGGCAAGACGGAACGTGTCATCCTTCTCCGTAGGAATGCGAGTGAGCTCGCCTGTCAGGCCGTACTGACGGCTGAGTTCGGCTACAACCTGCCATTCGGGAAACTTCCCGGCATTTGACTCGAGCGCGCTCTCCCTGGCGATCTGCGCAAGCTCATCCGACAACGTGATCACGGCGTCGGCGCCTGCACAAGTACGGACCGCTTCGAGCGTTGCCACGCTCCTAGGCGGCTATCGGCGGCGTTCGGCATCCGAGATCTAAGTCCTTTGCGATCGGGGGACACGTCACCGCTGGCGATGCGTGCTGCGTGAGCGACAACTCAATCGGCTGTCCGGGTCGCGGCCCGGCGGATCAACTGTAGAACATTAGAGCAGACGAGTCTAGATACCGTCGTTCCGCAGCGTCCTACTCATACTCGCTGTTGAACAGTTGTACCCTGTCGCTATGTCTGTGGCAGATCGCATCCGCATCGTCGGACGCAGTAGTGCGCAACAAATCGCCGATGGATTGATGGACATGATTCTCGAAGGAGAACTCAAGCCGGGCGAGCGCATCAGGGAGAGCGTGATCGCCGATCAGCTCAACATCTCGCGCAATACAGTGCGTGAAGCCGTTCGCCTGCTGCAGGGGACGGGTCTGGTGCGGTATGTCTTCAACCGTGGCCTGGCGGTATGGGATCCCTCCGACGAGGAGGTCCTCGACATCTATCGCGCGCGTCTGCATCTCGAGACGGCCGCAGCGGCTTCAGTGGGGTACGACACGGATCTGACGAAGCTCAACGCGGCGATGGAAGCCCTCAAGGACGCGATGCTGACCGAGGATCCACGCACGATCGTGGAGAAAGACCTGGACATTCACCGTGCGATCGTGGGTTTGATGAATAGTCCGCGGTTGAACAAGTTCTACGACGAGCTGCTTGGCGACCTTCGCTACTTCCTTCTCATACTGTCCCTGGAACACCATGAGTACGAGAGCGGCTCCACTCTCGAAGAGGAACATCAGCGCATTGTCACCGCCTTTGCGTCCCGCGATCCCGAGTTGGCGCGAACCACGATCGCCGAGATCATCACCGAGAACCGCGACGAGGTACGCAAGATTCTGGCCATTCGTACCGCTGGTTAGAGGCGCCCATCCGGGCGGGGCAGTGCGTGAAAGCGCACGGCTGCGCCGGCAGTGCAGCGTGCCCTGGCAGCGTTGCTTCGCCCCGCAGACGCGCAGATTGCTGCCGCGGCGATGCCATCCGCAGCCACATCGCCAACCCAGCTGACGACTCGTCTGCCCACAGTTCGCTCTGTTGTCTTGCGCACATGTTGCTCCTGTGCTTAAGTCCATCATGTCAACTGTTCAACACTTGGACACGAACGCCGCGACCTTCTTTCGATCGCCGGCACCAGTCTGGAGAAACCCCACCATGGCAGACAGCCATCTCATGTACATCGCGGGCGACCATGCACCCGCCGCGAGCGGAGCGACCGAGGCGGTCATCAACCCCGCCACTGACGAACAGATCGCGACCGTTCCCCTCGGTGATGCCATCGACGTGGACCGCGCAGTATCCGCGGCCGAAAAAGCCTTCGATGACTGGGCAGCCACCACCCCGGGAAAGCGGGCGGAACTTCTGCTGAAACTGGCCGACCGACTGGAAGCCCACGCAGAAGAGTTTGCCCAGCTCGAATCCACGAACGTGGGCAAACCCATTGCCGTGGCCCGCGACGAGGTTCCCTTCGGCGTCGACAACATGCGATTCTTCGCCGGCGCCGCCCGGGTGTTGGAGGGTCGCGCCGCCGGCGAATACTCCCCCACCCACACCAGCATCATCCGACGAGATCCGCTCGGCGTGGTGGGCAGCGTCGCACCCTGGAATTTCCCACTCGTCATGGCAATCTGGAAGATCTGCCCGGCCTTGATGACCGGAAATACATTGGTACTCAAGCCCAGTGAGCAGACTCCCCTTTCCACACTGCGATTGGCCGAACTGGCGGCCGACCTCTTCCCGCCCGGTGTCTTCAACGTCGTGACCGGCCACGGCGACACCGTCGGCGCTGCGCTGACCTCGCACCCCCGGGTGCGGATGAGCTCACTCACCGGCGACACGGCAACCGGCAAGGTGGTGGCTCGCGCCGGTGCCGACAACCTCAAGCGCCTGCATCTCGAATTGGGCGGTAAGGCTCCGGTTTTGGTGTTCGATGACTGCGACGCCGAGTTGGCGATCACCAAGATCTGCGAAGGCGGCTACGGAAACTCCGGCCAGGACTGCATGGCCGCCTCGCGCGTGTACATCGCCGACGGAATCTACGATGAATTCGTCTCCGAACTCACCCGTGCCGTATCCAAGGTCGCCATGGGTCAACCCGAACTCGAGTCCACCGAGATGGGCCCGGTGATCTCCCAACGCCAGCGCGACCGCGTGGCGGGCTTCGTCGATCGTGCGGTCGCCACCGGACCAGCCACGCTCGCCGTCGGCGGACTCGGCAACGGACCCGGCTTCTGGTACAAGCCTTCGCTGGTGGTCGACGCCGCCCAAGACTCCGAGATCGTCCAAAGAGAAGTCTTCGGCCCAGTCGTCACCACCACCCGGTTCAGCGACGAGGAACAGGCGTTTGCATGGGCCAACGACGTCGAATACGGCTTAGCGGCATCGGTGTTCACCAGAGATGTCGGCCGCGCCATGCGCGCAGCCCGCAAGCTCCAGTTCGGCACGGTCTGGATCAACGACCACCTGCCGATCGTGTCCGAAATGCCGCACGGCGGCTTCAAACAGTCCGGCCACGGCAACGACATGTCGATTTACTCAGTCGAGGAATACACCGAGATCAAGCACATCATGATCAACCTTGAGTCCTGATCACAAGTCCTGCATCACAACATGTTTGGAGTTATTGGATGACTGCCCCCAGCCGCTCCGTAGTAGCGGTCAACCTGTTCTCGATGCTGCCCGGCGTGGACCCGGCGGACTTCGAGCGCTTCTCCACCGAGATCGACCGGCCAACGTGCCTGGCCCACGGCGACATTGTTCGCCGGTTCGAAGCGTTTCGAGTCAACGAGGCACCCGATGGGGCTCCTGCGGACATCCTCGAAGTCATGGAGGTCAGTGACTGGGCGGCATGGGAGCGGCTGCGAGACACCCACCCGACGATGAAGCCCGTCACCGACGGCTTCAACGAACTCGTTGACCCGACCACCGTCCGCACGTACTTCACCAACGTCATCCCTGGAGAGCTTCAATGAGCACCACCAACACCTACGACGCGATCGTCATCGGTGCCGGACACAACGGCCTGATCACCGCCGGATACCTGGCCCGAGCGGGCAAGAAGGTTCTTGTCGTCGAGGCTCGCGACGTCGTCGGCGGCGCATGTACGAGCGAAGAACTGATCCCCGGTGCCACGTGGTCGTCGTGCGCATTCATCGCCAGCCTGCTCCGCCCAGAGATCATTGCCGACCTCGAACTTGAGCGATACGGCCTGGAGATGTACCAGACCGAGGCCAACGAGATCAGCATCTTTCCCGACGGCAGCCACCTGTTCATGTGGAAAGACATGGACAAGACGCTCAAAGAAATCGAGAAGTTCTCCAAAGACGACGCCGGTGCGTTTCTGGACTTCGGGCTGCGGGTCAAGAAGTTTGCCTCCATCTTGACGCCGTTCCTGATGTCGCCTGCACCTAGTCGCTCCCAGGTCTTGGCTGCGTTCGAAGCCGCCGGCGCCGAAGATCTCTTCAACGAGATGGTGCTGCTCTCGACGAAGGACCTGCTGGACCGATACTTCGAAAACGAGCACATCAAGGGTCTTTTCACCTTCTTCGGAATGATCTCGGTATGGGGCGGGCCATCGACGCCGGGCACCGGCTACGTCTACGGCCACCACTCCGTGGGCGAGTTCAAGGGCACGCTCGGCCAGTGGGGCTTCGTGAAAGGGGGAATGGGTGGCATCACGCAGGCGATGGCCCGCAGCGCCGAAGCCCACGGCGCCGAGATCAGACTGAAGTCACCAGTCGAACAGGTCGTACTCACCAAGGGCCAGGCAACCGGCGTCAAGCTGCGCAACGGGGAGGTCATCTCGGCGCGCACCGTGATCTCCAACGCCGACCCGCAACGCTCCATGCTCCATCTGCTGCCTGCAGGCGCCATCGACGCCAAGCTCACGCAGAAACTCCAGGATTACGATGCCCGCGGATCGATGGCCCGCATCCACCTGCTGATCGACGAGCTGCCCGACTACATCGGCTTCCCTGCAGGCGAGTTCGGTCCGCAGCATCAGGCCCAAGCGATTCTCGGCGCATCCATCGAAAACTTCGAACGCGCCTGGGAGGCCGAGCGTCGTGGTGAGATCCCCGACGATTTCGTCATCGAGGCCGTCATCCAATCGACCCACGACGACACCTTGGCTCCCGCGGGCAAGCACACTATGACGCTTGGCGTGCAACAGCTTCCGTTTGAGCTGGCCGGCACCGACTGGGACGCGTTCCGCGACGAATGGGCCGACCGCGTGCTCGAGGTGTTGTTCCGCTACGCCCCGAACCTGCGGGGGCACATTCTTGAGCGGGTCATCATCACGCCGAAAGATCTCGAGCGTGATTACGGGCTGACTGGCGGCAACATCTTCCACGGCGCCATGTTCTTCGACCAGTTGTTCAACAACCGGCCGACGCCAGAGCTGGCCGACTACCGCACCACCGTGGGCAACTACTACCTGTGCGGCTCGGGGACCCACCCCGGCGGCGGTGTGATGGGTGCCAACGGGCACAACGCCGCCCAAGTCGTCATCGCAGACCTCAATGGCACGCCCGCTCCGACTGCGCAACGCGTCGGACCGGCACCGAAGGCGCGCGTCGTCGACCGCGCCATGGAGACAGTGATGGACACGAAAGCCGGCAAGAAGCTCGGCTACACCGTTGCGACCAGCCCGGCGTTGCGCAGGGTCGTCAAGTTCGCCGCCCGCAGTAAAACCACCCGCTAACGTAGGACGAAGGACCGCCATGCTTCATCAAGACGAACCCCGACCGCTGGCAACCACCAAAGAGTCGCCTGATGGCTCAGTAGGGCTGGCGCGCAACCAGATCGGCGTCCTCGGCATTGTCTTCTTCGTCGTTGCCGCCGCCGCACCCTTGACGGTCGTGGTGGCCCTCTTCCCGGTCATCATCGGCTCCGGTAACGGGATCGGCATCGCCGGCGCCTTCGTGGTGGTTGCCGTTGTACTGACCATCTTCGCGGTCGGCTACGTCGCCATGAGCAAGCACATCACCAACGCCGGCGCCTTCTACGCGTTCATCACGCGCGGCCTCGGCCGACCACTGGGGCTCGGATCTGCGTCGCTGGCGATCTTCGCCTACAACGCGATCCAACTCGGCGTCATCGGCGGGTTCGGTTACTACGCAGCAGAATTCGTCTCGAAGCACAGCGGCACCAACGTTCCGTGGTGGGTGTTCTCCTTCATCGCAATGGCGGCATCGTTATTTCTCGGGGTGCGACAGATCCATGCCGGCGCGCGGGTGCTTGCCGTACTCCTCACGCTGGAGACCGCGATCATCCTGATCCTCAACATCGGCATCCTGTTCAACTCCCCGACACCGATCAGCGACTACTCGTTCGAGCCATTCGCACCGTCCGCGGTCTTCGCCGGTGCCATCGGCGTGGCGCTGATGTTCGCCCACGCCTCCTTCATCGGATTCGAGGGCACCGCCATCTACGGCGAGGAAGCCAAGGACCCCAAACGGACCGTGCCACGCGCCACCTACGCGGCCGTCATCTTCATGGGCGTCTTCTACGCCGTCACCGCCTTCCTCATCGTCAACTCCGTCGGAATCGGCAACATCACCGCCCTAGCCGAAACCGAGGGCGGCAACCTGGTGTTCGCAGTCAGCGACAGCGTACTCGGACGCTTGGGAACCGAGGCCTTCCAATTGTTGGTGATCACCAGCCTGTTCGCGGCCATCCTCACCTTCCACAACAACGTGGCCCGCTACCTCTACTCGCTGGGACGCCAAGGCGTCATCTGGTCCCGCCTCGGAACCACCCATCCCACCCGCCAGTCACCCGCGCTTGCCTGCTACGTCCAAATCGGCATGGTCGCCATTGTGGTCGCTATCTTCGCCGTCTTCGGCTTGGATCCGTACACCACCCTATTCACCTGGTGGACCGGCGTCGGGGCTGCAGGAATCATCCTGCTGCAGACCATCGCCAGCATCGCCATCTTTGTCTTCTTCCGCCGCACCAACGTCGACAAGCGGCCGTGGAACACCTTCATCGCACCACTGCTGGGCATCGCAGGTTTGATGCCGTTCCTCTGGTATGCAGTCACCGGAATGGACGTGCTGCTCGGTGGTGGCGGCTGGCTACAGACAATCTTCACCGCAATGCTGTTCGCGTCGCTGGCTATCGGAGTCATCGGCGCGTACATCATCAAAGCCCGGTCGCCGCAACGCTACGAGCAGTTGAATTCGACACTGGGCGACCGCGTTTAGGTCGTTCCACACGATGGGCGCGGTGGGCGTCGAGGCACTCGGCGCTCCCGCCACAGATATGAACCACATGTCCTGCACTGCAGGGGAATCTGTGCCTGCAGCCGGCGACCCACCATGTGCAGTCACTGCACAAGCAATCCAGACATTGCGACAAAGAGGATTCCGCCCTCTCCGAAGGAGCCAGCATTCGTGTCGCCATTACAGCACTTGCCGATCGAGTCCCCGACCACAGAGTCGGTGCTGTTGGCCGCGCAGTCCGTGACGAAGAAGTATGGCGATGTATCGGTTCTTCACAGCATCGACGTCGAATTCCGATCAGGCGAGATACACGCTCTGCTCGGCGAGAACGGAGCGGGAAAAAGCACTCTGGTCAAGATATTGGCCGGAATCATCCCTGCCACAACCGGACAGGTGACGGGTGACGCGCACGACAACCGCGACGTGGCGATGGTCTTCCAAGAGCTGTCCGTCGTGCCGCAACTGTCGGTGCTCGATAATCTGGCACTCGCCGGTCGCTCGAATCGCATGTGGATTCCCTACCGCCGTCTGCGCGAGCGCGCTCGGTCTGCACTCGATTCAGCCGGCCTGGCCGACATCCACCTTGACAGGCCTGTCGAAACCCTCTCGCTAGCACAACAGCAACTCCTGGAACTAGCCCGCGGACTCATCCGCAAAGCACAGGTCCTCATTCTCGATGAACCTACAGCGACGCTGTCCGACATCGAGATTCGCAGAGTGCACACGGTGACCAAGAAGCTCGCGGCCGCCGGACACGCAGTCCTCTACATTACCCACCGGCTGGCCGAAGTCATGGAACTAGCCGACCATGTGACCATCCTGCGGTCAGGCCGGATCGCGGCCAGCGGCCCTCGCACCGAGTTCACCCTCAATACAATCGTCGACCACATGCTTGGTGATGCTCACCAGGCCGCGGTCAGAGATTCGGTGGCGAAGGACGAGCGGGATCCTGAGAACGCGCTCGTACTGACGGCCCTGACCGTTCAAGGCCGTTACGAGGACGTGAGTCTCACTGCGCACGACGGCGAAATACTCGCACTCTTCGGTCAAGTCGGATCCGGCGCCGACGACGTGGTGCGCAGCCTCGCCGGATTCCTGCCTCCGCAACGCGGTGCGATCACCCTACGCAGCAAACCCCTGACAGTGTCCTCGCGCGTCGCCACCCAGCGAAGCGGCATCGGCTACGTGCCCGCCGATCGTGCCAACGAGGGTGTGTTCCTCGATGCCGCAGTGACAACCAATATCTCGTCGAGTGCGCTCAACCGCGTCAGTTCGAGGAAACTGATTCGTCACAAACGTGAACGTGAACTCGCCCGCGTCGGAGCCGACGGCGTCCGATTCAACCCCGAGCGGTTGAAAGAGAATGTGTCTGCCTTCAGTGGTGGCAACCAACAGAAAGTCGCTATCGCCCGCGCACTCGCCATGCAACCATGTCTGCTGCTGATGAGCGAGCCCACTCGCGGTGTCGACGTCGGTGCCAGGGCTGAGATCTACCAAACAGTCCGTCATTTGGCCGGCGAGCACGTGCTCGTCGTGGTCTACAGCACCGACATCCTCGAGATCCGCGAACTCGCTGACCGCGCCGTCACCATGTACCGCGGAAAGACAGTCGGCAGCCACCGAATCGACGAAACCAGCGACGCCACCCTGATCACCGAGATCCTGCACGGAGAACCCGCATGACGTTCACAGAACTCAGATCGTCGCTACGCGGGCAGCGGCGCAACGCCACCGCGACCCGCATGGTCACGATCGCCACCATCAGCCTCGCGCTGGTCGCCACCTTCACCATTGACGCCTTCCCCACCGCATCCAACATCCGCGGCCTGTGCCTGTCGGTGTCGCTGATCGGCATCATCGCAGTGGGTTTGAGCTTCATCACCATAGCCGGACAGGTATTCTCGCTGTCGATTCCAGCTCTGGTAGCGCTGTGCACCATTGCTTTCGCCTCCACCAACTACCTCGGCGCCACGGCTTCGGCACTGCTCACTGTCGCTCTAGGCGCCGCTGTCGGTGCCATCCAGGGCGTCGTGATCGGCCGATTCGAGGCTGACCCGATCATCGTCACGATCGCCTCTGCGGCCATCCTCGTCGGGTTGGGACAGCTGTGGACCAACGGGCAGTCTGTGCTGGGCACCGGCGACAACAGCGTGTTGAACATGAATGTCTTCGGCGTGCTTCCGTTTCAGACGGCCGTGTTCGTTGCGCTCACTCTCGCGCTGCTGTGGTTAATGCGCCGGACTGTGTTCGGCAGGCAGCTGACGCTGTTTGGTCTCAGCGAACGTGCGAGCCTGCTGTCGGGCTATCGACGCACCATGATCATCACGGCAGCGTTTGTGATATCCGGAGCGACCACCGGGCTGGCGGGCGCCTTGCTGGCGGCGCAGTCCAACCAGGGACAGCTGATGTCGGGAGCCAGCTTCGGTTTCGACGCCATCGTCGCCGTCGTCGTGGGTGGTGTCGCAATCACTGGCGGAATCGGCACCCCCCTCGGCGCAGCCATCGGCGCGGTGTTCGCCGGGCTGCTGAACAATGTTGCCGCCCTCGCCGGCCTCAGCTATGAGATGCAGCTGGTCACCGAGGGCGCTCTGATCTTGGTCGTCGTGTTGATGTCCGGACTGCTCAAAGCAAAGAGCGCACGATGATCAACTCCCTCACCCGCTCCACATATTGGGGTGCACGGACACTGCTCACCTGGCTGATCGCCGCCGTCGCCTACCTCGCCTGCACGTGTGCGGTCCCGGGCTTCTCCAGCCTCGGAAACCTCTATGCACTGATACAGATTTTCGCAACTCTGGCTCTGATATCGGCCGGTCTGGCCATCGTCATGATCGCCGGCGAATTCGACCTCTCGATCGCTGCAACCTTCCCCCTGGCCGGGCTCGTCACCGTCCAATACGCCGACGAGCTCGGCCTGCCCATCAGCATCGCACTCGGCGTGGGCCTGGCTCTCATGATCGGATTGATCAACGGTCTCGCCACCGGGGTGGCGCGTATCGCATCACTGGCCGTCACGGTCGCCACCATGATGCTGGGCATCGGCCTCGGCTACCTGGTCACCGGCAACAACATCGTAACCATGACCGACTACGTCCCTGGACTCCGACTGACCGAGCCCATCCTGGGCGCGTTATCCCTGCAATCCCTAATGCAACTCGGACTGGTGGCGATTCTGGTCCTGGCCGTCAAGCGGGCGTGGTGGGGTCGATTTCTGTACGCCATCGGCAGCGATGGGAACCGCGCACGCTCCTCAGGGCTACCCGTGTCCTGGAGTGTGGTGGGCGCGTTCCTCGTCTGTGCCGGCTTCTCCGGGATCGGCGGCGCGCTCGAAGGTGTCGCCCTGGCCACCGGACAGCCCGGTCCCAACAATGCCTATCTCCTGCAAGCAGCCACTGCGGTCCTCGTGGGAGGCGTCGCCCTCACCGGTGGGCGCGGGTCACTGGTCGGCGCAGTGGGCGGGGCGCTGCTTCTGGCCATCCTCAACAACGGTCTCAGCCTCGCCGGCGTCGCGTCCGCGACGATTCAGCTGGTCAACGGTGTCGTGCTGATCGCCGTGGTCATCTGCGACCGCCCGCTACGCCGTCTGGTGCAACGCGGCTCTGACCGACTCGTGATCCGCGACTACGAAACCATGTCCGCAGCAACGGCAGCGGAGCCAATCCATTCCGACGGAGGAGACAAATGAAACGACTGCGGATGACCACTGCTGCGACGTTGGCGCTGGTACTTACGGTCAGCGGATGCTCATCAGCCGGCGAAACCAATCCGGCTGGTGGCGGCTCGTCCGGAGAGGTGGCCGGACAAGCTGCGTACGTACTCACGCTCACGCGGTCCAATCCGACACAGTCCAATTTCGCTGACACAATCACTGAAGACCTTCAGGCCGCAGGCCTGAAGGTTACGACCGAGTACAGCGATTACGGTGCCGGTGCCGATCAGATGCAGAAGTTCAATCAGGCGCTGAGCACCAAACCCGCAGCGATCGTGCTCTGGCCGACCGACACGACCTCCTTGATTCCCGCGTATGCACGTGCCCGCCAACAGTCTCCGGACACCAAAATCGTCGTTGGTATCTACCAGCCCGCCACCGATGATGACGCTCTGTACGACGCATTCTGGGGATACAACGAAGAACGGATCGGGGCGAGCAGCGCGCAAGCAATAGTCGACGGCCTCACCGCGCAAGGAATGCCAATTCAAGGCGCCGTCTTGCAGATCGAAGGCTCTCCCGGCGGCGCGACAACGATCTCACGCAAAAAAGGCTTCGAAGAGACACTCGCACAGATCGCGCCAGGTCTGACAATCGTTTCGTCCATGACTGCCAACTGGGACGGCACCGAGGCCACCACCGTGGCGGCGCAGATGTTCTCGCGGTACGCCGCCGACAACATCGTCGGAGTGTTCGCACATTCCGACGTCATGCTCGACGGCGCCATGCTCGCGGGCGAGCGGTCGGGCACCATCGCCGGACGCGACTACATTGCCGTCGGCGCCGACTGTGACCCTCTGGGATACCGCAACATCGAGTCCGGCAAGCAGTACGCCACCACGCTCTGGGACCCATTCGCATTGGGCCGGACGGGGGCAGAGGTGACTGTCAACCTACTCAAGGGCGGCGACGTGGAGAAGGCGACAACGTTGGACGCCACCACCGTGACCAAGGGAAACCTCGCAACATGTGACGAAGCCATCGGAAAGTACAAGTGACGTCCAGGAACTCAGAAGAAGGGACGACGATCCGATGCCGATAACGGGACAAACAGACATCGAAGACCGCAGCCTAGAGATCCGGCACCGGTTCGACGAACGCCGGCGCGCTGCTCTGCGCGCTGCAGTCGGACCCGAGACAGTCGAGGAGTTCCGCGGCGATGTCATCGGCAGGCACCCACGATCTCTTGAGCTCCGACATCTGCTGAACTTCATGCGGATGGCGCCCATCGAAGGACGGACTTTCGCCTACGCTGCGCCGTCCTACGAGACGTATTACTTGGCCCGGTTGCACGCAGAACGCGGTCGACCCCCCACGGTCGATACGTCGCAGACCTTCACCACCAAAGAAGACGCCATCGTGGCGGCCTTTCTCGAGCGGATGAACGAGATCACCGGCACCCACACCCTGGAAGCGGACAAGGAATGAAAACATCACTGCGGTTGCGCGGATACAACTCTCAGCCCAACGTCGCACCGGGTGAGTCACTGACATTCCACTTGGCACACGGCGGCGACAGCCCCGTCGACACACGCCTTCTGCGGATGTACAACGGCAATCTCAACCCGGACGGGCCCGGGCATCGCACCGTGCACATCCCCTCGGACCTCGATCGACGCATACAGGTCGATGAGCAGTTCACCCAGAGCGGCGGATACGTACGCGTGCCTGACCCGGAACGCATGCTGCTGGGGTCCGATTCGTTCAGCGTTCACCTCTACGTGTGGGCGACGCTGCCAGCTCTGGGCCGGCAGGGCGTGATCTCCCGTTGGGATGACACGACATCGACGGGGTGGGCGGTGGCGCTCGAACCCGACGGTCTCGTGGTCACACTGGGGGATGGCGACGGCAACGTTGTCCGAGTGCGCACCGGTATGCCGTTGTACAAACAAGTCTGGTATTCGGTCGTCATCACTGTCGACGCGACCGCAGTGACGGTGTCCCAGCGGGCCGTCATTACTAGTACGAACAGCATATTCGGCCTCGTCGTTCCCTTCGACGGAGACACGGAGGTCAGCGGCCCGTCACTGTCGCCAGGCGACTCGGGCACTGCGTTGCTGTTGAGTGGTCTCGGCCTCCGCAGTGAGGCGCCGCCCCACCACCGCATGGTCGCCGGCTTCAACGGCAAAATCGAATCGCCCCGGTACTGGTCGCGCACACTGAGCCAGAGCGAGATATCCGCCTGCCATGACGGACAAGAGCTTTCGGATACAGGACTGGTGGCCGCCTGGCAGCTCAATCGAGATTCTTCGGTTCCCGGTCCCGGCCTTGGCGACCAGGTCGACGAGCCTGTCAACGGTCTGGTCGGCGAGTGTGTCAACCAACCTGACCGTGGCATGACCGGGTGGAGATGGACCGCCCGCGAGTTCAGCTTCGCCCACGCGATCGACGAGTACGGCGCCATCTGGTTTCACAACGACTCGCTCGATGACTGCCGGTGGCCCGCGACGCTGTCATACACAGTGCCCCAGGACCTGCCGAGCGGTTGCTATGCACTCGCGTGCACCGAGGCCGAGGGGCACGACCCCGAGACCTTCTACGTACCGTTCTTCGTGACTGCGCCACGCGGGACTGCAACAGGCTCGATCCTGCTGCTGATACCGACGTTCAGCTACCAGGCATACGCCAACAGCCAGGTCTACCAGAACGCATCTGCCGGACAGCTCGCCAACGGCCACATCACCGTGCTCGAAGACCTCGACTTCGCCATGAGCACCGGAGTCGAGCAGTACGGTTTGTCCTTGTATGACCGCCACCTCGACGGGGGTGGCGTGCAGTACTCCACCTGGCGCAGACCACAACTGAACATGCAGCCCTCCTATCAACACGAGCAGAGTTCTCAGGTCTGGCAATACCCCGCCGACCTGCATTTGGTCTGCTGGATGACCGACCAAGGTTTCGACTACGACGTGGCCACCGATCATGACCTGCACCAGGAGGGCGTCGAACTCCTCCAGCGCTACAACGTCGTCCTTACCGCCACTCATCCGGAGTACTACTCCGAAGAAATGATCGATGCGTGGGAAAGATACCTGGTCGGCGGCGGCCGCGGAATGTATATGGGCGGCAACGGTATGTACTGGGTCACCAGTGTCGCACCAGACAAGAGTCACGTTGTCGAGGTCCGCCGCGGCGAAGTCGGCGATCAGCCTTGGCGCGGCAGGCCCGGCGAGCTACAGCACTCCACCACCGGCGAGAAGGGGTCCCTGTGGCGAATGAGAGGGCGCGCACCACAGAGGGTTTGGGGTACGGGGTACACCGCCCATACGATGGCCGTGTCGACGTACTACGAATTCCTGCCCGATGCAGCCGATCCCGGGGTCGGGTGGATCACCGACGGGGTCGACACCTCCTGCCGCCTGGGTGACTTCGGTCTGGTGAACGGCGGCGCGGCCGGTCTGGAGGTGGACCGTTACGATCTCGATCAGGGTAGTCCGCCTCATACTCGAGTGCTGGCGACATCTGTCGATCATGATGCGAACTCGATGTTGGTGACCGAAGAAATCTACGGCGCACACCCGGCCACCAATGGCGAAGAGAGCCCCTTGGTGCGGGCGGACATCACGTACTTCACCACCCCCAATGGGGGTGCGATGTTCGCAACATCGTCAATGAGTTGGTGCGCGAGCCTGTTTCAAGCCGATGGCAACAATGCGATCGGCAAGATCACGGCCAACGTCATCCAGCGCTTCAGCGATCCGACGCCCATCGACGAACTGGTGTGACGCCCACGGCAGACTCAAGCTCGGGTGGACACCCCGCTCGGCACCTGAGTTCGAGATGTCCGCACCAATCGAAGCGCACGGGGGCGGGGGACGGGGGACTCATAGTGTGGCTGCCAGATGACACAACCCGCGCGTCGCTACCGACTTCGATGTTGGCACCGCGTGATTGATGCGTGACGCCGCGCCGGCACCGGAGCCAGCGGCCGACCAGATCAATCCACGCGAGCTCCCGAGGGGACAAGTTGGCCTTTCAGAACGGCGTCTCGTGACCCTCCCGGTCCGAGCTCTGGACAGTCGCTCATAGAGGGGTTGCCGATCCGAAGTCGGTGCGCCGACGTCTTGCCGCACAGCGTCTCAAGTAGTCCGCAGCTGACCTTCGATGCCCCAACACGCCCTCACAGATTTGTCCAGCAGTCGCTACCATGCTCGTTCGGGCCCACTTCGGAGTCCTTCTCGACGTCGAACACAGCATGATCCCTCAACCACGTTCTCACGCCGCCACGACCTTGCGTCGGTGCTGGAACGCGACAACACCACCGGCACCACGTCGCGCTGAAGTGCACTAAACCGCTCAGGTGTGCGTTTACTCCTCCGCCCAGCGGCGATGGGCGATGGTAGTCACACGATCCGGTCATCGCCGTGGACGGTGCTTTCACGGCTGCGGGCCCGCCCAACGTTCACATGAAAACAGCCCCCGGAGTATTCTCCGAGGGCTGTTTCCTACTAGTAGCGGGGACAGGATTCGAACCTGCGACCTCTGGGTTATGAGACAGCCGGTCGCGGTCTCGGCCCTCTGGATACGTCGCTGAAGTGCAGGTATGCCGCTGGTTCCGTCTCGCATGTCACGCCGTGTCGATACCGTCGGGCCCATTGCGCACCGTTTCGTTCACAAATCCGTTCACACGCCGGTGCGACGGTCCCGCGCTCTCGACATCGACTACGCCTTCGTCGTGGCGTGGGGTGATGGGGGTTGGGGTACCCGGTGGCGGAGTCGCAGGGGGCGGCGGGGATCATGTTCCGGCAGCACGGCCGAGATGTCAGCTTGTTCGAGAAAGTTGGCGGCCCCGTCTCTGCGCGTGGCGACACGCAGTGGTGGCTTAATAGCGATGACCTGAAGGATGTTCGACGGGTGCGACAGCTAGGTTCTGTGACGTCGGGGCTCATGGATGATCAGTCACCTCTTAGGTGTCGCGGGTACCCTTTTTCAATGCGCGCAGAGTGCACATTTCTCCTGGCTGACTCATTTCACTGGACTCAAGCTTGGGGTAGCACCCGCGCCATTGCAGGGTGTAATAGCGATAATCGCTGCAAGTTATTGGAATTGGCGAACACTCAAGCGCTCCGAGGAACGTTACGTAGCGGACCGCGCCGAGGCCCACGACGACAAAGTGAGGGCGGCCGTCGTCCACGTGTCGCACTGTGTTGCAATCTGGATGCGCGCAAACAAGGCACAGGTCGAGCGACTACTTCGTTGGTACGCCGTACGCGATGATGCGGCGGAAGCCACCGAACTCGCGTCCTATATCGCCGCGGACGGCAGGACACAGCATCGCACGGCGCTGGCCGATGTGCGCCGAGCAGTCCTCGGCGCAGGACTGCCCACGCGTGACGCGGACATGGCTTCCGGACTTAGCGCGATGCTCGCAGAAACCGCAGACGCGACCGACGCGATCAACTCGGTCGAGCTCAAAAACCCCCAATCAATTGAAAGTGGGGCGGCGGTCCTCGACGCCATTCGCGCGGCGATGCGGCAGAACGTGAACGTGCTGCTTGATCAAGCACAATCGAAGTATGCGCAGCAGTAGCACCTAGAGCGCCGCATCAAAGAACGGGCTGTGATTGCGCGGTCAATCCGCGCCACACCATGTCAATCGAGCCGTCGGCGATTCGGGTACCGCCTCCCCCGCAGCGGCGAGAGATAAGCTCGGCCACGCGTGACGGCGGCCGTACGGGCTAGCGTCATCTCGCAATCGACGGTGGCACCTCGCGGGGCTCGCCCCCGTGATCGCCGGGGCCTCAAATCTGGCCGCCTGCCCGGCGCTCCCCGCACCAACGCAACCCACAACCACTTCCCCTCTGGGAGCAGTCTCGCTGACGCCAGACTGTCGACCGACCCCGTCATCGACGACCTGCGAACGGTGTGGAAAGTACTGCCGCAACCCCCCACCTCTTCTGTCCTAGATCAAACTCGGGAATGTTCTGGGGGCCGGTCATCGCGGCAGGACGTGCCACTACTCGGGTCCTTCTATACCTCGGCCGGATTTTGTGGCCAGACGCCATCTTCCGCCTATTGAATGGTGAAAGAGATATCGTCACTGTGCTGATACCCGGAAGTCGTCTGGTATGTAGTCACCCGGGCCGTGTAGGTACCGGGCATGGGGACATCAAAATGCGACCCCATTGAATCGCTGCAGTTGGAGGATGACTCGGCATGGTCATAGCCCCCGCCCTCTACCCGCACAGTTGATGTGCACCCGCCCTTCACGTCGAAGCCCCCGGCGGATGACTCCCAACTGACCTTGTCGTTCTTGCCCCCATCGTTGTCGGCGAAGTAGGTGTTGGGTGGCCCGGCAGGGTTGTACGCCCAGGTGCTTATCCGAAGGTGGTCAACGGCCGAAGTGGCCGGCGGCGCTTCGGAAGTCAGTGCCGGCTGAATCACCGGGGGCTCGGGCAAGATGCGGACAACTGTCGGTGTTGGAAAGTCCGCTACGCCGCGTAGGGCGGATAACCGCTGGGCATCCACCACTGCGCCCGCAGTTAGGCGAAGCGGCTCGCTTCATCGAAGGTCAGCCTCTGATTGCGGGGAAAAAGTGATGCCGGATCCCCGTACCCGATGCTGCAGATGAAATTCGATTCGATCCTTGTGCCGGCGAAGAATTCGCGATCAACGGCGGCATTGTCAAACCCTGACATCGGTCCGCAATCGAGCCCCAGTGCCCGGGCGGCGATGATCAGATAGCCACCTTGCAGGGTGCCGTTGCGCCGCGCGGTCGCTTCAGTCATTCCGGGTCGCGCGAATGCTTGCTGCATTGCTGCGGCGTTGTGAGGCATGAGCTTTGGCAGCGCGCTCGCGAAGTCGAGATCGTTTCCGATTATGACCGTCAGCGGTGCCTGGAGGATCCTTTCTCGGTTCTTGTCCAGCGCTAGGTCGGCGAGCTTGGCTTTCGCTTCCTGGCTGCGGATCCAGACGAAGCGAGCAGGACTGCTATTGGCCGAAGTCGGACCCCATTTCAGCAGTTCGTAGAGTTCACGTAAGACAATCTCGCCTACTGGTGTGTCTTTCCACCCGCTGTAGGTGCGAGCTTCCCGGAAGATCTGATCCAGGGATCCTTGGGACAACGCTGGTTTCATAGAATTTCCTTTTTAGTCGGAGCTTCCACGTTCCGGCGACCCGATACCCTCGGCGCCCGCGCGTGGGCACAACACCATAGGAGTTGGAAACCAGGTCAAGCCGCGCCACGCAGGCGTCGTCGGGCGATCGACTGCAGGTGGCGCAATCCCTGACTGTTGTCACCCGCGGACCTCGAGTACCTGGAAGGCTCCTTCGGCGTGTTGCGACCGAAGCGCACGCTTGTCGAATTTGCCCACAGACGTCCTGGGCACCGCCTCCACAAACGTCCACCTTTCAGGCAGCCACCACTTGGCAACCTTGTCGCTCAAAAATTCTCGAAGCTGTTCCGGCGTGACCGTGTGGTTCTCCTTAATGACAACGACCGCCAGAGGTCGCTCTTGCCACCGGTCATCAGGCACGCCAATAACACTGGCTTCCGCGACGTCAGGATGGCTGGCGATCAGAAGTTCAAGTTCGACTGAGGAGATCCATTCGCCGCCCGACTTGATGACATCCTTAATGCGGTCGGTTAGCGTCAGGTACTGGTTCTCATCGATGGTGCCTGCATCCCCTGTGCGGAGCCATCCGTCGTGGAATCGGCCCGAGTCGTCATCGCCGAAGTACGAACCGGTGATCCAGGGACCCCTCACCTCAACTTCCCCGACTGCGACCCCATCGTGAGGCAACGAGTCCCCTGCGTCATCGACGATGCGGGTTTCGACTCCAGGCACGGGTCTGCCTTGCGTGATACGAATCCTCCAGCGATCCTCCCCTTTCAGGGTGGACGAGGGACGCGCAATCGCCGCCAATGGCGACGTTTCGGTCATTCCCCAAGCCTGAGTCAGGGTGACACCGTGCTTCTCCAGTTCCTCCATCAGGTGTCGCGAGGCAGCAGATCCGCCGACAGCGACGAATTCGAGCGATGAGATGTCGAACTCCGGATGCTTCTCAAGGTAATTCGCGATATCGGCCCAGATGGTCGGCACACCGATTGCGATGGTCGGGCGGTGATTGTGGATTGCTCTGACCAGTGATTCGGAGTGCAGGTTGCGGTCAGGCAGCAGCAGCTCTGAACCGGCCATAAATGCCGCGTAGATGGATCCCCACGCGTTGGCGTGGAACTGCGGGACGAGCGCGAGCACGGTGTCGTTGGCACCAAACTGAAACCCGTCCTTGGCCATCACTGCCATGGAGTGCAGGAACGTGGACCGGTGACTGAATGCAACACCCTTGGGGTTGCCGGTCGTGCCTGAGGTGTAGCACAGACCTGCGGCGCTTGATTCGTCGACCTTGGGCCACTCGAAGTCTGCGGGCCTGTTCTCCAGAAGCGCGCGGTACCGATACACCGTCTTCCCTGAGCCCTCTAGCGCGCCAGTGTCCGCGTCGCCCGTGACGATGACGGACTTGACGCTTTGCAACTTCGGGAGGATCGGGGCGAACTGTTCGATGAGGGAGCCGTCCACGAGGATGACCTGGTCCTGAGCATGGTTTGCGATGTAGGAGACCTGATCAACGCTGAGACGGAGGTTGAGTGTATGAAGCACCGCACCGATCGACGGGATGGCGAGGTAGGCCTCCACGTGTTCTTGGTTATTCCACATGAAGGTGCCGACGCGGCCGTCACCGCTCACTCCAAGCTCACGGAGAGCATGCGCCAACTGCGCTGCATGGCGCCCAACTTCGGTGAACGTTGCTCCGCGAGCTGTACCGTCGGCATCCAGGGTCAAGACCCGGCGACCGCCGTGGACCTGCAGGCCATGACGAAGGATCGCTGGGATCGTGAGCGGGAAGTCCTGCATCGTGCTTTTCACCATGAACTCTTTCCTTGCTGCCGCGCGTTTGCTGGTGCGAGTTACCGGGAATGAGGGTGGCCTCGATCAAGTCGACCGGTTCTCTCGCATACACCTCGGAGTACGTCAGACGAGGCCGCTACTCGCCGGTCACGGGCGGGCCGAATGCTGCACCGGGGCGATCGCTGGCGAGTACGCCACCTTGCGCGGAGTGGTGCGGCGCAATTTCGTACAGCTTGACTTTCACCACGTCAGGTTGGACACCAAGAGCGTCGACGACAGCGTCCGTCACCTTCGCTACGAGATCTGCCTTTTGGCTGCGGGTACGTCCAGGAAACATTTCGATCGACACAGTGGGCATCAGGACATCCGTGCGAGGTGAATGTCGAAGCGGGCCTCTCGGTGCGGATTCGGGAGCCCTTTCTCCGCTGCAGAAGTTCGGTCATCGACCCACGAGAATGGCACGACGAGGCTGCGCTTCGTGGCGAACACGGCATCGGCCTCGATCCAGTCGCTGCCTTCTACGAACATGTGGGTCGTCAGTGAGTGGTAACCCTGGGCCTCGGCGATGAAGTGGACATGCGCGGGCCGGTTAGGGTGTCGGTTCGTGGCCATGAGTAGCTCGCCGACCGGGCCGTCGGTCGGAATTGGATAAGGGGCGGGCACGACAGTGCGGAAATAGAAGCTTCCTTGTTCGTCAGCGGTGAACAATCCCCTGCCCACTCCGACGTCGACCTCGTCAAGTATTTGTACGTCATAGAAACCTTGGTCATCGGCCTGCCAAACATCGATGGTGGCACCGGGAATCGGTGTTCCGTCGATGTTGAGCACGCGGCCTGCAACCCAGCACGGGTCACCCACCTTCGGGGACATGATCGCTGCGCCGAGGTCGCGTCGGGGGCTTTGCACCATGTGGAAGGGTCCCAGCACAGTCGTCTCTGTAGCACCGTCATTGGCTTTCCGAGATTCCAGTTGATCGACGAGATTGGTCACTCCGAATACGTCAGACAGAAGCATGAACTCTTGGCGTTTGTCGTCGCACATGTGCCCGGTGCGGGTGAGGTAGTCGATGGCGACCTTCCATTCGTCCATAGTGGGGTCAATCTCTCGGACCCAATCATGCAGATGGCGGGTCAATGAGATCAATGTTTCGCGGAGGCGGAGATTCGGCGTATTGGCGAATGCCTCGACGACAATGTCGGTGGCTTGGTCTAACGAGTTGTCCATAGTCGCTCTCTTTTCGTCAAGCAGTTCTATATCTGCTTTTGCGGTATCCGAATATCGGACTGCCGCACCGAGCTAGCCTTCTCGGCGAGCTCCGGTGCGAACGCCACCGGAGCACCGGTCGCGTCGATGACGGTTTGCGGGTCCACACCATCGGCCAGATCGATGACGAGGAATCCGTTGTCAGTGACGTCGATGACGGCGAGGTCGGTGATGATGCGGTCCACGACGCGTGGACCGGTAAGCGGAAGGGAGCACTCGGTTTTGAGTTTCGGCGTGCCGTCTTTCGACACGTGTGACATCAACACGAGCACGCGCTGGGCGCCAACGGCGAGATCCATCGCGCCGCCCATACCCTTCACCAGCTTCCCCGGCACCACCCAATTCGCGAGATCGCCGTGTGCCGAAACTTCCATGGCGCCGAGGATGGCGAAGTCGAGATGGCCGCCACGGATCATCGCGAAACTGGCACTGGAGTCGAAGAAGGCGGCGCCGTCTCGCGCAGCTACCGTGTGCTTGGCTGCGTTGATGATGTCGGGGTCGTACTCTTCGAGGGTCGGATGCGTTCCTACGCCGAGGATTCCATTCTCGCAGTGGATGATCACATCGATATCGGACGGCAGGTATTCGGGTACCAGGGTCGGTATGCCGATTCCGAGGTTCACGTAATCACCGTCGCGAAGTTCGGCGGCGGCTCGGCGGGCGATGTCCTCACGGTTCCAGGTCATGCGATCATCTCCTCGCGGATCATGCGAAACTCAACGGGCTTCTCGGCAGCCTGTTCTGGGGTGAGTTCGACAACATGGTCGACATAGACCCCGGGGAGGTGGATTTCGTCGGGCGCCAACTCACCCGGTTCGCAAAGATCTTCGACCTCTGCGATCGTGATGCGCCCCGCCATTGCGCATAGCGGATTGAAGTTCATCGCGGTTCCGTGGAAGATCAGATTTCCGTGGCGGTCACCGCGCATGGCGCGCACGAGGGCGAAATCTGTCCGAATCGCGCGTTCCAGTACAAAACTCGCGACTCCACCGTCGATGTCGAAACTACGCACTTCCTTGGCCGGGGAGGCAACGGCGACGCTGCCGTCGCGACGATAGCGCCACGGCATTCCGCCCTCGGCGACGACGGTCCCAACGCCGGTAGGGGTGAAGAATGCCGGGATGCCAGCTCCACCGGCGCGTAGGCGCTCGGCCAGGGTGCCCTGCGGGGTGATCTCTACTTCGAGGTGGCCATCCAGATACTGGCGGGCGAAGTCCTCGTTGGTGCCGAAGAAGGAGGCAATTACTCGCCGAATGCGTCTGTCAGCCAGCAGCTTTGCCAGTCCCCATCCCTGTGCGCCGCAATTGTTCGACACGATCTCGAGTTTGTCGACGCCTGCGGCGCGTAGCGCGTTGATTAGGACCAGGGGTACGCCACACATTCCGAACCCACCGACGGCGATGCTGCTGCCCGAGTGAATCGCGCAAATTGCCAATGCAGCGTCTGAAATAGTCTTATCCAAGATTCGCTTCCTCGTCTTCAAAGTTGTCGGCTTCGTTCAGAACGTGTTCCCATACCTGCTTGGCTATTGGTTCGGTTTGCTCTTCGAGCAGGTGAGCGATCAGCCCTCCTGCGCGGGCGGCCAAGGCGATGCCTCTGCCCATCTCCGCTGGAAAACCCAGCGCGGCGATGGACGCCCCGATCGCGCCGGCGTTGTTGAGCGGAAGTGTTCGACGCTTTTGGCGCGCGAAGGCGTCTGGCAGGGCGTCGAGTAGACGCCAATGCCTCTCGTACTGTCCTTCGGCTTTTACGATGGCCCGCATGCGGTCCACTCGCGGGTCCGAACCTGTGTGGACATTGTGTCCAAGACCGGGAATCTTGCGCCCGTCCATGAGACGGCTGGTGACGAGATCATCAGCGGCTTGGGCAACCTCGGAGTTGGAGGCCGCTTCGTCAAGACCCGCTGCGCTTGCCCGCAAGAGGGTGGTCACCTCGGTCATACCGCCCAGAAAGGTGTTGCCCGCCCCGAGGAGTCCGGCCGCGACCGCGGCTTGAAACGACTCGGGAGCGCCGAGAAAGGTCAGTCGCGCGGCTAGCGAGCTCGGGGTCAGGCCGTGATCCATCACCGACACCGCGATGGCCTCGACGATGCGTTTCTCCGCTGTCGACGGCAGCCGACCCAGCGCAGTGAGCACGAGCATGTCGGTGTAGCCCACCTCGCCCATGAGATCCTTGGCCAAATTGCGACCTCGAATGAGGATCTCGTCGGCCCTGGTCGTGGCAATTCGGGTCCTCATAGGGTGCTCACTCGCTGCTTCGACGAACCTGTCCTAATTACTTGCGCCGTGCCGTTGGCGCGATGGGCCGCCCCAGCGAGTGCGCCACGCTCAAGGGCCAGTGAATCCTCTGCAAGCCGGCCGCGCTCATCCGCGGCGAGGGTGCCCGGGTGTCGCAGAATGATCGTGTCTACTCCGAGGTTCAGCAGCCGCTGATGGCTATGGCGCGGACCGGTGACCATCTCGCAGGCCCGCATGGCGATGGTGCTTATGCGAAATGAGTTGTGCCGAAACCTGTTACCTCGCTTCGACACGCTCAGGCTCCCGACTTCTCGTTGGGTGTTGACACGTCGGCTGGGTGACTCGATCGTGTGGGTGTGTCCGGCCCTTCTCATCGTGGAGCAATTTGTTCGTCGGTGTCCGTGGGTGGGGGCTATGGGGTTTGGTCGGTTGGCTCACTCGACTGCATCCCCCTCGTATGCGGCTTGCAGAAGTGACGAGACGGCCTCAAGATCTACTGGTCGCGGGTTGGATGGCGGGATCACCTCAAGGCAGCGTCCCGACGCCTCTACGATTTTGTCCTTCGGGAAGCCGATCTCGGCCAGTGTCAGTGGCGCGCCGGTAGTGGCGGCCAGCGACTTGAGTCCTGCTGCAGCACTTGTGGTGTGGAGTGTCTCGGAGATGAGCTGGGCGGCCGACGGTGCCGCGTGTGCGTTGAACGCGGTGACGTAGGGCAACATCACCGTGTGCAGTTCGGCGTGCGGGAGCAAGAACGCCCCACCCAAGACATGGCAGATCTTGTGGTGCATGCCCGAACCCGAGGAAGCAAACGCCACCGCAGCCAGGTAGGCCCCATACAGCGCGGATTCGCGCGGTTCCCTGGAGTTGGGCTGCTCCGCCATCTCCGTGATCGCGGGTATGAGAACCCGCAAACTTTCCGCTGCCAAGGCCCGATTGATCGGATCGGCACGCGGGGCCCAGAGCCCGTCGACAGCGTGGGCAATGGCGTTGAATACCGACGAAATCGCTACTGACACAGGTAATCCAGCGAGCAGTGCAGCGTCATAGATCACCGTGCGCGGCAGCACCGCGAGGTCGGCGCCAGTGTGTTTGCGGCCTTCTACAGTCATTCCCCACATATCGGTGGCTTCCGAGCCAGAGAAGGTAGTGGGGATCGCCACGATCGGTAGACCGGTCACTAACGCAACCGCCTTGGCTAGCCCCGTGGCGGAGCCACCCCCCACACAGATGATCGAGTCGGCACTGCTGGCGACAGCTTCCCGCCGTGCGGCATCTGCCCGCTGCGTCGGCACGTGTTGCACGACACCGTCGATCCGTCTCGCGACGGGAGTTTCCATGGCAATGGCATCGGCCACTTCCGAAGCCGAATCGCTGGCAATCAGCAGGCTCGCACGAACGTCGAGTTGCTCGATTGCCTTGGCGGTATTGTCCACGACGCAGCCCGTGCCGAATATCACCCGCTGCCGATGTGTTTGATGATCGAACCGAATTTCCACGGCTTGTCTGTCCTTTTTGAACTGGGGATCCTGTTCCCTCGTCGAGATCGCTGTTTGGTCGCGCACGTGGCGCGACCTCGACGTCGCGAAGGGGTGCACCTTAATCCTCTGCCAGGCTTGGGATTCGATGAGCTTGGACGCTACGACTGCGCCGCTGGCTTATGAGACGGTTCATCAGGCCAGAAACCCAGCGACGAGACCGGACGTCACATCTTCGCGCTCCACCTGGGGCATGTGCCCGCAGTTGCCGATGGTTTCGCTGCGGCAGTTAGGGATGCGGCGCGCGAATTCCTTTGCGTACCCGTGCGGAATGAGCGAATCCTGGTGGCCCCAGATGACCAATGTGGACGCTGCGACACGGTGCAGGCGCCGCGAGAGGCCGCGGTCGGGTACCGGCCACGAGAACTTCGCTACGCATCCCAGTGCCCAGATCGACTGCACAACCGCCTCAAGCGCCCGCTCCGGAGTATCGAGGACCGGAAGCAGAGATCGCGCTGCCTCACCCTCGGGGTCGTTGAACAGATATCCCAGCATCTGGTCGGGGCGGGCGGTCATGAAGTTCAGACTCCACGGCATGGCCTCGGTCCATAGGCCGCTTGGCGCCAAAAGGACCAGTTGCGAACAGATCTGTGGGAAATGCGCCGCCAGTTCTGCTGCCAACATGCCGCCGAATGAGTGGCCGATTATCGGGGCGCCAGTGATCTTCAGAGACCGCAGGGCCTGCTCGTAGGCCAAGACGACGTCGCTGACGTCGTCGAGTTCGTGTATCGCCATCGTGTCGGAGGGATCGAAGCCTGGAAAGACAGGCGCATACACCGTATAACGCTGAGCCAGGTCGCGGAGGAAGCCGTCCCAGACGAGTCCGCCGGCCGCGTGCAGGAAGACGAGTGGCGGTCCGGCACCTTCGATTTCGAATCGGAGGGTCACCCGGTCGCCCCATGTCTTGACTGTTGTCGATCGACTTTGCGTGGTGCTCGTCATACGAGATGTGCTCCAGCCATTTCTGAGTTCGTTTGCGATGTCGAGCGTCCGCCCAGACGCGCCGGCCACCAGCGATTACCGGACTCGTATTCCGACCACAGACTGCGTAGTGGCGGTATCACCTCGGTGGTAAACAGATCGATGTTCGCCTTCGTCAGTTCTGTTGGCATAGAACCGATCATCAAGAACACAGTCATGTTTCCGACGCGGAATCTCGTTGCCATGTCTTCAAGTCTGTCGCGAACTGTGGCAGCACTGCCCGCCACGATCGCTCCCGATTCGACGAGTTCGCCGTAGGTTGGCGGTTCCGACTGTCCGGCGGCGGCACCGCCGTTTACTCCGCCCAGCAATGCGCGCAAACCCGGCGGGCTGATTCCTCCCGGTAGGAGAAGCCGCTCCATTCCTACGGTTCCGATGCCGCGCCGCATACTGTATGCGGCGTGTTGGGAGTACAGCCGTTCAGCCTCGGCGTCGGTATCGGCCACCAGTACTTGCTGCACGAAGTTGGCCCTGAACGGGTTGTCGTCGGCCTCCACTTCATCGGCGATCCGCCAGAAGTCACCGAAAATGCGTGGCGCCGCAGTCGGATCGCCACCGGTGGTGGTCAGGTTGAAACCGAAGTCGCGCTGCAGCGCGAACCGGCTGGTGTTCGGATTGCCGGTGCCGGTGATGCTGACTGGCGGATGTGGTGCCTGATAGGGGCGCGGCCAGACGTTGACGTTTCCGTACTGCGCGAACTTGCCGTTCCAGGCGAAGGGTTCGTGCGCTGTCCACGCCTTCAGGATGAAGGATAAGTTCTCGTCGAAGCGGGGTCTTGTCTCGATCGGCGGAATGCCGGCGTTGATGTTCGCGTCGTAGGGCAACCCAACCGGAAACCCGGTCATCAACCGGCCTTCGCTGAGAGTGTCTAGCCAAGCTAGCTCTTCGGCCACCCGAAACGGCTCGCGTGTTTTCCCCAAGCTGCGTCCCACGACCCAAATTCCGCACTCAAGCCCCTCCGACACGAAGGTGTGCGCCATGATGGCGGCGCCCAAGTCGGGATTGGGGCTCATGTCGTAGGCGCTTTGGCCGTGTTCTGTGAGGGCAACTGCGTCAAACCCTGCCCGGGCGGCGTGAATCAACTCCTCAAACCCGGCCGCCAAGTCGGCGTGGGCGGACTGCGGGTCGACTAAGTCGAAGTACGGTGTTGAAACCACCGCCTCGGCCGCGTGCTCCTCGAAATCGTCACCGAAGTGGCGGTAGGGGAAGTGCTGCGCGTAGGTGAATCTCATTCGTTTACCCCAGTTTTCATTGACTGCGTGGTGACGATGGTCAGCGTGCTGCGGAGCCATCGAATGCGTCTACGGCGCCGCCGAGCAGCTTGAAGCTGCCGGATGCGAAGAGGAGGGGTTCATTCGGCGTGCTGAAGTGATCCACCACGCGCCCCACTACCAGGACGTGATCGCCCACCTCGACCTGCGAGTGTGGATCACAGGCGACCCACGCGACACTGCCCTGTAACCGAGGCACGGTGGGACTTGACGACCAGGCAACGTCGATGTCGTCTTGTTGTTGTCCGGCGAACTGCAGCGCCAGCGGGAGCTGCTCAGAAGCCAATACGTTAACGACGAACGGAGCGTCGATAAGGCCGTCCATCGCCCTGGCTTTGCGTGAGATGGACACGAGAATTAGCGGGGGACTCATAGAAACCGGTGTGAACGAGTTGACGGTGAGTCCGCGCGGCTGACCGTCAAGCAGATAGGTGACAACGGTTACCCCAGTAACGAATCGTCCGAGCGTATTCCTGAGATGGCGCGGATCGGGTGCAGGGTGCGGTGAGTCGTCACTATTGACGAGCGCCTCGGCTTCCGTGCTCATGGCAACCTTTCGGTGTGTCTGTGGCCGATCGAGTAGGTGTGTTTTGAACCATCCACTCACCGAAAGTGTGACTTGGAGCTAGCGATAGAGCTTGCGCCGAATCGACAGCATTCCCGCGCTTAATTGGGCGGGGTGCGCAGAGCGCACGAGGATGTTGTCAGTCAGCCGACGTGGAGCGCAGAGCGCGGGCAAGAAGCAGCGCGACACGCAGCTCGGGCTGTCGGACGTCGATGGGGCGCCCTAGGTGCTCCGTGGCTCTGCGCAATCGGTAGGCGACGGTGTTGCGCGCGATGAACAACTGCTGGGCAACCATCAGCGGACTGTGACAGTCCAGATACGCCGCGAGGGTTTCCCGCAACCGGTCGGTGGCATCATCCTGCTGGGCCAGCGATCCGAGTTCACGCTCCACGAATTGCTTAGCGGCCTCGCTATCGGTGCTGAGCAGGCTAATCAAACTGACGTCTGAAAAGTGCACTGCTGTATCGCGTTGCAACGCTGGAAACTCTCTGGCAAGGAATGCGGCTTGCCGCGCATCGCGGGCGGTTGTGCGGAAGCCGGCGACGTCGGCGCCCGGCGATCCGACAGCCAGGTAGACGCCCTCGCGACAATCCAAGTCGGTGAGTGGCTCGGAGAGAGCTCCACGCGCGTTACCCCAGACGGTCAGGGTCGAATTGGGATCGTGCAACACCAACGTTTGTGCGGCGCCGTTGTGACGCAAGTAGTCCAGGGCGGCGACCTCCAGGTCACTGGGGGCAATCGATGATGCTCGGTCGCTCCAGGCGCACACGGCGAGGTGGTGGCGGTATCTGACCTCAAATCGCAGTGTGGTTGAGCAGCCTGCCAGTGCAGCGTCGTCCCCGGCCAGGATTCGGTTGACGAGGGCGACGCGCCCCGCCAACGGGTCGTTCAGCCACCGTTGACGCTCATCTTCGTAGAGTTGGGCGAATTGGGTGGCTAGTGCATCGACATGGGCGAAGCTCAGCTCTGATATGAGTTGGTACTGCGGGTATTGCTCGCCGATGTCGACCAAGGCACGGCACTGCTGCATCAGGCGTTCGACCATGACGCCCTGACCGCGCCGTATGGCAGTGAACACCGACGTGAGTTCGATACCGGTCCGGGCGCAGACACCCATGATCTCAACGTCAGCGTCGCCCATTGATGCATCGACTGCACTGCCGCGCCTGATCCCGATGAGCACCGATAGCACGGACTTCTGCATGCTGGCAGGGAGAACGTTGGGAAGAGTGCCCTGCCCGAGCTGTGGAACATGTCGACTTACGATGTCCGCCACCTCGCAGCCGGTCACCAGAGCCCAATCGACTGCCGACACACCAATTTCGGAAGCGGCCTCTCGAAGTTCGCGGTCGGAAAGGGACCTCTGCACCCGACTGAGCGGAGCGGGACAGAGCCGCTCAACCCACTGTCCTGGCACCGGCCCTATCGCCATGCGGGTCCACGGTAGCTATCGCTAGCTCGACCCGCGGCGCAATTTGGCGTTCCGGCCGCCATCGGGCGATTGGACCCTCCCCAGCAGTTCATCGCAGCAGTGCGCGGGACATCACCACCCGCTGGATCTGGTTGGTGCCCTCGTAGATCTGGGTGATCTTGGCGTCGCGCATGAACCTTTCGACCGGGAAGTCGACGGTGTAGCCGTACCCGCCGAACAACTGCACCGCATTGTTGGTGACCTCCATGGCCACATCGGAGGCGAAGCACTTCGAGGCCGCCGAAATGAAGCCCAGGTTCGGCTCGGTGCGCTCGGCGCGTGCCGCCGCTGAGTACACCATGAGACGCGCCGCCTCGATCTTCATCGCCATGTCGGCGAGCATGAATTGGGTGTTCTGGAAGTCGCTGATCGACTTGCCGAATTGTCTGCGCTCCTTGGTGTAGGCGATCGACGCCTCGAGCGCGCCTTGGGCGATGCCCACCGCTTGCGCGCCGATCGTCGGACGCGTGTGATCGAGCGTCGCCAGCGCGGTCTTGAACCCGGTGCCGGGCTCGCCGATTATGCGGTCGCCGGGGATGCGGCAGTCCTCAAAGTACAACTCGGTGGTGGGTGAGCCTTTGATGCCGAGCTTGCGCTCCTTGGGGCCGACGACGAAGCCGGGGTCGTCGTCCCGGACGACGAACGCCGAAATACCGTTGGCGCCCTTGTCTGGGTCAGTCACCGCCATCACCGTGTACCACTGCGAGTGGCCGCCGTTGGAGATCCAACATTTGGAGCCGTTGAGCACCCAGTCGTCGCCGTCGGCCTTGGCGCGCGTGCGCATCGACCCGGCGTCGCTACCGGCCTCCCGCTCCGAGAGCGCGTACGACGCGGTGGCCTCCCCCGCCCCGATTGACGGTAGTACCTGCTTCTTCAACTGCTCCGAGCCGTTCATCAGCAGGCCCATGGTTCCGAGCTTGTTGCAGATGGGAATCAGCGAGGACGACGCACAGACCCGCGCGACCTCCTCGATGACGATGCACGCGGTGATCGAGTCGCCGCCTTGCCCGCCATACTCCTCGGGAATGTGGATCGCCGAAAACCCCGACGAGTTCAGCGCCGCCAGCGCCTCGTCGGTGTAGCGCGCCTTCTCATCGACGTCCACCGCGTACGGCGCGATCTCCTTCTCGCACAGGCTGCGCAACACAGCGCGCAACTCCTCGTGCTCCTCGGACAATTTGAAGACGTCGAAAGATGGGTTGTTATCCAAGATTAGCCCCTTCCGTAGGCATCTATCGGTGTGCAGCGAGCTGCCCAAGCAGTAGCTCGGTGGTAGACGCGAGCGTTCTCATCGACGCATTCGTGGGCCTTCAGAACCAGCATGTCGACATTTCCTGGCTGCCATGGGTACCCCGCCAAGTCGCACTCTCGCCGATCGGGGTAGGACGGGATCGATGAAGTGAGCTCGCAGTCCGAGTCAGTGGGTGCCGTGTAGGAGGCTAAACCGCGCGCTTTGGGGACTGCTTGCGCTGAAACGACAGCAGCAGCGACGCCTATTGCGCGCATCGCACACCTACGCGAGTCTCCCGGGAAGAATTCGCGCTGACGCTGACCACCGTTATGTTGCGGACACATCAACGTGCCAGCGTTTGCGCGGACCCTGCGTGAGTGTCTGCGTACGGTGCCCGGCCGCGGCATCTCGGCTCAAGAGCAAGCGGGGGCCGTCGTTAAGTTGCCTGCGGCACATGGAAGATCGTCTCAGCAAGGATGCGTCGCAGCCATGTTCGGTAGGCGGCCGGACGCCAACCCGACTGTCGCGGCGGGCGATCTGCAGGTCAGTCTCCGCGCTGCAGAGAACAGCAGCGGTCTCGACAAGTTCGTCGAACGCAACATCCTGACGCAGCCACCCGTGGTCGCGAAAGATATCGAGGATTCGTCGAAGTTGGAAATGCACGCTCGCACGTGTGGTGGTCAAATACCGATCCAATTCCGCATCAGAACTGCCCGTCCCGATCAGCGCCGACGCCAGGGGCGCGATCCGTTCGAACATCTCCACGTGCATCACGGTGCGGGCATCTACTGCTTTCGTATGATCGTCGACGGTCAGCAGTGCTACGACGTTCTCCTGCCCGCAGACGCCGAATCCGGCGCGTTCGAGGGCGGCAATCATCAAAGCGGCTTTGGGCGTGTGGCCGCAGACGGTTTCGACGGACACCCCGGCACGGTCGCGATCTTTGCGACGGTGGTGCGTAAGTAACCGTCGGCGGCGAACTGCTGCGTCGCAGCGGTAACGACCTGCGCCCGCGTCTGGGCGGCCTGCCGCTCACGCAGCGTTGATCGATATTGCGGCGTTGACTTGCCCGATGTTGACTGCATCGCCGTGGTGATCAATGTTCCCCCCGCGCTCAATCCGCTGCCGCCGACAGTTCTCCCGGGGTGAAGTGATGCCCGAGCCGGTCACGTTTGGTGTTGAGGTATCGCAGATTGTGCGGGTTCGACGCGGTCGGGGCGGCGACTCTGCCGACGAGTTCCAAGCCGTACCCGTCCAGCCCCCGATACTTCGCAGGATTGTTGGTGATGATGCGAATACGACGAACTCCTAACGCAGCAAGGATCTGGGCGCCGATACCGTAGCTGCGGGCGTCTACGGGCAGTCCCTGCGCGGTGTTCGCGTCGATGGTGTCGAGACCGTCTTCCTGCAACGCATAGGCACGAATTTTATGAGTCAGCCCGACCCCACGACCCTCGTGACCGCGGAGGTACACGACCGCCCCGCACCCCTCGGCTCTAATCATTGACATCGCACTTTTTAGCTGCTCGCCGCAGTCGCACCGCAGCGATCCCAGGGCATCACCGGTGAGACACTCGCTGTGCACACGGACAAGTACACCCTCGTCTGTGCCGCCCTGGGAGACGACATCGCCCATGACGAGTGCCAAGTGCTCGGTGTTGTCGAGGGTGTTGCGGAACGCAACCGCCCGAAAATCGCCAGCGGTTGTGGGCAATGCGGCAGCAGCAACCTGCACCACGAGTTGCTCGGTCGCTCGTCGGTAGCGCACAAGATCGGCGATCGCCAACATCGGTAAGTCATGATTCTGTGCGAACCTTGTCAGCTCCGCGCCGCGCTTCATAGGTCCGTGGTCGGTGACCAGTTCACTGATCACTCCGACACCCGACAGGCCGGCCAGAGTAAGTAGGTCTACTGCGGCCTCAGTGTGCCCTGCCCGCGCGAGAACGCCGCCGGGGCGGGCGCGCAGCGGGAAAATGTGGCCGGGTCGTCTCAGCTGAGCCGGGCGCAGTGTCGGGTCGGCCAGCGCACGCGCAGTAGCGGCCCGCGCGGCAGCCGAGACGCCTGTGCCAGTGCCCTCCAAGTCGACACTGACCGTGAATGCTGTCTCGTGCGGGTCGGTGCTCTGGACCACCATGGGCGCCAGCTGGAGCTCATCGGCTCGCGCAGCCAGCATGGGGGTACACACGATTCCGGTCGTGTGGCGCACCAAAAAGGCCACCTGCGCGTCACTGATGAGTTCGGCAGCCACCACAAGGTCACCTTCGTCCTCCCGATCTGAGGCGTCGGTGACAACGATCATCCGACCCGAGGCCAGCGCGGCGACGGCGCGTTGCACTGCCGCGGCCGGGCCTCCCTCAGCCATCACCGCCGCCCCGCCGGGGTAGCGTGCGCGCCGACAACGCGTCGCTGATCCGTCGGCGGTCGGCTTTCGCCTTCCTCAACAGCGAGGACTTCGCCTAGCCGAATCGGGTTGTCTGCACCATCGACGACTCGAACCGTGCGACGCGACAGCACCGTCGCCATCTCGTCTGCAAGAGCGCAGTTGGCCACAGCTTCGTTAGGTGTCGTCATGCGCGAGCCTCTCCCAATACGGACAACCGTGAAATCACATCCGTTTAGTGAAATGTTACTGGAATCTAGTAACATTTCAACCTTAGACTAGGTGACGGTGAGTTCCAGCCAGAGGGACGAGGTCTCGCCGGGAACCGCCGTCAGGCGACTCGCTGGCCTTGCCCGGAGTCGGTTCGCCGGGTCTCTCATCGCTGCGTCCAATGATGGAGCCGCGTCGTCTCATTCGCTGCATCGGCAATCATGCGCCGACGGTCGATCACCCGTGACTTTTATTCAATGACTACTAATCACTGCGTGCTAGACGACGACCGTTCGTTCGGCCGTGTCGCTGGCTTCGGCGGTGCGATGGCGTGTTGCCGCGGCCCGCGGCTCGCTCGGGCGTTCTCGGGGTAGACCCCGCCATGTCGTCTGCCGGCTGGTGTCTAGAGCGCTCGCTGCGGAACCACTTCGCTCATCATCACCGAGGGCCACCTCATCAAGGTCTGGGCGACGTGATCGTGGCACGCGTTGATGTAATCGCGCGCTTTCTCAGCAAGGCCGTCGCCATCGCGTTGGCGAAGAACTTCAGACCAGTCGCTCACTTTCCACAACTTCTTTGGTGTCGTGAGATCGGCGTCGGTGATGAGGGTGAATACCCGCAACATCTCGCCGGAAAGCTTCGCGTAGGCGGCGCTCAGGTATGCGTTGCCCGCGGCGTCGGCCAATCTGTTGAACAGATCCGCGCCGGCCTCGACGAATCGCTGCATCTCCACTGCCTTGACCTTGGCGGGTCCGGCCCGCTCCATTTCCTCGAAGTCGGCGATGATTTGCCCGAGCTGCTCATCGCTGGCCGCCACGATGCCTCGTTTGACGATTTCAGGGCCGAGGATGCTCCAGAACGCGAACAGATCGTCAACCGCTTTGAGGGTCAACGGAGCTACCTGGTAGCCCTTGCGAGGAATCGTCCGTACCAGGCCGTCATGGTCCAGACGCGTCAACGCATCCCGAATCGGAGCCACCCCGAACCCGAAGTCTCCCGCCAGTGCCCGCTCGGTGATCCGTTGGCCCGGCTGAAGCCGGCACGCGATGATCTCGTCCCGTAAACGCCGGTACGCCGCCTCTGCCAGTGGCACGGTAGTTTCAGCCACCACAGTGACACTGTACTGCCGACCCGGTGCGATATCACAGAATGCCGATGAGACTGGCGGCGGAGCTGCTCGGCAGTAATGACGGCGGTCCATGATTGGTGTTGACCGGATCAATCGATGTCCGTCATCGGTGCAGGTGAAACACCGTGCTGCGTCTGACGACTGGGATCGGCTCTCCCGTGCGGACACGCTCGGCGGCCGCCGATTCTGCACCGCCGGCTGGTCTGCCGTGGGTGCGTACGCGGATCCCACGGGGCTGCCAACGACGCCCGCGACAGGGAGCCGGACTCATCTCCAACGGCCGCCTTGAAATGTCAACTTGTGCTTGTGATATTTCACTGCTATTACTGGGAATGCACGCTGGAGATGCAGATCACAACGCTCAAATTAAGGAAGTCTCATGGTCCACAACTGGATGTTCTATTACTTCTCCCAGCCAGCCCTGCAAGCCGATCACACGAGCTCGGAGAGCACCCAGGCGGTGTACGACCGCTGCCTCGACCTGTGCGTTCGTGACGAGCAACTGGGCTTCGACGGCGTTTTCTTCAGTGAACATCACTTCAGCCCCCTCAATCTCTCACCGTCACCCAATCTCATGGTGGCCGCCGCCGCGCAACTGACGAGAACACTGCGGCTTGGGGTCATGGGCAACGTGCTTCCCTTGCATGATCCGCGCAGACTCGCCGAGGAGTGCGGCATGCTGGACTACCTCACCCGAGGTCGCCTGGAAATCGGTCTGGGTCCCGGCGTCGGCGGCGAGCCCGTGAAAGCCGGCCTGGATCCCGACGAGATTCGGCCCCGGTATGCCAGCGGCGCCGCGGTGATCGGAAAGTATGTCAAGAATCATCGCGTCACCCACAACGATGCCTTCACCAAGCTCGACGACGTTCCCATCATTCCCGCGATGCGCCAGAGCGCACCCTCAGTGTGGGTGACTGCGATGTCCGAGTCGTCAGCAGCCTGGGCGGCCAGGCAGGGATTCAAAGTATGCACCGCATGGTTGTCCACCGACCAGGTGGCCGAACTGTTCCGGACATACCATGTGGCGGCCGCGGAGGCGGAAATAGCAACGGATGCAACCGGTTTCGGCATACGTCGGCGCGTGTTCGTCGCACCCACCGACACCGAAGCGCTCGACCTCGCCGAAGCAGCGTTCGACCCGGTGTCGCTTGCGGTTCAAGGCGGCGCGTCCGGCCCCGCGCAGGCCACCGCGTTGGAAGCCTCTGATTCTCATGTCATGGCAATGTTCATGAATCCCGACGACATCATCATCGGGTCGCCCAAGACCGTGACGGAGCGACTGGTCGAGCAGGTACGCACGATCGGTGCCGACCATGTTATGTACTTCTCGGACTTCAAGATGTTCAACCCGGCTGATCTTGTGCGATGCCATGACCTCATTGGCGAGCAGGTGGCACCGGTGTTGCGGTCGATCACGGTCGACGCCTCCACGCCCACCCCCGTCGGATGAGCGCCGTCGAGCAGTACACCTACGCTCACCGGGACACCGGAGCTTTGAAATTACGCATCTTGAGACCCCTCGGCGAAACGCACCGTCGGACCGCCGTTCTACACCTGCATGGAGGGGGGTGGCGCTCCGGCGCTCCGGCCATGCTCGACCCCCGCTCCCGTGCGCTATCCGCCCTCGGATACACCGTGATCCAGGTGCAATACCGGCTACTTGACGACGTAGTCACATGGCCGGCACCAGTCACCGACCTTCGATCAGCGCTGCGCTGGGTCGTCGAGCACGCCGTCGAACTCGGCGTGCGCCCCAGTGCCATTGCGCTATGGGGGCATAGCGCAGGTGCGCACATCTGCTTGATGACGGCGTGCACTGTGGACAGCGGCGATCTGGATCACCCCGACGACGACCAGTCCACTCCGGTATCGATTGCGGCGGTCATCGACTGCTACGGGCCGACCAGCTTCCACTCCGGCGCCACCCCGCTGATCGCCGCAGGACCTGACGGACCAGACTTCGCCGCGATCGCAGCCAACCAGCGCGAGGACGGCGCCCTGCCGGGCATCGACCTGCTCGCAGAGCCATGCAACGAGGATCAGGCCCACGCCCTCAGCCCGTTGACGCAACTTACCGCTGATTTCCCACCCACCATGATTGTGCACGGCACCCACGACACCTTGATCCGGCCAGAAAACTCACGGCGCCTATCCGATTCCCTGGGCAGGCTGGGTGTAGTCAGTGAGCTCGTCACCTTCGCCGAGTGCGGTCACGAGTTCGACGCCGCGCCAAGCTATGCTGCCGTCCTCGCCGCCCACATTGATGTCTTTCTTCGGCGGGTACTTCGAGATCCCGATCTCACCAACGAAATCTATGAACACTCCATGTTCCGAACCCTCACCCCGCAGTAGCCGATAGCTGGTCGGCCGAGACCGCTACTGGGGAGGCTGGCGCCTCACAGCGGGTTGCCGCATGAATCGAGTCATCGCCGGTAACGCCACCCGCTGATATAGCAGTGGCACTCAAGTCTGCGAGCCGCTGTGGCGTTGTCGCAGCGTGGGCACCCGTCAGCCCGCATACTCCTGGACCGGTGCGCGGTGCCGATGCCGCGTTTAGACTCCCGGGCGGCCGCGAAGCCGCGAAAAGCAATGTCCGCGATACTGTTTCGCACAGATCTGCGATATCTCGGCGGAGGCGCCCCCTCCAATGGCGGCCCCGCCGCGGGCGCCTGCACTGCGGCAGGTCGATTGTCCTGGCGCACAATCCCATCGGTGCGGACGCGCACGGTCTTCGAATCAGGGCTCCTCACAGTAGTCGCGAAGGTCGGTGTCCCGGCGAAACGTTGGGGCACCGCGCAAACACTCGTCGCGGACATACGCGCCGGCGGCGGTGCCATCTTTGGTGCTCGCGGCAGGGTGCGCCGGATTACTCAAATACACTGCGCCAGAGGGGGGATCGATTCCCGTTGCACTTCGTTAAGACATGAGAATAGCCCCAGCCAAGCCACTGACCCATTTTCATTGACACAGAGTCAACGAAACTCTAGGCTGTGAGGTAGAACACCCCAGCGGCACTCTGGCCCTTCGCCAGCGATCCCACGTTCACCGCTTCATTACCGGTAAGGAGGCCCACATGACTGTCATTGCTGGACACAAGAAGCTGGCACATCTCGTGCTGCAGACGACTCAGCTCCCTGTGCTGCGTGACTGGTATTTGGAGGTGCTGGATGCGCGCATCGTCTATGAGAACCAAGCGTTAGCTTTTCTGACCTTCGACGACGAGCATCATCGGTTGGCGATTGCTCAGATTCCGGGCCTATCCCCCCGCACGCCGACAACAGTCGGATTGTCCCACTCGGCTTATACCTTCGACGACCTCGGGCAACTGCTCGAGACGTTCGAGCGGCTCAGCCTCGCCGGCATCGAACCCCACGTACCGGTACAGCACGGCGTGACGACCTCCATCTACTACCGCGACCCCGACGGCAATCTCGTCGAGCTGCAGATCGACAATTTCGCTACCCCCGACGAGGCCACCGCGTATATGCACGGCCCCGAATACTGCGGAGATCCCATCGGTCCGTCCTTCGAACCCGACATCATGCTCACCGCATACCGCTCGGGCACACCAGAATCCGTTCTTCGGACCCGCGCCTGGGCACACGAATGCGATCAGCGCAACGTCATGGAGTTAATGGTGACCTGAGATCTGACGGCAGACACCGTCGGACGGGCCACGAACGAGGAGGAACAATGTCGGCTCACCCTAGGACTGCGCAGGCGACGTGCAGCCAACCCAACCGCATCGCGCTCACCCGGGCCACCGATGGACAGCCCCGCACGGGCGCAGATGTGCCCGACAGAGGACACACCGCTGCAGATCCGGAGTCAGTCATATGACCCGCGAGGTGACCGAAACAGCGATCAGCGCAGACGATTTGGTGCCGTCAACTGACGACCAGAAGTTGCTGCGACGCACGTTCGGTTGCTTTCCCAAAGGAGTGGCCGCAGTCTGCGCACACATCGACAACCGGCCGGTCGGACTGACGATCAGTTCCTTTACCTCGGTGTCCCTGCAGCCACCGCTGGTTTCGATCTGTGTGATGCGCAGTTCGCGCCGCTGGACACTTCTGCGCCAAGCCGAGCGGCTGGGATTGAGCTTCCTGGCCCGCGAACATGAAGAACTGTGCCGGTGCCTGGCTTCCTCCGACTTTGATGTGCTTGAGGGGCAGCACGTTACGCCCGAAGGCGCAGTGTTACTCCCTGGTGCCACCGCATGGCTGGATTGCAGCCTGTACACCGAACTGGAGGCCGGTGATCACACCATCGCGCTGCTACGTGTGCATCGGCTCGGAGCGCGGCCAGCACAGGCACCCCTGGTTTTTCACGCCTCGAAGTTTCACCAACTTGTGGCGACATAAGAACTTGCCGCCTCACGACAAGGAGAACCCGTGCGCATCGCCAATCTGAATGGCCGGCTGGTAATCGTGACTGACGCCGGCGTCGTCGACGTCGAGGACGCCAGCTCGCATCGCTTCCAAGCTGACCCCCAAAGCATCTATCCCCAGTGGGACGATTTCCGCGAATGGGCGGCTAGCACCGACCTGTCCGACGCGCAGACCGTGTTCGACACCGCTCTTCTGCGACCGCCCGCGCCTCGACCGGCCCAACTCTTTGCCGTCGGGCTGAACTACCGCGAACACGCCGCCGAAACCGGGCTGCAGTTGCCCCAACATCCCATGGTGTTCACGAAGTTCGTCAGCTGCCTCACCGGAGCCTATAGCTCTATCGCGATCCCCGAGGCGGGTAACACCGACTGGGAAATCGAACTCGTCGTGGTGATCGGCCGGCGCGCACATCGGGTCAGCGCCGAGCGTGGATGGGAGCACGTCGCTGGCCTCAGCGTCGGGCAAGATCTTTCCGAACGCATCACCCAGATCCGCGATCCCGCTCCCCAGCAAATGAGCCTGGGTAAATCCTTACCCGGTTACGGCCCCGTCGGCCCGTGGCTGGTCACGCCCGACGAACTTCCCGATCCCGATAACCTGCAGATGAGTTGTGCCGTCGACGGCGTGCAAATGCAGAAGGCCAGCACCGCGGACATGATCTTCCCGGTCGCAGAGTTGATCGCTCAGCTCTCGGAGGTCCTTCCGCTACTGCCCGGTGACGTCCTGTTTACTGGCACGCCCTCGGGCGTCGGCTACGGGATGAAACCACCCCGCTACCTGCGCCCCGGCCAAACGCTGGTCAGCCGCATCGACGGTATCGGAGAGCTGCGCAATGTGATTGTTGCGGAACAGAACTCAGTAAGCACGCGATCCGAGAGGAACTGATACATGAGCAATGTCGCAGCAGGCACGCTAAGCGCACAGCAGATACTGCACAACATCTCGCAGCTGGCGCCCACCATCGCCAGCCGAGCCGCTGAATCGGAGTCCAATCGTCGAGTCGCCGATGACACCATCGAGGACCTCCAGTCCGCTGGTGCGTTCCGGGTGGCGTCCCCACGACGCCACGGAGGGCTTGAGTCAAGTTTGCGCTCCATGTTGGACACCTCGGCCGCCATCGCCGAAGCTGACGGCGGCGCCTCGTGGGTTGTCACGCTGTCCAACGTCACGTGCTGGGCGGCCTGCAGCATGTACACCCAGGAGGCGATCGACGAGGTGTTCGCCAACGGCCCCGACGTCATCTTGTGCGGCGTCGTTGTCCCCACAGGTCACGCACGTCGAGTTCCCGGTGGGTATCGCGTCTCGGGCAGCTGGGCGTATGCCTCCGCCAGCCTGCACGCTCAATGGGCGAGCTGCGGTGCGGTGGTCGTCGACGAGGACGGTCAACCCGTCGATCAACTGATGATGCTGATTCCGCGTCCAGATTTCCGCGTCGAGGACACCTGGTACGTCGCGGGCATGCGTGCCTCGGGCAGCAACACCATCGTTGTTGACGATGTCTTCGTCCCGGCTCATCGCGCGACGCCGATGGAGCCGACCCTCGCGGGCGCCAACGTCGCCGCGCACCCCGAATCGGCGCTCTACCGCAGCGCTGCCGGGCCGATGCTGGTCTTGGTCGTGATGGGTCCCCAACTGGGGCTAGGTCGCGCCGCACTGCGCATCGCCACCACGAAGGCGGCGTCGAAGTCGTTGGCCTACACCACCATCGCTCGCCAAGCCGATTCGGTGTCTTTCCAGCTGCTGATCGCCGAGGCCGCGGCCCGAATCGATACGGCTCATCTGCACGCCTACCGCGCCGCCGACGACGTTGACCGCTACGCACGCGACGCCGTCATGCCCGACCTGCTGACCCGCGCCCGCATCCGCGCCGACTCGGCAGTTGCGCTACAAAGCATCAACGGTGCCCTCAACACGCTACTGAACGCGGCCGGCGCGTCCAGCTTCGCCGAGGTCAACCCAATGCAGCGAATCTGGCGCGACTCCAATGTCGCCGCGCGCCATGCCGTCACATTGCCCCAGGTGTCGATGGAGACCTACGGCAAAGCGCTGCTGGGCGCAGCCGACCAGATTACCGACATCATATGACGCAGACACCCACGGACGAATGGTGCGCGACCCCCACGTTTCTGGTTCCGGGTCCGCTACCCGCAGGCGACCTGGCGCGGCGTCGAATTTCCCTTTGCGCCCTCACGAATCCGATCCCACCCGGAGGTTCCATGACATCTACCGATCAGACGCTTACCGCCTTGTGGCCGAATTACCGAGGCCCGCAGGATATCCGCACCATCGAGAAGACTCCGCTGCATGAGCGGGGGTTGCCGGCGACGACCTACTCTGCACTAGTCCGCGCTGCTGCGCTGTGGCCCGACCGCACCGCGATCACCGTGGCACCCGGAGGAGCCGACTGGGACCACGCCGTCGCACGCACCTACGCCGACTTACTGGCCACCGTGCATCGCTACGCCAACGTGCTGCACAGGTTCGGAGTACGGCGCAACGACGCCGTAGCCCTGATGTCCCCCAACACCATCGAACTCATCTCTGCCACGCTCGCCGCGCAGCTGGCCGGCATCGCGGCACCGATCAACGGGTCGCTCAGCGAGACGCAGGTCGCCCAACTACTGGGGCGCTCCGGCGCGCGCGTTCTGATCGCCGCCGACCCAGGTGTGGCACCCGAAACGTGGCATACCGCCGCCCAACTCGCCGCCGACGGCCGCCTCGACACCATCCTGCTGTTGCGCCCGACCGGCGTATCCGCCACCGAACACACTGCGCCGCCGAACATCCCAGGGGTGGTCGTGGACTACCTTGACGACCTGGCCTTCGGCGAAAGCGGCGACTCCTTTGCCGGTGAACCGCCCGAAGGCACCGACCTGGCTGCCCTGTTTCACACTGGAGGAACCACCGGGCTGCCCAAATTGGCGGCGCACACCCACGCCAACGAGGTGGCCGACGCCTGGATGCTCGCACTACCGCTCGGCGAACTCGGGGAACATGACTCGATCTTCGCCGCTCTGCCGCTGTTTCACGTCAACGCGATGATCGTGACAGTGCTCTCACCTCTGCTTCGAGGCCGCCACGTCGTGTGGGCGGGACCGCTGGGTTACCGCGATCCCGTTTTGCTGCAACGGTTCTGGGATACCGTCGAGCGCCACCGGATCGGGGCCATGAGTGCGGTGCCGACGGTGTATGCGCAATTGGCACGCATCCCGGTCAATGCCGACATCTCGAGCCTGCGCTATCCCATCGTGGGTGCGTCACCCCTGCCCGAGGCTGTGCGCGAGTCGTTCCGCGCCCGCACCGGGGTCGCTCTCCTGGAGGGCTACGGAATGACCGAAGCGACCTGTGCCAGCGCGCTCAACTTCCCTGCCGCACCAAGGCCGGGATCGGTGGGACATCGAATGCCCTATCAGGGCATTCAGGTGATCGCCGACGCCGCCGAACAACCCTGGCGCCCTGTCCCTGCCGGCGATACCGGTGTGCTGACCATCAGTGGCCCGACGGTGTTCGCCGGCTACGTCGTCGGCCGCGACGAACACGGCCCCGTGCTCGACACGTTGGGCAGCGTCGTCGACGGTTGGCTCAACACCGGCGATTTGGCCAGCATCGACGACGATGGATTCATCCGATTACGTGGCCGCGTCAAGGATCTGATCATCCGCGGCGGACACAACATCGAACCGGGCATCATCGAAGATGCGCTCCTGTCGCATCCCAGCGTGGTCGCCGCGGCCGCCGTCGGCCGCCCCGACGCGCACTCCGGTGAGGTCCCGGTGGCTTACGTTGCGCTAGGTGAAGGCGAGGACGTCAATGCTGACCAACTGCGACAGTGGGCCGCCGCCCACGTATCCGAACGCGCCGCAGCCCCTAAAGAGGTGACGATCCTCGAGGCCATACCGGTCACCGCGGTCGGGAAGCCGAACAAACTGAGTCTGCGCTGCGACGCCACCCGCGTAGAACTTCTCGAAGCGCTACGCGACATCGCCGACATTGAGACCATCACAACGACAGTCGACGATGGCACGATCGTTGCGACCATAACGACGGACACCCCCGCGGCCAAAGCCGCGGCCAAAGCCGTCGTGGGGCGGTATTCCATCGAGGCGCGGGTCATCGCCAAGTGAAAGTCGCACCCGATCAGCGTCGGCGTCGGACCGCTGTCTGGGGGCTGGGTTAGACAACACCGCCGACGACGCGCGACGGGTACTTGTGGCCGCAGCCATCTGATCGGCCTGGTCCGATCTGCCGCCCGATCTCGGGCAGAAGGCGTTGTCCAACTTGATCGACCCCGACGCCTCGCATAACAGACCGCGTCGCCGCGGGTCGGCGAGCAGTCACCCCGGCCACCGGACCGCGCCGCACGATATGGTGAGAATTCATTGAATTGCGATCAACTATTCGTCGTCCGCGTGGAATGGGTCCTTTAGACTCGTCACACCACACCTGTGGGAGGGGCCTCACCGTGACTGTCGCACCGAGCCGCACGACCTCACGAGCAGCACAGGCTGCTCGGACGCGCCAACGGCTGATCGACGCGGCCGTTCAGTTGTTTTCCGCGAACAACTACGACGACGTCGCTGTCGCCGACATCGCACGCGAGGCCAAAGTGGCCCATGGCTTGCTCTTTCACTACTTCGGAAGTAAGAGCCAGATCTACCTCGCAGCCATCCAGTTTGCCGCCGATGAGATCACCGGGTCGTTCACCGTGCAGGAAGGTCTCTCGCCGGGGCAACAGCTTCGCGAGGCTCTCGTGCGGCACTTCCGATACCTGGCGAGTCACCGCGGTTTAGCGCTTCGGCTGGCGCTTGCCGGACCAGGCGCAGGGCAATCTGCATGGGAAATCTTCGAGTCGACGCGGCTGCACGCAGTGCAGTGGATAGCCCTCATTCTCGACCTGCCGCCCCCGTCACCGGCAATGCAGATGATGTGGCGCGCGTGTATCGGTGCCATCGACGAGGCTGCCCTGTTCTGGCTGCGCCATGATGAGCCATTCGCAGTTGAGGACATTGTCGACAGTGTTGTCGACATCATGGCGACGGCGATGCGAGCCGCCGCGCGACTCGATCCGACACTGGACGTTGAGCCGGCCGTCGAAAAGATGCTGCATCCATAGCACAGCTGACACCGCCGCCGGGTCGCCGGATCGGCTCTGAAGGTGGCGACGATGACGCCGTCGACCGGTCAGCGGCGTAAGCGGACCGCTCCTGGGCGGTTGGTCGTATGGCAGGCGATCACCACGCCGCCGACATGCCGTTTCACCGACCACACACGGTGAATCAACGGTCGCAAGGGCACAAGGTTGAGGCGTTCTGGATACGGCAAGGCCGGTGATGGGGAACCCGAACGCCTGACTGGCAACCGTGCCCGTGCCTCAGAGAGCAGGCCGTGATACCCACCGAGGCGTGAAGTCGGCATATCGACCCTTGCGCGGCGCGCTCAAGTTGTTTGTCATTTGCTGTTGCTTGGGCGCAAGCGGAGGTGCACCTTCCCGCCCCAACGTTGTAGCAGCCCAAAAGTGTGGCCTGCGAACAAATGGGGGCCGGAAGGAATGCCATGAGCATCGCAGTTCAACTAGCCCATGCGCTGAATCAACGGCCATCGCCGCGTGCTCGCCGATTCGTGACCGAGCAACCGTCCCGCATCGATGGAACGCCGTGGCGCGACACGACCCACCCATACCGCCGGGTTCGCCCACGACCGCAACTAGCTAACTATCGCTTTGATTGACTTATAGTCATTGAAATCGAGTCAGCCAGTTGATAGCGTGTGTTCTCGCACACATCGCAGCCCTCGCTGTGGCGTGGATCAGCATTTCGAGGAGGTGGATTCGTGTGAGCACGAGAATCATTCGGTTGTGCGGTCCGCTCAGGCGGGCCGCTGGACGACGGCCACGCCTTCGGCACCCTGTCATCGAGGATCGAACCTGGCCGTGCGCGGTGTGATCACCGCACACACGCGACATGGCACGTCAGTAGAGCGGCGGCACTGCGAACGGCAATCACCAAGCCTTACTTGGCAATTCATCTGAAGACAACGACAGTCTAGGAACCCAGCACATGCCGATCTCCCAACACGCGGCCCGGCCGCCTGCCGATGCCTTGGAGGTCACCGCTCTCGGCCTGATCGGGTCGACCGCAGCCCGCCCGCTACGCGGAATCGGCGGATTTACCGTCCTGGCGCTGCAAACCGCGATCACCTCAGTAACCCGACGATTCGCGTGGCGCGAATTCCTCGAACAGATGTGGTTCCTGGCCAGGGTGTCCGCTGTGCCAGCACTGATGCTGTCGATCCCCTACGTCGTGATGGCGGCCTTCACCTTCAACATCCTGCTCATCGAATTCGGCGGGGCCGACTTTTCGGGAACCGGTGCCGCACTCAGCGCGGTCAACCAGATCGGGCCGTTGGTCACGGTGCTCGTCGTTACGGGCGCAGGAGCATCGGCAATGTGTGCCGACCTGGGTGCACGCACCATTCGCGAGGAAATCGACGCACTCAAGGTGATGGGCATTGACCCCATCCAGGCGTTGATCGTGCCGCGGGTCGCCGCGGCCACGGTCACCGCGCTGCTGTTATCGGCGGTCGTGACCCTGGTCGGCCTCATCGGCGCCTTCTTCTTCTCGGTGTTCTTCCAGCACGTCACGCCGGGGGCGTTCGTGGCGAGCATGACGTTGATCACCGGAACCAGTGACGTGATCGTCTCGACGGTCAAGGCGGCTTTGTTCGGGCTCACCGCCGGGCTCATCGCCTGCTATCAGGGGACCACGGTCAAGGGCGGTCCAGCCGGGGTCGGCAATGCCGTCAACGAGACCGTGGTGGTGTCGTTCGTCCTGCTGTTCGTCATCAACATCATCGTCACCGCAATTGGATTCAAGGTGACCGTGTGACCACGAACATCGCACTGCGACAACGCTATCCGCGCCTGACAGCACGCGCGGTCGAAGTTCGGACCTGGTGGCAGGCGCTGGGTGAACAGACCCGCTTCTACGGCCAGGCGCTGTACTCGGTGCTGTTCGCGCTCGGACGCTACCGAGGCGAGATGCTGCGCCAAATCGCCGCGATGAGTATGGGAACCGGGGCATTGGCCGTCGTCGGCGGGACCGTGACCGTGGTCGCGTTCTTAACCATGTCCACCGGCGGAGTCGTTGCGGCCCAGGGCTACAACCAGTTCAGCCAGATTGGGGTGGAGGCCTTGACCGGATTCGGTTCGGCATTCCTCAACCCACGCCTGATCACCCCTACCACCGCGGCGATCGCCCTCGCCGCCACCGTCGGCGCAGGTGCCACCGCCCAGCTGGGCGCCATGCGCATCAATGAAGAGATCGACGCGCTGGAGGTCATGGGGATCCGCGCGGTGGCCTACCTGGCGTCCACCCGCGTCGCTGCCGGGATCATCGTCGTCATCCCGCTGTACTGCGTGGCGATCGTCCTGGCGTTCCTGGCCGCCCGGTTAGGCACCACCGCTTTCTACGGCCAGTCCACCGGCGTCTACGACCACTACTTCCACACCTTCCTAGTCCCCGGCGACGTGCTGCGCTCCTTCGTCGTGACGATCGTGGTGGCCGCGGTCGTCATGCTGATTCACACCTATTACGGATTCAGCGCCCACGGCGGACCCGCCGGGGTCGGCGAGGCGGTCGGCCGCGCCACCCGCACATCGCTGGTCATCTCAGCCTTCGTCATCCTGCTGGTCACCATGGCCCTCTACGGCCAAACCGGAAACTTCAACTTCGCGGGATGAGGATGCGCAGCACACCCACCGGACACCACCGCGTCGCCTCAGAATGGCTGGCCGCCGGACTAGTCGCGGTCATCGCCATCGCCGTTTTCGTCAGCATCGGTGCGTTCAACCGCAGCTTCACTCCCGCCGTGCGGGTCACCGTCACCGCGGAGCGCGCCGGGTTGGTGATGGAACCCAACGCGAAGGTGAAGATGCGCGGCGTCCAGGTCGGCCGAGTCGCCGCTATACAGGGCGGGTCCGCCCCCGTGTCCTTGACACTGGACATCGATCCCGACCAAATCGTCCACATACCCGCCAACGTGGTGGCCCGCATCGACGCCACGTCGCTGTTCGGCGCCAAGTTTGTCGACCTGGTCTACCCGGCCCAGCCTGAGGCTGCGCGGCTTCGCGCCGGCGCGGTGGTGCCCACTGAAAACGTCACCGCCGAAGTCAACACCGTCTTCGAGAACCTCGTCGCGCTGATTCAACAGATCGACCCGGCGAAACTGAACGCGATCGTCACCGCCATGGCCGAAGCACTGCGCGGGCAGGGCCCCCGGATCGGTGAGGCCACCACCGCCGCCAACCAGGTCGTCACGGCGCTCAACGAGCGCACGGAAACGCTGCGCGAGGACTGGCAGGCAGTCACCAGCGCCGCCGACGTCTACAACGCGGCCGCCCACAACATCATCGACATCCTCGACGACGTCGCCACCACCAGTACCACCGTCACCAGCAACGCCACCCAGCTGGACGCCTTCCTCGTTTCTGCTATCGGACTCGGCGACAGCGGCGTGCAGCTGCTGGCACCCAGCCGCGACAACCTGATCGCAGCGGTGCACAAACTCGAACCCACCACCGAGCTGCTCCTCAAGTACAACCCGTCGCTGACCTGCATGCTCGTCGGTGCCCAGATCGCCCTCGACAGCGGTCTGCGCGACGCGATGGGGGGCGCCGACGGCAAATCAGTGATCATGGACTCCGCCCTACTGCTGGGCGCTGACCCCTACCGCTACCCCAGTAACCTGCCCATCAACGGCGCCAAAGGCGGCCCCGGCGGCAAACCGGGCTGCGGCTCACTTCCCGATGTCGCCAAGAACTGGCCCGTCCGCCAACTCATCGCCAACACCGGGTTCGGCACCGGGCTGGACTGGCGACCCAACCCCGGCATCGGGTTCCCCGGCTACGCCAACTACCTGCCCGTGACCCGTGCCGTGCCGGAACCCCCCAGCATCCGCTACCCGGGCGGCCCCGCACCAGGACCCATCCCCTACCCCGGAGCCCCGCCCTACGGCGCCCCGCAATACGGACCCGACGGCACCCCGCTCTACCCCGGCGTGCCGCCCGCACCGCCCCAATCCCCACCAGCGCCACCGCCACCCGACGGCGCACCGCCGCCAAGCCCCTGACCCACTCCCGCCACATCCTGACCAGTCAAAAACTTTTCGCAGAAGGGCCGCAAACCGTGCGAGGGAAGAAGCTGACACCGCTGCTACTGCGGCTGGCTGCGTTCGTCACCGTGTGCCTGGTCGGCACATTCGCCGTCATCGCCATCTTCTCTCAGCTGCGCTTTGAGAACTACGTCGCCTACCACGCGTTGTTCACCAACGGTTCGGGACTGCGGCCCGGCAACTTCGTGCGGATCGCGGGCGTGGAGGTCGGCAAGGTCAAAGATGTCACCGTCCAGCACGATGCCACCGTCGCGGTGTCATTCACCACCGACAACTCCGTGGTCCTCACCGGCGGCACCCGCGCGGTCATCCGCTACGACGACCTGATCGGCGGCCGATTCCTCGAACTGGTCGACGGCGCAGGCAATCCCCGCAAAGTCGCGCCCGGAGGAACCATCCCCCTCGACCGGACCGCGCCCGCGCTGGACCTCGACGCCCTTATCGGCGGCTTTCGGCCCCTCTTCCGCGCTCTTGATCCCGACCAGGTCAACGCGTTGAGCGGACAATTGATCGCCGCGCTGCAGGGCCAAGGACCCACCATCGGATCGATCTTGACCCAAACCGCGGCACTGACCACCACGCTCGCCGACCGCGACGAGCTCATCGGGCAGGTGATCACCAACCTCAACATCGTGCTGGGGTCACTGGCCGACCACAGCCACGAGTTCGGCCAAGCCGTCGACTCACTAGCCGAACTCACCGGTGCGCTCGCCGACCGCGATCAAGACCTGGTCAACGGCCTGGCCTACAGCAACGCCGCGGCCGAATCCATCACCGACCTGCTCGCGCAGGCCCGCCCGCCACTGCAGCAGGCACTGCCCCAGACTGACCGCGTCGCCACCAACGTGCTGGCCGACCACGACTATTTCGACAATCTGCTGGCCACCTTGCCCGACACCTACCGGATGCTGAACCGGCAGGCCCTCGGTGGCGACTTCTTCAGCTTCTACCTCTGCGATCTGGTCCTCAAAGTCAACGGCAAGGGTGGCCAACCCGTGTACGTCAAGGTCGCCGGCCAATCCTCAGGCAGGTGCACCCCCAAATGAAATCGCTGCAGGAACGCAACGTGGCCGTCATCGGCGGCCTCGGCGTCGTCGTCGTCGTCGCCATCACCGTCGCGGCCTACAACTTCAACAACCTGCCTGGAATCTCCTCGGCCGCCAGCTACTCGGCCATCTTCGACGAAGCCGGTGGGCTGGCCGCCGATGCTCCTGTCGAGGTGTCCGGCGTACGCGCCGGCCGCGTTGAGAGCATCAGCCTGCAACCCGAAGGCGTGCTTGTCACGTTCAGCGTCGATGAGGACATCCACCTCGGAGACCGCAGTGAGGCGGCCATCAAGACAGTCAGCCTCCTGGGCAACAAAATCCTCGAAGTCGCCCCACGCGGGGAGGAAAATCTGGCCGCCACCATCCCCCTGGACCGCACCACCTCGCCCTACCAACTACCCGATGCCGTCGGCGACCTGACCGCCACCATCAGCGGACTGCAGACCGACCAGCTGTCGGAATCACTGCGCACCCTCAGCCAGACGTTGCATGACACCCCACCACAATTGCGCGCCGCCGTCGACGGCGTCACCCGCTTCTCCGAAGCGATCAACCAACGTGACACCGAGCTGCGCTCGCTGCTGCAAAACGCCAGCCGCGCCACCACCGTCCTGGGTCAACGCACCACCGAAATCGTCGACCTGGTGCACGACACCAACACCGTCCTGGCCGCTCTGCAAGCCCAACGTGACGCCGTAGACCAGATCTCGGCCAACCTCACCGCGCTCACCCAGCAGCTACGCGGATTCGTCGCCGACAACCGCAGCGCCCTCAAACCCACCCTCGACAAACTCAACGGTGTCCTAGCCACACTGGACAACCGCAAAACCGAACTGCAGAAGTCGATCAAAGGATTCGGCGACTACGCCATGGGCCTCGGGGAGGCCCTCAGCTCGGGCCCATTCTTCAAGGCCTATCTGTCCAATCTGTTGCCCGGCCAATTCCTGCAACCCTTCGTCGACGCCGCATTCTCCGACCTGGGACTAGATCCCAATGTGTTGCTTCCCTCCCAACGCACCGACCCCCAGGTCGGCCAACCCGGCACCCCGGCGCTGCCGGTGCCCTATCCGCGAACCGGACAGGGCGGCGAACCGCGCCTCACTCTTCCCGAAGCCATCACCGGCAAACCCGGCGACACGGGCTGCGGACCAGCAGGCATCCCGCTGTCCGGCCCCACCGGTTGCTACCCCTACCGGGAGCCGGCGCCCGCCCCGCCCCCAGGTGGACCGCCACCGGGACCACCTGCGAACCCATCACCAAGCCCTCCACCAAGTCCTCCCATCGGGCCCATCGACGACCCGCTGACACCCCCGGGAGCGGGCCAATGAGCACCTTCACCGTGCGGCGCACCGTGCGCGCCGTCATAGCCACCCTTCTGGTCGCCGTCATCGCCGGCGCATCGTGGCAGTTGATGCGACACATGGACACCCAGCAACGAAGCTACGTCACGGCCTACTTCGACAACAGCAAAGGCATCTTCGCCGGCGACGACGTCCGCATCCGCGGCGTCAACGTCGGCAAGATCGACACCATCGAACCCCAAGGCACCCGGGTCAAAATCAGCTTCTGGTTCGACGCCCGCTACCCCGTGCCCGCCGACGCCAAAGCTGTCATCCTCTCGCCCACCCTGGTCACCTCTCGCGCCATTCAACTCACCCCGCCCTATCACGGCGGCGCCACCATGGCCACCGGTGCCGCCATCCCGCAAGCCCGCACCGCGGTGCCCGTGGAGTTCGACGATTTTCGAGTTCAACTTGAAAAGCTCACCGCTGCCCTGCAGCCCACCGAACCCGGAAACGTCAGCACGCTAGGCGCACTAGTCAACACCGCCGCCGACAACCTCCGCGGACAAGGCCCCGCCATCCGCAAGTCCATCATTGAACTCTCCCAAGCCCTTTCGGCACTCGGCGACAACAGCGGCGACGTCTTCGCCAGCGTCAAGAACCTCTCCGCCCTAGTCTCTGCGCTGCAAGGCAGCACCGACATCATCCGCTCACTGAACACCAACTTGGCCTCGGTCAGTTCCGAGCTGTCCAACTCCCCCGACGAAACCGGACAAGCAGTGCAGGCGCTCAGTGAGGCCGCCAACGACGTCCGCTCCTTCGTAGCCGACAACCGCGAATCCCTCGGCATCACCTCCGACAAGCTGACATCGCTGTCCCAAGCGCTCAACGACAGCATCGGCGACATCAAACAGTTACTGCATATCGGACCAACCACCCTGGAAAACTCCAACAACACCTACTTTCCCGCCCAGGGCACCGTCAGCGGCGTGCTGGCGGCCAACAACTTCAGCAACCCGATCACATTCCTGTGCGGCGCCATCCAGGCCGCGTCACGGCTCAACGCCGAACAGTCCTCGAAGCTCTGCGTCCAATACCTGGCCCCCATCATCAAGAACCGCCAATACAACTTCCCGCCACTGGGAATGAACCCGATCGTCGGCGCTACCGCGCGCCCCAACGAAGTCACCTACAGCGAAGACTGGATGCGACCTGACTACATCCCACCCCAGCCCCCCGCCGCAGCGGCATCCCCGCAGACCGGCGACCTGACGCCCGGCACTCTGCCTGCAGAAGCCCCGCTGCTCGCTACCCCACAACCTCAGCCCACCGACCCCAGCGCCGGGCTACCGGGCATGATGCTGCCTCCGCAGGGACCGCCACGATGAACCGTCGACCTCACACCGCGCTCATCGCCATCACCGTCGTGGCCCTCAGCCTGCTCACCGGCTGCGGATGGAAAGGCCTGAACTCACTTCCGCTTCCGGGCACCCAGGGCGACGGACCCGGATCGTTCACCATCGAGGCGCAGTTGCCCAACGTCAACAACCTGCAACCGAATTCGCGGGTGCGTGTCGGCGACGTCAACGTCGGCACCGTCACCAAGATCGAACGCCAGGACTGGCACGCCTTGTTGACCATTCGCCTCAACGGCGACGTGATCCTGCCGACCAACGCGACCGCCACTCTGGGGCAGACCAGCCTGCTGGGCTCGCAGCACATCGAACTGGCAGCACCCGCCGCTGACCCGTCGCAGTCCCGGCTGCACCAGGGTTCACTGATTCCGCTGGATCGCGGCGGTTCCTACCCCACTACCGAACAAACCCTGGCCGCGGTCTCCCTGCTGCTCAATGGTGGCGGACTCGGCCAAGTCCAGGACATCACCACCGCGCTAAGCACCGCGTTCGACGGCCGCGAAAACGACCTTCGCGACCTGCTATCCAACCTCGACGTGTTCATCGGCCGCGTCAATGACCAGACCGGCGACATCATCGCCGCCACCGACGCCGTCAATCGGGTCGCTGAACAGTTCGCCGCCCAGAAACCCATCGTCGACAAGGCGCTGCAGACCCTGCCGGCCGCGCTGGCCGTCCTCAACAACCAGCGCCAACATCTTCTCGACGCAGTCGACCAACTCGGAAAGTTCAGTGCATTGGCCGCCGACTCGGTTAACCAAACCAAGGGATCCCTGGTGCGCCAGCTCAAAGCCCTAGTGCCCGTGCTCACATCGCTGGCCGACGCCGGGCCCGCGCTGACACGTTCGTTGGGGCTGTTCACCACCTTCCCCTTCGCTAAAGACAACCTGGGGAAGGTTTTTCGCGGCGATTACGCCAACATCACCGCGATCATCGACCTGACTCTGAGCCGTCTCGACGCGGGCCTGTTCACCGGCACGCGCTTCGAAGGCAACCTCACCGAACTGGAGATGCAGTGGGGCCGCACCATCGGCACAATGCCCAGCCCCTACACCGCAGGCAACCCCTTGGTTGCGCCGTATCGCTTCGATCAGGGCCCCTAACCGATGCAGCCGACCACGCGTCGAGCCTCCACCTGCAAACGCCGACCGGACAGTGAACGCCCCGGGCCGGCCCATCAAGACATCGAAGACAAGGAGGTGACCGTGACTGCAATCGCCGCGGGCCTGGCGCACCCACGCACGGAAGCCACAGCGTTCTGGAATGACCTGGCGTCCCGAGCTTTATCGCCGTACCGAGGTACGCCGCTGATGCCACAGAGAAGCCGACACGGCAGCCGGGGTCCGTACCGGACGGCGATGCGATGAACTTGTCCAGACGAGTGCGAGTGCAGCTCGCGTTCTTCGTGACGATGTCGGTCATCGCCGCCAGCGCACTGGGGTTCGGCTTCCTCGATGTGCCAGGAACGTACTTCGGCGTCGGGCAGTACCGCGTTCTCATCGACCTGCCGCGCGCGGCGGGCCTGTACCCGAATGCCAACGTCACCTATCGAGGCACCGAAGTCGGTCGCGTCCAGGACATTTCGCTCACCGACGACGGGGTACGGGCAGTGCTGTCACTTCGCTCCGACGTCGCCGTCCCCGCTGACCTGCAGGCCCAGGTGCACAGCCAAACCGCCGTCGGCGAGCAGTTTGTCGAACTGGTTCCACGCACCGACAGCGGACCCCATCTCAGTGACGGCACCGTCATCGCCCGCGACCGCGTCCAAGTCCCCCCCGATGTCAACGCGCTACTGACAGCCACCAACGAAGGGCTGCAGGCCATCCCGCACGACAACCTCAAGACCGCTATCGACGAGGGCTTCACAGCGGTCGGCGGGCTGGGTCCCGAGCTGTCGCGGATCGTCAAAGGATCGACCACCCTGGCCATCGACGCACGCGCCAATCTCGACGCGCTGACCACGCTCATCGAGCAGACAAAACCGGTCCTGGACACCCAGACCGACACCTCCGACGCCATCCAGAACTGGGCAGCCAACATCGACGCGATCACATCCTCACTGCGCCAGCACGATCCCGCGCTGCAACGCGTGCTTCAGGACGGCCCACCCCTGTTCGATGAGCTGCATCAACTCAACGACCGGCTCCGCCCGACACTGCCGATCCTGCTGAGCAACCTGGTCAACCTCGCCGACGTCGGCATCGTCTACCAGCCCAATATTGAACAACTGCTCGTGCTGCTCCCCGAAGCCGTCGCCACTATCCAGGGCGCCACACTGGCCAACCGCGACACCAAACAGGACTACAAGGGTGTGTACCTGTCGTTCGCGCTCAACCTCAACGTGCCCCCGCCCTGTAACACCGGATACCTTCCCCCCCAACAACTACGACCTCCGAGCGAAGTCGATTTCCCGGACCGCCCCGCCGGCGACATGTACTGCCGGGTCCCGCAAGACTCGATGCTCAACGTCCGCGGGGCCCGCAACCTGCCCTGTGCAACCCGTCCCGGTAAACGCGCGCCCACCGTCGCGATGTGCGAGAGCGACGAGCAGTACGTGCCACTCAACGACGGCTACAACTGGAAGGGCGATGCGAACGCAACCACCACCGGCCAATCGGTTCCCCAACCGCGGGTCCAAGCCGCCGCGCCGTCTCCGGTCGCTGTCGCCCCATACAATCCCGCCACCGGCAGCTACCTCGGCCCTGACGGCCAGCGATACACCCAGACCAACATGGCAGACGGCCACACCGATCCGCCGAGCCTGCGCGACCTAATGGTGCCTCCAGGAGGACCGCAACCATGACCACCCACACCACCAATCGGTCTGCGCCGACACGCCACGGCGCGCAACGGGCGACCGACACAACGGAACCGCCCGCCGACATAACCGACAGTGAGGATGGCGCCACCACCAACAACGCCCCTGCTGACTGCGGCGATCATGTCCTCGACCCGGCCGTGGCGACCGCTGACCCACCGGAAGCGGCGACACCGCGCGGCGACGCCGAAACCACTGCTGAGGCCCACGATGTTGACACCACCGCGCGCGGCCGGCTACGGCTGCGATGGTCGATGCCACCGCACCGAGTCGCACTGCTCTTCGGCCTGGTCGCGCTAGCAGTTGTCGCCGCAGTGGGTGGATGGTTGACCAACGCCTATCACCATCAGCACGTCGCTGATCAGCAGTACGCCACTTACCTTCAAACCGCACGCCAGGGTGCGCTGAACCTGACCACCATCGACTGGCAGCACGCCGACACCGACATCGCGCGCATCCTCGACTCGTCCACCGGTCAGTTCCGCGACGACTTCTCCGCCCGCGCAGAAGACTTCACTACAGTGGTCAAACAAACCCAGTCCCGCACCGAAGGCACGATTGTCGATGCCGGCATCGAATCCGAAATGCCGTCCGGTGCAAAGGTTCTCGTCGCAGTCAACGTCAAGAGCACCCAAGGCAATCAGCCAGAACAGCGCAGCCGAGGATGGCGCATGCGGATCCTCGTCGAACGCGACGGTGACAGCGCCAAGGTCGCCAACGTGGAGTTCGTTCCATGAGCAACCCAGCCAGTGACGCGCCCGCACAGACCGCCGCCCTGGCCGACCCGCCCCCTCCCATCGAGACGGCGGTCGCCGAACAAAACTCGAGCGCTTCTGAGGACGCACCCGTAGACGAGCACTGCGCGAGCGCTGGCGACACGGACTCCACCGACAGCCATCCCGGCCCGGGCCGGATAACCCGCGTGGCAGTCTTTCTGGTGCTGCCGCTGCTCGTGTTCGCAGTAACCGGCGCCGCCGGCTGGATGAAGTACCTACAGCTGCGCGATCACGCGCTCGCCGCTGCCCGCACCGAATCGGTCAATGCCGCCAAAGACACCACGGTAGCCATGCTGTCCTACAACTCCGCCAGCGCCGCAGACACCCTCAACGCCGCCCGTGATCGACTCACCGGCGCGCTACGCGACTCCTACACCTCGCTGATCAATGATGTCGTCATCCCCGGGGCGCAACAGAAGCACATCTCGGCAGCCGCGAACGTCGCGGCCGCCGCCTCGGTCGACGCCTCCCCGCAACACGCCGTGGTACTGGTCTTCGTCAACCAGTCGATCACCCAGGGCCAAGACGCACCGAGCGGCACCGCCTCCGCTGTGCGAGTCACCCTTGACAAGGTCGGAACCCAGTGGCTCGTCAGCGGTTTCGACCCCATCTGATGCCACATGGGTCATCAGATCATCGCCGATACCCGTCCCGCGGCACAGGAGGACAAACCCCCACGATGACAGTACGACCCGCCCGAGCCGACACGGACCCGCGCTGCAGCCGACGCTGGCGAATCGCCCCCCTTGCCTGCTTAGCCATCACCGCGCTACCGGTCAGCGCCGTTGCCGCGGGCACCGCGCAGGCTGATGCGGTCGCCTACCTCGTCAACGTCACCGTGCGCCCGGGCTACCACTTCGCCAACGCCGACGCCGCGCTGGCCTACGGGCACAGTCTGTGCGACGCGATGGCCGACGGCGCTGGCTACCCGCAGCTGGTCTCCACCATCGAGCGTGACTTCGCCACCACCGACGAGTACCAGGCAACCTACCTGCTCGGTCAAGCCGCCAACGAACTGTGCCCCGGCCAGATCTGGCAGCTACGCCGATCCGCAGCCGACAGCCACATCTCATGACCGGAGCATCGATGGCCGCCCTGCGTCGCGCCGCCCGGATCCTCATTATATGTTGCATCGCAATACTGTTGGCGCCACCGGCAGCGCATGCGGACAACAGGCGGCTCAACGACAGCGTAGTGGCCAACGTCTACACCATCCAGCAACAGGCCGGCTGTTCCAATGACGTGCACATCAACCCGCAACTGCGGCTGGCCGCCCAATGGCACACCCACGACGTGCTCACCAACCGGGCTCTAGACGCTGATACCGGATCAGATGGCTCCACGGTGCAGGACCGCGCCAACGCCGCGGGGTTCCACGGTGTGGCCGCTGAAACCGTAGCCATCAATCCCGCGTTGGCCATCAACGGCATCGAAATACTCAACCAGTGGTACTACCGCCCCGACTACCTGCCCATCATGGCCGACTGCGCCAACTCTCAGATCGGCGTGTGGTCGGAGAACAGCCTCGACCGCAGCGTCGTCGTCGCCGTATATGGTCGCCCCGCCTAACCGACCCAGCCACGATCACCGTGCCACTTCGACACCAAGGGAGACATCGATGGACCCCAACCCCGATTACGACGTCAGCGATGAACTCGAATACGGCATGAACTGGTTCGCCTGGATCCTGCGCGGCGTCTACCCGCCTCCGGCCTACCCACCCGTGTAATTTACCCGGATCAACACGCTGCGACAGGGCAGCGCCCGGCGCGAGACCACCCGCGCAGATAGCCTCCGCCACAATGAAACTCAGCATCACCGTCCTGCGGGCCGCGCTGGCGGCAGTAGCCGTAGTGAGCTTATGGACTGCATCTCAGGGAAGGCTGATCCCGTCGAATATCTGCTCGTGCCCTCGGCGGCCATGGGCCGCGACATCGCCGTCGCCTTCCAAGGCGGCGGCCCGCACGCCGTTGTTCTGGTCGACGCGTTCAACGCCGCACCAGAGGTGAGCAACTGGGTCACTGCGGGCGACGCCATGGCAACCCTGGCCGGTCGCGGAATCTCGGTCATCGCCCCCGCCGGCGGCGCGTGGAGCCTTTACACCGACTGGGAACAAGACGGCAGCCGCCAATGGGAGACCTTCCTGTCCACTGAACTTCCCGATTGATTGGCCGTAAACAAGGGATTGGCGGCCACCGGACATGCCGTCGTTGGCGCGGCCCAAGGCGGCACCGCCGCGGTCACCCTCGCCGCCTTCCACCCCGACCGGTACCGGTGCGCCGGTTCCCTGTCAGGATCCTCCAACACCACCATCAACGGTGCGATCACCGCCGGGCTCAGTCGCTACAGCGGGGTTGACACCCGCAACATGTGGGCCTGCCCCAACTGGGTCGGTGGAAACGGCACGACCCCGACGTACACGTACAACTGCTCAGCGACAACAACACTCGGCTGTGGATCTACAGCCCCGCTGCCGTGACGTACTGCGACCAAATATAGGGCAGCAACCGCGCCTTCTACGCCGACTACCGGCGGGTCGGCGGCCACAACGCCCACGTCGACATTCCGATCAGCGGCCAACACGACTGGTCAAGCTGGAGAAAACAACTCGCCGCGATGGCCCCCGACATCGCCACGACCATTGCCTAAGGGAAATGTCCGAGAAGGGCGGCTCTTGGGTCCGAGATCCTGAGCCTGCGCCATCGACCCGATGACAGCCTCATGACCAAAGGCGCCAGCACTGCGATCGTCGCGGGTCAGGCACCAGCCCGGCCGCACCGGCGCTGCCGTCGACGGGACTCGTTTCGGCCCACCGACATCAGTCGCACTGCGGTTTGGACCAGCAATTGTCTGCGGCAGAGTCGGCTACGGGAACGTACCGCTCTATTGAGTTGAGTCCTCCGGCTTCCGCACCAGCTCGTCGCCGCTTCTTCAGGAGCACTGCCCCGCGACCCATTCGCGGATGCGCGCCGGCCTGCAGGAGCGACCAGCTTGGGGCGAGACTGCTCGGGGGTGAGGCCTCGGCACGGACGCGCTCCGTCGAGTGATGTCGTGACCATGCGGCGAGCTTTCACCCTCGTTCTGCACCCGGTAACGGACTAGGCGAAACTGACCGAAGCAGGGTCCGCAACCATCGATGCGCAGGGTCATTGGTCAACCGCGGATGCCACAACATGGCGTAGTCCAGCGAGGCGAATACTTCTGGGGGGCGGGCTATTCGGAGGTTCCCGGTGAGGTGTCTTAGGGCGTATCGCCGCGGTATCACCGCGATCAGCGTGGTGGACATCAATGCCGTGATAAGAGTGGAGAAGTAGGGCACTGTCACGGCGTGGCGGGGATGGACACCGAGCTCAGCCAACGTGGTGTCCACTAGCATCTGCTGGCCATGCAGCATCGCTACGCGTGCGTGCGGATACGCCCGTAGATGCTCCACTGTGAGCGCGTCGTCGGTGACAGGATGCCCGTCAGACATCAGACAGACGAGTTCGTCGGCGAACAGTGTCTCAGCGATCATCGGTTCCGGTGGAGCCAGAGGGCCCAGAACCAGATCGACGCGCCCTCGCTGCATGTCTTCGTAAGTCGACGGAACGACCTGGTCGATGGTCAACGACATGTTTGGCGCTTGTCGGAAGAACTCGCGGAACAGCCCGTCGGCGAGCACGTCGGTGGCGTAATCGCTTGCAGCCAAAAACATTGTGTTGCTGGCCAGTGCCGGGTTGAATGTGTCGGCGTCGATCAGCGCCCGCAGCTGCGGCATCACCTCGGCCATCTCGTTGCGCAGGATTCGGGCTCGGGGGGTCAGCTGGTAACCGGCCGGGGTTTGGACCAACAGTTCGTCGTCGAAGGTTCTGCGCAGACGGGCCAGCACGCGGCTCATCGCCGACTGACTCAAATTGCGTCGTTGCGCCGCGCGCGACACCTGCCGTTCTTCCAACAGAGCCTCCAAGGGGGGAAGCAGGTTCAGGTCCACGTTATCGAACTGCATGACATGCATACTACTGCTGATGAACATGCATTTGACGCATTGCCGTCGTCGTCGAAGGATCGGAATTGCACCTCATCCATCCGAACCTAGGAAGGCCTCTGATGACCAGTAGCGCCGCAGTTCTCGATTCCACGACCGACGAGTCGACACCCCCCACCTATCGCTGGTACGCCGCCGGACAATGGCGAGACGCTGCAGCCGGAACCTTCGAAGACCACAACCCCTACACCGGGGAAGTCCACGCCTACGTCGCCCGCTGCGGACGTGCTGAGGCCGCCGACGCGGTCGCCGCGGCCGAGCGCGCCTTCGGTGAGTGGTCCCAGATGTCACCCGGAGCCAAAGCGGAACTCTTCCGCCGAGCGGCCGCAGTCGTGCATCGACGCCGCGACGAACTGGTTGCCCAACTGGCCCGCGAAACCGGTGCGGCGGCCTTCAACGCGGGGTTTCAGGTCGATCTGCTCGGAACCCTTATGGAACAGGTCGCCAGCTGGGGGTACAACCCGACCGGCGAGAGTCTCCCGTCGGACCTGCCGGGCGCCCGGCACTACGTCGAGCGGCGCCCACTCGGCGTCGTGGTCAACTTCGTGCCGTGGAACGGCGCATCCTTGCTGAGCTGGCGTTCTGCGTTGGCCCCGTTGGTGTTCGGCAACACCGTCGTGATCAAACCGTCCGAATTGGCTCCATTGTCGGCAGGGCTTCTCATCGCCGAGGTGGCCCACGAAGCCGGCTTCCCACCCGGTGTGATCAATGTCGTGACCCATGCCCCTGGAGAGGCCGGACCAGTGGCCGACGAGTTCTTCGACAACCCCGCCGTGCGGTGCCTCAATTTCATCGGCAGCGTCGCCACCGGCCGCTACCTCGCCGAACGGGCCGGCAAAACCCTCAAACGCACGGTCATGGAGCTCGGCGGCTACAACCCCCTGCTCGTGATGGACGATGTCGACCTCGACTACGCCGTGCGAGTTGCCACGTTCAGCGCATTCTGGCATCAGGGCCAGGTGTGCATGAACGCCCGGAAGATCCTCGTCCACGAACGGATCTACGAGGAGTTCACCCAGCGACTGGTGACCGCGGCACAGAAGCTGCCGACCGGAGATCCCAGTGACCCAACGACGTTCATCGGACCACTGATCACCCCGGTCGCCGTGGAACAGGTCGACCGCCGCGTCCGCGAAGCGACGGCCCTCGGTGCACGGGCGCTCTGCGGGGCCACCTACGACGGGCAGATCTACTCCCCAACCGTACTTGTCGATGTTCCGGATTCCGCAACGATCAATCACGAGGAGACATTCGGTCCGGTGGTCGTCGTGCAACCAGTCCGCGACGAGGACGAAGCCATCGACATCGCCAACCGCCCGATGTACGGCCTGTGCGCCGGGGTGCTCTCCGACGATGAGTCGCGTGCGGTGAAGATCGCCGCACGCCTGCAGGCCGGAGCGATCCGCGTCAACATGGTCACCATCAGCGATGAGATCCACCTTCCGTTGGGCGGCGTCCGTGACAGCGGCTGGGGCCGCAGCGGCCCGACGGGCTATCGCGATGATTTCACCGACGTCATCGCCATCACCATTCAGTCCGGCCAGCAACAGCTTCCGATCAATTGACCCCTGCGCAGCACCTTCCATCCTCCGGGGTGGAAGGTGCTGCCAACCGCCGACCACACAGGAGTTTCGCCCCATGCTTACTCACGAGCAGCTCTCAGCACTCGATATCGTCACGATCAATCAGGTCCTGGTGCGGGAACGACAGGCGCGCGATCGGGGCTGGTGGTCGCAGATGCTGACCTTCTTTCACGACGACTCGCGCGTCACCATCAGCTGGTTCGATGGCAGCGGCGCCGATTTCGTCGCCCGTTCACGAGCACTGGCTGAACAAGGCGCTGTCGGATGCCACCGGCTGGGACCGCCATCGATTTACGTCCACCAGGATCGCGCCGTAGCGGTGATGCCTGCAGTGGTCGAGACCTACCCCACCATCGATGGCGTCGACTCGGTGCTGATCGGCTATGCGCGTCTGGTCTCCAAGCTGGAACGACGCTCCGGAACGTGGGGAATCGTTCGGATGCAAGCCATTTACGAGCGCGATGAACTGCATTCCGGTCCCACCGCCAAGACACCGGTGGTGCCGGCCGACGAGCTCAAAGCGTTCCGCCCAAGCTATGCCTTGCTGGCGTGGAGCCTGAACCGCCTCGGCGTGCAGGTCCCCTCCGATCTACCCGGCGACGACATGCCGCATCTGGCAGAAGCGGTGTACGACAACGCCTTCGCGTGGATGACCGAGTGACGACCACATCAGCTCAGGTGCTGCCAGCAGTGACCTTACCCCTGGGAGTCCAATCGACTTCCTGACGCCGCTCGCAAGGGAGTTCGGTTGGTCCACGATTCTCAATCGCGGCCGTCGTTGTCGACCTCCCGCTGCGCGCTGTGCGTCGGCCGGGGATGACCGCCGGCCAGGCGACAGGCAATGACGGACTGTGAGAGCCCAACGAACGAACGCGCCTCCAGCCCGGTGAGCCGTGACCAGCGCTCGAGTCGGTAGGTGACACTGTTGGCGTGCACGTGGACCGCCTGCGCCGCCGCCGCGATGGACATGTCAGCCGCCGCGAACGCCAGCACCGTCTCGGCCAGGTGGGGGTTGGCGTGAGCCACCTCGACCATGGGGGCCAACAGCACCTCGACTCGTGCCCGTTCAGCCAGCACCACGGCCTCGTGCCAGTCGCGTTCGAAAGTACGCACCGGATGGTCGATGGAGGTGCAGTTGAAGGCCAGGCGTGCGTCGCCGAGACTCTCGCGTGCGCCGGCCAATCCCGACCGCGCCAAGCCGATTCCCCAACGCCCCGCCAGCGATCCCTCGGCCAGGCCATGGGTCACGACCTCCGGCAATCGCGCGGCCTGAGTGATCATTTCCAGCTGACCGCCGGCCACTGCGCGACTGACCACATCGGTGGCCAGGTGCGGTGGCAACGTCGACACGGTCTGATGCGCCGAAAACTCCGTGACGCCCGGGGCGGGCAGCCAGACCAGTCCCACGAACTCCCCTCGCGGATCGAGCCGCAGCCGCGCGGCGATGACCGCGGCGGCCGACTGTTGCTCGGGGTCCTGCAGGCATTCCAAGAACTGGTGGGCCAGAGTGATCCTGTCCCCGTCGATCGCTCGAGCGACACTGCTGTGCGCTCCCGCCATCACGGTGGTGGTCTCGCGGATCGCCTCGAACATCAGGGTGCCGACGCGGGGTAGGAGATCAGTCATCGCGGGAGTCGACCGCTCGACCAGGATGCGCCAGATCTCGGCATCGGCTACCTGGTAGGCCGCGATCAACGCATCGATGGGAACCCCTCCAGCGGCGCGCTCGGCGGCCAGATCAGTGGCGGCGGTGAGTTCGGATGCGCTCAGACCGCGGTGCTCCGAGAGCGCGTGGAGTCGATTAAGCACCTGCAACGTGACGGCGGCACGGTGTTCGGGCTCCGGGATGACAGCGTAGACGGGTTGGGCGCTGCGGATGGACTTGGTGACGGTCTCACCGATGGCAGACACCTCGTCGACCATGCCGCTGAAGGTGCGCTGCACCGCCAGCCACCCTTCCACCTCTGATTCATGATTTTCACCAATCACTGCGGCTCCTCGACGCCAAAAACCGGGATATACCCGTAGATTCACATGCCCTCAATCACACATAGTAGGGATAAGCCCAATAACAGCCCTGCAAGGACCTCTTTTCATGACGACTTACGCCACCGCGGCCGATCGCCCTGTCACCGGCAGCAACCCCCTCGACGATCGCTACGATCTGCTCGACGGGGAAGTGCACCTGTCCGGGATCCAAGCTCTCGTTCGACTCCCCCTCGATCAGCGACGCCTGGATCAGCGCCACGGCCTCGACGTCGCGGTGTTCATCTCCGGATACGAAGGCTCGCCCCTGGGCGGGCTTGACCTTCAACTGTCGCGGCAGAAGAAGCGCCTTGTCGAGCACCGCGTGGTCTTTCAACCCGGCGTCAACGAGGAATTAGCAGCCAACGCGGTCCAAGGGACACAGATCGCCTGCTCATCGCCGGATCGCATCGGCGACGGGGTGGTCGGCATCTGGTACGGCAAGGCTCCCGGCCTCGATCGCGCCACCGACGCCATCCGGCACAGCAACCTGGGCGGAACGCATCGCCGCGGCGGCGTTCTCGCCCTGGTAGGCGACGACTCGATAGCGAAGTCCTCTACGGTGCCGAGCAGCTCAGAATCTGCCATCGCCGAACTCGGAATGCCGTGTGTGTCCCCTGCCGACCCACAGGACATCCTGGATCTCGGTTTGCACGGGATCGCCATGTCGAGGGCATCGGGACTGTGGGTGGCGATGAAGCTGGCGACCAACGTCGTCGACGGTTCCGGCACGGTCCGTCTCGACCCAGCCCGCGTCGCACCCGTCCTGCCTGACACCTCGTTCGACGGCAAGCAATTCGTGCACGAGCCGACCGGAAAGCTGCTGCAGCCCACCCTCAGCGCGCTGGAGGCGACTCAGGTTCGCCAACGGCTGGAACTCGCACGCCGCTACGCCGCTGCCAACAACCTCAACCACATCACCGGCGATACAGAAGCAACGCTGGGCATCGTCTGCGCCGGAGCCACCTATCTCGACGTCCGGCAGGCACTTTCCGACATCGGCATCACCGACGCCGACCTCACCGACAGCGGCGTGAAGGTTCTGAAGCTGGGAATGATCCATCCCCTCGAACCAGGCATCATCGACACGTTCAGCGCCGGACTGCGCGAGATCGTGGTGGTCGAGGAGAAGAAGGCGTTCATCGAGCTGGCCCTCAAAGACCTGCTCTACGGTCGGGCAGCGGCGCCACGCGTCGTGGGCAAGCGAGACGAGCAGGGCCGCGAACTCTTCCGAGCCGACGGCGATCTGCCCGCCGATTACATCGCGACGCGATTGGCTCCACGCATCCGCGACCACGGTGGACCCGAGTCGGTGACGAAATGGCTTGAGCAACAATCGTCGTCGCGGCGGATACCCACGCTGCTGCCGATCCTGCCGCGGCGCCCCGCCTTCTGTTCCGGCTGCCCGCACAACAGCTCGACCAAGGTGCCCGATGGCTCGCTCGTGGGTGCGGGCATCGGTTGCCACGCCCTGGTCGCCTTCATGCCCGACGAGCGGATAGGCGAGTCGATCGGGCACAGTCAGATGGGCGGCGAAGGCGCCACGTGGATCGGCATGGCTCCGTTCGTCACGCGGGATCACTTGTTCCAAAACCTCGGCGACGGCACTTACCACCACTCAGGCTCGCTGGCCATCCGCGCCGCCGTCGCCAGCGGAGCGCACATCACCTACAAGCTCCTCTACAACGACGCCGTCGCCATGACCGGCGGCCAGCAGGCGATCGGCAAGATGACCGTCCCCCAGATCGTCTCCGAACTGCTCGCCGAGGGTGTCGCTCGAATCGTGATCACCAGTGACCAACCCAAGCAGAGCCGTCGCGCGTTCGGGCGCCGCATGCCTGCACGAGTGTCGATCCGCCACCGGGACGACATGATCACGGTGCAGGAAGAACTGGCTCACACAGACGGTGTGACCGTACTGATCCACCAGCAGGAGTGCGCCACCGAGCTGCGCCGCAAGCGCAAGCGGGGGCTGGTGGAAACACCGAACCGTCGGATCTTCATCAACGAACGGGTCTGCGAGGGCTGCGGTGACTGCGGCGACAAGTCGGGATGTCTGTCGGTGCGCCCGACGGAGACCGAGTTCGGGCGCAAAACCGAAATCCACCAGGCGTCCTGCAATTTGGATTTCTCCTGCCTCAAGGGCGACTGTCCGTCGTTCGTCGAGGTCATTCCTCGTAAAACATCTAAGCGCCGCACCCAACCGCAGCCATCCACTGTGGTGACGCCTCGACCGAAGTCCTCGACGACGGAGCTGCCCGCCCCGAAACCGCTGGTGACCGCCGAGGACTTCTCGATGCGCATCACCGGTGTCGGCGGCACCGGCGTGGTGACCGTGGCGCAGGTCATTGCGGCCGCGGCATCTCATGCAGGTTTGCAGGTCAAGGGGCTCGACCAACTCGGTCTCGCCCAGAAGGGTGGGGCGGTCGTGTCCGATGTCCGCCTGTCCACGTCAAAGATTCACGGGACCAACAAGATTGGGCCCGGAGGATGCGATCTCTATCTTGGCTGCGACATCCTGGTCGCCGCGACCGAGACGAACCTGGGGGTGATGGCTCCTCAGCGCACCTACACCGTGGTCTCGACCTCCGTCACCCCGACCAGCCAGATGGTCACCGATACGACGACACACTTTCCGGAAATCAACGATCTGGTCGCTCGAATCGAGTGGTCCGGCGCGCGGCCCGAGAATGTCTTCGTCGACGCCCACGCTCTGACCGGGGCGGCGGCTCTGGAGGAAGACCAATTCGACAATATCTTCCTGCTGGGCGTCGCCGTGCAGTCAGGAGTCATCCCGCTCTCCCCCGAGAGCGTGGAATGGGCACTGGATCTCAACGGCGTCCAAGTCGAGCGAAACCTCGCCGCCTTCCAGCTCGGTCGTCAGCACGCCGTCGACAGCAGCTCCGCAGCCGACTCCTCCCCTGCCGGAACAACTCTGGATGCGCTCATTGAGCGCAGAGTCGATGAGCTGACGGCTTATCAGGACGACAAATGGGCCGCACGGTACTTACAGCAGGTAGAAGACATCCGCAGGTCGGAGGCAACAGCGATCGGCGAAAGCACAGCGATTACACAAGCTTTCGCACGTCATCTGTTCAAAGTCATGGCCTACAAAGACGAATACGAGGTGGCTCGACTCCACATCGACCCGGACCTCGAAAGTCAGATCCGCGACGAGTTCGGTGACGGCGCGCGCTACTCGATCCTGCTTCATCCGCCGCTCCTTCGCGCCATGGGATTGAAGAGGAAGATCCGCCTACAAGCCTGGTGGGCAAAGCCGATACTGCGGGTCCTGTACCGGTTACGCACGCTGCGCGGTACCCGCCTTGATCTCTTCGGATACGACAACGTCAGGCGCGAGGAGCGTCGACTTATCGAGGACTACATCGCGTCGATGGCCACCGCGATGACAGCGCTCTCGCCCGCGACGCAGGACGCCGTTCTCGAGCTGGCTAGCCTGCCCGATCTCGTCCGAGGCTACGAGAACATCAAACTGGCCTCGCTCGAGAAGTACCGGTCGCGTCGCACAGAGATTTTGCAGCAGTTGACCAATCAGCCTGTTCACACCTAGGGCGATCCACTTGAACCAAGTCGACTGCGCTGTGGCGGCGAGCCAACCACCGTGCCTCGGGACTAAACGATTTGGCTCTCAACACTAAGAGCGGCCACGGCTTCCACCAACACCCAACGACGAAGGACCCCCATGAGCAGACCCCCGGTCATTGCCTCCGGAGCGCGCACCCCCGTCGGCAAGCTGCAGGGCTCGCTGAAATCTCTCAGCGGAGCAGATCTCGGTGCCGTCGCCATCGCCGGTTCCCTGACAAAAGCAGGAATCACACCCGAACTCGTTGATTACGTCATCATGGGTCAGGTTCTCACCGCCGGCGCCGGACAGATCCCCGCCCGCCAAGCCGCAATCAAGGCAGGCATCCCGGCCACGGTGCCGGCCCTCACTGTCAACAAGGTCTGCCTGTCAGGTATCGACGCCATCGCGCTCGCCGGCCAGCTCATCCGGGCAGGAGAAGCCGACATCATCGTCGCCGGCGGACAAGAATCAATGTCGCAAGCCCCCCACCTCCTCCCGCGCAGTCGTGACGGCTTCAAGTACGGCGACGTGACCCTGCTCGACCACCTCGCTTACGACGGCCTCCACGACACCCTCACCGACCAACCCATGGGCAGACTCACCGACCATCAGAACGTCGACGAGTCCTGGCCAGTCACGCGGGCCGAACAAGACATTTTCGCAGCGGCTTCCCACCACCGCGCAGCCGCCGCGTGGAAGAACGGCCTGTTCGCCGACGAAGTGGTCAGCGTCACCGTCCCGCAGCGCCACGGCGACCCGCTGACCGTCGACGTCGACGAAGGGATCCGCGCCGACACCACTGCCGACTCGCTCGGCCGACTCAAACCCGCCTTCACCCGGACCGGAACCATCACTGCAGGAAACGCCTCACAAATTTCTGACGGCGCAGCCGCGGTCCTGGTAATGAGCGCCGACAAGGCCGACCAACTTGGAATCGACTCCTTGGCCCAGATCGGCGCCTTCGCCTCCGTCGCCGGCCCGGACTCAACCTTGCAGCACCAGCCCGCCCGAGCAATCGCCAAAGCCTGTGCACGCGAAGACATCAGCCCCCGCACCCTAGAGCTGGTCGAGATCAACGAAGCGTTCGCCGCCGTCGGCATCACCTCCGCCCGCGAAATCGGCATCGACGACTCCCAGGTCAACGTCAACGGCGGCGCCATCGCTATCGGCCACCCCCTCGGAATGTCCGGTGCACGACTGGCCCTGCACCTCGCCCATGAACTACGGCGCCGCGGCGGCGGTACTGGCGCAGCAGCACTCTGCGGCGGCGGCGGTCAAGGAAGCGCTCTCCTACTGCACGTTCCTGGCAAACGTTGACACCGCCACCACTCGTAAAAGCTGAAACGACCATCAACACATCAAAACCACCGCTCTCTAAGGCCACACCTAGACTGCCCAGCGTGGGGCTCCGCCACCGGTCCGATCGGCCGCTGAAAACGTCGTGTCGTTGCGGAAGTACCGGCACGCGGGACTGATTGAGGCAATGCTGCCGGCTGGTCGATACCGGAGGTAATAACCTGGCACTGGGAACTGGACCAGGGCCCTCAGTCCTGCACTGCCACTGCGTAACTCAGCAACAATAAGCCTGGGCGCTTCACTGAGAACACCTGCGCAGAAAGGTGCGGATCGGTCGCCGGCGGCGAGTTACGGTCGCCGACGGGGCGAAGTCCTCGATAGTGGCCTGCAACTGCTCGAAGGTCAGTGCCTGGCGAAGCGCCAGACGTACGTAATTGAGCCGAATCCCGTGTTCCATCAAGAGTTTTGCAACCTTGGCACGCCATAGCCCGACCTCATCGTAGACTTTGGCTTCGGCGCTGTACTGGACGCTTGCTGCAATTGTTGAAGCCCGCGGTATCAGCGCCGAGACGAGCGGCCTCGCCAGCCCAGATCGGTGGCCACCTGGTGCTCACTGAGCAGCTCCCCAGCACTAGTCGATGCCATGGCATCGACGGTAAACGTATGCAGCCCGGCGGTCCACCACCAGCGCCAAGTTGGGGCCTCACCGCCATCGCCGCCGCGAGGGCGAAACCTGTTGTCCGAGAGCGCCGAGCCGGGCCCCCGGGCGGAGACTTCGGGGTCACGGCGTGGTAGGCTCTCGCCAACGTCCCGTGGCGCGGTGCGGGCCGCCACGGCGAAGTCCGAGACCGCGCCTTGCGACGCGCCGCCTGTAACGCGGCCTGGCGCTTGCGCTGCAACTCAAGATCACGGACGCGCTGCCCATCCCCGACCCTAACCGCGAGACTGCAACTCCGAGTCAACCGAGAGCGAGGGCGTGCTACGCCCGCACCTCCTCGCTCTCGCAATCACAGAGCACCTGCGCCGAACGGCGGGCGCGACGGCCGTGCGCATTGCGCGCCTTTGACATTAACCTCACCCGTCCTGCAGGGGCACCGCCGTCGCCGTCGCCGCGGCACTGAACGCCGACGTCTGCGAGATCTACACCGATGTCCTGAACCACATGCTCCTGGAGACGGAGATGATCCGTCGGCACGCCCCCGCGATCGTGCGCGACGCCCGCAACGACCCGCCACGCAACATCCCGTGTGCGACAGTGCCGGGCAAGCGTGCCCCGACGGCCGCGATGTGCGAAAGCGGAGAAACCTACGTCTCCCGCTCAACGACGGATTCAACTGGAAGGGCGATCCGAACGCGACGACGTCGGGTCAGCCGGTCCCGCAACTGCCACCGGTGGCCACTGCCGAATACGATCCGGCCACCGGGACGTATGTCAGTCCCGACGGGCGTACGTACACACAGTCGGATCTGGTCGCGGGTGCGGCCCCCAGCCGGACGTGGCAGGGGATGCTGATGCCGCCGGGCAGCTGCGGCCATCCGAGTACACAGTTCGTGTCCTTGCGTACAGAGAAGTTCGACTGCCCACGAGCCTACCTTGGTCCCCATTGGGACAATGCTGAGCGCATCGACAAAAGCTCGCTTGTCGAAATCAGTTGATGCCCACACCCACCCGAACTCCCGTACTACTGCGGCATCCGTGACTCCTTCTACAAGAACTAGAGTTTCGGCGAACAACGCCGAGGATCGGCTCGCGTCGAGATGCAGGCGCGCCTTGCGAATGACACTGTCTCGGTTAGCTAAAGGAATGTGGGCGACGGCCGAAGCTCGGCGTTCTCCATCTGCAAGCTGGCGTAGGACGACAATCTCATCAGGATCGCATGAGGTTATTACATCTGTAGCGTGACTAGACAAGATCACTTGCAGCTCGGGTCGGGTGGCCACCGTACGTTTGAGGTGCCGAACGAGGGAATGCTGCAGCTGCGGATGTAGATGTGCCTCGGGCTCCTCGATCACGACGGTGGTGTGGAACGGCCCTGAGCCGAAGAAAGAGTCTTCGAGCGATTCGGCTTCCTCTTGGGCTTGGATTAATGCCTGTCGTGCTGCCTCAACATCGTTAGATCCTTCGCCGTTGTCTTCGCCACTCGGCGGCTCTGCTCCGTCAGCCGCGACTGCGTTTTCGCTCTCGGGAGGATTCGTGTCCGGAATGGCTGCAAGCGTGACCGCGATGTGCAGCAAGTTCACGTATCCAAGAGCCGAGACGTCAAGGGGCCGCGCGAAGTCACGCCCCTCAAGCACCGCAAGCATTAACTCAAGAACGCGGGCCAAATAAGCGTCATCAACCACCTGCCCTCGGACGTAGGGCCACTGGCGGCGAACGCCGGCAGTCAAGTTTGTTAGCGACTCGTGCATACGGGCCTCGACTGCGCTTATAAGACCATCGTTGGTGAGCGCCTCAAGAAAACCCCAAGCACGCTGGCGGAGTCCCATGAGGCTGCGAGATCCCGAAACGCGTTGCTGCTGGGCGCGAAGCAACTCGACCAGCACCCTGACTTCCCGGCGTGCTAGCTCTTCGGTCGGGTTTCGCCAGGCTGACAGGTAGACCAAGCTGACAGCATCACTGAGTTCCGTCTCACCCGTCCCAGCGTTCTGCGCACGCACGACGCCCAAGCTGCGAGATAGTTGGCGCTCCCAGCCCAAAGCCGGAGCATCTGCAACGCTGACACCAGCCTGAGCTTGCATCATTTGGCCAAGCGGTCCCTCTGTCTTGGACTCCTTCTCATACCAATACTCGACGTCGATGGACCGGTCGCCGGAACCGAGGGATGCTGAATTGATGGGTGGCACCCTTGGAAAGGTCTGTCGGTGACCCAGGTAAAGAGCTTCGGCTATGGTCGTCTTACCTGCGCCATTGCCGCCAATGAGGACGCTGAACCGTCCTGGGAATTGAACTTGGATCTCGCCTGCGCCACTTGCGCGAAATCCCTTAACTGTCAGCGTATGTAAGTACACGATCCCCCTCGCGCTTGCCGACGCGCCCCGCCATCCAGCCCTCTGCCGCAATACGTCTACGTCGGTAGCTGGTTGTCTCAGCCGCTTGCACCTTACGGTGACGTCGAGGCAGTAGTAGGCAGCCACTCCGCAACACCGCAAGTCCGTCCGATCCCTGCTCGCCGAGAAGGCCGGTTAAAGCTCGGAGAACCGCAGGTGTTACGTCATCGTGCATGACACCAGCAAGATGTCGGCGGAACGACGGATGCGTTGCGACACATATCAACTAGGAGATCAGATGCCACAGAATCCAGATTCCGTCCAGCGCAAACTTGTGGACTGGTTGTGGCTCTACCACAGCGGCGTATACCAAGGCGCCGGAGAGGCACCGGCCCGAGCTTTCCGAACTAGGACTCGAACAAGTTCGACTAATCTGTGGTCGGATGTAGGTATATAGTCGAGCAGATTCTGATCCGGATTCAGCCGAACGTGCGAGCAGCCAGTGGCGTGAGACCTGCGCACTTGGTGGAGCATCGGTGAAACCCTGATGTTGAGCGCTGCAACCTACCTCGAATGCATCTCGCATAGCAACGCCATAGTTGCCGGGACCGAATCGGCCGGCATGGCCATCGCCCAACGGTATCTCGCCGATGCCGCGGTGGAGGCCTCTATCGGCATCGGACGTCGACTCATCAACTTTGTGGCCAGGGTTGCCCGCGTGATTTGGCGTTCACCAACACTCGGGACCAGGCAAGGACCTCTATGACTACAAAGAAAACACACCGGGGTGGCGTTTAGCGCGCGGTCGCGCCCCCACACTGCGGGTGCGGGTCTAACGGAGCTCATTGCATGACAGGAAGCTCCGGCTGGCTGATCCGCGAAGTCACACACTGAATCGTTGGACGTTCACATATCCGTTCACAAACGCAATGAAAACGGCCCCCGGAGTAGTCTCCGAGGGCCGTTTTACCTAGTAGCGGGGACAGGATTCGAACCTGCGACCTCTGGGTTATGAGCCCAGCGAGCTACCGAGCTGCTCCACCCCGCGACGGGTGAACGTTAGGTTACCGGGGCGGCGGCACAGCCTCCAAATCGCCTGCTCAGATGGCACAACAGCAGGTCGGAGCCCACGGCTGCCTACTACCGATCACCTCTGTGAGGCACGTCACCCAGCGGTCCGTCTACGTCGCCTCCCCCACCGTCCGCGTCAGCCGGTCGGCGAGCAGACCGGCGAACTTGGCCGGATCCTCCAGCGCCCCGCCCTCGGCAAGAAGCGCGGTGCCGTAGAGCAGTTCGGCGGTGCCGGCCAGTTCGGCATCGGCACCGCGACTCCGATGCGCTTCCCGCAGACCCGTGATCAGGGGGTGGTCGGGATTGAGCTCCAGAATCCGCTTCTCGACCGGAACCGGTTGTCCGGACGCCCGGTACATGCGTGCCAGCGCTGGGGTGATGCCGAAGGTGTCGGTGATCAGGCACGCCGGCGAATCAGTCAGTCGGGTGGACAGTCGCACTTCCTTGACGTGATCACCCAGCGTGTCCTTCAGCCAGGCGATCAGGTCGGCGAATTCCTGCTCGCGCTCCTGGCGCTCGGCTTCCTGCTCGGCCTTGTCGGCCTCGGAGTCAAGGTCGACCTCCCCCTTGGCCACCGACTGCAGCGGCTTTCCGTCGAATTCGTGGATCGACTCCACCCACACTTCGTCCACGGGGTCGGTGAGCAACAGCACCTCGTACCCCTTGGCCTTGAACGCTTCCAGGTGTGGCGAGTTCAGCAGCTGTTGCCGCGATTCACCTGCGGCGTAGAAGATCTGGCTCTGCTCCTCCGGCATGCGCTCGACGTACTCGGCCAGCGTGGTCGGCTCGTCCTCGCTGCGCGTCGAGGCGAACGAGCAGACGCGCAGCAGCGTCTCCTGGTTGTCGGTATCGGTCAGCAGTCCCTCTTTGAGGACTCTGCCGAACTGGGTCCAGAGCGTGCGGTACTTCTCCGGCCGCTCGGTCTGCATCTCCGTGATGGTCGAGAGCACCTTCTTGGTGAGCCTGCGCCGGATCGCCCGGATCTGGCGGTCCTGCTGAAGAATCTCGCGGGACACGTTGAGCGACATGTCCTGTGCATCGACGACGCCCTTGATGAAACGCAGATACGGCGGCATCAGCTGGTCGCAGTCGCCCATGATGAAGACCCGCTTGACGTAGAGCTGCACCCCCACCGCGGCGTTCTGGTTGAACAGGTCGAACGGCGCATGTGACGGGATGAACAGCAGCGCCTGGTATTCGAACGTGCCTTCGGCTTTCATCGCGATGATGTCCAGCGGCTCGTCCCACGCGTGAGCGATGTGCTTGTAGAACTCGGTGTACTCCTCGTCGGAGACCTCGTCGCGGGGCCTCGCCCACAGGGCCTTCATCGAGTTCAGGGTCTGGGTCTCGACGGTGACCGACTCCTCGCCGCCGTCCTCCGACGCCGGCGTGCGGCGTTCGATGTCCATCCGGACGGGCCAGGCGATGAAGTCGGAGTACTGCTTGACGAGCTCCCGGATCTTCCACTCCGCGGTGTAGTCGTGTAGCTCGTCTTCGCGGTCCTCGGGTTTGAGGTGCAGCGTCACCGAAGTGCCCTGCGGCACTTCGGTGCCGGCCTGCTCGACTGTCTCGATGGTGTAGCTGCCCTCGCCGGTGGACTCCCACCGGGTCGCCTCGCTCTCGCCGGCCTTGCGGGTGAGAAGCTCGACGCGGTCGGCCACCATGAAGCTCGCGTAGAACCCGATGCCGAACTGGCCGATCAGCTCCTCGGAGTTGTCCTTGTCCTTGGCGTCGCGCAGCTGCTGGCGCAGCTCGGCCGTCCCCGACTTGGCGAGCGTCCCGATCAGGCGCACCACCTCGTCCCGCGACATGCCGATGCCGTTGTCGCGCACGGTCAGCGTGCGCGCCTGCTTGTCGACGTCGATCTCGATGTGCAGATCCGAGGTGTCGACCTTGAGCTCCTTGTTCCGGAACGCTTCGAGCCGCAGCTTGTCCAGCGCATCGGATGCGTTCGAGATGAGCTCGCGCAGGAACGAGTCCTTGTTGCTGTAGACGGAGTGGATCATCAGATCCAGCAGTTGACGTGCTTCCGCCTGGAACTCGAGCTGCTCGACGTGCGGTGCCATGTCCTCTCCCCTTCGACAAAGACGATCTCGGATGTCGGGAGAAAAATAGTAGCGAGCCTGATCGGGGCGCTGTACCGCGGCGGCTACACCACCGTCCTGATCACCTGGCCGGTCGCCAGCACCCGCGCCGGGTCGTACCGATCGGCGAGAGCGGCCAGCCAATGCAGCGTGTCGTCGGTGTAGACCCGCGACGGGCGGGCCGGGTCGTACGACGGGGCGAAGTTCGCCATCTGGCCGCCGGTGGCCCACGGCGCCACGGCCTGCGTCACCGCAGCGGCGTGCTGGATGACCCCGTCCGCGATCTCGGGCACCAGCACGCCGATGACCGCCAGCGAGAAAGCCGCGTCGCGCTGGCAGAACGCGCTGCGGTGCCTCGGCTGACGCGCCAGCGCTCCCCCGAGCAGGCGCAGCTCGACGATCACCTGCGGCGACCCCGCGTCCGGACCGGCGACGGCCAGCAGCGCATCGACGGCCTCGGCCGGGAGTTCCGACAGCAGCGCATGATCTTCGTTGACCGGCATCGGATCCACCGGATCGGCGTGCACCATCCCGATGGCGGCGTACGGCAGCACCCCGACCGTGTCCAGTACCGGCGTCGCGACGGCCCGCATGGGTGCCAGCAGCTGCTCAGCTGCCGCGAAATCGCCGACGGCCGTGTAGCGCACCGCCACGGTCATCCGGCCGGCCAGCGGCTCCGGCACGCCGGGCATCGGCGGCAACTGCTGGATCGCGATCGACGTATTCACCGTCTCCGGCAGACCCGCGCTCCAGCTCCGCCACGCGTGCAGCACTGCGGCGGCCTCGCTGCCATCGAAATACACTGCACCACCGTAGAATTCGGGGTACTCCAGCAGATCGATCTCCACGGCGGTGACGATGCCGAGCGTGGCCTTACCGCCGCGCAGACCCCAGAACAGATCGGCGTTCTCCTCGGGCGTCGCACGCACCAGCACACCCTCGCCGGTCACCACGTCGAACGCACGCACGTGATCGGCCGACACCCCGACGGTACGCACCAGCGGACCGATCCCGCCGCCGGTGAGATACCCCACGACGCCGACCCCCGGCGCCGAACCGCACAGCGGCGCAAGGCCGTGCGGGCAGGCCGCATCCAGCACGTCCTGCCACCGCGCGCCGGCCCCGACCCGGGCGGTGCGGCCCACGGGATCCACCTCGACATGCTTCATCGCCGCGGTCTGCACCAGGATCGTGCCGGCACCGATTCCGACAGCACCGTGGCCGGTGGCCTGGACGGTGACCGTCAAGCCATGGGCTGCAGCAAACCTCACCGTGCCCGCCACGTCCTCGGGCGACGTCGCCAACACCACCGCGGCAGGGGTGACAGTCGCCGCCACGTTCCACGGCACACTGCGTTCGTAACCGGGCTCACCCGGCAGCGCCACATGGGTGGCGACATGGTCGCGCAGGGTGCGCAGCGCCTCGTCGCGCGTCAGGTCGGTCGACATTGTCATGGAAGTCCTCTCTCGCAAGCCTTGAGTCGGGAAGAGCATCACCGAACAGGCTTGGTAGGCGCTTGGGCCCTCGATTTAAGAATTATCCAAGCGGAGGTGATTTCAGCAACCGGTGCCGGCTGCAGACCGGCCCGCGAGGGCGCGCAGAATGCCAGCCGCCGGCGGCGCGTCGGCGGGCAGACACGCGCGCTCGCGGGGCCGGGGCTCAGGTCAGGGCGCGGGCTGACTGGGCCACACCCGCCATGCCCACCGCGGTGGCCTCAGCAGCCAGCGCACGGGCCCCCGCCGTCCGGTCCGGCGACGGTGCCGCCAACTGGTACTCCAGCAGCCGGCACCGCAGCAGGGTGGGCACACCCGCGGCTCGCTCGGCGAGATCGCGGGCAGCAGCGACGTCCGCGAGCGCATTGGCGGCGTCGCCGCGCAGCACATGCAGCCGGGCGGTCGCCAACGCGACCGGGCCGGCCAGCCCGACCTGGCCGAGCACCGCGATGCGGTCGCGGAACGGATTCAGGTCGGCCAGCAGCAGGTCGGCGAACTCCGGCAGCTCGTGGTCGGCCGCCAGGTGCGCGAGCAGCGCATGGTGACCCAGCGTGGTCCAGATGTGGCTGCGGTCGACGTTGCCCGCCCACGTCCGCAACGTGCGCTCCGCCTCTGTACGAGCCTGTGGGCCTGAGGCCAGGGTGAGCAGCGCTGTCCGCACCACATCGACCATCCCCTGTCCCCCGGTCTCCCGGCTGGCATGCATCTCATACCAGCTCGGGTCGACAGGCCCGCCGCGTTCGCGCAGGAGCGTCGCAGTGGCCAGTAACCCGCTGCCTGCCTCGTACAGTTCGGTCTGCTCGTGCACATGCGCGGCGATCGCGTGATGACGTTCGGCTTCGGCGAAGTCGCCCAGCCACATCGCCAGCACGGCCTCCATCCAGCGCAACTGGGCACGCAACACCGGCAGCTGCAGTTCCTCGCTGCCGGCGATCCCCTCCTGGACATGCCTGCGGGTGGCCGCCACGTCGCCGAGGTTCATCGCCGCCATCGACGCCACGGAGTGCGCGATCACCGAGTCTTCACGAGACCTACTGTGCCGCAGCGTGTTCAGACGATCCACCCAGGTCAGCGTCTGATCGCTGAGCGTCGACACCCCGGAGAACGTGATCAGACGGCCCACCAGGACGTCAGCGATCACATCCGGGTTGCCGGTGGTTTCGGCCGCGCGCTCGGCCCGCTCCAACAACGCCGGGGTGATGGAGGGGTCGGGGTGGTAACAGTGACCCACGGCCAGCGCGGGCAGGACCCGCGCCACCGACGCCGGTTCGTCTTCGGCAAGTGTGGCGGCCCGGGCCAGAAGATCCAGCAACGCACCGGGGTCGTGTCCGGGCGCCAGCCAGGGCCATCCGCCGCTGGCCCGCAGCAGTGCGCTGGCCACCCGGCCGGCAGATGCCGCACGGCCGGTACGCAGTGCCTCCCCGAGATAGCGCTGCACGCTGTCCAGGACCAGCTGCCCGCGCCCCGCCCGCGAGTGGGCCTCCAGCAGCTCCACCGTCAGCGCGTCCCGCTCACCGTCGTCCCGCGCCGAGGCAGGCTGCGTGTCGTAGGCGTCCAGGGCAGCCTGCCACCACCGCGCGGCGATGTCCGAACTCCATTGCGCGGTCGCCTCTTCGGCCGCCAGCCGGCAAGCACGCACGACCACGGCCGGCTCGACCAGCGGCTGCGCCGCGACCAGGTGCTGGGCGCGCCGCGTCACCGCATCCTGGGCAGTGCTGTCGGCCAGCACCTCGGCAACCTTGGCGTGCATGCGCTGGCGCCGCAACGCCGGCATGCTCGCCAGCAGCTGGTCCCGCAGCAGCCCGTGCGCGAACGCATACCCGTCGCCGGCATGGGCGGCGACAACGATGCGCTCATCGGCGGCCTCGTCCAGGTAGTCGGCGAGCGTGTCCAGATCCAGCCGCGTGGCCTGAGCCAACACCGGGACTGCGCTCGCGTCGATGACGTCGCCGATCACCGCCGCCGCGCGCAGCATCTGCACCACCGCCGGATCCAAGGCCGCGAGCCGCCGATCGAGCACCGAACGCACCGCGCGCGGAATCTCGTGGCCGGCGCGCTCGGCACGCGGCAGACGGGCGTACTCGGAAACGAAGAACGGGTTTCCGCCTGTGCGATCGGCCAATTCGGCGGCCTCCGCGGCAGACACCGCCTCCTCGGCGACCTCGTTCGCCAGCGTCGCGACATCGGCGGAGGACAGAGCCGGCACCCCGATCAGTCGGTTGTCCTCGCCGCGGGCGACGGTGCTGAGCAACCGGGACACCTCCGGCGAGTGCTCGCCATCGCGCACCGTGACGATCACCAGCACCGGACGGTCACGCAACGCGCCCGCGATATAGGCCAGGCAACTGGCCGACGCGGTGTCGGCCCACTGCACGTCGTCGACGACCACCGCCAACAATCGCGGCGCGGCTTCGAGTAGTCGCTGAACACGTTCATAGACAAGGAATCTCGCGGTATCCGGGTCGGCGTGCGGTGGCACCTCCAGCACCTCGTCGGCGTCGGCGCCCAACGCTCGGACCAGATGGCGCATCGGCCACCACGGCGGGGTGGCGCGTTCGTCGGGGCAGTTCACCCAGACGACCTCACCACCCGCGACGTCGACCAGTCCGGTGATCTCCTCGGCCAACCGGGTCTTGCCGATACCCGCAGGCCCGGACAGCACCAGCCACTGCGCGTCACCAGCCGCGACCCGCGCGAGAACATCAGCAGCCCTTGCCAGTTCGCGAGTGCGACCCACCAGCGGCGCACGGTGCGACGTGGGCTCCACCGGCGCCGGCACGACCGCGGCAGCCTCCGGTGTGGCCACCGCTGCCGCACCCGTCCACTCCGGTGAGCGTGGCCACCCGGCGAGCTCGGGGTCCTGCCGCAGCATGGCGGTCTGCAGGTCGCGCAGGTCCGGTCCCGGGTCGAGCCCCAGTTCGGTGTCGAGCATCCGCGCATGCCGCGTATAGGTCTCCAGCGCCTCGGCAGCGCGGCCGGCGCGGTAGAGGGTGAGCATCTGCAGCCGGCATCCGCGGTCGGCCAGCGGATCCAGCACGCGTAGCCGCGACGCCTCCGTCATCGCCGTGGCGGTCTTACCGAGCGCCAGCAGCGACATCACCTTGTTGGCAAGGCATTCGGTGTGCATCTCGGCCACCTGGGCGGCGTCTTCGCGCGCCCAGTCGGCATCAGGCATGTCCTCCAGCAGATGCCCGCGCACCAGGCTCAACGCCGCGTCGGCCACGGCCAGCGCATCCTCCCACCGTTCGGCCTCGATCGCCGCGCCCGCCCTCGCGCACCCCGCCGCGAAGACCGTCACATCCACGTCGTCGGGACCGACGTCGAGGTAGTAGCCCGGTGGTTGGCGCACGATCGGCTGAGTCACCGAAGACGCCATCTGAGACTCCCCCGCGCCGACGCGCAACGCCCGGCGCAGATTCGAGATGTACACCTGCAGGCTGGCAGTCGCACTCGCCGGCACGTCGTCGCCCCACACGACATCGGTCAGCCGGTCGGTCGAGACGACCCGGCCCCGGGCCAGCAGCAACGCCGCCAACACCGCCCGCTGCTTACGCGGGCCGATGTCGACCGGGGTGTCCCCGTGGACCACCTGCAGCGGCCCGAGCAACCGATAGCGCACCGGCGGAAGTGGTCAGCTGGTGGACTGGTATTTAGACACCGCGTCGTCGAGGCGTTGCAGCGCCTCGCCGTATTGCGCGAAATCGCCACTTTCCTGAGCGCCCCGCAGTGCGTCCAGTGCCGCGTTGACATCCTGCAGCGCAGCGGCTTTCGCTGCCGACAGCTGGGTCGACCCGGTAGGCGGAACCGCCGCCGGAGGCTGCGGCGCCGCGGGAGCGGGCGCCTGTCCCTGCCGGTTCGGCGGCTGCGCCGCCGGTGGCTCGTCGCCGGCCGCCGGTCGCGACTGCGGCTGACCGGCCGGTGTGTCCGTGGGCGCCGGTCCTGTCGCCGTGGCGTCGGCACCGGGACCGAACAGGTCGGTCAGCGCATCGCGCACCGTCGGCCCGTACCCGATCTGGTCGTTGTACATCATCGCGACACGGATCAGGCGGGGATACGACGACGCCGCATCACTGGCACCCGGCGAGGCGTAGACCGGTGCGACGTACAGCAATCCGCCCTCGCCCAGCGGCAACGTCAGCAGGTTGCCCCACCGGATCCGGTTCTGGTTGTCGCGGCCGATCACGCCGAGGTCCTGGCTGACCGCGGTGTCGGTACTGATCGCGTTGAACGCGAGCTTCGGACCGTTGACCTGACCCGGAATCGTCAGCACCGTCAGGCGACCGTAGGTGTCCGGGTCCGAGCTGGCGCTGATATAGGCCGCCAGGAAGTCCCGTCGGAACCGGTTCATCGCACTCGTCAGCTGGAACGACGTCGAATTATTGTTCTCAGCAAGGTCTTTGGCGACGATGTAGTACGGCGGCTGATAGCTGCTGGCCGTCGGGTTCGGATCGAGGGGGACATCCCAGAAGTCGGACGTGGAGAAGAACGTCACCGGGTCGTCGACGTGGTACTTGGCCAACAGGGCGCGCTGCACCTTGAAGAGGTCCTCCGGGTAGCGCAGGTGGTCCTGCAGTTCCGGGGTGATGTCGCTCTTGGGCTTGACGGTGTCGGGAAACACCTTCATCCACGCCTGCAGCACCGGGTCCTGCTCGTCCTGTGCGTACAGCGTCACGGTGCCGTCGTAGGCATCTACGGTGGCCTTGACCGAGTTGCGGATGTAGGACACCTGCTTGTCGGGCTGCAACCGGTTGAGGGCCACCTCGTTGGAGTCGGTGGTCGCCGAGGACAGCGACATCAACTCCGAGTAGGGGTAGTTGTCGAGCGTCGTGTAGCCGTCGACGATCCACACGATCTTCTCGTTGACGATCGCCGGGTAGACCGCGGTGTCGGTGGTCAGCCACGGCGCCACCGCCTCCACCCGCTTGGCCGGGTCGCGGTTGAACAGGATCTTGCTGGTGTCGTTGATGACGTTGGAGAACAGGAAGTTCCGCTCGGCGTACTTGGCGGCGAAGATGCTGCGCGCCATCCAGTTGCCGATCGGCACGCCCCCGCTGCCCGTGTAGGTGTAGTTCCTGGTGTCGGTGTTGGTCTCGTAGTCGTACTCGCGAGGGACGCCGCTCTCGCCGACGATCGCGTAGTCGTCGGCCGCGCTCGCGATCACCGGACCGTAGTAGATGCGCGGCTGTGCCAGCGGTGCCGGCCCGGGGGACGTCACCTCGCCGTTGGCGCCGACCACGCTGGCCAGGAACTCCGGGTAGCCGCCGTTCTGGTTCGGGTCGTTGGCGATGCCGCGCACCGTGTTGGCCGGCGACGCGATGAACCCGTTGCCGTGCGTGTACACGGTGTGGCGGTTGATCCAGTCACGCTGGTTGTCGATCAAGCGGTCCGGGTTGAGCTCACGGGCGGCGACCACGTAGTCGCGCAGGCTGCCGGACTCGTCCCGGTAGCGGTCCATGTTCAGCTGGTCCGGGAAGTTGTAGAAGTTCTTGCCCTGCTGGAACTGGGTGAACGCCGGGCTGACGATGTTCGGGTCGAGCACCCGGATGTTCGAGGTGGTGGCGGTGTCGGCGGCCACCTGCTGCGCCGTCGCCGTCGCGTTCCCCGGATAGTCGCGGTAGGTGACCGTTTCCTCGGTGAGCCCGTAGGCCTGCCTGGTGGCGGTGATACTGCGGCTGATGTATTCGCTTTCCTTCTGCGCCGCGTTGGGCCGCACGCTGATCTGCTCGACCACCAGCGGCCACCCGGCGCCGACGATCAGCGACGACAGCAACAGCAGCACCACGCCGATCGCGGGAATCCGCAAGTCGCGCAGGAAAATCGCGGAGAACACCGCGACCGCGCAGATGACGGCGATCGCCATCAGGATCAGCTTGGCGGGCAGCACGGCGTTGATGTCGGTGTATCCCGCGCCGGTGAACGGCTTGCCGCCGCGGGTGTGGCTGAGCAGCTCGTAACGGTCGAACCAGTAGGCGACGGCCTTGAGCAGCATCAGCACGCCCACCAGCGTGATCAGCTGGATGCGCGCCGCGCGGCTGAGCGCGCCGCTGCGCCCGGCCAGCCGGATACCGCCGAACAGGTAGTGACCCAGCAGGTTGGCGATGAACGCCAGGAAGGCGCCGACGAACAGGTAAGACAGCACGAGCCGGTAGAACGGCAGATCGAAGGCGTAGAAACCGAGGTCGATACCGAACTGCGGGTCGGTCACCCCGAAGCTGCCACCGTGCAGGAACAGCTGCACCTGCTGCCAGTAGCTCTGCGCGACGAAACCGGCGAGCACGCCGATGAACGCCGGGACGCCGATCCCCACCAGACGCAGCCGCGTCATCACCGCGGTGCGGTACCGCGCGATCGGGTCATTGGGTCCGACCGTCGGCACGAACACCGGCCGGGTGCGGTAGGCCAGGGTCAGCGCGGCGAACACGATGGCGCCGAGCAGGATCGCGACGACGAAGAAGATGGCCACCCGGGTGACCAGCTGGGTGGTGAACACCGAGCGGTACCCGAGCTCGCCGAACCACAGCCAGTCGACGTAGGTGTCGATGAAACGTGGCCCCAACAGCAACAACAGCACAACGATCAGGGCGGCCCCGATCATGAATCTGCTCCGTCGCGTCAGGTTCGGCATTTTCGCCGCGGGCCGCATACCCACTCGTTTACTCCACTCTCGGAAATTCCCAGCAGATGTCCAGGTGCCATAACTCTACGCACCGACTCATGGCCGCCCGCTCAGCAGCGCGGAGGTTCGCCACCGGCGGAAAGCGTCCGCAAACCGTCGATCGCGTGCTCGAGGGTGTCGACCTTGAGCAGCTCGATGCCCTCGGCGTCGCCGGTCCTGGCTTCCGCACAGTTGTCTGCGGGCACCAGGAACACGGTGGCGCCGGCCTCGCGGGCTGCCACGATCTTATGGGTGATGCCGCCGATCGACCCGACCTCGCCGTCGCCGGTGATGGTGCCGGTGCCGGCGACGAACTTTCCGCCGTTGAGGTCCCCGGTGGTCAGCTTGTCGACGACGGCCAGGCTGAACATCAGGCCTGCCGACGGCCCGCCGATGTTGGCCAGGTTGAAGTCGATGGTGAACGGCGCCCACGGCGCGTCGAGCACATTGACCCCGAGGAACCCCTGCGGACGCTCCGGATGCGAGCCCATGGTGATCTCGACCGTGCCGGCCGGGGCACTCTTGCGCCGGTAGTCGATCATCACCTTGTCGCCCGGTTTGGTGTCCTTGAGCAACGCCTGGAACTGCTCAAGAGTCGCCACGGGCGTGTTGTTGACCCCGTCGATGGCATCCCCGGCCTGCAGCTTGCCCTTGGACGGGCCCTCCTCGTCGATGCTCTCCACGGTGACGGCCATCGGGTATTTGAGGTATTCGAGCGCGGCGTATTCGGCGCTGTTCTCCGACTGCCGGAAATCCTGGGTGTTGGCCTCGTCGACCTCTTCCCTGGTCTTGTTCGGCGGATAGACGAGGTCACGTGGTATCAGCTGATCGCGGCCGGACGCCCAGAACACCAGGGCCTGGCCCAGGGTCAGGCCGTCGCGCTGCGACACCGTCGTCATGTTGAGGTGTCCGGAGGTCGGGTGGAGGTCGGTGCCCTCGATGTCGACGACCTGCTTGCCGTCGACCTCGCCGAGCGTGTCGAACGTCGGGCCGGGCCCCAGCGCCACATAGGGCACTGTCACCACCGACAGCAGTATCCCGAAGATGAGGATTGGTACCAGCGCGACGACGAGGGTCGAAATCCGCCTGTTCACGCCGCCCACAGTAGAGGTCAACGCCGGGTTCACTCTCAGCGTGACCCGCGCAGCCGCACGACGCGACCATGGTGAGTACCGTTGACTGCATGCCTGACGTGCCTTTTGGCTTCTCCGCCGGGGACGACCCCGAGCGTGACAAACGCGACAAGGACCCCGCTTCGGGCTCCGGCTCCGGCGGTAACCCGTTCGGTGGCGCTTTTCCCGCCGGTGACTTCGACATGTCGCAGCTGGGCCAGATCTTCTCCAAGCTCGGCGAGATGTTCAGCGGGACAGGCTCATCCATGGGTGGTGGGCAGTCGGCCGGGCCGGTGAACTACGACCTTGCCCGCCAACTCGCGTCGAGCTCGATCGGCTTCGTCGCGCCGGTTCCCGAGCAGACCACCACAGCGATCGCGGATGCGGTGCGGCTGGCCGAGACCTGGCTGGACGGCGTGACCCCGCTGCCCGCGGGCACCACCAGGACGGTCGCCTGGACGGCGACGGACTGGATCGACAACACCATGGACACCTGGAAGCGGCTGTGCGATCCGGTGGCCGAGCAGATCTCCGCGGTGTGGGCCCAGGCCCTGCCCGCGGAGGCTCAGGCGATGGCCGGACCGCTGCTGGCGATGATGTCGCAGATGGGCGGCATGGCGTTCGGGTCGCAGCTGGGACAGGCACTGGGCAAGCTGTCCAAGGAAGTACTGACCTCGACCGACATCGGGCTCCCGCTGGGACCCAAGGGTGTCGCGGCGCTGATGCCCGAGGCCATCGAATCGCTGGCCGAGGGGCTCGAACAGCCGCGCAGCGAGATCGTGACGTTCCTGGCCGCCCGCGAGGCCGCACACCATCGCCTGTTCAGCCACGTGCCGTGGCTGTCCACCCAGCTGCTCAACGCCGTCGAGGCGTTCGCCAAGGGCACCAAGATCGACATGAGCGGCATCGAGGAGTTCGCCCGCGGCTTCAACCCGGCCGCGCTGACCGACCCGTCTGAGATGGAGCAACTGCTCAACCAGGGCATCTTCGAGCCGAAGGCCACCCCGGAGCAGACCGCCGCGCTGGAGCGGCTCGAGACGCTGCTGGCGCTGATCGAAGGCTGGGTGCAGACCGTCGTCTCCGATGCCCTGGGCGAGCGGATCCCCGGCACCACGGCGCTGAGCGAGATGCTGCGCAGGCGGCGCGCCACCGGCGGGCCCGCCGAGCAGACATTCGCAACCCTGGTGGGTCTGGAGTTGCGGCCCCGCAAGATGCGCGAGGCCGCCGACCTGTGGGAGAAGCTGACCCAGGCGGTCGGCGCCGACGCCCGCGACGGCGTCTGGCAGCACCCCGACCTGCTGCCCAGCGCCTCGGACCTCGATGAGCCCGCCGGGTTCATCGACCGGATCATCGGCGGCGACACCAGCGGCATCGACAGCGCCTTCGAGCAGGCCATCGCCGACCTGGAACGCGACGACGACGGAACGGACCGCCCTAAAGAGGCGTGACCGCGCAGCCCCTGTGGATAACTCGGCTGACCGGCGACACGCCGTGACAGGGTCGATCCATGACGCGGTATGCACTCAATCCCGCCACCCCGGTGCTGGCCCGACCCGACGGCACCGTCCAGGTCGGCTGGGATCCGCGGCGCGCCGTCGTCGTGCACCCGCCGCCAGGAATGTCGCCGACGGTCACCGCTGAGCTGCTGCGCACGCTGCAGGGCGCGGCGACGACACCCGACCTGCAACGCATCGCGGCGGGCCGCGGCGCCGACACCGCCGTCGTCCCTGACCTGATCAGCCACCTCGTCAGGTGCGGCGTCGTCACCAAGGCCCCGCGCGCCCACAGTCGCGCGCAGCGGATTCGGGTACACGGCGCCGGGCCGCTGTCCGATCTGCTCACTGCGTCGTTGCGCTGCTCGAACGTCCGGCTCAGCAACAGCACCAGGACCAATGCGTCCACCGGGCGAGCCGACCTCGTGGTGCTGACGGACTACCTGGTCGCCGACCCCAGGCTTGTGCGCGACCTCCACGACGCGGGCGTCGCCCATCTGCCCGTGCGGGTCCGCGACGGCACCGGGTTGGTGGGGCCACTGGTCATTCCCGGTACCACGAGCTGCCTACGCTGCGCTGACCTGCACCGCAGCGACCGCGACGCCGCCTGGCCGGCGCTGGCGGCCCAGCTGTGCCACACAGTCGGCAACGCGGACCGGGCCACGGTGCTCGCGACCGCGGCGTTGGCGCTCAACGAGATCGACCGCGTCACCCGCGCACTGCGGGGCGACGCCACGCAGGACCCGGCGTCGCTGCCGTCGACGCTGGACACCACGCTGGAATTCGACGTCGCACGCGGTGCGGTCCAAGCGCGCCGATGGTCTCGACATCCGGAATGTTCCTGCTGACGGCAAGGCTTTCCAACTGGTTGGTGGAAGTTCACCGCGTTCGTGGATGATGGATGACGTGAGCGAGATCAAGCGGGGGCGGGCGGCACGGAATGCCAAGTTGGCGTCACTGCCTGTCGGGATGGCGGGGCGCGCGGCACTCGGGTTCGGCAAACGTCTGACCGGCATGTCGAAAGACGAAGTCAACGCCGAGCTGATGGACAAGGCCGCTCAGCAACTGTTCACCGTGCTCGGCGAGCTCAAGGGCGGTGCCATGAAAGTGGGCCAGGCCCTGTCGGTCATGGAGGCCGCGATCCCCGAGCAGTACGGCAAGCCCTACCGCGAGGCATTGACCAAGCTGCAGCGCGAGGCCCCGCCGATGTCCGCGGACAAGGTGCACCGGGTGCTCAACCAGCAGCTGGGCACCAAGTGGCGGGAACGGTTCCAGTCGTTCGACGACAAGTCGGTGGCATCGGCCAGCATCGGCCAGGTGCACAAGGCCGTGTGGGCCGACGGCCGCGACGTCGCAGTCAAGATTCAGTACCCCGGCGCCGACGAAGCGCTGCGCGCCGACCTGAAAACGATGCAGCGGATGGTCAGCGTGCTCAAGCAGCTCTCCCCCGGCGCCGACGTGCAGGGTATCGTCAACGAGCTGATCGAACGCACCGAGATGGAACTGGACTACCGGCTGGAGGCCGACAACCAGCGCGCGTTCGCCAAGGCCTACGACGGTGACCCCCACTTCGTCGTGCCGCGCGTGGTGGCCAGCGCGCCCAAGGTGGTCATCCAGGAGTGGATCGAAGGCATTCCGCTGTCCCAGATCATCCGCGAGGGCACCCAGGAACAGCGTGACCTGATGGCCACCCGGCTGTTCGTCTTCTGCAACGACGCTCCGGGCCGGCTGGAGATGGTGCACGGCGACGCCCACCCCGGCAACTTCATGTTGATGCCCGACGACAAGATGGGTGTCATCGACTTCGGCGCGGTCGCACCGATGCCCGGCGGCTGGCCGATCGAGCTCGGCCAGACGCTTCGGTATGCGGTCGACAAGAACTACGACAAATTGTTACCCACCATGCAGAAGGCCGGCTTCATCCAGAAGGGCCAGCAGGTGTCCATCCGCGAAATCGACGACATGCTCAAGCAATACGTCGACCCGCTCGAAGTGCCGGTATTCCACTACACCCGTAAGTGGCTGCAGAGAATGACCACGCTGGAGCTCGACAAGGCTGCAGGGCAGATCAAAGCTGCCCGGCAGATGGACATCCCACCGAAGATGGCCATCCCGATGCGGGTGATCGCGTCGATCGTCGCCATCTCCTGTCAGCTCGACGCGCACGTCCCCACGCGGCAGATCGCCGAGGAGACAGTCCCAGGATTCGCCGACCCCGACGCGGTGTAGCGCCGGGGCCGGCCGAATGTCAGGCGGCGACAGTCTCTTCCGCGTCCTTGCGGGGGCGACCACGCGGTCGCTTGCGAGCGATCACCGAACCGCGGTCGAGGATCTCACCACCCCACACACCCCAAGGCTCCTGACGTTCCAGCGCCGCGTTGAGGCATTCCCGCCGGAGCGGGCACTCCGCACACAGCGCCTTGGCACGATCGAGGTCGCGGGGATCCTCCGCGAACCACAGATCGGGATCCTCGACATGACACGGCACCGCTAGCTTCGTCATCTCGCATGTCGGCGAAGACATGTCCGGTCCTCTGCTTCCTGGTCGTTACAACTTGTCTAACTGCTTCTGTCTGAACTCTTTTCGGGGGATCTGTAACCAGGTTCTCGGAAAAACAAGAAGGCCACGGATCCGTGGTTGCGGGTCCGTGGCCTGGGAGGCGGAGTGAGGCTTCAGCTAGGTGTTGAAGGTGAAGCCCCTCACGGACGCGACAGCCGTAGCGGCGGCGGCACGACGCTTACGCGGCGCGGCGGCGACAGCGGTGGCTGCGGCAATGGCGGGATGCGCCCCAATGGGGGCATGGAGGGCCCGCGACATGCCGACAGCGCTTACGCCGAAGACTGTGGAATTGCTGTTCATTGTCGTGACACCCTCCTCTCGCACATGGCACTCGTCTGTGTGTATCTGAGGCTAGAGGCTACCAGCCAATCTCGACAACTCATTTTTGACCAGCGGTTTTGGCGGAATCTTTATGAACTTTGGCGGCCCTTGACCAACGCGAGGACATCGGGGCCGAACTGCTCGAGCTTGCGGGCACCGATGCCCGGGATCGCCACCAGCGCGGCATCGTCGGCCGGCAGCGCCTCGGCGATCGCGATCAGAGTGTTGTCGGTGAAGATCACATAGGCAGGAACGCTCGTCTCCTTGGAGATCCGCAGCCGCCAGTCCTTCAGGTTGGCGAGCAGCTCTTCGTCCAGGTCGGACGGGCAGGTCTCGCATCGGCGCAACATGATGGCCGGCGGTGACGTCAACACCGCGTTGCAGACCCGGCAGCGGGGCGCGGGCCCGCGTTGCCTGCGCGGTTTACTCGGGCCGTCGTCACGCTGCGATTGGGGCGCGACGCCGTTGAGGAACCGCGACGGGCGGCGCCCCTGCCTGCCACCCGGGTTGCGGGCCAGTGCCCAGCTGAGCGTCAAATGCACTCGCGCGCGGGTGATTCCGACGTAGAACAGGCGCCGCTCCTCCTCGACCTGCTCGCTGTCGGGGCCGTGGGCCAGTGCGTGCGAGATCGGCAATGTGTTGTCGGCGACCCCGACGAGGAACACCGCGTCCCACTCCAGACCCTTCGCCGCATGCAGTGAGGCGAGCGTGACGCCCTGCACGATGGGTGGGTGCCGCGAATCGGCGCGCTGACGCAACTCGGCGAGCAAGGAGCGCAGATCCAGCTGCGGACGCTGCGCCACTTCGTCGTCGACGAGTTCGGCGAGCGCGACGAGCGCCTCCCAGCGATCCCGGGCGCGGGTGCCCGCCGGCGGTTCGGCGGTCAGACCCAGCGGTTCGAGCGTCGAGCGCACGACCTCCGGCAACGGGCCCGCACCGTCCTCGGGCCCACGCTCGGCAACGCGCTGCAGCGCCAGCAGAGCCTGCCGGACCTCCTGACGGCTGAAGAATCCTTCACCGCCGCGCACCTGGAACGGGATGCCCGCCTCGGTGAGGGCCTCCTCGTAAACCTCGGATTGCGCGTTGATGCGGTAGAGGACCGCGACTTCGGAAGCCGCCGTGCCCGATTCGATGAGCTTCTTGATACTGCAGGCCACCGCCGTGGCTTCGGCGACCTCGTCGGGATACTCCTTGAACAGTGGCTCCGGACCCGGGGGGCGTTGGCCGACCAGGTGCAGCTTGCTGCCGGCCATCCTGCCGCGCGCAGCGGCGATGACACGGTTGGCCAGCGACACCACCTGCGGCGTGGAACGGTAGTCGCGTTCCAGGCGCACCACCGCGGCGTCGGGGAAGCGTCGCGAGAAGTCCAGAAGATAACGCGGGGAGGCCCCCGTGAACGAATAGATGGTCTGGTTGGCATCGCCGACGACGGTCAGGTCATCACGGCCGCCGAGCCAGGCGTCGAGCACCCGCTGCTGCAGCGGAGTCACATCCTGGTATTCGTCGACCACGAAGCAGCGGTACCGGTCACGGAACTCCTGGGCGACCGCGGCGTCGTTCTCGATGGCGGCCGCGGTGTGCAGCAGCAGGTCGTCGAAATCGAGGAGCACGAGATCGTCGCGGCGGGTCTTCAGTGACTCGTAGTTGGCGTAGACCGAGGCGACCTTGGCCGCATCGAAGGGAATGTCGCGGCCGATCTCGGCCACGGATCGGGCGTAGTCCTCCGGGCTGATCAACGAGGCCTTGGCCCACTCGATTTCACCGGCCAGGTCGCGGACGTTGTCGGTGCCTGTGGGCAACGCGGCACGGTTGGCGGCCTGCGCGACGATGGCGAACTTGCTGTCCATCAACTGCCAGTCGGTGGTGCCCACGACCCGCGGCCAGAAATAGGCCAGCTGGCGGCGTGCCGCGGCGTGAAACGTCTGCGCCTGCACGGCGCCGGTACCCGCGCCCTCGTCCAGCGCGCGCAACCGGCTCCGCATCTCCCCGGCAGCACGCTGAGTGAACGTCACGGCCAACACCTGGCCCGGCGCGACATGCCCGGCAGTCACCAGGTGCGCGATCCGGCGGGTGATGGTGCGGGTCTTACCGGTGCCTGCGCCCGCGAGGACGCAGACGGGACCGCGGGGCGCGAGCACGGCCTCACGCTGTTCGTCGTCGAGGTCGCCCAGCAGCCGTTCACTCGAGGCCGTTGGGGACATGCCGACCATCATGTCAGCGTCGCCCGACAAACGCGGGCCGCGGATCGGGCATGTTGGCAGCATCGGCTACGTTGAACGACTTATGAGCACAGATGCACCTGCAGTGACGATGTACACCACGTCGTGGTGTGGCTACTGCGTACGGCTGAAGAAAGTCCTGAAGAACGAGGGGATCACCTTCGCCGAGGTCAACATCGAAGAAGACCCCGCCGCGGCGGAATTCGTCGGATCGGTCAACGGCGGCAACCACGTCGTCCCGACGCTGAAGTTCGCCGACGGGTCGACGCTGACGAATCCGAGCGGGGCGCAGGTCAAGGCCAAACTGGCCGGCTAGCTCGATCAGTCCAGCGCGGCCCAGGACTCGATGATCTCCCTGGCGATCGAGATCGACCCGGGGAGCAGGAGCCGCGAGCTGCTGCCCGAACCCCAGTCTCCCTGCCCGAGGGCCTCGCGGATTTCCGCGCGGGTGAACCACGCGGCCTCGGCGATCTCCCCGTCGTTGAAGGCGAACGGCTGATCCGGGTCGCCGAGCGCATGGAACCCGATCATCAACGACCGAGGGAACGGCCACGGCTGCGACCCCAGGTATTCGACGTCGGTGACGTGCAGACCGACCTCCTCGGCGATCTCGCGGACCACACAGGACTCGAACGACTCACCCGCCTCCACGAAGCCGGCCAGGATCGAGAACAGCCGCGGCGGCCACACCGTCTGGCGGGCCAGCACGGCGCGGTCGTGCCCGTCGTGCACCAGGCAGATCACCGCCGGGTCGATACGCGGAAACTCCTCATGACCCGTCACCGGGTTGATGCGACCCCAACCACTTTTGATCGGCCTGGTCGGTGCACCGTCGACCGGGCTGAACCGGGCATTGTCGTGCCAATTCAGTAGCGCCGTCGCGGTGGCGACGAGCTGCGCGCTGACATCGTCGAAGACGTCACCGGTGCGGCGCAGGTCGAGCACCTCGGTGGCGGCGTCGGGGTCCTCCGGAGGCTCGAGGTCGGAGCGCAGCGCCCACACGTGGCGGCCGTCGCCGAGGCGGCCGAGGAACACGGCGTCCTCCGGCGGCGCATCTCCGGCCGAGGCGGCCCTGTTGAGCACCGCGCGGCCATCGGAGATCAGCACCTGGTTGCGGCGGTCCACCCGGAGCAGCAGAGCCTCGCTCCAGCCGGCGACCGCGGCGTCGATGTCTGTGCGCAGCGTGTCGGCGCGGTCGGCGCCCACCCGGGACAGCAGGGGAACATTGCGGAGACGGAACGCGCTCATCGCTCCTCGTCCGCGCTTCGGATGTACAGCAGCCGATCCCCCAGCTCGAGCGAGTCGACCTCGGGGTCGTCGACCCGAATCAGTTTGTTGGCGCGCACGACTCCGAGCACGATGTCGCTCGAGTGCCTCGGCGACCCACCGGCCTCTTTCGGGCTGACTTCGCGCTCGCCGATGGCGAAGCCGCGGTCCGGCGTCAGCAGGTCCTCCATCATCTCGACCACGCTGGGCGTCTGCACCGCGATGCCGAGGAGGCGGCCCGCAGTCTCCGACGTCACGACGGTGGAATCCGCCCCGGACTGTTGGAGCAGATGCTGATTCTCGGCCTCGCGGACCGCGGCGATGATCTTGGCGTTGGGCGCAAGCTCGCGGGCGGTCAGCGTCACCAGGACGGCGGTGTCGTCGCGGTTGGTGGCGACGATGATCGATTTGGCATGCTGTGCGCCGGCCAGACGGAGCACCTCGGAGTCGGTGGCGCTGCCGCGCACGGTGACGAGCCCGGCGCTCTTGGCCCGTTCCAGCGCGGCGGTGTCCTCGTCCACCACGACGATGTCGCCGGGAGCGACCTCGTCGCCGACCATCGCCGCGGCGGCGGTCCGGCCCTTGGTGCCGTAGCCGACGATGATGATGTGGTTACGCAATCTGCTCCTCCAGCGCTGGATTTGATAGACCTGCCGCGACTGCGTGGTGAGCGTCTCCACGGTGGTACCGATCAGGACGATCAGGAATGCCACCCGCAACGGCGTGATCACCAGGACATTGATCAGTCGCGCGGATGGCGTGACCGGCGTGATGTCGCCGTAGCCGGTCGTCGACAGCGACACCGTCGCGTAGTACACGCAGTCCAGGAACGACAGCGGGTCGTCGGCGTTGGGAGCGCTCTCGATGTCGCGGTAGCCGTGCCGGTCCAGGTACACGATGATCACCGCGGCGAACAGCGCGGTCATCGCGTAGATGACCCGGACGGTGATGCGCCGCGCCGGACTGACAGCGGTCGTCGGGATCTGCACGCGGTCGGTGAGCGCGTGGTCCGGCATGTCGGCCAGCGACTGGTCGAACCGGCGCAGCCGCCGGCGCAGGCGTCCTTCAGCCACGAGGGTCGGTAAAGGGGTGGGTCAGCCGCACCCGCACAATGTAATCATGACCTCTTCCTCGCCGGCACTGCGGCAGATATCCCAGTCCTCGCGTGGCGCCAAAATCGGTGCCTGGCTGATCGGAATGGGGATCCTGCACTTCGCGGCTCCCAAGCCGTTCGACACCATCATTCCGGAGGAACTGCCGGGATCCCCGCGGTTCTACACCTACGCCTCGGGTGTGGCAGAGATCGGCACCGGCGCTCTGCTGCTGGCGCCCAAGACGCGCCGCATCGGTGCGCTGTCGGCGATCGCGTTGTACATCGGAGTGTTCCCGGGCAATGCCAACATGGTCCGGATGTGGTTCAACGATCCCAGCAAGTCGCTGCCCATGCGCATCGCTGCGATCGCCCGCCTGCCACTGCAGGTGCCGATGATCACGCAGGCGTGGAAGGTCTACAAGGAGAGCTAGCGTCGGGCGCGCTCACGCGGCGTCCTCTCCCACCTGCTCGGCCAGCAGCGCGGTCAGCGCGTCCTCGTCGGGCAACACGTCCGGGACGACGGTGCGTCCGGACCGGACGTAGTGAAACACCGCCCGCACCGACGACACCGGGCGGCCGTGCAGTCGCGCCCAGGCAAGTCGATAGACGGCGAGCTGGATTGCATTGCGCTGCAAGTCCTCCTGGGTTGATGGCGGTTCACCGGTCTTCCAGTCCACGACGGTGACACCGCCGTCGTCGTCGGCGAAGATCGCATCGATCCGACCGCGTACGACATGACCGGCGATCATCATGTCGAACGGCACTTCCACGTCGATCGGTGTGCGCGCCGCCCACGGCGACAGCGCGAAGGCCGTCTCGAGTTCCTCGAGCTCACCCCGATCCTGGCGGTCCGCGTCAACGGCACCGGGCAGGTCGTCGAGGTCGAAGAGCTTCTCCGCCTGGAAGTACCGCTGCACCCATTCGTGAAACGCGGTGCCCAGCAACGCCTGCGCGTCGGGACGGCGCGGCAACCGCCTCTGCAGCCGTTGCGCGACCGCCTCAGGATCGCGTCCGAGTTCCACCAGCGAGCTCACCGACAGCTGAGGCGGCAGCGGGGGTACAGGCCGCCGGGCGGCCAGTTCACGCTCGGCCAGCAGGGCATCGACGTCGGTGGTCCAGCCAAACGGGTCGGGTCGGCCCTCCTCGATCTCCGATGTCATCGCGGTGGCCACCAGTTGCGCGCCGTGGTCGGTGGGTGCGCGGCGCGCCGCGATCGGATCGACCGGCCATGTCGCCTCGATGACCCGATCGCGCAGCGGGTTGGGCTCACCGTCGGCGGGGGCTTCGGCCCATGCGTCGACGACTCCGCACGGCGCGCCGGCGTCGACCGATGCGTCGATGACGGCCTTAAGTTCGCACAGGAACGCCGACGGGCCGCGCGGCTTGGATTCGGTGGCCCCCCAGTGATGTCCGGACACCAGCAGGGTGTGCTCCGCACGGGTGATCGCGACGTACAGCAGTCGGCGTTCCTCGTCGGTGCGCCGTTGATCCAGACTCCGCTTGTGATCCGAGATCTTGTCCGACAGCCCTTTTCGATCGCTGACATCCGAGCAGTCCAATACCGGCACCCCGTGCTCGGACACCGTCGCGCAGTCCCCGCGCAGCAGCGGCGGGAGGTCGGCAGCATCGGTGAGCCACGTACGAGGGGACGCGGTGGACGGAAACACCCGCCCCGACAGATGCGGCACGGCGACGATCTGCCACTCCAGGCCTTTCGCCGCATGCACCGTCAGGATCTGCACCCGGTCGGCGGACACGTTCACCTCCGCGGGCGCGAGACCGTTCTCGACCTGCTCGGCGATGTCCAGGTACGCCAGAAGGGCCGACACCGTCGACTGCCCCCGTGTCGCGAAGTCCGCCACCACATCACCGAACGCATCGAGGTGCTCCGTGCCCGACCATCCCGCCGAGACAGGCTGGGCCGCGCGGACTTCCGCGTCGACCCCGAGGATGCGGCGCACCTCGGCGACAAGGTCCGGCAGCGGGCTGGAAAGGTGGCCACGCAGCGACGTCAGCTCCCGCCCCAGTGCGACGATCCGCGCGTAGCCCGGTTCGGAGTACGCCGCCGCGGATCCCGGATCGCAAATCGCGTCAGCCAGGCAAGCCGCATCCGCGTCGGGGCCGAGCTGCGCGATGATCTCGGCCGTCGCCGAGGTGGCCTCCGCGGACGGGACGGCTTTGACGAGGTCCACCGCCCGCCGCCACAGCGCTGCGACATCCCGGGCGCCGAGCCGCCACCGCGGACCCGTCAGCACCCGCACCGCAGCTGCCCCTGCCGTCGGGTCGGCGGACAACCTCAGCATCGCGACGACGTCGGCCACCTCAGGGACGGCCAGCAGGCCGGCCAGACCGACTACTTCCACCGCCACGCCGCGCCGATTCAGTGCCGCTGCCATCGGCGCCGCGTCGGCGTTGCGGCGCACCAGAACCGCGGCGGTCGGGGCGGCGCCGGTCTCGGCGAGACCGCCGTGCCACCGCCGTGCGACATGATCGGCGACCCACTCGCGTTCGGCCTCGACGTCGGACATCAACGCGCACACCACGTTGCCCGGTTCGGCGCCGGGCCGGGGCTGCAGCGCACGGACGGCCACCGACCGGCGCCGGGCGTCGACAGACACCTCGTTGGCCAGGTGCAGCACCTCGGGCGGATTACGCCAACTGGTGCGCAGTTCCAGGGTGGGGGCCGGCGTTCCGTCGGCCAGCGGGAAGTCGGTGGTGAACCGCGGCAGATTGGTGGCCGATGCACCGCGCCAGCCGTAGATCGACTGGATCGGATCTCCGACGGCGGTGAGCGCCAGCCCGTCGTCGGCACCCGCACCGAACAGCGACGACAGCGCCACCCGCTGAGCGTGCCCGGTGTCCTGGTACTCGTCGAGGAGGACCACCCGGTAGCGCTGCCGCAGCTGCTCCCCGACCTGCGGGAACTGGGATGCCAGCCGCGCAGCCGAGGCCATCTGCATGCCGAAATCCATGACGCGTTCCTCACGCATCCGACGGTGCACCGCATCGATCAGCGGCACCAGCGTGGTGCGCTCGGTCTGCGTGGCCAGCATGCGCAGCAGCCACTGGCTGGGCCCGCGGTCACGCTGGTACCTGCCTGCGGGCAGCGCGTGGACAAGCCGGTCGAGCTCGACATGGGTATCGCGCAGTTGCGCGGTGTCGACGAGATGTTCGGAGAGTTGACCGGCCAGCCGCAGCACCATGTCGGTGATGGTTGCCGGTGACTTGTCGGTGTCCAACGCCTCGGGATGCTCGCACACCACGCGAAACGCCAGCTGCCACAGCTCGGTCTCACTGAGGAGCCGGGTGTCCGGCTCGATGGGCAGCAGCAGACCGAACTCGCGGAGCAGGTTGCCCGCGAAGGCGTGGTAGGTGCCGATCGTGACCGGATCGTCGACGAAATCCGCACCGGCAGAGGTGATCATCAACCCCGCCCCGGCCAGCCGCGCCAGGCGGGCCCGCACCCGGCGCAGCAGCTGGCCCGCGGCCTTGCGGGTGAAGGTCAGCCCGAGCACCTCCCCGGGACGGGCATAACCGTTGGCCACCAGCCACACCACCCGCGCCGCCATGGTCTCGGTCTTGCCCGCACCGGCACCGGCGATGACCACCAGCGGGCCCGGCGGCGCGGAGATGACCGCGGCCTGCTCGTCGGTGGGTTCGAAAAGGCCCAACGCCCTGGACAGTTCGGCGGGGCTGAACCGGGGGGTCGTCATGCGTCGCTCCTGCTGTTCTGTGCGGGGCACATCGCGCGTACCGGACAGTGCGCGCATCCGTCGTTGACCCGGGCGATGAACTCCGGCCCCCGGGTGGCTGCGGCGGCCTGGTGCACCTGGGCCTGCCACTCGGCACGGCGCTCCGCGGTCAGCGGGTCCTGGTGACGTTCGGTCGCTCCGCCGGCGCTGGTCTTCCCGAGGTAGACCAGCCGGCCGCCTCCGGGTGTGTCGCCCTCGGCGAGCAGACCCGCCGCGACGGCCAGCTGATACATCGCCAGCTGCGCGTGGTTCTGTGCGTCGTCCTTGGTGACCGGACTCTTGGACGTCTTGATGTCGACGACGACGAGGCGGTCCTCGGCGTCGCGCTCGAGGCGGTCGAGTCGACCTCGGACGCGCACCCCGGGCCCCTCCCCGTCAGGCTCGCCGACGAGGCCGTCGACGTCGACCTCGGTGCCGATCTCGGTGAGCTGCGCGCGGGTGTTGGTGCGCCACCGCAGGAACGTCGCCAGCATCTCCAGATGCCGCACCTGCTCGTTGTCGGAGTACCACTGCGCATCGAACGGGATCTGGTCCCAGACTTTTTCCAGTGCGTCGAGCACCTGCGACTCGGACTTCTCCGATTCGGAGACCAGAGCGTGGACCAACGATCCCAGCGTGGAACGCACATCACGACCGCGGGAGCCGCCATGGCGTTCCAGCAGCCAGCGCAGTGGACAGTCCGCGAGCATCTGCAGGGTCGACGGCGACAGGGTCACGACGTGTTCGCCGGCCTCCCAGAGAGGGTCGTCGCTGGACAGGCCGCGCGCGGCGTACCACGACGCGGGGTCCGCGCCATGCACGCCGGCTGCCGCCAGTCGCGCCAACTGGGCTGCTGCGCACGCTCGTTCGGCGTCGTCGACCGCGCCGGGCGCGGCACACACCACCGAACGCAGCCGGCCGACGACGGCGGAGGGGGCGAGCACCCGGGGCGCACGGATCGGCTCTGCGGGCTCGGGGCCCGATTCGGTGGCCAGCGCGGCGAGCTCGTGGCAGAACGACGACGGGAGCATCGCCTCGTCGCCGCAGTCGCTGTCGACGGCGGTCACCAGCAGCCGACTGCGGGCACGTCCCATGGCGGCGATCAGCAACCGACGTTCCTCCGCGAGCAGCGGCGCCCGTCCGGGAAGTCCACGCTGGCCGGGATCGGTGACGCCGTCGATCACGTCGATCAGCTGCTGCGTGGCCAGGACCCCGCCGCGGGGAGAGACGTTGGGCCACAGTCCCTCCTGGACACCGGCGATCACCACGACATCCCATTCGCGGTTGAGGGCGGAGTGCGCGCTGACCAGGGCGACCGCCTCGCCGCTCGCGTCGACGTGCCGGGTGGGAGGAAGCGCCAACCCGGTGATGTGATCGACCAGGCCGCGCAGCGACGCCCCCGCCGTGCGATCCACGTACTGTTCGGCGACGTCGAACAGCGCGGTGACGGCATCCAGGTCGCGGTCGGCCTGCGCCGCTGCCGGCCCGCCCCGTTCGCTGGCGGCCAGCCAGCGCCGCTGCAACCCGGAACGGTGCCACGCCTGCCAGAGCGTGTCCCGGGGATCACGTCCCTCGTCGGCACTGCGGCGGGCGGCGGCCAGAACCGTGCGCACGCGGCGCACCGCCCGCGCCTGCTCCTCGGGTAGCCCGGCGGCGTCACGCTGCAGCGCGCCGACCAGGAGGTCGCCGAAACTGTCTGTGGTCTGCCCGGCCCGACGCAGTGTGCGCCGCATCTGCCGGAGCGACACCGGGTCGACCCGGCCGATCGGCCCGGTGATCAGCGCGAGCGCGCGTTCGCCGTCGAGGGTGTCCGCGGTGGCCTCCAGCACTGTCAGCAATGCCTGCACCGCCGGCTGATCGGCAAGGGGCGCATCGGATTGCGGCTCTTCCACCGGCACTCCCGCCGCGGCGAGGGCCCGGCCGAGCCCGGCGCCCATCCGGGGCACCGACCGAACGATGACCGCCATCTGCGACCACGGCACGCCGTCGATGAGATGCGCGCGCCGCAGTGCGTCGGCGATCAGTGCCGACTCCGCGTGCGGCGTCGCGGCGATCCGCACCGCCAGCGACCCCGGCGCATCGCTGCCGGTGAACTCCCGCGAGGAATCGGACCCGGGCAGCCGCCGGGCGACAGCCCCGATCGCGTCGGCGACCGGCCCCGCGCACCGACGCGAACGGGTGAGGGTCAGCGCGAGGCCGTCACCGCGCAGAAGCGCCGGGTCGGCGCCCCGGTAGCCGAACACCGTCTGCTGCGGATCGCCGGCGATCACCGTGAGCTCCGCGCCTGCCGCCACCACCTCGACAAGGCGCGCGGCCTGCGGGTCGAGGTGCTGGGCGTCATCGACCAGCAGCACCCGCACACGGGCCCGTTCGGCAGCCAGCAGGTCGGGGTCGGTGGCGAAGGCCTCCAGTGCGGCACCGACGAGCTCGGCGGCGCCCAGCGCAGGAACCGTGGCCTGCGGCGCGGCCATGCCGACCGCCGACCGCAGCAACATGATCTGTTCGTGGGCCTGGGCGAACCGTCCTGCCGCCTGCCATTCCGGCCGTCCGGACGCGCGACCGATGCGTTGCAGCGCAAGCGGATCGACGCCGCGCTCGCTGCACCGGGCCATCAGGTCGCGCAGCTCGGTGGCGAAGCCGACGGTGCTCAGGGCAGGCCGGAGCCGTTCGGGCCACCGCACCGGCGATGCGTCGCCGTCCTCGACGTCACCGGCGAGGAGCTCGCGGATGATGCCGTCCTGCTCGGCACTGGTGATCAGCCGGGGAGGCGGGCTGCCGTTGCGCTGGGCGGCGAGACGCAACACCGCGAAGGCATACGAGTGGACCGTGCGGACCAGCGGCTCGCGTACCGCGGCCCGCCCGCCCGCACCCAGCAGCGTCGTGGTGATCGTGGCCCTGGCATGCGCACTCAGCCGTGCCGAACCCGTCAGCAACAGAATCGATTCCGGGTCACACCCCGCCCCGATGTGAGCCACGGCCGTATCGACGAGCAGGCTGCTCTTCCCGGTACCCGGGCCACCCAGCACGCGCACGGTGCCGCGCATGTCCGGCCGACCCAGGGCCTCGGGTGTGAGTTCAGTGTGCGGCGCGGACATGCAGGCATGACATCACGCGGGTCCGACAAGTCGGCCTTGTGTGGCCCCGGCCCGGGGCGCCTGGCAGCATCGCAACCTGTGACCGACCTGTTGTGCACCTACCGCTTCGGACCGGCCGGCCCTGCGCGGGTCCTGGCGATCCACGGGCTGACCGGCCACGGCATGCGCTGGGAATCGCTGTTCACCCGGCACCTGCCCGACGTCTCGGCCGTCGCCCCCGACCTTGTCGGCCATGGTCGCTCCACCTGGGATGCGCCGTGGACGATCGACGCCAACGTCGCGGCGCTGACCGCCGTGATCGAGGCCGAGGCCGACGGCCCCGTGGTCGTGGTCGGTCACTCGTTCGGCGGGGCGATCGCACTGAACCTGGCTGTGGCACGGCCGGATCTGATCGCCGGCCTGGTCCTGCTGGACCCCGCGGTGGGGCTGGACGGGCGGTGGATGCGGGAAGTCGCCGACAGTATGTACGCCTCACCCGACTACACCAGTCGCGAGGAGGCTCGCCAGGAGAAGCTCGGTGGGTCGTGGGGCGAGGTTGCCGACGACGAACTGGAACGCGAGCTCGACGAGCACCTCGTGGATCAGGCGGACGGACGGGTGGGCTGGCGGATCAGCATCCCGGCGATGCTCAGTTACTGGAGCGAGTTGACCCGCCCCGTTGCGGTGCCACGCGACGGCACCCCGACCGTGCTGGTGCGGGCCACCTACACGGACCCGCCGTATGCCGGCGCCGAGCTGCTGACCGCCCTGGACGCCGGCCTCGGGTCGGATTTCACGCTGCTGGACTGGGAGTGCGACCACATGGTTCCGCTCGCCAAGCCTGCGGAGACGGCTGCGCTGATCCGGGAACAACTGGGCTGACCGTGGCGGCGATCACCGACGAGCAGGTCGAGACGGTGCGTGGTCTCGTCGCGTCGATTCCGTCGGGCCAGGTGTCCACCTACGGCGACATCGCCGATGCCGCAGGGCTTTCCAGCCCGCGCATCGTCGCGTGGATCATGCGGACGGATTCGTCGGACCTGCCCTGGCACCGTGTGATCCGGGCGTCGGGACGCCCTGCCCCGCACCTGGAGACCCGGCAGTTGGAGCGGCTGCGCGCCGAAGGCGTCCTGGCCGTGGACGGTCGGATCCCGTTGCGGGACCACCGCCACACGTTCTGAGGCTCAGAGCGCGAGTCGTACCAGCGCCGCAGTGCGGGCCAGCCCCGGGAACGCCGCTGCCGTCGACCTCGGGTGCAGGGCGTGGACAGCCAACCGGAAGATCAAGGCGCGCAACAACATCTGCGACCATTCGGGCAGCTGCGACCAACGCTCGATGAGCGCGTCGTCGGCCTCGCCCCAGGACAGCGCGTCCACCACCACGACCCCGGCCGCCCAGGCAGGCGGCCGCCAGTAGGGCGTGATATCGGTGATGCCAGGTGCCGCGGTGCCCGCGAAAAGCACTGTGCCGTAGAGATCTCCGTGTACCAACTGACTGGGACCCTTGGTGGGGCGGCGCAGCGACGCCAGCTGGTTGATCAGCTCGACGGACTTCTGTCCGTCCGCCGTTCCCGGCGCCACCCGGGCACCCTGGGGCAGCGAATGCAGCGGGCGCTCTTCCCACGCGGCGCGATCGGCGGCGATGAACACGTCGACGTCACCCCACGGCGCGATCGGCGGCTGCGTGAGGAAGCGTGGCCGTTCCAGTTTGGCGGTGGCCTCGTGCAGCCGAACCGCGGCCGAGACGACTTCGTCATGGCGAGGCTCCGGTGTGCCCGCCACGTAGGTGTCGGCACGCCAGCCCGCGACCACGTAGCGTCCGTCGGTCGACCGCACGGGCCGCGCCAGCCGCACCCCGTCGACGAACAGCGTCTCCCGGACCTTCGCCGACCAGGCCGCGCGCGCGTGATCGGCGACCATGGACAACACCACCTCGCCGCACCGCCAGCCACCCTCCCAGGTGGATCCCAACGGCGCCGGCTGCACCCCGGACAGCCCGAAGGCTGCGAGTACGTGCTCGGGTGGGCGCTCGGCGGTCACCGCCACAGCCTAAGCGCAGCGGTGGCCAACCCAGCGTTAGTACATGACCATGTCGGGTTCGAGTTGCTTTCCCCAGGCGACGATCCCGCCCTGAACGTGCAGCGCATCGGAGAAACCCGCCTTCTTGACGATGGCCAACACCTCGGCGGACCGCACACCGGTCTTGCAGTAGAAGACCGGAACGCGGTCGGTCTCCAGTTTGGCCAGTGCCTCGCCGGTTTCGAACGCGCCCTTGGGAATCAGCTCCGCACCCTCGATGTGGTTGATGTCCCACTCGACGGGTTCCCGCACGTCGATCAGCGCGTATTTCTTGCCGGAGTCCAGCATGTCGCGGAGTTCGCGCGGGGTCACGGTGGAATCGAGGGCCGCGTTGGCCGCGTCCTCGGACACGACGCCGCAGAACTCCTCGTAGTCGATGAGCTCGGTGATCTTCGGTGTCGCCGGATCCTTGCGAATCTTGATGGTGCGGTAGGTCATGTCGAGGGCGTCGTAGACCATCAGCCGGCCCAGCAGCGGATCGCCGATGCCGGTGAGCAGCTTGATGGCCTCGGTGCCCATCACCGACGCGATCGACGCGCACAGGATGCCCAGCACCCCGCCCTCGGCGCAGGACGGCACCATTCCCGGTGGTGGCGGCTCGGGGTAGAGGTCGCGGTAGTTCAACCCCAGTCCGTCGGGGGCGTCCTCCCAGAACACCGAGACCTGGCCCTCGAAGCGGTAGATCGAGCCCCACACGTACGGTTTGCCCGCCAGCACCGCGGCGTCGTTCACCAGATAACGCGTCGCGAAGTTGTCGGTGCCGTCGAGGATCAGGTCGTACTGCTCGAAGAGCTGGACGGCGTTGTCGGGCTCGAGGCGGACCTCGTGCAGCCGCACGTCGACCAGCGGGTTGATCTCGGCGATCGAGTCCTTGGCGCTCTGGGCCTTCGACCGGCCGATATCGGACTGGCCGTGGATGATCTGGCGTTGCAGGTTGGACTCGTCGACGACATCGAACTCGACGATGCCGATGGTTCCGACGCCGGCGGCGGCGAGGTAGAGCAGTGCGGGCGAACCCAACCCACCAGCCCCGATGACCAGCACGCGGGCGTTCTTCAGCCGTTTCTGACCGTCCAGGCCGAGGTCGGGAATGATGAGGTGGCGGCTGTAGCGCGCGACCTCTTCGCGGGTGAGTTCAGCCGCTGGCTCTACCAGCGGCGGCAACGGTGTCGACACCGAGTTTCTCCTTGGTTGGCTGTGTAACCCATCTCAGCAGGTCTACTGGTCAACAGCAACGAGGCCCCGACCCTTCCCGCCCGCTCTCGCGGCGCGAAGGCGGTGATCAGGCGATCGGATAGGGCCAGGGATTGAAGCGGCACGACAGGCCGTCGGGTGTCACCGTGCCGGGGTCGAACTTCGCGGCGTCGTTGTTGTCGGTCGAGAACGTCTGCTGCATCATGATCGGCGCCAGCTCGCCGTTGGCCGCGCACTGCTCGTGGCGCTGATAGCCGATGGCGTGCCCGACCTCATGGTTGATCACATACTGCCGATAAGAACCGATGTCGCCCTGGAACGGCACCGCGCCACGCACCCAGCGCGCCTCGTTGATGAAGACTCGCGGCTGACCTTCGAAAGCCGGGTTGTAGCAGGACGCTTCGAGTTGGATGTCGTAGCCGCAGCCGTCGCGGATCGTCATCGGCGAGGTCAGCGACACCCGGAAGTCCGGGACGACACCCGCTGCGGCGTCGACGCGGGTGAATGCGAACTCGGGGTTGTGTGTCCAGCTCTTCGGGTTGGTCAGCGTTTCATCGACCATGCGGGCGAACCCGTCATCGCCGCCGAAACTCGTGGTGTCGACGCCGTCCTCGACCTCGACGGTGTACGTGAAGACCTTGGTGGTGCCCTGCCCGATCTGCGGATAGCCACCTGGCACCACATGCCAGGTGCGTGCGCCGGCCTCGGTGAACGGTCCTCCCTGCGGCAGGATTCCGGTCGGCAGGTTGGCATCGAATGCCGTCAGGCCCTTGGGCGGAGCGCCGACGATCGCGGTGCTCGCCACGCCGATCGTCGGTGGACCCTGAACCGGCCCCTCCCCCTCGACTGCCTGGGGCACGCTGGTGCCGGTCACGGTCTGGTAGATGACGACGACGGTCAGCGCCACCAGCAGCGGCAGCGCATAGGCGCGCCAGCCGTATGTGGAGATGAAACGGCCCAGCCAGGTCTGCTTGCGCCAGCGTTTGCGGTCGTCCCGGTTGGAACGGGGCCGGCCCGGCTGCTCGGCCAGCGGGTCACGCTGAGCGCGCAGCGGCTCTCGCCATTCGTCGCGCAGCACCGGTACGCGACCGTCCCCGCGACGCTCCGGGTCGTAGGTCACCGCACCAGAATGGCACAGGTCAACGGACTTGCCGTTCCGGCGCGCCACCGCGCTGGACGTGTCACATCGCCTGTCGGCGCCCGCGTGGCGACGAGGCACCTTGCCTGACGCGTATGGTCGGCGAACGGTAGTACTGTCATTGCCTAGCGCATTCAAGACGCCGGATGGCCGGCTGTAGATCTCGAGGTTCTGATGAGCGAACTCGCCAAGGCGGCGCCACAGCGGCGAGGGGGTCAGCCTGCCAATGGCACCGCACCCCCCGTCACGGCCCGGCGTGGCAACCGCCTTCCGCGCGACGAACGGCGTGGCCAACTGCTGGCCGCGGCCAGTGAGGTTTTCGTCGACCGCGGCTATCACGCCGCAGGCATGGACGAGATCGCCGATCGCGCGGGTGTCAGCAAACCGGTGCTGTATCAACACTTCTCATCGAAGGTTGAGCTCTACCTGGCGGTTCTGCAGCGACACGTCGACAATCTCGTGTCCGGAGTCCGTCAGGCGTTGCGCACCACCACCGACAACCGCCAGCGCGTGCGCGCCGCCGTCCAGGCGTTCTTCGACTTCATCGAGCACGACAGCCAGGGCTACCGGCTGATCTTCGAGAACGACTACGTCACCGAGCCACAGGTCGCTGCCCAGGTGAAAGTCGCCACCGAGTCGTGCACCGACGCGGTGTTCGACCTCATCAGCCACGATTCCGGGCTGGAACCGCACCGGGCCAGGATGATCGCCGTCGGCCTGGTCAGCATCAGCGTCGACTCCGCGCGCTACTGGCTCAACAACGACCGCCCCGTGGCCAAGGACGACGCCGTGGAAGGCACCGTCCAGTTCATCTGGGGTGGCCTGTCCCACGTGCCGCTGACCCGGTCGTAGAACCTCAGCCGGTCTTGGTGACTTCCGAGCCGACCGTGCCGACGCCGAACCCGACCCTGCGCGAGTCGGCAGCGCCGATCTCGACGTAGGCGATACGCGCCGACTGGACGAGGAACCGTCGACCCTTCTCGTCGGTGAGTCCGAGAACGTTGGGCTCGCCACTCAGTGCATCGGTGACCAACTTCTCCACTTCGGCCGGCGTTTGCGCACTGCTGAAGATCAGCTCGCGCGGGCTGTCGGTGACACCGATCTTGACCTCCACGGTGAAAACCCTTCTATTCGAGTGCTCGACCTACTCCAAGGAGGCTAGTGGACGCCGGCGGATCGGGGCGGCGCCGGACCCCTGCGAACACCGACAACGGCGCATTTCCGCGGACAGCGAACGCGGCATAACAGGCCGGCGACCGAACCGAGTCCCGACCGTGATCGCCGTGAGTGCGCGTCAGCCTCATCCGTCACTTCTGTCTCAGTAGCATCGGCCACGGAACCGGACGAGACGACTGGGACAGCTGGGATGAACAGGCCTTACACCGCGCAATCGCCGTACTCTCTGACACCGACCGAGCGCATGCGCACCCCACGGGGCAGCGGACGCTACAGCGGCCGGTATGACCGTCAGGGTGACGATCCTGACCGCTACGGCGACCTGGACACCGACACGCTTGCGCCCTACCCGGACGACGCGTACGACACCCGCTACGGCGACGCCGACTACGAGGATGCCGAGAACTACGACGAGTACGTCGACGAAGCCCGGATCGACCGGCGCTGGATGTGGATCGCCGGTGTGGCGGGTGCGATCCTGTTCGTCGCCGTGATCACCGCGAGCATGATCCTCGGTGGCGGCGACAGCGGCTCGGTGTCGGCGACGGTCGCATCTCCGTTGCCCACCTCCAGCGCGGCGCCCGCTCCCAGCCAGGACGCCGCCGCACCGGCCCAACCGCCGCCGTCGCTGCCGGCCGAGACGGTGACCACGGTGACCCCCACGGCCGAAACGCCCGCCCCCGCCGCGGCCCCGGTCCCCACTCCCCTGCTGCCCGCGCCGCAGGCAGTGCCGCCGCCCGCAGCCGTCGTGCCGGGAACCGTCACCTACCGGATCACCGGTAATCGCAACCTCATCGACCTGGTGACGGTCATCTACACCGACGCCCAGGGCGCATTGCAGACCGACTTGAACGTCGCGCTGCCCTGGACGAAGACGATCGTGCTGAATCCGGGCGTATCGCTGAGCTCGGTCACCGCGACCAGCGTGTCCGGTCAGCTCAACTGCGCGATCCTCGACGCGAACGGTTCGCTGATCGCGGCGCAGAACAACAACTCGATCATCACCAACTGCACGCGATAGCGATCAGGCCAGTCCCAGCTCCTGCATCCGGCTGTTGTGCGTGTTCTGAAGCCGGTCGAAGAAGTCGGTCATCTGCGACAGACCGCCGCCCGCCATCACCAGCTCGACGAGTTCGTCGTGCTCGGCCAGCACGAACTGGGCCTGGGTGATCGCCTCGCCGAGCAGTCGACGCGACCACAGCGCCAGGCGATGCCGCTGGCGGTCACTGCCCGTCACCGCTGCCCGCACCTCGGAGACCACGAACTGGGAGTGCCCCGTCTCGGACAGCACCGACCGCACGACATCGGCGACCTCGGCGGGCATCACGTCGGCGATCTCGAGGTAGAAGTCGGCCGCCATCGCATCGCCGACAAAGGTCTTGACCAGCGCCTCCAGCCAGGTGCTCGGCGTGGTGAGGCGGTGGTAGTTCTCCAACGCCGAGGCGTACTTGGTCATCGACGGGACGATGTCGACACCGCGGCGGGCCAGCGCGTCGCGCAGGACCTCGTAGTGATTCATCTCCGCCGCGGCCATGGCCGCCATGTTGATCCGGCCGCTGAGATTCGGCGCCATCTTGGCCTCTTCGGTGAGGCGGTAGAACGCCGCGACCTCGCCGTACGCCAGCAGTGCGAACAGCTCGTTGATGCCGGGGTGGTCTGCTGACACCAGCGGCGCCACCGACGGGCCCGGCTCGCTTGCAGAAGCGGATGCAGCGGCCGCAGACGGCGTCGAAGTCATGCCCCAACTCTAAACTCCGCCGCCCGCGATGCCGCTTGAGCAGACCTCACCAGCTACCATGGACCTGGTGTCGGCGTGCGTGCCGACGGATCGACCCAGGTCACGCTGGCAAGTATTCGCCGCAGACACCGAAGAAATGTGCGTGCACGCGGCGGCCCGCCCCCTCAGCGCAGGGCCCGGCGAAGTTCTCTTCACAACTCGTGCGCGCGTTGAAACGCCATGAGGATCGACAGTGAAAGGCTTCGTCTACCAAGCATGACTCCCGTAACCCCGCACCCCACTCCCACTTTCGCCGAGCTCGGTGTCCGCGACGAGATCGTCCGCGCACTCGCCGAGGGCGGCATCGAACACGCCTTCGCCATCCAGGAGCTGACCCTGCCGCTGGCTCTGGCCGGCGATGACCTGATCGGCCAGGCCCGCACCGGCATGGGCAAGACGTTCGCCTTCGGCGTGCCGCTGCTGAACCGGATCACCACCGACACCGAACGCCCGCTCACCGGCATCCCGCGCGCGCTGATCGTCGTCCCCACCCGTGAGCTCTGCATCCAGGTGTACGAAGACCTCGTCGGCGCCTCGAAGTACCTGATGGCGGACGAAACCAGGAAGCTGACCGTGACCGCCATCTACGGCGGACGCCCCTACGAGCCCCAGATCGAGGCACTGCAGAAGGGCGTCGACGTCGTCGTCGGCACCCCGGGCCGCCTGCTCGACCTGGCCCAGCAGGGCCACCTGCAGCTCGGCGGGTTGAGCGTGCTGGTCCTCGACGAGGCCGACGAGATGCTGGACCTCGGATTCCTGCCCGACATCGAGCGGATCCTCAAGCAGATCCCCGCCAAGCGCCAGGCCATGCTGTTCTCGGCGACCATGCCGGACCCGATCATCACGCTGGCCCGTACGTTCATGAACCAGCCGACACACATCCGCGCCGAGGGTGTTCAAGGGTCGGCCACCCACGACACCACCGAGCAGTTCGCCTACCGCGCGCACGCGCTCGACAAGGTCGAGATGGTGTCCCGCATCCTGCAGGCCGAGGGCCGCGGAGCGACGATGATCTTCACCCGCACCAAGCGCACCGCCCAGAAGGTCGCCGACGAGCTCGGCGAGCGCGGGTTCAAGGTCGGCGCCGTACACGGCGACCTGGGGCAGGGCGCCCGCGAAAAGGCCCTCAAGTCGTTCCGCACCGGTGAGGTCGACGTGCTGGTGGCCACCGACGTCGCCGCGCGCGGCATCGACATCGACGACATCACCCACGTCATCAACTTCCAGATCCCCGAAGACGAGCAGGCCTATGTGCACCGCATCGGCCGTACCGGCCGCGCGGGCAAGACCGGCATCGCCGTCACCTTGGTCGACTGGGACGAGCTGCCCCGCTGGTCGATGATCGACAAAGCCCTCGGCCTGGATACCCCCGACCCCGCCGAGACGTACTCGAACTCGCCGCACTTCTACGAAGAGATGAAGATCCCGGCCGACGCCGGCGGCACCGTGGGCAAGCCGACGCGGACCACCGACAAGCCCAAGCGGGAGCCGCGCGAATCACGCGAAAGCAGCAGCGAGCGCACCGGTGACAAGCCGGCCCGCAACCGCAACCGGCGTCGTACCCGCGGCGGCCAGGCAGCCGGCGGCCATCCCGAGGCGGTGACCGAGTCGGCCAGTACGGAGCAGTCCGACAACGCCGGCGCCGAGGGAGCCGAGGGCGCCCGCCCCGGACGTCGGCGCCGTCGCCGCCGTCCCAGCAAGACCGCGGCCGCAGGCACCAACTAGTCGGTCCCGCGTGGTCAAACCCGAACGCCGCACTCGGGCGGACCTGGTGGCGGCCGCGTCGATCGCCGGCGTGATCGTCCTCGTCGCTGCCATCGTCTGGTGGACCAGCGACGCCAGGGCCACTGTGAGCCGCCCCGCCGCCGAGCCGGTCCCCAGCCTGGAACCCGCTGCGGCCGTTCCAGATTCACTGAAGCAGCTGTGGACTGCCCGCAGCTCCGCAACCACGCGGCCGCTGGTCGTCTCGGGTGCGGTGGTCACCGGCGACGGCACGGGCATCGAAGGTCGCGACCCGGCGACCGGCACCGCCCTGTGGAGCTACTCGCGCGATCTCGAACTGTGCGGGGTCTGGTGGGTCTACAACTACGCCGTGGCCGTCTACCCCGATGTGCGCGGCTGCGGCCAGGTCAGCACCGTCGACGCCAAGACCGGGCAGCGCGGGCCCGCGCGCACCAGCTACTCCGACCGCCACGTGACACTCTCCGGCGACGGCACCACGGTGCTCTCGGCCGGCGACACCCGGCTGGAGATGTGGCGCTCGGACATGGTGCGAATGCTCAGCTACGGCGCCCTCGACGCGCCCATCAAGCCTGACGTGCCGGCGGCACCGCTGTGCCGCTTCGTCTCCGCCGCGGCGAGCTCCAGTTCGGTGTCGGTGCTGGAGTCCTGCCAGAGTCAGGCCGACCTGCGTCTGACGTTGCTGCGGCCGTCGGATGAGGAAGACACCCCCGAGCTGAAGTACGTGCAGCAGAAGGGGGTTCCCGACGGTGCGGGCGCCCGGGTGGTGGCGGTGACGGACACCTACACGGCGCTGTACGTCCCGACGCCGAAGCCACGGCTCGACGTCATCGACGACACCGGCGTGGTGACCGCCAGCACTGTGGTCGCCACCGCGCCGTCGCCCGAGGCCACCATGTCGAACACCGGTGAGCTGATCACCTGGTGGACCGGTGACGCGCTGATGGTGTTCTCCGCCAACAACCTTCAATATCTGTACACGGTGACCGCCCAGGGCTCCGACGCCCCGGTCGGGCCCGGGATCGTCATGGCCGGCCAGCTTCTGGTCCCGGTCACCAGCGGCTACGACGTGTTCGATCCCGATACCGGTACCGGCGACAAGCACATCCCGCTGCAGCGGCCACCCGTGGAAGGTCCGGTGGTGCCCGCCGTCGCGGGCTCGACCCTGCTCGAGCAGCGCGGCGACGAGCTGGTCGCGCTCGGCTCCTAGACCTCGGGCGTGTAGGTCGCCAGGGCCTTGCCGTTCTTCCAGTGCTTCAGCAGTGCGGCCGCGAATTCCCGGTACGCCATCGCGCCCTTGTTCTTGCGGCCGTGGAGCACCGAGGAACCCGAGGCGCTGGCCTCGGCGAAACGGACGGTCCGCGGGATCGGCGGGGCCAGCACCGGCAGGTTGTAGCGGTCGACGACGTCGAAGAGCACGTCGCGACTGTGGGTGGTCCGGGCGTCGTACAGCGTGGGCAGCGCCCCCAGCATCTTGAGGTCGGGATTCGTGATCGCCTGGATGTCGGAGACGGTGCGCAGGAACTGTCCGACGCCGCGGTGGGCAAGGGTCTCGCACTGCAGGGGCACGATGACCTCACCGGCGGCGGTCAGACCGTTGAGTGTCAGGACCCCCAGCGACGGCGGGCAGTCGATGATCACCACGTCGAATCGATCACTGATCTTGTCGAGGGCGCGCCGCAGCGCATGCTCACGACCGGCGCGCATCAGCAGCATCGCCTCCGCGCCCGCGAGGTCGATGTTGGCGGGCAGCAACGTCATACCCTCCGGGGTCTGCACCAGCGCCGTGTCGGGTTCGACGTCTCCCAGCAGCACCTCGTGTACCGAGACCGGCAGCTTGTCGGGATCGTGTCCGAGCGAAAACGTCAGCGATCCCTGCGGATCCAGATCGACGAGCAACACCGTCTTGCCCTGTTCGACCATCGCCGCGCCCAACGACGCCACCGTCGTCGTCTTGGCTACTCCACCCTTTTGATTGGCGACCGCCAGTATCCGCGTCACGTTACTCATCTTGAACCCCATCCTGGCATTTCTCTGCCCTCCCCTGGTCAACTTCACCCGCAGGCGACCGACCGGTTGCCGCGTACGGCAGAATCAGACGGTGTGGGCCTCTTGCAGCACCGATTGATCCTGCTCCGCCACGGCGAAACCGAGTGGTCGAAATCGGGCAAGCATACGAGCCGCACCGAACTCGAGCTCACCGAGCATGGCCGCGAGCAGGCTGTCGCCGCGGCCGACACGCTCAAGCAGATGGGGCTCGACGACCCCTTCGTGATCAGCAGCCCACGTGTCCGTGCCAGGACCACGGCCGAGCTCGCGGGTCTGGAGGTCGCCGAGATCAGCCCGCTGATCAGCGAGTGGGATTACGGCGATTACGAGGGCACGACCACCGACGAGATCCGTCGAGCGGTGCCCAACTGGCTGGTGTGGACTCACGGTTGCCCGGGAGGTGAGACCTCGGCGCAGGTCTGCGAACGCGCCGACCGCGCCATCGACGAGGCATTGCAGCATCTGGAGTCGCGCGACGTCATCTTCGTCGGGCACGGCCATTTCTCGCGTGCGGTCATGACCCGGTGGATCGAGCAGCCGGTCTACGAGGGGATCCGATTCGCCATGCCTGCCGCCTCCATCGCGGTGTGCGGGTTCGAGCACGGGGTGCGTCAGCTCAGCGGGCTGGCACTGACGGGCAGGCCCAACCCGGCCGTATCGACGTGACACGCGAGCCGACGTTCGTCCTCGCCGGTCCCGACGATGTCGTCGTCGCCGACGGCGTGCATACCGCTTTCCCGCACATCGCTGATGCGCGAGCCGCGCTCGCCTCCCACAGTGCGCCAATCATTTTGGGCGCCTTGCCTTTCGACGTGAACCAACCGGCGGCGCTGATCCGGCCGCAATCGGTGCGGTTCAGCGACGTGCTGCCGCAGTGGCCGTTGCGAGAGCTGGCCCCGGCCCAGATCACCGAGACGACCCCGGACGCCGACGAGCACCGTCGACGCATCGGCTTAGCACTGGCCCGGCTGCGCGACCCGGCCGATGACCTGCACAAGGTGGTGCTGGCCCGCGCGCTGCAACTGTCCGCCGACGGACGCCTGGACGCCAGGACCGTGCTGCACCGGTTGGCCGCCGACGATGCGCAGGCCACGAAGTATCTGGTGGATCTGTCCGCGGCGGGCGACGGCTATTCGGGCACCGTCCTGGTGGGCGCGAGCCCTGAACTGCTGGTCGCGCGCCGCGGATCCCAGGTGATGTGCCGCCCGTTCGCCGGGTCTGCCCCGCGCCTGGCGGACCCCGACGCGGATGCGGCCAGCGGTGCGGCGCTCGCCGCGTCGGAGAAGAACCGCCACGAGCACCAACTCGTCGTCGACGCGCTACGGACCGCACTGGAGCCGCTGTGCACAGATCTGCAGTTCGCGGAACGACCGGAGTTGAGCAAGACTGCCGCCGTGTGGCATCTGGCCACCCCGATCTCGGGCCGACTGCGGGAAAAGTCCACCACTGCACTGGATCTCGCGGTCGCACTGCACCCCACTCCGGCGGTCGGCGGCTCCCCCACCGACCAGGCCGTCGCGCTCATCGGCGAGCTGGAGCGCGACCGCGGCTTCTACGCGGGCACGGTGGGGTGGTGCGATCAGCGCGGCGACGGACGCTGGGTGGTGTCGATCCGATGCGCGCAGCTCTCCGCTGACCGGCGCACCGCCACCGCTCACTCGGGCGGCGGCATCGTCGCCGAATCCGACCCGGACGACGAAGTCGACGAGACCACAACGAAATTCCGCACCATCCTGTCGGCCCTGGGAGTGAAGCAGTGAGTGAGGTCATCCGAAAGGTGCGGCCCGGCGACGAAGCCGAACTGACCGCCATGGTTCACGAGCTCGCGGAGTTCGAGCGCGCCTCCGACGAATGCACGGTGACCGAAACCCAGATGCGGGACGCCCTTTTCGGTGCCGAGCCGACGGTGTTCGGGCACGTCGTCGAGGTTGACGGTGAGGCGGCCGCGGTGGCGCTGTGGTTCCGGAACTTCTCGACGTGGGACGGCGTGGGCGGCATTTATCTGGAAGATCTGTTCGTGCGCCCGCAGTTCCGCAGGCGGGGGCTGGCCCGCAAGCTGTTGGCGACCCTGGCGCAGGAATGCGTGGAGCGCGGCTACACGCGGCTGAGCTGGGCAGTGCTGGACTGGAATGTGAACGCGATCGCCCTCTACGACAGCGTCGGCGGGAAACCACAGAGCGAGTGGATCACCTACCGGGTGTCGGGACCGGGCTTGTCGGAGCTGGCGGCCGAATCCGGTTCCTGAGTGAGCCAGTGCATTCCGGTGGGGCTGAACAGCAACCCGAGCACCGCGATCGCGGTGGCGGCCACCACCACCGCATACTGCAGTTGCCCTGAACTGAAGACGTACCAGGCGACCCCGAGCAGCACCAGGTTCGCGAACACCGCGATGCCGCGACCCCACCGCCGCCCAGTCCACAGGGCCCAGCCTGCAGCCGTCACACCGGAGCCCATGATCGCGAACCACGCTGCGGTGCCGTAACCGCTGATCCCGGTCTCGTGGTGTCCACCCGCTTCACGTACGACCAGCACGACGGCGGTCACCAACGCCAGCACACCTTCGAGCGCGGCGATCGCGCCCGCGGCGCGCACCGTGCGCGGGCTCACTGCGCGAGCCTGCCTGCCAGGTAGCGCACCGCCATCTCGTAGCCCAGCGGGCCGGCTCCCGCGACCACCATGTCCGCGACCGCCGACACGTACGAGTGGTGCCGGAACTCTTCGCGCGCGTGAATGTTGCTCAGGTGCACCTCGGCGACGGGCAGCCCAGCCGAGCGGAGCGCGTCGGCGATGGCGACCGACGTGTGGCTGTAGGCGGCGGGATTGATGACGATGCCTGCGCAGTCGGCGCGCGCCGCCTGGATCGCGTCGACGAGCACGCCCTCGTGATTGCTCTGCACGGCCCGCACCTGCAGGCCTGCGTCGGCGGCCACGTCGGCGACCCGCGACTCGATCTCGGCCAGCGTCGTCACACCGTAGACCTCGGGCTGCCTTGTCCCGAGCAGGTTCAGGTTCGGCCCGTTGAGCAGTAGCAGTCGGCGTTCGGTCACCGTTGTACGGTACCGGCGCGGCGTCCCCCGATGGGGCATGACCTGCGCGATGTCTCGGGTGCCGGCCGGCCCGTTAGGCTCAGGCCCCGTGCGCGCCGTGCTGATCGTTAATCCGAATGCGACCTCGACGACGCCCGCGGGGCGTGATCTGCTGGCGCATGCGCTGGAGAGCCGAGTCCGCCTGACCGTCGTCCACACCGATCATCGCGGACACGCCATCGAGATCGCCCAGCAGGCGACGCGTGACGGGGTCGACGTGCTGATCGTGCACGGCGGCGACGGCACGGTGAACGAGGTGGTCAACGGGATTCTCGGCGAGGGCGGCCCCGGCCATCGCGGACCCGCGGTCGGCGTGGTGCCCGGCGGGTCGGCCAATGTCTTCGCCCGCGCGCTGGGGATCAGCCCCGACCCGACCGAAGCCACGAACCAGCTGGTCGACCTGCTCGGCGACTTTCGCCGCGGCGGTACCTGGCGCCGCATCGGCCTGATGGACTGCGGCGAGCGCTGGGGCGTGTTCACCGCGGGCATGGGCGTCGACGGGGACGTGGTCGCCGCGGTGGAGGCGCAGCGCGAGAAGGGCCGCAAGGTCACGGCGTCGCGCTACATCCGGGTGGCGGTCCGGGAGGTGCTGGCGAGCGCACGCAGGGAGCCCCGGCTGACACTGCACATGCCAGGCCGGGAGCCCATCCCGGGCGTCCACTTCGCCTTCGTCTCCAACTCCAGCCCGTGGACGTATGCCAACTCACGTCCTGTGTGGACCAACCCGGGCACGACATTCGAGACCGGCCTCGGAGTTTTCGCGACCACCAGCATGAACATCTGGGCCAATCTGCGGCTGGTGCGGCAGATGAACTCGCGCAAGCCGCGTCTGGACGCGAAGCATCTGATCCGCGACGACGACCTGGCATGGCTCAAAGTGACCAGCGACACCCCGGTGGCGTGCCAGATCGACGGAGATTACGTCGGGATGCGCGAAATGATGCAGTTCACTGCCGTTGCCGACGCTCTGGCTGTCGTCGCGCCACTGCCGAAAATGGGGAAATAGGGCCTTTGATCTGCGCAAACCCGGGTTCACACGGGGTTCCCAGCGGGGAATTCGGGCGCAGGTGGATTGAGTGTAGTACAACGGAGTAAGGGCCTCGGTAACGGTCCTGGGCAGTGACATTGACCACGTGTTAACGGACTTCTATTGACATCTGTTCAGCCTGTGAAAGCATCTTATGCAACAGCGCAGAAACATTTGGAGCGCTTGCGTTAACAGCCGAAGTTAAGCTCGTGCGCCCTGCTGCGCGCACATGAAAAGGAGTTACACCATGGATTGGCGCCACAAGGCGGTCTGTCGCGACGAAGATCCGGAACTGTTCTTCCCGGTGGGAAACAGCGGCCCGGCTCTCGCGCAGATTGCCGACGCGAAGCTCGTCTGCAACCGCTGCCCGGTGACTGCAGATTGCCTGAGCTGGGCGTTGGAGTCCGGCCAGGATGCCGGCGTCTGGGGTGGCATGAGCGAGGACGAGCGCCGCGCACTCAAGCGTCGTAACGCTCGGACGAAGGCCCGCTCGGGAGTCTGAGACTCACACGATTCACGCAGGAAACGGCCCCGATGAAAGTCGGGGCCGTTTTCTTTGTCTTCTTTGTCGCATAAATTCGGCACAATTCGCCATTTTTCGGTAACCGTCAATTCTTAGCTGACGCGTACCCGCCGACCGATCGGCACGCGCAGGATCACATCGGTACCGCCCGATTCTGCGTTGTGCATCCCCAGCGAACCGTCGAGCTCGGCCGAGACCAACGTCCGAACGATCTGCAGGCCGAGCCGGTCCGACTTCTCCAGGCTGAATCCGTCCGGCAGCCCGCGTCCGTCGTCGTGGACCACCACGTCGAGCCAGCGGGCGGAACGTTGGGCGCGGATGGTCACGCAACCCTGCGGGGCGGTGGTGTCGAAGGCGTGCTCGATGGCGTTCTGCACCAGCTCGGTGACCACCATGATCAGCGCTGTCGCGCGGTCGGCGTCGAGCACCCCGAGATCGCCGTGCCGGTTGATCCGGATCGGTGAGTCCACGGTGGCCACGTCGTTCATGATCGGCAGGATGCGGTCGATGACCTCGTCGAGGTTGACCTCTTCGTCCACCGACATCGACAGCGCATCGTGCACCAGCGCGATCGAGGACACCCGTCGCACCGATTCCATCAGCGCCTCGCGACCCTCGGGATTGTTGGTCCGGCGCGCCTGCAGACGTAGCAGCGCCGCCACGGTCTGCAGGTTGTTCTTCACGCGGTGGTGGATCTCGCGGATGGTCGCGTCCTTGGACAACAGCGCGCGATCCCGGCGCTTCACCTCGGTGACATCGCGGATCAGCACGGCGGCGCCGACGGCCACTCCGTGCACCCCCAGGGGCAACGTGCGCAGCAGAACCGTGGCGCCGCCGGCGTCCACCTCCATCCGCATGCTGGAGCCGCCTGCGAGCGAATCACGGATGTGGTTGGCGAGTTCCTGCGCCTCGAACGGGTCCGAGATCAGCGGACGCGTCACACTGAGCAGATTGTGGCCCTCAAGTTCGGCCGACAATCCCATCCGGTGGTACGCCGAAATCGCGTTGGGGCTGGCGAAGGTGACCACGCCGGACTGGTCCAGCCGGATGAACCCGTCGCCGACGCGTGGACTCGACCGCGACATGGCCAGGTCGCCGACGTTGGGGAACGTGCCCTCGGACAGCATGTTGAGCAGGTCGCCCGCACAGTCGACGTAGGCCGCTTCCAGCGGGCTGGCCTGCCGCGGAGCGAGCGAGGTCTGATGCGTCAGCACCGCGACGACGGCGTTTCCGTGCCGCACCGGCACCGCCTCGACGTTGAGCCCTGGCGAGCCGGGCTCACCCTCGACGGTGGCGCGTCCGATGGTCCCGGAGCAGAACGCGGTCGCGACGATCGGGATGTCTTCGGCTTCGGCGAGTGATCCGACGGCGTCGGCCAGCAGCACCGTCGGCGCGGTGTTGGGCCGTACCTGAGCGACGCAGACCAGCGTCCCGTCGTCGCGCTGCACCCACATCAGGTAGTCGGCGAACGACAGATCTGCGAGCAGCTGCCATTCACCCACGACGGCGTGTAGATGATCGACCGCGGTGCCGGGCAGGACTGTGTGCTCGGCGAGCAGGTCACCGAGGGTGGACATGGCTTACGGCGACGGCAGTGTTGTGGAAGATCAGAGCGTCAGCTGATGACCGCAATGAGGTCGCCGGCCTGGATGACATCACCGACCGACACGCTGACCTTGCTGACGGTCCCGGCGACCTCTGCCAGGACCGGAATCTCCATCTTCATCGATTCGAGCAGCACCAGGGTGTCGCCTTCACCGATCTGATCGCCTTCGTGAACCACGACCTCGAGCACACTGGCCACGATTTCCGCGCGAACATCCTCGGCCATCTTCACCCCACTGACGTCACTACTGCTGGTTAACGCGTCCTATCGAACCACAACGCGGGGTCCCCGGCCCACAGGCTGCGCGGCCCGGGGGAAATTGCCCATCCGGAAGCATGCGAGAATGGACCCAACTCACCCCGTTGATCGGGGCGGTTCTACCCGATACCAGTCGACACAGTGGAGGTACACCATGGCCAAGCGTGGCCGTAAGAAGCGCGACCGCAAGCACTCCAAGGCCAATCACGGCAAGCGACCCAACGCGGGTTCGAAGTCCGTAGGACGCTGATCTTTCGGCTCTACAGAGCCAACCGCCCGGCACTCCAGTGGAGGCCGGGCGGTTTTGTGTTCTGGGTGGGTCAGCCGCGGATGATCGTGGTGCGGCTGATCTGAATACGCAGGCGCTCCCGCAGGCTGTCGGGGGCCCGCTCGCCGCTGCACTTGGTGGCGATCAGATTCTTGATCTTCTCCTCGATGCCGTAGTGCCGAAGGCACGTCGGACATTCCTCGAGGTGTACCCGCAGCTTGTCGCGAGTCTCCACGGTGCACTCGCCGTCGAGCAACGTCCACACTTCTGCGATGACGGCCGCGCACTCCGGATGCTCCGGGTCGATCGGGCCTACCGGTGGGGTCCAGCGCTCGTCGGAACCGGATTCGCCGGTGGCGTCGGTGCCACTCATGAGACGACCTCCTCCGCTGCGTCGACCTTCGCACCCCGGTTGAAGCCGCGCTCACGGGCCACGTCGGCCAACAATTCGCGCAACTGACGTCGGCCGCGGTGCAGCCGCGACATCACAGTGCCAATGGGTGTGTCCATGATCTCGGCGATCTCCTTGTACGGGAAGCCCTCGACGTCGGCGTAGTACACCGCCATCCGGAACTCTTCTGGCAGAGCCTGCAGCGCTTCCTTGATCTCGTTGTCGGGGAGCAGCTCCAGCGCTTCGACCTCGGCCGATCGCAACCCCGTCGAGGTGTGTTCGGCATTGGCCGCCAACTGCCAGTCGGTGATCTCCTCGGTCGGGTACTCGGCCGGCTGGCGCTGCTTCTTGCGGTAGCTGTTGATGTAGGTGTTGGTCAGGATCCGGTAGAGCCACGCCTTGAGGTTGGTGCCCTCGCGGAACGAGCGGAAGCCGGAATAGGCCTTCACCATGGTTTCCTGCAGTAGATCCTCGGCATCGGCGGGATTGCGCGTCATGCGCAGCGCGCCGCCGTAGAGCTGGTCGAGCATCGGAATGGCGTCCCGCTCGAAGCGGGCGGTCAGCTCGGCGTCCGTTTCGGCCGCCCTCGCCTCTGCCTCACGCGTCTCTGCGTCCAGGGTCGCCTCCGCGGCCAACCCACTGGTTTCGGTCATCGTGGGGAACACCGTCCCTTCTGTAGCGGCGCCACCGATCACATCCAGCACCACTACCGGACGTGACGGAGCCTCCATGGCCATCGCTGGCACAATCAATCCCCTCTCGACGATCCTAAAGGCTGACACCGACTACTGGCCCTGACCGGCCCTAGAGCCGACCACAGCTGCTCCCAATAACAGCGGCGACCGGCGTCGTTGTTCCCCGGGAGGCAGACGGCGTGCGAGGCGCCCCCGGGCCTACGCTGAGCCGGTGGCACGTGCAGCAACACCGGCGATCGCTGCCCTGGTGGCCGCGGGGGTGGCGCACGAGGTCGTGCAGTACCGGCACGATCCGCGCAGTGAATCGTTCGGTGAGGAGGCGGTCAACGAACTCGCCTATGCCGGCGATCTGTCGGCCGCGCAGATCTTCAAGACCCTGGTGATCGCGCTGCCCAGGGGCCTCGGTGTCGCGGTGCTGCCGGTGCCGTCGAAGCTGTCTCTCAAGGCTGCTGCCGGCGCCCTCGGCGCCCCGAAAGCCACGATGGCCGATCCCGCCGACGCGCAACGCTCGACGGGGTACGTCCTCGGCGGCATCTCCCCGCTGGGCCAGCGCAGGCCGGTGCCGACCGTCGTCGACGCCTCGGCCCTGCAGTGGGACCGGGTGTTGTGCAGCGCAGGCAAGCGCGGCTGGGACGTCGCGCTGGACCCGGGCGAGCTGATCCGCCTGACCAATGCCGTCACCGCCGATATCTGCGCCACCTAGGCTGGGCCCATGTCGCTCGCGGGAAAAACCATGTTCATCTCCGGTGCCAGCCGCGGTATCGGGCTGGCGATCGCCAAGCGCGCCGCTGCCGACGGTGCCAACATCGCGCTGGTCGCCAAGACCGCGGAACCGCATCCGAAGCTGCCGGGCACGGTCTACACGGCGGCGAAGGAGATCGAGGAGGTCGGCGGTCAAGCGCTGCCGATCGTCGGTGACGTGCGCGACGGTGACTCGGTGGCCGCGGCCGTCGCGAAGGCCGTCGAGCAGTTCGGCGGCATCGACATCTGCGTGAACAACGCCTCGGCCATCAACCTCGGCTCCATCGAAGAAGTGCCGCTCAAGCGGTTCGACCTGATGAACGGCATCCAGGTGCGCGGCACCTACGCGGTGTCGCAGGCCTGCATCCCGCACATGAAGGGCCGGGACAACCCGCACATCCTGACGCTCTCGCCACCGATCCTGCTGGAGTCGAAATGGTTGCGTCCCACCCCGTACATGATGGCGAAGTTCGGGATGACGCTGTGCGCGTTGGGTATTGCCGAGGAGATGCGCGACGCGGGCATCGCGTCGAACACGCTGTGGCCGCGCACCATGGTGGCCACCGCCGCCGTGCAGAACCTCCTCGGCGGCGAGGAGTCGATGGCACGCTCCCGCAAGCCCGAGGTGTATTCCGATGCGGCGTACGCGATTCTGACCAAGCCGTCGAGCTACACCGGTAACACGCTGCTGTGCGAGGACGTGCTGCTGGAGTCCGGGGTCACCGATCTGTCGGTGTACGACTGCGTGCCCGGCTCCGACCTGGGGGTGGACTTCTGGGTGGAGTCCGCCAATCCCCCGGGCTACACCGGCCCCTAGCTCTGGCGCGGCGTGCGGCCGATGCGGCGCCAGCCGCGGCCCGCGGCAGCCCTGATCACGCCGGTGAACACCTTGGTCTTCCGGCGCGAGTAGGGATACCAGTTGATCTCGCGCGACTGCGTCGGCAGCCGCGGCGACGTGATCGCCTGGGAGCGGCAATATTTCAGGATTCCGTCAGGACCGCCGTTGCGGGATCCGATCCCTGAGCTCTTCCATCCCGGCATGGGCAACGAGAAGCTGAAGCCGTTGGCGAGTGCATCGTTGATGTTCACCGCACCTGCTTCCAGGCGGCGCGCGACGCGCTCACCGCGTGCGAGGTCGCCCGTCCACACCGACGCCGACAGGCCGTAGACCGAGTCGTTGGCCAACCGGATCGCCTCGTCCTCGTCGGCGACCTTGACCACCGGCAGCGTGGGACCGAACGTCTCCTCGCTGATGCAGGACATCGACTGCTCGACATCGGCGAGGACGGTCGGCTCGAAGAAGGTGCCCACCCCGGTGGGCCGTCCGCCTGTGGTCACCCGGGCCCCCGCGGCGACCGCGGAGTCGACGTGACGTTGCACGATGTCACGCTGCGCGTGAGTGGCCATCGCGCCCACGTCGAATTCGAACTTGTTGCCGTCCTGGCCCTGCCGCAGCCGGGCGACCTCGTCGGTGAGCTTGGCGACGAACTCGTCATACACCGGCGCCTCCACGTAGACACGCTCGACGGAGACACACACCTGGCCGGCGTTGAACATGCCGCCCCAGGCGATTCCGGCCGCAGCCCGCTCGAGGTCGGCGTCGGCGAGCACGATCGCGGGGTCCTTGCCGCCGAGTTCCAGACTGCAGGGGATCAGGCGTTCGGCGCACGCCACGGCAACCTTGCGGCCGGTGGCAGTCGAGCCGGTGAAGTGCACACAATCAGACTCGGCGATCACCGCGGCACCCGTCTCGGCGTAGCCGGTGGTCAGCGAAAGCACGCGCGGCGCACCGATTTCGGACCATCCGCGGGCGAACTCCACGGCGCTCAACGGCGTCACCTCCGACGGCTTGAGCAGGACCGCCGCGCCGGCTGCGAGCGGCGCGACGCCGTCGAGGGCGACGTTGAGCAGCGGGAAGTTCCACGGGATGATGAGGCCGACCACCGGGTACGGCCGGTAGACGGTGGTCAGGCGCTTCACCTTGCCCAGCGGGCTGTGTGCCGACGGGTGCTGGTCGGCCAGGAAGCGTGCCGCATTGCCCGCCCAGTACTTGAGCAGGTCTGCGCACAGCGGGGCTTCCATGGCGGCTTCGGTTCTCGGCTTGCCGGTTTCGGACTGCAGCACGTCCGTCAGGTGTTCGGCATTGTCGAGGATCCAGTCCTGCATGGTCAGCAGCCAGGCCTTGCGCCCCTCGGCGCCGAGGGCCTCCCATTGCGGCTGGGCGTCGCGCAGGGCCCTCGCCTTCGCGGCGACGGTGTCCGGGTCGTCGACGGGGACGGTGCCGGCGACGGAGCCGTCGGCGGGGTTGCGCACGGTGATCGTGGTAAGGGTAGGCACCGGAGAGGACGCCCGCAGGTCGGTCATCACCGAAGTATCGACCCAGCCGGCCGTCGCGGGCAGGGTGTTGGACTATCTGGTCTTCGTCACTCGGGTGGGACGCCCGAACCGGGTGCGAACCCCGGGCGAGAACAGCCCGCGCAGGCGTGGTCCAGCCACCTCGATGCCTGCGGCGGCGACCAGTTCGTCGTCGAGTTCGTCCACCTGCGCCTCGTGCAGCGGCCACGTCACGTGTTCGTTCGGCAGCCACCACGTATGTCCGGCCTTGCGAGTGTGCGCACCCCACCGCGCGGTCAGCCACACCTCGGCATCGGTCGGTTCGACGCGATCCCCGACCGTCACGGTCACGCGGCTGCGCAGGCCCCTCCGCGGCCAGCGTCGGGCACTGACATAGGTACGGGTGTCGCCCGAGCGCGAGACGCGCATCGCGGCCCACGTGTACGGCACCCCCAGTCCGATGCGGGTCACCGGCACGACGGCCAGCCGCGCAGTCTCCAGCGAACAGAACAGCACTCCGTGCCTGCCGGCGTCGTCGACCGAGTAGAGCCGGACGTTGGTCTCGGCGAAGGACCCGAAGTACGGAAGCGGCAGCGCGGGGCCGATCTTCGTGTGCGCCATGACGAACGGCACCAGGCCGACGTAGGTGCGACCCTCGAAGACGTCCGGCCGGGTCCCCGGCGGGTAGAGGTGCGCGACGGCAGCGGGGTCCACCGGCCAGTGCAGGAACGTCAGGTCGGACCAGAACTGATCGAACAGCACCGGATGCGGCAGCGGCGGGGCGTCCACCGCGAAGCCGGCACCGAGCTCACCGTTCACACTGTCATCGTGGCACGCTGAGGTCATGGCTTCGTCGACTATCTGGTCATCCGGGCGTTACGACGCCGTCGGCGACCGGATCGCCCCCATCGCCGGCCGGGTGGTGGACGCCGCCGACCGGCGGCGCCCGCTGAGCGGTGCCGCCATGATCGATCTGGCCTGCGGCACCGGTAGCGCTGCCTTGGCGGCCACCGGTCGCGGCGCGCGGGTGACGGGGCTGGACATCACCCCGGAGTTGGTGGACATCGCCGCGGGACGGTCCGGTGCCGACGCGGTCGACTGGCGCACCGGGGACGCGGCCGACACCGGGCTGCCCGCGGCTTCGTTCGACGTCGCGGTGTCGAACATGGGCATCATCTTCGTCGACCCCGACCGGCAGGTCACCGAGATCACCCGGCTACTCAAACCTGGTGGCGTCCTTGCCTTCTCAGCCTGGACCCGTAGCGCTGCCAACCCGTTCTTCGATCCGGTGGTCACCGTGCTCGGACCGCCGGCACCGGCCGCCTTCTCCCCCGATCAGTGGGGTGACAGCGCGATCCTCTCCGAGCGACTGGCCCCGGGCTTCGACGACATCGACATCGCGAGCGATCTCCTGCGCTGGGAGTTCGAGTCCATGGCCGCCGCACTGCATTTCCTGCGCGGCGAGTCGCCCATGCACGTCGCGACGTTCCAGCGGGCCGATCCCGAGCAGCGGGAGCGGCTGGCGGCGGAGTTCGAGAAGGCGCTGCGGCCGCACGAGGACGGGTCTGGCCGGGTGGCGTTCACCGCCCCCTACGTCGTGGTCTGCGCCACGCTGCGGACCTGACCGGTCAGTCGGCCTGGTAGAGGATTCCCCGGCCGATCGCTTCACGGACCACGGGCATCGCCGCCGCCGCCAGCGCGTCGGCGTCGACGCCGTGATGGGCGGCCAGGAGGTCGATGAGCGCGCCGAGAGGGACCTCGCCACGGCACCCGGCCAACAGCGCCCGGGACACCTCATCCACGCCGATGACCGCGCCCGGCCCTCCCGGCCTGCGCACGGCGGCGCCGACGACCTCCCATCCCGTGGCACCCGGCAGGGAGTGCTCTTCGAGGAACACCGGTGCCGTCGACAAGCGGGTGCCGAGCAGCCCGTCGTCGCTGGTGTCGTGCAAGTACGCGCGACGCTTGAAGAACGCGTCCACCTCGGGCCCGGTGAGCGCCTCGTCGGCGCCGGTGATCTCTTCGAGGATCTGTTCGGGCGGGCGGCTTTCGCCGCGCCGCGGGGCGCGCAGCGTGATCATGCCCATGCCGACACCGGCGATCCCCTCCGCATCGAACCAGTCCAGCCACTGCCCACCGCGGCGGGCGGCCTCCTCTGGTGGCTCACCCGCATCGGAGGTCCACAGCGACACGTAGCTGATCGGATCGGCGAATTCACGCTGGACCACCCACGCGTGCAGACCGGAGCCGCGGAGCCAACCATGGACACGGTCGCGCCAATCCTCGCCGCGCACAATCCAATTGGCCATGATCTGGGCCGTACCGCCAGGCTCGAGGTGGTCGGCCGCCTGCTCGATCAGGTTCTGGCACAGCGCATCCCCGGCCATCCCGGAGTCGCGGTAGATGTAGTCCAGCGCACCGGCACCCACCACGAAGGGCGGGTTCGACACGATCAGGTCGAAGCGCTCACCGGCGACGGGCTCGAACATGCTGCCGCAGCGTAGATCCCAGGACATATTGTTGAGGCGCGCAGTGGCAGCGGCCAGCGCGAGCGCGCGGGGGTTCGTGTCGGTGGCCACGATCGACTCGCAGTGCGCGTTCAGGTGCAGCGCCTGGATCCCGCAGCCGGTGCCGAGGTCGAGGGCCCGCCCGACCGGTGTCCGGACGACCGCGGCCGCCAACGAGACCGACGCGCCACCGATGCCGAGGACGTGGTCGTGGCGCACAGGTCCGGCGCGCAGCGCGGCGTCCTGGTCGGACACGACGAGGAAGTCGCTGGCACCGTCGCTGTGCGGCCGGATGTCCAGTGCGGCCCGCACCGCGCCGTTCGGGCCGGGTTCGACGACGCCGTTGTCGGTCAGCGCGTCGATTCCGGCAGTGGGCAGTGCCGACTCCACGCGCTCGCGGGGTTCGTCGGCGCCGAGCAGGAACAGCCGCACCAGCACTGCGAGCCGCTGCTGCGCGGGCTCGGCCCGGTCGGTGGCGCGCAGTGCCGACCACCACAATCCCCTGCTGAACGCGGCGCCGGCGTCGGCACCGAGCAGTTCGCCCACCCCGTCGGTGGTGTAGCCGGCAGACCGCAGATCGGCGGCGAGGGCGTCGACGACGGACGCGGACTGCAGCGGAACATCCGTCAAAGCAGCGTGCCTTGTTCGGCCTGCGGCTCGACGGGCTCGATGAGCTCGGGCCCGTTGTTCTTGACGCTGTTGACCAACCGTGACACCTCACGGATCTCGATGCGGTCCAGGTCGCCGTGGCCGCGCAACAGTCCTTCGTCCATGGGCGCGTCGGGGTCCAGCCAGTGGTCCCAGTCGCGTTCGCTGATGGTCAGCGGCATCCGGTCGTGGATGTCGGCCAGCGGACCCGCCGAGTCGGTGGTGATGATCGTGCAGCTGAGCAAGGGCATGGACGACCGAGCGTCGTCGTCCTTGGTTTTAGGCCGCCACGTCGACCACAGCCCCGCCATGAACAGCGGCTCCCCGTCCCCGGCGAACATGTAGAACGGCGTCTTCGCACCCTTCTGTCCCTGCCACTCGTACCAGCCGTCCATCGGCACCAGGCAACGCTTGGCCTTGGCGGAACTGCGGAACGCGGGCGATGAGGTGACCTTCTCCGAGCGGGCGTTGATGAGCAAGGGACCTGAGGTGTCCGGCCCGCCCCCCTCGGTGGTCTTCGCCCACGGCGGGACCAGCCCCCACCGCATCAGCCGGACCCTCCTCGTGGACTCGTCGTCGGGTTCGGTGTGCCGTTTCACCACCGTGGCCACCGTTGTCGTCGGCGCCACGTTGTAGTTGGCCGACGGCACGTTCTTCTCCTCCGACGTTGCCTCGTCGATCGCCTTGATCTTCTCGGCGAGGAGCGCCGGATCGGTCGTCACTGCGAATCGCCCGCACATGTGCTCCATCGTGGCAGAAACTCCCGACAGGCCACATTCGTCGCCGCAACCGGGACAGGGGACAATAGGTGGTTGTGAGCACCTGGCCGGCCCCGTCGACCGCAACCCCAGTCCACGCCACCGTCACGGTGCCCGGGTCGAAGTCACAGACCAACCGGGCACTGGTTCTCGCCGCGCTGGCGGTGTCGCAGGGCACCTCAGTAGTCAGCGGCGCGCTGCGCAGCCGCGACACAGACCTGATGATCGCCGCGCTGCAGACGCTGGGTGTCAGCGTCGAGACGGCAGGCGGCGACGAGACCGAGCTGACGGTCAGCGGCACGCTTGCCCCCAAGGCGGACGCCCGCATCGACTGCGGCCTGGCCGGCACGGTGCTGCGGTTCCTGCCGCCGGTCGCGGCGTTGAGCACCGAAACCGTCACATTCGACGGCGACGAGCAGGCCCGCGCGCGGCCGATCGCCCCGCTGCTCGATGGGTTGCGCGGCCTGGGCGTGCACATCGACGGTGACAGCCTGCCGTTCACGGTGCGTGGCGAGGGCAAGGTCGCGGGCGGCACCGTCGAGATCGATGCGTCCGGCTCGTCGCAGTTCGTGTCGGGTCTGCTGCTGTCCGGCGCCACGTTCACCGACGGACTGACCGTGGTGCACACCGGCGCTGACGGCGCAGCGGTGCCATCCCTACCCCATGTGGCGATGACGGTGTCGATGCTGCGCGACGCCGGCGTGGACGTCGACGACACGGCGGCTGACCGCTGGCGCGTGGCACCCGGCCCCATCGCGGCGCGGCACTGGACCATCGAGCCCGACCTGTCCAACGCGGTGCCGTTCCTCGCCGCAGCAGTGGTCAGCGGCGGCACGGTCCGCATCATGGGTTGGCCGTCTGTGAGCACGCAACCGGCCGAGACCATCCTTTCCATCCTCACCAGCCTGGGATCACAGGTACGCCAAGGTGATACGTATCTCGAAGTGCAGGGCGCGACGAGCTACGACGGTATCGATGTCGATCTGCGCGATGTCGGCGAACTCGCCCCGTCCGTGGCGGCGATGGCCGCGCTGGCCGATCCCGGCTCGGTGTCGCAGTTGCGCGGCATCGCGCATCTGCGCGGCCACGAAACCGATCGGCTGGCCGCCCTGAGCGCGGAGATCAACCGCATCGGCGGGCAGTGCCAGGAGACCGACGACGGCCTCGTCATCACCGCGGGGCAGATGCACGGCGGAACATGGCGGTCCTACGCCGACCACCGGATGGCGACCGCAGGGGCGATCGTCGGCCTGCGGGTGCCCGGCATCGAGGTCGAGGACATCGGCACCACCGCCAAGACGCTGCCCGACTTTCCGCAGATGTGGGCCGACATGCTGGCCGGCCAGACCGACGATCTCCAGGCCGACGCTTGAGCCCACGCGAGTACGACGAGACCGATGTCCGGGTGCGTCCCGGGCGCGGCTCGCGGCCGCGGACCAAGATCCGCCCCGAGCACCTCGACGCTCAGCGGGGCATGGTCGTCACGGTCGACCGCGGCCGGTGGGGCTGCGTGCTGGGCCGCGACCCCGACCGCCCGGTCACCGCGATGCGCGCCCGCGAACTGGGCCGCACCCCGATCGTCGTCGGCGACGACGTCGACATCGTCGGTGACCTGTCCGGCCGGACCGACACCCTGGCACGCATCGTCCGGCGCGGTGAGCGCCGAACGGTGTTGCGCCGCACCGCTGATGACACCGACCCGGCGGAACGCGTCTTCGTCGCCAACGCCGACCAGTTGCTCATCGTCATCGCGCTGGCCGATCCCCCGCCGCGGTCCGGTCTGGTCGAGCGGGCGCTGATCGCGGCATACGCCGGAGGTCTGGTGCCGATCCTGTGCCTGACCAAGACGGACCTGGCCTCGGCGGAGGAGTTCACTGCTCAGTTCAGCGACCTCGACCTGACCATCGTCGTCGCCGGGCGCAACGATCCGCTGGACGAAGTGGAAGCTCTGCTGGCCAACAAGGTCACCGCGATGCTGGGGCACTCCGGGGTGGGGAAATCAACCCTGGTGAATCGCCTTGTCCCCGAGGCGCATCGGCCCACCGGCTCGGTGACCGATGTCGGCAGGGGTAGGCACACCTCCACGCAGTCACTGGCACTGCCGCTGAAGTTCGGTGGCTGGGTGATCGACACGCCCGGTATCCGGTCGTTCGGGCTGGCGCACATCGCGCCCGATGACGTGGTCGCGGCGTTCTCAGACCTCGCAGACGCGATCGAAGACTGTCCCCGGGGATGTGGTCACATGGGCCCTCCCGCGGATCCGGAGTGCGCACTGGACACGCTGTCCGGTGCGGCGCAGAGTCGTGTGCAGGCGGCCCGCCGACTTCTGGGTGCGCTGCGGGAAGCCTGACGACGGCGTCTGACGTTTTGTTCACGGGGTTTGCAGCCAACGCCCGCAGGGCACGCTGTCCGCGATAGAGGAGGAAGAAGTTGACACAAGTACCCGCCATCGAATTGAACGACGGCAGCACCATTCCACAGTTGGGCTTCGGTGTTTTCCAGATCGAACCCGACGAGACCGCCGATGCGGTCAAGACAGCCCTGGACATCGGATACCGCCATATCGACACGGCGGAGATGTATCAGAACGAGAAGGGTGTGGGGCAAGGCGTTCGTGACTCCGGCGTCGACCGCGCGCAGGTGTACGTGACGAGCAAGCTGAACAACGGCTTCCACAAGCCCGATGACGCCCGCCGGGCCTTCGACGACACCCTCACGGCCTTGAACTTCGACTATGTGGATCTTTTCCTGATCCACTGGCCGTTGCCCACGCTCTACGACGGCGACTACGTGTCGACGTGGAAGGTCCTGGAGGAGTTCAAGAAAGACGGCCGCGCCCGCAGCATCGGCGTGTCCAACTTTCAGGTGCCGCACCTGCAGCGGTTGGCCGATGAGACCGGCACGGTGCCTGCGGTGAACCAGATCGAGGTGCATCCGTACTTCAGCAATGACGAGGTGCGCGAGTACGGCCGCCAGCACGGCATCGCGACGGAGGCCTGGTCGCCGATCGCACAGGGCAAGGTGCTCGACGACCCCGTGATCACCCGCATCGCCGAGGCCGCCGGGAAGTCACCGGCACAGGTGGTGCTGCGCTGGCACATCCAGCGTGGCGACATCGTCTTCCCGAAATCGGTGACGCTGCAGCGCATCAAGGACAACTTCGCGCTGTTCGACTTCGAGCTCGGCGACGACGACGTAGCCGCGATCTCCGCCCTCGACAAGGGCGAGGACGGACGCACCGGGCCGAACCCGGACACGTTCGACTACATCCCCGACTGACGCACAGACGCCTGACGCACACTCGCACGGTTCCCGAAGGAACCGTGCGAGTGTGTCTTGTCAGAGTGGAAGCCGGTCAGGCAGCCAGGTCTTCGCGCCGGTCGGCCTTCTTGAGGGCCTTCTGGCTCTGCTTGGCGCGACGACGCGACCGCACCGCGGCGATGGCCGACTTGAGGCCACGCCGTTCGGACGGGTCCAACCCGTCGAACATCCGCTCGCTGCGCGTTTCGGGCGCATCGTCGCGGGTGTCGGTGAGGAAGCGGTCCGGCAGCGACAACTTGGCGATGGTCCGCCACGACTTGCCGTACTGCACAGCGAAATTGCCTGTGGTGTAGGGCAGGTCGTATTTGTCGCAGATCTCCCGGATCCGGAACGAGATCTCGTGATAGCGATTGCTGGGCAGATCCGGAAACAGGTGGTGCTCGATCTGGTAGCACAGGTTGCCGCTCATGAAGCGCAGCAGCGGACCGTTGTCGAAGTTGGCGCTGCCGAGCATCTGACGCAGGTACCACTGGCCCTTGCTCTCACCGACCATGTCGGTCTTGGTGAACTTCTCCGCGCCGTCCGGGAAGTGACCGCAGAAGATCACGGCGTTGGCCCACACGTTGCGGATGACGTTCGCGACCGCGTTGGCCTTCATCGTCGACGTGAACGAGGCGCCCGGGGACAACGCCGTCAGAGCCGGCCACGCCACGTAGTCCTTGGCCACCTGGTGCCCGGCCTTGATGCCGAACTCCTTGACGCGGCCCATCGTGGCCTTGCGGTCGTCGCGGCCCTTGGAGATCTTGCCGAGCTCCAGGTGCTGCAGTCCGACGCCCCACTCGAAGCCGACCGCCAGCAAGGTGTTGAAGAACAGATTGCTGAGGTTGAACGGCTTCCATTTCTGGTCGCGGGTGACGCGGATGACGCCGTAGCCCACGTCGTCGTCCATGCCGAGGATGTTGGTGTACTTGTGGTGCATGAAGTTGTGAGTGAACCGCCAGTGCTTGGACGCGCCGCTCATGTCCCATTCCCACGTCGAGGAATGAATCTCGGGGTCGTTCATCCAGTCCCACTGGCCGTGCATGACGTTGTGGCCGATCTCCATGTTTTCGATGATCTTGGCCACGCCCAGCGTCGCGGTGCCCGCCCACCAGAACTTGCGCTTCGAGCTGCCCGCCAGCAGGAGCCGACCGGCTACCTCCAGCGCGCGCTGCGCGGCAATGGTGCGGCGGATGTAGCGCGCGTCGCGCGCTCCGCGGGAGTCTTCGATGTCCTGGCGGATCGCATCCAGCTCGCGTCCCAGGTTCTCGATGTCCGCTTCGGTCAAATGCGTAAATTCGGGAACGTCAGTGATCGCCATGATTCAGCCTCCTCTCGTCCGTACCTACGCTACCGTAACCTACGACGTCGTAGGTTACTACCCAGTAAAGCTTAAACGTCCAGCACGCAGTCGCCCGACGCTGCCGAGACGCAGGTCTGCACCCTCGTTCCCGGCTCGTGTTCGACGCCGGTCCGAAGGTCGCGCACGTGTCCTTCCACCAAGCCGACCACGCACGACTGACAGATGCCCATCCGGCAGCCGAACGGCATCTGAATGCCCGCCGCCTCGCCCGCGTCCATCAACGGAGTGGCGCCGTCGACCTCGGCCACCTTGCCCGAGCGGGCGAATTTGACTGTGCCGCCGCTGCCGTGCACCGCAGCTCGCGACACGGCGAACCGTTCCAGGTGCAGTCGTTCGCCGAGCTTGGCGGCTGTCCACGTGTGCTCCGCGGCGTCCAGCATCGACTCCGGGCCGCAGGCCCAGGTCTGTCGCTCCCGCCAGTCCGGCACCGTCTCGTCGAGTGAATCGAGGTCCAGCCGGCCCTGAGTCCGGGTGGCCCGCAGCTGCAACCGGTACCCCTCGTGGCGATGCTCCAACTCGGCGAGTTCCGCGGCGAACATCACGTCGGCTTCCGTCGGCGCGGAGTGCACATGGACCACATCGCCGAGTTGCCCGCGCCGGACCAGCGTGCGGAGCATCGACATCACCGGCGTGATACCCGAACCTGCGGTGAGGAACAGCACCTTCGCCGGCGCCGGGTCGGGCATCACGAAGTTTCCTTGCGGCGCAGCCAGTCTGACGATCGTTCCGGGCTCGACGCCGCCGACCAGGTGCGTGGACAGGAACCCCTCCGCCATGGCTTTGACGGTGATGGTGATGGTCCGCGACCCCCTGTTGAGGGACCGGTGCTCGCTGGGAGGACTGGTCAGTGAGTACGACCGCCAGCGCCAGCGCCCCTCGACGAGCAGACCGATGCCGACGTACTGGCCCGCCTGATAGTCGAAGGAGAAGCCCCAGCCGGGCTTGATGACCAGCGTGGCCGAGTCGACGGTCTCGCGCCGCACCTCGAGGACGCGCCCGCGCAGTTCCCGCGCCGACCACAGTGGGTTGGCCAGTTTGAGGTAGTCGTCGGGCAGCAGCGGAGTGGTGATCCGGCCCGCGAGGGTGCGCAGCGCGTGCCAGCCCGGCCGCTCTTTGGCGCCGGCGATGGTCGGCCTGACGGTGTCGGCGACCTTGGCCGTGTTCTTGACGGTGTTCTTGGCCATTGACGGCTCCTGCCCTGGCTTCACCCCTGGAGGGTTACCCATTCCTGACCGCAGCGCTTACCTACGGTACCGTAACTTACGGTACCGTATCCAGCCTCAGAGCAGGTCGAGAAGAAATGGCAGCTCTTGTGGGGCGTACCACGCGAGGTCATGGTCCTGGGCGTCTCCGACCGTGAGTTCCGCGTCCTCGTCGCCCAGATCGGCGGCATCGATCACCTCGACCGCGGCCAGCACCGCGGACTCGGCGGCCGCATTGTCGACGTAAGCGGCGATCACCCGGTCCAGCGCGATGCCGCCTGCCACCCGCACCACGGCGTCATCGAGGTCGGGACGCAGCTTCACCCCGTCGGCTCCGTCGACTCCGTCACCTGCGTCGGCCTCCACCACGACCCGGCGCGGCGGCAGCCCTTCGGTGTCCTCGTTCCCGAGCAGCCGCAGCGACGCCATCGCCGCCTCCCGCAGTGCGACATCGGCGAGTTCGTCCTCGTCGCCCTCGGCGTAGGCCTCCCGCAGCGTGGGCGTCACCGCGAACGCCGTCCCGTTGACGGGACGCAGCGATCCGTCAGCGACCAACCGCTGCAGCATGGCCAGCGTTGCCGGGACGTAGACGCGCACCCCGTGGACAGTAGTCGGTCAGTCGGTGTCACCGATCAACGTCGCGACGTGATCGTCGACATAGGTGGACAGTTCCCGCGGCGGACGCACATAGTCACCGGATAGAACCGGCCGCTTGGGCAGCTTCACTTTCGGGGTGTCGACGTCGTAGTAGTCGATGGTCGACAGTAGGTGCGCGATCATGTTGAGCCGCGCATGCTTCTTGACGTCGGACTCCACGACGAACCAGGGACTCAACGGGGTGTCGGTGTGCACCATCATCTGATCCTTGGCCCGCGAGTAGTCCTCCCACCGGTACACCGATTCGAGGTCCATCGGAGAGAGCTTCCACTGCCGGACCGGATCCTTGAGCCGGGAGCGGAAGCGGCGCAACTGCTCGTCGTCGGACACCGAGAACCAGTACTTGCGCAGGATCACCCCGTCCTCGATCAGCATCTGCTCGAAGATCGGCGTCTGCCGCAGGAACAGCGCGTGTTCGGCCGGGGTGCAGAACCCCATCACCTTCTCCACGCCGGCCCGGTTGTACCAGGACCGGTCGAACAGCACGATCTCCCCTTTGGCAGGAAGGTGCTCGATGTAGCGCTGGTAATACCATTGTCCCCGTTCACGATCCGACGGGGCGGGCAACGCCGCGATCCGGGCGACCCGCGGGCTCAGGTACTGGGTGATCCGTTTGATGGTCCCGCCCTTGCCCGCGGCGTCACGACCTTCGAACACGATCACCACCCGCGCGCCGGTGACCCGGACCCACTCCTGAAGTTTCACCAGTTCCGTTTGCAGACGGAACAGTTCAGCGTCGTAGACGTCCCTGGCGAGCGCGCTCTTCGCCGCTTTCTTCTTGGCCACCCGCCTGTCCTCAGCGCGGCTGCGACGGCGATGCGTGGTGGTCGGCGTCGGGGTCCTTCTCGATCGAGAGGATGAAGTCGTCGCCGTGCTGGGTGACGCCCGAGATGACCGCGCTGTCGACCACCTCGGCGGCATACCGGCGGCGCACCACCTTCGGGTCGCGGCGTAGATCCTTCAGCAGAGACACCGCCAGTGCGACCATCACCAGAAGGAAAGGCAGCGCGGCGATGATCGTGATCGTCTGCAACCCGGTCAACGCGTCCGAGCCGCCCACCAGAAGCATGACCGCGGCCACCGAGCCGGTCGCCGCTCCCCAGAACACGACCGTGCCCCGGCTCGGTTCGATGGTGCCCCGCTGGGACAGCGATCCCATGACGATCGAGGCGGCGTCGGCGCCGGAGACGAAGAAGATCGCCACCAGGATCATCACGACCACGCTGGCGACCGTCGCGATCGGGTACTGGTCGAGCAGCGAAAACAGCTGCGCCTCGACGCCGCCCTCACCGGCGAGGTCGGTGCCGTTCTGCTGGACGTTGATGGCCGCGCCGCCGAACACCGCGAACCACACCAGCGACACGACGCTGGGGACCAGCAGCACTCCGCCGACGAACTGCCGGATGGTGCGCCCGCGCGAGATCCGCGCGATGAACATGCCGACGAACGGCGTCCACGACACCCACCACGCCCAGTAGAAGATCGTCCACGACTGCAGCCACGTGTTGACGTCGGCACCTTCGGCACCCGTTCGTGCCGACATCATGCTGAGGTCGGCGAAGTAGCTGCCCAGTGCGGTCGGGAGCAGGTTCAGGATGAAAACCGTTGGGCCGACGACGAACACGAACAGCGCAAGTGCCAAGGCCAGCACCATGTTGATGTTGGACAACCACTGGATGCCGCGCGCGATCCCGGACACCGCGGACAGCACGAAGGCCGCCGTCAGCACGGCGATGATGATCACCAGGATCGCGTTGCCCGTCTCGCCGATGCCTGCGACGATCTGCAACCCACTGCGGATCTGCAGAGCGCCCAGGCCGAGCGACGCCGCCGAACCGAACAGCGTGGCGAAGATCGCCAGCATGTCGATGACCTTGCCCAGCGGCCCGTGCGCGCGGGCACCGATGAGAGGTTCGAACGCCGCGCTGATCAGCTGCAGCCGGCCCTTCCGGTACACGCCGTACGCGATCGCCAGGCCCACCACGCAGTAGATCGCCCACGGGTGCAGAGTCCAGTGGAACAGCGTCGTGGCCAGCGCGGTCTGCACCGCTTCGGGGTTGCCCTCGGGGCCGGTGCCGGGCGGCGGGGTGGCGAAGTGCGACAGCGGTTCGGCGACGCCGTAGAACATCAGACCGATGCCCATGCCGGCACTGAACATCATGGCCACCCAGGACACGCCGTTGAACTCCGGCTCCTCGCCGTCGCGGCCCAACGGGATGGTGCCGTAGCGGCCGAGTGCCAGGTAGAGCACGAAGACGACGAACCCGGTGCTGGTGAGTGCGAACAGCCAGCCCGTCTTGTCCATCACCCAGGTGAGCGCGGCGCTGGAGGCGCTGGCCAGCGTCTCGGTGCTGCTGAAACCCCAGACCAGGAATGCGATGGCGATGACGGCGGTAACCCCGAACACCACCCAGTCCATGCCACGGGAGCGGCTGATCTTCTCCTCTTCGACCGGGATGTCGAGCACCGGGTGCGGCGGCGGCTCGCCCGCCGAATCTGCCGGTTCGGCGGCGGGGACAGCGGTCACTTTGCGCTCAGAGATGTCAGCCATTGCTGAACATTCGACCTCGGCACCGTCCGCAGGTCAATTCCGGGGGTGCTACAGACCGGTCACCGCGCGGCTTCCACCAGTTCATCGAGGGCCTCCCGCAGCAGGCTGGGCAGCATGTCGACGTCGCTCATCGCGTCACGGTCGGCGTTGATCCCGAAGTAGAGCATCCCGTTGTAGGACGTGACGCCGATCGCCAAAGTCTGGTTGTGCAGCAACGGCGGCACGGCGTAGGTCTCCAGCAATTTGGTGCCTGCGACATACATCTGGTGCTGCGGACCCGGAACGTTGGTGATGAGCAGATTGAACTGGCGGGCCGAGAAGCTGGTGGCCACCCGGATCCCCATGGCGTGCAGGGTGGGCGGAGCGAAACCCGACAGCGTGACGATGGTTCGGGCGTCGACCAGGCTGGAGGCCGTCGGATGGGTTTCGGTGGCATGCGAGATCTGCGACAGCCGGACCACCGGATTGGATTCTCCGACAGGCAGATCCACCAGGAACGGGGCCACCTCGCTGATCGCCTGACCCGGGCTCGACGAGTCGATCTCGGCGTCGGGATAGACCGACATCGGCGCCATCGCGCGCATCGACGTCGTCGTCGTCACCGGCTCGCCGCGCGACAACAGCCAGTTCCGCAGGGCGCCGGTGACCATGGCGAGCACCACGTCGTTGACGTCGCAGTCGTATCGGGCGCGCACGATGCGGAACTCGTCGAGGCTGCCGGTGGCCACCGAGAACCTGCGGTTGCGGGACACGGTCGTGTTCAGGGGGCTGCGCGGAGCCGTGCCGCGGGCGACCGTGCGGGCGACGTCGGCGACACGGCGGCCCAGATCGACGATGTGGGACGTGCTGGACACCGTGTCGGTGACCGCCGCGCGTACCGCGGCAGCCTGCGCGGTCGGGCGCATGATCCACTCGCCGAGCGCACCCACCAGCAGCTGACGGTCGCTGGGTTCGCGGCCGGGGATCCAGATGTCCTCGCCGAATTCCGGTGGCTTCTGGGTCCGGTCGGCGATCACGTGGCCGATCTCCAACGCCGTCATGCCGTTGACGAGAGCCTGATGGGACTTGGTGTAGATGGCGACCCGGTTCTTGGCCAACCCCTCGACCAGGTACATCTCCCACAGGGGCCGTGACTTGTCCAGCGGCCGGGACCCCAGCCGGGCAACGAGGTCGTGCAGTTGGGCATCGCTGCCCGGGGACGGCAACGCCGAACGCCTGATGTGGTAGGTGATGTCGAAGTCGCGGTCGTCTACCCAGACCGGCCTGGCCAGGCCGAGAGTCACCTCACGAACCTTCTGCCGGTACCGCGGGATCTGCGGGAGACGCTGTTCCACGGTGGCCAGCAGCGTCTCGTAGCTGAGCCCGTTGCGCGGCTTGCGCAGGATCTGCAGCGTCCCGACGTACATCGGCGTCGACGAATTCTCCAGCTGGTAGAAGGAGGCATCCGCCGCCGACAACCTGGTCACCATGGGCGGCCCTGCCTCCTTCGAGATCTGTCAGAGAACGTCAGACTGTGCCACGTTATCCGCAGATTCTGGGCGTCCGCAGAACGGGTGCTCTCCGGGGCCCAGAGTGCGTGGGATCATTGTGAGGTCTGTAACTCTCCGGCAGACGCCCGTCGACTGCTGGAGATTTCATGACCGCATCCCCAATTCCGCCGGAACACCTGGCGGCCCCGTCTTGTGGCACATGGGTCACCGCGCCGATCATCGATTACGAACCGGTCCCCCAGCCGTTTCCGCCGTCGCCGTGTCCGATGCCGTCGGGGGCGGCGCTACGCCGCCCCTCGCCGCGCCCGCTGCGCGCGCACCGGGCCCCGGTGCAGGAAGCGCCGCCGCCGCGTTCGGCTGCGGTGTTCGCCGAGACCGCACTGCGCCAGGTGATCGAGGTGATCGACCGGCGCAGGCCCGTCGCGCAACTTCGTCCGCTGATGACGCCGTTCCTCATCGACTGCGTCATCGCCTGTGCCTGCGCCCCGCGCACGGGCAGCGCCACGCTGCGCCGGGTCCGGCTGCGGTCGGTCGACACAGGAGCCGCCGGTGAGGTGACCGCCGCGGAGGTGTTCGCGTCCTTCAGCCGCAGCGGTCGTGTGCACGCCATTGCAGGCCGAATCGAACGGCATCGCGACAGCTGGCGGCTGGTCGCGCTGCAGATCGGTTGAGGTCAGCGGCGCCTGGCGTGCTTGCCGCCGGCCTTGCCCTGGCGGGCGGCCTCGCGACGTTCTTTCCGGGTGCCACCGGTCGATCGCCCTCCGCCGGCACGTTTGACCTCTACCGAGCCGTCCGCGTCCTCGGACGGGCCGGAGTAGGTCAGCGGCGGAGCACTGTCGTCAATCCCCTTGGCGCGCAGCCCGGTTGGAGCCGGTCGCTCCTTGGTGGCGACGGCGCCCGCCTGCTGCGCCGCCGCGGCGGCGAACTCGGCGAGTCCGGACGGGGCGGCCTGCGCGGCGACCGTGGGGCCGGCGGCACGCTCGACCTGGACATTGAACAGGAAGCCGACGCACTCCTCTTTCATGCCCTCGAGCATGGCGATGAACATGTCGTAGCCTTCGCGGGCGTACTCCACCTCGGGGCGCTGCTGGGCCAGACCACGCAGCCCGATGCCCTCCCGCAGATAGTCCATCTCGTAGAGGTGCTCGCGCCACTTGCGGTCCAGCACGTTGAGCAGCACGTTGCGTTCCAGCTGCCGCATGCCGCCCTCACCGGCGATCTCCTCGATCTCGGCTTCCCGCTCGGCGTAGGCACGCTCGGCGTCGGCGGTCAGTGCATCGAGGAGCTCGGAGCGCGTGAGCTCACCAGGCTCGCCGACGGCATCGGAGTCGATCAGATCGTTGTGATCGATGCCGACGGGGTAGAGCGTCCTGAGACCCTCCCACAGCTTCTCCAGATCCCAGTCCTCGGAGTACCCCTCGGCGGTGGCGCCGTCGACGTAGGCGGTGACGACGTCGATGAGCATTTTGTGGGCCTGCTCGGCGAGGTTCTCGCCTTCCAGGATCCGACGACGCTCGCCGTAGATGACCTTGCGCTGCTGGTTCATCACCTCGTCGTATTTCAGAACTTCCTTGCGGATGTCGAAGTTCTGCTGCTCGACCTGGGTCTGGGCGCTCTTGATGGCGCGAGAGACCATCTTGGCTTCGATCGGCACGTCGTCGGGCAGGTTCAGCCGGGTGAGCAGCGTCTCCAGCGTCGCGCCGTTGAACCGGCGCATCAGCTCGTCGGCCAGCGACAGGTAGAACCGCGACTCGCCGGGGTCACCCTGACGACCGGAGCGGCCACGCAGCTGGTTGTCGATGCGTCGCGATTCGTGACGCTCGGTGCCCAGCACGTACAGCCCGCCGGCGGCGATGACGTCCTTGGCCTCGGTGGCGACCTGTTCCTTGATGTGCGGCAGTTCCTCGTGCCAGCCCTGCTCGTACTCCTCGGGCGTCTCGATCGGGTCGAGCCCGCGCTGGCGCAGCCGGCGGTCCAGCAGATATTCGGGGTTACCGCCGAGCACGATGTCGGTGCCGCGGCCGGCCATGTTGGTGGCCACGGTGATCGCGCCGAGCCGGCCGGCCTCGGCGATGATGCCGGCCTCCTGCTCGTGGTACTTGGCGTTGAGCACATTGTGCGGGATGCGGCGCTTCTCGAACTGACGGGACAGGAACTCGGAGCGTTCGACGCTGGTGGTGCCGATGAGGACGGGCTGGCCCTTCTCGTACTTCTCGCTGACGTCGTCGACGACGGCGATGTACTTGGCCTCTTCAGTCTTGTAGATCAGGTCGGACTGGTCGGTCCGGATCATGGGCCGGTTGGTGGGGATGGGCACCACGCCGAGCTTGTAGATCTCGTGGAGCTCGGCGGCCTCGGTCTCGGCGGTACCCGTCATGCCGGCGAGCTTGTTGTACATGCGGAAGTAGTTCTGCAGCGTCACCGTGGCGACCGTCTGGTTCTCCGCCTTGATCTCGACATGCTCTTTGGCCTCGATGGCCTGGTGCAGGCCCTCGTTGTAGCGGCGACCCACGAGCATGCGGCCGGTGAACTCGTCGACGATGAACACTTCGCCGTCGCGGACGATGTAGTGCTTGTCGCGCTCGAACAGTTCTTTGGCCTTGATCGCGTTGTTGAGGTAGCTGATCAGCGGCGAGTTGGCGGCTTCGTAGAGGTTCTCGATGCCCAACTGGTCTTCGACGAACTCGACACCGAGCTCGTTGATGCCCACGACACGCTTCTTGATGTCGACCTCGTAGTGGACGTCGGCCTTCATCATCGGCGCCAGGCGGGCGAACTCGGTGTACCAGTTCGAGCCGCCGTCGGCGGGACCGGAGATGATCAGCGGGGTCCTGGCCTCGTCGATCAGGATGGAGTCGACCTCGTCGACGATGGCGTAGTAATGGCCGCGCTGGACGCAGTCCTCGAGGCGCAGGGCCATGTTGTCGCGCAGGTAGTCGAAGCCGAGCTCCCAGTTGGTGCCGTAGGTGATGTCGGCGTTGTAGGCCGCGCGCCGCTGGTCGGGCGTCAGCGAGCCCAGGATCACGTCGACGTCGAGACCCAGGAAGCGGTGCACGCGGCCCATCTGCTCGGCGTCGCGCTTGGCCAGGTATTCGTTGACCGTCACGATGTGCACGCCCTTGCCGGGCAGTGCGTTGAGGTAGGCGGGAAGCACCGAGGTCAGGGTCTTGCCCTCACCGGTTTTCATCTCGGCGACATTGCCGAAGTGCAGCGCGGCGCCGCCCATGATCTGGACGTCGAAGTGGCGCTGGTTGAGCACCCGCCAGGCCGCTTCCCGGACGACGGCGAACGCCTCCGGCATCAGGTCGTCGAGGTCCTCTTTGCCGCTCTCCAGGCGCCCGCGGAACTCCTCGGTCTTGCCACGCAGTTCGGCATCGGACAGCTTCTCGATGTCGTCGGACAGGGTGTTGACGTAGTCAGCCACCCCCTTGAGGCGCTTGACCATGCGGCCTTCGCCGATACGAAGCAACTTCGACAGCACGCTGTTTACCCTTTTTCTTCGTCTGCTCTTGTCGGATGCGGCATCGCGACAGACGCAGACCATCGTAGGCGACGCGGCGAAATCGCTGGTTAGGCGTCTCGGCCGTGCCGGTTGAAAAGAAGAATCCCCCGGAAGCAGCGGGGGCGGCTCCCGGGGGATTCTCAGCAGCGAGGTCTCAACCGAGCCTTGATCAGGCCGGCTTGATCAGGCCAGCTTGATCAGGCCGTAGTCGTAGGCGTGCCGCCGGTACACCACGCACGGCCGGTCGCTTTCCTTGTCATGGAAGAGGAAGAAATCGTGGCCGACGAGCTCCATCTCGTAGAGCGCATCGTCGACGGTCATCGGGGTGGCGGGGTGCTCCTTGGTGCGCACGATGCGACCGGGCTCATGGTCGTCGACGGCCACCTCGGTGGGGGCCGCGCCGATCTCCGTTCGCGCGAACGCGGCGTCGAGGCGGTCCAGCGCCGTCGCCTCGTGCAGCGATACGGGGGTCTTGTCGCCGTAATGGATCTTGCGGCGGTCCTTGCTCTTGCGCAGCCGGGCTTCGAGTTTGCCGACGGCCGACTCGAACGCGGCGTAGAAGCTGTCGGCGCAGGCTTCCCCTCGGACGACGGGGCCGCGGCCTTTCGCCGTGATCTCGACATGCTGGCAGTTCTTGCGTTGACGCCGGTTCTTCTCGTGATCGAGTTCGACGTCGAAGAGGTAGATGGTGCGGTCGAATCGCTCCAGGCGTGCCAGCTTCTCGGCGACGTAGAGGCGGAAGTGATCGGGCACTTCGACGTTGCGACCTTTGACCACCACCTCGGCGTTGAGCGCGTCGGACACTGCGGTGTCGTCGTCCATCACCATCGTGCTGTCGGAATCCACGGAATTACTTGACATACTTGGCAACTCGATTCTCTTTCGCGTTAGCACGACGATGCGTGCCCGGCTGATAAGAAATCGCGCCGACGGGGCAGTCATGGTCGCGCCACTCGCCGGTGCAAGGTGTCGACTACTCACCTCCTATCGCTGTCGCGATACCGGCTCACTCGCGTCTTGAGCGCCGCCGTGAGATGTTCACGGTTGGTTGGTGCCGACGGTAGTCGCTGTTCACCTGCAGTGCCACTAATTCAGCCGACCTGTTTTCAGTTCTTCATGTCCGTTTGATGTGGCAGTAATAGCCCCTGACGGGTCATGCGTGGGCCAGCGCGAGCACAGCAACGACGTCGACGCCTGCGGTTTGCAGGACGCGGACGGATTCGGTGACGGTGGCGCCGGTGGTCACCACGTCGTCCACGACCACGGCCGGTCCGGCGACTCCCCCGCGCAGCAGGACCCGGCCGGCGACGTTGCGCTGTCGGCCCGCGCTGGACAGCCCGACCGAATCACGGGTGAAGGCTTTGAAGCGCAGGGCGGGCGCGACCGAGACATCCGGACGGGCGGCGGCAGCTCCTTGGGCGATCTGGGTGACGGGGTCACCGCCACGGCGGCGCGCGGCGGAGCGTCGGGTGGGTGCCGGGACGAGGGCCAGCGGAGCGGCCAGGACGCCCCAGATCAGCAGCTTGTCGACGGCGTCACCGAGCGCGCCGGCGAGAGGGTGCCGCAGGTCAGCGCGGCCGTGCTCCTTCAGCGCGACGATCGCCTTGCGGCGCGCGCCGGCGTAGCGGCCGAGGGACAGGACGGGCACGCCCGGGTCGAGTCGCGGGGTCACCAGGTGCGGCTCGTCGTCCTTGACGCTCAGCTCGTTCTGGCAGGTTGCGCACCAGGCGGTGGCGGCGGCACCGCAGCCACCGCACTGCACGGGAAGAATGAGGTCGAGCACGGTCTCAGCGTGCCGTTAGCGACCGACAACCGCGCTCCCCTGCCCCGCCACCTGCCGCGAAATATCATTCCTGGCCGCGATTCGCCCGCCAGTCACAGCCGTGGCTTCACTCTCGCGGGGAACTTCGGGCAAGCCGCAACAAGCGAGCCCCTACTCCGCGACGATCGAGTCCCCTTGCACCCGAATCGCGACGGTTTCCAGCGGCTTGGTCGCCGGGCCGTTGACCACCGCGCCGTCGAGGCTGAACTTGCTGCCGTGGCACGGGCAGTTGATGGTCCCGTCGGCGATCTCGTTGAGCAGGCACCCGGTGTGCGTGCACACCGCGGAGAATCCCTTGAAGTCACCAGCCTCCGGCTGTGTCACCACCACCTCGCCGACGATGACCCCCGACCCGACGGGTACATCGGCCGTGGGCGCGAGCGCCTTGCCCGGCGCCGACGATACCGACGACTCCGCAGACCCTGAGGACCCAGAAGACTCGGAAGACCCAGAAGACCCGGACGACCCCGAATCTGAACCACTCGAACAGGCGGCCACCGCGACGGCCACCAGGCCGACTCCGGCTCCCGCGAGCACTGTCTTTCGTGGAACCTCAATCGACATCGCACTACCCTTCTGTCGGCTCGCTGCCAGAGGGCTGTTCTGGCAACACGTTTGGCGTCAGCCCGGTAACACCGGCACGGCGCCCGCCGCCATCAGCGGACGCACCTCGACCCATCCCGGGTTCTCGGCCGCCGAGCCGGACAGCTGGAGCACACCGCGGCCGTCGGCGACGTACACCGTCGACGGGTTGGCGGCCACCGTCTGCACGGGCATCAGCAGGTTGCGGCTGGGTCCGTCGGAGTTCACCCCGTCGAGGTTGACGTAGGACACCGGATGCTGCGGGTCGGTGCGGGTGACGACGATGTCGTCGCCGGTGCGCCACGACAGTGACACCACCGTCTCTCCCAGCCCGTAGCCCAGCCGGCGCGGATAGGTCAGCGCGTATCCGCCGCCGGGCGTCTGCTCGACCCCGGCCAGGATGATCTTGCCGTCGATCACCATCGCCGCCCTGGTGCCGTCGCGCGACAGCTGGAGGTCGGCGATGCCACCGGGGAAGCGGGTCAGCACCGCGGTGGCGTCGACGGGGATGCGGGCCGGCAGGCCGGAGGCGTCCTGGATCACGCGGACGACGTTGTTGCCGTCGACGACCACCCAGATGGCTTCGTCCAGTGACCAACTGGGTCTGCTCAGGCTGCGGCCGTCCATCGCCTGGGACGCCTCGCCGCCCAACGGGCCCACCCACAGCGACGACGCCATGTCGGGCGCCCCGGGGCGCAGCGTGACGATCGAGGCGACCTCCTGGCCGGTGCGCGACAGCGACGCCGCGGTCTGCCCCGGCATCCGCCCGAACGGACCCGCGACCTTCGGTGCTCGCTGACCGTCGAGCCGCACCAGCGACCCGCCGACGAGTGCGTGAAGTCCCGCCGCCGCACCGTCGGCGGCACCGGGGTCGGTCGCGGCGACAGCGCCGGTGTCCCACCCATCGGCGAACCGATCATCGAGCGCGGCGCCGTCGGCGTTGATGACGTACGGGCCGTTGATCCCGGATCGCGACAGCGTCCAGATGAGTTGCGCCGCAAGCAGCTGCCGGCTGTGCGGGTCGGTCGTCGACAGGTTCTCCAGGTCGATCCGGGCGCCGCCGTAACCCCGACCGATGCCGGTCTTGCCGCCGTCGGCACGCGTCACCGGGCCGCGCAGGCGCAGCGGCGGGCCCAGCAGGTTGCGCACCGTGTTCTCCATTTCGGGGCGCGGGCCGGCGATCAGCTTGCTCACCAGTTCGGTGGCCAGCTGGTCCGGCTCGGACACCGCGAGGTAGCGCGGGTCGGGTACCACGGTCTTGCCGGTGGGATCCGCGAAATAGAGGGTGTGCCGCTTGTAGGTGGACTGAAACTGCTGCCAGTCCAGGAAGACTCCATTGGGCAGGCTGTCGATGCGCCATCCACCCGGGGTCTTGATCAACTCGATCGGCCCGGGATCGGGCAACGCGCCCGCCCCCGTCTCGAAGACACCCATATCCGACAGTGAGCCCAGGATGTCGGCGCGCATGGTCACCGAAACCCGTTCGGTCGAGCGGGTTTCGACGAACACCACGTTGTCGATCAGCAGGGCGCTGCCCGCGTCGTCCCACGTGCTGGACGCGGACTCGGTGAGGAACTGACGCGCGGCCAGGTGGCGGTTTGCGGGATCGGCTGTGGCCTTGAGGAATTCCCGCAGGAGGACGTCGGGGTCCATGCCTGCGGTGGGCTTGGGCAGGCTCGGTGGCGCGGGCCGGTCGACGGTGCCGATCGCCTGCGGCGACGACGAGCTGGGCACCCCGGCGCATCCAGCCAGCATCAGCACGAGCACCGACAGCAGCGCGGCCAGCGGGCGCGTCACACGCTCTCCCCGGCCGGTTCGCGGTCCCGGACCTGCCGACGCTGGGACGGGCCGCCCGAGATGTCGATCGGTTTGACGGGCAGCGGGCTCGAGGTCACCTTGTGGCCACGCACCAGCGGCAGCGTCAGCCGGAAGCAGGCGCCCTTGCCGGGCTCGCCCCACGCCTCGAGGCGGCCCTGGTGCAGCCGCGCGTCTTCGATGCTGATCGCGAGTCCGAGACCGGTGCCGCCGGAGCGGCGCACCCGGGACGGGTCGGCGCGCCAGAAACGGCTGAACACCAGCTTCTCCTCGCCGGGACGCAGGCCCACCCCGTAGTCGCGGACGGTGACGGCGACGGTGTCGACGTCGGCGGCCATCCGGATCTGGACCGGCTTGCGTTCGGCGTGGTCGATGGCGTTGGCGATGAGGTTGCGCAGGATCCGTTCGGCGCGGCGCGGGTCGACCTCGGCGATGATCTCCTCGGCAGGCAGGTCGACGTCCATCTCGACGCCGGCATCCTCGGTGAGGTGTCCGACGTTGTCGAGCGCCTTCTGCACGATGGACCGCAGATCCACCGCCTCGACGGCCAGTTCGGCGACGCCGGCATCGTGGCGCGAGATCTCGAGCAGATCGTTGAGCAGCGATTCGAACCGGTCCAGTTCGTTGACCATCAGTTCGGTCGAGCGCCGCAGGGCCGGTTCCAGGTCCTCGGCGTGATCGTGGATCAGATCGGCGGCCATCCGCACAGTGGTCAGCGGGGTCCGCAGCTCGTGGCTGACGTCGGAGGTGAAGCGGCGCTGCAGGTTTCCAAATTCCTCCAGCTGGGTGATCTGGCGCTGCAGGCTTTCGGCCATGTCGTTGAACGACACCGCCAGCCGCGCCATGTCGTCCTCGCCGCGGACCGGCATGCGTTCACTGAGGTGTCCCTCGGCGAACCGTTCGGCGATCCGCGACGCCGAGCGGACCGGCAACACGATCTGGCGGGCCACCAGCAGCGCGATCGCGGCGAGCAGACCCAGCAGCACCACGCCTCCGGTGGCCATGGTGCCCCGGACCAACGCGATCGTGGAGTCCTCGTTGTTCAACGGGAAGATCAGGTACAGCTCAAGGCTGGTCACCGATGACGTCGACGACGTGGTCGGGCTGCCGACGATCAGCGCCGGGCCGGAGAAGCTCTCGGTGTGCACCGTGGCGTACTGGTAGCTGACCTGCCCGGCCTTGACGAAGTCGCGCAGCGCGGCGGGCACCTGGTCGATCGGTCCCGCCGCGGTGGCCGCGCGGGGTCCGTCGCCGGGGACGACGAGCACCGCGTCGAACGTCCCCGCCAGGCCCGCGCCGGCGTCGGCCTTGCGGTCGATCAGGGTGTTGCGGGCCAGTTGCAGGCTGCTGTCCAGCGACCGGGTCTCTTCGCCGCCGACGATGCCGCTGACGGTGGTGCGGGCGCGCTCGATCTCCTCGGTGGCGGCGCCCACCTTCACTTCGAGAATGCGGTCGGTGATTTGGCTGGTCAGCACGAACCCGAGAACCAGGATGACCACCAGCGACAGACCCAGTGTCAACGTGACCACGCGCAGCTGCAGAGAGCGTCGCCACGCCAGACTCAACGCCCGACCCAGCACACCCAATCCCCGGACCAGCGGCGCTGACCGGCGGTGGATGCGCCGCCTCGAGCCGAAGATCACGGAGGTCCGGCCTTGTATCCCACTCCTCGAACGGTCAGCACCACCTGCGGATTCTCCGGGTCCTTCTCAACCTTGGCCCGCAGACGCTGGACATGGACGTTCACCAAACGGGTGTCGGCGGGATGGCGGTAACCCCACACCTGTTCGAGCAGCACATCACGAGTAAACACCTGGCGCGGTTTGCGTGCCAGCGCCACCAGCAGGTCGAACTCCAGCGGTGTCAGCGAAATCTGCTCGCCCTGCCGGGTGACTTTATGGGCGGGGACGTCGATGTCGACGTCGGCGATGGACAGCAGTTCGGCGGGCTCGTCCTCGTTGCGCCGCAGCCGGGCGCGCACGCGGGCCACCAGCTCCTTGGGCTTGAACGGCTTCATCACGTAGTCGTCGGCGCCCGACTCCAGGCCGAGCACCACGTCCACGGTGTCGGTCTTGGCGGTGAGCATGACGATCGGCACGCCGGAGTCCGCCCGCAGTACGCGGCATACGTCGATGCCGTTCATGCCGGGCAGCATCAGGTCCAGCAGCACCAGGTCGGGCCGCAGCTCACGCACCGCGGTCAGCGCCTGGGTGCCGTCACCGATGACTGCGGTGTCGAAACCCTCGCCCCGCAGCACGATGGTCAGCATCTCGGCGAGCGAAGGGTCGTCGTCGACTACCAGGATCCTTTGCCTCATGGTGTCCATGGTGTCACCAGATAGCGATAAAACTCCGCTACCACGCTGGGCGATTTGCAGTCTTTAGCAGAGTTGGCCCCGCTTTGCCTCATCGGGGCGGCCATCTGCGCCCGCCGAGCGCGCTGTCGTCGACGCCGATGGGCCCCGATCGAGGCGAGCTCTCCGTCGGACTTCTGCAGCACTCGCTGAGGAACGCTGCAGCACTCGCGCCTGCGACCGCGTCGGCACGAACGCCTCCGGCAGAACTCCAGATCGATTTAGAGCGCTGCCGGCCCTTGGCCGGCGCACTCTTGTCTAGCAGGCGGGCTGAAGAAGGTCGCGCTGTTCTGAAATGGATTGCAACACTTCATATCCGATCTGGCGCACGCTGGCGATGACGGGGCTTGCGCACAGCGGCGTCGACGGGCCGTCTGCGGTCTCGGACATCACCCAGCCCAGCGACGCGCTGCCTGTGAGCGCTCGGCGGGCGGCCTGCGCCTCGCGATCGTCGACGTCGCCCAGCGCGAGGATCAACTGCTGTCGCGAAAACTGCGCTCCGTCGGTGTCCCGGATCACCGGGTTCGTCCACCAGTGCTCGAACGGGATCCGTGAGCCGCTGTAGATCTGCTCGCCGGCGCGGGTGCGGATCGGGGCGGGCGGATACATGGCCAGTTTGGGCACGTAGGTCTCGGCGCCGTGATGCCGGCCGCGGATCTTCATCAGGGTCAGGCCGGCTGTCGGGCAGGCGACCTTCGGGTTGGGCACACCGGCGGTGTCGACCCAGGTGAGCGCGTCGGGCAGAGCGAGGCGCTCGATCACCGCGGTGGCCGGATCCGTGTGATGGACCAGCGCGCCGATATGGCAGGCCAGCGTTCTCGCTTCGGCGTGCCTGCCTTGATCGAACCGCTCGTTCGCCGCCCTGACGCGGAGGAGCACCTCGTCCAGCGTCGTCGTGGCGGCCATCTGCTTACGCGTCGGAACCAGCATCAATTCCCCCTTGAAGTGACCTGCCGCCGTGGCGACTACCCCAAGGCGGAGCGTAATCGCTTCCGCGGGAGTTCGCGCTGTTTACGCGATGGTCAAGACTGCCCCAGTCGGCCCGCGAGTTCGGCCGGATCGACGTCGGGTGGCACGACCGCCCACGGCCCGCCCCACTGCGCCGCGGCGAGCGCCGCGTAGACGGCACTGGTGCGGCGCTGCAGGCCGTCGTCGCGCTCGTAGGCGTCCCGGGCGCGGTCGACCTCCTCAGCCGCCCGGTTCACTGCGCGCTGGGCCGCCAGTTCCGTCGGAACATCAAGTAGCACCTGCCAATTCGGGACCGGCAGGCCGAGCCGCCCGTACTCGAGGTCGCGCACCCAGGCGACGACGTCGCCGTCGACTCCCTGATGCAGACGTGCCGCGCTGTAGGCGGCGTTGGACGCGACGTAGCGGTCGAGGATGACCACGGAGTGGGCCGCCGTCAGGTGCTCGATCTCCTCGCGCGCACCGGCCCGGTCCATCGCGAACAACATCGCCATCGCGTACACCGATTCGGCGAGATCGCCGTGCTTGCCGTGCAGCGCTTCGGCGGCGACGTCCGCGGGAATCGACACCCCGTAGCGGGGGAATGCCAGTGTCGCGACGGAGCGACCGTCGGCCTCGAACGCGGCGCGCAGCCCCTCGGTCAGCGTCCGTTTCCCCGCGCCGTCCACTCCCTCGATCACGATGAGCACCGGGTGAGCCTAATCCAGCGCCACCGTGCCTAGCGCAGGCAAACATTGACTGCCACGAACCGACCCTCCATAGTTCTACAAGTGCGGGGCGGGGATGGAATCGGCAAAGGCGCGAATTTCGCTGTGGCAGCGGGGATCGGCGCGGCGGTGTTCGTGGGACTGGGGTGCGGGGTCGCGTCGGCCGACGACACCGGCAGCTCGTCGTCGGCGTCGGAGGCTCCGGCATCGCGCGACGACGGGGTGAAGACGCGGGGTTCCGAGAGCGACTCGCGGACTGCAGCGGACGTCGCCTCGGAGGACGTCGCCGCCGATGACCCCACCGGCGCCGACGACGATCCGGAGGAGGACGGCAACGGGGCCGACGTCACCGAGGACGACGGGGCCGACGGGGCCGACGCCGCAGTGACGGTCGACATCGAGATCGACATCGACGAGGACCCGGACAACGACCGAGATCCGGTCGACGACGACGATCCGGTGCCCGCCGCGGTCGGGCACCTGCTGACGACGACGGCCGCGTCGCGTCGCGACCTCGACCCGGTCGCTCCGGCACCAACGCCCGCCCCGGCGAGTCAGACCCTCGTCATGCCGGCGAACTCGCTCAGCTACACCGACGAGCCGACGCTCGTCGACCAGATCGTCGTCGCGGGCCTGCGGGTCCTGCGCAGCGTCTCCAGCGTCGTCGGCATCGACCTCTACGGCCAGATCGGCCGGTTCCTGGAGAGGGCCAGGCCGCCATGGTTCGTGAGGTCCGGGCTTGACGTGCGGCGCACCGAGTACGAGGTCGCGGGCGGCACGTGGGACGTGTGGGAGTTCCATCCGCCGAACCCGACGGGAAAGACGGTCATCGCCGTGCACGGCGGCGGCTTCATCCTGCGACCGTTGGTGACGCATTGGCTGGACTACGCCAATATGGCCCGCGACACCGGTGCGACGGTGATCGTGCCGATGTACCCGCGGGCGAGCACCCAGGCCGGCACGGCGCTCCAGGTCGTACCCGCGATGGCGCACTTCATCTCCGACCAGATCACCGCACGCGGCGCCGCGAACGTCAGCCTCTACGCCGACTCGGCAGGATCCACGCTGATACTGGCCGCGGTGCGCGAGCTCATCCTGGCCGGCACGCCGGTCCCGGCCGGCATGGTGCTGCTGTCTGTCCCCCCGGACGACGCAGCCGGCAGTCACTGGAACGACGGTGTCGAGCTCACCGATCCGATCGTGAGCCCGCTGTTCCTCTCCGACGAGGTCCTCGCCGCGCTCCCGCCGACCACAATCTACGTCGGCGAACTGGAGCCGGTGCTGCCGAACATCATTGCGCTGCAGGACAAGTGGTCCGCTGCTGGCGGTGTGGTGTCCACCGTCATCGGGCGAGGACAGTTTCACGACTGGGCGCTCGGCGGTCTGCCGTTCACCTCGGCGGGTCCGAAGGTGCGCCCGGACATCTACCGCCAACTCGGCCTCAACGACGTCGCCGCCGGGCCCAGGACCATCGTCACCGGGCCCCCGTCGTACAGCGACCAGCTGGTCGTCGGGATCCTGCGGACCCTGCGCTGGCTCAACGAGACCACCGGCATCAAGCTGCTGACCGGCCTCGCCGGGGCGTCCATCATCACCGACCCGCCGGCGCCGCTGATGCGCGGACTGGACGTCACCGAAGGTCAGTACAACGGCTGGAAGATCTGGGAGATCGCCTCCCCCAAGCCGTCGGGTGAGGTCGTCGTCGCGCTTCACGGCGGCGGCTTCGAATCCGAGGCCAACATCCTGCACTGGTCGGACTATGCGCAGATGGCCCGCGACACCGGCGCCACCGTCCTGGTACCCATCTACCCGCTCGCCCCGCCGAAGAGCACCGGCACCGCGACGACGCTGGTGCCACCGATGGCCGACTACCTGGCCGCGCTGATCGCCACCCACGGCGTCGACAACGTCAGCCTGTACGGAGATTCCTCAGGCGGCTCGTACGCCGTGCTGGTGGTGCGGGAATTGGTGCAGCGCTGCAGGATTGACGTGCAGTGCGTGGTGTCGCAAGCGCGGCCGTCACGGATGGTGCTCGTCTCCCCCGCTTTGCACCTGACGCTGCGCAGCCCGGCGATCGACGCCATCGACGACCCGATTCTGCCCCGGCACGCGGCGGGTGAGGGTCCACGGTTCAACGGCGAGCTCGACATGGACGACCCACGCGTGAACCCGTACTCGGCGGCCGACCTCACCGGCCTGCCCCCGACCACGGTGTACATCGGCACGTCGGAAAAGCTCTATCCCGGCGCACTGGCGTTCCGCGACAAGCTGTTGTCTCAAGATCCGGCGGCCGACCTCACGGTAGTCATCGGTGACGGGCAGATGCACGGGTGGGCGTTGGGCGGCATCGTGGTCAACTCCCAGGCGCCGATCTGGCGATCGAACGTGTACCGCCAACTCGGCCTACTGCCCACGGATTCGGCGCGGTACGTGACGCTGCAGGTGGCCTAGCGCGCCAGATCGGGCGTCATCCCGAGCCGGCGATGCTGGACTGCAGCACGACCGTGTCGCGCGGCGGGTCCAGGAACACCCGCGTGCTCCTGCGTACGGCGCCGAACCGCATGTTCAGTTCCACGCCGGTCAGGAACGGCCCGGGCGGCAAATCGGATTCGAGCATCTTCTGCACCGCGGGCTGGTGCCCGAGGTCTTCGGCATTGCCCTTCGCCACAAGCTCTTTCATGGTCTCGGGCGTCACCTGCGCGACGGCGTCGATCCACTCCAGCCGAAGCCTGGACGACTCGTCGCTGGAATTGTTCCAGATGATCCATGACGCGGACACCGGGGTGCCGAGCGCCGGGAACGTCCGGGCCAGCTCCTCGGTGTCGTGGCGCACCTCGGGCGCCGGCCGAGACGAGGTGACCACCTCCGGCTCCTCGGACGGCTGGCCCTGACATGACGTCAGGGCCAGCGCGAGTCCGAGCGTCGCCGCTCTCCAGCGTCTCGACACGTCAGTAGCGGTAGTGCTCCGGCTTGTACGGGCCGTCGACGTCGACGCCGATGTACTCGGCCTGCTCCTTGGTGAGCTTGGTCAGCGATCCGCCGAGGGCTTCGACGTGGATCTTGGCGACCTTCTCGTCGAGGTGCTTGGCCAGGCGGTAGACCTCGTTGTCGTACTCGTCGTTCTTGGTCCACAGCTCGATCTGCGCGATGACCTGGTTGGAGAAGCTGTTGCTCATCACGAACGACGGGTGCCCGGTCGCGTTGCCCAGGTTCAGCAGACGACCCTCGCTCAGCACGATGATCGAGTGGCCGTCGGGGAAGATGAACTCGTCGACCTGCGGCTTGATGTTGATCCGCCGAATGTCCTTGTCGCGCTCCAGGCGGGCCATCTCGATCTCGTCATCGAAGTGACCGATGTTGCCCAGGATCGCCTGGTGCTTCATCGACCGCATGTGGTCGAGGGTGATGATGCCCTGGTTGCCGGTGGCGGTGATGACGATGTCGGCCCAGCCGATGGCCTCTTCGACGGTCTTGACCTCGAAGCCGTCCATCAGCGCCTGCAGGGCGTTGATCGGGTCGATCTCGGTGACCGCGACGCGGGCGCCCTGCGCCTTGAGCGCCTCGGCGCAGCCCTTGCCGACGTCGCCGTAGCCACAGACGAGCGCGGCCTTGCCGCCGATCAGCACGTCGGTGCCGCGGTTGATGCCGTCGATCAGCGAGTGGCGGGTGCCGTACTTGTTGTCGAACTTGCTCTTGGTGACCGAGTCGTTGACGTTGATCGCGGGGAACGACAGCTCACCGGCGGCGGCGAACTGGTACAGGCGCAGCACGCCGGTGGTGGTCTCCTCGGTGACGCCCTTGACCGACTCGGCGATCTTCGTCCACTTGTCCTTGTCGGTTTCGAAGCGCTCGCGGATCAGGCTGAGGAACACCTTGTACTCGTCGGAGTGGTCGTCCTCGGCCGGCGGAACCACGCCGGCCTTCTCGAACTGCGCACCGCGCAGCACCAGCATGGTGGCGTCACCACCGTCGTCGAGGATCATGTTGGCGGGCTCGCCCGGCCACGTCAGCATCTGCTCGGCGGCCCACCAGTACTCCTCCAGCGTCTCGCCCTTCCACGCGAACACCGGGGTGCCCTTGGGCTCCTCCGGGGTGCCGTTGGGGCCGACGACGACGGCCGCGGCCGCGTGGTCCTGGGTGGAGAAGATGTTGCACGATGCCCAGCGCACCTCGGCGCCGAGCGAGACCAGGGTCTCGATCAGTACGGCGGTCTGGATGGTCATGTGCAGCGAGCCGGAGATACGCGCGCCCTTGAGCGGGGCGACATCGGCGTATTCGCGGCGGAGCGCCATCAGGCCGGGCATCTCGTGCTCGGCGAGGCGAATCTCCTTGCGCCCGAATTCGGCCAGCGACAGGTCAGCGACCTTGTAGTCGATGCCGTTGCGGACGTCAGCGGTCAATTGTGTTGCTGTCATGTAGAGCCCCTTGTCACGTGTCAGTCGCCGCGTGGCGGACTGTAGTTGCCGGTGAGTGCGCGGGCCGGGCGGCGGCGAATACATCTCGGCCGCGCACGGACTTCCGCGCCGACTCCCCCAGCCTGCGGGCTCGCGGGACAGGCGCGTATCGCGCTCTGCCGGCCAGAGGGTCCTGCACCACCGTAGCGAATGAGGATGTGACGTCACCATCCGGGCTGTTTGACGGCCGATTCGCCGGGGGTAAACCGCCACGCCAATTCGGGGAACAGGTGGTGTGCGGTGGCATCGGAGTCGACGGGCCTGACGAGGCGATCTCTGGTGGCCCTGGCGGCTCTGAACTTCTTCCTCGCCGACGCCAGGGACGGCCTCGGTCCCTTCCTGGACGCGTTCCTGGCGACCCGGGGGTGGTCGTCGATGGCGCTGGGTGCGATCGCGACGGTCGGCGGGCTCATCGGGCTGGTCGCGACGCCGATGTTCGGCGCCCTGGTGGACGGCACCCGCTACAAGCGGGCCCTGGTGGCCATACCGGTCGTCGTGGTCACGGCGGTCGCGCTGCTGACGCTGGCCGCGCCCACCCCGACGATCGTGTGGGTCGGTCAGATCGGCACCGCGGTGGTGGGCGCCGTCATCGGTCCCGCGCTGATGGGTCTCACGCTCGGGCTGGTCGGCCAGAAGCTGTTCAGCGGGCAGGTCTCCCGTAACGAGGTCTGGAACCACGCGGGCAACGTGGTGTCACTGGCCGCGGTGTTCATCACCGTGTCGCTGTACGGCGAGCAGGCGATCGTGTGGCTGATGCTGCTGACCGCCGTCGCCGCGGTGATCGCCGCCGGCTGTATCAACCCGAAGGGCATCGATCACCAGACTGCCCGTGGACTGTCCGAATCCGACACCGACGACACCGACGCGCCGTCGGGCTTGAAGGTGCTGATCTCCACGCCTGGCCTGGTGCTGCTGTCGGTCCTGCTGCTGATGTTCCACTTCGGCAATGCGCCGATGAGCAGGCTGGTGGCCCAGCAGTTCGCCATCGAGTTGGGCACACCGTTCCGCACGACGGCGATCATCACCGGCGTGGCACAGGTGACGATGGTCGCCGTCGCGCTGGCGACGCCGTATCTCATCGGCCGCTTCGGCCTGGCCGCGGTGATGCTGACGGCGTTGTGCGCGCTGCCAATTCGCGGCCTGATCGCCGGCACCCAGACCGGCTTCTGGTCGATCTTCCCGGTGCAGATGCTCGACGGCGTCGGCGCGGGTCTGATCGGGATCGTCACGCCGGTCGCCGTCGAACGCCTGCTGGCCGGGACAGGCCGGTTCAACGTGGGTTTCGCGGCGGTCATGACCATGCAGGGCATCCGCGCATCGCTGAGCAACGTGGTGGCGGGCACCATCGTGAGCGAATACGGCTACGCGGCCTCACATCTGGTCAGCGGCGCGATCGCAGTCGTCGCCGTCGCGATCTTCCTGCGGTGGCGCAGCGACATCGTGGTGCGCCGACATCGTGGTGCGCCGACCTCAGAGTCCGCGCGACGGCGACCTCGCTAGCTCGTCTCGATGACGCCGTAGCGTGCGGCGAACGGCTCCATCAGCCGGGCCAGATCCCGCGCCACATCGTGGTTGGCCTCCGGCGGCATCGAGATGTAGCTCATCGCCAGCCGGACGATCGCCCTGGCCAGCACACCGGCGTCCTCCTGGCTGCAGCGCACCCAGCTGCTCATGAACGACCCGGTGAGCCGATCCGAGCAGTGGGTGATGATCGGCGCGCTGTCGGTGGTGATGAGCTGCAGCAGGTCGGGCTTGGACGTTCCGGTCAGCAGTGAGATCACCAGCGGGTCGGCGGCGGACTCGGCGAAGAAGTCGCGGAAGCCCTGCAGGAACGCGGCGTAGACGTCGCCGATGTTGCCGTTGATCGCGTCGTTGATCTGGTCGACCAGATTGTCGGCCAGCCGCATCGCGTAGCCCTGTGCCAGGCCCTGCCGCGATCCGAACTCGTTGTAGATCGTCTGGCGGCTGATGCCCGCGGCCTTGGCGACGTCGGACAGCGTGATCTGGGCCCAGTCCCGGGTCAGCAGCAACTCGCGCATCCCGTCGAGGATGGAGTCGCGCAGCAGCACCCGCGACGCTTCGGCGTAGGTGATGCGCTTGTCGTGGGGCCCGGTCACACGCGCGACAATAACTGTTCTCGGCGTGAAGGTGCCGGTGGCGACGCTCACGGCCCCGCCTCATCTCCGCGAGCGTTGGGGGCACCACCCGCTTGCGGAGGAGTGTCTGCAGCCGACACGCCGCCGGTTTCGGGAACGTCACGCACGCTCGTGGCGGATGACTGTGCGCTCACGGCCGTGCGACCTCGACCATCTCGAAGTCCGTCTTGGCCGCTCCGCAGTCCGGGCAGCTCCAGTCCTCGGGGATGTCGTCCCAGCGGGTGCCGGGCGCGATGCCATCCTCGGGCCAGCCCTTGGCCTCGTCGTACTCGAAGCCGCACTGCACGCAGACGAACAGTTTGAAATCCTCGTCGCCACTCATTGCCTTACTCCAATCTCGTCGAAATCGACCTTCTCGCGTACCGCGCAGTCGGGGCAGCACCAGTCGTCGGGGACGTCACTCCAGGTGGTTCCGGCCGGAAACCCTTCGCGGGGTTCACCTTTGGCCTCGTCGTACACATAGTCGCAGCCGGGGCACCGGTAGGCGGTCATGCCTGGCCCGCCTCGGCTCCGTACTTGGCCAGCACCCTGTCACGCACCCGCGGGTGGATGTTGACGCGGGACATGTCGCCGCCGTAGTGGGCGAGCACCCGGTGGTCCATCACCTTGCGCCACAGGGGCGGGAAGTACGTGAGGCTGATCATCGACGCGTACCCGCTGGGCAGATTCGGGGCGCCCTCCATGCTGCGCAGCGTCTGGTAGCGCCGGGTCGGGTTCGCGTGGTGGTCGCTGTGCCGCTGCAGGTGGTAGAGGAACAGGTTGGTGACGATGTGGTCGGAGTTCCAGCTGTGCGACGGGGCGCAGCGCTCATAGCGGCCGCTGTCGAGTTTCTGCCGCATCAGGCCGTAATGCTCGAGGTAGTTGACCGTCTCCAGCAGCGTGAAGCCGAACACTGCCGAGATGACGATGTAGGGGATCAGCGCCCAGCCGAACACCGCGATCAGCGCGCCGTAGAGCACCACCGACATCGCCCACGCATTGAGCACGTCGTTGGACCAGTGCCACTTGCTCTTGCCGGCACGCTCCAGCCGGTTGGCCTCCAGCTCCCACGACGACTTCAGACTGCCGAACACGCTGCGCGGCAAGAACTCCCAGAACGTCTCACCGAATCGGGCCGACGCCGGGTCTTCCGGGGTGGCGACGCGGACGTGATGGCCGCGGTTGTGCTCGATGTAGAAATGGCCGTAGAGGGTCTGCGCCAGCGTGATCTTGGCCAGCCACCGCTCCAGCGAGTCCTTCTTGTGTCCCATCTCGTGGGCGGTGTTGATGCCCACGCCACCCAGCATGCCGACAGACAGCGCCAGACCGATCTTGGCCGGCCACGCCAGGCCGCCGTCGAACCCAAGCCAACTCAGATCCGACGCCGTGAACAGGTAGGCGCCGAAGATAACGCTGGCGTACTGGAACGGGATGTAGATGTAGGTGCAGTAGCGGTAGTACTTGTCGTTCTCCAGCCGCTCCATCACCTCGTCGGGCGGGTTCTGGCCGTCGGGCCCGAACTTGAGATCAAGGGCGGGCAGCAGGATGTAGAGCAGGATGGGGCCGATCCAGAGCGGCACCTGGGCGGCGCCGTGCCAGCCCCATTGGTTGAACGCCCACACCAGGGGCATCACGACGAACAGCGCCGTGGGGGCGATCAGGCCCATCAGCCACAGGTAGCGCTTCCTGTCGCGCCACTGCTCGATGTCGGCCTGCGACATTTCCGGAATTTCTCGCGTAGTCACTCGTGTGCCTCCTTGCTGTGAGTGCGGTCACCCGTTGCAGTTGACTATAGAACGCATTTTGTCGCCTGTCTAGACAGCAACTATTGTTTTGTAAAGCTCCCTTGCTCCGCGAGCGCGCGTGTCTGCCCGCCCTCCTGCGGTGTGTCGCGTGCGTCTACGTGCGCTCGTCGGCGCCGAAAGCGCGCAGCGTGCACGAACCCGACGCGCGGCGCGCGGTCAGCCGTCGGGCGTCATCGATCGACAAGACCGGCATCGAAAAGACCGGCACAGCAGAAGGCGCGCGCTCGTCAGCGACGAGCGCGCGCCCCGTGCCAGCTTTGCGCGGCGTGTCGCCGTACAGACACGCGCGCTCGCGGAGAAAAGGAGGAGGCCCTACTTGGCGCGCTGGGCCAGCAGCGAGTGCCTGCGGCCGTAGACGAAGTAGACGACGACGCCGAGCGCCATCCAGAGCCCGAACCGGATCCAGGTCAGCCCGGTCAGGTTCAGCATCAGCCAGACACACGCGATGATCGCGAGGATCGGCAGCACGGGGACAAACGGCGTGCGGAAGCCTCGCTTGAGGTCGGGACGGTTGCGCCGCAGCACGATCACACCCGCCGACACCAGGACGAACGCGAACAGCGTGCCGATGTTGACCATCTCTTCGAGCTTGTCGATCGGGAACACGGTGGCGGTGATCGCGACGACGACGCCGACGATCAGCGTGATGCGCACCGGGGTGCCCCGTCCGCCGGTCTTGGCCAGCTGCGTCGGCAGCAGCCCATCCCGCGACATCGCGAATAACACCCGCGTCTGCCCCAGCACCAGCACGATCACGACGGTGGTCAACCCGGCCAGCGCGCCGATGGAGATCACCTTCGCCGCCCAGTCGACCCCGTTCAGCGAGAACGCCGTCGCCAGGTTCTGCGTCTCGGCGTCCCGCAATTCCTTGTAGCTGACCATCCCAGTCAACACCACGGCCACCGCGACGTAGAGCACGGTGACGATGCCGAGCGACGCCAGGATGCCGCGCGGCACGTCCCGCTGCGGGTTCTTGGTCTCCTCAGCGGTGGTGGCGACGATGTCGAAGCCGATGAACGCGAAGAACACGATCGACGCGCCGGCCAGCAGTCCGTACCACCCGTAGCTGCTGCCCTCGGCGCCGGTGAGCAGTGAGAACAGCGACTGTTCCGCACCCGATCCGCCCTCACCGGGTTCCGGGGCCGGCACGAACGGCGAGAAGTTCTCGGTCTTGATGTAGAACGCGCCGACGGTGATCACCAGCAACACCACCGCCACCTTGAGCGCGGTGATGGCCAGGCTGACACCCGCCGAGAGTTTGGTCCCGAGGGCCAAGATCAGGGTGACGAACGCGATGATGATCAGCGCGCCCCAATCCACTTGCACCCCAGAGATTTCCGTTGTCCCGCCGGCAAACCCGAACACGGTGCCGAGGTAGCTGGACCAGCCCTTGGCCACCACGGCCGCCGCGACAGCGAACTCCAGGATCAGGTCCCACCCGATGATCCATGCGACGAACTCCCCGAACGTCGCATAGGAGAACGTGTAGGCACTGCCCGCCACCGGCACGGTGGAGGCGAATTCCGCGTAGCACAGCGCGGCGAGCCCGCACGCGATCGCGGCGAGGACGAATGAGATCGAGATGGCGGGCCCGGTGATGTTGGCGGCGGTGGACGCGGTGATGGTGAAGATGCCGGCACCGATCACCACCGACACCCCGAACACGGTCAGGTCCCACCAGTTCAGGTCCTTGCGCAGCCGAGTGTCCGGCTCGTCGGTGTCGGCGATCGACTGCTCCACCGACTTCACCCGCCGCGAATTGGCTGTCTGCGTGCCGGGCTCTTGAGCCATCAACCGTCCTCGTTTCGTCATCGTTTCAGCGGAATCTACCCACTACCGTGGACTCCAATGGGTCAAAAAATGACACCGCCCGAAAATCACGCGATCGTGATCGGCGGCAGCCTCGGGGGTCTGTGTGCCGCCCGGGTGTTGTCGAACTTCTACGAGCAGGTCACCGTCTACGAGCGCGACGAACTGCCCGACGGGCCGGCCAATCGCGCCGCGGTTCCTCAGGGCCGCCACGTGCATCTGCTGATGGCCCGCGGCGCGCAGGAGTTCGACGGGCTGTTCCCCGGCCTGCTCGACGAGATGGTCGCGTCCGGCGTGCCGATTCTGGAGAACCGCCCCGACTGCATCCACTTCGGCGCCGCGGGGCACGTGCTCGGCACCCAGCACCGCCTGCAGGACGAGTTCACCGCCTACGTGCCCAGCAGGCCGCACCTGGAGTGGCAGATCCGGCGCAGGGTCCTCGACATCGAGAACGTGACGCTGCTGCACGAGGACGTCGACGAACCGGTCTACGACGGGTCCCGGGTCACCGGTGTCCGGACCAGCGACGGCTCGACGGTCGACGCCGACCTCGTCGTCGACGCGACGGGACGCGGAACCCGGCTCCCAGTGTGGTTGGCGCAGTGGGGATTCGACCGTCCACGCGAGGACACCGTGGACGTCGGCATCGGGTACGCCACCCACCAGGTGCGGATTCCCGACGGACTGATCGACGAAAAGGTGGTGGTGGCGGGCGCGTCGCGGAGCCAACCGTGCGGCCTCGGCATGCTCTTCTACGAGGACGGCAACTGGGGGGTGACCACGTTCGGGACCGCGAAGGTGCCGCCGCCGGCCGATTTCGACGAGATGTGCGCGCTGGCGGACGAGATTCTGCCGGCACACGTCAGCGGCGCTCTGCGCCGTGGTACGCCGCTGGGTTCCATTGCGCTGCACAAGTATCCGGCCAGCCGGTGGCGCCGCTACGACCAGCTGGAGCGTTTCCCCCACGGCATCGTGCCGTTCGGCGACGCCGTCGTCAGCTTCAACCCGACGTACGGCCAGGGGATGACCATGACGTCGATTCAAGCCGGTCACCTCAGGCGTGCCCTGCTGGCTCCGCGCGAAGAGCTGGCCCGCACGCTCAATCGCGCCACCGCCAAGACCACCTATCCGGTGTGGACCATGAACGCGGTCGGCGACCTGACGCTGCACGGCGCCACCGGGCCCGCGCCCAGGTGGTACAAGCCCGTCGGCGCGCTGTTCGATCAGTTCCTGGGCGCCGCCGAGACCGATCCTGTTCTGGCGGAATGGTTTCTGCGTCGGTTCAGCCTGCTCGACAGCCTGTGGATGGTGCCGTCCGCCCAGCTGGTCGGCCGCACCGTGCGGCACAACATGAAGCTGTGGCTGGCCGAGAGACGGAACTAGATCCCGACGGTCACCCGGAACAGGCGCGTCGACTCCTGCGCGACCAGCCTGATCGGACCGTCGTCGGCGGCCACCCATGCTGCCGCACCGCGTTCCAGCACCACCGAGCCCGCCTTGGCGTGCACCGTCGCCGAGCCCTGGGTGCACAGCAGAACCTGCGGCCCGTCGTGACGGGTGGGTGCGTCGATCTCGTGGCCCAGCTGCTCACCGTCGATGTTGAGCACGGTCACCGCGAACTCCGGCGCGGGCGTCGGGTAGACGGTTTCCGCTCCGTCCCTGAGGGTTTCGGGAACGACGAGGACGTCCTCCGCCGGAGTGAAGTCGAGCACCCGCAGCAGCTCAGGCACGTCGACGTGCTTGGGGGTCAAGCCGCCGCGAAGCACGTTGTCGGAGTTGGCCATCACCTCCACGCCCACGCCGTGCAGGTACGAGTGCAGATTGCCGGCGGGCAGGTACAGCGCCTCCCCCGGCGCCAGCGACAGCCGGTTGAGCAACAGGGACGCCAGCACGCCGGCATCGCCGGGGTAACGCTCGCCGAGCTCGAGCACGGTGCGGGCCTCGCGGACGAATTCCTTGTGCCCCGAACGCACGTAGTTGATCGCGCCGTCGAGAACGGCGGGCACCAGCGAGTCGAGATCGGGCTGGGGGCAGGTGATCCAGGTGGTGAAGAGCGCCCGCAGCCCGTCCCCGTCGTGCTGGCCCGCGAGCAGATTGATGTACGGATCGAGCTCGGCGACTCCGAGTGCGCGCATCAGCTCGACGGTGCGGGCCGCCGGCCGGAAGCCGGCCAGCGCCTCGAATCTGCTGAGCGCCACGATGATTTCGGGTTTGTGACTGCGGTCGCGGTAGTTGCGGTTGGGCGCCGTGATCGGGATACCCATCCGCTCCTCGCGCGCGAAACCCTCGGTGGCCTGCTCGGTGCTCGGGTGGGCCTGCAGTGACAGCGGTTCGTCAGCGGCCAGTACCTTCACCAGGAAGGGCAGGGTGTCGCCGAATCGGCCGCGCACCGTGGCCCCGAGTTCCCCCTCGGGGTCGGCGCGGAGCGCGTCGAGCAGCGACCGTTCGCCGTCCTCGGTCTGCAGCCAGGCCGGGTCGCCCGGGTGGGCGCCGAACCACAGCTCAGCTTCGGGATGCGGGGTGGGGCTCGGCGCCCCGATGAAATCGGCAATCGCGGTTCTCGAACCCCACGCATAGGTCCGCACCGCGCCTTTGAGCAGATGCACTTCGCTTCAACCTCGAACCAGCCGCTGGTAGACCGCCGCCATTTCCAGACGGACGGCCAGCAGCGCCAATTGTTGTTCGGGACGTACGGATCCAGGCGTCGATGCTGAGCCCAGTTCGCCATCCCCCCCAGTCGCCAGGACGTCGGGGACGTCGTTGGCGTTGACGACGTGAACGTCGTCGAATCCTCGTAGCCGTGACGATACCTCTGGCCGGTCGGCGTCGGACGTCAACACGATGGTGCGCGTCCGTCGAGCCAACGGTCCGTCGATCTCTTCGTCGTGGAAGATCGACGCTTCCCGCTGCACGCTGCGGCCCCACCCCGACGCGATGGCCACCAGCGCGTCGGCCAGCCCGACCGCCGCCACGCTCTGGTGGGCGACCCGCAGCATCACCGCGCAGGCGTGCCTGGCCAGCACGATGGTGGCGGCGCTGTCGCCGGCGAACACCACCTCCCGGTCGAGCATGCGCTCGGCCAGGCTCTTGGCGGGATTGGTGAAAAGGTCACGGCCGGCACTGTTTCGGAGCGCCTCGGCGTCCAGCTCGTCGGCCAGTGCGGCCAGTTCGACGGAGTATCCGGGGGCGATGGCCTGCAGTGCGGCCATCCCGGCGGCCAGGTAGCGCACCAGGGTGAACTCGTCGGGGACGTGCAGACGCGGCGGCAGCACCACCGATCGGCCCGCGGTGGCGTCGCGCAGCGGACCTTCGTGCGGTGCCACCACGATGACGCGCGCTCCCCGGCGCACTGCCATGGCCGCGGCCGACACCAGCGTCGGATCACCGGCGTCGTCGCCGGCGATGATCACGACGTCGAGCGCGCCGATCCACGGCGGCGCCGCGGTGGCGACGACGATGGGCGCTCCGACCGAGCTGCCGAGCTGGGTGGCCAGCATCGTGCCCGCGTTCTCGGCGTTGCCGGGGCCCGCGATCCACACGACGGTGCGTGGCGGCGAGTCCGACCGGACCGGATCGAGGTCACCTTCGTCGAACGCAGAGGCGGTGGCGCGCACCTGCGCACCGGCCATCGACGCTGCGCGCAGCAAACCGAGACGGTCGGCGGCAAGCAGGCCGTCCGCATCGTCGAGGTCGACGTCGGCCGCCGACAGCGGGCTGGGATTCACGGCGGTCCCTCGGCGCCCGAGGTGATGTAGCCCCCGATCTCGTCGACGAGGTTCTTGACCTCGTCGGCGGTGCGGGCTTCGACGTTGAGCCGTAGCAAAGGTTCGGTGTTCGACATCCTGATGTTGAACCAGGCGCCTTCTCCGAGGTCGACCGTCACCCCGTCGAGGTGGTCGATGGCCTGCACGCGCGACCCGAACGCCTGCAGCACCGCGTCGACGATCGCGGGTGCATTGCTGACGGTGTAGTTGATCTCACCGGACGCTTCGTAGCGCTGGTAGTCGGCCATCATGTCCGACAGCGGACGGTCCTGTTCGCCGAGCGCGGCCAGGACGTGCAGGGCGGCGAGCATGCCGGAGTCGGCGCCCCAGAAGTCGCGGAAGTAGTAGTGCGCCGAGTGTTCGCCGCCGAAGATCGCGCCGGTCTCGGCCATCAGGCCCTTGATGTAGGAGTGTCCGACGCGCGAACGCAGCGGTGTGCCGCCGCGCTCGGTGACGAGTTCGGGTACGGCCCGCGAGGTGATCAGGTTGTGGATGATCGTGGCGCCGATCTCGCGGCCGAGTTCACGCGCAGCGACCAGCGCGGTGACCGCCGACGGCGAGACCGCTTGCCCGCGTTCGTCGACGACGAAGCAGCGGTCGGCGTCGCCGTCGAAGGCCAGCCCGATGTCGGCGCCGGTTTCCAGGACGTAGGCCTGCAGGTCGACGAGGTTGGCCGGATCCAGCGGGTTGGCCTCGTGGTTGGGAAAGTTGCCGTCGAGCTCGAAGAACAGGGGCAACAATGTCATCGACGGGATCAGCCCGAGGACCGCGGGGGTGGTGTGGCCGGCCATGCCGTTGCCGGCGTCCACCGCGACGCGCAGCGGTCGCAGCTCGCTGACGTCGACCAGCGAGTAGAGGAACTGTCCGTAGTCGACGAGCACGTCGCGGTCGGAGATGGAGCCGCGTGGGCCGTCGTAGGCGGGGACGCCCGCGATCACCTCGTCGCTGATGGTGGTCAGCCCGGTGTCCTTGCCGACGGGCTTCGCTCCGGCGCGGCACAACTTGATGCCGTTGTAGGCCGCCGGGTTGTGACTGGCGGTGAACATCGCCCCCGGACAGTCGAGCAGCCCCGACGCGAAGTACAGCTGATCGGTGGACGCGAGGCCGATCCGCACCACGTCGAGACCCTGGGCGGTGACGCCGTCGGCGAAGGCGTTGGCCAACGCCGGCGAACTGTCGCGCATGTCGTGGCCGATGACCACCTGCGTCGCGCCGTCGCGGACCAGCCGCGCGAATGCCGCGCCCACCTCGCAGACGAAGGTCTCGTCGATTTCCTCACCGACCAGTCCACGTACGTCATAGGCCTTGATGACGCGATGTACCGCCTCGGCGGGACGTGACATGGAGCTCCTTGGACGATGAGACTGTTGGTGATCAGCCTAGCCGTCGGGGACGGTCCGTACCGCGAGTCACCCCGACCGTCATCGCACCGAAACAGCGCCTCAGCAGGAACTGCTGCGTAGAGGCACTGGCGTCCGTCGAGGTGGTCAGTCGGCGGGGTCGGGCAGCACGCGCAGGTGCCCGCGACGGCGGCCGTTGGTCTCGGGGCGCCGCGCCGGCGGCGCCATCAACGCGCCACCGTGCGCTCCGGTGACCGGGTCGGAGAACCCCGTGGTGAAGCCTGCAGTGACACCGGAGGGCGCGGCGTTCTCGCGGCCTTCTCGAACCGCGTCGGCCAACGCCACCAAGTCATCGTCGTCGGGATGCGATGGCAGCGGTCCGGCATGCCGGACCAGCTCCCATCCGCGCGGGGCCGTGATCCGGCCTGCGTGCATGACGCACAGATCCCACGAGTGGGGTTCGGACACGGTGGCCAGCGGGCCAACGACAGCCGTCGAATCTGAGTAGACAAAGGTGAGCGTCGCGACCGCGTAGTGCGGGCACCCTGGCCGGCAGCAGCGACGGGGAACATTCACACGGCGAGGTTATCGTGCACAAACGTCCGCGACGCGGCGGACACGCGCAGTGGCGGGCCCCCCGAAGCCCAACCGTTACGATCTTTTTCGTGAACAGGCGCCACCACCGGGGGTCGCGGCGCGGCCGGGAGATGCGTGGACCGCTGCTCCCGCCCTCGGTTCCGGGATGGCGCAGCCGCGGCGAGCGCTTCGATATGGCGGTGTTGGAGGCCTACGAGCCGATCGAGCGGCGCTGGCATGAGAGGGTCGCGACGCTGGATGTCGCGGTCGACGAGATACCACGCATCGCCCCGAAGGATCCGGAGAGTGTGCAGTGGCCCCCGGAGGTGGTCGCCGACGGCCCGATCGCGTTGGCGCGGCTGATCCCTGCCGGGGTGGATGTCCGCGGCAATTCCACCCGCGCGCGGATTGTGTTGTTTCGCAAGCCGATCGAGCGTCGAGCCAAAGACACCGACGAGCTGACCGAACTCTTACACGAATTGCTGGTGGCTCAGGTGGCCACCTATCTGGGTGTGGAACCGTCAGTCATCGACCCGACCCTGGACGACGACTGACTTCGTTTACTGGAGGAGTCGTTTGAGAGTGCGCTGAGCGTCTGTGCGCGGAGCGTCAGATGATTCCGCGCTTGAGGCGCCGGCGCTCACGCTCGGACAGTCCGCCCCAGATGCCGAAGCGCTCGTCGTTGGCCAGCGCGTATTCGAGGCACATGTCCTTGACCTCGCAGCCCTGGCAGATTCGCTTCGCCTCGCGGGTGGAGCCGCCCTTTTCCGGAAAGAATGCTTCCGGATCGGTCTGAGCGCACAATGCGCGCTCCTGCCACTGGTCTTCTTCGGAAAGGCCGGAATCGTCGCCAAAAGAATCAATTTGCTCGGGCACCAAACTCAATTGAGGACGCCCGTTTGCTCCGCTCGGAATCGGTCCGGTCTGGATGTGCGGCGCACTCCCCACCGAACCGAGGAGCCTGTTGTCGAACCGAATCGAGTCGCCGAAATCGGCCTGTTCAAATGCCATGTTCCCCTCCTCCACAGGTCTCGTAGATCCGTATAAGCCAGCCGCACTCTGGTCGTGTGGCCATCCCAATTCGAACAAGTGATCGAATCTTGGTCTGCGACACCAAAACCGCCGAAGAACCGCGAAATGACACTGGTGTGATTACACACGCGTTAGCTGCATCGGTCAAGCGCAAGAACAGAAATTCATACCATTCCGTGACTTGGATTCGGCGCGTCGCGCTTTGGCGTGTCTCTCACGTTCCCGCTCGCCGCCCGACCACGTTCCCGCCCGCCACCCGACCGCGTTCCCGCCCGCCACCCAGACCGGCCGTCCCCTGACGCATCCACACGGCCTAGTCTCGGTCGTTGTGAAGGTCACGGTTCTTGTCGGCGGCGTCGGTGGTGCGCGATTCCTGCTCGGCGTCCAACACCTGTTGGGCTTGGGGCAGTTCAAAACTCACGATACCGGTGAGAATGAAGTGCATGAAGTGACTGCTGTTGTCAACGTGGGCGACGACGCGTGGATGTTCGGTGTGCGCATCTGCCCCGATCTCGATACGTGCATGTACACCCTCGGCGGCGGCATCGATCCCGACCGCGGGTGGGGCCATCGCAACGAAACCTGGCATGCCAAGGAAGAACTCGCCGCCTACGGCGTACAGCCCGACTGGTTCGGCCTGGGCGACCGCGATCTGGCCACCCACCTGGTGCGCAGCCAGATGCTGCGGGCCGGTTATCCGCTGTCGGACGTCACAGAGGCGCTGTGCAAGCGGTGGTCCCCCGGCGCGAGGCTGCTGCCGGCCAGCGACGACCGCAGCGAAACCCACGTCGTCATCATCGATCCGGACGACGGCGAGAAGCGCGCCGTCCACTTCCAGGAGTGGTGGGTGCGCCATCGAGCCCAGGTCCCCACGGAGAGCTTCGCGTTCGTCGGCACCGACAAAGCCACGGCCGCACCCGGTGTCGTCGACGCGATCGAAGGCGCCGACGTCGTCTTGATCGCGCCGTCCAACCCGGTGGTCAGCGTCGGGGCGATCCTCGGAATCGGCGGCATCCGCGGCGCGCTGCGCGCCACGAAGGCGCCGGTGATCGGCTACTCCCCCATCATCGCCGGAAAGCCGTTGCGCGGCATGGCCGACGCCTGCCTCACGGTGATCGGTGTGCCCAGCACCTCGGACGCGGTGGGCAACCACTACGGCGCGCGCTCGGCCACCGGCATCCTCGACGGCTGGTTGGTGCACGAGGGTGACCATGCCGACATCGACGGTGTCACGGTGCGGGCGGTGCCGCTGCTGATGACCGACCCCGCGACCACCGCCGAGATGGTGCGCGCCGGTTTGGAGTTGGCCGGGGTGGCACCGTGAACGACCACGGCACGTCGGCTCGGGTCGAGATCCTGCCGGTGCCCGGGTTGCCAGAGTTCCGGCCGGGTGATGACCTGGCCGCAGCGATCGCCGACGCTGCGCCGTGGCTGCGCGACCACGATGTGCTCGTCGTCACGTCGAAGGTGCTGTCGAAGACCGAGGGACGGATGGTCGCGGCTCCCTCGGATCCCGATGAGCGGGATGCGTTGCGACGCAAGTTGATCGATGGTGAAGCAGTGCGGGTGTTGGCCCGAAAGGGTCGCACCCTGATCACCGAGAACGCTCTCGGCCTGGTGCAGGCCGCCGCCGGCGTGGACGGCTCCAATGTCGACTCCCATGAATTGGCGCTGCTGCCGGTCGACCCCGACGGCAGCGCCGCCGCTCTGGTTGCGGCTCTGCGGGAGCGCCTCGGTGTGACGGTCGGCGTTGTCGTCACCGACACGATGGGACGGGCGTGGCGGACCGGGCAGACCGACGTCGCGATCGGCGCGGCCGGGTTGTCGGTGCTGCACGCGTATGCGGGAGAACACGACCAACACGGCAATGAGTTGATCGTCACCGAGATTGCTGTGGCCGACGAGATCGCCGCCGCCGCCGATCTGGTGAAGGGCAAGCTGACCGCGGTTCCGGTGGCCGTGGTACGCGGGCTCCAGGTACATGACGACGGATCGTCGGCGCGCAATCTGGTGCGCGCCGGCGAGGAGGACCTGTTCTGGCTCGGCACCGAGGAGGCGTTGGCGCTGGGACGCTCGCAGGCGCAGTTGCTGCGGCGATCGGTGCGCTCCTTCAGCGACGATCCCGTCGCCGGCGAGCTGATCGAGGCGGCGGTTGGTGAGGCCCTCACCGCGCCGGCGCCACACCACACGCGCCCGGTGCGCTTCGTGTGGGTGCAGGACTCTGCGTTGCGGGTGGGCCTGCTCGACAAGATGAAAGACCGGTGGCGGGCCGACCTCAGCGCCGACGGACGCGACCCCGATTCGGTCGAGCGCCGTGTCGGCCGCGGGCAGATCCTCTACGACGCACCGGAGCTGATCATCCCGTTCATGGTTCCCGACGGGGCGCATACCTATCCCGACGAGCAGCGGACCGCCGCAGAGCACACGATGTTCACAGTGGCGGCCGGCGCCGCGGTGCAGGGATTGCTGGTGGCGCTGGCGGTGCGCGGGGTGGGCAGCTGTTGGATCGGGTCGACGATCTTCGCCCCCGACCTGGTGCGCGCCGAACTGGACCTGCCGCCCGACTGGGAGCCGTTGGGCGCCATCGCGATCGGCTACGCCGCCGAGCCGTCGGGTCCCCGCGACCCGGTGCCCACCGACGACCTGCTGGTGACGCGTTGAGCTTGCACCAGGCGACGGTGGATGTGCTCACCGCCTGGGCTCCCGCCGACCCCGCGCAGGATTCGATGCGTTACGCGTTGCTGTCATTCCTGGCGGCGCGTGAGGATGGTTGTCTGCGCTCGTGCGTGCCAGGCCACATCACGGGTTCGGCGTTGGTGCTCGACCACAGCGGGCGGAATGCACTGCTGACGTTGCATCCTCGGTTCGGGCGCTGGTTGCAGCTGGGCGGGCACTGCGAGCCTGACGACGACAGCGTGGTCGCGGCGGCCCTGCGGGAAGCGACCGAAGAGTCGGGCATCGACGGCCTCACCATCGCGCCGGAACCCGCGGCGCTGCATGTGCATCCGGTGACGTGTTCACTCGGCGTGCCGACGCGCCACCTCGATGTGCAGTTTGTGGTGCGCGCTCCCGAGGGTGCCGAGATCGAGCGCAGTGACGAGTCGCTGGATCTGCGGTGGTGGCCGCTGGACGAGCTGCCGCGAGACGTCGACTTCGGCCTCGCCCAATTGGCGGCCGCCGCCGCTGGTCTCTAACGCCGCGAGCGTGCACTCCCGGTAGTCACGACGCGAGATCAGCGACAGAGGAAGCACTTTCGCGGAGCACCCACGCTCGCTTCACCCGCGCGATGATCTCGCGTGGATCGTCTTCGTTGATGACCTTGATGTGAAGCCAGTCGCGCGCCCGCACCAGTCTCAGCCGTTGCTCGTCCCAGATGTACTGGGCCCTGTCCGTTTGATGGTGCGCGCCGTCGTACTCGACAGCGATCCTCACGTCTTCCCATCCCATATCGAGGTAGGCGAAGGGAATCCCGCGGTCGTTCAAGACAGGGATCTGGGTTCTCGGTCGCGGCAACCCGTTCTTGACGAGCCACAGCCGCAGCCAAGTCTCGCGAGGTGACTGCGCCCCGCCATCCATCAACTCCACTGCGGCACGCAATGTCTTCATGCCGCGAGCGCCGCGATAACGGTCCATGAGTGGGCGTACTCGATCAGCCGTCAGGCCAGTGGCGTTCGCGAGGGCATCGAGGTGGGCCACAGCGCGATCGAGCGGCAGGTACCTGCCGAGATCGAAGGCTGTGCGGGGCACCGACGCGACCAGCACACTGCCGATCTTGATGACCTCATCGTCGCCGATGCGATCGTTGCGGGCGATGATGCCGACAGGCGGCCGCTTGCAGTCGTACGCCAATTCGATGGGCACCTTCTCGCTGATCCACCTCGCCCCGTGAAGCGCCGCCGCGGCCCGCCCGGTGATGATCGCGCGTCGGCCCGACCAGAGCCAGGCTGCGACAGCGCTATCGATCGGCGACAGCTCGAAATCACGCGGCACATACACATTCGGATACACGCGCCGGTACCCGTATCGCAGTTGACCGGGTGTCAGGTGTCCGGCGGCGATGGCCTCAGTGCCGAGGATCACGGTGCCCATACGCAGAGCTTGCGGCGGCCTGCCGACAAACCGACCGCCGCTGCATCGGGTTATCCACAGTCGGCGCGTCGCGAGGGTGCACGTACGGTAGCTCGACCGCGTCGGCAGCTACGGTGACTGCACTTTCGCGGGGAAAAGCCACCGCGGCCCAAGCCGCTAGATGTCGGTGGAGAACCGAATCCCGCCGTCGGGGATCGTGATGCCGGGCCACACCCGCGCGCCACGCAGCAGCTCGCAGCGGGCCCCGATGTCGGCGCCGTCGCCGATCACGCCGTCGCGGATCAGCGCCCGCGGGCCGATGTGCGCGCCGAAGCCGATGATCGACCGCTCGATCACCGCGCCCGCACCGATTTTCACGCCGTCGAAGATCACGGCGCCGTCCAGCCGAGCCCCGCCGGCGACCTCCGCGCCACGCCCCACCACGGTGCCGCCGATCAGCAGGGCGCCGGGGGCGACGGACGCGCCGTCGTGCACCAGCTTCTCGCCACGCTGATGGGTCAGGGCCGGCGACGGCGCGATGCCACGCACCAGATCCGCCGAGCCGCGCACGAAGTCCTCGGGCGTGCCCATGTCGCGCCAGTACGACGCGTCGACGTAGCCGCACACCCGCCGCCCGTCGGCCAGTAGGCCCGGGAACACCTCGCGTTCCACCGACAGTGCACGGCCGGTGGGGATCTCGTCGATCACCGACCGCTTGAAGACGTAGCAGCCTGCGTTGATCTGGTCGGTCGGCGGATCCTGCGTCTTCTCCAGGAAGGCCGTCACGACACCGTCGGAATCTGTTGGGACGCAACCGAAGGCGCGAGGATCACCGACGCGCACCAGATGCAGCGTCACATCGGCGTCGCGCGACTCGTGCGAATCCAGCAGGGCGCCAAGATCGCAACCGGACAGCACGTCACCGTTGAACACCACTGCCGTGTCGAACCGCAGCTTCGACTTCACGTTTGCGATGCCGCCGCCGGTGCCCAGCGGCTCGTCCTCCACGACGTAGTCGATCTGCAGCCCGAGCTTGGAGCCGTCACCGAACTCCGACTCGAACACGCCCGCCTTGTACGACGTGCCCATGACCACGTGCTCGATACCCGCGTCGGCGATCCGCGACAGCAGGTGGGTCAGGAAGGGCAGGCCCGCGGTGGGCAGCATCGGCTTGGGCGCCGACAGCGTCAGCGGTCGCAGCCGCGTGCCCATGCCTCCGACCAGAACGACCGCATCGACCTTGGCTGGATTCACCATCAGCGGAGTCCTTTCGCCTGTTTACGCCGCGCCCGCACCGAACCGCGCACGACCAGACGTGACCGTGCCCCCAATGCCCCCCGGAAGGCCCACCGTAACGGCGCCTGCCACACCTTGGGGTATCTATCAGCGAGAAAAGTGTAGGTGCTGGTGTGGTGGGCCGCCAGGTTGCGCGCGGGATCGCGGCCGGTCGAGTGGCCCTTGGCGTGCAACACCTCCGCCGACGGCACATAGACGTTCTGCCAGCCGGCCTTGCCCAGCCGATCGCCCAGGTCGACGTCCTCCATGTACATGAAGTAGCGCTCGTCGAAGCCGGCGATCTCCGTCCAGGCCGCGCTGCGCAGCAACAGGCAGGATCCGGACAGCCACCCGACCGCGCGTTCGCTCGGGTCTTCGCGTTCCTGGCGGTACATCGCAGTCCACGGGTTCGACTTCCACACCGGCCCGACGACGGCGTGCATACCGCCGCGGATGATCGACGGGAGGTGCCGCGCCGACGGATACACGGTGCCGTCGGGATCGTGGATCAGCGGGCCGAGCGACCCGGCCCGTGGCCACCGCTCCGCCGCTTCCAACAGAAGGTCGATGCTGCCGGGCCCCCATTGCACGTCCGGGTTGGCGACCACGAACAGCTCGGAAGAGGTCAGCCCGTACTCGCTGACCGCGCGGTTGACGGCACTGCCGTAGCCGAGGTTGCCGCCGGTACGTAACAGCCGCACGTTCGGATAGCGCTCCACGGCCTCTTCGGGCGCGCCGTCGGTGGACCCGTTGTCGGCCATGATGACGGTGACCGGGCGGTCGGTGGCGTGTCCCAGCGTGGCGAGAAACCGGTCCAGGTGTGGACCCGGCGAGTACGTCACCGTCACGACAAACAGTTCGTCGCTCACTCAGGCATCACCACGGCGAACAGAGTAACTACCCGCCCGCTGTGGCGAGCGCCTCAGCCAGCGCGTCCCGCCACGGACGTAACGGGGTCAACCCAGCTGCAGCGGACATCGCCGACGACAACACCGAGTACGACGGTCGCGGCGCCGGACGTGGATGGCGGTCGGATCCGACGGGCCGCACCCGGTCGGGGTCTGCGCCGAGTTCGGTGAAGATGCCCTGCGCCTGCTCGAATCGGCTGGCCCCGCCGCTGTTGGCGGCGTGCAACACCGGTTCGCTGATCCCGCCGTCGGCGATCTGCAGCAGTGCACCGCACAGGTCCCCGACGTAGGTCGGCGTGCCGATCTGGTCGGCCACCACGTCCACCGTCTCAGAACCGGCGGCGGCGCGCCGGATCCCCGCCGCGAAGTCGGACCCGTCCGCCCCTTCGTAAATCCATGCGGTCCGCACGATGTGCGCGTCGGGCATCGCGGACAGCACCGCGAATTCGCCGGCGAGCTTGGTGCGCCCGTACACCGACAGCGGCCCGGTGGTGTCGTCGATGTCATAGGGCCGCGGCTCCCCGTCGAAGATGCCGCTGAAGACGTAGTCGGTGGACAGATGGATCAGCGATGCCCCGGCGCGGGCGCAGGCGTGCGCGACGTTCTCGGCGCCTCCGACGTTGACAGCGTGGGCGCGGTCGGGTTCGGCTTCGGCGGCGTCGACCTGGGTGAACGCGGCGCAGTTGACGACGACGTCGTCGGCAGTGATGTAGCGCTCGGCCGCTGCCGCGTCGGTGATATCCCACTCCGATGACGTCAGTGCCACCACCTCGCGGCCAGTCTTTCGGGCCTGACCAGCCAACACGCGCCCGACCAGGCCCCCCGCCCCGGTTATCACCATTCGGCTCGTCACATCACGAGTTTGGCACGCCGATCGCGGCTCCTCGGATTGCGGCCTGCTCGCCAGTAGCCTGGGCCAATGCCTGCTCCTCATATGGTCCGTGCCATTTCTGTGGCCATGGCGCTGGCCATCGTCATCGGGACCGGGGTTGCGTGGGGCAAGATCCGCTCGTTCGAATCCGGCATCAACCACATCAATCCGATCGCCCTGGGTGAGGGTGGTGAGGACGGCGCGATCGACATTCTGCTGGTGGGCGCTGACAGTCGCACCGACGCGCACGGCAACCCGCTGACCGATGAGGAACGCGCAATGTTGCGCGCCGGCGACGAGGTATCCACCAACACCGACACGATCATCTTGATCCGCATCCCGAACAACGGGCAGTCGGCGACGGCCATCTCGATCCCCCGCGACTCCTATGTGGAGGCGCCCGGCATCGGGAAGATGAAGATCAACGGCGTGTACGGCTCGGTGCACCTGGAGAAGCTGAAGGAACTGGTCGAACAGCAGGGTGTGGACCCGGCCATCGCCGAACCGGAGGCTCAGGCGGCCGGTCGCGAAGAACTGATCAAGACCGTCGCCAACCTGACCGACGTCACGGTCGACCACTACGCCGAGATCGGCCTGCTCGGCTTCGCGTTGATCACCGACGCGCTGGGCGGGGTCAACGTGTGCCTCAATGCCCCTGTGTACGAGCCGCTTTCCGGGGCCGACTTCCCCGCGGGTTGGCAGAAGCTCAACGGCACACAGGCTCTGAGTTTCGTACGCCAGCGCCACGACCTGCCGCGTGGCGACTTGGACCGGGTGGTCCGTCAGCAGGCGGTGATGGCCTCGATGGCGCATGAAGTGATCTCCAGCAAGACGCTGTCCAGCCCGGCCACGCTCAACCGGCTCGAGGCCGCGGTGCAGCGGTCGGTGGTGCTCTCCGACGGTTGGGACATCATGGATTTCGTGGATCAGCTGCAGAAGCTGGCCGCGGGCAACGTCGCATTCGCCACCATCCCGATCGTCGAGGAGGCGGGCTGGAGCGACGATGGGATGCAGAGCGTGGTGCGCGTCGACCCGACCGAGGTCAAGGACTGGGTGACCAGCCTGCTGCACGATCAGGACGAGGGTAAGACCGAAGAGCTGACCTACAGCAACGACAAGACCACGGTCGAGGTGGTCAACGACACCGACATCAACGGCCTGGCCGCCGCGGTCGCACATGTGTTATCCAGCAAGGGTTTCGGCGAGGGTAACGTCGGCAACAACGAGGGCACCAAGGTCACCAACAGTCAGGTGCAGGCCGCCAAGGTCGACGACCTGGGCGCACAGGCGGTGGCGCTGGAGCTCGGCGGGCTGCCGGTGGTCGAGGACACCTCGATTCCGGAGGGCTCGGTGCGGGTGGTGCTGTCGTCGGATTACACCGGTCCCGGAGCGGGGCTCGACGGCACCGATGTGACGCTGATGGGCGCGGACCCGAGCACCTCGAGTGACGTGTCCGGGGACGGCGACATGATTCCGCCGCCGTCGCCGATCATCACGGCGGGCTCCAACGATCCTCAGTGCGTCAACTGACGTGACCAACCTCAGCTCGGCCATCCTCGATCCGCTGATGGCCTCCAACCCGGCGGGTCCGCGCATCACCTACTACGACGACGCCACCGGTGAGCGCATCGAGTTGTCGACGGCGACGCTGGCCAACTGGGCGGCCAAGACCGGCAATCTGTTGCGCGACGAGCTGGGCGCCACCCCTGGCAGCCGGGTCGCGGTGCTGCTGCCCGCGCACTGGCAGACCGCGGCGGTGTTGTTCGGGATCTGGTGGATCGGGGCCGAAGCGGTTTACGACGGGGACGCGGCCATCGCGCTGTGCACGGCCGACCGAATCGACTCGGCGGACATGGCCGTCGGGATGGGCGAGATCGCGGTGCTGTCGCTGGATCCCTTCGGTAAGCCCGTGCCCGATCTGGCCGTGGGGCTTACGGACTATGCGACGGCGGTGCGGGTGCACGGTGATCAGATCGTGCCGGAACGCGCGCCCGGGCCGGCGCTGGACGGCCGCTCGCCGGATGACGTACTCGCCGCGGCGCAGGCGTCGGCGGCCGCGCAGGGCATCACGGGTACCGACCGCGTGCTGTCGACGGCGCGCTGGGATACCGCCGACGACGTCATCGACCGTCTGCTCGCGTCATACGTGGTCGGCGCGTCTCTGGTACAGGTGGCAAACTCCGATCCGGGTGCGGCGAAGCGACGCAGCGAGGCGGAGAAAATCACCCGTTCGACACCATGACCATTCCGTAATTGCGGGTAGCTGAATAGCCTCGTGCGCCTCATGGGCCACACACGTTGTCACACCTGTAACACGAGCCCGTCGCATCGCAATATGCCGAGCATCGTCCGTTTCAGCGAACTTCTGAACACCGACGCGTGGACACAGCCACGTTTCCATACGTTGACGAAAATTTAACTTTGACCTTATTGTTTAAATCGCCAGACCACTCCTCGACTGACGCGAATGACAATTTTTGCTTCACGCGATGGATGTCTGGCAAAGCAGCGCCCTTGGCAACCCAGGCACCGAGGGCCTGTCGTTAGGGGCCGTCGATGGTGTCGTCCGTCATTGCAGCAGCGGTCGTCCTCGCGCTTGCGATCTGGCATCTGCTCAACAGCCGCCACCCGGGGTGGGATGCCTGTAGCGAAGGCAGGTCCTACCTCCTGAGCGGCTATTCAGTTGTCGCAAGCTCCATGTACTGGCTGTTCACCCCACCACGAGATGCGTGGGAGTGGATATTTGCAGCCGGTTGGCTGGTGGCGGGGATTGTGGCCTTTGTTCTCGGCTTCAATGCCCTCAACCGGGCAGCCGGAGCGCGCGTCGCCACTCGGAAGTCAGTGGAGGCCAACCCCGCTTCCGAGAAACCTCGACAGACCTCAGGCATTTAGACCGCTCATCGCGGACCCTGGCACAGACCGGGCGGCCACTGCTCTCGTCATGTCCCTACACCGCCCGCCTATCTCGGAATGCCGACGGGTGGACGGCTCTCCCTCGAACGGACAGCACCACGCTGGGACCTTTGGGCGTCACAGCAAATGCACAATAGCGCAGTGGGGCGCTTATCTTCCGGGGCCTGATCGCGCTGCGGTTATCGCTTTTCCGTAGTGCACCTAAGCTCGCTGACGTGCACCGCAGCCTCGCCGGGCGGGCCAGCGGCCGCAACGCCGATTACCAGATTCATTCGCTAACTGGATATTTGCCACTTCCACCGCGCAACATTGGATTGACGCCTCACCAACCTGAGGCCGTCCCGCGGACATGCAGTTGTTATCAGGTTCTTTAGGTTAAATCTTGACGACATCGCTCAAAAATACTGGCAGTAGGTGCCAGGGCTGATCTACTAACGGCTGTGAAAATAAGTAACTGGGCAGCAACTGCCCTCGCGACCCCCGCTATCGCCACGGGTGTGTGCATGTGGAGTGCCGCCACGGCACAAGCGGCGCCTGATGACACCACCGCCAGCGTGAGCGCTGGCTCGACCAGTGACCGTGAGACCTCCAAGACTGCGGGCCCATCAAGTACGCGCAGCGAAGTTGCTTCCGAGTCGAAGGCCACGACGAGGGACGATGACGACGACGCAGCTGACAGTGACGCCGAGTCCGAGGATGCCAAAGGCGTCAAGAGCCGCACCCACGCCGACGATGATGTGGATCGCGACGAGTCCGACACCGATGTGGAGGTCGACGACTCAGACTCCGGCCCCAACGTCGACGCCGAGGCCGAGGCCGAGGCCGAGGCCGACGCAGAAGACGCCGACCCGGCAGACCCCGCCGCGGCACCTGCGAGCACCCATGCCAAGTACACCCAGAGTCTCGTCACCCTCGACGCAACCGTCGATGACGATGACGACGACGATGTCGCTCCCTCAATCGACACTGTCAGCCTGGCACTGGAGCAGATCACCGACGCCCGTGACGACCTCAAGGAAGCCACGTGGGACAGCGGCAACTTCCTGGCCGGCCTGGCTGCGATGCTTCCCCAGATGTGGCTGGGCGGTGCCCACACGTCCCTTGAGCGGTGGCAGTTGAATCATGCTCTGCTGCAGGAGCAATACGCGGCCACAGTCGACAACGCGTTCGCGCACTGGGTCGCCGGACAGCGGATCGAAGCCAGCATCCAACGGACGATTCGGGTTCAGGACCAGCTGGAGGCAGCCGAGAAGTTCCTCAAGGTGGTCGGGCTGTTCGGCCCGCGCGAGGAAATGGCCGCTATCGCCTCGCTGGTCGACCGGGCGTCGGAAAACGGGCTGGTCTATCAGATCTTGGACGTCTACATGGAGAACGCCAGCGGCATTCCCAGGATCAACCCGATCATTCAGATGTCCATCAACGGCGGCGAAGTTGTCAACGTTCTGCTGGACACCGGCTCGTACGGGCTGGTCATCAACCCGCAGGTGATCGGATTGGAGCAACTCGGCCCGGTCATCGCCCGCGATTGGGCCTGCTTCGCCGACTGTTCGGTTCCGTATTTCTACGATGTCTACAACATCCCGGTCACGGTCAATGACGACGTCACGAGCGCACCGTCACCTATCAAGGTCGTGACCTTGAACACCTGGTATGCGCTGTCGCAGACCAACAGTGACTACCAGGGCATCCTCGGCATCGGCCCCAACTCCGGGAGACCGAGTGCCGCCGGCAGGTCCAATCCGCTCGCGTTCCTGCCGGGGCTTCTCGGCCAGGGGGTACTGATGGATCCGCGGCGCAACCGCGCGATCTTGGGGCCAAATCCCTACGCCGCGCGCGTCACACTTGACGGAGCCCCGAGCAACCCGTTGAGGGTCAAGATCGGCGACTATGACGAGCAGCTCCTCGACACGTGGGTTGACTCCGGGGGCATCGAAGGGTCCATCCCGGCGTCACTGGTGGACGGTGCCACAAGTCTGCCCAACGGCACGCTGATTACGGTGTCGACCCCCGACGGAGTGGAGCTGTTCTCCTACCGCACGTCGGGCAAAGACACGCCGGCCATCGACCCAGAGGCCACGGACGCGATCCTGGGGTTCACCCCGTTCGCGGTGACACCTATCTACACCGATTTCACCAATGGCGGAAGGCTCGTCTTCAACTACAAATAAGAGACCAGTAGGCGCGGCGCCGAGCCCCCCTCGGCGCTGCGCCTACCCCAATCCTGTGGGCGTCGGGCATTACCGCCGCGGAATCACCTCAGTTCAACTGGCGGCCGGTGTCGGGGTCAGCGGTTGGTCTTAATCGCTCTGACTTGCGCATTTTCGCAATGCGGATAGAGTGCGGCCCGCAAAGCGCCACTACTCTCTAGAACGTGGTAAACGAGTTTGCCGCTGAACGCTGGGTTACCAGCAGGCCTCTCCTGCGGTAATTCTTAGACAGTACAAATGTCAAGACAAATGCTGTCACTATTGCTGTTTGAAGCCGTTTCTACCGATGATTTTCCGATCTGATTGCACTCAGATAGAGGATTCAACAAAAATTACGGTTGCGTCATCTCGCGAGAATGAATTCATGATCTACTGTGGCGCATGAAATTGAGTAGCTGGACAGCGGCCGCCCTGGCCACCCCCGCAATCGCCACAGGCGTCTGCCTGTGGACCGCTTCCACTGCCCAGGCAGCGCCGGACGACACGGGCAGCAGCTCCGCCTCTGCGTCGAGCGACAGCGCCGCGTCGACCTCCTCATCAGACGACACATCGACCGATTCCAAGCAGCGATCCGGGCGCGATACCAAGAGGGACGACGACAAGGGCGACAAGGCCGACACCGACGTCAAGGGCGGCAAGACCGACGACGCCGATGCAGACGACGCTGATGACGACAGCGACGAGAAGAGCGCCAGCGGTGCGCACTTCGTCCCTCCCAGCACCCGAGAGACCAGCTCCGAAAGCCTGGTCACCATTGATACCGCCGCCCTGGTCGAGGACGACGACGAACCCGTCGCTGACGACGACCCCGACGTTCCCGTCGACGACGACGATGATCCGGCAGACCCGGACGATGACGATGACGACACCGACACCGTCCAACTGGCGATCGACCAGCTGGACCAGGCCCGCGAGGACCTGTACGCCGCCACCTGGGGTGACGGCAACTTCCTGGCAGGCCTGGCCGCGATCCTCCCGCAGATGATGCTCGGCGGCGCCCAGACGAACCTGGAACGGTGGATGGACAACCACGCGCGGCTGCAGCAGGAGTTCGTCGAAACGCTCAACAACCCGTTCGCCAACGCCATCATTCGGATGCGGATCGAGAACAGCATCAATCGGACCATGCGGGCACAAGACCAGATGGATCTCGCCGAGAAACTCGTCCCTGTCGTCGGGTGGTTCGGGCCGAGCACGGCTGCGGCACAGATCGCTGCGCTGATCGATGAGGCCAGCGACAACGGTCTCGTCTACGAGATCCTCGACATGGACCTGCAATACCGAGCGGACGGCTATCGCGTCCGCACCGAGACGGTTGTCTACATTTCGATCAACGGCGGCGACCCCGTCCCGGTGCTCCTCGACAGCGGCTCCCTCGGACTCGTGATCGATCCTCAGTACGTGGGCACAGAGAACATCGGAAGCCCGACGGGACCGCGTGGCGAAGCCAGCTACGGCGACGGCTCGGTCGTGACGTACTACCACCCCTACGGCACGACGGTCACGGTCGGTGACGACATCACGTCGGGCGAAACCACGGTTCTGATCGTCGATTTGGAGTCGACATACAGCTTCGAAGAGACGAACGGCGGCTATCGCGGCGTCCTCGGGGTCGGCCCGAATGCGGGCGGGCCGGGAGCGGTGAATCCCTTCGCGGCGCTGCCCGGTCTGCTGGGCCGGGGCGTGCTGATCGACGAGCGTCGTCGCCGGGTCATTCTGGGCCCGAACCCGTACGCAGCCCGCGTGGAACTTGACGGAGCGCCGTCGACGCCGCTGCTCGTCAAGGTCGGAGACTACGACCCCAAGTACGTGAACGGGTTCGTCGACACCGGAGGGATCTTCGGCTCGATCCCGGACTACGTCGTCGACGGTGCGCCGAACGTGCCGGTGGGCACTCTCATCTCGGTCTACACCGAGGATGGCGAGACGTTGCTGTACTCGTACCGCACCACGTCGAGGAACAGTCCCGACGTCCTCGACACCGAGGCGGACGACAGGTTCAACACCGGGTACATGCCGTTCAGCCAGACGACGGTCTACTTCGACTACAGCGGCGACGGGAAGACCGTCTTCAACTACCGGTAACCCTTGTAGGTGCGGGCACGGCGCTGACCTCGGCGACGTGCCCGCGCCTCACCGTCCAGAACTCAACCTCGACATCCTGCGCGCCGCCGTCTCGGGCACCGAGTGGCGGCGCGCAGATGTTGTCGATGAGACTGGATCGACGCCGCTGGTCGGCTCCCCCGCGTTTGCAGATCTCAACGTTGGTCGACGTCGACACGGACCGAACTGAGTTCAGCCGCCAACGGGAATTGCCGTCAGGGGTTGGTCTTGTTCGACGGCCCATAACACGTCGACGCAGAACTTCGCACCGATCGGGATTTCCGCAGGGTCAGAGTAGTGCTGCCAATATGCGCGGTCACCCAGCAAGCCGATCGTTCCGAGCTTTGCCTTCTTCTCAGCTCCCGGCACCCGAATAGTCACCGTTCCGTCCGCGGCGTCCAACTCGAATCGGTACGTGCGGTTCAACTCCAGAGGAGGGCTGAAACTGCCCTTGACGACGACACGGGGATCGGCGTTGTCTCGACGCGTCGATACCACCCATCCTGCTGGAGTCACAGTGAAGTTCACGTAGTTGCTTTCCAGGTTCTCGTCCGCCGATATCCCCATGATCAGCGTCTCGTCGCCGCCTTCGCCGATGCGGGTCCAGCGTCCCTCGACACCCACTCGACGAACGGTGTCGCGGAAGGTGCGGACCGCATAGACGCCGCTGTCGTCGGAAGAGACGTAGTGGCCATTTCGAAGAAAAGCACCCGTCTCTGCTGGAAGAACGGAACCGTCTTCGCGGGCTTCCCGCATGCTCCACCCCTCGCCCAGTCCCCGTGTGGTGTCCGGACGCCCGAAGTCATCGACGAAGGATGCGCCTGGCGGTAGTGGTGGCGGTGGTGGAGCAGCGGGCGGCGGGGTGGTGTAGCGAGATTCATACGGCGGCGGTTCTCGAGTGCACCCGGCGAGCGCGATCAAAAGCGCTGCAGCAGCAACGAATCGAGTCCACCTCATGAGGGCAACGCGCGGCCGGACCGAGCCAGTGCTCTGTCCGGATGTCCTCGTTTCACAGTTCGCCCCCTCAGCTCCGAGACTAGAGGAGACCACCTGTTCGCAGCGTCCGTTCCAGCGGAATGTCCTGCGGCAAACGCCATTGCGCGTAGCCCGTGCGCGACAGCTGTCCCCACCCGTCCACGCAGGCAGCCGGACGCACGGCGTTGCCGACGGAGCCGCCGCGCTGGGATACCGCACCACAGTGCGTACGACTTGCTCGCAAAGTCAGTTGCCGCTTCCGTTTGTTATCTGCGCATTCGCCTAATTTGACCACCGCTTGCCCCCATACCCCCATGAGGGCGGAACCAAGTTGCGCCGGCGAGTGGCGCTGGGCCATCTGTTGATCCTGGCGAGATCGAACGAAAGCGGCCGCGGGATGCGCTGGAAATGCTGTACTGACGTGCGTGAAAATTAGTTGCTGGGCAGCAACGGCCCTTGCCGCCCCCGCTATCGTCACGGGCGTATGCATCGCGAGCGCCGCCACGGCACACGCAGCGCCTGACGAGACCGCCGCCAGCGCCGGGGTCGACTCGGCAAAGAGTCGCGACACCGCGGAGTCGACCAACTCGTCATCGCCCCAAGCCGACGACACGACGTCCGAGTCAGCACAGTCCGACGCCGACGCCGATGTCTCCGATATCGACGCCGAAAGCGCTGTCTCCAACGCCGATGACGATGAGCCCGTTCCCGACGTCGATGAGTCTGACGCGGACGAAGATGTCGACGACACCGACGACGCAGCACCCACCACGGTTCCAGCAAGCGCCCGCGCCAACAGCGCCCAGGATCTCGTCACGGTCGAGACCCAAGCCGTCGACGATTCCGAGGGCACCGACACCGTCGACCTTGCGCTGGAGCAGATCACCGAAGCGCGGACAGATCTGAACGAGGCCACCTGGGACAGCGGCAATATTCTGGCCGGATTGGCCGCCATCCTCCCCCAGATGTGGTTGGGCGGCGCCCACACATCGCTGGAGCGTTGGCAGGACAATTACGCGCTGCTGCAACAGCAATTCGCGGCCACGGTCGACAACCCGTTCGCCCACTGGATCGCCGGGCAGCGCATCGAGGCCAGCATCATGCGCACCGTTCGCGTCCAGGATCAGCTTGAGGCCGCCGAGAAGTGGCTCGGCCTGGTCGGACTGTTCGGCCCGCGGGAATCCATGGCCGAGATCGCCAAACTGATCGATGAGGCCTCCGACAACGGACTCGTCTACCAGATCCTCGACCTCGACATGCAGGAGGTCGACGGTGTGCGCAGGGTCAACCCGGTGTTCAAGCTGTCGGTCAACGGCGGGAAGTTCGTCAACGTCCTTCTCGACACCGGGTCGTTGGGGTTGGTGATCAACCCCCAGGTGATCGGCCTCGAGAACCTCGGCAAACCGGTCGCGCACGGCTCCAGCTGCTACGGCAACTGTTCGTTGAAGTACGAGTACGACACGTACAACATCCCCATCGCTGTGGACGACGACGTCGTCACCGCGCCCACCGGAATCAACGTCGTCACGCTGGACACCTGGTACGCCCTGTCCACGACCAACGGCGATTACCAGGGCATCCTCGGCATCGGAGCGAAAGCCGGTGGGGGCCCGAGCAATCCGTTGTTGGCGCTTCCGGGCCTGCTCGGCATGGGGGCACTCATCGAGGAACGGCGCGGACGGGCGATCCTCGGCCCCAACCCGTACGCGGCACGCGTCACCCTCGACGGCGCACCGAGCAACAACCTGACGGTGAAGGTCGGAGACAACGACGCCAAGGTCCTCCAGACATGGATCGACTCGGGCGGGATCTTCGGTTGGGTTCCGAGGTCCCTGACGAACGGCGCGGACAGTGTGCCCGCGGGAACCAAGATCTCCGTCTACACCGAGGACGGTGAAACCCTCCTCTTCGACTACACGACCACCCGAACCAACACTCCGAGTGTCGTCGAGGACGCGGCGGTCCCGGTTCTGATGGGATTCCCGGCATTCGCGGCCGCGTCGATCTACGTCGCCTTCATCGGCGAGGGACAGACGATCTTCAACTACGCGTGATCGGCCAACCCTGACCACGCCGACGTTCAGGGCCGTCGACGCCTCGCCTCGGGTTACTACGGGCGACGGCGCTACCCTCGGCACGTGTCCGCACCTCACCGTCCCCGCCTGAACATCGACATCCTGCGCGGCGCCATCTCGGGCACCGAGTGGCGACGCGTCGACGTGGTCGACGAGACCGGCTCGACCAACGCCGACCTGATCGCGCGTGCGGCCGCCGGTGAGGACATCGCCGGCGCCGTGCTTCTCGCCGAACATCAGAGCGCGGGCCGGGGCCGTCACGGCCGCGCCTGGTCGGCGCCGCCGCGTTCGCAGATCTCGATGTCGGTGGGCGTCGACACGCACGGGGTACCGCCTGCGGCGTGGGGGTGGCTGCCACTGTTGACGGGTCTGGCCGTTGCGCACACCGTTGGGGAGACCTACGGCGTGGACGCTGGAGTGAAGTGGCCCAACGATGTTCTGGTCGGGGCCGGCAAGCTGGCGGGAATCCTGGCCGAAGTGTCCGCCCCGGTGATCGTCGTGGGGCTCGGTCTGAACGTGAGCCTGACCGCCGACGAACTGCCCGACCCGAAAGCGGTGTCGTTGAGCATGCTGGGCTACGAGGCTGATCGCACCGTCTTGGCGTGCTCGCTGCTGCAGGAGCTCAGCTCTCGACTGCGGGACTGGCGCGCCACCGGCGGCGCTGATGCTGCGCTGGCCGCTGACTATCGCAGCGTCAGCGCGACCATCGGCACCCGGGTCCGGGCCATCCTGCCCAACGACACCGAAATCGTCGGCGTGGCAACAGATATTGACGATGCCGGGCGGCTGTTGATCGACACTGACGGGACGACGGTGACGGTGTCCGCCGGCGACATCACGCACCTGAGGCCGGCCGACTGAGTCTCCGCGAGCGTGCCCTCACGGTAGTTGACACGCGTGTCGCACTACCGCAGAGGCACTCTCGCGAAGGCTCCGCGAGCGCAGGCCCTACTTCAGCAGGGCCCGGCTCATCACGACGCGCTGAATCTGGTTGGTGCCCTCGTAGATCTGGGTGATCTTGGCATCACGCATCATGCGCTCCACGGGGAAGTCGATGGTGTACCCGGCGCCGCCGAACAGCTGCACAGCATCGGTGGTGACCTCCATAGCGACATCGGAAGCCAGACACTTCGACGCCGCGGAGATGAAGCCGAGGTTGCCTTCACCACGCTCGGCGCGGGCCGCTGCGGTGTAGACCATCAGCCGTGCGGCTTCGACCTTCATCGCCATGTCGGCGAGCATGAACTGCACCGCCTGGAATTCGCTGATCGACTTGCCGAACTGCTTGCGGTCCTTGGTGTATTCGATCGCCGCGTCCAGGGCGCCCTGCGCGATGCCGACGGCCTGAGCGCCGATGGTCGGGCGGGTGTGGTCCAGCGTCGCGAGTGCGGTCTTGAAGCCGGTGCCGGGATCGCCGATCATCCGGTCGCCGGGGATGCGGCAGTTCTCGAAGTACAACTCGGTGGTGGGCGAGCCCTTGATGCCGAGCTTGCGCTCCTTGGGCCCGACAGTGAAGCCCTCGTCATCGATGTGGACCATGAACGCCGAGATACCGTTGGCGCCCTTGTCGGGGTCGGTGACCGCCATGACCGTGTACCAGCTGGACTTGCCGCCGTTCGTGATCCAGGCCTTGGCGCCGTTGAGGATGTAGTCGTCACCGTCTGCCTTGGCACGCGTCTTCATGCCGGCGGCATCGCTGCCGGCCTCGCGCTCCGACAACGCGTAGGACGCCATCGCCTCACCCGAGGCGATCGACGGCAGCACCTTCTTCTTCAGCTCATCGGAGCCGCGCAGGATCAGGCCCATGGTGCCGAGCTTGTTGACCGCCGGGATCAAGGACGCCGACGCGTCGACGCGAGCGACTTCCTCGATGACGATGCAGGCCGCGACGGAGTCCGCACCCTGGCCACCGAATTCCTCCGGTACGTGCACCGCATTGAAGCCCGACGCATTCAGTGCATCGAGGGCCTCCTGCGGGAAGCGCGAATTCTCGTCGACGTCCGCGGCGTGCGGAGCGATCTCCTTCTCCGACAGCGCTCGGATCGCTGCCCGCAGCTCCTGGTGCTCTTCGGGTAACTGAAACAGATCGAACGACGGATTCCCGGCCCAACTAGCCATCTTCATCTCCTTGCTACTCGTCGGTAACTTTAGCGCGCTCGCGGCGGGACGCGAATTTCGGGGCTGCACCATCTCAGTGAAAATTCAGCAGCGGTAGTGGTCTGTCCTCAGGCTCTATGCCTAGTTTCGACTGTATGCACACGTACATCGTCGGCGACGCCTTCCGCAGAACGGCATCTTGCGACTGCGGCTGGACGGGCCCTAAGCGCTGGTCGCGCGGCTCCGCCGAAGTCGATGCGGCGATCCACGAGGTGCAGGCGAACCACCTTCAGCCGGAGATTCCGGTGACGACCCCGCAGCCTGTCCTCGCTCTCTTCGCCTCCTGACGTCGGGCATTTCCCGAGGGAAGCACTTTTGTGTGGGAGACATCACACCGGCAAATTCGAGCCTTACGTGAGCGTCAATCCCGTGCTCGGACAACACCCGCGAGAACTTAGCTAGGCAAACACGCAGCCGTCCATTTTTCGCTCTGCGACCACGCATTGGCGGCCTCGGACCGAGCACGTCTCAACCCCCACGCGGACTCGCCGCGCGCACCCCGGACCTAAGACGCCCTGGGCAGATGCGCATCCAGTCGAATACCTCGCCGGACACCGCACTTCAGCGCGATGACGCTCGCCTGCTACGTCGCCGATGATCTACGGCGGCGGTGGCGCCGATCCGAAAAAGAAACGCCCGTTCGCAATTTCAGCACTCGCCAAGATAGGCCATCATTTCTGGGAAATCACCGCTGAATTCCTGGAGTAATTCACAGAAAAATCCCTCTGAACTGCGGTTATACCACCATAATAATGCCGCGCTATTTCATGTGGACAATTTCACGATGGGCCGCTTTCTGAAACCATTTCGAGGCGATCTCTCGTTTGATCGCGCATGACTGATACAACATTTCACACCCCTCCCCAATCGCCGACGGTGCGCTTTCCGGCGGCTCCGCACATTGCCGGAACCGCGGTGGCGTTCACGCCACACCGGTACACCCAGGACGACGTGACGCGCGAGCTCAGCGCATTCACCGACCCCGCGTTCACACGCTTCGCCCAGACCAGCGGCGTGGAACACCGCAACCTGGCGCTCCCGCTGAACCGCTACCCCCTCAGCGGGTTCACCGAAGCCAACACTGCATACCTCGAGGTGGCCGCGGATCTCGGCGAGCAGGCGGTGCGTTCGGCGCTGGCCGCAGCACATCTCGATGCAGACCACATCGACGCGATCATCACCGTGTCGAGCACTGGGGTCGCAGTACCCACCCTGGACGCTCGGATGGCCACCCGGCTGGGACTGCGACGCGACGTCAAGCGCATCCCGCTCTTCGGTCTCGGATGTGTCGCCGGCGCGGCGGGCCTGGCCCGAGTCAACGACTACCTTCGCGGTTTCCCCGACCATGTGGCCGTGCTGCTCTCGGTTGAGCTGTGCTCGTTGACGTTGCAGCGAGACGACACCTCGATCCCCGCCCTCATCGGCCTGTGCCTGTTCGGCGACGGCGCCGCAGCCGTCGTTGCCGCTGGGGCACAACGCAGTCCGTCGACACCGCACCAGGGACCACGCGTCGTCGCCACCCACAGCACGCTGTTCCCCGACACCGTGGACGTCATGGGCTGGAACGTCGGCTCGACCGGCTTCCAACTGGTGATGTCGAAGGAGGTCCCGTTCATGGCACAGAACCATCTGGCCGCTGAGGTGGACACCTTCCTCGCCGACCATGGACTCACCAGACAGGACATTTCCACGTGGGTCTGTCACCCGGGTGGGCCCAAAGTGCTCGAAGCCATCGACTCCGCGGTCGGACTACCCGAAGGCGCGCTCAGGCACAGCTGGGACTCGATGCGCGAACACGGCAACATCTCGTCGGCGTCGGTGCTCGACGTTCTGGCGCGGACGGCGGCGCAGCCTCCTGCGCCGGGCTCGTTCGGCGTGATGTTGGCAATGGGGCCGGGTTTCAGCTTCGAGCTACTGCTGCTGAGCTGGTAGGCGAGACGATGGTGTACTACGTCTTCATTCTGCTCATCGGCGTCGAGCGGCTGGTGGAACTGGTCGTGTCACGACGCAACGCACGATGGTCGTTCGACCACGGCGGGCGCGAGTTCGGCCGCGGGCACTATCCCGCCATGGTGAGTATGCATGTGCTGCTTCTGGTTTCGTGCGTCGTGGAGGTGGCGACCATGCACCGGCCCTTCATCCCGTGGCTCGGCTGGCCGATGGTGGCGCTGGTGGCGGCGAGCACCGCCGTGCGTTGGTGGTGTGTGGCGACGCTGGGCAAGCACTGGAACCCGCGCCTCATCGTGATTCCCGATGCGCCGCTGGTTCAAGGCGGACCCTACCGGTGGCTGCACCACCCCAACTACACGGCAGTCGCCGTCGAGGTGGCGGCGCTGCCTCTGGTCCACTCGGCGTGGTTGACCGCAATCGTGTTCAGCGTGGCCAACGCCGTGGTGCTAGGCGTCCGCATCCGCAGTGAGAACGCGGCGCTGGGCTACGCCTGAGGCGCCGTGTCATCCGATCGGATGCTTTTTGGGCGGCGCGCGAGAAGTTTCCAGCGCAAATTGACGCTCATGATGATGTAATCGCTGCGGTCTCACAGCAACAGGTGCGAGACACAGATCAACGTGGCGAGACCATCTTGACGTGGCGCAACACTCAAGAACGTGACGCTGGGAAATGTTTTGGCAATGCGCGAGGGCGGGGGCAGCGTGGATCACGGACGGTACGTAGGCAGAGTTGGTGCCCTGGCGGTGGCGCTGGGAATCGGCATCGCACTCGGATCATCGCCGGGCACGGCGTGGGCCGAGCCCGACGCATCGTCCTCGTCCAGTGCCGACAGCGAAACGTCGTCATCTGTCGACGCCGGCACCGTCAAGACGCGTTCAGGCCGCGGGACCTCCGACAGTGCTGAGAGCCAGACGACCTCCGCATCGTCTGACGACGACGATGAAATCGCCGCATCTCAGGAGGCCTCACCCTCGCCGTCCAGTCGCCACAAGAAGGCTGACGACGTCGAAGACCTGCCGACGGAGGTGCAGTCCGAGGTTGACGAGCCCGAGGAGATGGCAGCACCCGAGCAGGATGCATCTGAGATCACTGTCGACACCGAACCTGCGGCCACACCGGTCACTACGGCCGAGCCCGCCGCGGACGTCGCCGTGACCACGGACGCCGCGCCGAAGGTGACCCAGCGCGTGTTGACCACTGCCGTCGACACCTCCCCGGCCGCGCCTCCGCAGCACCCCGGCGACGCAACACTGCTGTGGTCGCTGCTAGGCGCGGCGCGTCGTCCCGTCGACTCGGAGCAATCGTCCTTCGTAGCAGCAGTACCCAACACCGCACCGACGTTGACATCCACTTACGCCGGCAAGCCAAGCTCTTCGACGTCGAGGATCACCGGGCGCGTCCGCGTCACCGACAGCGACGGCGACAAGCTGACCTTCACCGTGTTAGCCCCGGAGAAGGGCGCCGCCACCGTGGATTCGCGTGGCAACTTCACCTACACCCCGACGGTGGCATTCCGTCATTCCATCGCAGGCATCCCGAACACCGTCTTCTTCGACAGGGTCACGATCATCGCCAGCGACGGCAACGGCGGCTCCGTCACGGCCTACTTCGACCTGCCCGTCCGACCGTTGAATGCCCGCCCCTCCGCGAAAGCCACCATAGGCAAAGCCAATCCGGCCACCGGCGCCGTGACCGGGAAGATCACCGCCAGCGATCGTGACGGCGACGTCGTCACCTACTCCACGCCGGCTACCACCGCACGCGGCAGCGTCGTCGTCGGCTCCGACGGCAGCTTCGTCTACACGCCCACCCCGGAGGCGCGCGCTGCGGCGACCAGTCTGTCCAAGCGCAGCGACCGCTTCACTGTCACCGTCAACGACGGGCACGGTGGCATCGCCACCATCACCGTAAGCGTGAAGATCGCCCCACCAGGCTCCAATAAGGCGCCGGTAGCGCGCACGCCGGGATTCGTCCTCAACGGCTTCAGAGACAGCGACGGATTGGTCGAAGGCTACGTCGAGGTCAGTGACCCCGAGGGCTTTGCGCTCACGTACGGCATCGGCGCCGGCGTCAACCCCGGTGTAGGGTCGCTGGCCGTCGACGCCACCACAGGCCGGTTCGTGTTCGTACCGACGCAGAGCGCACGGGAAGCCGCACACGGGACCTCCGGCGAGGACACCGTGCGTTTCACCGTGACGGCAAGCGACGGATCAGCCTCTGCCACAGTCGAAGTCACTGTTCCCATCAGCCCCAAAGCGCCCGCCGCAACCAACACGCTGGAATCCGGCCAGTGGCTCGAGGTGGGCAAGTATCTGCAGTCGAACAACGGACGCTTCCGCCTCTACATGCAGGGTGACGGCAACCTGGTGCTGTATGACGAAGCGCAGAACCACAAGGCGCTATGGGCTTCCGGCACCAACGGCAAGCCCGGTGCGCGCGCCGCGATGCAGGGCGACGGCAACCTCGTGGTGTACAGCGGCAGCACCGGGGTGTGGAGCACGAAGACCAACGGCTGGAACAGCGCCCGAGTGGTCATTCAGGACGACGGCAACATGGTTGTCTACGCCGGCTCGACCGCGGTGTGGGACCGGCACGCCGGGGTGCTGCGCAATCCCCCGACCAGCGGCGGAAACTTCGCGCAGAAGGTCGCGTCGTTCGTGTCCAACACGTACGGCAAGACGGTGGCCAACGCCGCGGGAACTTTCGCAGGCGAATGTGTTTCGCTTGTCAGCCAATTCCTGCTGCAGGTGCACGGAATCACGTCCGGCGCGTGGGGCAACGCGGTCGATTACCGTTCCGGCGGAAGTGGCGGCGCGCAGCTGGCCGCGCGCGGATTCGTGTGGCGCAACGACCAAAGTTTCCAGAACGGCGACATCCTCGTCTGGGGAGCCGGGACGTACACGTCGGGCTACGGCCACATCGGAATCTGGTACAACGGAAAGTCGTTCGATCAGAACAGCGGCTGGCACCGCGACGTAGGAGTGCGCCAGTCCGGTTACTCGCAGTTCTGGTCGCAGGGTTATCTGGGCTACTGGCGCAAACCCTGATCAGCCGTCCAAGTACGTGGAATCGCTAGGTGTCGAACGACGTCGCCTCTTCCTCAAGATCAGCGACGATCAACCGGTGCAACGTGGCCTGCGCGTCGGCCACTCCGTGCAGCTGCACCAAGGAGGTGGCGGCCAGTTCGGCAACGTCGGCCAAGACCGCCATCGCGATATCGACACCCTCGTCGCGGATCTCGGCCAGCGCCGAGCCGGGCGCCTCTGACTCGTCAACCAGCTCCAGCAGCAACTTCACCACGAGCCGGCGGACGGCAGCTGATTGGGCATCAATACCTGGCATGACATTCAGAGTAACGAGGAATCTGGTTCGCTACTCCCCCAGCAGCTTCTGACGCAGCGCCTCGTCCTTCTGCAGCACCATCTGCTCCAGGGAGTCCTGGAACGCCGCCATCCGGTCGCGCAAGGACGGGTCCGACGCGCCCAGAATCCGCACGGCCAGCAGGCCGGCGTTGCGGGCGCCGCCGATCGACACCGTCGCCACCGGCACCCCGGCAGGCATCTGCACGATCGACAACAACGAGTCGAGGCCGTCCAGACGCGCCAACGGCACCGGCACCCCGATGACGGGCAGCGGCGTCGCCGACGCGACCATGCCCGGCAGATGCGCCGCTCCGCCGGCACCGGCGATGATCACGTCGATGCCGCGGCCCGCGGCGTCCTGGGCGTAGGTGAGCATGCGGGCCGGGGTGCGGTGCGCGGAGACCACGCCCACCTCGAACGGGACGTCGAACTCGGCCAAGGCTTCTGCGGCTTCTGACATCACCGGCCAGTCGCTGTCACTGCCCATGATGAGGCCTACCCGAGGAGCGCTCATGCGTGTTCGTCCCATCCGTCGGTCCACTGCGCGTGCGACAACCAGTGTGCCGCCCGCTCGGCGCGCTCCCGCAGGGACGCCACCGACTCGGCGCCGCCGACGATGTTGACGTGGCCGATCTTGCGGCCGGCGCGCTCCTCCTTGCCGTAGAGGTGCACCTTGGCATCGGGCATGCGCGCACAGAGGTGGTGCACACGTTCATCCATCGACATCGCGGGCGTCTCCGGTGCACCCAGCACATTGCCCATCACCGTCGGCGCCAACGCCGAGGTGTCGCCCAGCGGGTAGTCCAGCACCGCCCGTAGATGCTGTTCGAACTGGCTGGTGCGGGCGCCGTCCATGGTCCAGTGGCCCGAGTTGTGGGGCCGCATCGCGAGCTCGTTGACCAGCAGCGTGCCGTCGACGGTTTCGAACAGCTCGACCGCGAGCACCCCGACGACGCCGAGCTCTGAGGCGATCCGCAGCGCCAATTGCGAAGCAGCGGAACCGAGTTCGTCGGACAGGTCTTGGGCGGGGGCGATCACGGTGACGCAGATGCCGTCGCGCTGCACGGTTTCCACCACCGGCCAGGCGGCGCCCTGCCCGAATGGTGAACGGGCCACCAGCGCAGCCAATTCGCGGCGCATCGCGACGCGCTCCTCGATCATGACGGCCACCCCGTCGGCGAGGTAGCGCTCGACCACGGTGCGCGCCTCGTCGGCGTCGGCGGCCATGACGACGCCGCGGCCGTCGTAGCCGCCGCGAACGGTCTTGATCACGACGGGCCCGCCGATGTCGCGGGCGAACGCCTCCGCGTCCTCAGCCGATGACACTGCCGCGAACCGCGGCACCGGGGCGCCCAGCGCCGACAGCCGCCGGCGCATGACGAGCTTGTCCTGCGCATGCACCAGGGCTTCGGGTGGCGGCGAGACGCTGACACCGTCGGCCACCAGGGCGTCCAGATGCTCGGTCGGGACGTGCTCGTGGTCGAACGTCACCGCGGTCGCACCGGCGGCGGCGCGGCGCAGCGCGTCGAGGTCGGTGTGGGAGCCGAGGACGACGTCGGGCGTCACCTGGGCGGCTGATTCATCGCTGCGCAGCGCCAGCACACGTAGCGTCTGGCCCAGCGCGATCGCGGCTTGAGCTGTCATCCGGGCAAGTTGTCCGCCGCCGATCATTGCTACGACCGGCGGCGTGGCAGGGCTTCTCGACACGCCACATATCGTGTCATGCCGTCCACCACGTCGTTGACCTGCGGTAACCGAGCGATGGGGCAACTGAGCGGTTGGTTCCGTAAACTGGCTCCTTGTGTCCTTTGCCGATGAGACGATCCGCCGCCTTCCGGGGCCGATCCGTCCCTATGCCGAACGGCACCATGAGCTGATCAAATTTGCCATCGTGGGTGCCACGACGTTCGTCATCGACTTCGCGGTGTTCTTCACGCTGAAGCTGACGATCCTGGAGCCCAAGCCGGTGACTGCGAAGATCATCGCGGGCATCGTGGCCGTCATCGCCTCCTACATCCTCAATCGGGAATGGAGCTTCCGCGACCGCGGTGGGCGTGAGCGTCATCACGAGGCCTTGCTGTTCTTCGGGGTCAGCGGGGTGGGCGTGCTGCTGAGCATGGCCCCGCTGTGGGTGTCGAGCTATGTGCTGATGCTCCGGGTCCCGATGGTCACGTTGATGACCGAGAACATCGCCGACTTCATCTCGGCGTACATCATCGGCAACCTGCTGCAGATGGCGTTCCGGTTCTGGGCGTTCCGCCGCTTCGTCTTTCCCGACGAGTTCGCTCGCAATCCGGAGAAGGCGCTGGAGTCCACGCTCACCGGCGGCGGTATCGCCGAGGCGCTGGAAGACGAGTACGAGCTGCGGCACCCTCAGACCTCCGCAGACGCTGCGGACGACAACGTGACCCCGATGCGGCAGAGCCGCCGGCGCGCGCAGCGTCGCGTCGATCCGGACGAGCCTCGGGTGTCGAAGACCTCCTGACTGCCCCGGAGGCTAGGTTCCGCTCTCGGCCACGCTGACGCAGAAGTGCGCGAGCACCTGCAGCGAGTCGAGCACCGTCTCCAGATCGGCATGTCCGGTGTCCGAATACACTTCGACCAGGTAGCTCCGAGCCGCACCTTTGACGCCGGCGAGGCCGACAGCACGGTGCCCCAGGCGCACCAGAACCGTGTTCTCGGCGGAGTCGGAGTCCGGGAGGTCCAGTGAGGCGATGTGGGCCGAACCGGTGGCCATCGCGTGCGCGGTCAGCGGAAACTCGACGAGCTCGTGCGGGCCGGTGACGACGTCGGCCTTGACCACGCACAGCCCTGAATCCAGGTCGTGGATGTGGTCCGCGCCGCGGTGGATGTTCAGCACGGTGTCGCCGAGGTCGCGGTAGGACACCGCCCAGCCGGATCCGTCGATCTGTGCGCAGATCTCGGTGGCGGCGATCTCCAGCGCGGTGAGCACCGGCAGCGGGCGGTGCTGATTGACGATGGTGGCCACCCGCGAGATCAGCGTGTCGGCGGCGCCGTCGTCGTCTCGTCGGCGTCTGATCGCCGGCACCGGCGCGAGGCGGGCATCAGAGGTGAAGCGGCCGCGGCCCTGAGATTTGGCGCGGATCAGCGCGGCGTCGGCGGCCGCAACCAGCTCCGCCCCCGAGCGGATGGTGGGACCTGCTTCGGCGGCGCCCCAGGTGATCGACACCCCGGCCTCGTGGACGACCGCGGCCTCCCGGTTGATGCAGCGCGCGAGGTCTTCGGCGGCCGCCAAGTCGCCGGCCTCCAGGAACACGCAGAATTCGTCGCCCCCGAGACGGGCTGCGATGACGTCGTCGCTGTCACCCGCGCAGCGGCGGAACGCGTCAGCCACCGCGATCAACAGCGCGTCGCCCGCCGGGTGGCCGTCGCGATCGTTGACCTCTTTGAAGCCGTCCAGGTCACCCAGCAGCAGCACGGGAGTGCAAGAGTCCCAGTCCGTTTCGGTGAACCGCTCTTGCAGGGCACGCCGGTTCGGCAGCTCGGTCAGGGGGTCCAAGTGGGCGTCGCGCCACACCGAGGTGAAAAGTTCCCCGCGGCCCAGCGCCACGGAGGTGTACGCAGCGATAGCCTGCAGCATCTGGACGTCGTCGAAACCGAAGCGCCGACCGTCGGTGCCGGTTGCCCACAGCTCGCCCCACATGTCGTTGTTAAACATGATGGGCACGGCGATGTCGCTTTCCTTGCCGAGCCCGCGCAGGTAATCAGCGGCGGCGGGGTCGCAGTCAGGGTCGTCGACGGCGTGGACGTACGGCTGTCCGTGTTGGAGCAACCCGGTCAACAGCGGGTCGGAAGCCACCGGGTAGGTCTCGGAATCAGGCCACCTCTGATCGCCGGGCTGAGTCTCACCGACGTTGACGAGGGTGCGCAGGATGTCGGCGTCACGCTCCCACCGGCTGATCGCCAGCGAGGACGCGCCGAGGGCGGCGAGTGTCTGCTCGGCCACCACTTCGAGGAGCTCGTCGAAGTAGTTGGCGGTGAGCACCGCGTTGGAGATCTGCAGCAGGGTGCGCAGCACGGTCTGGTCCTGAGGGACGACGACATCGCCGATGTCGACCGTCGGCATGTCCTCGCGGCGGCGACGCCTCATGAACCACTCGGGCAAATGCACCTCCCCCGTTGCGGCATAGCAGGTTAACCAAAGTTACTACTGGGGGCTGTGCGCTGCCGTCACCGTGGTCGCGACATAGGTTGGGCGGGTGCCTGGTCAATGTCGCCCCCTGGTCGCCTCAGGTGGCGCACCCTCAGCAGCGCCCTTGCAGTTCGGCCTTCACCCATCCCCCGTACTGGTACAGGAAGATGTACTGCCACTTGACCATTGAGAACGGATACTCGCGCGGGACATCGCGCATGATGACACTGCGCCCCGGCGTCACGAAGCACTGGTCGAAGATCCGCCGGGCTCGCGGCAGGTGGTAGCGCCAACTGACCACGATGATGGTGTGCCAACCGCGAGCCTCGGCGAGTTCGCGTGCCATCAAGGCCTCGCCGCGGGTGGTCGACGGCACTGGCGCCCGGCAGATCACGTCGATGTCGCTGCGGGGCCGACACGCTGTTGCCATCACCTTGTCTTGTGAGTGGTACGGATTCGAGAGCAGCACGGTCTTCGCGAAACCTTGCTCGGCGAGTCCCAGCCCGTAGGCCTCGCGGCCGTCGTGCTCACCGCCGAGGACCACGATGGCGTCGGCCTTCGCCAATGGGTCCGCCTTCGCACGCGCGAACAACAAGGTGCCACTCACACCGTTGACAAGGAGGGCAGACAAGACGACCAGAGCCATCACGACGGGAACGAGAACGCGACGGCGAGTCATCGGAACCCGCCATCCCCCATCATCCGATCGACGTTAGGGCAATGAGTCGGCGTGCGCCGCTTCAGCTCGGCGACTCTTCGGAGCCCAGCGTGTCGAACACCTCGTGGTAGAGCAGCGAGTGGACGTGTTCCACCCTCGGGATGTCCTGGAACTCCAGCGGATCCTGCGACGCCGATTCGATGATGAGCGTGCCGGTGCGGAACATTCGGTCAACCAAGCCGTGCCGGAACTCCACGCTGTTGATCCGCGCCAGTGGAATGTCGATGCCCGAGCGGGTCAGCAGGCCGTGCCGGTACATCACCCGACGGTCGGTGATGACGAAGTGGGTGGTCCACCAGTTCAGGAACGGCCACACCGTCAGCCAACCGACCAGGATCAGCCAGATGGCTGCGATGACGGCGAACACGATGTGCTTGGCGGTCTGCTCCCAGTTCAGCGTGTTCACGTAGGCGGCGACGAACGCGGCGGCTGCCGAGGCGATGATCAGCACCAGCGCCGGGACGGTCAGCCTGCCCCAGTGTGGATGGCGGTGCAGGACCACGTGTTCGTCCCTGGCCAGGACATTCTCCGGGTAGCCCACGGCAGCACTGTACTGGGCTTTCGCGGAGTCGTCTCGTGGTTCAACGCCTTACGCGGGATCGCCCTAGTTCTTGAGCAGGCCCGCTTCGTGATAGCCGAGTTCGGTGTTGACTCGCCACGGGTCGATGTTCTCCCCGAAGTACTGGGCGACGCTGTGCATCGCGCTCAACATGGCATGGTCCTGGTTGTCGTACCGGTGCATGCCGTTGCGCCCGATCGGGTGCATCGTGGGGTGGTTCTGCTTGAGGTAGTCGCGGATTCGGGCGACGTTCCTTTCCCGGCCGGGATCGTAGATCGGGTAGGCAAACTGTGAGCGAACGATCATGACGTGTTCCAGTGCGGAGTCGTCGACGCCGAGTGTGCGCAGGTCCTGCTCGACGATGGCGCCCAGACTTTCTTCGCTGGCGATCCACATGTCGTCGTTGGGCAGGGTGAAGTATTCGAGGCCGAGGTGGGTGCCGCCCCAATCCTGCGGGGCGAGCGCACTCGACCACCGGCCATAGTTCTGGATCCGCCCGACGCGGAACTCTCGGCCCGGGGTGTACACCCAGTTGAACGGGATGTCGTAGTGCTTCTCCAACGCTACGGCGACGGTGATCACCGAGCGGTGCCGCAACGTGTCGGCGATGGCCCGAATGTATTTGGGCGGTTCGGGTTCCAGGCTGTTGATCAGCAACCGCAGCGGCATGCTGGAGAACACGGCGTCGCCGGCCACGGTGTCGCCGTTCTGCAGCTCGACCGTCCAGTGCCGGCCGTCGGGACGGATTGCGACGACGGTCGAGTTGAGGGTGGGGGTGACGCCGGCGCCGGTCAGCGCGGCCGACGCCGCTTCCCAGAGCTGGCCGGGACCCAGCCGGGGATAACGGAAGACGTCCCGGTCGGCCAGACGGACGTCGGCGCGGCGCCAATCGATCGGCTTGATCCGCTGGTTGGCCCAGTCGCTGGTCAGATGGTTGGGGTCGGCCAGCCACGTCTTGCGGACGTAGCCGTCGAAGAACAGGTCGTACCAGTGGCGTCCGAACTCGTCGATGCCCCACTCGCGAAATGTGTCGGTCCTGTCGAAGAGCCGCATGCTGCGCCGGAAGCGGGACCACGCCAGGCTGCCGGCACCGCGCATCCCGCTGCGCAGGCCCATCCGTTTCACCAGATCACGCCCTGCCAGGGGGTAGGGCACATACCTACCCGCGACGAGCATCGCCGAGCGCCGGGGAACCGAGATCCATTCCTCGGGCGGCAGCAGCGAGTTCCAGAGGTCCAGAATCTGTTCGTTTCTGGTGAAGAACCGGTGGCCGCCGGGGTCGACCCGCCAGTCGCCGTCCCGTGGGGTGCGCGCGAGACCACCGACGTGGGAGGTCGCCTCGTAGAGTCTCGGGGTCACTCCGCGCTTCGTCAGTTCGAGGGCGGCGGTGAGACCGGCGGGGCCGGCGCCGATGATCAGCGGGTTCCTGGTCGCGTTCATGGTGGCGCCTACCGACCGCGCCGCTGCGGGAAGCGCCGGTAATCGTCGATGAGCTGCTCGATGTGGTGCGGCGTCAGCTCGTTGAGCGGTGTGTCCAGGAAGATCAGCTGGGCGTACTGGCTCTGCAGAGGCAGGAAGCCGCTCAGCAGGGGTTCGGGGGTGGTCCGGATGACGAGGTCCACGTCGCCGATGTCGAAGGCCTCGGTGATGTCGCAGCCTTCGCGCTGCGCGCGTTGACAGGCCCCGCGCAGCTCGTCGCCGGCGTCGTAGGCCGACAGAATGTTGATCCGGAAGCCGCCGGTGGGCGTCGCCGTTTCGATGTCCTGAGCCGCGGACAGGTAGGTCTGCGGCAATGCTTGCCGATCGCCGTGCAGCCGGACGCTGCACAGGTCAAGGTCAAAATGGGACGGGATCAGGGTGGTGAAGAAATAGGTCGAGGCGGCGTAGACAGCGTCAAGCTCTTCGTGGGTGCGTCCCAGGTTGGCTCGGCTGAGGTTGTAGACCGATACCGTCTGCACGTCGTTGCGCTGTAGCACCTGCAGGATCTCGATGACCTTGTCGGCGCCACGGCGGTACGCGTCGGCCAGGGTGGCGCCGTTGGCGTCGGCCCAACGCCGCAACCCGTCAGGGATCAGTCCTACGTGAGATGGCTTCAACCCGCACTGAACCCCCCGCCTGTCGCCTCGCCCCGCAGCAAATGTAGTGCACGGAAGCGTTCCCCACGGGTCAATAAGGCAAACACCTGGAAATCCAGCATTTCTTCTTACACCGGTGGGATTTGCGTATATTCACCCCGCTAACCCGGATGCCATCCGACCGTGCGGTTGCAGCGAGACCATCGGGCATAGCTCTGCCTCAGAGTCACCAAACGCCTTAAGCGTGCGGGATGAGGTCCGAGCCAGATAGCGGGATCACCGCACCGACGAGCCTGCGCAGATCTGCGGGAATTGCCGAATCAAGAGCACGACCGAGTCACTGCGCTCCCCAAAGCCGATCATCGGGCAGACTCAACGCCGTAAATGTCCACCCGGCTCCGACAGGAGCTGACCATGACGGCTGAGGAGTTACGCTGCACATCTTATTCGTTTGTACTGGGAACATATGCCGGTCGCCGACGGCTGAGCGCCTCGCAGCGGCGTACGCCGCGGAAATGGGACTAGCTGACTTCCGCTCGTCCAGCGCCGGCACCAGAGCAGTTATCGATCATCCCATGCATGCGGACGCCGCCATCGTTCTTGAACAGCTCGGCGGAGACTCATCAGGTTTCGCGGCAAGGCAATTGACGCCAAAAGTCGCGTCGGATGCCGACCTGATTCTCACGATGACGGCGGCGCATCGTGATCGGGTTCTGGAAATGTGCCCGCAGAAACTCAATAAGACGTTCACACTCGGCGAAGCGTCACGGCTTGCCTCAGATTTCAACGCGGAAAGCATTGCCGATCTCGCGGTCTTGCGGCCGAGGCTCGACGCGAAACAGCGTGAAGAGGTACTCGACCCGATTGGTCAGAGTTTTGATGTATTCGAGTCCGTGGGTCGTCGCGTTGCAGAACTACTTCCGCCGATCATCAAACTCGCCAATTCGACGTAATCAGAGATCCCTTGCGAGCGCCGGCGTCGCAGCGGCCTCAATGGCGAAATCAGTAGGCGCCACTTCGCGCGAACACGACTCGTGGCGTCTTGGCCATAATCCGCACGTCCCACATAAGGGACCAAGACCGGACATAGACCGAGTCGAGATGTTGCAGATCAGCGTAGGAGAGGTCACTACGTCCGCACACCTGCCAGAGACCAGTGATACCAGGCTTGGCATCTAGGCGTGCAAGCCCGGCGGCGCCATCGATACGATCTGCCTCTTCCGTCGGAAGGGGCCGCGGACCGACCAACGACATCTCGCCTCGCACCACATTGATCAGCTGCGGCAACTCGTCGAGACTGGTCTTCCGGATGAATGCCCCGACACGGGTGACCCGTGGATCGTTCTCCATCTTGAACAGTGGACCGTCTGACTCGTTGAGTTGTGCGACGGTGTTGCGCTTCTGCCACGCGTCGGCCGTCATCGAACGGAACTTGAAGATCCGGAATGGCACGCCGCCCTGCCCGCCCCGTTCTTGGCGGAAGAAGACCGGACCACGGGTGTCCAGCTTGATCGCCAGCGCGATCGCGAGCAGGACCGGAGATGCCGCCACCAACGCGCAGGTGGCCAGTGTTACGTCCATTACGCGCTTCATGATTCGCGCACTGGGCCCCAACGAGGCAGTTGGCAGGTGCATCAGCGTGAGGCCGTGCAACTCCTCGGCTTCACTTCGCCAGTTATGCAGCTCGAAGTAGCGCGGGATCTCCGATATGGGCACCCGCCCCTGCAGCTGACGTAGCGCCTCCAACACGATGGCGTCGCTCGTGTTGGGGAACCCGACGATGACGCGGTCGATCTTGTAGGCGGCGCAGACGGCGGGCAGGTCGCTGAGATTGCCGAGCACAGGAGAGCTGGTGCCCGGTGCGACGTCGTCGTCGACGTGTCCGACTACGAATGTGTCAGGGCATCGTTGCAGCCTCGACGTCAGCCGATCCGAGATCGGGCCTGTCCCGATAACCAGGATGCGGCTGACCGTAGGGTCCATCGTCCGGGCTATCAGGCGGCGACCGAGGGGAACGAGCAGGATTGCAGGCAGCGTCATTGCGACAGCGGCTGTCAACGTCATTCCACGCCCATCGCGGAGGACGAACGCGTCGATGAAGAGGGCCAGCAGAGCGCCGGTGGGCACGCACCGCGCGATCACTCCGGGGCGCCACCACTCGCTGGGCCTCAGGCGCGCGGCGGGCCGCCGGTAGAGCCCATGAAGATGCAGTGCCATGGCCATCGCTGCGATCGCGACGACAATATCGACTGAGGCGTTGACAAAGTCGATGTAGTTGGCGCGGGCGGGGCTGACCAGATTTAGCGCCACCGCGCCGAGCACCGCCGAGACGGCCAGAGTCGCGATGTCGGCAAACTGAAGATAGTAGCGGTGCCGCAAACCGAGTTTCATCGCCTGGTGGGTGTCGTTCGGCCTCTGGTCCAACGCCGCCTCACTGGCCGGCCCGTCGCCGGTTGGTGCCGATCTCGTCGACGTTGCCTCTACAGTCATGATCTCCCCCTAAAAGTACTTCTGCGTCCCCTACCAGCCGAAACCCGTAAGCCGGAGACCCGATCCGGCAAAGCTAGCTTCTGGCAGGATATTGCGTCCGTCGACGACGAGGTCGCCACGCATCACCCTACGCAATCCGGCAGGGTCCAGCAGCCTGAATTCAGGCCACTCTGTAGTCAAGACGACGGCATCAACCCTGTTCGCCGCTTCATAGGCGTCATTGGCCATGCGCACCGAAGCATATTCGTCCGGCAACGTTTTGACCACTGGATCGTAGGCGGAGACGATTGCTCCCGCGGCAATCAGCCGCTTGGCAATGTCCAAGGCTGGGGCGTCGCGAAGATCATCGGTCCCGGGTTTGAAGGTCAAGCCAAGCAGCGCGATGCGGCGACCTTTAAGCATGTGCAACTCGCGCTGCAGCTTGCGCACAACACTCGTGCGTTGCCCGTTGTTGATCGCAACTGTCGCCTGGAGCATAGAAGGCGTGTAGCCATACTCCTGTCCCGAAGAAATGAGGGCAGCCACGTCTTTGCCAAAGCATGATCCACCCCATCCCACACCGGGATTCAGGAATGCACTGCCCACGCGGTGATCAGCGCCGATCGCGGGGATGACTTCGCGGACGTCGGCGCCGAACACCTCGCACAACTGAGCGATCTCGTTAGCGAAGCTGATCTTGGTCGCCAAGAAGGCGTTCGCGGCGTACTTAATCATTTCGGCCGATGCGAGTTCGGTCGTGATCAACGACGGGCTGATGTCACGCCGGCCACCCTCAAAGGATTGATCAAGGACGGGTTGGTAGAGCTCGGCGACGCGGCTGACATCTGACGCGGGACCGCCGAGCACGATCCGATCCGGGTAGAGGAAGTCGTCGAGGGCGCAGCCTTCCCGCAGGAACTCTGGATTGGACACTACGTGAAAGGACAACTGCCGGTTACCTTCAAGCGCATCCTCGAGGATGGTGCGAGTCCAGTTACCCGAACCAACCGGCACGGTTGACTTGTTGACGATCACTGCGCCCGCACGCAGGTAGGGCGCAAGCGACTGGATCGCACTTTCGAGCTGTGCCAGGTCCGGCGATCCGTCCGGACCGGGCGGCGTGCCTACGCAGAGAAACACGAAGTCGGCGTCGGACAGGGCCTCAGCCGGCTGATCCGTGAAACGCAAACGCCCGGTGGCCAGCGACGCTTCGAGCATTTCCGGCAGACCTGGCTCATGGAACGGTGCCTGACCTTTATTCAATTGACCGGCGCGCGAGGAATCGCTGTCCAGGCCACACACCGTATGCCCCAGGTACGCCAAGCACGTCGAAGTGACGGCACCCACGTAACCGGTGCCGATCACAGCCACCTTGTGCCGGGGCTGCGAGTGGGCCGGCTGAAGCGGCGTCGGAGCGGAGACATGCGGAGTTCCGCTGGCGAGGTCGCGGAACCACGCGATCGTCTTCAAGAGCCCGTCCCGCGGCGCAACTTGCGGTTCCCATCCAAGCTCGGCGCGAGCCAGGGTGATGTCCGGCTGGCGCTGCGACGGATCGTCCTGAGGGCGGGCAATGAACTCGACAGGCGACTCGCTGCCGGCCAGCTCGCGGATGAACTCTGCCAATTCCAAGATCGTCAGTTCATGCGGATTGCCGATGTTGACCGGTCCGGCGAGGTCGGAGAACAGCAAGTTCAACGCACCCTCGACGAGATCGTCCACATAGCACACCGACCGCGTATGGGTGCCGTCGCCGTGGACGGTGATGGGTTCGCCTGCCAGGGCTTGGGTAATGAAGTTCGGGATTGCACGCCCGTCGTTGGGGCGCATCCGAGGGCCGTAGGTGTTGAAGATCCGCATGATCGCGGTGTTGACCCCATGCGCCTTGCGGTACGACACCGTGAGCGCCTCGGCGAATCGCTTGGCCTCGTCGTAGCAAGCACGCGGCCCGACGGGGTTGACGTTGCCCCAGTATGTCTCGGGTTGAGGGTGCACCAGAGGGTCGCCGTAGGTCTCTGATGTCGATGCGAGGAGGTAGCGAGCGCCTTTTTCCTTTGCTAAGCCCAAGGTATGAAGCGTTCCGAGCGAGCCAGCTTTCATTGTCTGAATCGGAAGTTCGGCGTAATCGACAGGCGAGGCTGGCGACGCGAAATGCAGCACATAATCAACCGGCCCAGGGACGGAAATGAAGTTGCTGACGTCGGCCTTCACCAAACGGAAACCGTCATGCACCTGCAAATGCGCAACGTTGTCGGGCGTTCCCGTTACAAAGTTGTCGACGCACACCACGTCGATGTCACGCTCCAGAAGACGCTCAGCAAGATGCGATCCAACGAACCCAGCACCGCCGGTCAGTACCGCCCGCTGTCGCATAAGCCCCCTTAGTCGACCGCACCGCATAACCTTGCCGTGCCGGGCGGTCGCCCTGACACCCGGCACCCCGCTAGAGAGCTACGGTTCGCAATAACTTCCAATTGATCTGAAGGCTATCATTGGGGTATCGAGGCAACAACCGGAACGGGGCGGCTCACCCGCTGCGTTTGCAACGTCGCAGTAAACCGTCGAGTGCCTGCCCGCTCGCATTTAAACCGAAAGCAGAAACTGCGGCTGCGATATTGGGCCGCTTCGCTTCGCTGACGACCGAGTTTCTGAGGCTTCGCGTCTAAACAGTTAACCCGCCGCACAGACATGTACCGCCTACACCAACCCACAACGTAAAGCACACCGCACCATCGGAGATCTGCGACCGCGAACTGTGAACGAGTGCCTCCAAAGTTCCTCAGGTTCTGCGCGCTCATCCCACCTAACTGCACTGACCACAGTAGTTAGGTAAGGCAGGCTTGGCATCGTGAAACGATGAAGACCGCCCAGCGGAGCGCGCGCTGCCTAGGAACGCTAACCAAACTCTATTACTGAACAACCGCAATGCCGCTCCGTTGGGAAACCGGCCGTCTGCGCTTGGCCCGGTGCATCTTCGAAGACAGTTGATCGCTGCGACGAGCCGCCGAGCGGTTGCAGATCGCGGTGACCACCGCCGCGTGGTGCACCCGGCGCTACCGCCAGGAAGGGCCGGCTGCATGGTCGACCGCAGCTCACGGCCACACCACGGCTCCAGCAGGCCTCGGCCAAGACCGAACGCAGGATCATCAAAGTCCGCGTGCGGCGCCGCTGGCGCTCGCCTATCTGCTGAGTCTGAATGCGCTCGACGGTGCACCGGGTCCTCGGCTAGTACAAGCTCGCCCAGACTGCGGCGGCTAAACCGCCTCACCGGCTGCGTTATCCGCAGGATGGAATCGGCAGCCCCCGGCAATCTGGTGCATGTCGATGTAAAGAAGCTAAGCAAGATCCCCGACGAGCGCAGAGACACCGCCGCCGCTTTCTGGAAACGCGCCAACTTCTGGCTCCTCCAGTGCCGTTTTGCTCTTCGAAATATGTTGACCGGCAAAGGCTCCGACTAAAAGTCACATACGTCTCGCGACGCGCTCGGGGACACCAAACATCGCAGAACCCTACTGTGCGGGCCGCAGACCAACGGCAAGGTGGAGCGATTTCACTACACACTCGCCGATGGGTGGGCCTACGCACGGCTCTAACACCAGCGACGCCGAACGCTGCGCCGAGTTCTCCGGCTGGGTGCATCACTACGATCACGGCCCGCGGCCACAACTCAATTAAAGGTCAACCAGGCCAGCCGCACACCTAACCTCTCAGGTCAGTACACCTGATCTAAAGGGAAAGGCATGGGGCAGGGTGAGGCCGCAAGGGAGCGACCCCGACGGCGCCTCGTTGCTTCCTCGTCGAGCCTGTGTTTGCGTGTTCCCGGTCTTGGTGATCGCCGCCTGTGCCCGCGAGGAACCCGATGGGCGCTCCGAAGGCACCAACCCGACGAAGGGTCCAATCGTGTTGCCAGTAAATCGATTACAATCACCGACTCTACTTAATGCATGTCGCGCGGAGTCCGCCTGACACGCATGAGCGTACGAAACACACAGCACTCTTCGCCATTAGATCATCCCTTGTGACGTCGCAGATGGCAGACGTCAGATCGGCCGATCCAAAGCTCTTAGAGATACCGATCAGGCTGATCGAGATCGTTGGGCACGTACCTGAACCCGAGCCATAGCAGCAAGGCAGCCAAAAAGGACGAAACTTAGTATAGTGATCCGCCATAACCAGCAGACGAAGAAGCAGTTCCTATCAACAAGAGGATCCTAGATCGAATGGCAGCGAGGGCAAGAGGGTTTGTTAAGTCATCGCCGATGCTGACCGCGCATGTGAAGCGAGCCGTTAAGTCTTCGCCAGCGCTTATCCGCATAGCTGTCCCCTTGTTCCGCATCAAATCTATTGCTCTGGCCCATATCCCCGTAACCGGCACTTTCCCCCGCTTTCCAGAACGGTCCCGAATTGACGTAATCGAGTTCAGCTCACTCTCCGATTTCGAAGCCTGGCGGGTCGCCAACGACGAACTAATAATCAGTTGGAAAGCCGAGGACGAGGCAGCCGCGCCACCTGATCGTTTCGCCTTCGAAGTCGATGGCCACTGCGCACTCTGCAATGAATCCGTCGACTTTGTCGCCACCACTGAATATATCGATACGGATTCTTCCGGAAGGCCGCAACCGAAGTGGCGCGAGCATTTGATCTGCCCGAACTGCAACATGCGTAATCGCGTGCGCGCCGCTTTGCACTTCGCGATTCAGGAGTGTGGCATGACACCTGATAAACGAATTTACTTAACCGAACAATTCGGGAATACCTATCGGTGGCTGCGCGGTCGCTTCAACCATGTGACAGGCAGCGAGTTTTTATCTCCAGGCAAGGCGTCAGGTGCACAACATTTGGGCATCAACCACCAAGACCTCCACGCACTGTCGTATCCGACTGCCAGCTTCGATTACGTGCTGAGTTTCGACGTGTTAGAGCATGTGCCAGATTATCTGGCCGCCTTCTCAGAAATTGCCCGAGTGTTAGCACCGAGCGGGAAGCTGGTAATGACGGTGCCATTTATAACGAGCCAATACGATACCGTCGTCCGCGCATCGATGAACTCACGCGGTCAAATTGAGCATTTTCTGCCAATCGAGGTCCACGGTAATCCCACCGACCCCATCAACGGCGCACTTTGCTACCGCAACTTCGGCTGGGACGTGCTAGACCGCCTGACTGATTGTGGGTTCGTGGAGGCCCGAGTGCACGTCTACCACAACCGCGACTTGGGCTATCTCGGTGGCACACAGACACTAATCTCAGCGACCAAGGCCGGTCAATGAAATGTGCACTACGACAAACAACTTTGCAGCGCCACGATTCAGGATCACCACAAAGTCGAGATGCGGAATTGATAGTCCGACTACGGCCCGCTAATGGCGGTTCAGGCAGCCCAAAGCAGGAAGGCGCTCAAGGACCCAAAACCAGTAGGACACAAGCCACTATGCTTATTGGCATCTGCCGCTAAGGTGGCTGAGTGAGAGTTTTAGGCGTCATTCCCGCGCGTATGGCCTCCTCCAGATTCCCTGGGAAGCCTCTAGCCGATATTGCCGGACGGCCGATGGTGTGGTGGGTATATCAGCAGGCCCTGAAAGCGAATTTCCTCAGCGATGTGGTGATTGCCACTGACGACCGCCGCATCCTAGAGGTATGTACTCGGCTCGACATGAAGGCCGTAATGACTTCGCCCGAGCATCGGACAAGTACCGAGCGGGTGCTTGAAGTCGCACGTTCAGACTCGGCCGACCTGTACGTCTGCATCAACGGAGACGAACCTCTTATATCCCCCCTCTGTATAGACGCGGTCATTCCCAACAAAGTTTCGACGGAGGTCGAGGTTCTCAACATAATGGCCCCTATAAGATCTACCGCAGAGCTCATTGACCCGACGAATATCAAAGTGGTCGTTGACACCAATGGCAATGCCATGTACTTTTCGCGCAGTGTAATCCCGCACCACAAAACGGGCACACTCGAGAACTCGCTCTCCGAGTTCACGTACTTTAAACATGTGGGCGTGCTTGCCTACACGCGCGGGGCGCTCGAATTATTTGCCGCCGAGCCGCGTCGCAGTGCCGAAGAAGTTGAGGACATCAACGAACTGCGATTCCTAGAAGCCGGAGTCGCCATTCGGATGGTCCCCTTCGAAAGTGGGGGTTCGATATCGGTCGATGTACCTGCCGATCTTGAATTCGCAAGAACGGTGCTGGAGCGAAAACTTCGGAACCAGCTATGAGCCTTAAAGCGGCGCTCGCTCGCGCTCCTCGGGTGTCAGTGCATCAACAGTTGCGGAATGGGCCGGATTCGACCCTAGGCGCAGCATTGTAAGGACCCATCCCCCGGTTTTCTCTTAGCAAGAGCAAAAACCGGAGAGACCAGCTGCGCTCCACAGGAACGTTGAAGCGGGATTGGCGACCATGCCGTCGCAGAAATCGCCTATCAGCGGGATACTGCGTACTTGTGATGCTCGCTCGCTGTAACCCGCTTCACCGATGAGCCGACGATGGTCTGTGCGCGTCGGACGTCTTGTACATAATCTTTGAACGCTGAGGTGGTGAGGTCGACCGCCACAGCATCGAAATGGGCCCATTCGGTGTTTCCGAGTTTGACGTGCTTCTCAACCATGCGCGCACCAGCCGCTACCGCGAGTACAGATGCCAACGAACCGAAGTCGTGGCTTGAGTAGCCCGGGATGATGTGCGGATACTTCTCGGCGAGGAGGCTGTAGTGTCGTACCACGCCGATGTTGCAGTCGTGCCCCGGCGTCGGATATGCCGAGTTGGCGTGCATCAAGTAGAGCGTCTGCTGGTCGCTGAACGTCTCCAGCACCCAGCGCTCGAATGCCTGATTGGTCATTCCTGTGGAGAGCACCAGCGGACCCTGGTAGGAGCGTGCGACCAGACTGAGATAATCCGTATGTTCCGAGATAGTGCTGGGCAGCTTCACCATCGGCATGTCAAACTGAGACATGAACCGGAACGACGGCTCATCAAGTACCGACGCATACCAGCTGATTCCGAGTTCTGCGGTCAGTCCCCCGATAAATCGGAAGTCGTCCTCATCGAGTTCGAGCGCGCGTCGATAGTCGCCGAAAGTCGAGCCGAACGGCGAAACGTAGGGTGCGGCCAACTGCTCCGGGGAATAGAAGGTGTCAACGTCGCGCTTCTGGACCTTGACGTAATCTGCACCGGCAGCGTGCGCTTCCCGAATTAACCGCTCCAGCCGTTCCCGGTCGCCGAAGTGATTGGTGGTCACCTCGGCGATGACAAGGACTTCCTGCTCGTCCCGCTCTACGGTCGAGGGACGCACAACAGGCGCCGGCGCGAACCGTGCGTTTAGGCCGGACACTGAGAGCGCAGAGAAATCGTGCTCACCGACGTGAACGACCTCTAGTACAGAGCCCTTGAGCATATAGAGCGCGTTGCGAAGGAAATGCTGCTGGATTGATACGTTCGCGGCGCGGTCTCGGTCGAGCCCCGGCTCGAAGCCAGCGCTCGCGCCCTTGGAGAAACCCAGTTCTGGGCTGAAGTCGAAGCCGAGCAGGTACACGGTCTGCTTCCGCTCTCGCTGCTCCCCGACGATCCGTGCGATCTCCAGAGCACTGAGCAGCATGACCTCCTCGATCACGAAGTCGCGGGCGTCCAGCACGCGGCTCATCATCAGGTCGGCCTCGTCGTTAGTCAGCGGCTGGTACGGAGCGTGGAACACCTCGCCGTGTGCGGGATCGAAGTCGAGTGGTGTCACGTAGATTTTTGAACGGTATCCGGCTTCCGCAATACCGTCCTTAGCCCACTCCTCATGGAAGATCGCGACATCGGCAGGCATGAAGCGCTCGGCGTCATTCAGCGCAACAACGAAATTTCCGCGCAAGGATTCGCGATCAATCGAATCAACAGATGGACCCTTACCCAGGATCAGCACGACGTCCGTGTCGTATGTCGACGCGATATCGCCGACCCGCCTCGAGAAGCTCTCCAGCGTAGGGCCGTCCATCAAGCGTCACCTCACATCCATACTCAGTCGCCAGTGCGACACCGGCCAACAGATCCCAAGAATAGGCACCGACCGGGTTCACGAACCGCGCGTAGGCGCCCCGAATCACGTTCACCATGTTGTAGACAGCGCAGCCCATGATCCGAGCCTCCCCCGCCTTCGACAGCTGCGCTGCGAGCTCGTCGTTGATCGACGACGAGAACCCCACGATCCGCGATCGTACCCGCTCAATCTGGTCGCCGCTCAGGATGCGCATACCCAGCTCAGGCAACAGAAGCAGACTCGCCGAATGTTTGTGGTCGTGCCAGAGACTTAGCGAGACGCCCCATTCCTTGAAGCCGGAGCAGAAGTTCTCGGTACCGTCAATCGGATCCAGCACCGCGAGCCAGCCGCTGCCGGGCGCAAATCCCGGACGGTAGCTCTCCTCCCCGACGAACGACAAATCGGGAAGACGCTCCCGCAACAGCGACTCGATCTCACCTTCCAAGAACACGTCAGCCGCCGTAACCGGGCTATCGTCTGCCTTCCAGGTGATTTCGTACCGCAGGGACTGAACTGTCGGGAGCACCCGGCTGACGTGCGTCACCACTTCTTCAAGAACGTCACGCGTAAAGTCGGCACTGGATTCTGGAAGTTTCATCTCAACCTCACTTCGCGGACCTCTCGGACGTGGGTACGGCCGGCGGGACCTCGTTTTCAATACCTGATCTTCCGAGGCCGGAGCCTCCAAACTTGATGAAACGCTTAACGTAACCCGCGGGCCGGCCGGGGCGCCGCCGGAAGCCGACGGACATCTCGCAGTGTATGCGAGCGCGCGCGAAGTCCCGTCGGCCATGGTTGCAACCGGATTGCCAAGGCCAGGGCGACTTTTCGTAAAACCTCCCTTTGGATCTGAAAGCGCTACACACGGCGCGGGGAGACTTTGGAGCGGATACGTTGAGACTCGTGTACTAGATCCGCGACCGCGTCGGTGCGGTCCGCCCAGACAGCTCGCGCGTACTCTCGTCCCACGCACCTCAGAGGCAACCTGCGCGGCCACGACCTGCCACACGCGCGGACCCGCCATATGCTTTGCTACAAGGCGGAAGTGTGTGGCTAGAAGTCCTGCGACTGCCGGCAGTGGATTCGATGTGAAGCTAGATCATCGATCTGGACTGACACGAACGACTCAGGAGAGAGATGGACGCCAAACCCGCGGCGCAGGTTCGACCAAAGAAACGCTGGCCTGCTTCGCTCTGGCTGTTCATCGGAGCTCTGGGACTTCTGCAACTCAGTCAGATCCTCCAGTTCCCTCCGGGCTCGGATGTCAGCCCCTTCACCATTCAAACTGTGGGCCTTTGGCCGAATACGCTTGCTGGGATAACGGTAATTACGTGGGCTTTTATAATTCTAACCGCTGTATCACTACCGGGGGCCATTTCTAGAACAAATGATTCCGTGGAAGGTGGGCTTGCGATCTGGTTCGCTTTAGTCACGTTATCCCTAATTTCATTACTCACCACAAGCTCTGCGAACAACTTAGTCGACGGTGTCGGCGCACTTGCCATTCCTGTCATCGCTTACATGTTCCTGGTGGCAAGGATTCGCGACGCCGGGTCCGATATCGGCACCAAAATTATCTTCTGGGTCAATATCTTCACGGTCGGTCAGGTCGGGGTTGCATACTTCATAACTGGGAGCTTCGGACCCAACAGGTACTATCGCGAACTCGACCAAGAATTTTTTGGCCTTTTTTATCACCCCTTTGCCTTCGCCGGGATCCTTGGGATCTGCACGGTTGTCGCTTTCCGACATGTCCTCGGCCGACGTCAGATCGCTCTCAATGCAACCCTGGTAGCGCTTAATGTGGGCTTCATTGTATTAAGTGATGTCAGAACTTACATTCTTGCCACTGCCGTCGGACTAGCGATATCGGTGCTGGTTCTCACCATTCGGCGGCGCCACCTAGCCTTGGCTTTGGCAATTCCGTCACTAGTGATTGCGGCAGCGGTGATCGGAGCGGGCGATTTGATCTTAAGCGGCGAACGCGTCACCGGAGCTTTCGACTCTGGCCGTTTTGCTCGCTGGCAGCTAGACCTGGAGACTGTGTGGGAGGAAGCAGGCATCGTTCAACTCTATTTCGGCGGCGGTCCACAGTATATTCTCGAATTAAATCAATCGCTGTTCGGGAGTAACATCAATTCACTCAATCTTGCTATCGATCTGCTGGTCGATTTCGGTATAGTTGGTTCGATATTATATATTTTTATTTGGATCTTGATCATTAGGGACGCCGCTCGGTTTGGTGACGCGCAGGTCGTCTGGCCGCTTGTAGGCTTCGTCGTAGTTGCCACGATGATCTCAAATATCATCGCTTTTCCTGCCGTCGCTGTACTATTCGCCGTGGCGCTTACGTCATGTTGTCAGTCGAGTTCAAGGGAGTCAAATGCGCATTCTGGCGCTTCATCTACCGCAGTTCCACGAGGTTCCGGAGAACAACGAATGGTGGGGCGAGGGATTCACTGAATGGACGAATGTTCGGCGGGCCGTGCCCCTTTATCCCGGCCATGAGCAACCGTTGCATCCATTGGATGACAACTATTACGACCTGACAGATCCGGAGGCGCTTATCTGGCAGGCAAACATTGCGAACCAGTACGGGGTCGGAGGGTTTGTGTTCTTCCACTATTGGTTCTCCGGGAAGCTCCTGCTAGAGCGTCCTGTCGAGCTCTGGCGCAATACGCCAGACGCCGACCTCGGGTACTGCCTCTGCTGGGCGAACCACGACTGGACTCGCACCTGGGACGGCAAGGGAAACCAGATGCTTCAGGCGCAGACCTACGGCGGACGTGACGACTGGGACCGCCACCTTGACTACCTACTACCCTTTTTCGAAGATCCCCGGTACATCCAGCAGGACGGCAAGCCGGTTCTCTTCCTCTATAACGCCAGCGATGTCCCCGACGTCAATTCGATGGTCAGGCACTGGCAGGACCGTCTCGTCGAGGCCGGATTCGCCGGGATTCACATCGTGGAGTACGTCAGCTCGAAAAACCCTAGACCTCATTGCTCGCTGTCTGCCGCAGTATACGAGGACGAGCCGCTGTACTCACTGCGATTTGAGATACCTCTGCGCGCTAAGGCAAAACGATTTGTAGTAAAGCGACTTCTCAAGCCCGATTACCAGGACTACAACGACGTGTGGCGCCGTATGCTGCGAAAGCGGCGTCGATACGACGGTCGCGAAATCATTCAGGGCGCGTTTGTGGGCTGGGACAACTCTCCGAGGCGGGGCGCAAAGGGGCCGGTAATCGTCCGCGGGAGCTCCCCGGTCAGCTTCGAGAAGCACTTGCGCGCCTTAGTCGCATCCGGTCGACCTGACGCTTCCCAAAACTTCCTTGTAGTCAATTCCTGGAACGAGTGGGGTGAGGGTGCAATTCTCGAACCTTCGAAGGAGAAGGGATTTGGCTACCTCGAAGCCGTCCGGCGGGTTCTTGGCGCTGTTCATGATCCAGCTTGAGGAAAACCATGGCGAGGGAGCTCTTCGGGCAATGATTCGGTCTCGCCCGCCGCAATCAGCATGAGGCGGGCGGCGGTTGCCTACACCGCGCTGGGAATGCTGCAACGCGGGCTTGCTCTGTTGCTATTGCCGTTCCTTGCCCGAGCGATGTCTGTCGAGCAATTCGGCACCGCGTCGCTGCTACTGGTCGGCAATCTCTTGCTCGTTGTGGTGTTTGGCGCAGGCACCGACCAGGCGGTGTTGCATGCAACAGCGAGGGAGTCGGAGGACCCCAGCCGACGCGGAGTCCTGCGGGCAGCACGGATCTGGCTGCTCTGTGTCGTCCCGTCTGGCGCCCTGGTTCTCGCTGCTTTGGTCTGGTTCACCAACCCATCGTTTCTCGGGGTGGATGGCAGGCTATGGGCTATCGAAGTAGCGGCCGCCGGCCTGGGGGCGTTCGCAATCGCCTACGCCGCGCCTAGGCTTCGGGTGCAACGGCGCATTCAAGCGTACGCGGTCCTTACCGGCGTTACCGTTGTCGCCACTGTCGGGTCACGAATTTTGCTGGTAGTCGGACTTCATCTCGGACCGACCGGCTGGGCGCTCTCCGACCTCATAACGGCATGCGTAACCATCTTTACCGCCGCCGCGATATTAGGCCGCCGTGACCTTACCGAAGCGAGAGCAACGGTCAGATCGCTGGCACGCTTTGCGCTTCCACTGCTCCCCAGCGCGCTGTCACTATGGGCGATGACGTCATTGAACCGGCCTCTTGCAGCGCTGGTGCTGTCGCTAGAGGCTGTCGGCCTTCTGTCTGCCGCCGCAAGTGCAGCTGGCGCCGCAATATTGCTTTGCGTTGAGCTGAACCGCGCCTTGCAGCCGGAATACGCTCGTGAGGGTTTCCCAGCGCCGATGCCGAACAGCGCCGCCGCAATGCGGATACAACTTTGGGCCGGAGTCGTAGCCGCAGTGCTCACCTGTCTACTCACCCCGTTGTTCGTACAGGTCGTGTTACCTGCTCCCTTTGCATCGATCATGCCGACGCTGGCCATACTCAGCCTTTCAACAGTTGCCTGGACATTATGGGCGATCGCGAACAACATCACCATCCTTACTGCCCGCAATACGCGGTGGAGTTGGCTCGGAACATTCTCCGGCGCAGCCGTTCTCGCCGCTGGCACGCTTCCGCTTGGTTCAGCGCTTGGTATCGAAGGCGTCGCGATCGCCAGCGTGGCCGCCTATGGCACCATGGCCGCAGTTGCTCTAGTTACCTTGCGCGCGCTGCGTCTGGATGTTTCGCTACCCAAGGGCGGATTGAATATCACCTGGGCCGTGCCGGCCGGCTTAGCCCTGAGTCTTGCCGTGCTCCCGCTCGTGTTTCGGGCACACTTTCCACTCTGGATCGCAGCTACGGGAGCAGCAGTTCTCATCTGCATTTTCCAGGGCCTGCAATTGCGCCACGACCGGGCGGACCCGGAAGGCAGTCGAATCGCTTGTCCCAACTCGAAGCCGTAGGGATGGCAAGATTGTCTACGGGCCCCCTATGGTGTCCCGCCCTCGAATGTAGCGGGATCTGGTGCGACCCGAGTCGCATGTCCCGACTCCGAACTGTTCGCGGCACTGTTGTCGGGTACGATCTGCACGCAGCTACATCGTTGGCGATGCAACAGCCGTCGTGTGGTCAACTTGCGGACACGATAGTCTCGGGAGTGATGGGGTGACGTTGTCCGGCGTCGGAACTCGGCCCCATATAGGTGGATTCGCGCTGTGCACGCGCCACCTCGGATGCAGAGCAAGTGGCGTGCATGTCAGGACCGGGGGTTAGTTTTGAGCAACAATCCGCATCGGCTCACCTGGTGCCTGCTCCCAATGCTCAACTACTTGCTGTCGATCGAGCCGCTAAACCCCAGCAGCCTCATTCGCAAACTCGAGGCCGGAGCCAAGTGGGCGCCGCTGCCGTATAAGACACCCACATTGGTCCGAGTTGACGATGGCATCGCGATATGGACCCAAACCAATGATGAGCGAGCGATTCATCCGGTGATAGAGGGTTCCAGGCTGAGCCCGTTGCCCTTTGGGAGATCGTTCCACGTACCGTCGCTGAGCCTCGTGCACTCGGATGGCGTTCGGAGCGCGCGAGACGAGCTGCAGTCCCTAATAGCTTCGCCGACCGGCGCTCCATCACTGGATGACACCACCAAAGCGGTACTGTTCGGATGGATCAATCGAATGACACCAGGGGTCCTCGACTTGATCAGACGGTACGAGGATCTGGACTGGTCTTCGATCCGCTACGTGTTGACGGCCAGCCACGCTTCGTACATGGTGCGACCCCTTTTGCTTGTGGCCGAATCGCACGATGTTCCAATCATTTCCATTCCGCATGCACCGCACAGCAATTGGGATCTCGACCTTCCGGTCGCCTACCCCGCACTTCGCGGCCCCGCCGAAGCTGCCGAGTTCGTTCAGCGCTTCGCATTGAACCGCGACGACCTCACGGTCATTGGCAATCCCAGTTCCGATGTGCTGAGGAACCCAACACCCCGAATCACCTCCGATGCCCCAGGCGTCGTCGCACTCTCGATGCTGCCTACGGAGGTCATCGCGGCATCGCTGCGACTCCTTTCGGACGCGGGGCTGTCAGATGTTTGCGTAGCTCCGCATCCCAGAACCAATTTGCGGACCCTGCAACGATATTTGCCCGCAGGTTGGAGAGTCCACGAGGGCGGTAGAACGCTCGAGCTGTTGAAGACCGGGCCGCGTTTTGTCATCCAGTTCTCCAGCGGCGTCGCGTGGGAGTCTACCGCGCTGGGGCTGCCAACCGCCGAATTCGTGACCTCCATGAGCGCACGGTCTGGGCAATTTTCATTCCTGGAAGATCACTCTATCTACCCCCGGATCAGGTCTGTTGACGATGCTCGGGCCTTTCTCGACTCTGTGACGCGCAACGAGGTCGACCGCGAAAAGCTAAGAGCGCACGCGCTTCGCTGGTGTCCGGTGGACGGTGCCGATGCCGTTGCCAAGACCCGCAACCTACTCACGCTCGCCACCCGCGGTAAGCGACCCAAGCGAGTGCTAGATGGATGGGCCGGGGAAGGTCCGTCCTGGACTGTCTCCGGCTTCCCACCAACTGGCTGACCGGGTGGCGTCGACCCGTCCGATGCTCAGCCAGCGTCTACCCGGTTTATCAAATGTCTTCTGCGAAGGCGGTTCTCGGTCACTGGCACGCAAAGTGCCGCACTAGGCTTGGCGCCGCCGCTGCGAAACCGGTGGCAATGAGGATTTTCGCGGTCCCAGCGCTCTCTATGAAACGCTGAGGTGAACCTCAATCTTGATCCGACCGCTTGCCAGCTATAGTTTCCAGCTGCCCCAGAGGCCTTCCAGATTGGCGGCCGGGAACCGCCATCCTCAGCAGACTTCTCATCATCCTCGACCGCACCCGTCCGATCTGGAGCATCACATTTGACGTGATAGCAGTCAGATCGAGCGCGGCAGGGAGTCACTTGAGGACGCCCAGGTCACTTCATCCCTCGATCCGCATTGACTCTTGCTGTGCCCAGTAGAAGCTTTGCATAGCAAGCTTCTTCTTTTGTTTCGGGCTGAAAAGGTGTTCCTTCAATCCCAGCTTGTAGCCCAAAAATTTCGCCAGCGAACGCAACGCTGCAAGCGGCATCGCTGAAGGGTCGTGACGGGCCAAGTATCGCATCTCCGATTGAACGAACCGAACGCCCTCGCCCTCCGCCTCGCCGAACTCGTCGAGCAACCAGCGGTCACGCCGATGCCATACTCCACAGTCAAAATATCGGCGAAAATCGTCCGTCAGCGAATATGGATGACTATGAATAACGCACGCATCCGCCGAGTACGCGAGATCTTTACCGGCGAGAAGCATTTTGCCGGCAATGAATTGGTCCTCCGCGAAGTAAGAATCCTTTGGGAAGCCGCCGACGGCACTCAACGCGTCGGCCCGGTACGCGGCGAAGCTGTTAGAGCAAAAGGTTGCCTTCACGCCGAGTCGTGCTCGATCGCGGTAGCCTCGCACCTCGCTATTTGGCGGGTAGTTATACAGACGAGCATGGCGTTCAACGCCTTTCGCATCGGGACGGGGCAGTTGCCTACCGTAAGCCATGCCTACGTCGGGATTCTCGAAAGCAGCCAGGATCCGAGCGATTGCGTCAGGCGTCGCCGGAATAGCATCATGCGTGAGCAAGACGTAGAACTTGGCCTTCGGTCGCAATTCAGTCCCGTAGCGTCGTGTACCGCCGTGGTTGTACGGACGGCCACCGAGGCCAACGACTTCCGCCCCAAATTCGCGGAATTGCTCTATGGTTCCGTCGCGTGATCCGCTGTCAACCACCAGCACAGATCGGGGCTGGATTGATTCCTGCTCCTTGAGCGCTCGTATCACGCTTTCAAGATGTCGTCCCGCATTCAGCGTCGGAATGATGACGGCCACCTCGTCAGGGTCGCCACTCCACCCCGGGTTCATCGACTCGACCGCGCGGCAATAAGCAGACGACTTGAACCGTCGAAGATAAGCATCTCATCCTGTCCTAATTGCGAAACGCGGAGGCTGATACAAGATTGAACCGTGTAGTAAACGTGCAGCAGTAGCCGATTCTTCACAGTCTAATCGAAACGAAAACGTCGTCAGCAAGATTCCGTCAACGCTGATTCGATATATGCTTTCAGCCTCGCATCGACATTACCTGCGACAAATCCTACCGCTTCTATCTTCTTCAACTCAAGGGCGCTGTTGCACGGGCGCGGGGCTATCGGCCCCGCGGCATTCGCGTAGTATTTCGACGTAGTCACCGGGGTAACTCGGTCTGAATCATGACCGGAAAAGCGAAAGACCCGCTTCGCGATGTCTGCCCAGGACATGACCGGACCCGACCCAGTGACATTGTAGGTCCCATAAGGCGCGCCCGAATCCAACAGGTGTCGGACTGCGCCGGCGATGTCTACGGTGAAAGTCAATCGGCCACGCTGATCGTCGACCACCCCTGGGTCCACGCCGCGTTCGGCAAGCGACACCATCGTTCGGACGAAATTGTGGCCCGCACCGATAACCCAAGACGTGCGCACGACATAATGTCTGGGTACTGTAGTGACTATCTGATCGCCCGCTGCCTTCGTCTGGCCGTAAACACCAAGCGGAGCCATCGGATCATCCTCCCGATACGGCCGATCACTGGTGCCGTCAAAGACATAATCGCTCGATATGTGAATTAAGGTGATCCCGTTCTGTGCTGCGACCTTTGCTAGGTCGCTGACGCCCTTGACGTTAGCCGCCCAAGCCGCCATTCGCCCCTCAGAAGTCTCGGCCCTGTCCACGGCCGTGTAGGCAGCAGCGTTGATAACCGCATCGTATTCGCGCCAGCGGCGGGCAGAACAGAGATCGGTCACGCCCAGCGTGATATCTGATCTGGTAGCGAAATCGACATGCGATACGAATCGGTAGGTCTCACGCAGCGCCTGCCCCAACTGGCCATCTGCGCCGAGCACCAAGATCTTCCGTGGCCGCACCGGCACAACGTCTTCCAAAGGCGGATGAGCGCGGTCCTTATCAGACAGCTCAGCATTCACCAAAGGTATAGGCCATTGGATCCCGACCTTTTCGTCGCCGAGATTCAACGCCGCGTACTCGCCGGCGGCGGTCCAATGGTCATTCACTAGATAGCTATAGACCGTACCCGGCTCTAATGTCTGAAAGCCATTACCAACACCACGCGGAACAAAGACAGCACGAGATGGATCGATCTCCGCGGTGAATACGGCACCAAATGTTGCCCCCTCTCGCAGATCGACCCAGGCTCCAAAAATTCTACCTGCGGCAACAGACACGAATTTATCCCACGGCTCGGCGTGGATCCCTCGTGTGGTCCCCACCGAATCGTTAAACGATATGTTGTTCTGCACTGGCCCGAAATCAGTAAGACCAGCGGCAATCATCTTTTCGCGTTGCCAATTTTCTTTGAACCAACCACGCGAGTCGCCGTGTACCGGCAGTTCCCAGATTGTCAATCCAGGTATTGGCGTTGAATTTGCCGACAGTGCTTTGCCATACTCTGTCACCGACAAACACCCATCACTTCATTGCCCTAGCCGTGCATAAAATTGCTCGGTGACACCTTTAGCAGGGAGCCACCAATCGCGGTTTTTACGATACCAATCGATCGTAGACTCTAGCCCATGAGTGAAATTGTGATACTTTGGCGACCAGCCTAATTCATTGCGCAATTTAGATGAATCAATCGCGTAACGCAGGTCGTGACCGGCCCGGTCGGCTACGTGATCATATGCGTCGACAGGTTGGTCCATCAACGCAAGAACTAGCTCAACTACCGACTTGTTCTCCTTTTCCCCATCGGCGCCTATCAAGTAGGTCTCACCGAGCTTACCCTTTTCCAGGATGGCCAGGACAGCCGAGGAATGGTCATCGGCGTGGATCCAGTCTCGGATATTTTTGCCTTCCCCATAGAGCTTCGGACGGATCCCAAGGAGCACATTCGTGATCTGGCGCGGTATGAACTTCTCAACATGCTGATAAGGCCCGTAATTATTCGAGCAGTTGGAGATAGTCGCTGCTAATCCGAATGAACGTACCCACGCTCGTACCAGCAGATCACTACCAGCCTTAGTTGACGAGTACGGTGATGAAGGGTTGTAGGGTGTCGTCTCGGTAAACCGTTCGGGCTCATCGAACTCCAAGTCCCCATACACCTCGTCCGTCGAAATATGATGGAAACGCGAGCCGTACTTGCGCGCGGCCTCCAGCAAAGTGAATGTTCCAACTAAGTTGGTGTGCAAGAAGGGCCTCGGGTCACTCAAGGAGTTATCGTTGTGAGATTCGGCTGCATAGTGGACGATAGCGTCTGCATTTCGAGCCAGATCGTCGACTAGTGCCGAATCAGTTATGTCACCGTGCTCGAATCGAAACCGCCGTTCCGGCAGATTTTGCAACGACATTAGATTTCCGGCGTAAGTCAACTTATCTAAGACGACGACCTCATAGTCGGTGTTTTCAATTACATAGCGAACGAAATTAGATCCGATGAAGCCCGCGCCGCCGGTCACCAGCAGTCGCGCCATTAGACACCCCTCTCCAGCAATTCCAGCAGGTAAGCTCCGTACCCGGACTTCTTCAGCGTGACGGCACGTTTGCGCAATTCATCATCGCTTAGCAGGCGTTGCTCCCACGCAGCTTCCTCAGGCACGCCAATCTTCAAACCAGTGCGCCGCTCCATTGTTCGGACATATTCAGCGGCATCCGTCATCTGGTCGAATGTGCCCGTGTCCAACCAAGCGGTGCCGCGCGGCAAAACCTGCACCTGCAAACGTCCTTGCTCCAGGTAAGTACGATTCACGTCCGTAATCTCATACTCCCCACGCGCACTCGGCTTCAAACCTCGGGCGATTTCAATTACATTGTTGTCGTAAAAGTAAACGCCCGGAATAGCGTAATTGCTCCGCGGCTTTTCCGGCTTTTCCTCGAGTGACAATGCTGTTCCTTCGCTGTCGAACTCGACAACGCCATAGGCCGTCGGTTCAGCAACCCAATATGCGAAAATGGCCGCGCCATCGACATCCGAGAACTTGGCGAGCTGTCGCCCCATGCCTGGCCCGTAAATCAGATTATCGCCCAGGATAAGAGCGACTCGATCGGTGCCGATAAAGTCCGCTCCGATGGTGAAAGCTTGCGCAAGGCCATCGGGCGAGGGCTGGACAGCGAAGGTGATGTTGATTCCGAACTGCGAACCGTCACCTAGGAGTCGCTCGAACGCTTCGAGATCGTGCGGAGTCGTTATCACCAACACGTCTCGAATGCCCGCCAGTATCAGTGTCGATAGCGGATAATAAATCATCGGTTTGTCGTACACCGGTATGAGTTGCTTGGACACGCCCATGGTGATGGGGTGTAGACGCGTACCGGCCCCCCCGGCCAAAATTATTCCCCGCACTGCCACATATTCGCATAAACCGTCGCCCGCTGCACCGCGCCGTCCCCGAGTTGGGCATGCGCGAAGACGTTGACCAACATCACGAACGGGGGGTGAGACACTCTGGCCACCAGCGCGGTCCTGTGCTTGGCAACCAGGAAGGATTTCCCGCGGCCACAGACATCTCAGCCGGTCTACTCTGCCGCTGGTGGCGTCTGGGGGCGGTGTTTCTTTGAACAACTTGTTTGGTTGGTGTCGAGCGGGCATCGGGACTGCGAGGTATCGCGGAACTGGCACGCGGCGAGGCCGCAGACGCGCTGGCGCTGGCGCTGGCGCTGACCACGTCACCATCCGCGCCGAGTCGACACCAACGAGCACTCGGTTGTCGCGGTCACTGAAGTGATTGGCCGCTGTTCGAGCCCGTTAAAAGTTGGCTTGCATCTACCTCTGCGCTTTCCTGACGATATTTCGACACGGTTCTATGACGAGAGCAGTATCAGGCTTTGCACCAACCTGATTTGCGGTTCTTGCGACCGTCGCGGTCAGCGCCGCACCGGCGCTCACCTATGCGCACCGTCTGGGGCCGTGGCCGGGCCCGCCAGTGCCAGCCACATCGGATTCATGCCTATGCTGACCACCCACGGCAGGCCCATTCCGCCCGTCGACAGGATCGAGGCCGGGCACTTTGGGGGGCGATCTCATCGCCGTGACGACGACCTGTGAGCGATCGGCGGGTTGGTCGAGCGCCAGACGCGGATGCTGCGCCTCGCGCTGACTCCGGTTCGTTGCGGTCCGCCTTAGTGGCTTGCATGCACGATCTTTAACCGGCGCTGACGCGGTCATTACATTGAAAGGAGAACCGAGATAGCGATCCACCTCGCCACCGCTGACAGACGCGACGCACCAGTCTATTGCTGCAACTCCGGATCACCGTGGCAACGCGGCAGCGATGAGAACACGAAGAGCTGCGCCGTGACTACTTCCAAAGGGCGTCACCTCGCCAATTATTCGCTGAGGCACTGCCAACCACATTCCTCGCTGATCGTGCGTGGGGACGACTATTGTGCCGGCGTTCGCGGCGAGCATGCGCACCGACGAATGGCGACTGCACCATTCGAACTGTGCTCTGCACCCGGATCGCCTTGCTACTTTTCGCCCAGCGAATATTAGGCGCGCCCCCGCATCTCACACCCCTTGCGAGCCGCCCAGTCCCAGGCCCTCGCAACCACCAAGAAACAATAGGCCGGGGTGCTTTATGTGCTGGCCCACCCGCCACATAACCGGGCATCCCAGCTGTGTTCCTAGACGATCTCAACACGGGCCCGGCCGCAACGCATCCGCCGCCGTTAACAGCCGCAGCGCATCCGCCGCCGTGAACATTTGTCGAGCAATTAAACCGGCTGCAGTCCCATCGTCATCTACGCGCCAGGTACGCGGCGACGGCGCCGGCAGGTTGCGAATCCCGTGACTCACCAGCGATGGCGACAGAGACGAATCCCGCGGCGGGAATCCAATCGCGAGCGTGCACGCTGACACCGCGCACAGCTGGCTTGCGCACCCAACCTAAACGGGGCGTGTCGCATCACGCACCTACACGAGCAAACCGGTGCCGCGATAGACATCCATCCCGCCTAAGGTTCGGTCGGGGCCTGGCGCCTCCGTCGCTTGCCCGAGCTGTGAGTCCCGATCGAACCAAATTTCGTCATTGGCTCTTCGGACGTAGCTTTGCTGATAGGCGTTTGCGGAGCCTCTAATTCACGAGGGGAAGACGATTTAGCGGTGTACTCGCCATAATACCCATAGCTGTAGCTATATGCACCGCTACCTCGGGTGGGCGTCATCGTAAAGACTGCACCGAGCAATGGAGCGCCGACGCTCTCCAGACTTCCCACAGCGTGCGACAGGTGCTCACGTTTGGTGTGGCCGTATCGAGCCATGATCAGCACGCCATCGGCGCCCGCAGCTAAAATCGCAGCGTCAGTAATTGCAAGCAATGGGGTGGAGTCGACGATTACGTAGTCGTACTTCGCCCGTAATTCATTTAGCAACTTCCTAGCCGACTGCGACCCCAGCAATTCACTCGGGTTGGGCGGGATAGCCCCGGACGTAAGAACTGTTAGCCCTGGAAACCTTGTCTGTTGCAGCGCGTCGTCGAGCGATACCGCTCCACTTAGAACCGTGCTGAACCCGACTGTACCAACCAGGTCAAGATATCTATGCAGCGACGGACGTCGAAGATCGCCGTCGACAAGAACCACGGTTTTCTCGGTTTCGGCCAGCGACAGCGCTGTATTTATAGCTGTCGTCGACTTGCCTTCGCTAGGCATGGAGCTCGTGACCAAGATCACCCGCGGTGGGTTATCGACTGCGAGGAATTGTAAGTTCGTGCGAAGCTTTCGAAACGCCTCAGCAATCCCAGTTGTTTCCTTATCAAACGCTATAGACGCCTGTTTGCGCCGTTCTTTGTCCAGAGGAATGGTACCTACCAACCCCGTTTTTGTTATTGTCTCCAGCTGCTCCGTCGTCTTGACCGTGTTGTCAAGCAAATCACGGAGCAATGCTAAGCCTACTCCTAAAACGATCCCAAGAGCGAAACCAATCGCAATATTCCGGGCCGGCCGCGGGACTACTGGGCTACTTGGAATCGATGCCCTCTGCTCAACTACTACGCGCGAATCCGGTAACGTTCCGTCGTCGGGTGTCTCTAACTCCCGGACCATTACAACGAACTCATCCGACATCGTATTAGCGATATCCCGCGCCTTGATAGGCGAAGCATCAAGTACGTCAACGTTGATGAGGACCGTGTCGCGCTTAACCGTTGCTCTTACGCGCTCTTGTAGTTCACCTGCGCTCATATCCAGTTGAAGCTTATCGATAGTTCGCTGCGCAATAGTCTGACCTGTGAGCAATTCGGCGTACGAAACCACTCGCTCTTGGGAAAATCGATTGCCCTGGTAAGTCTCAGCTAGCGAGGAGCCCGTAGTCGTTGACACAAAAAGTCGAGTCGAAGCTTGGTACAACGGCGTCGTAAGAAGAGTTACCGCCACCGCCCCTAAGACCGCAACGAACGTTGCAACCACGATGGTGACCCACCGAGAACGTAGCAGTCTAATGAAGTCTTGTAAGTTCAACGTAAACCCTTCACCGCTGTTTTCCTGACTTCGAATACCAACTCTCGGCTTTGAAGCTGATCGGACGACATCGCGGTTTCGAGCCTGACTAAAAACCAGAGAATGTTCGCCACAAAGCTACACCCCATATCGGCGCCCCAGTGACAACTGGTGCCGCACCTCCAGTAACCACCGCACCCTAGAGCCGAGCGAAAGAAATATTCTCCTCCTACGCATTTAGCTCACCCCGCGCATTCGGGCACCATTACTTTAGGAACAACAGTCTCCACTAGAGGTTGCGTGGGCACACGCGGCGCCCCCGGCACCGTCGGCTCGGAGAGCTGGAACATGATGTCGGCCGTCTGCCCTGGCGTGATGATGACCTGCACCTCAAAAACGGGATGCCCCCGTTCGGTATTCAAAATCGCCGGCACTCGCTCACCATTGAGGATCGCGCTGGATAATTCCGACCCCTTGGTGCCAATGAGACGTACCGATATGACGTTCGTTCCGGCCGGAAGCTGAAGCCCCAAGTCCGGAGATAGCCCGGCAGCGCCTGCCACATAATCGGGCAATGGCTCACTGGGGACGGCGTTCGTCAACTGCACCGTCACAGTAGACGCGCGCGTATCCCCTTGACATTTATCAGCAGCATACTCAATCTGCGTCTTTAGGTAGTAGTCAAGCTTGTTGCCGCCCAAGTTGTTGAGCACCACCGCGGCAAAAGGTGCCGGATCGTCGGGTAGTACGTGGGCGAGGGGCGTCTCTTCGAGGAGCTTCTGATCCTCAGGCACAGCACTCCAGACGGCGATGCGGCGTTCGCCGACAGCCTTCCCGAGCGCATCCAGTAGCTGCCGAGGCGAGCCGACCTGCCCGGTCATCTTCGTAACTACAGCGCTGGCGATGTCCTGCAGATACTGTTTGCGTGCTACTTGGTCGGTCGGGAATCGAAGGTAGGCCGTCGATTCTGTGAGCTCTACAACATTGCTCTTTGAGACCACCTCGCCGTCGGGCATTGTCACCGGTCCTACAGCCCCAAGGATGTAGCTCAACGCAACCGGGTCGATGGCGATGACGCCGTCCACTTCCATTCCTGTCTGCTCAGCCCACATGCCCTTCCATATCTGAGCGGTATAGGGGAAGTGCGGACTGTAATTGCTGTTGCGGAAGTCGGTGAACGGTTGCAGGTACCCATACTGCAAGTCGAATTCCTCGCCGAGTTCAATGGGCGCCACTGCGTCCTCAAGGGTGCTATTTGGTGCCAGGGTGTCGACGCTCGCCACACCATTGTCGAAGCGGAGTATTCCGTATCCGCCAAGAAGCCCACCTGTACCCCGAACCTCTGCATTGGTTTGAAAGGCCATGAAGTACGTCCGCGGCCCGTCGGCGCCCATCATCGACGGAGCAAGGCGCGCGGCGAGAGCGACGTTGTTGATTACCGATGTAATACCGGATATCTGCCCTTGAAGCTCAGACCGCGCGTCGCTCATGAGTGATACATAGCGGGGATCGCTTATTGCGGCGGCCTCATTGTTGAGTCGCGTGGCGTTGGTGGACAGCTCGCTCAGTTGAGGCTCTTGGCTCCGGAGGAGGCTGACATCCACCCGACCGTCTCGGTACAGCCGTTCAGGAGAGATGGTGAGGCCCACATCGGCCGCCGGCCGTAGCACGTCGGCGGCGAGCCCATAAACGACCTCAGTGACCTGCTGACCGGTCTTGAACGGACTGCCCACCCACGGCAGCCCGGCGACTATGTTCCACGCCAACGAGTGAGTGGCGTCGCGGGCTGCCTCCGCGCGGCCAAGCGCATCGCTCGCCGCATCGGACGCTGCTGCCGTATCCCCTTCGAGCAGTGCATCTTTCGCCAGCTGAGCGCTTGTTCGGGCTTGTTCGAGATTCGACTTGGCCTGAAAGGCGCCTACCGCGACCCAGGCCCCCAACCCGAGGAGGATAAAGACGAAGACTGTCGAACCAATGATGACACCGCGACGACCGGCGAACCACCGACGATCCTCGTCGTAACGCCCTTCACTGTCGTCACCATTGTCGGTGTCTGCATCCTGATCAGATCGGCGCCGCGGGAAAAATTGCACTCAACGTTTCCTGTACATAGTTAAAGCCTGCACGTCTACGGTACGACGTGCAGGCTTTAGCTCCTCGAATGTGATGGCGTGTGTCCGGCTTAGGTCGTGCAGGTGCCTGTCGTGACGGCACCGTACGAACCGGCGACGATCGAGGTCGAGCGACCGCCGAAGCACGCCGACACGTTGACCTGACCGTAGCGCGCCAGTTGCGCGTTCAGCTGGTTGATGCGCCGCTGGTAGAACGAGGCAAACGGCGAATCGGGGTTGGCCTCAAGCTTCGACTGGTAGTTGAGGATCGTGAATCGGGTGAAGTACGTGGAGGTCCGAGTCACGACACCGGTGAACTGCACCGAAAACACACCGAAGAGGCCATTGGGCTGCTGGGCCAAATCACCGATCACATGGCTCACAGGCGCCGCCGGGATATCCACGGCCGGAGCAGCATTCGCGGCAACTGGAACGAAAGCGGCGCCGGCGGCAACCACAGCCGCGGCGGCGGCTACCTGAAATTTGGTCGCGATGGCATTCATGATGTTCCCCCCATAAAGGTTCGAGATCCCTTGTTTGTTGCTGGAAGCATCGCAGACACCCCCCACCCTGTCAACCGGAACGGGAAAGCCCGTAATAGTTGTGCCGCAATCGTCCATAAGTCGTTCACCTGCAGGTCGACACACCCAGCAAATCTTGACGCCAGGCGCGACACGCCGTTGTAACGCGCCCACTAGCGCAGCTTCGGCGCCTTTGCCCAGCGTCGCGCACTCTTTGCGGCGTCAAAAACTCGTCGCACCGTTTGACAACGGGTGTTGTCCGACACTAATTGCTCATTTTGAGCAACGCCGACCCCGCCCTTGGGCGATCTCGTGACCTGACAAAGTCCCAGGTTGCGGTGGCATCGTGCACACCCGAATTTGCGCGATGACGTCCGCGTGTCACCGCTAGACCCCTCAGCGGCGGAGATTCCTAAGGGACTAATAAGGGCCACCTGCGACACGGCCAACCCGCGCCGTTAGCATCAGGACTTATGACCAGCGTGACTGAGCCTGCCGCCGAGCACGAGATCGACATCCACACCACCGCCGGGAAACTGGCCGACCTGCGCAAGCGCGCGGAAGAGGCGCTGCATCCGGTCGGCGAAGCGGCCGTGGAGAAGGTGCACGCCAAGGGCAAGCTGACCGCCCGCGAACGCATCCTGGCCCTGCTCGACGACGACTCGTTCGTCGAGCTCGACGCGCTGGCCAAGCACCGCTCCAAGAATTTCGGCCTGGAGAACAACCGCCCCACCGGCGACGGTGTGGTGACCGGCTACGGCACCATCGACGGCCGCGACGTCTGCATCTTCAGCCAGGACGCGACCGTGTTCGGCGGCAGCCTCGGCGAGGTCTACGGCGAGAAGATCGTCAAGGTCCAAGAACTGGCCATCAAGACCGGCCGCCCCCTGATCGGCATCAACGACGGCGCCGGGGCCCGCATCCAGGAAGGCGTGGTCTCCCTCGGCCTCTACAGCCGCATCTTCCACAACAACATCAAGGCCTCCGGCGTCATCCCGCAGATCTCACTGATCATGGGCGCCGCCGCGGGCGGGCACGTCTACTCCCCCGCCCTGACCGACTTCGTCATCATGGTCGATCAGACCAGCCAGATGTTCATCACCGGACCCGACGTCATCAAGACCGTCACCGGCGAAGACGTCACGATGGAAGAACTCGGCGGCGCCCACACCCACATGTCGAAGTCCGGCACCGTGCACTACGTCGCCTCCGGCGAGCAGGACGCCCTGGACTACGTCCGCGATCTCTTGTCCTACCTGCCGCCCAACAACTACGCCGAGCCGCCGCGCTACCCGGCGCCGCACCCCGGCCCCATCGAGGAGAACCTCACCGAGGAAGACCTCGAGCTCGACACGTTGATCCCGGACTCCCCGAACCAGCCGTACGACATGCACGAGGTCATCACCCGCATCCTCGACGACGACGAGTTCCTCGAAGTCCAGGCAGGTTACGCGCAGAACATCATCGTCGGATTCGGGCGCATCGACGGCCGCCCCGTCGGCATCGTGGCCAACCAGCCCACCCAGTTCGCCGGCTGCCTCGACATCGACGCCTCCGAGAAGGCCGCCCGGTTCGTGCGCACCTGCGACTGCTTCAACATCCCCATCGTCATGCTCGTCGACGTGCCCGGCTTCCTGCCCGGCACCGGCCAGGAATACAACGGCATCATCCGCCGGGGCGCCAAGCTGCTCTACGCCTACGGTGAGGCCACCGTCGCCAAGGTCACCGTCATCACCCGCAAGGCCTACGGCGGCGCGTACTGCGTCATGGGGTCCAAGGACATGGGCTGCGACGTCAACGTCGCCTGGCCCACCGCCCAGATCGCCGTCATGGGCGCCTCGGGCGCCGTCGGGTTCGTCTACCGCAACCAGCTCAAGGAAGCGGCCAAGAACGGCGAGGACGTCGACGCACTGCGCCTGCAGCTGCAGCAGACCTATGAGGACACTCTGGTGAACCCCTATGTCGCTGCCGAACGCGGCTACGTCGACGCGGTCATTCCGCCCTCGCACACGCGCGGCTACATCGGCACGGCGCTGCGACTGCTGGAACGCAAGGTCGTCCAGACCCCACCCAAGAAGCACGGCAACATCCCGCTCTGACCCCGGTCCGGAACTGCTTCTCAGACAAGGACGTTCAGCCATGAACCATGACGCCGACATCGTCGAGGTCTCCGACCCGCGGGACATGACGATCGACAACCCGCCGGCACCGGACCCGCACTTCCAGATCGTCAAAGGCCAACCCAGCCTGGAAGAAATCGCCGCGCTGGTGACGGTCCTGGCCGGCGCCGGTGGCGGCGCCGCAGGCGAACCCGGCCCCCAGGAACTCAACCCGTGGGGTCATCCGATCGACAAACTGCGCTACGACTTCACCAGCTGGCAGCGCACCACCCTGCTCGAACGCATGCACATGCGGCGATGAGCGCTCGCGCGAAGAGCAGAAAGCCCAGGTGACACGCTTCGTCCTGGGGTCCGCCTCACAGGGTCGGCTTCGTGTTCTGCGCCAGGCGGGCGTCGAGCCGACGGTGATCGTCTCCGAGGTCGATGAAGACGGTCTCATCGCCTCGCTGGACCCGGAGCTGCCACCGGAGGCCGTCGTGGCCAAGCTCGCCAACGCCAAGGCGCTCAGCGTCGCCGCGCAGCTGCCGGAGGACTTGGCCGCGGATTGTCTTGTGCTCGGCTGCGATTCGATGCTGTTTCTCGACGACACTCTGCGCGGAAAACCGGGATCGGTAGACGAAGCACGTCGGCAGTGGGCGGCAATGGCCGGTGCGACCGGATATCTGCTGACCGGGCATGCCCTGCTGCGGCTCACCGGCGGCGTCATCACGCATACGGAGGGCGACACCGGCAGCACGGCAGTGCATTTCGGCAACCCGTCGGAACGGGAGCTGACCCGCTACCTCGACAGCGGTGAACCCATCGGTGTTGCCGGCGCGTTCACACTCGACGGGCTGGGTGGGTGGTTCATCGACCGCATCGAGGGCGACCCGTCAAACGTGATCGGCGTGAGCCTGCCCCTCGTGTACCGACTGGTGCGCCGCACCGGCCTATCCATCACGGATCTCTGGCAGCTGTAAGCGACGTCGGGACTGGGACTAGCAGCCGGTGGACGGCCTACTGAGCGCCATGGTGACCGTGCGCGGCTTCCCGGGGGTGATCTTCACGGTGCTGTCAGCTGACGGTGACTGTCCGCAGACGAGCCAGTTCGTGTAGTTGTAGACCACCTGGTTGTAGTCCCGGTCGTAGATATTGAACTTGACGTTGTCGGCTCCCGCCGCTTCGATCACGGCATCGACCGCGTTCTGCAAGACCTCTTCTTTGAGCGCGGGCATCGTCCAGCTCGTTGCCGCGGTTTCCTCCGCCGACGCCACAGGTGCGGTGAGCCCGACCACTGCCCCGACGGCCGCCCCCACGAGCGCGACATTCCGCCCCTGCCTCACAAACCCCTTGAGCTCCATGCTGAGAACCCTAGTGGGGGCACGGCGACAACCACCAGCCCTTCGATAACGATTTGCTCACGGGCTTTGCCCGAGGTGCTACGTCCCGCAGTTGTCCGCGCCCGGACGCTCCACCAGCAGGGTCACCGACTTCGTCTTCTGAGCCGACAGCGCAGCACCCGCCTTCGGCGACTCTCCGCAGACCACCCAGTCCTCCAGGTTGAACACCGACTCGTGGTTCGGCGCCTGCGCCTTGAAGGTCAGCGGCATGTTGTCGACCACGCCCTCAACGTCGGCCTCGGCGGTGAAGAGGATCTCGTCCTTCAGGTCCGGCATCACCCACATCGCGTTGGGCTCCTTGTACTGGATCAAGCCGTCATCGGCATGCGCCCACGCCGGCCCGGCCCCCGCAACGCTGCCCGCCAGCACTCCGCACGCAGCGGTCGCCACCACAATGTTCTTCACAGCCCACTCCTCAAACATGATCAATATTCCGCAGACATCAGATGGTGCGTCTTTGCTGGACCATCTCCGTGCGTTTCCTGATCAGCGTAAGTGCGCCACTACGGTCTAGCTCCGCCCCGCAGCACATCAACAGGATTGCTGCAGCAACCGCGCAGTCTGACCTGCACGTTGCCGAGAGCGTCATAACTCGCGGTTATCAAGTGACGTAGACCACCTTTCGGTTGCCATTTGCGCCCGGCGCGAGACAATAGCGAAGGCTAACGCGATCGTCTATTTGCATCGTCAAACGCACGCCGGGGGGCATGAACACATGGTTACAAAGGTCGATCAATGGCGCGAGTCGTCGCAACGTCGACGTCGACGAGCTGAACGAGCAAACTACCGCCTGGATATCCAGGGATTGCGGATGGTCGCGATTCTGGCGGTGCTGGCACACCATCTGGTCGGCTGGCCGCGGGGCGGCTTCATCGGCATCGACATCTTCTTCGTCGTTGCTGGGTTCTTCGTCACCGATAATTTGCTGCGCACCGCGGGAGACACGGGCACGCCCTCACTAGGCAACTTCTACCGGGACCGGCTGCGCCGGATCATTCCCGTCGCCGTCGTCGTCCTGCTCCTCACCTTTGCCGCGTCCCGGTACGTACTGCCGTCCGCCGCCGCCCACGACACCGGAATCGACGCGCTGTTCGCGCTGTTCTTCGTCGCCAATTGGCACTTCGCTGTCAGCGGCGCCGACCCGTCTGCCGCAATCGATACCGCGTCCCCGCTGCTGCACTACTGGCCGCTGTCGGTCGAAGAACAATTCCTGGTCGTCTGGCCGCTGCTGATCCTCGGCATCACGCTGATCGCGGTCCGCGGCGCGTGGAGTCACACCCGCTGGGTGGCCAACACCGCCGCGATCCTGGGTGTCATCGTCGCCGCCTCATTGGCCTGGGCCACCTACGAGACGATCGTGGCGCCGCACTGGGCGTACTTCAGCACGCTCACCCGGGTCTGGGAATTCGGTGTCGGCGCGCTGCTGGCCACCGCGGTGGGACTGCTCGCCCGCCTGCCCAACCCGCTACGGCCGATCCTCTCCTGGGCCGGCCTCGCCGCGATCGCGGCCGGCCTCGTCCTCATCGACGGCGCCGCCGGCTACCCGGCGCCCTGGGCGCTGCTCCCGGTGGCCGGCGCCGCCCTGGTCATCGCCGCCGGCGTCGGACGCGAACCGGACCTGCAGTTTTTTCTGCGCAACCCGGTCAGCACCTACCTCGGCGACCTCTCCTACTCGCTGTACCTGGTGCACTGGCCCGTGATCGTGCTGCTCGCGGCCGTGATGGACACCAACGTCTACTACTACGGGAGCGTGCTCACGCTGACGTTCGGGCTGGCCATCGCGGCCCATCACTTCATCGAGAACCCGCTGCGCTACGCCAGTCGCGGCGCGATCATGCAGGCGCGCCAGGACATGAAGCACGGCCTCTTCCATGTCCAGCTGTCCACCAAGATCGCCGGCGTCGCGACCCTGGTTCTGCTCACCGCGTGCGTGATCAGCTACGCCATGAGCCCCCAGGCGATCGTCGGCTCCTGACCCGCGCACGTTTGACGGTGCCGAAAGTGGGGCAACAAGGTGCCCATGACACGCGCGAAAGTTCTTCTGCTGGCCGCTGTTTCCTCGATCGCTGTGCTCAGCGGCTGCTCCCAGGTGGCCGAGGTGACCAACGAAGGCGGAGACACCACCTGCGGCGACTTCGCGGGCTTCGACGAGAAGAAGCAGAACGAGACCATCACGAAGATGCTCACCGACGAGGGCAAGAACGAGCCGGCCAACGCCGAGCTGACCGGCACCCGCCTGTCGATCACCACCTACTGCCAGGTGGCGGGCAACCAGGACACCCAGATCAAGCAGGCCCCGCACCTCTGACCGGGCCTGCCCCCACGCAGAACTGGACACGCTTGCGCCCAGACCCGCAGGCGTGGCCCCGGTAGGCTCGCCCATGTGCCGCTACCTGCCGATCCCAGCCCTGCCCTGCAGTCCTACGCTCACCCCGAGCGCCTGGTCACCTCCGACTGGCTGTCCGGCAACCTCGGACGTCCCGGCCTGGCCATCGTCGAATCCGACGAGGACGTGCTGCTCTACGACACCGGGCACATCCCCGGTGCGGTGAAGATCGACTGGCACACCGACCTCAACGATCCGAACGTGCGCGACTACATCACCGGCGAGCAGTTCGCCGACCTGATGAACCGCAAGGGCATCTCGCGCGACGACACCGTCGTCATCTACGGCGACAAGAGCAACTGGTGGGCGGCCTACGCCCTGTGGGTGTTCACGCTGTTCGGCCACCCCGACGTCCGGCTGCTCGACGGCGGCCGCACGCTGTGGATCTCCGACGGCCGCGACACCACCCTGGATGTGCCGTCCAAACAGACCACCGGCTACCCCGTCGTCGAGCGCAACGACGCACCGATCCGCGCGTTCAAGGACGACGTCCTCGACGTTTTGGGCACCCAGCCGCTGATCGATGTCCGCTCACCGCAGGAGTACACCGGCGAGCGCACGCACATGCCCGACTACCCCGAAGAGGGCGCACTGCGCGGCGGCCACATTCCCACCGCGGTCTCGATCCCGTGGGGCAAGGCGGCCAACGACAGCGGTCGCTTCCGCAGCCGCGCCGAGCTCGACGAGCTCTACGGCTTCCTCACCCAGGACGACCCAGACCCCAAAACGGTGGTGTACTGCCGCATCGGCGAGCGTTCCAGCCACACCTGGTTCGTGCTGACGCACCTGCTGGGGATGTCGAACGTGCGCAACTACGACGGGTCCTGGACCGAGTGGGGTAACGCCGTGCGCGTCCCCGTCGCGGTCGGTGACGAACCCGGTCAGGCCCCGGCCAAGTCATGAGCATGCCGGCCGCCCTGGCCGAGGTGGTGTCAGACTTCAAAGACGTTGAGGGACAGGACAAACTGGCCCTGCTGCTGGAGTTCGCCGACGAACTTCCGCCGCTGCCCGCCGAACTCGAAGAGGCGGCGATGGAGCCGGTGCCCGAATGCCAGTCGCCGCTGTTCCTCCACGTCGACGCCGCGGACCGCGAGCACGTGCGGCTGTTTTTCAGCGCCCCCGCCGAAGCGCCGACCACGCGCGGCTTCGCGGCAATCCTGGCGACCGGACTGGACAAGCAGTCGGCCGAGACCATCCTTGCCGTGCCCGACGACTTCTACACCGACCTCGGGCTGGCCAAGTTGATCAGCCCCCTGCGGCTGCGGGGCATGTCGGCGATGCTGTCGCGGATCAAGAACCGGCTGAAATAGCTCGCACGCCGCGCTCCGTCGGCGTTTTCAACACGCCCCCTGTGCGGAAGGGCATCATCGGTAGAAGGACGGCGACCGGGGGACGTCGCGTCCACGACGTCGCATCGACGGCGATGCTCAACCGAACAGCGGTGGTTCCAGGTGGCGACTCAGCTCTCGTTCGTGGACGGACTACGCCACTGGTGGCAGCAGTCCGACCACTACGACTGGTTCGCCGACTATCTGCAGGCGCGAGGGCTGCAGACGATGGCCAGGATGGTCACCGCGACGGCGGCCCTGACACTGGCGGCGGTCTGCGTGACGGTCATGCTCAGCGCCGCTGGACCGTCAGGCTCACTGAACAGAGCCCTCGGCTGGGCGTCGATCGCCTTGATGGCGGGGTGCGCCGCGGCGCGCTTCGCCGTATGGCCCACCAAACGCCAATCGGTGATCCTGATTCTGACACTCAACCTGGCCATCGCCGTCTTCTGCCAGGTGCAGACGACCCCGCTGATCGGCGTGGTCGGCGCCACCGCGTTCGCGCTGACGGGGGTGTCGATCGCGTGCTTCCACAGCGCGAAGTACATGCTCTACAACGTCGTGGTCGCGTGCTACATCGGCGTGGCACAGAGCCTGCACGACCTGGCGGACGCCGATCCCGCCCTGATCCTCGCCGCGCTCGGCCTGGTGCTTCTCGTCAACATCAGCGTCCCGTTCGGCGTCCAGTCACTGGTCCACGCCCTCGGCGGGGACGTCGTGCAATCCGACCGCGACCCTCTCACCGGGCTGCTGCACCGCCGCGCGTTGTTCCAGCAGATCGAGGCGATGCTGCGGTCGAACCGCGGCGCGCGATATCTGGCCATGACCACGGTCGACCTGGACGGCTTCAAGGCGCTCAACGACACCTACGGGCACAGCGCAGGCGACGAGGCCCTGCTGGCCGTGGCCAAGGCACTCGTCACCACGGTGCAGGACCAGGCCCTGGTCGGCCGCGTCGGCGGTGACGAGTTCCTGGTGGCCGAGCTCGCGGACACACCCGAGGCGTCGGACCTACCCGCCCAGCTCCGCGAAATGATCGCCGAGCTGCCCTACGCCGTCACCGCGAGCGTCGGCACCGCCGTCGGGACCATCCGAGCAGTGCCCCTGGAGCATTCCTACGAACTGGTGGTGACCCTCGTCCGGCTCTCCGACCGAGCCATGTACGTGGCGAAACGCAAGGGCGGGAACCAGATTCGGCACACCGTCATCGACTTCGCCGAGTCGCCCACGTAGCCCTGCACAGACCCCCCGCGCGACGCGACGACACCGGCGGGCCGGTAACGTTTGGCGCCTCTCGGCGATAGTCCCGTTAGCTGCGAAGGCCTGGCGCGGCGGGCACTGCCTGTTAGTGTCGAGTGCATCCAGGTGATCAACAGCATTCCTACAGGGAGTGTTCAGGGAGGGTGAGGGAATGTCGAAGACCACTGGGGGTCGCAGTCGCGCACGCAAGCTCGTCGCAGGGGCGGCCCTGGTCGCCGCTCCGGCCGCACTGCTCGCATTCTCCAGCGCCACCGCATCCGCCGATGATCTCCGTCCCGACCGCACCGTCACCAGCCGTCAGGGCACCGTGTCCGGTGACGCCACGTTCGGCGAGGTCCGCGGCGCCGACGACTACCTGCACGCCCAGGGCGAGATCCGCGGTTCGCAGCGGGCAGTGCCCGACCGGCTGCGCGGCACCCGGGCCGCTCCGTTCCTGCCGCGCTGGTCGGGTGGCCCCGGCATCGGCGGCTGGTGATCTGACCCGGCTCGCGCCGGTCAGACATGACTCCGGGCGTGGGCGATCGCGTCGTCGAGCGAATCGACGAGATGGTTCTCGTGCCGTAATGCCTCGATGACTCCCATGCCGGCCAGCAATTTTCGGTGCTCGGGCTGAACTCCCTTGACGATGACCGTGATTCCGCGCGATTCGAGTTCCTCGACGATCTCCGCCAGCGTGTGGGCACCGGTGGCGTCGAGCATCCCCAACTGCGACAGCCGGATGATGACCACCGACACCCCCGGATGCCGGGCGTCGGTGATGGTGCTCGACATGCGTTCTGCCGCACCGAAGAACATGGCACCGTCGAGGCGTAAGAGAGCGATCTTCTCGTCACCGGGCTGAGCTGGCCCGGTCAATTCCTCTCGCGTGACGCTGCTGCGGCGCGCGACCGTGCGCAGCGCGAACACCGCCGCGACCACGGTGCCGATCTCGACCGCCTCGATGAGGTCGAACGCCACGGTGACGACGGCGGTCAGCACGAAGATCGCCGCGTCGGATCGCGTCGAGGTCATGATCCTGACGACGACGGGTGTCGACACCATCCGCACCGACGTCGCCATCAATACTGCCGCCAGCGCCGCCAGCGGAATCGCCGCGACGGGGCCACCGGCCACGTAGACCACCGCCAGCAGCACCAGCGAGTGCACGATCGCCGACATCCGGGTGCGGGCACCCGCACGCACGTTGACCGCCGTGCGCGCGATCGCACCTGTGGCGGGCATCCCGCCGAACATTCCGGAGGCCACCGAGGCCAGCCCCTGGCCGACGAGCTCACGGTTCGGGTCGTAAGGCCCGGTCGGCGACATCGTCGCGGCCACCCGCGCCGACAGCAGTGACTCGATGGCCGCCAACGCGGCGACCGCCAGGGCCGCGCCGAACAGCGCCCGCGCCGTCGCCAGGTCGACGCCGGGCAGCACCGGTGCGGGCAGGTGCGACGGCAGTGCCCCGATCTGGGCGACGGGCAGACCCACGGCGACGGCGAGCACGGTCGCCACGATCACCGCCGTCAGCGACTCGGGAATCGCCCGGTGCAATCGCGGCAGCCCGATCATCAACACCATCACTACGGCGACGACAATCAGCGCCGGCCGGGCCGTCGACCACTGCGCGCCGGCGAGCGCGCCCACCGCGGCGACCAGGGGCCGCTCCCCCTGCGGCGCCGTCTGGCCGAGGGCGGCGGGCACCTGCTGGAGGAAGATGATGGCGGCAATCCCGAGGGTGAAGCCCTCGATGACCGGCCACGGAATGAAGGTGACCGCCCGGCCCAGGCCGGTGACGCCCGCCGCCACGACGAGAAGGCCAGCGGCGACGGTCACCACCGCCAGGCTGGAGAAGCCGTACTGGGCCACGATCGGTGCCAACACCACCGCCATGGCGCCCGTCGGCCCGGAGACCTGCACGTGCGATCCGCCGAACACCGCGGCCACCAGACCGGCGATCACAGCCGTGATCAACCCTGCCGCGGCGCCGGCCCCGGAACTGATGCCGAACGCCAGCGCCAGCGGCAACGCCACCACCCCGACCGTGACCCCGGCCAGCACATCACGCCGCCAGGACCGGGGCAGCTCGGCATAGTCGGACCGGCGCGGCAACAACAGCCGCAGGTTGCGCAGCGCCTCGACGGTCACGTGGACGACGCCACCGGCGGCAACGACGCCAGCGCGGAGAGCTGATCCTGGCGCGCGGTCAGGGTGTCGGCCAGGAACGCGCGCGCGATCACCAGCAACTCCGAGATCTTGGGATGGGCAAGCTGGTAGTACACCGCATTGCCGGCTCGCTCCGAGCTGACGACGTAGTGCCGCTTCAGCACAGCGAGATGCTGTGACAGCACCGTGGGCTCGAGGTCGGTCTGCGCCAGGATGTCGCTGACCGAGGTGGCCTGCCCGCTGACCGACAGGATCTCCAGCACGCGGATCCGCGCGGGGTGGGCGAGCGCCTTGAACAGGTTGGCCTTGATCTCATACAGCGGCCGCTCGTCACCGGCCAGAAAACCGTGCACCACCGCCCGACCCTTCACTTGATGGATTGAGTAAATGCTCAATCCAGGGTAACGCCTGCGCTCACCACCACCCAATCGCATCGGAGAGCTGGCGCCCGAGTTCGCCGGCCAACGTCCGCACGTAGCTCGCCGTCAGGTGATGACCGTCGTGGTAGACCAACACGTTTCCCTCGACCGCCCGGCAGTACGCCGGCCCGCACACGGCGTCGCTGAGATCGAGCGGCACGATGCCCGGATACCGGTCCAGGTAGTCCATGGTCGGGTTGTAGTCGGCCAAAGCCTCCGACCGCGGCAGCCCGCACGCCTCGGCGTCGCCGCCCTCGGCCAGACAGTCGACCGGCGAGAACATCATCCCGTCGCGGTACATCCACGGAGTGTCGCGCACACCGATGACAGGAATCCCGTTGTCCGCGAACACATCCCAGATACCCAGGTAGCTGTCGGGGACGAAGTCGCCGGGGCTGTCGGTGCGCGGCCGGGTGGTGGTGATGAACACGTAGTCGGGCCGGTCGTCGAGCAGGCTCGCCAACGTGGCATCGGTCCAGTCCCGGCACCCCGGATACGGGTCGTTGGACACACTCACCCGCGGCAGCTCGTCGGTGGTCAACGGGCAGCCCATCTTCAGGTACGTGACCACCTTGAAACCGTGCTGGCGCCCGAGCACGTTCAGCGCGGTGATCCAATGCTCGGAATGGGATCCGCCGACCAGGGCGATGGTCCGCTGCGCGCGCAGGTCCCCGTAGTCGCACTTCCGCACGCTGGCGTTGCCGAAGTCGCTGATGCAGCCGTCGACGATGGTGGCGGGGATGTCTTCGGAGGCCTCCAGCACCGTCGGACGGAACGGCAGCTTGGCCACCTTGCGCTGCTCGATCAACGCCCGCGCACCCGGATAGTCGATCGGCGAGAGGTTGCGCAGTTCGGCGCCGTTGGCCCGCACCGCGGTGACGTGCTGGCGCCAGCCGACAGAACCGGCGGCGACCACCACGGCCAGCAGCACCACCGTGGCGCCCAGCGCCAGTGCCGGCAGGCGGCTGGGGCCCGCGCCCGGCACCGGGGCGTACCGCAGCGGACGCTCGATCCACCGCATGGTGGCGTAGGCCAGCGCCGCCGACACCGCGATGAGGACCAGCCCGTCGGAGAGCCCGGCGTGATCGCCGTCGGTGTAGGCCAGCCAGAAGATCACCAGTGGCCAATGCCAGAGGTACCAGGCGTAGGCCAGCGCACCGAGCGTCGCGAACGGTGCCGTCGCCAGCACCCGGTTCGGCCAGGGCAACGACGCGCCGGCACCGGCGCAGATGAGCAGGATCGTCGCCGCCACCGGGAGCAGTGCCAACGGCCCGGGGAATTCGCGAGCCCCGTCGACGAACGCACCCACCGACACGAGCACGGCCAGCCCGACCACCGCCGCCACGCCTCGCCACCGGCGGCGCCACGACAGCCCGCCGCCGACCACCGCCGCCACCGCGACCCCCGCCAGCGGTTCCCACGCCCGGGCGACGCTGTCGTAGTAGGCGCCGGCCTGGTCCGCGGTGTGCGCATCGACGGCGTAGACGAAGGAGCCGACCGCCGCGGCCAGCACCACGGCCAGGACCGCCGCACGCCGCGCCCGCCGAGGCACCACGAGACCGATCAGCCACACGACGAGAAGCAGCGCCACCAGGAACTGGCCCTGCACCGACATCAACCACAGGTGCTGCAGCGGGGACACCGCCTCGCCCGCGCGGGCGTACTCCCCCGCCGACTGGGCCAGCTGCCAGTTCTGCAGATAGCCCAGGCTCGACAGTGCATGATCGGCGAACGTCTCCCAGCGGGTGCGCGGCTGGATGAGCAACGTCAGCGCAGCACACGCCGCCAACACGACCACCAGGGCGGGCAGCAGCCGCCGTCCCAGCCGGGCCAGCTCCGCCGCCGGTCTGATCGCCGCGCCGTCGTCGCCCGACAGCCGCAGCAGCCTGGCGCCGAAGACGAACCCGGACAACACCAGGACGACGTCGACGCCGCCCGAGACCCGGCCGAACCACACGTGGAAGACGACGACGAGCGCGACCGAGATGCCCAGGAGACCGCGCAGATCGTGGCGGGACCGCGGTGGTGCGACCGTCGCGACCGGCGCGAGCGAGTGTTTGGCCTGCATCGGTGAAGTACCGCACCTCTCAGTTCGCCGTTGCGCGAGCAGCTTATCGGCCGCGCCGGCGCGAGCTCACAGGGCGATACGTGCGGCGCTGGTGCGGGCGTCTCCCGTCTCGGCGTCGAAGAAGTACGTACGCTCGGGCGGCAACTCCAGGCCGATCCGGTGCCCGGGCTCCAGGTCGGTTCCCGCGGGTGCGTGCACGATCACGCGTGCCGGCGACTCGCCGGGCACGTCGACCTGCGCGGTCACCAGAACGTGGCTGCCCAGCGGCTCCACGAAGTCGACCCGGGCCGCCAGCATGCCGTCGGCGTGCGCGCTGTGCAGCACCAGATGTTCCGGGCGCACACCTACGGTCACCGGACCGTCGACGGTCTGAACCTCGGTCACCGGTGCCCCACCGACGTGCAGTACTCCGGACACCACATCGGCGCCGATCAGGTTCATCGGCGGGCTGCCCATGAACGCGGCGACGAACGTGTTGGCGGGCCGGTTGTAGACGTCGTCGGTGGACCCGATCTGCTGCACCTCGCCGCCGGCCATCACACACAGCCGGTCCCCCAGCGTCATGGCCTCCACCTGATCGTGCGTGACGTAGATGGACGTCACCGGAAGCTCTCGATGCAGCCGCTTGAGGTCACCCCTCACCTGGTTGCGCAGCTTGGCGTCCAGGTTCGACAGCGGTTCGTCGAGCAGGAACGCCTGCGGCTTGCGAACCAGCGCGCGACCCATCGCCACCCGCTGGCGTTGCCCGCCGGACAGCTGACCCGGTTTGCGATCCAGCAGCTCGCCGATCTGCAGCAGCTCGGCCGTCTCCCGGACCCGGCGTTCGATCTCCGCGCGCGGCGTGCGGCGCTGCTTGAGCCCGTACGCGAGGTTCCGGTACACCGTCATGTGCGGGTACAACGCGTAGTTCTGGAACACCATCGCAATGTCACGCTGCCCCGGCCCCAGCCCGGTGACCGACTTTCCGCCGATGAGGATCTCACCCGAGGTGGGTTTGTCGAGCCCGGCCAGCAGCCGCAGCGCGGTGCTCTTGCCGCAGCCCGACGGTCCCACCAGGATCAGGAACTCCCCGTCGGCCACGGTCAGGTTCAGGCGGTTGAGCGCCGTCAACTCGCTGCCGTAACTGCGCGTGACGTCCCGAAACTCGACTTCTGCCAAGACCTTTGCCTCCTCAGCCCTTGATTCCGGTGCTGGCCACCGACTGCACGAAATACCGTTGCGCCCCGACGAACACCAGCAGCATCGGCAGCAGGCTCATCACGTTGGCCGCCATCAGCACCGGCCAGTTCACCCGGTGGGCGCCCTGGAAATAGCTCAGCCCCAACGGAATCGTCATCTGATCCTGTGAGGTGATGACGATCAGGGGCCACAGGAAGTCGTTCCACGACGTCAGCACGGTCAGCGCCGCCAGCGTCGACATCGCGGGCAGCGACAGCGGCAGCACGATCTTGAACAGCACACCGAGGCGCGACGTCCCGTCCACCCGGGCGGCCTCCTCGAGCTCCACCGGCACCGTCTGGAAGAACTGGCGCAGGAAGAAGATGCCGAACGCCGTCGCCAGGTTGGGCAGCATCAACGCACCGATGTGGTTGATGCCCAGGCCTTCCCACACGTTGTCGCCGAACCACTTGACGATCAGGAACACCGGGATCATCGTCACCTGGAACGGCACCATCAACGTCGCCATCAACGTCACGAACAGCGCGCCGCGACCGAGGAACCGGATACGGGCGAACGCATAGCCGGCCAGGCTGCACACCACCAGGTTGCTCACCAGCACGACCGCCGTCACCAGCACGCTGTTGAGGAAGAAGTGGCCGAACGGTGCGGCCGCCCACGCCTCGGAGTAGTTCTCGAACCGGGGGTTGGCCGGGAACAGCACCGGCGGAAAGCGGTTGGCCTCACCTTCGGTTTCCAGTGAGGTGATCAGCATCCACAGCAGCGGCACCACGAGGATGAACGTCATCGGGATGAGCACCAGGTGCCACGGGCTGAAGGGCAGCCGAACCCGGGGCGCGGTCATGCGTTGTGCACGTATCTGCGGGCCAGCCGGAACTGGACGCCGGTGATGATCAGGATGACCACGAACAGCGCGTACGCCATGGCCGCGGCGTAGCCGGCGTCGAAGTGCACGAAGGCCTGATCCCACAGGTAGTAGACGATCACCGTGGTGGCGCGCAGAGGCCCGCCGCGGGTGGTTACATACACCTCGTCGAACAGCTGCAGCGCGTTGATCGTGAGCCACACCAGCAGGAACAGGTTGGCCGGGCCCAGCAGCGGCACCGTGATGGTGCGGAACCGGGTGAACGGGCGCGCCCCGTCGATGGCGGCCGCCTCGTGCAGCTCAGCCGGGACCCCTTGCAGCGCAGCCAGATAGACGATGACCGAGAATCCGGTCCAGCCCCAGATCGTCATCGCCACGATCACATACAGGGCCTGCGACGGCGACGCCAAAAACGGCTGCGACGGCACCCCGACCGCGTTCAGCGCCGCGTTGATCAGCCCGTAATCCCGGTCGGTGAGCCACAGGAAGATGATGCCCTGGGAGATCGTCGACACCGCCATCGTGATGTAGGCGGCGGTCCGGTACACCGAGATGAACCGGACCGACCGGTTCATCGCCGAGGCGATCAGCAGCCCCACCACCATGGCGCCGGGCACGAACAGCGCGGTGTAGATGATGGTGTGCTTGATCGCCTCGACGAACACCGGGTCTTCGGCCATCTTGCGGTAGTTGTCCAGCCCCACCCACGGCGTCTCCGGGCTGAGCAGGTCGGACTGCTGGAACGACAGCTGCAGCGACATCAGCACCGGCAGCAGCCCGAAGATGCCGATCAGCACGGCAGCGGGACTGATCAGCGTCCATCCCGTCACGTTCTCGGAACGACCGACGCGCCCCAGCCTGTCCAGCATCCGCCTACTTTCCCGTCCCGTCCGGCTACTTCTCGGCCAGCGCGGCGTCGGCCGCCTTGGCGGCGGTGTCCAGCGCCGCGGCCGGCTGCTCCTTGCCGAGCATCACCGCCACGATGGCCTGCCCCAGCGCCTCGGAGATGTCGGGGTACTGCTCGACGGTGGGCCGAACCTTCTCCACGTTATTCAGGTTCTCCACGAAAACCCCGGTGCCGGGCACATTCTCGTTCAGCGTGTCCAGCACGGACTGATCCTTGCCCACCGACTCGCGGATCGGCAGGTCGCCGGTACCCAGCGAGAACGCCTTGACCTGCTCGGGCGCCGAGAGCCACTTGACGAACTCGATGGCCGCCTGCTTCTTGGCGTCACCGTTGTCGAAGGTGACCCAGTTGTCCGGGCCCGCGATGGTCTGGTGGCCACCACTGGAACCGGCGAACGTCGGCATCACCTGAACGTCGTAGTCGATGTCGGACAGCTGGCTCAGATCCCACGGACCGGTCACGAGCATCCCGATCTTGCCGCTGTTCATCAGCTTGGGGCCGTTCTCGTTGGTGGTGTCCAGGTACAGCGACTTATCGGTGACCGCCATCTGCTGCAGCACCGTCAGCGCCTTGACCCCGGCCTCGGAGTTGAACACCGCGCGCTCGTTGTCGGGCGAGAGGATGTCACCGCCGGCCTCCCACAGCATCGGCACGTAGTGCCACACGGTGTCCTCGCTGCCGTCGGCGGGGATGAGGAATCCGTACTGTCCCGTGTCCGGATTGGTCAGTTTGGCTGCGGCGGAACGGAAGTCGTCCCACGTCCAGTCCGGGCTGGGCGGCGCGATGCCGGCGTCGGCGAACAGCTTCTTGTTGTAGACGATCGCGAGGTTGTCCACCAGCGCGGGCACGCCGACGATCTTGTCGCCGACCGTGGCGGCCTCGCGCTCGGCCGGGTAGAAGTCGTCCCACTGCCAGTCCGGCTTGGAGACCTCGTCGGCCATGTCGACGACCTGCGGGATCTGGGCGATGTTCGGCGACCACGACCCGAACATGTAGGCCACGTCGGGGGCGCTGCCGCCGCGCACTGCGGTCAGAACCTTCTGCAGCACAAGGTCGTTGCTGGAGTACAGCTCGTTGACCTTGACGTCGGGATTCTCCTTGTTGTACTGCTCGATGAGGCTTTTGAACACCTCCCCCTCGGTGTCCTGGTAGCCGTGCCACACCGCGATCTCGACGGGGCCCGACGACGATCCGCCACCCCCGCACGCGGTGAGCGCGAAGGCCAGCACAGCAAGCAATGCGATACAGAGCCGATGTCGAATCACAGTGGGCACTCCTTAGTTGGCGACAGGTGGGGTGAAGAGGGTTTCACGCAGTTCGTCGGGCAGCAGGTCGCCGTGGGCGGCGGTGAGCTCGTCGCACAGTTCCCAGATGCGGTCGACGCTCAAGGAGGCGGCGGTGTTGGGGTCCACCATCGCCGCGGCCCGCACCAGCCGGGGATCGCCCTCGACGGCGGCGCGCACGGTCAGATCCACCGGCCCCAGGAAGCTGCGGTTGAGCGCGGCGCACTGCGCCGGCAGGTCGCCGACCTTCATCGGGTGGGCGCCAAGAGAGTCGAGCAGCGTCGGCACCTCGACCGCCACCCCGTCGGGCAGGTTCGCGATCAGCCCGTCGTTGACGATGTTCGCCGAGATGACCCGCGGCGTCCCGGTCTCCAGGGAATGGATGACCTGCGGGGCGTACTCGGTGGATCCGGTGTCGATGGGCAACGTCTCGGTGTCGGTCAGTTCGGCACGCACCCGCTGATATTCGGCCATGTTGGCCTCGCTGATCGAGACGTACTCGCCGACGTTGATGCGCAGGCGCTCGATCTCGCGGGGGTCGTGCAGGTACCACGGGACGTACTCGCTGGAGTGCTCGCTGGTCTCGGTCGGGTAGTACCCGAGCCGCCGGTACATATCGACACGCACCCGCCGGCGCAGTTCCGGATCGGCGGCGATGCGCTGGTCCAGCAGCGGGTACAGGCTCTGGCCGTCGCGCTCCCACCGCAGCACCCACGCCTGATGGTTGACGCCCGCCGACCAGTAGGACACCTGGTCGAACGGCACGTCGACGAGTTCGCACAAGCCGACCATCGTCCAGTAGACGGAATGGCACAGGCCCAGCACCTTCAACCGCGGCGCGACGCGGTGCAGGTAGGTGACATTCATCGCCATCGGGTTGGTGTAGTTGAGCAGCCAGGCGTCCGGGCAGAGCTCTTCCATGTCGCGCGCGATGCCGGCCAGCACCGGGAAAGTCCTGAGCCCGCGGAAGATTCCGCCCACCCCGATGGTGTCGGCGATGGTCTGGTTCAGCCCGTACTTCGCCGGGATCTCGAAGTCGCGCAGCGTGGCCTCGTGCATGCCGACCTGGATCACGTTGATCACGTAGTCGGCACCGTCGAGCGCGCGGCGACGATCGGTGGTCGACACGACCTCGGGCGACGCGCCCGCCGTCCGCGCGGTGGCGCGCACGATCGCCTCCGCGGTCTGGAGACGCTCGTCGTCGATGTCGTGGAGGACGACCCGCACCGAGCCGAGTTCGGGGAACGACAGGATGTCGCCGAGGAGTTCGCGGGTGAATTCGACGCTGCCCGCTCCGATGATGACGATGGTGGGCTTCACGCGCGGCTCCTGGAGTGGGGGTTGCCAATGGCCGGGTCCAGCACGGCCGCGGTAGGCGCTTCACCGCGCTTCTCGTCGCTGTAGACCATCAGCGTCGAGCCCACCAGGGCCAACACGATGCCGATGCCACCGTAGGGGCTGGGCAGGGTCTGGTAGGCGATGAGCGAGACGACGATGGTGAGCGCGGGAGCGAGCGCGTTGGTGGTGGGTGCCACGATGGTGGCCTTGCCGCGACTGAGCGCCATCACCAGGAAGAGGGCGCCCACCGCGTTGAGCAGCTGGGTGCCCGCTGTCAATACCGGGGCCTGCCAGGGGAAGTCGAGGGGCAGGCCGCCCATCTGGAAGATCGCGACCGGGATCAGGATGAGCGCGCTGATGGCCATGTAGCCGAACGTGGTGGCCTCGTTGACGCCGATGGTGGCGGTCTTGCGCATGAAGTACGCCTGCACGCCCCAGGCGATGCAGATCAGGATGGCCAGTGGCAGCCACGGTCCGGTCGAGACGTCGGCGTCGCCACCGGTGATGCTGAAGAGCACGATCGCGGCCAGTGCGCAGACCACGCCGACGACGGCCAGCATGCTGATGCGTTCGCGCAGCAGGACCATCGCCATGATCACGGTGATGGCGGGCGAGATCGAGACGATCGGGAAGATCAGGTACGCCGGGCCCATGGTGAGCGCCTGGAACAGCAGGAGTTGGCCGCCCGCGCCGGTGAGCCCGATCACCAGACCGTAGATCGCGGCAGCGGGTCGGCGGTCGAACCGCTGGCCGCGCAGGATGACCGCGGCCGGGATGATCATCGTCAATGCCCAGATGCAGTAGATCATCTCGTCGGGGTAGCCGTACCAGGTGGCGGGCAGCGCGGAGAACGCGCCCCAGACTCCCCAGAACACGATCAGCAGTGCGGCGTAGAAGATCCAGCTGCGGGTCTGCACGCCCGTAGCGTTGTTCGGTGTACCTGTCATGACGTCACCTTTTCGATCATGTTGTGCCGACGGCGAGTTGGCGGAGGGATTCGGCGGACAGTGGATGGCCGCTGTGCTTGGCGGCGTAGAGCGCCGCGCCCAGCGCCGGGTCGAGCAGGGGGGTGCGCAGGTCGTACTTGTGCGGCCGCGCGTCCAGTGCGGTCACGAACAGCGGCAGGAACGTCTCGTCGGAGAACATGCCACCCGAATAGGACACCGGGATCACCTCGTCATCGGTGAATCCGATGATTTTTCCGGTGGTTTCGACCAGTTCGACGAGTTCGCCCGCCGCGGCCGACAGGATCCGTGCGGCCGCCTCATCGTCGGCGCGGGCCGCCTCGCAGACCGTGGTGGCCAGGGCCGCGATGGAGGTGCGGTTGCCCGCCCACTTGTCGATCACGAGGCTGACCAGATCCAGATCGCCGGTCAGCTGCAACCGATCCTTGAGCAGCCGGTACAGCGGTCCGCGCTCGGACCGGCCGTCGCTCATCCGGCTGAACGCGTTGAGCCCCTGGGCGGCAACCCAATACGCTGATCCCTCGTCGCCGAACAACTCGCCCCATCCGCCGACGCGGCGGCCGACACCGCGGCGCTCGCCATAGGTCATCGACCCAGTTCCGCTGATGACGTTGATGCCGTCCTCACCGGCCAGCGAGCCGGCCCAGCCGCACACCATGTCGTTGTCGCAGCTGTAGCGGTCGTGCCCCAGCACGTGCGCCCCGACGGCGTCGAGGCGGGGGATGTCCTCGGCGGCCTCACCGTAGCCGGGCAACCCGAAGAACACCGCGTCGATCGCGGAGGTGTCGATGCCCGCCTGGGTGCAGATGTCGTCGATGCCCTGGGCGAGAACGCGTTCGACGACGTCGAACCCTTCGTTGAAGTAGTAGGAGGTGGCGGTGGTGGCGCGGGCGATGACCGTGCCCGCATCGTCGATGAGCGCGAAGGCTGTCTTCGAGCCGCCGCCGTCGACGCCGAGATATCGGGCCATGCTCACTCACCCCGCCAGGGGTGGATGGTGACACCCTTGACCACGCGACTGACTTCGCCGGACGGGAACGGATTGTCCGGTGTCTTACCGTGTTCGAGCGAGGTGAACAGCGCCAGGTACTGCGCGAACACCAGGTAGGCCGGGGCCACCACGGCGTCGGGCAGGCTGTCCAGCCCGGGGAGCACGATCGCCGGTCCGAGCTCTTCCGGGATCGGCACGGCGCTGAGCACCGTGACGGCGTCCTCCCCGAGCTGCGCACGGATTTCGGCGATGATGTCGAGGTCGTAGCGTCGGGTGTAGGGGTCGGTCGAGACGTACACCAGCACCAGGGTGTCCGCGTCGAGCACCGATTTCGGGCCGTGGCGGAATCCCAGCGGCGAGTCGAAGTACGTAACCACCTCTCCCGCAGTCAGTTCCAGCAGTTTGAGTGCGGACTCCTGTGCGAGTCCGGCGAGCGGCCCGGCGCCGAGATAGACGAAGCGCTTCTTGGCGGTCTGCGCCAGCGCGCGGATGTCGGACTGGAGCCCGATCACATGCTCGGCGGCGTGCGCCAGCGCCTCGCCGTCCGCCGCGCCGGCCGGACCCAGAAGCATCAGGGCGGACAACAACATCGACGTCAGACTCGAGGTCATCGCGAAGCCTGAGTCGTTGGTCCGCTCGGGCATGTAGACGACCAGCGACCGCTCCCGGTCCCGGTGCGCGCGGCCCAGCTGACCGTCCTGGTCGCAGGTGAGGATCAGGTGCCAGACGTCGTCGACGAGCTCGTCGGCCAGCGCCGTCGCGGCCAGGCTCTCGGGGCTGTTACCCGACCGGCCGAACGACACCAGCAGCGTCGGCGTGCCCGGCTCGAGATGGTCGAGCGGGTTGGCCACGATGCTGGTGGTGGCCACCGCGTCGACGCGGCGCCCGAGGTGGCGCCGCAACGCCGGCGCCGCGATGTCCCCGGCGAACGCCGAACTGCCTGCGCCGGTGAGGATGACCCGTAGATCGGTTCGGCCGGTGACGTCACGCAGGAACGCGGTGGCCTCTGCGTCCGATCGGCCCGCCACCTCACGCCAGGCTCCGGGTTGCTGACCGATCTCGAGAATGGTTGCGCCGCCGTCTTCTTGAGCGGGCACGCTGTGCACGGTCGACGGTGAGCTGGTCATCGGGTACCTCCGGAGATCATGGTGTGCGCGTGGGCATCGGAGACGCGGCACGCGTCGGCGTAGGGCCGTAGGGCGTCGCGGACTCGGTCGATGACGAGGGCCTGGGCATCGACGCCGAGTTCGCCGGCCCGGATGCGCTCATACTGCAGCGGCAGGAATTGACTGATCAGCGGCAGCGGGATGCCGACGCGATCGAGGTTGGCCAGCAACGTCTGCCGCGCGGCGTCGACCTCGCCGTCGGCCCAGTAGTACCGCAGCCGGTCGCTGAAGCTGTACCGGCGCGACGTGCGCTGCGCCACCGGGTCGCCCTCGTAGTAGTCCTGCCAGTACCGCGGTTCGGCCAGCATCCGGCGTTCGAGCGTCTCGATCAGTGTCGACCGCGCGGTGCGGGGCACGACTTCGATCTCGATCATCGCGAGCGCGAACAACGCCTCCCGCATCGCGAACGTCAGACCGGGGCCGACTTTCAGTACGGCCCAATGGTCTTCGACGAGCTCACGCAGTTGAGCGGGCCGCTGGTAGTCCGTCGAGTGGGCCTCGAAGACGAGGTTGTCCTCGTCGTCGAGGACGTGCCGCAGCTGCGCGGTGGCGGCGTGCTCGTAGTCGATGACCTGGACGTGGTCGAATTCCACGCCGGGCTGCACCACCAACGCCATCACCCGGGGCCAGACGTGCCCGAGTCCAGCGTCTGCGAATGCCGTCCGGTGCGCGGCGATCGTCGCCCTGGCCCGCTCCGGGGGCGTCGGGGTGAGCCGGTCCAGCGTCTCGTGCGCGCCGCCCGGGACGGGCACCTCGGTTCCGATGACGTACACCGGCCGGTCGGACCCGGCGCGACCCGCCGCGTCCTCGGCCACCCGCAACAGCCGCGCGCTGCGGGAGGCGACGACGTCGTCGGGCAGCACCGCGGGGTCATCGGCACAGGACATGCTGCAGTCCAGGTGGATCTTGGTGTATCCCGCCTCGACATAGGCGGCGATCAGCACCTCGGCGTGCGCCATGGCGACGTCGGCGGATTCGCGTTGCCATCGGTTGGGGCCCAGGTGGTCACCGCCGAGGACGACGCGCTCGCGGGCGAAACCGCACCGGTCGGCGATGCCGAGCACCAGGTCCCGGAACTCGGCGGGCCGCAGCCCGGTGTACCCACCGAACTGGTCCACCTGATTGGAGGTGGCCTCGATCAGGACGTAGCCGCCGTCGGCGGCGGCCTGCACGATGGCCGCCTCCAGGACGGTGGGGTGCGCCGAGCACACGGAGTAGATGCCGACGGACTCGCCGGACTTGTGCCGTCCGATCGTGTCGGCAAGCCAGTCGATGCGGTGCAGTGTGTCCGTCATCGCCGCTCACGCTCCCCAGCGCCGACCGGAGCGGCCGATGAGGCGACCGCCGCGCACAGCGCTGCCACGCTGTCGGCGATGGCCTGCCGCGCCCCGACGAGGTACTTGCGCGGGTCGGACACGGCCGGGTCCTCGAGCACCGGCCGGATGGCGCCGGTGTAGGCGAGATTGAGGGCGGTGCCCACATTGACCTTGCGGATTCCCGCCAGCACGGCGGCCCGCAGCTGATCGTCGGGCACCCCGGACGATCCGTGCAGGACAAGCGGAACCGGCACGTTCTCTGCGAGCTCCCGGATCAGCTCCAGGTCGAGCCGGGCGTCGCGGGTGGTCATCGCGTGCGAGCTGCCGACGGCCACGGCCAACCCGTCGACCCCGGTCTCGGCGGTGAACGCGGCCGCCTCGTCGGGTCGCGTCCGGGCGCCGGCCACGTGCGCCCCGACGGGTCCGTGCTCCTTGCCACCGATCTCGCCGAGTTCGGCCTCCATCCACAGCCCGGCTGCGTGCCCGCGCTCGGTGAATGCCCGGGTCTGCGCCACGTTGTCCGCGTAGGGCAGGTGCGCGGCGTCGATCATGATCGAGCTGATGCCCAGGTCTGCGGCGGTGGCGATGGCGTCGTCGAGCAGGGCGAGGTCCTGCACGTGATCCAGATGCACGGCCAGCATCGCGCTCGACTGCGTGGCGATCTGCGCGCAGGCCGCGGCCAGTGGCGCCAACCGGCCGCCGTGGAAGCGCACCGTGTTCTCACTGATCTGAATCAGAACGGCCGCTCCGGCCCGCTCGGCACCCTCGGCGATGCCCTCGGCGTGCTCGAGGGTGATGGCGTTGAAGGCAAGGGCCGCAGTGTCGTTCGCCGCGGCGGCGGCCACGATGTCGGCGGTGGCGATCAAGGGCATGAGGTAGCCCGTCGCGAGGAGCCGGTTGTGTGGAACATCACCCCAGCATGAGAAGCTCGCTCAAAGCACGCAATGCGAAGCGGCCAAACGATCAGGAAAACTGATCGCATCCGGTGAGCGAGGAGTTTCAGCGATGTCGACAAAGCGCACCGACCGGATGCGCAACGTCCTGTCCCTGCTTCGTGACCGCGAGGAGGTCACGTCCGCCGCGCTGTGCGCGGAACTGCGCGTGTCCGCGGCGACGTTGCGTCGCGACCTTGCCGAACTCGAGGAGCAGGGGCTGCTGCTGCGCACCCACGGCGGCGCCCGTGCCCTGGACCCCAGCGGCAGCGAGATCCCGGTGCGCCTGCGCGACCACCGGATGACCGCCATCAAACGCCGCATCGCCCAGCACGCCGCCGCGCTTGTGCCCAGCGGTCCGCAGGCGGTGGCGCTCACCGGCGGAGTCACCACCGGCGAGGTGGCCAGGGCGCTCAAAGGGCGGCCGAACATCACGATCGTGACGAACTCGCTCACCATCGCGGCCGACTGCGCTGTCGACGCCCACATGAAGGTCATCGCGACCGGCGGTCTGGTGCGGGCGAATTCGCTGGAGGCGGTCGGCCCCATGTCCGAGCACGCGTTCCAGGTGATCACCGTCGGCACCGCCGTACTCGGCGCCGACGGCATGTCCGCCGAGGTCGGTGTGACCACGTTCGACGAGGCCGAGGCCCGCACGGCCATCGCGATGGCCACCAACGCCCAGCAGGTGGTCGTCGCCGTCGACGGTTCCAAGATCGGCAAGGTCACCCTTGCCAAGATGGTTGCGCTGTCGCAGATCGATCACCTCGTCACCGACTCCACCGCCGACGATCAGCAGCTTCACCGCATCGCCGCGGCGGGCGTGCACGTCCACGTCGTCGACGTGGGCGAAGACTGACTCCCAGGGTTACCGGCGGGTAAGGGACCGGCTCGCCGAGACTCCGAGTAGGCCCCTTAAACTTCCCGGGATACATTCTTAAAAACGTTCTTAGAGAAACATGCCATCAGGAGGCGCAGTGGCCAGTCACGCCAGCTCGAAGATCTCCAAGGTGCTTGTCGCCAACCGTGGAGAGATCGCAGTCCGGGTGATCCGGGCAGCCAAGGACGCCGGGCTGCAGAGCGTGGCCGTCTACGCCGAGCCCGACGCCGACGCACCGCACGTTCGTCTGGCCGACGAGGCCTTCGCCCTGGGCGGTCAGACCTCAGCCGAGTCATACCTGGTGTTCGAGAAGTTGCTCGACGCGGCCGCCAAGTCCGGCGCCAACGCCATCCACCCCGGCTACGGCTTCTTGAGTGAGAACGCCGACTTCGCCCAGGCCGTCATCGACGCCGGGCTGATCTGGATCGGGCCCAGCCCGCAGTCGATCCGCGACCTCGGCGACAAGGTCACCGCGCGCCACATCGCCGCGCGCGCCGACGCGCCGCTGGTACCCGGCACCCCCGATCCGGTCAAGAACGCCGACGAGGTGGTGGCCTTCGCCGAGGAGTACGGCGTGCCCGTCGCCATCAAGGCCGCCTTCGGCGGTGGCGGCCGCGGCATGAAGGTCGCCCGCACCATCGAGGAGATCCCCGAGCTGTTCGACTCGGCCACCCGCGAGGCCGTGGCCGCCTTCGGCCGCGGTGAGTGCTTCGTCGAGCGCTACCTGGACAAGCCGCGCCACGTCGAGGCCCAGGTCATCGCCGACACCCACGGCAACGTCGTCGTCGCGGGCACCCGCGACTGCTCGCTGCAGCGCCGCTTCCAGAAGCTCGTCGAGGAGGCCCCCGCCCCCTTCCTCACCGACGCGCAGCGCAAAGAGATCCACGAGTCGGCCAAGCGCATCTGCAAGGAAGCCGGCTACTACGGCGCAGGCACCGTCGAGTACCTCGTCGGCCAGGACGGCCTGATCTCGTTCCTCGAGGTCAACACCCGCCTTCAGGTGGAACACCCCGTCACCGAGGAGACGGCCGGTATCGACCTCGTCCTGCAGCAGTTCAAGATTGCGAACGGCGAAGCGCTGAGCATCACCGAGGACCCGACCCCGCGCGGCCACTCGTTCGAGTTCCGGATCAACGGTGAGGACGCCGGCCGCGGCTTCCTGCCCGCCCCCGGCCCGGTCAGCAAGTTCGAGCCCCCGACCGGTCCGGGCGTGCGCCTGGATTCCGGCGTGGAGACCGGCTCGGTCATCGGCGGCCAGTTCGACTCGATGCTGGCCAAGCTGATCGTCAGCGGCGCCACTCGCGAGGAGGCGCTCGCCCGGTCGCGTCGCGCCCTGGCCGAGTTCAACGTCGAAGGCCTGGCGACGGTCATCCCGTTCCACCGCGCCGTCACCGCCGACCCGGCCTTCATCGGCGACGGCGAGAAGTTCGACGTGCACACCCGCTGGATCGAGACCGAGTGGAACAACACCGTCGAGCCGTTCACCGGCGGTGACCCGATCGAAGAAGAAGACACCATCCCCCGCCAGACCGTGGTGGTCGAGGTCGGCGGCCGCCGCCTCGAGGTCTCGCTGCCCGGTGACCTCGCGCTCGGCAACGGTGGCGCGGCCCCGTCCGGCGCCATCCGCAAGAAGCCCAAGGCGCGCAAGCGTGGCGGTCACGGTGGCGCGGCAGCCTCCGGCGACTCGGTGACGGCACCCATGCAGGGCACCGTCGTCAAGGTCGCCGTCGAAGAGGGCCAGACCGTCGCGGCCGGCGACCTGGTGGTGGTGCTCGAGGCCATGAAGATGGAGAACCCGGTCACCGCGCACAAGGACGGTGTGGTCACCGGCCTGTCGGTCGAGGTGGGCGCTGCCATTACTCAGGGCACTGTGATCGCGGAGCTCAAGAGCGCCGAATAGATGTACATCAACAGCGGGGCGTCATCAGATGATGACGCCCCGCTGTTGGTTTGCTGCTTGTTTTGGCAAAGAGCTGTCCGTACCGAACAGGCGGACTAGCGTTCGGCCCACACCAGAGTGAGCGGTGTGCTGCGCCGCCGGGATGCGGCGACACGAAGACCGAGGGGTGGAACGGCCCCGCTCTCCGCGGCGCGATCCGGCGGAGAGCGGGGCCGAGCCAATCGGCCCGGCATGGCAAGCTGACCAGGTGGAACCCGTTGAGATCAACGCCGGCACCTGGTACCTGCGGGCACTGCGCGCCGATGATCGCGTCGATGACCGGCCCGCCCTGGCCGACCTCGGCGAACATCGCGCAGACTATGTGAGTGCCCTTGCCGCACAGTGGGATTCAGACGCACTGTATTCCTGGGCCGTATGCGAACCGACGACGGGTGAGTTGCTGGCCGAGGTGACTCTCGATCCGGCCACCCGGACGGTCACCACCCGGGCCCGCCCTGGACACGAGCAGGCCGGGCAGACCGGGGCCGACGCCGTCCAGCGGTTCGCGGCAGCAATGCTCGGTTGACGGCTCGCTATCCGTGCACGGCGTTGTCGAACTGCGGGACCGGCTCCGGCAGCCGGCCGCGCTGCCAGTACGACATCAGATCCTGACGTGCATGAACATCCGGGGTGGCGACCATGCTGCCGTCGCTGTAGGTCGTCATCGTCGCGCCGGCAGTGCCCGCCATACCCAGCGTGGCGCCGAAGATGGCGGCGGAGAACAGCGGTGCGGCGATCATGCGCTTGATGCGGGTCATGGCGGAACCTTTCGAAGAAGTTGTGCTCCGTACCGGTGTTCTCCGGTGATGAGACAACTCTCGCGTACCGCGGCCCGCGCGTCTGTCGGGCGATCAGGTGGTGAATCGGTGGAATTGCGTGTCCCCCGATCGGTGGACACCGCGACTTCGGCACATCACCGCTCGTCGATGTCGCGACCGGTGGCCAGATCACCGCACTCCACAGCGACGACGTCGTCGCGGCTCCTGAGGAACGGACCGGCACCGTCGTCTCCGGTGAGCGCGTCCAGCAGCTGCGCCCAGTGCGGACGCGCGATCACCACCGGGTGACCGGGCCGCCCGTCATAGCGTGCGCGCGCCAGTCCCGACTCCGATGCGCGCGCCGCGGCCAGCACCCGGCGCACCACGGCGGCATCGACGTCGGGGGTGTCGACCGTCGTCAGCACCACGAACTCCGCGGCGTCGCCGGCCGCGAGGATGCCGGCGCGCACCGAGGCGCTCACACCGTCGGCCCAGTCGTCGGCCACCACCGCCCGGGCGGGTGCCGGCACCTCCACGACAGCCGCCCCCAGGACGACAACCACGTCACCGCAGCCGCCGTCACGGAGTGCTGTCACGGCGGCGCGCAGCCACCCGCCGCCGTCGGCACGCACTTTCGGCATCCCGAACCGGGAGCCGGACCCCGCCGCCAGCACCACACCGGTCACCGAATTCGCCTGTGCCACAGAGCATTCAACCTTCGTGTCGCTTTTTATTGACGTTGATGTCAACGCCCTGCTGAGGATTTGTTAATAACCGCTGAATTCATTGTCCAAGATCAATATGTGGGCGTAGGGTCGAGCCAGGTTGAGTGAGCAGCCTTCTGGAAACGTCATCGACCCACGAGACCCACATCGGTTGCGTGCAGGCTTTGAGACCTAGGGCCCACCTTGGCGTGAAACCACCGCACGATCTCGCACTCGGCGAATGGAGTCATCCGTGCCTCACGTCCAGGAACCCACAGAGTCTTCGGACCCCGTGTCGTCGAACCCCGTGTCGTCGAACCCCGGGGCCCCCGACCCCGCGCCCGACAGCTTCATCTGTCACACCGCGCGGTTCGACACCAGCTGGCCTCAGCCGGCGACCGCGGTGGTGGCAGGACACGGCGAACTCGACGCCGCGAACGGCAACGCATTCGTCACCTACGCGCTCCGCCACGCAGACCAGACGCAGTGGCTCATCGTCGACCTGTCCCATCTGTCGTTCTTCTCCACCGCCGGTTTCTCGGCGCTGCACACCCTCAACGTGCAATGCGTCGGCGAAGACATCCGGTGGGTGCTGATCCCCAGCAAGGCCGTCAACCGGGTGTTGCGCATCTGCGATCCGGACTCCGCACTACCGATCAGCGCCGATGTGGCCGAAGCGCTGACCGCGGTGCACACGGAGCCACCGCGGCTACTCGAGCTGGTCTCGGAGCCGCGTTAGCGACTTGGCCAGCAGCCGGGACACGTGCATCTGCGAGATGCCGACCCGTTCGGCGATCTGGGTCTGGGTCATCGACTCGAAGAACCGCAGCACCAGCACGGTGCGTTCACGCTCCGGAAGCGCAGACAGCAGGGGCCGCAACGCCTCGCGGTTCTCGATCTGATCGAGGGTCAGGTCGACGTCGCCGAGGGTATCGGCGATGGCCGGCGCGTCTTCGTTGCCGCTGCCACCGCTGTCGATCGACAGCGTGTTGTAGGAGCTGCCGGCGACCAGACCTTCGATCACCTCGTCACGATCCATCTCCAGCTCGGCGGCCAGCTCGCTGGCCGTCGGCGCGCGGCCCAGCCGCTGCGACAGGTCCGCCGTCGCGGCGCCCAGCCGCAGATGAAGCTCCTTGAGCCGGCGCGGCACCTTCACCGACCAGCTGTTGTCGCGGAAATGCCTGCGGACCTCGCCCATGATGGTCGGAACGGCGAAGGACACGAAGTCCGACCCGGCGTTGACGTCGAAGCGGATCACCGCGTTGACCAGGCCCACGCGCGCCACCTGCACCAGGTCGTCGCGCGGCTCGCCACGGCCGTCGAAACGCCGCGCGATGTGGTCGGCCAGCGGAAGGCAGCGTTCGACGATGCGATCACGTTGACGCTGGAACGGTGCCGAGCCTTCCTTGAGTTCGGCCAACTCGCGGAACATCTCGGCAACGTCCGAATACTCAGAGTTCGATCGTTTCGACGAACCCTTGGACGAGGGCCGGGTCACTGCAAGGAACTCGCTCGCCTGGTCGTCATCGATATTCCGAAGACCTCACCATTGCCGGCGGTCACACCGTTGGAGAAGGTGGTGACCTCGTCGGTCAGCGAGCTGAGTACGTGCCAGCTGAAGCTCCCGGGAGCGAGGATGTCGGTGCTGTCGCATGTCGTGGACGCGTGCACCACCAGCGCACCGGGCTGCGGATCGACCACGACCAGCAGGGTCGAATCAGCCACGGCGGACCTGATCAAGCGAGTGCAGGCCTCGTCGACAGCGAGGCGCAGATCGGCGACCGCGTCGAAGTCGAGGTCTTCGAAGGTTCCGATCGCAGCTACCAGCGTGCGCAGCACCGCCAGGTTCTCCAGCGATGCCAGAACCCGCAGTTCGACCGCCTGCGGGCTGTGCCCCGCGTTCCCGTCGCCGCCGATATCGGCCATCTGACCTCCTGAAAATGTCCCCGCGAGATTACCCCAGCTCGATCCGTTGTTACCCACGGGCGCACCGCGCGCTGGCCAGTGCGTCGGTCATCGGCCAGGACGCGCCGACGACGCGCTGGGCAGGGATCGGGACCCCGCCCCCGCTGCCGGCGCGATCCCGGCTCCGCTCGGCGGGGCCGGTGAGGCCGACACCTGCGGGCGGTTGGCGCCGATGAAGCGGAGATGCGGACGTCACAGGGGATTTGTTCATGGTGCGCCAGCAATACCCCGTCGTCGGCATCAGCCAAACCATGTTCGCCACCGGCGCCACAATCGACGTCTGCCACGGCATTCAGTGGAGCAAAGCCGTTGCCTGCGAGGGTCGTTCGCGGCTTCCACGTGACGCTGCGACGCGCGTCACCCGTTTAGGGCGTCGGCGACACGGGAAGCCCGTCGGGGACGCACGACACGGGCGCTAGGTATAGCCCGACCATCCACGACCGGAAGGCACGATATGACCGAGAAGAACAGCGGACCCGAAGAAGGCATCAAGGGCGTCGTCGAAGACGTGAAGGGCAAGGCCAAGGAGACCATCGGCACCGTCGCGGGACGCGACGACATGGTCGAAGAAGGCAAGGCCCAGCAGGACAAGGCCGAAGCGGAGAGGGACGTCGCGAAGAAGGAAGCCGAGGCCGAGTCGGCCCGGGCAGGCGCCGCCGCCGCGGAGAAGCGTCAGGAAGCCGCGCAGTAGCAGAACGACCTACGACGTCGAGGGCCCAGCCGGGCGACCGGGTGGGCCCTTTGCGTTGTCCAGGTCAGCGCTCCCCTACTCGACGGCCGCTCACGCCTGACGACCCCGCGAGCGACGCAGAGCACGACCTCTGAGTACACCTTTGCGCTCTTTGTCCCTGCTCTTGTCGATGGCGCTGGTATCGCGCAGCGGGAGTTGCAGATCGTCCTCGGCCTCGATCCCGGCCTGCAACTGGCGGCCTCGTTCGAGTTCTGCGTCGATCTCCGCGCCGAACAACAGCGCCAGGTTGGTGATCCACAGCCACAGCAGAAACACGATCACCCCGGCGAGCGCGCCGAACGTCTTGTTGTAGCTACCGAAATTGCTGACGTACAACCCGAACAGCAACGAGGCGCAGATCCACACCACGATCGCGAGCCCGGCTCCGACACTGATCCAGCGAAACTTGGGCTGTTTGACGTTCGGGCCGATGTAGTACAGCATCGCCACGCCCAATGCGACGAGCACCACGAGCACCGGCCAGCGCGCGACGTTCCACACCGCAAGTCCAGTCGCACCGACACCCAGGTAACCGCCGACGGCTTCGGCCACCGGCCCGCTGACCGCGAGAATCAGTGCGACAGCAGCCGCGACGACCAAGCCGACCAAGGTCAGCAGGAGTTGCTGAAGTCGCAACTTCCAGCCGGGACGACCCTCGTCCACCTCGTAGACGCGGTTCATCGCACGCCCGAACGCGCCGACGAATCCCGACGCCGACCACAACGCTCCGAGAATGCCCGTCACGAGCGCGAAGCCGGCCGAGGGCGCGGTGACGAGCTGTTCGATGGGCTGCCGAAGGACCTCGACCGCAGCACCTGGACTGACATCGTCGATGATCTGCAGGATCGCATCCGCGGTGCGTGGCCCCTGACCGAGTACACCGAGCAGCGACATCACCACCACCAACGCCGGGAACAGCGACAGCACCGCGTAGTACGTCAGCGCCGCCGCCAGATCCGTGCATTGGTCCCGGCTGAACTCACTGGCGGTGCGGCGCAGGACGTAGAAGATCGACGGCCGGGTGAGATCCGTCGGAGAGTCGGGTTTGCGGGAGTCGTCGGGCTCCGGCGGATTGACCGGCTCGTCGAACGACTCATCCTCGACCGGCTCGCTGCCGGATGCCTCCCGTCTCTGCGCCGGGGAGTCCGGGGTGGCACGCGGGCGACCCAAGGGGGCCAGTGCGCCAGTCGCGACGCCGGCGGCGAACGCGCCGACCAGCGCCGCGGGACGACGTTTCCTCGACTCGCGCGGAAGCGAAACCGCATGGCTTGGTAACGAATTGCGTACTGGGGACGGCATTGGCGGGAGATGCCCGCCTCACGCCGAACGAAACTCCGAACAGGCGCCGAGCCGCAATGTGCAGCAGCGTCGAGTCACCGCTGCGTCAGGCGGCCGGCTCCTGCAGCGCGGCTTCCAGGGTGGGACGCACGTCGATGATGTCGCTCAAGCCGATGAGCTCCATGGGCCTGCTGGTGGCGGGTCCGTCGGCGACCACCACGAAACGCACGGTCGACGCGCGTTCGTCGTGGGTGGCGATCAGGACGCTCATCCCGCAGGACGCCAGGAAGTCGACCAGGGTGAGATCGACGATCAACAAGGTGGGCTGTTTGGCGAGTGCTTCGGCGATCTCGCGTTCCAGTTCGGGTGCGGTGAGCATGTCGATGACGCCGACACAGCGGATGATGACCGTGCTGTCCTGCCAGTCTGCACTGAGGTGACACGGGGAAGGATTTGTGGATCTGTCCATTACAGAAGACATGATGACTCCGTCGATCGCTGAGCGATGGGCGCTGCGTCTCGCGGGCTTAGTTCTGAACCTGGCAAGCAATTGCGCGTTGCACTCTCCAACCTATCGCGTTTGTCCGTCGCGCGCACATCCTTGGCGAACGTTCGTTCACCGATTCACCACGTGAGCCGACCGTCGGGCGCGCCGGTTCCGACGCGACCCTGGCAGCGTTGTTCAGGACGCGCGCCGAGCTCGTCAGCTGTTCGGACGCTGCCTGGTGGCGCCAGGATGCTCTGTGTACCAACGCTCTTCGAGTCGGCGCACGCGGTGGTGCTCGACCACCAGCCAGGCTCCCCCGATGATGAAACCGGCGAGTGCGAGAGCGCCGAGCGCGACGCCGACGTCGTGGTGGGAGGTGGCGAACGCCGACAGCGCAGCGACGAAACTGACCAGCGACAGTCCGATCACCACGAGCCCCGGCATGATCTTGTTGTCCGTCATCGATTCGCCCGCGTGCGGACGGGTGGTGCGCACGTGATCGACGGGATCCCTGGGACCTTTCATGGGTAGCTCCTTCGAACTACCTTCAGTGTGCGCCTATACCGGCAGCGAAGGAAGAGTGGCGACGACGCTGACCACCATCAGTGCCAGCAGCACCGACCCGGCGCCGAACCACGCCGCGTGGTCGCGCTGGGCCCGCATGCCGCGGGTCAGCGACCACACCCCGCCGGCCAACAGGATCGCCGGAGCGCCGAGCGACAGCATGGCCTGCTGGGGCGCCCCGCACCCGGCCGCGTTCGCGATCGATCCGGTACAGGTTCCCACCCAGGTGGACGCGAGGACATAGAAGACGAGGGCGGCCACCGCGAATCCCACCCCGGTCCGCACCGCGTCACGCATACCGCCGACGTCGAGGGCGGTGTCTCGCCGTATCTCGCGGGCGTGGTGGGACAGGTCCGTCATCGGGGCGTCTCCGGTGTCGCAGCAATTGGTTTGCGGGGAGTTCCCACGGTCACGCTTTGATAAACGCGAATGTCGGGGGCGCCACCTACGATGCGGGCCGTGACAACGCTCAGGTGGAAGCTCTACGTTGCACTCGGGCTGGCAGCCGCGGCAACGGCGTACGCGGCCGGGGCCCACCCGGTGGCGGCGGCGCTGACGGGGTTGCTGGTGCCCGCCGCCGCGCTCGCTGCACCGCGGTTCGTGCGGGGCGTGATCGTCGGTGCGGCCACCCCGAGCGTCCGCGAGCAGGCGACGGTGATGTCGGGAACCGAGTTCGAGGACTATGTCGCCCGCATCGCACGGAGCTGCGGCGTGCCCGTCATCATGACCGCCATCACCGGAGACTGGGGTGTGGACCTCATCATCGGCCACCGACCGCACCGGCTGGCCGTACAGTGCAAGCGGCTGTCACGGCCCGTCGGCGCGAGCGCCGTGCAGGAGGTGGTCGCCGGCGCACCCATGCAGGACTGCACTCAGACGATGGTCGTCACCAATCACGAATTCACGCCTGCGGCACGCAAACTCGCCGAGTTGCACGGCTGTGAGCTGGTCGGCGGCGCGGACCTGCCGCGGTTGCGCTCGACCATCCGCCGGCTTACCCGACCGACCGGTCCGACATCTTCCTGAGCACCGCGCGCACGGCGTCGACGGCGCTGTCGATCTCCTCGTGGGACACGGTCAGAGCCGGCCGGAATCGCACGCTGTCCGGGCCGCAGCCCAACATGATCACGCCGCACTCCCACAGCGCGGCCAGCAGTTGGTCGCGCGCGTCGGTGCTGGGCATGCTGAAGGCGCACATCAGTCCGCGGCCGCGAACCTCGCGCACCCACCCGGGGAACTCGGCGGCAAGCGTGTCGAGATGGCACCGCAGGTAGTGGCCGGCATCAGCCGCGCGCCCGAACAGCCCGTCCACCTCGATCACCTCGAGGATCCGCCGGGACCGGACCATGTCGACCAGGTTGCCGCCCCAGGTGGAGTTGATTCGCGAGCTGACCGTGAACACGTTGTCGGCGAGCTCGTCGACCCGGCCGCCGGCCATCAGCCCGCACACCTGGGTCTTCTTGCCGAACGCGACGACATCCGGCCGGACCCCCAATTGCTGGTAGGCCCAGGCGGTTCCGGTGATACCGCAGCCGGTCTGCACCTCGTCGAAGATCAGCAGCGCGTCGAACTCGTCACACATCGAGCGCATGGCCGCGAAGAACTGCGGGCGGAAGTGCCGGTCGCCGCCCTCGCCCTGGATCGGCTCGGCGATGAAGCACGCGATGTCGTGCGGGTTGGCCTCGAAGGCGGCACGGGCCTGGCGCAGCGACTCGGCTTCCAGGGCATCCATGTCGTCGTGTGCGCGCACGTAGGGCGCGTCGATGCGCGGCCAATCGAACTTCGGGAACCGTGCCACCTTGTTCGGGTCGGTGTTGGTCAGCGACATGGTGTATCCGCTGCGCCCGTGGAAGGCGCCGGTGAGGTGCAGGACCTTCGTGCCCAGCTGCGGGTCGCGCCCGCTTGCCTCGTTGAGCCGGCTCTTCCAGTCGAAGGCGACCTTCAACGCGTTCTCCACGGCCAGCGCGCCACCGTCGACGAAGAACAGGTGCGGCAGCGCGGGATCGCCGAGGACGCGGGCGAACGTCTCGACGAAGCGGGCCATCGGCACGCTGTAGACATCGGAGTTGCTCGGCTTGTTGAGCGCGGCAACGGCGAGCTCGGCACGGAATTCGGCGTCGTCGGCCAGGCCGGGATGGTTCATGCCCAGCGCCGAGGAGGCGAAGAACGTGAACATGTCGAGGTATCCGCGGCCGGTGCGCGCGTCGACGAGATAGGACCCGCGCGACCGCTCGATGTCGAGCACCAGGTCCAGCCCGTCGGCCAGGATGCTGCGCGCGAGCACCGACCGCACATCAGCGGGCGCCAGCGCCCCGGGGGTGACAGGGCGCATTTCCGGAATCACTGCGGTCATGACACCGAGCTTAACGGACTTTTTACTGCTGAGCGAGCTGTACTAGGAACTATTCCGGTATGTATCGTCTCTCGCTGTAAAATTTATGTAGAATTATCGTGCTTCGTGTCTTTACGTCGGCTGCGGTGCGGATCTTCTGCAGCAGGCTTTCCAAAGCCCGCGCCGACTCGACATGGACCAGCAGGACGTAGTTGTCATCACCGGCCACGGAGTAGCACGCCTCGATTTCGGGGACGTGTTCCAACCGCGCGGGTGCATCATCAGGTTGAGAAGGATCGAGAGGAGTGATGGCGACGAACGCCGACAGCATGCTGCCCACGGCCTCTGGGTCGATCTTGGCCGTGTATCCGCTGACCACGCCGCGCGACTCCAACCGCCGTACCCGCGACTGCACCGCCGACACCGACAGCCCGGCCGCGGCCGCCAGATGCGCCAGCGTGGCTCGGCCGTCGGCCACCAGCTCACGCGCCAGCACGCGATCGATCTCGTCAAGCGGCGCGTGCGGCTGTGGTTCGGCGGGATCCTTCATGGCCGCACTGTATCGGAGGGCCGCTGGGAGGTGCTCCGTTGATCACTGAAACGTTGATCACTGAAACCTGGCAACTGCGGGCACAATTCGCCGACGACGGGGACGGCACCGCCTACCGCCGCGTGTGGCCGGCCGCCCGTATCGGTCACCACATTCACGACCCCCATGACCTCTACCAGAAAGCCGCATCTTCATGACCACCGTTCTGACCTCTCCACTGCCCACCTCGGACGCGCTGCGAGCGCGCGTCCGGGATGCACTGGCCGCCGTCGGTGCGTCCGTCCCGCTCGGCGAGCCCGGCGACGACGGGCTGCCGGCCAGCACGCCGATCACCGGTGACGTGTTGTTCAGCGTGCCCGAGTCGTCGGCCGCCCAGACTGACGAGGCGATAGCTGCTGCAGCTGAAGCCTTTTCGACGTGGCGGGTGACACCGGCGCCGGTGCGCGGCGCGCTGGTCGCCCGGCTGGGTCAGTTGCTCGTCGAGCACAAGACCGCGCTCGCGTCCCTGGTGACCATCGAGGCGGGCAAGATCAACTCCGAGGCCCTCGGTGAGGTGCAGGAGATGATCGACATCTGCGAGTTCGCGGTCGGACTGTCGCGGCAGCTGTACGGCCGCACCATCGCCTCGGAGCGGCCCGGGCACCGGTTGATGGAGACCTGGCACCCGCTCGGTGTCGTGGGCGTCATCACCGCGTTCAACTTCCCGGTCGCGGTATGGGCCTGGAACACCGCGGTGGCGCTGGTGTGCGGCGACACCGTGGTGTGGAAGCCCTCGGAGCTGACGCCGCTGACGGCGGTGGCATGCCAGGCGCTGATGGAGCGGGCGTGCACCGACGTGGGCGCGCCGGCCGAGGTGACCCGGCTGGTACTCGGCGAGCGCGAGATCGGCGAGAAGCTGGTGGACGATCCGCGGGTGGCCCTGGTGTCGGCGACCGGATCGGTGCGGATGGGCCGCGAGGTCGGGCCGCGGGTGGCGCAGCGGTTCGGGCGCGCCCTGTTGGAGCTCGGCGGCAACAACGCCGCCGTGGTGACCCCGGCGGCCGATCTCGACCTGGCGGTCCGCGGCATCGTGTTCTCGGCGGCAGGCACCGCCGGTCAGCGATGCACCACGCTGCGGCGACTGATCGTGCATTCGTCGGTGGCCGACGAGCTGGTGTCCCGGATCGTGGCGGCCTACCAGCAGTTGCCGGTGGGCGATCCGTTCGCCGACGGCACACTGGTGGGCCCGCTGATCCACACGGCGTCGTATCGGGACATGGTGGGTGCGCTGCAGAAGGCTGCCGCCGAGGGCGGCGAGGTGATCGGTGGCGAGCGGGTCGACGTCGGCACGGACTTCGAAGAAGGTGCGTTCTATGTGACGCCCGCGGTGGTCCGGATGCCGCGACAGTCGGAGGTGGTGCACCAGGAGACATTCGCCCCGATCCTCTACGTGATGACCTACGAGACCTTGGACGAGGCGATCGCTATGAACAATGCAGTGCCGCAGGGTCTTTCGTCGGCCATCTTCACCCTCGACGTTCGGGAGGCGGAGCGCTTCCTGGCCGCCGACGGCTCGGACTGCGGTATCGCCAACGTCAACATCGGCACGTCGGGCGCCGAGATCGGCGGCGCGTTCGGCGGCGAGAAGGAGACCGGCGGCGGCCGCGAGTCCGGGTCGGACTCCTGGAAGGCCTACATGCGCCGGGCCACCAACACGGTCAACTATTCGTCCGAGCTGCCCCTGGCCCAGGGCGTCCACTTCGGCTGACCCTTGCACCGCGAGCGTGCGTGTCTGCAGCCGACACGCCGCCTTTGGGACCGACTTTGCGCACGCTCGCGGCACACTCTGGGCATGGACCTTCAGGGCAAGACAGGGATCGTGACGGGCGGCGCGTCGGGGATCGGTGCGGCGATCGCCGCCGAGTTGGCAGCCAACGGCGTCAGCGTCGTCGTCGGCGACCTGGACGAGTCGGGTGCCCATGCCACTGCGTCATCGATCCGTGACGCCGGCGGTGCGGCCGTCGCGCTGCGCGCCGACGCGTCCGACGGCGCCGACATCGAGGCCCTGATCACGCTGGCCGGCCGTGAATTCACGCCGGTGGACATCTATGTCGCCAATGCCGGCATCATCGGAAAGCCCGGTCTGGGAACGGAGTCGGACTGGGATGTGATCCTTGATGTCAATCTGCGAGCCCATATCCGGGCCTCCCGGCTACTCGTGCCGCACTGGACATCACGCGGATCGGGGTACTTCGTCTCTGTGGCGTCGGCGGCCGGGCTGCTGACCCAGCTGGGCGCGGCGGGCTATGCGGTGAGCAAGCACGCCGCGGTGGGCTTCGCCGAATGGCTGGCGATCACCTACGGCGACGACGGCATCGGCGTCAGCTGCGTGTGCCCCCTGGGGGTGGAAACGCCGCTGCTGCAGGCGGTCCGCAGCACCGAGGACCCCGACGCGCGCCTCGGTGCGTCGTCGATCGAGCAGTCGGCGGGGGTGATCAGCGCGGCCGACGTGGCAGCGGTGACGGTCGACGCGATCCGAGCCGACCGTTTCCTGGTGTTGCCGCACGCCGAACTGCTGGAGATGTATCGGCACAAGGGCGGTGACTACGACCGCTGGATCGCCGGGATGCGCCGCTATCAGCGGACGCTGCGGGCGCTCTGACGCGGCGGCCGCCAACGCCCTACTCGGACGGCGACGCCGCCAGACTGCGGCCGACGCCGCGGGCCGTCTCGGCGGACAAATGGGCCACCGAGACGTCGCGGGCGGTCGAGAAGATCATCATCGCGGTGCCCCGCAACAGCCCGATGATCACCACCGCTGCGTTACGCGGATCCACCTCGCCTCCGATGGAGCCGTCACTGATGCCGTCCCTGATGTGCTGGGCCAGGAAGTCGCGAAACCAGGCATCGCGCTCGGCGAACAGCGAGGCGAGCGGCGGTTCGGCACCGGCTGACTCCGCCCACAGCTTCAGGAACGCCTCCGAGCGGGGCGATCGGTCGTGCATTCCGCTGAGGTAGGCCTCGATGAACTGCGTCAGGCGGCCCAACCCCGTCGGCGCATCGGTGGGCACGTCGAACTGCTGCGTGTACTTGATGAGCTCCTCGAGCAGTCGCGCCTTGCTGCCGAAGTGATGGTTGACGATGCCGCGGCTGTAGCCGGCGGCCTCACCGACGGCAGCCAGGGACACCGCACGCGACCCGTGGGCGGCCACCAGGTGCGTCGCGGCATCGAGCACGCGGGCTCGGGTCTCGGCGCGACGTTCGGCCTGGGTACGCCGGACCGCCCGCGCCTCAGTCATGCCCGTCATTGTCGCTCAGCACCACTTGTCGGTGGCCTCGATTATGTTGCGTGTCGTACAGCAAGTTAATTGAAAGGAAGTTCCATGCCAGGTCTCGATCCCGCCGATCTCACCCACTTCGTCGCCGCCGACCCCGACGGTCCGGTGGTGATGTTGAACCTGCTGAGGTTCGTGCCCGGTGGCGCGGCGAAGTACATGCAGTACATCGAACGGTTCAGCAGCTCGGGCATCAGCGAGCGCTACGGAGTGACGATCGTGTACGGCGGCAACGGGCACACGTCACTGGTCGCGGCCGAGGGAGGCGACTGGGACATGGTGGCGTTGGTGAGCTACCCGAGCCGGCGGCACTTCGTCGACATGGTCAACGATCCGGACTATCAGCAGTTCGAGCACCTGAGGGCCGAGTCAGTCGCGACCGCCGTCCTGCAGCCCACCACCCCGGCCCTGTGAGCGTGGTCGGGTGAAGGCCGCGCTGAAACCGTCGAAAGGGGCGCTTCTGGCCGGTGCGTAACAGGGCCGAAGGTACTCAGCGTCGGCGCAGCGTGAGCTGGAAGTCCTTGGGCATCAGGGTCAGTCGCTGCGCTACCTGCAGGCGGTAGCCGGGGTCGGCGATCAGCTCGTAACGGCGCAGCAGAAGCGCGAGCAGCAAGACCGCCTCGTGCAACGCGAATTGCCGTCCGATGCACGACCTGGGCCCGGTTCCGAAGGGTTTGTACAGCCCGGGCGGACGGGCCTTGACCCGTTCGGGCGTGAACCGATCGGGATCGAAGGCGTCGGGATCGTCACCCCACCTCGGATCGCGGTGCAGCCCCATGGTCAACGCCAGAACCCAGTCACCGGTGCGCATGGGGTGGGCCCCGGCCAGCACGGTGTCCGCGCGGGCGGCGCGGTAGTACCCGGGAACAGTCGGCTGCAGCCGCAACGCCTCGTCGAAGACCCTTCGTACGTAACGAAGTTTGGCGATCATCTCGAAATCGGGACCCCGGTCCTCACCCCACACCTCGGCCACCTCGGCGCGCACCTTGTCCGCGATCTCGGGATGCTGGGACAGATAGTAGAGCGCGAAGGACAAAGCACCCGAGGTGGTTTCATGACCGGCCACCAGGAAGTTGATCAGCTGGTAGCGGATGTTGGCCGGCTCCAGATCTGACATCAGCATCATCTCAAGGAGGTCATCGTGCCGCCCGAGTCCCTGCGTCACCCGTTCGGCGATGATGTCGTCGGCGATCGCGTGCATCTGCGCGCCGTGATGACGCACCGTGCGTTCGACCCGACGCGCGAAATATTTGGGCAAGAACGTCTCTCGGAGCACACCGAGTGAATCCGAACCTTTGAGTCCCGCGACCATGTGCTCGACGAACGGATGCACGCGCTCCGACTCGAAGCACCCGAACGGGTAACCGGCCGCACAGCGGCCGATCGTTTCGAGCGTCACCCTGGTCGCGTCGGCCGAGACGTCCACCGCCTCCCCCGTGCCCGCCCGCTCGTCCCACCGCGCGAGGAGCTGGTCTGCCACGTCGAACATGATCGAGTGGTAGCGCCGCATCGCCTGCCGACTGAACGCCGGCATCAACACATCGTGGGCCTTCTGCCAGTTGGGCTCGTCGTTGTAGGCCGTGAACAATCCGTCGCCACCCAGTATCCGGAGTGCGTCGATGTCAGGTCCGACGTGCTTGCAGAAGCGGTTCTCGTCGCTCAACTCGACCACCGCATCAGGCCCCGCGGCAACGACGTACTGCGCTCCCAGGAAACGAAACTCGAAGATCGGGCCGAGGCTCGAGGACGGTTGCGTCAGAATGTCCGCGCTGAATCCGAACACGTCGCCCAGAATCGGCACCCGCCGCGGCGGATGAGGGAGCTCCGGGAACGACCGTCGGTGATCGACGATGGCCATGGACCCAGCCTCCGCCGCTGTTATACATGTGTCAAGTAGGATCCACTCATGGCGGAAGCACGGCGAAGACTCTCACCCGAGGACCGGCGCAACGAGCTGCTCGCCCTCGGCGCCCAGGTGTTCGGAGAACGGCCCTACGACGAGGTTCGCATCGACGAGATCGCCGAGCGGGCCGGCGTCTCCCGGGCCCTGATGTACCACTACTTCCCCGACAAGCGGGCGTTCTTTGCCGCCGTCGTGCGCGCGGAGGGTGAGCGCCTGTTCGAGGCGACCAACACCCCGCCGCAGCCCGGGCTCTCGCTGTTCGGTCAGGTCCGCAGCGGTGTGCTGGCCTACCTGCAGTACGACGAGGAGCACCCGCACGGCGCGTGGGCGGCCTACATGGGGATGGGACGGTCGGATCCTGTGCTCCGTGGCATAGAGGACATCGACAACGACCGTCAGGCCAACCGCCTCATCGACCGCATCGTGGAGGCGGTCGGGGACATCGATCCGGCGGTGTTGCGAAATCTGCGGGCCACCGTCTACGGCTGGTTGGCGTTCACGTTCGAGATGTGCCGCCAGCGCCTCATCGAGTCACTCGACGCCGACTTCATCGCCGACCTGTGCGCCCATGGCCTGATGGACTCGGTGGCACGGGTGCCGGGGATCCCCGCGGCGCTCGCGGACGCGGTGGCTCCCGAGCACCGCTGACCGCCGATCAGCCGCGGCGGCAGCGGGTACGGAAGTCGACCAGGGGCTGGCGGATGCCGCGCAACTCCGCCGCCGTCTGCGGGTTGGCCTCCATGTAGGCCTTCACCGCTGACTCCTTCTCTTCCCGCGTCATGTCTTCCAGCGACGTGAAGAAGTCGTTGACCGGCGGATGGGTGAACAGGTACGCCGACGTCGCAGCGGCGACCCCGGTGGCCACACCGGCCAGATCGGCTGCCGTGCAATTGGGTAGCGGCTGGGCCTGCGCGGGGACGGCGACGGCGACGAGGACGCCACCGGCGCCCAGAGCTGCGGCGAACACGCGCCGCGCGGTGAGTGAACGCACACCGCGATCGTAGGCCGACCTCAGCCGCAGCGGTTCCGAAAATCGGTCATGGGTTGCCGGATTCCCTGAAGTTCTGCACGCACTTGCGGATTGGCGGTCATGAACGTCTCGAGCGCCGCTCTGCGGTCCTCCGGCGAGCGACCCTTCAACGTCGAGAAGAAATCGTTGACCGGCGGATGGGTGTACAGGTAGGCCGTGGTCGCCGCCATGACGCCGGTCATCACCCCCGACATGTCCGCAGAGGTGCAGTTCGGCGGCGGCTGGGCAGCAGCAGGGACCGCGGTCCCCAGCGCGACCGCGCACGCACTGAGTACAGCGGCGAGCATGCTGCGCACGGGAATCGACATGTCCTTCTCCTCGGTCAGGTTGCTCATCGTCCTCGCCCGCCGCCACGGCCGCCGCCCCCACCGAAGCCACCGCCTCCGCCGGGCCGGCCCGGATTCCCGAGATCAGGAGCTCCCGGGCGACCGAAATCGGGGCCGCCCGGTCCCGGATCGACATCGATTCCGAGATTGACACTCCAGTAGTCGTCACAGTCGTACCAATTGATGTCGCAGGGGTACGGGACATAGGGCCCGGACGATCCGACGGGCCCGGTTCCGGTGTTCGACCCGCGAGAGGTGCCCTGGGAACACAGCGTCGTGGCTCCCGCGCTGGTGCAGTCCGCCGCGGCGGTCGGTGCGACAGTCAGCCCGGCGCATACCGCCGCGGGTGCCAGCAGTAGGTAGAGCAAGCGCATGAGCACTCCTACGGCGTTGGTCGACACGCGACCGCGCAGTCCGCGGGCGACTAACCCGACCGTAGGTCGCGTCACGGCGTCGGAACATCCCCCACAACGGGTGAAATCAGCGAAGTGGAGCACATGTGCGCACCGCGGCAGTAGTGTCCGATCTGCCTGGGGTCACGATCGTTGGGCTGTCCCTAGCAGCCACGCCAGCGGCATGACCCCAGGTCTCAAACATCACCAGTGCCGACCCTGCGGACCGGGACTGCCGCCACGCCCTGGCGCCGTCCCCGGGGCGCGGGGCCGCATCGTGTTTTCGATGAAAAATTCTTCTGGGCAATGGAATTCCTCGGCGCCACAGGCTCTCGGCATTCCCCCAGTTCGGGGGACGACAGGCCCCCGATACCCGCCTTAGCATCCGACCAACGGCGAATCGGAGGCTGGCCATGCCACTGCAGCAAACCTGGGCGACACCGGCGGCGAAGGCACTCCCACCCGAGGGTTACTTCGAACTGGAACGCGGCCGCTACGGACCCACGTATCCGCGCACCCCGGCCTGCTACGGCTTCTCCATCATCGCCAAGGTCAAAGAGGGTCGCGAAGAAGCAGTGCGGGCCTACGGCAAGCAGATCGAAGACACCATCGCCGCCAGTCCCGACGCGTTGGCCCCGCTCAAGTTGCACTATCTGCGGTGGAATCTCTTCGACGTCGGGTCTGGCCTGCACTTCCAGTACATGGGCATCTTCGACACCGACTTCGACAAGTACACCGAAGACGCCATCAGACTCTTCAGCGCCACCGGGATCACCACCGTCTTCACCAATCTCGAAGGCTTTCCGGAAGATTGGAAGACCAACCCGGAGGCGTTCATCACGTTCGTGCGCGAGCACCAGCGCCCGAGCTTCCTCGAGTACGGCGAGTATCCGTACGTCACCGCCGACGAAATCAAGAAGGCACTGCGGTGCAAGGCCGCGTTCTCCGACATGCTCGATCAGATGCAGTGATGAGCGCTTGCGCGAAGAACCGGCTGCAGTGATGAGCGCTTGCGCGAAGAACCGGCTGCAGTGATGAGCGCTTGCGCGAAGAACCGACTCAAGTGACTCTCCAGCTCGACGATATCCAGCACATCCTGCTCACCCGCACGCCCGCGATGACCGGGCGGTACGAGTTTCTGGCGTTCGACCGTCCCGCGGGCGGGCGGGCCTGGTTGACCGAGCTTCTCGGCAGCGTGCAGTCGGCGGCCGACGCTCACGCGACCATGGATGCGTCGAGACGCTGGGTCACATTGGCGTTCACCTGGACCGGCCTCCGCGCTCTCGGTGTACCCGAGGCGGCGCTGGCCACCTTCCCCAGCGCATTTCAGGAAGGCATGGCGGGCCGTGCCGACATCCTCGGCGACACAGGAACCCACGCGCCCGAGCACTGGGTCGGCGGACTGGCCGGCGACATCCATGCGATCGCCATCCTGTTCGCCCGGGACGACGACGAACACCGTCGTTGCGTCGGCGAGCACGACAGGCTCGTGGCGCGGTGTGACGGCGTGCGCACTGTCTCGTTCCTCGATCTCAACGCCAACCCGCCGTTCAATTACGCCCACGACCACTTCGGATTTCGCGACAGGTTGTCCCAGCCGGCCATCAAAGGGTCGGGTGAGGACCCGACGCCCGGCTCAGGCGCGGCCCTGGAACCGGGCGAGTTCATCCTGGGCTACCCCGATGAGGACGGCCCGCCGACCCACCTCCCTGAGCCGGCGGTGTTGTCACGCAACGGGAGCTACCTGGCGTACCGAAGGCTGCAGGAGCACGTCGGGGCGTTCCGCGCCTACCTGTCGGAGAACGCCGCGACCCCGGCGGAACAGGAGCTGCTGGCGGCCAAGTTCATGGGCCGCTGGCGCAGCGGGGCGCCACTGGTTCTTGCACCGGGGTCCGACGATCCGGAACTCGGCGCTGACCCGTTGCGCAACAACGACTTCAACTACAAAGAGATGGACCCGTTCGGCTATGCGTGCCCGCTGGGTGCACATGCCCGCCGTCTCAATCCACGCGACACTGCGCACAACATGAACCGGCGAAGAATGATCCGCCGTGGCGCCACCTACGGGCCGGCGCTGCCGGACGGGGCACCCGAGGACGGGGTGGATCGCGGTATCGCCGCATTCATCATCTGCGCAGACCTGGTGCGGCAGTTCGAGTTCGCGCAGAACGTGTGGATCAACGACAAGACGTTCCACGAACTCGGCAACGAACATGACCCGATCTGCGGGGCTCAGGACGGCACGCTCGACTTCACCGTTCCCAAGCGCCCCATACGCAAGGTCCACAAAGGAATCCCGGCATTCACCACGCTTCGCGGCGGTGCGTACTTCTTCCTTCCCGGCCTGAGCGCCCTGCAGTACCTCGCCTCCCTCGGCAATTGAGGAGCGCCGATGCCCATCCAGCAGGCCCGCACCTACAACCAGAGTCACCTTCCCAGGATCCGTGACGGACGGCGACGCGTCAGCATCTACTGGACGTGGAGTTATCCCTGCGAGGCACAACGAGATCCGGCGGCTATGAGCAACCGGTTCTCGACCATCACCGAGGTGCGCAACGTCGCCTACCCCGCGTACGAGACCCCGGACTACGACGCGACCCGGTTCCTGCAGGGTATCGCCGGCACCCTCGAACTCTTCCACCGCTCCACGCTGGACTTCCAGGACCTCGTCGGGGAGCTCACCGGTCATCCGGTGGCGGTGTTCCAGCACGTCGATCAAGCCGGCTACCAGCAGCCGATCGACGACCGAATCCTGGCCGACACCGACACGTTGATGGTTTTCGGGCTCGATCACCTGACCTGCGGTCTGGAGGCCACCCGCGACGAGGTCGAGGCGATCCGCGAATGGCTGCGCACCCCGGGCACCTGCCTGCTGCTCGCCCCGCACCACGACGTCGGATTCACCGAGGACCTCGCCCAACGCCAGCTCGAATACGAGCACCACGGTGACCGACTGGTGCCCCGGCAGCAACGCTTCACCCGGTACACCCGGTCCCTGATGCGCGCACTGGGTGTGCCTGTGCACAACATCTGGGGGCTACGGCCGGCCGTGGTGGATGGAACTCGAGAACCTGTCGCACTGAGCAGCTTTCGAGACTTCGACGAGCTCGGACTGCTGAACGACGTCGTGAACTTGAGCTTCCACCAGCATCTGCCTCATTACGAACTGACCGCACCGGAGGGCGCTTCCCTGCGTGTGCTCGGCCGTCAACTGGTGGATCCGCGTCGTCCGCACCCGTTCACCGCCGCCGGCAACGCCGAATTCAATGCGGTGATCTGGATGCCGGCGTCCGGGGACCGGGCCGGCGATATCGTCCTGATCGACTCCACGCATTTCACAACGCTGTTCGGTGCCACCGCCAGTCTGCGAAACCTCTGGCGGAACGTGGCGACGATGCCGTTGTGCTGACCGGAACTCATTCCGAGATGAGGCCGACCCGCTTCGCCTCGGCGACGGCCTCCGCGCGCGAGGAGACCCCCAACTTTCGGTAGATCGACGTCGCCTGGCTCTTTGCGGTCTCGCGGCCGATCACCAGTTCCTCGGAGATGGCGAGCAGCGACAGGTGGGTCGCCAGATACGGCAACAACCGCAGTTCGGCTGCCGTCAGCGGCCGCGTACCGCCCACGGCCATCGCCTTGACACGATCGACGCGCTGTATCAGCGCCACGGCATCCGGCTCGCGGTGACACGCGCGTTCTGCTGCGGCGAGATGTCTGCCGAGCAGCACCGGGTCCTCGATGACGGCCGCCGTCCATGCCAGAAGGCCGTGCCCCAGCAGCGCTGTCCGCGCCGACAGATGCCCGAGCTGTTCGAGCAGTATCTCGGTGGTACCCGCCGACTCCCGAGCCGCGGACACGTCGCCGATCCGCGCCGACATCACCGAGTTGGTCGCGTAGACCACGATCATGGGGACGACGTCACACAGGTCGTACTTGTCGACGATGATGCGAGCGGCGTCGCTGCGCTGGACAGCTCCCTCGTCGTCGCCTGCGGCCAGGTCGAGCAGCGCGAGGTGGGCCAGCGCCGCGGCGTGGAAGCCGGGCAGATTCTCGGTGACCGGCAGGGCGGACTCCAGGAGGGACCGTGCGCGGCCTGCCTGGCCACGCATCGCCTCGGCCGAACCTTTCATCACGGTGGCGGCGCCCCACCATGGATTGATGAGATGGTCGCCGGCGGCGCGCACCACGTCGGCATGGCGGACCACCTCGTTCACCCCGCCCGCCCCGATGAGCGAACTGATCAGAGCCACGGCGACCGCCACGGACGGCGTGCCGTCCGACAACGCCTGACCTTGATCGCTGCGCAACGCGAGCACCAACGAACGCTGGATGAGTTCCCCGTCGGCAGTGGTGACGCCGAACCACGCCCGCGCGACGGCGGCGTCGGGGTATTCGGCGAACGTTCTCGCATCGAGCATGTCCAGCCGGCGGCCGAGTACGCCCGCACGACCGTCGAAGCCCAGCCGCACGGCATCCCTGCCCACCAGCGCGGCCGCGCGAGCCCGGTCCCCGGCTTCGATCGCGAGGCGCAGCGACCCGTCTACATCTCCATCGCGTTCCAGCAGATCCGCTGCCCGGCAGGCCAACTCCCGAAATCGCTCAGGCGTGTTCGCACGAAGACGTCCTCGGAGGACATCACCGAACAGGTGGTGGTAGCGGAACCAAAGCCGTTGCTGGTCAAGCGAAACCAGGAACGGGTTACCCGAGACCGCCAGTCGCTCCAGCATGCACGCGGAATCCCGGCGTTCGAGAACCGCGTCCAATTGTTCTGTGGTGAAGCGGTCGAGCACCGCCGACTCGACCAGGAAGGTCGCGGTGTCACGGTCGAGGCGGTCGATGACCTCTTCGACGACGTATTCCACGACGAGATCGTTACGGCCCGTGAGGGACTCAAGGGGGGTGCCGTCCCTCAGCGCCATCGCGGTCAGAATCACCCCCGCCGGCCAGCCCTCACAGAGGTCGATGACGGCTGTGCGTGTCGTGTCGTCGCGGGGTCCGCTGATCAGTTCCAAAGCGGCCACGGCCTCTTCGGCGGAGAACCGAAGGGCGTCGGCGCCGAGTTCGACGACGTTGCCCACGAGCCGGCGCCTTGCCAACACCAGCGGCAGCACGAACCTGCCCAGCAGGACCGGCGTGGTCGTCATCGGTGCCGCATCCAGCAAGGTGTCCAGCGCGCCGACCGCCTCCGGCGCGGAGAGCTTGTGGACGTCGTCGAGAACAAGAATCAGCGGCCCGCACTCGTCGAGCAACTGGGCCACCGCGGGCAGCAGATGGGTCAGGGGCGCGCGACCCGGTCCCGCGAGGTAGCGCAGTAGATCGCCGTCGACGCCGCGGAGCTGCACCACTGCCGTCGCGACGTGCAGAAGCAGGTGCACAGGGTCGTTGTCGAGGTGATCGATGCGGACCCACGCGAACGGGCGGTCGTCGTCGCAGTCCCATTGGGCGGCGGCCGTGGTCTTGCCGTATCCGGCCGGCGCGGAGATCACGACGAGGTCGCCACCCTCGGCTGCCAACATCCGGCGCAGGAGGTCGGGGCGCGGGACGACGCGGTCGGCGATCCTCGGCCGACCCATCGTGGCGGCCGGAATTGTCGGCCGCCAGTCCCCCGCCACCACGTCAAGATCGTAGGCCCGGTCCGCGGCGCAGATATTCGTTTCGACCATCGCGACAAATACCTGGCCGGCCGCCCCCGCGCGGATTTGTCGGGGTGCGGGGGCACCATGGACAGATGCCCGCGAAGACCGATCCGCTGTCCCGCTTCAGCGCGTTGACGCGCGAGTGGTTCGCGGGCACGTTCGTGCAGCCGACACCGGCGCAGGCCGAGGCCTGGAACGCCATCGCCGACGGGGACAACACGCTGGTCATCGCCCCGACGGGGTCGGGTAAGACCCTTGCAGCGTTCCTGTGGGCGATCGACGGTCTGGCCCGCGCACCCGAGGGCAAGCGGGGTACCCGCGTGCTCTACGTCTCCCCGCTCAAGGCGTTGGCCGTCGACGTCGAGCGCAACCTGCGCACCCCGCTGACGGGTATCTCGCGCATTGCCGAGCGCACCGGCCAGCCCGCGCCGGCGATCAGCGTCGGCGTGCGGTCGGGCGACACCACCGCGAGCAAGCGCCGAGAGCTCATCGCCAAACCGCCCGACATTCTGATCACCACCCCCGAATCGCTCTTTCTGATGCTGACGTCGGCGGCACGTGAAACCCTCGCCGACGTCGAGACGGTGATCGTCGACGAGGTCCACGCCGTCGCGGGAACAAAGCGCGGCGCGCACCTGGCGGTGTCGCTGGAGCGGCTCGACGCGATGCTGGACAAGCCCGCGCAGCGAATCGGCCTGTCGGCCACGGTGCGTCCGCCCGAGGAGGTGGCACGGTTCCTGTCCGGCGCCGCGCCCACCACCATCGTCGCGCCGCCCGCGGCCAAGACGTTCGATCTGAGCGTGCAGGTGCCCGTGCCTGACATGGCCAACATGGAAGGCAACTCGATCTGGCCCGACGTCGAGGAACGCATCGTCGACCTGATCGAGGCGCACAACTCGTCGATCGTGTTCACCAACTCACGACGGCTGGCCGAGCGGTTGACCGCCCGGCTCAACGAGATTCACGCTGAACGCATGGGAGTGGAGCTCGGCGGACCCAATCCCGGGGTGGCCGGGGGCGCCCCCGCCCATCTCATGGGCAGCGGCCAAACCTACGGCGCTGAGCCACTTCTGGCGCGGGCTCACCACGGTTCGGTCAGCAAGGAGGCCCGCGCCGACGTCGAAGACGCGCTGAAGAGCGGACGCCTGAAAGCGGTGGTCGCGACGTCGAGCCTCGAGCTGGGCATCGACATGGGGTCGGTCGATCTGGTGATCCAGGTCGAGACGCCGCCGTCGGTGGCCAGCGGTCTGCAGCGCGTCGGCCGCGCGGGCCACCAGGTCGGCGAGATCAGCCAGGGGGTGCTGTTCCCCAAGCACCGCACCGACCTGATCGGATGTGCGGTCAGCGTGCAGCGCATGCTGGCCGGACAGATCGAGACCATGCGGGTACCGGCCAATCCCCTCGACGTGCTGGCCCAGCACACGGTGGCGGCCTGCGCGCTGGAGCCGATCAACGCCGAGACCTGGTTCGACGTGGTGCGGCGCAGCGCACCGTTCGCGACGCTGCCGCGCAGCGCCTACGAGGCCACCCTTGATCTGCTGTCCGGCAAGTACCCGTCGACCGAGTTCGCTGAACTGCGGCCGCGCATCGTCTACGACCGCGACACCGGGACGCTGACCTCGCGGCCCGGCGCACAGCGGCTGGCCGTCACCTCCGGCGGCGCGATCCCCGACCGCGGCATGTTCACCGTGTTCCTGGCCTCCAGTGCGGATTCGGAGAAGCCCTCGCGCGTCGGCGAACTCGACGAGGAGATGGTGTACGAGTCGCGCCCCGGTGACGTCATCTCACTCGGCGCGACGAGCTGGCGGATCACCGAGATCACCCATGACCGGGTACTGGTCGTCCCGGCACCCGGTGAGCCCGCGCGGCTGCCGTTCTGGCGTGGCGACGGCGTCGGGCGGCCCGCCGAGTTGGGGGCGGCCATCGGTGCGTTCAACGGTGAGCTGGCCCGCCTGGATCGCGAGAAGTTCGAATTACGCTGTCAGGAAGTCGGTTTCGATGCGTACGCCACCGACAACCTGTGGCAGCTGATCGACGAGCAGCGCACCGCCACCACGGCGGTGCCCTCGGACACCACGCTGGTGGTGGAGCGGTTCCGCGACGAGTTGGGCGACTGGCGCATCATCCTGCACTCGCCCTACGGCCTTCGGGTGCACGGCCCGCTGGCGCTGGCCGTCGGCAAGCGGCTCTACGAGCGGTACGGCATCGACGAGAAGCCGACCGCCTCCGACGACGGCATCATCGTCCGACTCCCCGACACCGACGACACCGCCCCCGGCGCCGACATCTTCGTCTTCGAGCCCGACGAGATCGAACCGCTGGTCACCGCCGAGGTCAGCTCGTCGGCGTTGTTCGCCTCCCGGTTCCGCGAGTGCGCGGCGCGGGCGCTGCTGCTGCCGCGTCGCCACCCCGGCAAGCGCTCACCGCTGTGGCACCAACGGCAGCGGGCGGCGCAGCTGCTCGACGTCGCGCGCAACTATCCCGACTTCCCGATCGTGCTGGAGGCCGTGCGGGAGTGCCTGCAGGACGTCTACGACGTGCCGACGCTGACCGCGCTGATGGGCCGGATCGCGCAGCGCCGGGTGCGGCTCCTGGAGGTCGAGACACCCACACCGTCGCCGTTCGCGGCGTCGCTGCTGTTCGGCTACGTCGGCGCCTTCATGTACGAAGGCGACAGCCCGCTGGCCGAACGTCGGGCTGCGGCACTGGCTCTGGACCCGACGCTGCTGGCCGAGCTGCTGGGACGGGTCGAGCTGCGTGAGCTTCTCGACGCCGACGTCATCGCCACCACCACACGCCAGTTGCAGCACCTGACGGAGGAACGCGCGGTGCGCGACGCCGAGGGTGTGGCGGATCTGCTGCGGCTGCTCGGGCCGCTGACCACCGACGAGATCGCCGAGCGGTGCGTACACACCGAGATCGGCGGCTGGCTGGAAGGTCTGCTGACCGCCAAGCGCGTGCTCACCGTGTCGTTCGCCGGGCAGACGTGGTGGGTGGCCGTCGAGGACATCGGGCGACTGCGCGACGGCGTCGGCGTGGCGGTCCCCGTCGGCGTGCCGATGGCGTTCCTCGAACCCGTCGTCGACCCGCTCGGCGAGTTGCTGTCCCGATACGCCCGTACCCGGGGGCCGTTCACCACCGCCGACGCGGCCACGCGCTTCGGCCTCGGTCTGCGGGTGGCCGCCGATGTGCTGGGCCGGCTCGCCGCCGACGGCAAGCTGGTCCGCGGTGAGTTCACCGACGTGCCGACGGACACTGCCGGGGTCGACCAGTGGTGCGAAGCTGAGGTATTGCGCATTCTGCGCCGACGCTCGCTGGCCGCGCTGCGCGCCCAGATCGAACCGGTCAGCACCGCGGCGTTCGGCCGTTTCCTGCCCGCCTGGCAGATGTTGGGCACCGACGTCACGTCCGGTGTGGACGGTCTGGCCGCGGTGATCGATCAGCTTGCCGGGGTGCCGATGCCGGCGTCGGCGGTCGAACCGCTGGTGTTCGGCCAGCGGGTCCGCGACTACCAGCCCGGCATGCTCGACGAATTGCTGGCCTCGGGAGAGGTGCTGTGGTCGGGCGCCGGGGCACTGTCCTCAGCCGACGGGTGGGTGGCGTTTCATCCCGCCGACACCGCACCCCTGTCGTTGGCGCCGGCAGGCGAGCTCGACCTCACCGACGTCCACCATGCGATCCTGGCAGCACTGGCCGGGGGCGGGGCGTACTTCTTCCGACAGCTGTCGGTCGACGGCGTCTCCGCGGAGTCACTCAAAGAGGCTCTCTGGCAATTGATCTGGGCCGGCCATGTCGGCGGTGACACATTCGCCCCGGTGCGGGCGCTGATCACGGGAACCAAACGCGCGGGTCAGAAGCGCACCGCCACGCCGTCACACCGGCACCGTCGCGCGCCGCGGCTGAGCCGCTACAGCCTGAGCTCGTCGAGTCTCGGCGCGCACCGCGACTCCGATCCCACCGTGGCCGGGCGATGGTCGGCGCTGCCGACCGCCGAGGTGGACACCACGGTGCGGGCGCACTACCAAGCCGATCAGCTGCTGGCCCGGCACGGCGTACTGACCAAGGGGGCGGTGGCCACCGAGAACATTCCCGGCGGCTTCGCCTCGATGTACAAGGTGCTGACCACCATGGAGGACGCGGGCCGCTGCCAGCGTGGCTATTTCGTGGAATCGCTGGGCGGGGCCCAGTTCGCGACGGCGAGCACCGTCGACAGGCTCCGCAGCCACGCCGACAGCATCGACGACAAGAAACAAACCCTGCACGCCATCGCGCTGGCGGCGACCGACCCCGCCAACCCGTTCGGCGCGGCACTGCCGTGGCCCACCCGCGGCGGTGACGGCGACACCGCGCACCGTCCCGGCCGCAAAGCCGGGGCGCTGGTGGTCCTCGTCGACGGCGAGCTGACCTGGTTCGTCGAGCGAGGCGGCCGCTCACTGCTCAGTTTCGCCACCGATCCCGAGACGCACAACGCTGCGGCCGCCGTCCTCGCGGAACTGGTGACGCGGCAACGGGTTCCGGCGTTGTTGGTGGAGCGCATCGACGGAGTTCCGGTGCTGGAGTCGCGAGATTCCCTGATCGCCGAGGCGTTGACGTCGGCCGGCTTCTCCCGGACACCTCGCGGGTTGCGGCTGCGCTGATGCCCGAAGGTGACACCGTCTACCGCGCTGCGGTCAAGCTGCGAGAGGCACTGCAGGGTCGCGAGCTGACCCGCTGCGACGTCCGCGTCCCCCGCTACGCCGCGGTGGATCTCAGCGGTCAGGTGGTCGATGAAGTGCTCAGCCGCGGCAAGCACCTGTTCATCAGGGTGGGACAGGCCAGCATTCATTCGCATCTGAAGATGGACGGGGCGTGGATCATCGGCCGGGTACGGGCGCCGGCGTACAAGATCCGGATCGTGCTGGAGACGGCCGAGTCCCGGGCGTCCGGTGTCGACCTGGGCGTGCTGGAGATCCTGGACCGGGCCACCGACATGGACGCCGTCGCCCATCTGGGGCCGGACCTGCTCGGCGAGGACTGGTCCGCCGAGATCGCCGCGACCAACCTGGTTGCCGATCCCGAACGCCCGCTGGCGGAGACACTGCTGGATCAGCGGGTGATGGCCGGCGTCGGCAACGTCTTCGCCAACGAGCTGTGCTTCGTGTTCGGGCTGCGGCCCGGCACCCCCGTCGGCGAAGTGGCCGACCCGTTGCGGCTGGCCACTCGCACCCAGCAGATGTTGTGGGCCAACCGAACCCGCATCAACCGCACTACCACCGGAAACACCCGGCCCGGCCAGGATGTCTGGGTGTACGGCAGGGCCGGCTCGCCGTGCCGCCGCTGCGGCACGCCCGTCGAGACCGACAAATCGGGCGAACGGGTCACCTACTGGTGCCCCACCTGCCAGCGCTGAAGGTCGCATCACGCACACGAGGTGCACCGCGGTATCAATCGTCCCGCATCGGACCTGCGGGAACTCGGCGCAGGTCCGGAACGACTGAATGACCGTACGCGCGCAGCCGCCGCGACGTCGACGCCGCGGCCGACATACGGGAGGATGCTTGGCATGGACTGCGAGGTCGCGCGTGAGGCGCTCTCGGCGCGGATGGACGGCGAACGTGAGCCGGTGCCGTCAGCGCGCGTCGACGAACATCTCGCCGCCTGCCGGTTGTGCACCGAGTGGTACCGGGTCGCCCGGCAGCAGTCGCGCATGCTGGAGACACTGGCGGGCACCGGTGCCGGAGGTCCGGCCGTCCCCGCCCCTCCGCCACCACACCCGGGTGTGCACGGTGGCTTGCGCTACGCGTTGGGAGCCCTCGGTGTGGTCCAGCTGTGCCTGGCCCTCGTCCAGGCTCTCGGCGTCGACTTCGGACTGGTCTCGACGCATCACGGCGTAGCCGGCGGCACCCATCTGCTCAACGAATCGACGGCCTGGTCTGCAGCGCTGGGCGTGACGTTGATCGCCGCCGCGGTGCGGCCGGTGTTCGCGCCCGGCATCGCATGCGCGGCAGGGATGTACGCGCTCGCGTTGATGTACTACGTGGCGGTCGACTCGATCAACGGGCATGTCACCGCCGCCAGGGTCATCTCGCACCTACCGGTCGTGTTGGGCGCGACGCTGGCTTTCCTGCTCTGGCGACGATCGCGCAAGACACCGCTCGTCGACGGCATCGGCTCGGGAGCAACGGTCCCGTCGGCCGCCCCGCACACTGATTCCCTGAGCGAGCGACGACGCAGAAAACTCGGCGCACCGGACAATTCGGCGGCCTGACCGCCTACAGCATCACCCCGAACATGATCGCCATCCCTGCCGCCATCGCCGCCTGACACAACGTGCCGAAGTGCGCCAGCGTCATCATCGAGCCACCCCTCCGCGTCGCGAAGTACCGGTAGACCCAGAACAGCGCCGCGACCGCGAACCCGACCGTCCAGAACCAGTTCACCGCGGAGATGTAGGCGGGCTCGGACACGACGGGCGAGCCTGCCATGTCCGCCGCCGGCGCCTGGGGACCGCCGCCCCCTCCGTGTCCGGCGTGCCCGGCATGGCCGGCCTGCCCGGCGGCACCGTCGCCGCCGGTATGCGCCACGGAATGCCCGGGCAGAATCGATCCGTTCATTGCCGCATACATCCATGCCATCGCCAGCATCATCACCGCGTGATAGGTGTTGACCAGCCGACCGGCCGCGGTGGTCGCGACCAGCGCGGCCACAGCGACGAACCACGCAGTGGCAGCGAGGAATACCACCATGGGTCCGGTGGTCGGCAGGGCCGCCCCGCGTGGCCATGCCATCACCGCCATCGCCACCGCCATCAGGAGGTGAAGGCCGTGCCCGATCGCCGCCGCCCGGTGATGGCGCACCACGACGAGCGTGATGAGGCATTCGGCGGCACTGACGACGAACAGCAGCGTCACCACCCAGCGCAGAGTGAGGTCTGCGATCATGCCGGGGTGGATGCGTCGATCGAAGGCTTGGTCACGGTCCTATAGTCGGGGCCGCACGGGCGGAAGTTCCCGACTACGACGTTCGGTCGTAGACTTGCGGCGGTCGGTCTCCGACCTGCATTCAGTGAAGGGCCGATATGAGGATTGCGGCACCGGGGCGCGCATGGACTGTCCCGACATTCGCGGCGGCTGCCGTCATCGTCGGCACAGCGGTGGCCGTGTACGGGGCCGAATCCGGACATGCCCGGTTCGACGCCGCCGGCCTGCCCTTCCCCGGGACCGCCACGAACATGGCGGAGTACCTCGGCTACTACGCCGCCACGCTTGCCGCGGCGATGACGGCCGGGCTGGTGGTCTATATCGTCACGACGGCCGTGCCCGACGACGACGGCCGGATCGATGCGCCAACCTACGGGGTGCACCTGTGGGTGGAGCGCGCGGCGATCGCGTGGTTCGTGCTGGCGGCGACGATGGTGGTGGTCGATGCCGCCAATTCGGCAGGCGCTCCGGCCATTCAGGTTGTCACCGAAGGCGCGCTGGGTGATGCGCTGGGCGCATCGGAGTCGGCCCGCGGCTGGTGCGCGGCCGCTGTCGCAGCCGCGATCGTGGCGATCGGATCCCGGTTCACACTGCGCTGGTTCGGGCACTGCCTTCTTCTGCTCCCCTCCTTCATCGGTCTGGTCGCCGTGCCCGTGACGGGCAACGCCGGCGAGGGTCCCGACCACGACTTCGCCACCAGCGCCGTCATCGTGTTCACCGTGGCGATCGCGGTCCTCATCGGCGTCAAGACCGCTGCCGCGATCACCCCGCCGCTGCCCGACCGTCTGCGGAACCGAGTCCAGATGATGTGCGTCGCGGCGGGTTCCGCGGCGGTGATCTACGGGGCAGCCCTTGCCGGCCTGATGGTCAGCGGGACGTCGGTGTGGGCCACCGGGTACGGCCGCCTCGCGGTCGCGACCTGCGCGGTGCTGGCCGTGCTCTGCGCGGTCGACGCAGTTCTCCTGATGACCGGACGCACCGCTCCCGCACCGGTTGTGGTGCTCAGCGCGGTCGCCATGATCGGCATCGTCGGCGGCATCGCTGCGATGGCGGTGCAGCCCGCCACGCGCTTTCTCGTCGAGAGCTTCACGGCGTGGGACGTCTTCCTGGGGTACGAACTCCCGGGGCCGGTGAGCGTCGTGCACCTGGTCACGTACTGGCGATTCGATCCACTGTTCGGGGTGGCCGCCTTGGTGCTGATGCTGGCCTACCTCTTCGGTGTCGCGCGGCTGCGTCGGCGCGGGGACACCTGGCCCGTGGGGCGCACCATCGCCTGGATGATCGGCACCCTGGCGCTGCTCGTCGTGACCAGTTCCGGGGTGCGGGCCTACGGATCGGCGATGTTCAGCGTGCACATGGCCGAACACATGGCGCTCAACATGTTCATCCCGGTGCTGCTCGTGCTCGGCGCACCGGTGACGTTGGCACTGCGGGTGCTGCCGGCCGCCCACGGTGACCAGCCGCCGGGACCGCGCGAGTGGATCCAGTGGTTCGTCCATTCGCCGGTCACCAGGTTTGCCTCGCACCCGGTCACCGCGTTCACCGCATTCGTCGGCTCGCTGTACCTGGTGTACTTCACCCCGCTGTTCGACACACTCGTGCGGTACCACTGGGGTCACGAACTGATGACTCTGCATTTCCTCCTCGTCGGCTACCTCTACTACTGGGGCATCGTCGGCGTGGACCCCGGGCCCAAGCGCCTGCCATTCCTGGGACGGCTGGGCCTGCTGTTCGCGGTCATGCCGTTCCACGCGTTCTTCGGCATTGCGACGATGACGATGACGGACACCCTCGGTGGCACCTTCTACGGGCATCTGGCTCTGCCGTGGATGGCGAACCTCACCGACGACCAGCATCTTGGTGGCGCAATCGCCTGGGGGGCAAGCGAACTGCCGGTGATCATCGTCGTCATCGCACTGGTGGCGCAGTGGGCACGCCAGGACCGCCGAGCCGGGGACCGCCACGACAAGCACTCCGACAGTGGCTACGACGACGATCTCGACGCGTACAACGCCATGCTCAGCGAGCTCGCGCGTACCCGAAAATAGGCGGCCGTCAGCGGCGACCGAACTTCTTGATCCGCAAGCTGTTCGACACCACCAGAAACGACGAGAATGCCATCGCGGCGCCGGCGATCAGCGGGTTGAGCAACCCCGCCATCGCCACCGGAATGGCGGCCACGTTGTAGCCGAATGCCCACACCATGTTCATCCGGATGGTGCGGATCGTCTCGCGGGCCAACCCGAGGGCCAGCGGTACCGCGCTGAGATCGTCACGGACAAGGATGATGTCGGCCGCGCCGATGGCGACGTCGGTGCCGCGGCCGATCGCCAGTCCGAGGTCGGCACGGGCAAGCGCCGGGCCGTCGTTGATGCCGTCACCGACCATCGCCACCACCCGACCCTGCTGGCGCAGCCTGTCGATGACCTCGACCTTTCCTTCGGGAAGCACCTCGGCCACCACCTCGTCGATGCCCACCTGCGCGGCGATCACCTCGGCGGTGCGGGCGTTGTCGCCGGTCACCAGCACAGTCCTCAGGCCCGCTGCGTGCAGCGCGGCCACAGCCGCAGCGGCGGAGTCCTTGACGCCGTCGGCGATGGTCAGTGCGCCGCACACGACGTCGTCCACCGAGACGAAAACCACTGTCTCGCCTCGGGACTCACTCTCTTTACGGGCGATCGCGAGATCTGCCGGCACCACTCGCCCTTTGTCCACCCACGCGGGCCGACCCACCGCGACGTGCACACCGTCGACGGTGCCGCTGACACCGTTGCCGGTGTGAGCGTGAAAGTCGGTGACCGGGCGGTGCTTCCGGTCGCCGAGAGAGCCGACGACCGCCCGCGCGAGGACGTGCTCGGAGCCCGACTCGACCGCCGCGGCCAGCTCGAGGATCTGGTCCTCGTCCTGACCCGCGGCCGCGACCACGGCGGTGACCGCGGCCTGGCCCGTGGTCAGGGTGCCGGTCTTGTCGAAGATCACGGTGTCGATGGCGCGGATCGCTTCCAGCGCCTGATGTCCTTTCAGGAAGATCCCGAGCTGCGCCCCGCGACCCGAGGCCACCATCATGGCCGTCGGTGTCGCCAGGCCCAGTGCACACGGGCAGGCGATCACCACCACCGCGAGCGCGGCCGCCACACCGCGGTGGACGTCACCGGTCGCTGCGATCCACCCGACGGCGGTCAAGACCGCCAGCGTCAGCACGATAGGTACGAACACCGCCGAGATCCGGTCGGCCAGACGCTGTGCATTCGCCTTCTGCGTTTGCGCCTCTTCGACCAGGCGCACCATGCCCGCGAAATGCGTGTCGGCGCCGACCGCCGCGGCTTCCACGATCAGGCGGCCGTCGAGTACCACCGTTCCGCCGATGACGCTGCCGCCGGGAGCCACGTCGGCGGGGCGCGACTCGCCCGTCATCGCGCTCATGTCGACCGCCGCGGAGCCCTCGATCACCAGGCCGTCCGCGGCGATCGTCTGGCCGGGGCGTACGACGAATCGCCTGCCCTCCTTCAGTTCGGTCGCCGGGATCTCCATCTCGGTGTCGTCGTCGAGCAGGATCGACACCGACTTCGCACCGAGTGCGGCCAGTGCCCGCAACGCGCTGCCTGCCTTGGATTTCGCGCGCGCCTCGAAGTAGCGCCCCGCCAGGATGAAGACCGTGACCCCGGCTGCGACCTCGAGGTAGATGGAGTCACTGCCCAGCAGCGCGTCGATCACGCCCTCGGTCTCACCCGACTGCCCGCCCCAGACGGAACCGGAGAACATGGTGGCGAGCGACCACACCGTGGCGGCGGTGACGCCGATCGAGATCAACGTCTCCATGGTGGCCATGCCGTGGCGGGCGTTGCGGACCGCGGCCGCATGGAACGGCCAGGCCGCCCACGTCACGATCGGTGCCGCCAATGCCGTCAACACCCACTGCCACCCGGTGAAGCGGGTGTCGGGCACGACCGCGAACATCACCGACAGGTCGGCCAAGGGGACGAACAGGACCGCTGCGACGGCCAGCCGCACAAGCAGGCTGCGTGCGTAGCGTTCGTCGGGGTCGGCGTCGGACTCCGCAGCACTCTGCCGAGGTTGCGCGGGGTAGCCCGCGGCGGTCACCAACCGGCACAGGTCATCGATGTCGACGCCGAGGGGTGCGTCGACGGTGGCGACTCTGGTGGCGAAATTCACCGACGCATGCACGCCGTCGACCTTGTTGAGCGTCGTCTCGACCCGGGCCGCGCACGAACCGCACGACATCCCGTCCACGTCGAACTGGAAGCGCTGGACGCTGTCTGGGGCGACCGAGACGGTCACGTCAATACCTCACCATTTCCGATGGGACCATCCACCAGATGATTGGTCGGATGCCACCGCCGAAGAGTTCCCGGACGGCATTTCACGGGCCATCTACTACAGTTCTGCGGGTGACATCCGGCGACGAGGACCACGTTACCTCTCTGGCATTGGCCGCCGGCCGAGGTGACGACGCCGCCCTCGATGCCTTCATCAAGGCAACGCAACGCGACGTCTGGCGCTCTGTCGCCTACCTCGGCGACCCGGGCACCGCAGACGACCTCACCCAGGAGACCTACCTGCGTGCCATCGCGTCGCTGCCGCGGTTCACCGGCCGCTCCTCGGCGCGCACCTGGCTGTTGTCCATCGCCCGTCGCGTCGTCGTCGACCAGATCCGGCGCAACCAGGCACGCCCCCGCACCCAGCACACCGTCGATGTCGAGGCACTGCTGGCGAGCCGCCGGTCCGCCGACGGGTTCGAGAATCTGGTGGAGGTCCGGCTCCTGCTCGACGGCCTCGACGACGATCGCAGGCACGCCCTGCTGCTGACCCAGGTGCTGGGCCTGTCCTATGCCGAGGCCGCCGAAGTGTGTGCCTGCCCGGTGGGCACCATTCGGTCTCGCGTGGCGCGTGCCCGTGAGGATCTGATGGCCGCGGTCCACCGCACCGGCCGCACCGACCAGACCGGCTGAACTCGCGGGAACTTCTCGCCGCGGCATCCGACCAAACCCTCGAACGCGCTGCACAGGACGCAGCGCGGCATGAGAGGGCGAGATGGCGACGACGGTGGCATCAACGCGGCGCGGCGATGCCGCGGTATTGCGGCGGATGTGGCGGCTGCACTTCTGGGTGGCGTTGTTCACCGCACCCGTGCTGATCGTGTTGTCGTTGTCGGGCCTGGTCATCCTCTACACCGGGCCGCTCGACTCGCTGCTGAACCGGGACCTGATCCACGTGGGGCAGGGCGCGCAGACCGTTCCGTTGGATCAGCAGATCGCCACCGCCGAGCGCCAAGTCGGTCCCGACTATGTGTTCGACGCCGTGACACCGCCGGCGTCGCCGGATCGCGCCACACGCGTCGACTTCCTGGCCCCGGACGCGACGTCGTATCCGCACGGTGAGAGCAATCTCACCCAGGTCTTCATCGATCCGTACACCGGACGGTATCTGGGCCAGCGTGATGCGCTGTCCGGCCTGATCGGCTTCGCCAACAACGTGCACCGGATGTTCGGCAACGACGGACCGCAGGTCAACCTGCCGTCGCTGGGCCATCTGATCGATGCCCAGGCCTACCCGGATGCCACGATCCCGGTCGGCATCGGCAACCTGTGGATGGAGTTGACCGCCTGCTGGATCCTGGTGCTTCTGGCCAGTGGCATCTATCTGTGGTGGCCCCGCGCCCTCGAGAGTGCCAAACCGCTGTTCACCGTGCGCTGGGGTAGGGGCGGCCGTATCCGGTGGCGCGATGTGCATGCACTGACCGGAGTCGTGGTCGCGGTGATCCTGGTCTGCTACATCCTGTCCGGCCTGACCTGGTCGCGATACTGGGGCGAGAACTGGCGCGCGTTCAGCGCCACGGTCACACCGTCGAGCGAAGTGGAGGCCGCGTCCACGCCGGCCCAGCTCGGCGACTTCGACCGCCTCGGCCGGCGGATCGCGTGGGCCGCCACCGACGAGACCGTCCCGGCATCGGCACCGCCCGACGGGCTGCCCGCAACACTTCCTTTCGCGGACATCGACCGAATCGCCAAGAGCGAGAACATGGTTCCCGGCTACGCGATCATGCCCCCGTCGGACTCGACCGACGGTGACCAGACCACCTACGGCAGCTACGCCGTCGTCAACGCATGGCCGCAGAAGCTGTCGGAGCAGCGCACGCTGTATCTGGATCAGTTCACCGGCGAGACGATCGCCAACGCCACCGCGGAGCAGAGCGGCGCCCTGGGCACTGCGACGAGCTTCGGCATTGCGATGCACATGGGCAATCAGTGGGGGGTGCTGACCCGGATCTCGGCAACGGTGGCGTGCCTGGGTATCTGGATCATGATCGGTACCGGACTGCTGATGTGGTGGAAGCGCCGCCCTGCGGGCAAGTCTGGCGTACCCGGCCCCACCAGCGAGACGACACGGGCCCGGACACCGAGGCGCACCACGCTCGTTGTCACCGCCCTCGCCGTCGTCGCCGGTGTGATCTATCCGGCGTTCGGTGTCTCGTTGCTGGTGGTATTCGCCGTCGACGCACTGCTGGACGCGCGCCGCAAGAACCGCGACGACGGCGCAGGTTCAGCCGAACCAGATCCCCTGCCGATGGATGACGCCGACGGCGACGACGTGCCGGTCGGCGCGCTGCAATAGGACCGATTCAGCCGGACCCGCGCCACGGCGTCTCGGCGGTCACAGGTCAGACGGTGCAGGCGACACCCGCTGCGTCCGTGGCGATCACACATGCGGAGGCATTCGACAGCTTCCAGGTGCCACCCTGGTCGACCCAGTAGATGTCATGGGTCTTGGTACCCCAGATCGGGATGGTGACTGCCAGCTGCGCGTCGAGCCGATCGCCGTTGAGGGCCGGGTTCTGCACCTGCCAGTTCAGCAGGCCGCCATAGGCGTTCAGCCGGTTGGCGATGTTGTCCGCGGTCGGCAGGGCGGCATCCCCGCCTTCCAACTTCGCGGCGCGGTCACCTGCGGGGGCTCCGGTGTTGAGCACCTGCTGCAGTTCGCCCGTCAGCTCACCGGCGCTGGGCACCGGCGGCTGCGCCCAGGCAACGCCCATTCCACTCACGGCTCCCACAGCCATTACCGACACCGACACCGCCGCCAACGCAGCACGCATGAACGCTTCCTTCCATCAAGATGGGCCGACCCTGGCCCACCCCACCATGGCGAGGACGTCGCGACAAGACCTACGTCCGGCGCGCGAAACGGCATTCCCCGCGGTGGATCCCGCGCGGAATGCCGTTACGGCCGGCTCAGAAGGGAAGCGCGAACTTCACGATCTTGCGCACGACGGTCGCGAACTGGTGTGGCAGCGGGCCCTTGTTGTAGGGCACGCCGTAGCGCTCGCAGATCTCCTGCACCTTGGGCGCGATCTCCGCGTGGCGGAAGGCGGGGATGTCGGGGAACAGGTGATGCTCGATCTGGAAGGACAAGTTGCCGGACAGGATGTGGAACAGCTTTCCGCCGGTGAGGTTCGCCGACCCGAGCACCTGGCGGAAGTACCACTGCCCGCGGGTCTCGGCCTTCGTCTCCTCGATGGAGAACTCCTGGACATCCTCGGGGAAGTGCCCGCAGAAGATGATCATGTACGACCACACGTTGCGCATCAGGTTGGCGGTCATGTTGCCCGCGAACACCCACGGCGCGAACGGGCCGGCCAGCAACGGGAACGCCACATAGTCCTTGAGGGTCTGCCGCTTGGTCTTGGCCCAGATGCCGCTGAGGATCTCCTTCTTGTCCGTCAGCGTGATCTCACCGGAGGCGATCTTCTCGCTCTCCAGCTCGTGCAGGGCGACGCCGTACTGGAACAGGACCATCAGCAGGAACGCGTACACCGGGTTGCCCAGGTAGTACGGCCGCCACCTCTGGTCGGAGCTCATCCGCAGGATTCCGTAGCCGATGTCGCGATCCAGCCCGACGATGTTGGTGTACGTGTGGTGCATGTAGTTGTGCGAATGCCGCCACTGATCGGCCGGGCAGGCGGTGTCCCATTCGAAGCCCTGGCTGGAGATCGCCGGGTCGCCCATCCAGTCGTACTGGCCGTGCATGACGTTGTGGCCGATCTCCATGTTGTCGATGATCTTGCTCAGGCCGAGCATGGCCGTGCCCGCGAGCCAGAACGGCGGGAAGATGCCGCCGAAAAGCAATGCCCTGCCCCCGATTTCGAGGCCACGCTGGGCTTTGATCATGTTGCGGATGTATGTGGCGTCGCGTTCGCCGAGGTCGGCGATGACGCTCTCCTTCAGCGCGTCGAGCTCGCGGCCGAACGCATCGGCCTGCTCGGGGGTCAGCGTGACGGTCTTGCCCCCGACCGTCTTGCTGAGGGTCCGCTGCTGTGCGGACGTCGCGGCTTCGGCGGCGTGGGTGGTCTCGGTGGTGGGTTCCAGAATGTCAGTCATGATGTCCTACCTCTCAGTACTGCCGAGATTGCTTACAGTGAAAGCATTTCGGCGGCGGGTTGGGATCTAGAGGGCAATGTCGACGTCGCCGACGGGGGCAGTGACGCAGATCTGTACGTCTTCTTCTTCGGTGGACGACACCGCCCCGGTGACGACGTTGCGCACGACGCCGCTGGTCTTGCGGCGGGTGCAGGAGAAGCAGATGCCCATTCGGCAACCACTCTCGGGAGTCAGGCCGGCGTCCTCGGCCTGAACGAGCAGGGGTCGACCGTCATCGGTGATCTCGACCGCACTGTCGGTGAAAGTGACTTTCCCGCCCGAGGATTCAGCGGTCAGATCGAAGACCGGCGGAACGAAGCTCTCGGACGCGGCATTCGGGAAAATCTCCCGGACCGCGTCGACGAGCGCGGGCGGACCGCAGACGTACACCGCGTCCGGGTTGGCCATCGTGGCGGGCAGATGCCCCGTCCCGAAACGGCCGTCGACGTCCGAGCCTGCGGGCGTGCGCGTGAACCCGCGAATCACCGCGACGTTCGGCATCGCGCGGGCGATCTCGGCGAGCTCGTCGCGGTAGCACGCTTCGTCCTGCGAACGTGCGTAGTGGACGAACGCCACCTCCCCGGTGTGCCGCCGTGCACGCAGGGTGCGCAGCATCGACATGACGGGCGTGATGCCGCTGCCGCCGGAGACGAACAGGATCCGTCCGGCCCCCGCGGCAGGCAGCGTGAAGTCTCCGCCCACCGAGTCCAGGCCGACGATCATGCCGGTGCGCGCGTGCTCGTACAGATAGTTCGAGACGAGCCCGCCGTCGTGCCGGCCGACCGTCAGCTCGATGTAGGGGTCGCCTTGCGCGTTGGCCGGCGAGTACGGCCTCGTGCGGCGGCGCCCGTCGATCTCGACGGACACGTTGATGTGTTGGCCGGCCTTGAAGCCGGCGAATGCCCGGTTGGGCGCCAAGGTCAGCGTGACACTGCGCGGCGTGGTGCGCCGAACCCCGATCACCCGGGCCCGGGCCTGACGCCGCGTCCAGGTGGGGTCGACCAGCTCGGTGTAGCGGTCCACGCCATGCGGACCGGTCAGCAGGTCCAGTAAGGCCGACCGCCGCCCCCGCTTGGTCAAAGTTTCAGTGAACATGTGTACACCGTGCGCGATCGGGACCCAGCACGTCAAGAGATCGCCGCAGGCTGTGGTAGGTTTCACACAGTGAACAGTCGTACGCCTGGCTCACGGTCGGGGCATGTCAGCCGCTCCCGATCGAAGGAACACAGCAAGGGCCCGCGCGAGACCCAGTCACGCGAGGAGCGCAAGGAAGCCACCCGCCGCGCGATCGTCGCCGCCGCCCTGCACCTTCTCGCCGAGCGAAGCTTCAGTGGACTGAGCCTTCGCGAAGTGACCCGCGAAGCCGGCATCGTTCCCGCCGCGTTCTACCGGCACTTCGACTCGATGGAGGCACTCGGCCTCGTTCTGATCGACGAATCGTTTCGCGCCCTTCGCGACATGCTGCGCGGTGCGCGCGCGGGCAAACTGGACCCCAATCGCGTCATCGAGTCCTCGGTGGACATCCTCGTCGACGGCGTCCAAGAGCGACGCGAACACTGGCGGTTCATCGGACGCGAACGCTCCAGCGGTGTCAGCGTGCTGCGGTACGCGATCCGCACGGAGATCCGCCTGATCACCTCGGAACTGGCCATCGACCTGGCCCGCTTCCCGGGATTGAACACCTGGAGCAGCGAGGACCTCAACATCCTGGCGAGCGTGTTCGTCAACTCCATGATCGTGATCGCCGAATCACTGGAAGACACCACCGATCCGGCGGCGATCGCCGAGATCAAGCGCGTCGCGATCAAGCAGCTGCGGATGATCACCATCGGCGTGGCGGGGTGGCGCAGCAGTTAACGTGACGGGCATGCCGTCCGTCCTCGAAGTGACTCAGCCCCGACCCGAGCTCGCCGTCCTCACCCTCAACCGGCCGGAGACGCTCAACGCGTTGTCCTACGAACTGGTCGAGGCGCTGCACGCCGCACTCGATGACCTCGCGGCGGACAACACCGTGCGCGCGGTGGTGCTGACGGGTGCGGGCCGCGGCTTCTGCTCCGGGCTCGACCTGAGCGCTCCCAGCCCCACCGAGGCGGGCGGCGGCACCGAGTTTCCGCGCTCGGGGATGCGGTGGCAGGAGCGAATTGCCGATCTCACCGCGAAGATCCACCGATTGCGCCAGCCGGTGATCGCCGCCGTCAACGGCGTCGCGTACGGCGGTGGACTCGGGATCGCCGCCGCCTGCGACATCAGGGTCGCGTCACCGTCGGCGCGGTTCTGCACGCAATTCATCAAGCTCGGGCTCGGCGGCTGCGACATCGGCGTCAGCTACACACTGCCCCGAATCGTCGGCGCGGGAGCAGCGTTCGACCTGATCTTGACAGCGCGCGCGGTGGACGCCGACGAGGCACTGCGGCTCGGACTGGTGTCGAGGGTCGCCGATCCGGTTGTCGACGTGGCCCTCGCGATCGCGGAAACCCTCTGCGGGTACGGCAAATTCGGTGTCGAGTCGACCAAGCAGGTGCTGTGGGCCAACCTGGACGCATCCAGCCTGGATGCCGCGCTGCACCTGGAGAACCGCAGTCAGATCCTGGCATCGACCAGTGGCGAGATGCGCGAAGCGGCGTCGAAGGTGCTGCGCAAGAACTAGCCCAGTGCGACACCGAGCTCGTCTGCAAACACCCGGATCATGTGCTGGACGCCTATCTCGTTGCGGCCGATCAGCATATGGTCGTGCTGGCCGTGGCGCACCCCCTCCCCACACTGCGGCAACATGACGAAGTCCTCGTCACGGACGGCCGAATGCACTTGCCGATAGATGTCGTCGTAGAACGCGCGCTGCGCGTCGTCGGCCGCGGGGTAGCGCGCCATCCAGCTGTGCCTCACCGAGCAACGGGTCGGACCCCCGGCAGGCAGGATGTCGATGATCTCCACGCCCACCGGACTGTTGGCCAAGATCAGATTCGGATAGACCCAGTAGATGACACCCATCCGGAGGATGGGATCCCAGTCCTCGGACGGGCTGCCGTTGAGATCAGCGATGTTGTTGAACGGAAACCCGATCCTGTGGTGACGACCCCACTCGTCGTAGACGTGGGTGTTGGCGACGGTGTTCTGACCGATCACGCTCTGACCGTGGACGAACGGAAAGTGATACCCCTCGGCGAACGCCTCCAGCGCACCCTTCCAACTGGTAGCGGACTCGAACTCGCGATGGTCGTGATAGCCGTAGGCGCTGTAGTTCCACTGGTCGAGCTCGTCCGCGAAGTCACCGAGATGAGTGTCGAGATCGATGTTTTCGCCGGCCGTCAGTACCGCCCAGACGAACCCGAAGCGTTCCTCGTTCGGTAGTTCCACCAGCCCGTACGCGTCGGGGTCCATGCCGACGAAGCCTGCCTTGCCCGGTATGCGCACCAACTTGCCCGCGGTGTCGTAATTCCATGCGTGGTAGGGACATACGAAGCGGCGCGAGTTTCCGCTCCCGCAGGCAGGCATGGCACCGCGGTGGCGGCAGTAGTTGAGGAAGACGTGAGCGTGGCCGTCGGCGTCACGGGTGACCAACAGCGAATCACCGAGCACTGACCGCACCACATAGTCGTGGCTGTGCGGGATCTGGCTGCTCGGCACGACCGCCATCGGGGTGCGTCGCAGGATCGCGGACTCCTCGATCTCGGCGATCTTCGGGTCGCGGTAGTAGTGCAGCGGCACCCGCAGCACCGATTCCGCCATGTCGGTGGTGTTGTCGTTCACCAGGGCCAGACCGCGTTCGGTCAACGTCCGACCGAGCGGAGTCCGCGCAGTGGTGACAGGATCGGTCGCCATGACACTGACCATACACAGATGAGGGTACGTATGGTCAAGAGTAGAAATGCGCGGCGTGACCTACTGGACTGAAATCCCGGCAGAGATCAGCGCGGGGTGCCGCCACCGTCGGCGATGATCACCTGACCGGTGATGTAACTTCCGGCGTCCGAGGTCAACAGCAGTGCGGCGCCGACCATTTCGTCGGCCGTCGCCAATCTCCCCATCAGCGTGCCGCTGACCATCCCGTCGATGGCCTCCTGTGGGTTCTTGCGCATCATGTCGGTGTCCACCGGTCCGGGGGCCAACGCGTTGACGCGGATGCCATCGCGCACGAATTCGGCCGCCATGGAACGGGTGAACGACATCATCGCGGCCTTCATCGATGCATAGATCGACAGCATCGGCGCGAAGATGAACGCGCCCACCGACACCATGTTCAGCACCGCCGCGTGCGGACTGGCCTTCAGGTGCGGCAGCGCCTCCTGCGCCAGCAACACCGGTCCACGCAGGTTGACCTCGAACGACTTCGTCAACGCGTCGACCGTCATGTGCCCGAACGGCTGAGCCAACGGGTTGGCGGCGTTGTTGACCAGCACGTCGAGGCCGCCGAATTCGGCGACGGTGCGCTCGACGAGCGCACCGAGGTCCTCGACCTCACCGAGGTGGGTGGGCACTCCGATGGCCTGTCCACCCAAGTCGCGTAGGTGCTGCGCCGTCTCCTCGCAGGCATCGGGCTTGCGGCTGGCGACCACGACCCGCGCCCCGGCCAGCACGTAGCCTTCGGCCAGCGCAAGACCGATCCCGCGGGTTCCGCCCGTGACAATGACGGTCCGGTCCGTCATGTCGAACAGCCGGTCGAAGGCCGAGCGATCCATCTAGATGCAACCGCTGACGCTGATCCGCCGACCCACGTCGGCGCAGACCGCCACGTTGGGCGCCGGGACGTACACCGGCGGCGGGGGCGGCGGGGGCGGGGGCGGCGGAGGCGCACCCGGTGGCGGCGGCGGTGGCGGGGGCGGGGGCGGCGGTGGCGGGTACTCCAGCACGTCATTGAGTTCAGACATCGGATCCGAACACCCGGTGACGTCGACGTGCACGCCTCCCACGGACCCGCACACCACAGCGTGGCCGACGGGCGCAGGGAGCGCGGCGGGGCCGACTGCCGCACCCACGAACACCGCCGCGACGAGCCAGCTTCTACGCAAGGCCACTCCTTCAGTCCTCAGCGGCCATTGCCGCCGACATCATGCTGATTGTGGCAGCCAACGCGCCGTCACGCGGTTCAACCCGCTCAATCGTCACGGCGGCGCCACGCCGCACGACGCCGGGGGTCACGACCTCGGCGTACGAGCCGGCGCAGGCGAACTGGCCCAGGGTGCCGATCCGGCGGCTGCCGATCCCCGCGATGGCCTTGAGCACGCCGGCGTCGCGAGGCAATCCCGGTTGCGCGACCGTGGTCATCACACAGCGCGGGGTGGGGCCCACGACGTGGATGACGGCCTCATCACCCAAGTGCAGGTCGCATCCGAACCACTCGTCCTCCTCGTCGGGCGTCTCGGGTCCCGCGTCGATGATCATGTTGGGCCGCATACGGCGCGGATCCCAGTCACCGCCGGGATATTCGCCCGCGAGGCGGTTGAGCGTGCTGGACGCGAGGATGTGCAGCGCCGCGAGGTCGAGCATCGTGCCGGGGGCCGCCATGCCGACCGGAATCTGCAGCAGGTGCTCGTCGGCGTTCGAGGACAGCGCTGCCGCGAACTCGTCGGGCATCACCCCGTCGATGCCCGGGTCGAGCTCGTCGAACGCCAGCCCCTCGTCCACCGTGGTGATGAGCCGGACGTCACGGCCCAGGAGAGCACTGACGCGGCGAGCGAGCTCCGTATCGTCGTCGCGGACCACGGAGCCGTCGGGAAACGTCACCTCGATCGGCGGTATGGCTTCTCCCGGCGCCGGGTCGGTGAGGAATCGGGCGGTACACCCGAGCAGTTCCCCGAAGCGTTTCGGGTGTTTGGCACTGACCAGCCGGCCCGTCTCGGTGTCGAAGAACCCGTAGGCGCGATCGGCGATCACGCCCGCCGGCCCCAGGACGATCTCCTCGACTTCCTCGCCCTGCATGGACTTGACGGGGTAACGCCAGAGTCTTCCGACCCGTGTCTCGGTCATCGCTTGATAGTGGGCTGCGGGCCTGCACAGGTCAATGGCCGCCGTCGCCTGATCGCCGCGCACACTTTGCCGGAGTTGCGTGATCGTGTCGCGTTTCCGTGCGTTGCCACAGCATGTGGGGCATGCGGTGGCATACAGCTGTATTGGCCGTTTCGTAGCCAATCCTCCAGCCCGTTCGCAAAGAAGCGCCGGGCGCACGTTCGCGAGGATTCACCTAGTCAGGGCATGGATTGACTCTTACGCCGAATACTTCAGCGAACTCTTCCGTGGTGAAGTAGATTGCTGTCTCGTGCGGCGCGATAAGCGTCGTACCGGCACGGCGGTCACACTGCCGTTGCGATGCACGTCCGGTGTGCGCTCAGATCGCGATCATGCGCGATCGCCGAGGGGAGTCGCGATCTGAGCACACACAGTTCGTCAGGACAGCGTTCGGTTGCTGGTGAACCGCCGGCGAACTCCCGACAGCGGGTCGACGAACTCAAGTGTGTGCGCAAGCAGCCGCAGCGGTGTGGAGAAATCGCCTGCCTCGACGTCGACAATCCTGGGGTACAACGGGTCCCCGGTGATCGGAACACCCAGCGACGCCATGTGAACCCTCAGCTGGTGCGTGCGCCCGGTGCGAGGTGTCAGCCGATAACACCCGGGGCCCACCTCGATCAGCGTCTCGGCGTTCGGTGCTCCGGGCTCCTCGGTCGCTTGTAAGCTCCCCCGCCGCTTGATGATTCGACTACGCACGGTCACCGGGAACTCATGGTCGCTGTCGCACGACGACTGCGCCAGGTACAGCTTGGACACCGCGCCGCGGGCGAACATCGTCTGGTAGGCACCTCGAACCTCCCGGCGAGTGGTGAACATCAGGACGCCGGCGGTCAGTCGGTCCAGGCGGTGCGCCGGGCTCAGCTCCGGCAACTCCAGGTCGCGACGCAACCGCACCAGTGCGGTCTGGGCGACGTGGCTACCGCGCGGCATCGTCGCCAGGAAGTGCGGCTTGTCGACGACGACGATGTCGTCGTCGCGGTGAAGTACCGGGATGTCGAACGGTACCGTCACCTCGTCGGGCAGGTCTCGGTAGAGGTAGACCAGCGAATGTGGTTGCAGCACAGTGGCTGCGGTGACCACGCTGCCATCGGCGGCCACCACCTCGCCGTTGAGCACCTTCGCCGCGGCCTCGTCGCCGAAACGGTCCGCCAACTCGACGAGCACCGAACCGCCCCGCAATCGCACCCGTGCCGGCCCCAGCCCGTCCCGTACCGGAAGCGGCACGCGCGGCCTCATGTGAGAGGCACCGGCTCAAGTATCTCCGCGCGTGCCTCCGGCGCTGCGGCGCGCAGCGCATCGGCAGATTCGTCGTCGGCCTGCGACTGCGACAGCACCTCGGCCTCGACCCGGGCCAGGTAGGTCGCGACCTCGCGGTCGACGTCGTCAGGACCCCAACCCAGAATGGGGGCAACGACTTCGGCAACCTCGCGGGCACAGTCGACACCGCGGTGCGGGTACTCGATGGAGATCCGCATGCGCCGCGCAAGGATGTCTTCGAGGTGCAGAGCCCCCTCGGCCGCCACCGCGTACGCCGCCTCGACCTTGAGGTACACCGGCGCGTCGGTGATCGGCGTCAACAGGTCGGGCCGGCCCTCGGCCATCGCCAGCACCTCGCCGATCAGTGACCCGTACCGGTCCAGCAGGTGCCGCACCCGGTACGGGTGCAGTCCGTAATAGGCACCCACGCTTTGCGTTTGGTTGACCATCGCGAAGTAGCCGTCGGCTCCCATCAGCGGCACCTTCTCGGTGATCGACTTCGCCACTCGGGTCGGCACGAACTCGGCCGCCGCGTCGATGGCGTCCTCACCCATCACCCGATAGGTGGTGTACTTGCCGCCCGCGATCGCGACCAGGCCCGGCGCGGGCACCGCAACCGCGTGTTCCCGCGACAGCTTCGAGGTCTCCTCGCTCTCCCCCGCCAGCAGCGGCCGCAGCCCGGCGTACACCCCGTCGATGTCGTCGTGGGTCAGCGGCGTGGCCAGCACCTTGTTGACCTGGCCGAGGATGTAGTCGATGTCGGCCTTGGTGGCCGCCGGGTGCGCAAGGTCGAGATTCCAGTCGGTGTCGGTGGTGCCGATGATCCAATGGGTGCCCCACGGGATGACGAACAGCACCGACTTCTCGGTGCGCAGGATGATGGCGACCTCGCTGACCACACGGTCGCGGGGCACCACGATGTGCACACCCTTGGACGCGCGCACCCGAAAACGGCCGCGCTCCTTGGACAGTGCCTGGATCTCGTCGGTCCACACGCCGGTGGCGTTGACGACCACGTGGCCGCGCACGTCGGTCACCGCGCCGTTCTCCGAGTCGCGCACCTGGACCCCGGTGACCCGGTCGCCCTCCCGCAGCAGCGCCACCACCTGCGTCGAGCTTCGGACGACCGCGCCGTAGTGGGCGGCGGTGCGTGCGACGGTCATCGTGTGGCGAGCGTCGTCGACGACGGTGTCGTAGTAGCGGATCCCGCCGATCAGCGAGCTCCGCTTCAGGCCGGGCGAGAGCCGCAACGCCCCGGATCGGGTCAAATGCTTTTGCGCCGGAACGGATTTCGAACCGCCCAGCTGGTCGTAGAGGAAGATGCCCGCGGCCACGTAGGGCCGCTCCCACCACCGGTTGGTGAGCGGGAACAGAAAAGGCAACGGCTTGACCAGATGCGGCGCCAGGGTGGTCAGCGACAGCTCGCGCTCGTGCAGGGCCTCACGCACGAGTCCGAACTCCAGCTGTTCGAGGTAGCGCAGGCCGCCGTGGAACATCTTGCTGCTGCGGCTGGACGTCCCGGACGCGAAATCGCGGGCCTCCACGAGCGCGACCTTCAAGCCGCGGGTGGCGGCGTCCAGCGCGGCGCCGGCGCCCACCACGCCTCCGCCGACCACGACGACGTCGAACTGCTCGCTGCCGAGGCGCTCCCAGGCGCGGGCGCGTTGCTCGGGGCCCAGGAACGTCTGTCCGTTGCCCGGAGCGGGGATCGGGTCACTCACGTAGACCGACTCCTCGTTACTCGTCAGTAGGTTGTCGCTCCCAGGTTACGTGTCAGTCGAGGTCGTCGTGTGCCATCAGTCGGCGGGCCGCCTCCACGATCGACCCCGACAGCGAGGGATACACCGACAGTGTCTGCGCCAGGTCGGTCACCGAGATCCGGTTCTGCACCGCCAGCGCGATCGGCAGGATCAACTCCGACGCGATGGGTGCGACCACCACGCCGCCGATCACCACGCCCGTGGCCGGCCGACAGAAGATCTTCACGAAACCATGCCTGAGCAGGGACATCTTCGCCCTGGCGTTGGTACTCAGGGGCAGCATCAGCGTCCGGGCGGGCACGCTTCCGTCGTCGATCGCGCTCTGCGGGATGCCGACCGCAGCGATCTCCGGCCGGGTGAACGTGGCCGACGCGACGGTCCGCAGCCGGATCGGCGACACCCCCTCACCCAGCGCGTGGTACATCGCGATACGGCCCTGCATGGCCGCCACGGACGCCAGCGGCAGCAGCCCGGTGCAGTCCCCGGCGGCATATACACCGGCCGCTGGGGTGCGCGACACCCTGTCGACGGGGATGTAGCCCCCCGGGTTGAGCTCCACACCGACACGGTCGAGGCCCAGACCTGCGGTGTTGGGCACCGACCCGACCGTCATCAGGGCATGGCTGCCCTCGACGACACGGCCGTCGGCGATCTTGACCGTCACCCCCGTCTCGGTGCGGGTGACCGATTCGGCTCGGGCATTCTTGACCAGCGTCACACCGCGTTCGTTGAACACCTGCTCCAGCGCCGCGGCCGCATCGGAGTCCTCGTGCGGGAGGATCTGGTCGCGGCTGGCGACCACCGTGACCGTCACCCCGAGCTCGGTGTAGGCGTTGCAGAACTCGGCTCCGGTGACACCCGAACCGACGATGATCAGGTGGCTGGGCAGTTCGGTGAGCTCGTAGAGCTGGCGCCAGGTCAGGATCCGCTCGCCGTCGGGCTCCGCGTTGGGCAGCACCCGCGGGCGGGCCCCGGTGGCGACCAGCACGACGTCGGCTTTCAGCACCCCGACCTTGCCGTCCGTGGTGGTGACTTTCACGCGGTGGTGCGCCATCCCGGAGACGTCGTCGACGAACTCGCCGCGGCCCCCGATGATGGTCACGCCCTGGCCCAGCAGTGCGCTGCCGATGTCCGCCGACTGCGACGCAGCCAGCGTCTTGGCGCGGTTGTTGATCTGCGGCAGCGAGATCTTCGCGGCGTCGATGTCGATGTCGAAGCCCATGCCGCCGGCCCGGCGCAGCTCGGTGCGGACGCCGGTGGACGCGATCAGCGTTTTCGACGGCACGCAGTCATAGAGCACGCATGCGCCGCCCAAGCCGTCCGAGTCGACAATCGTCACCTGGACGGCGTCGCGCCCCCGCGCGGCCGCCACCAATGCCGCTTCGTACCCTGCAGGCCCTCCGCCGATGATCACGATGCGCGTTGCCACGGGTTTCAACCCTAGGGCACCGAGGTGACGATGGCGCTCAGATGCGGTACCTACCGGATGGCAGCCGTCTCAACACAATGCGTTTAAGCTTCTCGCGTGCCGATCTACGCCGCCTACGGATCGAATATGCATCCCGAGCAGATGCAGGAGCGGGCCCCCCATTCCCCCATGGCGGGAACGGGCTGGCTGCACGGGTGGCGCCTGACGTTCGGCGGCGCGGACATCTTCTGGGAAGGCGCGCTGGCCACCATCGTGGAGGACCCGTCGTCGAGCGTGTTCGTGGTGCTCTACGACATGACCAAGGAGGACGAGGAGAACCTCGACCGCTGGGAGGGCTCCGAGCTCGGCTTCCACAAGAAGATCCGCTGCCGCGTGCACCGCACGTCCTCGGACACCACCACCGATCCCGTGCTGGCGTGGCTGTACGTGCTGGACGCGTGGGAGGGCGGCATTCCGTCGGCTCGGTATCTCGGCGTGATGGCCGACGCAGCCGAGATCGCGGGCGCCCCAGCAGAATACGTGCACGATCTGCGTACCCGGCCATCGGGGAACGTCGGCCCGGGCTCGTAACTCTTGCCCCGCGAGCGCGCGTGTCTGCACGCCGACACGCCGGCATTTCTGGCACCAGACGCGCGCTCACGCCGCCCGAGCGTGCTCTAACCGCCAGCCGATCCGTCCGACCATCTCCCGGGCGCGATACCGCACGTCCCCGAACACGATCGGGATGACCGTCCAGTCGATGTCGCTGAGCGCGTTGTAACGTCGTCGATCCCTCAGCATCTGGTTCGACTCCCCGTGCCAGTCCATCCCGTCGTACTCGGCGGCGACCTTTGACTCCGGCCACGCGAAATCCAACCGCCGCAGCTCACCGTTGCCGTCGACGACCTCGTACTGCGGCTCCGGTACCGGCAGCCCGCCATCGAGCATCGCCAGCCGAGCCTCGCTCTCCATCGGCGACTCGGCACGGGCGTCCGCCAGCGGCAACAGGTTGCGGACCGCGACGATGCCGCGGCGTCCCTTCTGCTCCAACGCGGCGCGCCACAGGTCCGGGCGACTGCATGTCCCGCTGCGCAGGGCAGCGTCGAGCGTCGCCAGGGAGCGACCGCGCCGCAGGCTGCGCGCCACCTCGATAGCCGTCCACGCGGGCGACGTGGCGCGGCGACCGTCGACCACCACCAGCGGCGCGCCGTCCCGCCGGTGCACCACCAGCCCGTCCGCGTCGCGTAGCGCGCACCCGGGCGGGTTGAGGACGTGGAGGTCGCGCGCCGCCTCGGTGTCGAAACCGTGGAACGCCGCGGCGGTACCGAGGCAGACCGCGACGCGTCTACCGGTCGACAAGTCCAGGCCACGCAGCCGAAGGTCGTCGGTTGGTTTGCCTGAGCAGTAGATCCCCTGCCACATGCGTTCCAGCACACCGGTGTTCACCGCCAATTCGAACTGGCGACGGGTGAGATGCTGGAGGATCTGACCGCTGGCGGCCACGCCGTGCTGGACGCTGAGCAGCTGTGCGAGTTGGCGATTCATGACGCCGATGCTCGGGCGTCAGCGGCCTGCCAACCAGAGTGCCTACCGCGATCTGGGGATCAAATGGCGTTTGTGTACAACTCGACGGGCGCGAGCGCGCGCGAAATGCCAGAAATCGCGGCGTGTCACTGTGCAGACACGCGCCCTCGCGATGCGGGCGCAGGGGGCCACGGCGACGGCCTCGGGCGTGGACGGACGCGCTGGGGCCACCAGAACCACGGGCCCAGCAGCGCCGCGATCGACGGCGTCATGAACGAGCGGATCACCAGGGTGTCGAAGATCAGCCCCATACCGATGGTCGTGCCCACCTGACCCATGATGGTCAGGTCGCTGACCGCCATCGTCATCATCGTCAGCGCGAACACCATTCCCGCGGCGGTCACGACGGAACCACTGCCACCCATCGTCCGGATCAGGCCGGTGCCGATACCGGCGTGCACCTCTTCCTTGAGCCGCGAGACCACCAGCAGGTTGTAGTCCGCGCCGACCGCCAGCAGGATGATCACCGCCATCGGCAGCACCATCCAGTGCAGTTCGATACCCACCAGGTGCTGCCAGACGAGCACCGAGAGACCGAACGAGGCGCCCAGGGACAGCACCACGGTGCCGACGATCACCGCCGCAGCCACCACGGCCCGCGTCAGGATCAGCATGATGATGAAAATCAGCCCGATGGCGGCGATTCCGGCGATCAACAGGTCGTACTGCGTGCCGTCGGCCATGTCCTTGAACGTCGCGGCGGTACCGCCGAGGTAGATCGTCGAACCCTCCAGCGGGGTGCCCTTGATGGCTTCTTTGGCCGCCGTCTTGAGCGCGTCGATCTTCTTGATGCCGTCAGGGCTGAGCGGATCTCCTTCGTGCGCGATGATGAACCGCACTGCATGCCCGTTGGGTGAGATGAATTGGTCTATGCCGCTTTGGAAATCAGCGTTGTCGAACGCCTCGGGCGGCAGATAGAACGTGTCTGCGTTCATGGCGTCGTTGAACGCGTCACCCATATCCGTTGCGTCGACGTTCATCTCGGCCGCCGCATCGAGCTGACCGCCTTGGGTCTGCTGCATCGTCAGCATCATGTCGCGCTGCGACTTCATGGACTCGATCTGCGACGGCATCAGCTCCACCAGCTGCGGCATCAGCGCCGACAGACGCTCCAGTTCCGGCACCAGGTCCTGCACGCTGTCGGTCAGCATGTTGGTGCCGTCGATCAGGTCGAAGATGGACCGCATCGACCAGCAGACCGGGATGTTGTAGCAGTGCGGTTCCCAGTAGAGATAGTTCCGGATCGGCCGCAGGAAGTCGTCGAGATCGGCAATGTGGTCTCGCAATTGGGTGATGTCCGCGGTCATCGTCTTCGTCTTGGCCACCATGGTGGTGGTGATCTCGGACATCTGCCCCATAAGGGACATCATCTTTTCCATCGTGTTGATGGTGTCCTGCAGCGCGGCGGCCTGGACGGACATGTCGTCCATCCGATCCATCATGTATTTCTCGTGAAGCTTCTGCGTACCACCCTGCCTGCTCATCATGTACGGGATGGTCGTGCCGTCGATCGGTGTGCCGTCGGGCCGGGTGATGGTCTGCACGCGGCCGATCCCCTCGACGGCGAACAGGGCCTTGGCGATCTTGTCGATGACGATGAAGTCGGCGGAGTTGCGGAGGTCCCGATCGGTTTCGACCATCAGCATCTCGGGGTTGAGCCGCGCCGGCGAGAAGTGCCGCTCGGCGGCGGCGTAGCCGACGTTGGAGTCGATGTCGGCGGGCAGGTAATTGCGGTCGTTGTAGCTGGTCTGATAGCCGGGCAACGCGAGCAGGCCGATCAGTGACACCGCGACACTCGCCACAAGAATGGCGCCGGGCCAGCGCACGGTGGCGGCCCCGATCTTGCGCCAGCCGCGAACGCGCATGGCGCGCTTGGGCTCCAGTAACCCGAACCGGCTCGCGACGGTGATGACCGCGGGCCCGAAGGTCATGGCGACGCAGATCAGCACCAGCATGCCCAGCGCCAGGGGGACACCCAGCGTCTGGAAGTACGGCAGCCGGGTGAAGCTCAGACAGAACGTCGCGCCGGCGATGGTCAGCCCGGAACCGACGATGACGTGCGCGGTGCCGCCGAACATCGTGTGGTACGCCGATTCCGGCGTCTCGCCTTTGCCCCTGGCCTCCTGATACCGGCCGACGAGGAAGATGGCGTAGTCGACCGCGATCGCGATGGCGAGGGTGACCAACAGACTGGTCGCGAAGGTGGAGAGCCCGATGATGTCGTGATAGCCGAGGAACGCCACCGCACCGCGCACCGTCATCAAGCTCAAGCCGACCATGACCAGGATCAGCAGCGTGGTGACGATGGAGCGGAAGAACAGCACCAGCATGACGGTGATGACCAGGAACGTCAGCGCCTCGACCATCCGGAGGCTCTCGGTTCCGGCGGTCTCCTGTTCGGCGGCGAGCACCGAGGCCCCGGTGACGTAGGCCTTGACCCCGGCAGGCGGCTGGCTGTCGGCCACCAACTTCTGGACGGCGGCCACCGATTCGTTGGCCAGCGCCTCGCCCTGGTTGCCTGCGAGGTTGACCTGGAAGTACATGGATAGGCCGTCGCCGCTCTGGGCGCCCGCGGCCGTCAGTGGGTCGCTCCAGAGGTCCTGGACGTGCTCGACGTGGGTGGGGTCCGCCTCGAGCGCGGCGATCAGGTCGGAGTAGTAGCGGCGGGCGTCGTCGCCGAGGGGTTGATCGCCTTCCAGCACGATCATCGCCGAGCTGCTGGACTCGTACTCCTCGAAGGCCTTGCCGATGCGTTCCATCGAGATGACGGCCGGTGCCTCGTCGGGGCTCATGGACACCGATCGCGCCTTGCCCACCGCCTCCAGCTGCGGAACCGCGATGTTGAGGAACGCCGCGAGTGCGACCCAGATCAGGATGATCGGCAGCGATGCGCGGCGGATGAAGCGCGCGATGCCGTAGAAATGCGGCCGATCGTGCCGGTTCGGCGTGCTCATGCGGACTTCACCGGGAGCTCCTCTGACGGCTCAAATCGAAAGTCTCTACGGCACAGCCGTATTCGAGGGAACTGAAGTTATTAGTAGAGCTACACTAACCGCTCGGCTAACTTCAGACAAGCCGCCCGGCTAACTAGTGGTCTGCGTCCCCATCGAACGCCCGAGTGATCTGGGATACAGTGCCGCCGACCGGGGACGAGGGGAAACGATGGCCAGACCAGTCGCCACGCGTGGATACGCGCGCGAGCGCGTGCTGGAAGCCGCCCTCGACCTGTTCGCCGGCCACGGCGTCAGCGGCACCTCACTCCAGATGATCGCCGACCGCCTCGGCGTGACCAAGGCCGCCGTCTACTACCAGTTCCACTCCAAGGACGACATCGCGCTGGCCGTGGTGAAACCGGTGTTCGACGACATCGAGCACCTGTTGCGAATCACCGAGACGTTGCCGACGCCCGCGGCACGGCGCGGTGTGTCGATGAGCGGCATGGTGGAGCTGATCATCCGCCACCGCCGGGTCTCCAGCGTCTTCTACGGCGACCCGACCGTGCATCGTCTGCTCGAAGGACACGACGAGTACCGCCGCATCGGCGACAGGCTCGCCGACGTGCTGCTCGGCCCCAATCCCGACACCGCCACGCGGGTCGCGATCTCGATGCTCAGCGCCGGCATCCACGGCTGCGTGACAGACCCGATGATCGACGACCTCGACGACGCCGATCTGCTGGCGACGCTGTTGGACCTGACCAAGACTTTCCTCGAGGTCTGCGTGCACGACTGACTCTGCGGCGGCAGATGACACGAGCGGCCGCGAGGGCCGCGAGGGCTAGGACTCCTGCGCGGCCTGGTCGATCAGGTTGACCAGCAGCCGCACGCCCACACCCAGGGCACGTTCGTCGAGGTCGAATGTCGGCTGGTGCAGGTCCAGCTGCGGCCCGCGACCGCTCCACACCCCCAGCCGGGCCATCGCGCCGGGCACCTCCTCGAGGTACCAGGAGAAGTCCTCCCCGCCCCCGGACTGTTCGGTGTCGGCGAGCACGTCGGGGCCGATCGCTTCGATCGCGTGGGTCAGGATTCGCGTGGAGACCTCTTCGTTGACCACCGGCGGCACCCCGCGGCGATACTGCACGACGTACTCGATGCCGAGCGGCGCCAGCAGTGATGCCACCGCTTCCTGCACCACATCTTCAAGTGTCAGCCAGGTCTCGCGGCTGGCCGTCCTGATGGTGCCTGCCATGGTGCCGGTCTGCGGGATCGCGTTGGCCGCGACGCCGGCGTGGACCGCGCCCCACACCATCACCGTGCTGTGGCGAGGATCGATACGCCGCGACAGCACCCCGGGCACCCCGGTGATCAGCGTGCCCAGCCCGTAGACCAGGTCCCCGGTCAGGTGCGGGCGCGACGTGTGCCCGCCCGGGGAGTGCAGCGTCACCTCGATGTGGTCGGCCGCCGACGTGATCGGTCCGGCCTTCACCGCCACCCGACCCACGGCCAGGTGAGGGTCGCAGTGCACCGCGTAGATGCGTGACACCCCGGTCAGCGCTCCCGCGGCGATCGCGTCGATCGCACCGCCGGGCATCAATTCCTCGGCCGCCTGGAAGATCAACCGCACACCGACAGGCAACGCGGGTTCGGACGCCATCGCCAGCGCCGCGCCCAACAGCACCGCGGTGTGCGCGTCGTGGCCGCACGCGTGCGCCACGTTGGGCACGTCCGAGGAGAACGGCAGGCCCGTGCGCTCGGCCATCGGCAGCGCGTCCATGTCCGCGCGCAACGCCACCCGAGGGCCGTCGTCGGGACCGAAATCACACGTCAGGCCGGTCCCCCCCGGCAACACCTTGGGGTTGAGCCCGGCGTCGGCGAGCTGCGACGCGACGAACTGCGTCGTTCCGAACTCCTGGCGCCCGAGTTCGGGATGCTGATGAATGTGCCTGCGCCACCCGACGAGATCGTCATAGTGCTCGCTGAGCCACCGCGCGGCGGCATGCGACAACACGCTCACGATGCCCGCCTTTCCTGCTGTTCCAGCACCCTGCTCCGCTCGACGTCCGACTCGGCCAGCGCCACCACGGTCCTGGCGAGCATGATCGCACCCTCGACCACCGCCGTGTCCGCGCTGGCGTTGACTGCAGCGGCCGCGAACGCCGGCTGATGGATGGACGCGCCCCCGGCATCGATGCCGACGATCGGATGGATGCCGGGCATCACCTGGGTGACGTTACCCATATCCGTACTACCCAGCGGCAGTGAGGCTTCCACGTCGGCCGGTACGGGCGAGCGGCCGACGCGCACCATTTCGGCGCGCAGCACCTCCGCAAGCCACGGATCGGGGGCCAACTCCGCATACGCCGGCGCCGGTTCGGACACGTCGTGCTCGCATCCGGTGGCGACCGCCCCTGCGGCGAAGCAGCCCGCCATCCGAGACTCCAACTCCCGCAACGATTCCGAATTCGTTGCCCGCATCGTGTATCGCAACTCCGCGAGACCCGGGATGATATTGGACGCCTGGCCGCCGTTGGTGACGATGCCGTGCACCATCTGGCCCGGCGCCAATTGCTGGCGCAGCAGCCCGATGCTGACCTGCGCGACGGTGACGGCATCGGCGGCGTTGATCCCGAGGTACGGCGCGACGGCGGCGTGCGATTCGCGGCCGGTGTAGCGGATCGTCACTTCCGACAGCGCGAGCGACCGCGCCGCGGCGATGTCGATGGGGCCCGGGTGCAACATCACCGACGCCGCGATGTCGTCGAACACGCCCGCGTCGAGCATCAGCGCTTTACCGCCCCCGGCCTCCTCGGCGGGCGTGCCGAGCAGTACGACCGTCAGCCCGAGTTGCTCGGCCACCTCGGCGAGTGCCAGCGCCGTGCCCACCGCGGAGGCGGCGATGATGTTGTGTCCGCACGCGTGCCCGATGCCCGGCAGCGCGTCGTATTCGGCGCAGATCCCGATCACCAGCGGGCCGCTGCCGAACACGGCACGAAACGCGGTGTCCAGGCCGGCGGGTGCCTGCGTGAGCTCGAACCCGCGCTCGGCGACCAGGGCCGACGTCTTGGCGCAGCTGCGGTGCTCGGCGAACGCGAGTTCCGGCTCGGCGTGGATCGAGTGCGACAGCGCGACCAGGTCGCCGCGGCGACCGAGCACGGCGTCCTCGACGCACGTCGACGCGGCGGCTAAGGGCATGCGGGCAAGTATCTCACTGCGCAAAGCCCCACTAAGCTGCCGCCTGTGGAGGATCCGGCAGTAGCGGCCCAGGCGGCGGCGAATGCGCTCAGCGAACGCACCGGCGTCGACGCGCATGACGTCGCCGTCGTCCTCGGTTCCGGGTGGGCGCCCGCCGCGGCGCAACTGGGTGAGCCGTCGGCCGCCGTCCTGATGGCCGAGCTGCCCGGCTTCACCCCTCCGAGCGCCCAGGGGCACGGCGGTCAGGTGCTGTCGTTGCGGATCGGCGGGCACCGCGTCCTGGTGCTGCTGGGCCGGACCCACGCCTACGAGGGCCATGACCTGCGCCACGTGGTGCATCCGGTGCGGACGGCGTGCGCGGCCGGGGTGCGCACGGTCGTGCTGACAAACGCGGCAGGCGGGCTGCGGCCGGACTTCACCGTCGGCCAGCCGGTGCTGATCAGCGACCACCTCAACCTCACGGCACGGTCGCCCCTGGTGGGGGCGCAGTTCGTCGACCTCGTGGACGCGTATTCGCCGCGGTTGCGCGGCATCGCGCGCGAGATCGATCCCGGGTTGCCGGAGGGCGTCTACGCGGGACTGCCCGGTCCGCACTATGAGACGCCTGCCGAGATCCGCATGCTGCGGACGCTGGGCGCCGACCTCGTCGGGATGTCGACGGTGCACGAGACGATCGCCGCCCGGGCCGCCGGCGCCGAGGTTCTCGGGGTGTCGTTGGTGACGAACCTGGCGGCCGGGATGACCGGTGAGCCGCTGAGTCACGACGAGGTGCTCGAGGCGGGCCGTCAGTCGGCGACGCGGATGGGTTCCCTGCTCTCCGCGGTGATCTCCCGGCTCTGACCGGGATCCTTGCTCAGTTTGCGGCTCGCCCACACCACGCCGCGGGCCATCAGCGGCGCGGCGAACAGCATCAGCAGAATCCGCACGACCTGCGCGGCGATGACGAACGTGACGTTGGATCCGGTCTCGACCGCGGTGGCCAGCACGGCGTACACACCGCCGGGGCTGGTCGCCAGATATCCCTCGAGGGGGGTCAGGCCGGCGACGCGCGCCAACACGATGCCCAGTCCCGCCGTCGCGACACCGATGAACACGATCAACGCCACCGCGGCGGGCAGCAGCCGACCGACGCTGCGCAGCGAGTCACGGGTGAATGCCAGCCCGGCCTGCCAGCCGATCAGCAGGTAGCCGGCCTGCACCAGCACCATCGGCACCGACAAGCCGAACGAGTATCCGCTGACCTCGAGTGCGACCGTCAACGCCAGCGGTCCCAGCAGCCCGGCGCCGGGCAACCGGATCAACCGGCCGCCGATCGAGCCGACCACGACCAGGCCGACCATCATGGCGACACTCAGATACCAAGGTGCTGAGGTTGTTTCGGTGACGGCGGCGACATCGTGGGACCGGTCCGCGTGATAGATCACCGTGACGACGATCGGCATCGACGCGGTGACCAGCGCCACCCGTAGGTATTGCACGACGGCGACGACGCGATCGTCGCCGCCGAGTTCGCGGGCGATGGCCACCAGCCCCGATGCCCCGCCTGCCACCAGCGCCAGCGAACCGGTCAGCGGCGTCACGTCACGGCGCAACCCGAGCAACGCTCCGGCGAGCACGCTGAGCAGCAGCGTCCCGACGGCAACAGCGGCGACGATCGGCCAGTCGCCACCGAGCTGCGACAGTGCGTCGTGCTGCACCATTGTGCCGATGTAGACGCCGAGCACGCCCTGGGCGGCCAGCCCCATCTTGCGGGGCACCCGCTCGGGGCCCGCCGAGGTGAGGGCCAGCACGATGCCGACGGCCAGCGCGGCGAACAGCGCGGCCGACGGCACGCCGACCAGCGTCAGCGGAACAGTTACCGCGACACTGGCCGCGAGGAGGAGCATCCACCTGAGTATCTGTCGCCACCATGTCATCGTGATGGCAAGTATGCTCTTGGTAAATCAAGATCTCAACAAGGGGAATTCTCGATGCGGTGCGTCAATTACCAAGGAGTGACTTACTAATGTCGACCGCGGCAACGTCCACCTTCACTGCAGCCACCGAGCTGCGGGAATCGATGATGGCCGTGACCCGGCAACTGCGCAGACATCGGCCGGACAACGGCTTGACGCTGAGTCAGATGCAACTGCTCGGCGAGGTCAGCCGGGCGGGTGTCACGACGCCGGCCGAGCTCGGCGTGCGCCTGCAGGTGAAGGTCCAGTCGCTGACGGACTCATTCAACGAACTGGAGGCCCGTGCGCTGATCGTCCGCCGTCCCGACGCGCACGACCGGCGCCGCCAGCTGGTGCAGATGACCGACGACGGCACCACGCTGCTGGAAGCCGACCGCGCCGAGCGGGACGCGTGGCTGCACCGGACGATGCGCGAGAGCCTGTCCGCGCTGGAGTTCGACCTGCTGATGCTGGTGGCACCGATCCTGCGCAAGGTCGCAGAGGCGGACACAGGCACACTGTCGGAGTGATCTCCACTCGCGAGTTGCACGCGGCGGTACAGGAGTGGATCGCCCACGATCCGGATCCGGGCGCGGGCACGGAGTTGGCGGCCTGCACCGACGACGAGCTCGCCGACCGGTTCTCCCGACCGCTGACGTTCGGCACCGCCGGCCTGCGCGGGCCGCTGCGCGCGGGACCCAACGGGATGAACCTGGCGGTCGTCCTGCGCGCGACGTGGGCGGTGGCGAAGGTGCTGCGCGACCGTGAACTCGGCGGTGCACCTGTCGTGGTCGGCTACGACGCCAGGCACCGCTCCGCCGAGTTCGGCCGGGCCGCCGCGGAAGTGTTTGCCGCCCAGGGCTTCTCGGTGACATTGATGTTCACGGCCGTGCCGACCCCCGCGGTGGCGTTCGCCGTCAGGAGCATGGGCGCCGCTGCCGGGGTGCAGATCACCGCATCGCACAACCCGCCCTCCGACAACGGCTACAAGGTCTACGTCGCCGGCGGCCTGCAGATCATCTCCCCCACCGACCGCGACATCGAAAGCGCCATCGCGGCAGCGCCCCCCGCCGACGAGATCCCTCGTTCTCCGGTCACCCCTGCCGGCGCCGCGCAGCTGCGCGCCTACCTCGAGCGCGCCGCCTCGGTGCGCCGCACCACCGGTGCGGTGCGGATCGCCCTGACGCCGATGCACGGCGTCGGCGGTGAATTCGCCCTCGACGCACTGGCATTGGCCGGCTTCGGCGACGTCGGTGTGGTGGACCGCCAGTTCGCGCCCGATCCGGACTTCCCCACCGTCGCGTTCCCCAACCCCGAGGAACCCGGCGCGAGCGACCAACTGCTGGCACTCGCGGCTGACATGGACGCCGACATCGCGGTCGCCCTCGACCCCGACGCCGACCGCTGTGCGATCGGGGTCCCGACACCGGACGGCTGGCGAATGCTCAGCGGCGACGAAACCGGCTGGCTGCTCGGCGATTACGTGCTCTCCCACACCGATTCAGGGGCTGCGGTAGTGGCCAGCACCGTGGTCTCGTCGCGGATGTTGGCGCGCATCGCCGCCGCGCACGGGGCCCGGCACGTCGAGACATTGACCGGGTTCAAGTGGCTGGCGCGCGCCGATGAGCAGATCCCCGACGGAACCCTCGTCTATGCCTACGAGGAGGCGATCGGGCACTGCGTGGACCCGGCCGCCGTGCGCGACAAGGACGGCATCAGCGCCGCGGTACTGGCATGCGATCTGGTGGTCGCGCTCCGGCAGGACGGCCGCACCGTGCTCGACGCCCTCGACGCTCTGGCTCGCCGTCACGGCGTGCATACCACCGCCGCCGTCACCCGTCGCGTCGACTCCGCGGAGGCCGCCGCCGCCATGATGGCGCAACTGCGTGCCGCCCCACCCGACGACCTCGCCGGGTTCGCCGTCGCGGTGACCGACCTCTTACCCGCAACCGATGCCCTGATCCTCACCGGGGGCGATGACGACTGCTCGGTGCGGGTGGTGACGCGGCCGTCGGGCACAGAGCCGAAACTGAAGTCCTACATCGAGATTCGCTGCACTGGAGAACTGTCCACCGCCCGCGCGCGGGCCGCTGCGGAGCAGGACGCGGTGGCCGCCGCAGTTCGGGGGTGGGATCAGCGGGGGCCGAACTGACGGTCGCCGGCGTCGCCGAGTCCCGGCACGATGTAGGCGATGTCGTTGAGACCGGAGTCGATGGTCGCGGTGATCAAACGCAGTTCCGGTGCCATCTGCTCCAGTGCCGCAAGCCCTTCCGGGGCGACGACCACGCAGATCACGGTGACGTCGACGGCGTTGCGGGCGTAGAGCAGCTCGAGGGTGTGGATCATGGAGCCGCCGGTGGCGAGCATCGGGTCGAGCACGATGACGGGTTGCCGACTCAGATCGTCGGGCAGCGATTCCAGATACGGCGTGGGTTGATGCGTCTCCTCGTTGCGGGCCACCCCCACGAAGCCGACCTTCGCTTCCGGGATCAGCGCGTGGGCCTGGTCGACCATGCCGAGACCGGCCCGCAGCACCGGCACGAGCAGCGGCGGCGCGGCCAGCCGGGTGCCGGCGGTGGACGTCAGCGGGGTGCGCACCTCGATGACGTCCACCGGCAGCTCGCGGGTGGCCTCGTACACGAGCATCAGGGTGAGGTCGCGCAGCGCCGCGCGGAACCCGGCATTGTCGGTGCGCTCATCGCGCAGCGTGGTCAGCCGCGCTGCGGCCAGTGGGTGGTCGACAACGCGCACATCCATAGCTGCTGACCTTAGTGGGAACCGTCGGGCGGTTCTCGGCGTCATATCCATATGTCCGTCCGCCTGTCCGTCGACACCGGTCTGCTCCGTGACTACGGTGCCGCCTGCGCCGCCCACGCGTCCGACCTTGATGCCGCCGTCGATCGGCTGACTGCGCTCGGGCCCGCGCCCCTGTTCGGTCCGGTCGGAGCGCGCTTCGTCGCGTCATTGATCCGGGCCGCCGAGACCGAGGCCGGTACGCTCGCGCGGCTACGCAGCTCGGTCGCGGCGGGCACCACTGCGGCGCTCGGGTCGGCGGCGGAGTACGACGGGACCGACGACCGCGCCGCCTCGCGAATCACCGGCATTCGCTGATGCCGAGTGCGACGGTGGCGGCACTGGCGGCGCCGATCCGCCGGGTGCAGGCTCTGGTGGGGCCGGGGTGGACGGCCGACGCCGACGGTGATCCGGCGGCGACGCTGGCCGGCGTGCGCGACATGCTCGCCGACGTGGCGAGTGCGGCTGGCCGGGCCTGGCAGTACACCGGGGCGGAGTGGACGGGCGCCGGCGCGGACGCCGCCTCGGACTTCGCGGCGGCGACAGCCTCGGCCATCGACGCCGCCGCCGACCGTGCCGGTGGGCTGGGAGCGGCGGCCGAGACGGCAGCGGGAGCCGTGGCCCGCGCGCACCGGCGCCTGCAGGACATTGTCGAGGAGTTCGAAGCCAAGGCCGGCGCGCTGGAGCCCCACCTGGACTCGCCGGGGGTGGCACGGGAGCTGTTGGCCGCGGCCCGGGACGCGCTGGCCCGGGCGATCGCGATCGTCGAGGGATTGCAGGCCGAGTTGGACGCGCAGGCGGCCGCTCTCCCCGGCCCGGCCTTGTCAGCCCCCGCCGCGACGGCACCCGCTGGATACACCCCGGGCGCAGGCGTCCCCGCACTCGGTGGAGCTCCCGGATGGTCGGGCGGGTCCCCGATGGGCGGATTCGGGTCGCCCGACGCCGGAGCGGCTCAGCTCGCCGCCTTCACGCGTCCCGACGGAACAGAGACCCCGGACGCGGCATCGTTCGGGGAAGGGGTGGCGGTGCGTCTTCCGGACGGGACCGTCGTGATGGCGCCGAATGCGGTGGCCGCCAGCGCCGTCCGGCACGCACTGACCCAGCTGGGAGTGCCCTACCAGTGGGGCGGCACCACGCCGGGCGTCGGTCTGGACTGCAGCGGGCTCACGCAGTGGGCGTATCGCGAAGCAGGACTTGACCTTCCGCGGTTGGCGCAAGAGCAGGACATCGGCGCCGCGGTGTCCGCGGGCTCGCTGTCACCCGGCGACCTCGCCGTGTGGGACGGCCACGTCGCGATGGTCGTCGGCAACGGCGTGATGGTCGAGGCGGGCGATCCCGTCAAACTCTCCCCGATCCGGACCGCCAACGCGGGGCAGGGTTTCCAGGGATTCTGGCGCCCCACAGCCTGATCCCGCCTGATCACACCGGCAGAGCTCAGATTCCCCTCAGGGAACTCTTGGCCGGCGAAACTACGGTCACCCCCTGGGGAGGAGGTGCGACCGGTGCCCTATCAGGTGAAGGTCTACGGGTTCGTGGCGGTGGCGGTGGCGATCATGGCTGCCGGCATCCTTCTCACCTGGGCCTATATGGAGGTTGAACACCAGGAGGAACGCAATCGCCTGATGGAATGCATCCGGCACCAGACGCTGACGGATGGGGTCCTGCCCGCTCAGATGGTGATCGACGCGAACATTCAGTACTGCGACGGCGACGAGACATGGCTGTTCGAGGTCCCGGTGGCCTCGACTGCGGCGGCGGAGAGGTGATACTCGGCTCAGTTACGCACCGGCATCCACCGCCCCGCCAGATCGGAAATCCACGCCTCGGCGGCGATCGGATCCGCGGGCGGGCTGGCGACGAGAACCAATTCGTCGATTCCGGCGTCGCCGAGCCGGGCCGCATCGCCGGGGACCGGGTCCTGCAGCGCCACCGCCAACCGGAGGTCCGCCGGATCGCGGCCCACCTCCCGACACAGCGCCCGCAACCTGGACGCCCGGAACGCCGCCTCCTCGACGTCGGCGAGGTTGAACCCGTACCACCCGTCACCCCACTCGGCGACACGACGCAACGCCGCGTCGGAGTTGCCACCGAGCACGACCGGGATGGACCGGCGGTGTGGCTTCGGGTTGACCCGCACCCGGTCGAACGACACGAACTCCCCGTCATAGGACGCGACGTCGTCGCGCCACAGGGCCCGCATCGCAGCGACGTACTCCGCCATCCGGCGTCCGCGTCCCTCGAACGGCACCCCGAGGGCGTCGTACTCCTCCCGGGACCATCCGATGCCGACCCCCAGCGACAGCCGGCCACCGGTCATCCGGTCCAGCGACGCCGCCTGCTTGGCGGCGATCACCGGATTGTGTTCGGGCAGCAGCAACACACCGGTCGCCAGCTCTATCCGGTTGGTCGCCGCGGCGGCAAAGCTCAGGGTGATCAACGGGTCCAGCCAGTCCGCGTCAGCCGAGATCGCGATGCGGCCGTCGGGGCTGTACGGGTAGGGCGACACCGGATCGTCGACCATCACGACATGCTCACCGGCCCACAACGTCGCGAAACCCGACCGCTCGGCGGCAGCCGCCACAGCATCGATCACGGTGCGCTGCGCACCAGCTCCGATGCCGAGTCCGTGCAAGCCGAGGGAGATCACTCGGCGATCATGGCAGGCCTGACAAACACGAGAAGCGACGAACGGGTTGCGGTACGGCAACGGTGCCCGACCCCTGCACCAACCGCAGCCATGCCTCTCAGCACGCCAAGCCTCGGTGGTTAGGCTGTGCCGCATGGCTGCTGACATCGTGCCCATCGGGCTGAAGCTGACGAAGGGCGACGTCTACACGCTGTGGGCGCCGCGCTGGCGCGCCGACGGCGACGAGTGGGAGGCCTTCCTCGGCAAGGACGAGGACCTCTATGTGCTCGAATCGGTCGCTGACCTGGCTGCGTTCGTCCGCACCAACCACGACAACGACCTGGTCGATCACCCGGCATGGGGCAAGTTGACCGAGGCCAATGCCCATCGGCTCACACCGACCGAGGAGCACACCCACGACCTGGTGGTGCTGGAGGAGCTGCTGTCGCAGAAGCCGACGCAGGAGAACGTGGACGCGCTGCACGGGGCGCTGGCCGTGGTGTCGTCGATCGGATCGGTCTGCGAGCTGCCCGCGGTCACCAAGTTCTTCAACGGAAACCCGATGCTCGGGACCGTCGGCGGCGGCGCCGAGGCGTTCGCCGGTCGCGCGGGCCGCAAGCGCTGGGCCGAGATCGAGAAGGTCATCGCACGAGGCTGGGACAAGGTCATCGAGGCCCTCGACGAGATCATCACCATTCCTGAGGTCGATGCGGCGGCCGCGGCGAAGGCCCAGGCCGAGCTGGACGAGGACGCCCCCGAGTTCGATGACGACGACCTCGTGATCGACGACGTCGTCGACACCCCGGAGGAGGCCGACGAGCTTGCCGCCGAAGCCGAGACCAAGGTGCTCGGCAGCGACAAGGACTTCTGGGCGCGGGTGGGCATCGACCCCGTCCGGATCATGAGCAGCGGCGGCACCTACTTCACGTTGCGCTGCTACCTCGAGGACCGGCCGATCTTCCTCGGCCGCAACGGACGCATCAGTGTTTTCCCGTCCGAGCGTGCGCTGGCCCGCTACCTGGCCGACGAGCACGACCACGACCTGTCCGATCTCGCCACCTACGACGACATCCGCACGGCGGCCACCGACGGCTCGCTGCGTGTCGAGGTCGACGACGACAACGTCTACGTGCTGACCGACATCGTCGACGACCTTGCCGAGGGCCCCGAAGCCGTGGACCACGACCAGCTGGAGCTGGCGGTCGAACTGATCCGCGACATCGGCGACTACTCCGAGGACACCAGCGTGGCCGCCAAGCTGGAACCGGGAACCGCGCTGGGCAGCGTGATCGCCCACGTGCTCGACCCCGCGTCGGTCAAGCGCCCGAACGGGCCGTACGCCGAGGCGGTCACCCAGTGGGAGTCGCTGGAGAGGCTCGTCGAGTCGCGCCTGCGTTCTGAATAGACGGGTCGCTGCGCGAGCGCGCGTGTCTGCACGGCGCCACGCCGGATTTGGGCGTACGTCGGCGCGCACTCGTCCGCCGCGAGCGCGCGTTGAATGCCAGAGATTGCGGCGCGCCGCTGTGCAGACACGCGCGCTCGCGGGGCAAGGTTCCCGAGATCCCTAGCCGACCAGCACGGCGTAGCGGGGCTTGATCACCTCGTCGATGATGGCCAGGCGCTCGTCGAAAGCGATGAACGCCGACTTCATCGCATTGATGGTGAACCGCTCGAGATCGCTCCATCCGTAGCCGAACGCGTCGACCAGCCGTTGCATCTCCAGGCTCATCGTGGTGTCGCTCATCAGCCGGTTGTCGGTGTTAACCGTCACCCGGAAGCGCAGCCGCGCCAGCCGGTCGAACGGATGCTCGGCGATGCTCGCCACCGCCCCGGTCTGCACGTTGGAGCTGGGGCACATCTCGAACGGGATTCGCTTGTCCCGCAACAGCGACGCCAACCTGCCGAGCTTCGGGCCGCCGTCGGCATCCATGTCGATGTCGTCGACGATACGCACGCCGTGACCCAGCCGGTCGGCGCCGCAGAACGCGATCGCCTCGTGGATCGACGGCAGTCCGAATGCCTCCCCGGCGTGAATGGTGAAGCGCGCGTTGTTGCTTCGCATGTACTCGAACGCGTCGAGGTGCCGCGACGGCGGGTAGCCCGCTTCGGCACCGGCGATGTCGAATCCCACGACGCCCTTGTCCCGGAACCGGATCGCCAGCTCGGCGATCTCCCTCGACCTCGCCGCGTGGCGCATCGCGGTCACCAGGCAGCGAACCGTGATGGCCCGCCCGTCGGCGCTGGCAGCCTTCTCGCCGTCGGCGAACCCGGCGAGCACCGAGTCGACCACGGCGTCCAGCGACAGACCACCGTCGATGTGGAGTTCGGGCGCGAAGCGGATCTCGGCGTAGACGACGTTGTCCTGGGCCAGATCCTCGACGCATTCGCGCGCGACGCGGTGCAGCGCGTCGGGAGTCTGCATGACCCCGACCGTGTGGGCGAACGGCTCCAGGTAGCGCACCAGCGACCCGCTGTGCGCCGCGGTACGGAAGAACGTCGCCAGGCCCTCGACGTCGGTGGCGGGCAGCTCGTCGTAGCCGTACTGCCCGGCCAGCTCCAGCACCGTCGCAGGCCGCAGACCGCCGTCGAGGTGGTCATGCAGCAGCGCCTTGGGCGCCCGCCGGATGTTGTCGAGGGTCAACGGTGTCGTCACGAGTCACTCCTTACGTGAGGCGATCGATGATCAGCGGTCGCGTCGCCGGCGCCCGGTCTCCGACACTCCAGGCACCGTCGAGCTCGGACACCGCGGGCGCGAGGCGCTCGACGGTGTCGGTGTAGAGGGTGAACAACGGCTCACCCGCGGCCACCGGCTCACCCGGCCGGCGGTGGATACGCAGTCCGGCGCCGAACTGCACCTGCTCGCCCGGTACCGAGCGGCCCGCTCCGAGCCGCCATACCGCCAGTCCCACCGCCATCGCGTCGATGTCCCCCATCGTGCCACCGTGAGGGGCGCTGACGGTCTCGGAATACGCGCCCAACGGCAGTGAGTCCGCAGACAAGGCCGCGACATCGCCGCCCTGCGCGGCCACCAGGTCGCGGAACCGGTCCATCGCCGTCCCGTCGCGAAGCGTCTGCGCGGGGTCGACCCCGTCCAGGCCGGCGGCGTCGCACATCTCGCGCGCCAGCGCCAGCGTCAGCTCCACGACGTCCTCGGGGCCGCCGCCGGCGAGCACCTCCAAGGATTCGACCACCTCGACGGCGTTGCCTACGGTGCGTCCCAGCGGAGTGTGCATGTCGGTGAGCAATGCCCGGGTGCGCACGCCGTGCTCGGTGCCGAGATCGACCATCGTGCGGGCCAGCTCCCGAGACTCGGCCTCGGTGTCGAGGAACGCCCCGGAGCCGACCTTCGAGTCCAGCACCAGAGCGTGGGTGCCCTCGGCGATCTTCTTGCTCATCACCGAGCTGGCGATCAGCGGCAGCGATTCCGTGGTGGCGGTGACGTCGCGCAGCGCATAGATCTTGCGGTCGGCAGGCGCGAGTTCCCCGGCCGCGAAGATCGCCGCGCCCAGATCGCACAGTTGTTGCCGGATCTGGGCTTTGGGGATCTCGGCGGTGAATCCGGGGATGGACTCCAATTTGTCCAGAGTGCCGCCGGTGTGGCCCAGCCCGCGACCGGCCGCCTGCGGCACCGCACCGCCGCACGCCATCACAACGGGCACCAGCGGGATGGTGATCTTGTCCCCGACCCCGCCGGTCGAGTGCTTGTCGACCAGCCGCAGCGGCTTGCCCGCGCGACGCAGGTCGGAGAAGTCGAGCCGCTCCCCTGAGGCGATCATTGCGGCTGTCCACCTGGCGATCTCGGCGTTGGACATGCCGCGCAGGAAGATCGCCATCAACAGCGCCGACATCTGCGCGTCGGCGACGCGGCCGTGCGTATAAGCCTCGATCACCCAGTCGATCGCGGCATCGGAAAGCACCCCGCCGTCACGCTTGGTCCGGATGACGGTCGGGGCGTCGAAAGTGAACTCGGTCACGGTGTCTGCCCGCCCGCATTCTCGGTGCGCGCGAGGTCCTCTGGCCCGAACGCGTCGGGAAGCAGCTCCCGCAGTGCCCGCGGGCCCCGCGGATGGTCGATCAGGAGCTCGGGTCCGCCGTGTTCGAGGAGCACCTGGCGGCAGCGCCCGCACGGCATCAGAACCTCGCCGTCGGGGCCCACACACGACAGTGCAACCAGCCGCCCGCCGCCGCCGGAATGTAGGGCGCACACCACTGCACACTCGGCACAGAGACCTAGGCCATATGAGACATTCTCCACATTGCAACCGGTGACGATTCGGTCATCATTCACCAGCGCGGCAGCACCCACCCGGAAGCGCGAATACGGGGCGTAGGCATGGCCGGACACATCAATTGCCTTGCGACGCAACATATCCCAGTCGATTTCTACCGTCACGTCAGGTCACCCGCGCCGAATCTGAATCCATTCCGAACTCCTCCACCCGTGACCCCAAGTCCCGGGTAGGTAGACCTAACTTCGAGGCTCAACAAGGGCATATCGCCACACGCTAGTTCGTTCAGCAGTACAAAGGGGATTAGAGTCGCCCCGAGGTTTGGGGTCCGGTAATCAGCACCGAATTCCGAGCCTCCACCGATGGCGTTGGAGGGTCACTATGAGTACGGCGATACCAGCCGATACCGATACACCGGCACCACGATCGAAGCCGTCGAGTCGCCGAACGTTCTACCGCGGCGACCCCGGCATGTGGTCATGGGTGCTTCACCGTATCTCGGGTGCGACGATCTTCTTCTTCCTGTTCGTCCACGTGCTCGACACGGCACTGGTCCGGGTAAGCCCGCAGGCCTACAACGAGATCATCGAGACCTACAAGAGCCCCATCATCGGGCTCATGGAGATCGGGCTCGTCGCGGCGGTTCTCTACCACGCACTCAACGGCATCCGGATCATCCTGATCGACTTCTGGTCGGAGGGTCCGCGCCACCAACGCAAGATGCTCTGGGTGATCGCAGGACTGTTCATCGCCCTGTTCATCGCCTCACTCGGTGTCATCGGCATGCACATGGCGGAGCGGTTCCTATGAGTTCACAGACACGGTCGGAGAACCCCTACGACCACATCAGCGATCGCGGCGGGCCGGCTCCCGTCATGCAGCGCAACTACGACCGACCCGCAGGCCTGGACAACCCGCGCGCGCCGCGGCGCTCCGGCGGCATGCCGAACTTCGAGAAGTACACCTGGCTGTTCATGCGGTTCTCGGGCCTGGTTCTCGTTTTTCTGGCTCTCGGCCACCTGTTCATCATGCTGATGTGGGAAGACGGCGTGTACCGCATCGACTTCAACTACGTCGCCGAGCGGTGGTCCTCGCCGTTCTGGCAGACCTGGGATCTGCTGCTGCTGTGGCTGGCTCAGCTGCACGGCGGCAACGGCATGCGCACCATCATCGCCGACTACACCCGCAAGGACTCCACGAAGTTCTGGCTCAACACTCTGCTGGCGCTGTCGATGGCTTTCACGCTGGTGCTCGGAACCTATGTGCTGCTGACGTTCGACGCGACAATTTCCTGATCGGGAGCTACTGATGATTGTTGAACATCGCTACGACGTCGTCATCGTGGGTGCCGGCGGTGCCGGCATGCGCGCCGCCGTGGAGGCCGGGCCCCGGGTCCGCACCGCGGTGCTGACGAAGCTGTACCCGACCCGGTCGCACACCGGAGCCGCGCAGGGCGGCATGTGCGCCGCCCTGGCCAATGTCGAGGAAGACAACTGGGAATGGCACACCTTCGACACCGTCAAGGGTGGTGACTACCTGGCCGACCAGGACGCCGTGGAGGTCATGGCCAAAGAGGCCATCGACGCGGTGCTCGACCTGGAGAAGATGGGGATGCCGTTCAACCGCACCCCCGAGGGCCGCATCGACCAGCGCCGCTTCGGCGGGCACACCCGCGACCACGGCAAGGCGCCGGTGCGTCGCGCCTGCTACGCCGCCGACCGCACCGGCCACATGATCCTGCAGACCCTGTACCAGAACTGCGTCAAGCACGACGTCGAGTTCTTCAACGAGTACTACGCGCTCGACATCGCCATGACCGACACCCCGTCGGGCCCGGTGGCCACCGGCGTCATCGCCTACGAACTCGCGACCGGAGACATCCACGTCTTCCACGCCAAGGCGATCGTGTTCGCCACCGGCGGCTCCGGCCGCATGTACAAGACCACGTCCAACGCGCACACGCTGACCGGCGACGGCCTCGGGATCATCTTCCGCAAGGGACTCCCCCTGGAGGACATGGAGTTTCACCAGTTCCATCCGACCGGCCTGGCCGGCCTCGGGATCCTCATCTCCGAAGCGGTGCGCGGCGAAGGTGGCCGCCTGCTCAACGGCGACGGCGAGCGGTTCATGGAGCGGTATGCGCCCACGATCGTCGACCTCGCGCCGCGCGACATCGTCGCCCGCTCGATGGTGCTGGAAGTGCTCGAAGGCCGCGGCGCGGGGCCCAACAAGGACTACGTCTACATCGACGTGCGCCACCTCGGCGCCGACGTCCTGGAAGCCAAGCTCCCCGACATCACCGAGTTCGCCCGCACCTATCTGGGGGTGGATCCGGTCAAGGAGCTCGTGCCCGTCTACCCGACGTGCCACTACGTTATGGGCGGCATCCCCACGACCATCAACGGCCAGGTGTTGTCGGACAACACCACCGTCGTCCCCGGCCTCTACGCCGCGGGTGAGTGCGCCTGCGTCTCGGTGCACGGCGCCAACCGGCTGGGCACCAACTCGCTGCTGGACATCAACGTCTTCGGCCGTCGCGCCGGCATCGCCGCCGCGAACTACGCACTGGGACATGACTTCGTCGACATGCCGGACAATCCCGCCGACATGGTGTCCGGCTGGGTCGGAGACATTCTCTCCGAGCACGGCAACGAGCGCGTCGCCGACATCCGGGGTGCGTTGCAGCAGTCGATGGACAACAACGCCGCGGTGTTCCGCACCGAGGAGACGCTGAAGCAGGCGCTCACCGATATCCACAAGCTCAAGGAGCGTTACGGCCGTATCACGGTGCAAGACAAGGGAAAGCGTTACAACAGCGATCTATTGGAGGCCATCGAGCTCGGCTTCCTGCTGGAGCTGGCCGAGGTCACCGTGGCGGGCGCATTGAACCGCAAGGAATCTCGCGGCGGACACGCCCGGGAGGACTACCCCAACCGCGACGACACCAACTACATGCGCCACACCATGGCCTACAAGGAGGGCACAGACCTGCTCTCCGACATCCGGTTGGACTATAAGCCGGTAGTCCAGACGCGGTACGAGCCGATGGAACGGAAGTACTGAGATGACCGCAATCGCCGAGCCCGAGACCAAGGACCCCGAGCTGCCTCCCGTTCCCGAGGGCGCAGTGATGGTGACGCTGAAGATCGCGCGCTTCAACCCGGACGACCCGGATGCCGCGGGGTGGCAGAGCTTCCGCGTGCCGTGTCTGCCGTCGGACCGCCTGCTCAACCTGCTGCACTACGTGAAGTGGTACATCGACGGGACGCTGACGTTCCGCCGGTCCTGCGCCCACGGCGTGTGCGGCTCGGATGCGATGCGGATCAACGGCGTCAACCGGCTGGCCTGCAAGGTGCTGATGCGCGACATGCTGCCGAAGAACGCCTCCAAGCAGCTCACCATCACGATCGAGCCGATCCGCGGCCTGCCCGTGGAGAAGGACCTGGTCGTCGACATGGAGCCGTTCTTCGACGCGTTCCGCGCGATCAAGCCGTACCTGATCACGTCCGGCAATCAGCCGACGCGCGAACGGATTCAGAGCCAGACCGACCGCGCCCGCTACGACGACACCACCAAGTGCATCCTGTGCGCCTGCTGCACCACCAGCTGCCCGGTGTACTGGACCGAGGGTTCGTACTTCGGACCCGCGGCGATCGTCAACGCCCACCGGTTCATCTTCGATTCGCGCGACGAGGGCGCCGCCGAGCGTCTGGACATCCTCAACGACAAGGACGGTGTGTGGCGCTGCCGCACGACGTTCAACTGCACCGAGTCCTGCCCGCGTGGCATCCAGGTGACCAAGGCCATCCAAGAGGTCAAGCGCGCGTTGATGTTCGCCCGCTAGCTTTTCCGCGTGTCGATACTGTCCTGGCGACCCGCCGCCGACGTCCTCGCGCGTCTCTTCGCCCGGTTCGTCGACCCCGCGCCACGTCCGGCCGTGCGGTTTCCGGACGTCGACGGCGACGTCAGCACCGACGTCGTCGCCACCCGGCACGGGCCTGCGCCGGTGACGATCTATCGGCCGCCCGCGACACCCGAGCCTCCCGCGGTGTACGTCAACGTCCACGGTGGCGGCTTCGTCGTCGGCCACCCCGACCAGGACGATCCGTGGTGCCGGTATCTCGCGGCACACGCGGGCGTGGTCGTCGTCAACGTCGACTACGTGCTCGCGCCCGCACACCGGTTCCCCGCCGCGGCCGAACAACTGCTCGACGTCCTGCGATGGGCAGCCGACCCGGACCGGGACTGGGACGGTACCCGGCTGTGCGTCGGCGGCCAGAGCGCGGGCGGCAATCTGTCGGCCGCGGTCAGCCGGATGGCGCTGGAAGACGGCGACCCCGAGATCGCGCTGCAGGTGCTGCACTATGCGCCGCTGGATCTGGTGACGCCGACCGCGCAGAAAACCTCGCCGCTGGGCGGCCGCGCCATCCTCACACCGTGGATGGGCGAGGTGTTCGACACGGCCTACATCCCGTCCCACGACCACCGGACGCACCGGCTCGCCTCGCCGGCGTGGGGATCCAACGCCGACGGGATCGCCGGCATTGCGCCGGCCGTGGTCATCACCACCGAGTACGACCGGCTCAAGGACGAGGGCGTGCGCTACGCGGCGAAGCTGGAGGCTGCGGGGTCGCTGGTTCGACATCACGACGTCGCGGGTGTCGACCACGGCTACAACATCATGAGCGACGACGTCGCGGTGACCCGTCGGATGTATGACCTCATCGTCGCCGACGTGCGCGAGGCGACGACGCCCCGATCCTGACGGTTGGCGTCAGGTGGCCGGGTGACGATCGGGCGACACCGGCGAGTCCTCGTCCTGGGCGGTCTCGTCCGCGTCAGCGTCCTCCTTGTCGGAGGCATCGTCGTCGTCCTCGGGTGGCGGATCCTCACCCGCCCGCTCGGCCACCTGCTCGCCGTAGTACCGGATGATCACCGCCAGCGTCGCCGCGACCGGAACCGCCAGGAACGCACCGATGACGCCGAAAGTGGAGGCGCCCAGCGTCACTGCCAGCAGCACGATCACCGCGTGCAGCTTCATCGACTTGGATTGCAGCCACGGCTGAAGCACGTTGCCCTCGAGCTGCTGCACAGCCAGAATGATCGCGAGCACGATCAGCGCATCGACGGGGCCGTTCGAGACCAGAGCGATCAGCACGGCCAGTCCCCCGGCAACGAACGCACCGACGATCGGCACGAAGCCACCGATGAACGTGATGATGGCCAGCGCGTACGCCAGAGGCACGCCGACGACCACCAGACCGATGCCGATGAGCACCGCATCGACGAGGCTGACCAGCGCCTGGGTGCGGATGAATCCGCCGAGGGTCGCCCACACGCGCTCCAGCACCTCGGCAAGGTGTGGACCAGCCGGGTTGCCGACGGTGCGTCGCAACCACGGGGTGAAGCGGGTCCCGTCCTTGAGCAGGAAGAAGGTCACCACGATCGCGGTGAACAGGGTGACGAGTGCCGACGTCGCAGCCCCCACCCCGGTGAACACGCCGGACGCAATCTGCGCGCTGCTGGAGTTCAGCCGGTCGGTGATCTCCGCGACTGCGGAATTGAGCTGGGCCTCACTGATATTCAGCGGTGGCCCGCCGAGCCAGTCACGCACCTGCACGACACCCGCGGACGCCTGCTGCGCCAGCTCGGTGGACTGCTCGACGATCGCGGGCGCCACCGCGGCGATCACTCCCGCGATCACAGCGACGCCAAGCAGGAGAACCAGCAGCGCGGCTGCCGCCGGGGGAACGCCCTTGCCCAGCAGCCAGCGCACCGGCGGCCACAGCACCGTGCACACGATCAACGCCAGCACCACGGGCAGGACGATCACCCAGGTTTCGCCCACCACCCACGCAAGACCCCAGAGCACCGCGGCCACCGCGACGAGTTGCAGAGACACCACCGCGCTCGACCGCAGGTGTGCGCTGAAGATCGACCCGCGACTGGGAGCATCCAGCGTCTTTTGGTTCACCCGCCCTTTCTACCCATCGGGCGCCGAGTTGAACTCAGAGGCGGCGGGACAGGAAGTCACGCATCAGGGCGGTCACCTCGGCGAGGTCGCTCTCCAGCAGGAAATGGCCGCCATCGAGGAGATGGATCTCGGCGTTCACCGCATCGTCGGCGAATCCCCGCGCGCCATCGGGTCCGAAGAACGGGTCCTTGTCGCCCCACACCGCCAGCACGGGGACGGCGCTGGCGCGCAGGTAGTCGTGCAGTGCCGGGTAGATCTTCGGGTTGCTCGCGTAGTCGAGGAACAGTTTGAGCTGGATGGCGTCGTTCCCCGGACGCGACAGCAGCGCGAAGTCGTGGTTCCAGGTGTCCGGGCTAACAACGCTCTGGTCGCGCACACCGGCGGTGTACTGCGTCTTCGTGGCGTCGTAGCTGAGGAATTCGCGCAGCGCCGCCGCCGTCTCGGGTGTCTGCTCGCGCTGGTAGTTCCACACGACCTGCCAGCCCTCGGGGACGAAGCCGGCGTCGTACCCGTTGCCGTTCTGGGTGATGATCGCGGTGACGGCCTGCGGGTCGCGCAGCGCCAGCCGCCACCCGATCGGCGCACCGTAGTCCTGTACGTACATGGCATAGCGCGTGACACCGAGCTGCTCAAGCAGGCCGGCCACCGAGTCGGCCAGGGCGTCGAAGGTGTAGTCGAACTCCTCGACGGTCGGGGCGTCGGAGTAGCCGAAGCCGAGATAGTCGGGCGCGATGACGTGATACCGATCGGTGAGTTCGGGGATCAGGTTGCGGAACATGAACGAGCTGGTCGGGAACCCGTGGAGCAACACAACGGCCGGAGCGTCGGGATCGCCGGACTCGCGGTAGAAGACCTGGCGCCCGTCGACCGTGGCGTAGCGATGGTGGACAACGCTCATAACTAACTCCTATTCGTTCTTTTACCAGTTAGCCCCATTGAACGCGCGGTTGTGTAACCTGTCAATAGCACTTTGGAGGTTAGTTATGGACGTGTACGCCACGAGCGCGGCCGACGAGGCCTTTCTGCTCGACCTGTTGAACACGACGCCGGTGATCGACGGCATCCCGACGGACGCGCTACCCGACCCGGCGACCGCGGCCACCTGGCTGCGCGCACACAACGTGCCCGCGACCGCCACCGAATGGGCGGCACTCGTCAAGGCGCGTGGCGCCCTGCAGACAGTGGTCCGGGGTGAGGAGTCCGCAGCCACCCTGCAACCGTTCCTCGAGCAGGCACGCCTGGTCCCGACCGCGGGAGACGGCGGCCTGGCGTGGCGCCTCGACGGCGGTCCCGCAGGCGGCGCGGTGCGTGCCGTCGTGGCCTGGGACGGACTGCGCATCACCAGCCCCGGCCGCCTCCGCCCGTGCGCGAACACCGAATGCCACCTGTTCCTGATCGACCGGAGCAAGCCGAACACCGCCCGCTGGTGTTCGATGGCAATCTGCGGCAACAGGATGAAGGCCCGCAGGCACTATCAGCGCACGCGTTCCTGACTGTCACACTCGGGCGGGCTGCGTCGTCTGATCGATATGACCACACGCATCGACCCCGTCTCCCCGCACCGCGCCTCACTGATGACCCGGCTCATGTGGCGCTACGCCAAACGCCGCTTCGGCGAGGTGCCCGAACCGTTCGCGATCTACGCCCACCATCCCGGCCTGATGCTCGCCGGCGCGATGCACGAAGGAATGCTGGAACGCGCGTCCACCGAGTTACCCGCCAGCGTGCGTGAATTGGCCGTGTACTGGGTGGCCCGCCAGATCGGGTGCTCCTGGTGTGTCGATTTCGGCGCGATGCTCATGCGGATGGAGGGGCTGGACATGGTGCGGCTCAAAGACATCGACGACTACGCGACATCGCCCGGGTTCTCCGAGGACGAGCGGGCCGGCATCGCCTACGCCGCGGCCATGACGACGGATCCGCACACCGTCACCGACGAGCAGGTAGCCGACCTGCGTCGCCGGTTCGGAGACAAGGGCGTCATGGAGCTGACCTATCAGATCGGCGTCGAGAACATGCGGGCCCGGATGAACACCGCACTGGGAATCACCGAGCAGGGCTTCAGTTCCGGCGACGCCTGCCGGGTGCCGTGGGCACGGTGACCGAACTCCTCACCTGGTGGCGCCCAGCGCCGGCCGTTGCCCATCGCGCGACAGTTGTTGCACTGGAATGCAACTCAACGGCCACCATGCCCCTTGTACGCCCCGTCGATGGCGGCCGTCACCTGATGGGTCCGGCGACGTGCAGTGTGCCCTGAATGATCGAGTCGGGGACACGGCTCGACCTGCTGGCACCGGGTGCGGTGCGAACGCCACCGCTCGGCCTGTCGTGGCAGTTGCGTCTCGCGGGCGGCTGTGCGGTTGAATCGGTGGGATGACCGAGGAGCAACGCCGCGTCGGCTCAGGTGGGCGGCCACGGGATCCGTCGATCGACCAGCGCGTGCTGTCGGTGACACGTGAACTGCTACTGGAAGTCGGCTGGGACGACCTCAGTGTGCGCATGGTGGCGACGCGGGCGGGCGTGGGCCGCGCGAGCCTGAACCGCCGGTGGGGTTCGAAAGCCGAACTCGTGCTGCACGCGATCCTGGGTGAGACACCCGATCTGTCGCCGTTCTCCGGCACGGACCTCGCCGGCTGGATCGAGTGGGTGGTACGCGGTAGCCATCAGCTCTACAGCAGTGGTCATGTGCGCGAGGCTGTTCCCGGGTTGCTTCTCGCGCTGCGCGAGAACGACGAGATGCGCAAGGCGCTGTGGGCCAACTTCAGCGGTCCGGCCGTGCACTTGTTCACCGCTCACCTCGAGGCAAGGACCGCCGCCGAGCGACGACGAGCCGAGCGCGACGCCAGAGCGGTGCTGGTGATGGCAGCCGGAGCATCGTTGTTCTTGACGACAGTCGCAGTCGAGGACGACTCCGAGGGCTTACGCGAGCGGATCACCGAGCTGTTGTCGGCCGGCGTCGGCGCCATCCCGAAATGACTCCACGATGGCGGCCTGGGGCGGGCTCCAGGTCATCTGGAGATCCCGCAGTGTGGCGGTGTCGTCTGTCGGTGTGGCAGCGGTCAGCAACATCGCGGCCTCATAGCTCAGCCCGTCCGACAACGACACGAATCGCCCGGCGAGATCGGTGAGGCGGCCCGCGGCCAGCAGTGCCTTGACCGGCACCGGGATCCGGCGGATCCGGCGTCCCAGCCCCACTTCGAGTGCGTCGATCATCTCGTCGAATGTCAGCAGAGTGCCTCCGCAGACGTAGCGCCGTGGGCCCCGCCCTGGACGCATGATCCGCTCGTGCACCTCGGCGACGTCGCGCACGTCGATCATCTGCATGCCTCCGCGCACCGAGGGTGCGACGGCGTGCCGCACGATCGGCGCCCAGCCGCGCTCGGTGACTCCCACGGCAGTGCCGAACGGGGCGCCGACCACGCTCGAGGGATAGGTCACGACGACGGGCGCTCCGGCGTCCTGAAGTTCGCGCGCCACCCGGTCTGCGTAGCCCTTCGTCTCGGCGTACGAGCTGCGCCCCTTTGCGGTCGGGGTCTCCGGCGAGATCACCCCGTTCTCCGGTGGGAACAGTGCGCTGTAACTACTCACCGACACGACCGGATCGAGCCCGATGTCGGCGGCCCGGCGCAGAATCGATTCGGTGGCATAGGCGTTGATCTCCCACATCAACCGGACGCGACGTTCGTCGGTGCCGACGACGCCAGCTGCGTGCAAAACGGCATCCACGTCGGTGAGGAGCCTGCCGATGTCTGGCTCGCTCCGGACGTCGCCGGCGAGAACCCGCACCGACCCCACAGCACGAAATCGATCGATGACGCCCGCGGTCTCCTCACCGGGCGGCACCAGCATCTGCACATGGTGTCCCGCCGCCAACAACGCCCGCACCGTATGGGCGCCCACGTATCCCGTGGCCCCCGTGACCGCTATGCGCAGTGTTCCGCCTCCTCAGTAGCCGGGTGCTACATTACGATGCCAATGGCATCGATACAAGCGTTCACGTCTGCACGGCTGGGCCCACTGACGCTGAAGAACCGGTTCATCAAAGCGGCCACCTTCGAGGGCGTGATGCCGCGAGGGCAGGTCAGCGACGGGCTCATCGACTTCCACACCGGGGTGGCGAGCGGCGGAGCAGCCATGACGACCGTCGCCTACTGCGCCATCTCCCCCGGCGGACGCGTGCACCGCGACACCATCGTCCTCGACGGTGACCGCGCCAGGCAGTTGCAGCGGCTGACCGGGGCGGTGCATGACGCAGGCGCCCTGGTGTGCGCGCAGATCGGACATGCCGGACTGGTCGCCAACACCCTGTCGAACCGGGCACCGTCCCTTGCGCCGTCGACGCGGGTCAGCGCACCCGCCATGGGCCTGGTCAGGGGTGCCACCGTCGAGCAGTTGGAGACGGTGGTCGACGACTTCGGCGCCGCGGCCGCCCATGCGGTGGACGCCGGGTTCGATGCGATCGAGATCCACATGGGCCATGGGTATCTACTGAGCTCCTTCTTCAGCCCGAACCTCAACCGGCGCACGGACCGGTACGGAGGTGACACCGTGCGGCGGGCCGAACTGGCCCGCCGGGTGGCCGAGCGCGTCCGGCTGACCGTCGGCCAATCCGTCGCCGTCACAGCCAAATTCAACATGGACGACGGTGTGCGACGCGGCTTCTGGCTGACCGACAGCCTGCCCACCGCCTGTCTGCTGGAGTCCGATGGGCACCTGGACGCACTGCAATTGACCGGCGGCAGTTCACTTCTCAATCCGATGTACTACTTCCGCGGCGACGTTCCGCTCGATGAGTTCATCGCCTCCCAGCCACGCATCGTCGGCCTCGGACTCCGTGTCATCGGGCGACGCCTCTTTCGGACCTACCCCTTCGAGGAGGCCTTCTTCCTCCCCTTGGCGCGGCAATTCCGTGCAGCGCTGTCGATGCCGCTGATTCTGCTGGGCGGCATCAACGGCCTGGACACCGTCGAGGGCGCACTCGGCGAGGGATTCGAGTTCGTAGCGATGGCGCGGGCGCTGCTCCGCGAGCCCGGCCTGGTCGACCGCCTACGGGATGACCAGGCAGGCGAAGGGCTGTGCATCCACTGCATGAAGTGCATGCCGACCGTCTATTCCGGCACTCACTGCGTGCTGCGAAGCGGCTGAGCCGTCGGCTCACGCAACGGCGATCCGGTGAACTTGTCGGGATTGGCGATGTCGTAGATCGCGACCACGAGGCCGTCGTGCACAGTGAGCGCCTGAATTCGCGGCGCGATTGCGGGCCGGTCGTCGGTGGCCCCGGCACCCGCCGAATACAGGCCTAGTTCGCCGTTGACCAGGCCGAGCACGCCGCTGTCGAGCAGCCGCCGATCCCCGTAGCGTTGCACCAGCCCGAGCAGGAAGCGCGCGACCTTGTCGCTGCCGTGAATCACCCGCGCGGCCGTCGGCGCGCGACGGTTCGCGTCCCCGGTGAACGTCACCTCCGGATGAAGCAGCGCGACAACCGCATCCAGGTCGCCAGAGGCCATGGCCGCCAACAGCTTTCCCACCACCTCGGCATGTTCTGCCGCGGGCGGTGGTGCAGCGGCCACGGTCCGCCGCGCCCGTGACGCCAGCTGCCGGGCCGCCTCCGGCGACGACCCGAGCACGTCGGCGATGTCGGTGAACGGCACCGCGAACCCGTCGTGCAGCACGAACGCGACGCGCTGGTCGGGCGTCAGGTTCTCCAGGACCACCATCGCCGCGAACCGCGCGTCCTCCCCGGCCACCACCGACGCCAGCGGATCAGTTCCGTCCACACCCGTCACCACAGGTTCGGGCAGCCACTCCCCCACATAGGTCTCGCGCCGGTGCGCCGCCGACCGCAACCGGTCCAACGCGAGCCGGCTCACCACGGTCGTCAACCACGCCGTGAGATTGTCGACCGCGGTGCTCTGATTCGCCGCCCATCGCAGCCAGGCATCCTGAACAATGTCCTCAGCGTCGACGACTGTGCCGGTGAGTCGATACGCCACGGCCAGCAGGTGGGGCCGCAACTGCTCGAACTCGCCGACGCGCGTGCTCGCGGTCATGGGTCGAGTGTAGAACTGGCGAATATCGCGCTGCCCGCAGACGGAATCCGTTGCCAGGTTTCCTGTATGCAACGTTTTCCGCAGACAGGGCGCGGGAGGACTACCGGAACCGTATATTCCGCTCATGGCAATTACGGAGGAACCATCGCCTCCTTCTGTGGGTAGCAAAGGCCTTCAGTCGGGAGCCCTCGGCCTCGTCGGCAACGTCGTCATCGGCCTGGGCGCCGTCGCGCCCGCCTACAGCCTGGCGGCCACCCTCGGCTATGTCGTGCTGGCCGTCGGCGAGAAAGCACCGTCGATGTTCGTCCTCGCGTTCATCCCGATGCTGCTCGTCGCCTTCGCGTACAAAGAGTTGTCCCAGGACACCCCGGACTGCGGTACCACCTTCACGTGGGCCACCAAGGCGTTCGGGCCGTGGATCGGCTGGATAGGCGGCTGGGGTCTCGCCGTGTCGGCGATCATCGTGCTGGCCAACGTCTCCGAGATCGCCGCCATCTATCTGTACAACTTCCTCGGGCTGACCGAGCTCGCCGAGAGCGTGCCCGCCACAGTCGGCCTCGGGTGCTTCTTCATCATCTCGATGACGCTGGTCTCCGCCCGCGGCATCATCGTCAGCGAGCGGATGCAGAACGTCCTGATCGCCATCCAGTTCGGCGTGCTGATCATCGTCAGCATCATCGCCCTGGTGCGGGTGTTCAGCGGCACCGCCGGCGCCCAGGCCATCACCCCGCAGCTGTCGTGGCTGTGGCCCAGCGGACTCGACGTCTCGTCGATCGCCGCCGCGATCATCCTCTGCATCTTCATCTACTGGGGCTGGGATGCCTGCCTGGCGGTCGGTGAGGAGACCAAGGACCCCGGTAAGACGCCGGGCATCGCGGCGCTCATCACCACCGTCATCCTGGTCTGCACCTATGTGCTGGTGGCCTACGCCGTCCAGTCCTTCTCCGGCTTCAGCGAGGTCGGCATCGGGTTGAACAACCCGAACAACACCGACGACGTCCTCACCGTGCTCGGCAAACCCGTCGCCGGCGCGATCGCCGCCTCGGCACTGCTGCTCACCGTGTCGGTGTCGGCCCTCTCGTCGACACAGACCACGATCCTGCCGACCGCGCGCGGCACACTGTCGATGGCCGTCTACGAGGCCATCCCGAAGCGTTTCGCCAGCGTCCACCCGCGCTACATGACGCCCGCGTTCGGCACCATCGTCATGGGCATCGCGGCGCTGTTCTTCTACCTCGTACTCAAGACATTGTCGGAGAACGCGTTGCTCGACTCGGTGGCCTCGCTGGGGCTGGCGGTCGCGTTCTACTACGGCATCACCGCGTTCGCGTGCGTCTGGTACTTCCGCAAGACGCTGTTCCAGTCAGCACGGAACCTGTTCTTCCGCGGCATCTTCCCGCTCCTCGGCGGCCTGGCGATGTTGGCGGCGTTTGTGATCAGCGCCAAGGACATGATCCAGCCCGACTACGGATACACCGCGTTCGGACCGATCGGCGGAGTGTTCGTGCTCGGCGTCGGGATGCTGGTGCTCGGCATCCCGCTGATGTTGGCGTGCTTCGCCTTCGGCACCAAACGGTTCTTCCGCGGCGAGACGCTGACCGCGAGCACCGAGGTCAAGGTTCCGGACACCTTCTAAAGAGAGAGTCCAGCAATGCATTTGACAGTCGGCTACCTCGCGACCCCCACCGGCGACGACGGCATCGCGTTGGCCAGCGCGCTCGCCAAGACCTTCGACGCCACGGTCGACGTTCTGCTCGTGGTCCGCGAAGAACTCCCCGACGGCCACCCCGGCCGCGTCGAATACCAGCAGTTGCTGATCAACCGCGGCGAGCAGTGGGTCGCCAAAGCCGTTGCCGCACTGGCAGAGGACGGGGTGAGCGCCAACTCGAGTGTGACGGTGGGTGAATCGTTCGCCGAGACGCTGATCCAGTTCGCCGAGCAGAACTCCTCGGACCTCATCGTGGTCGGTGGTGCGCGTGACGGGTTCTTCGGCAGACACACCATCGGACCGGTGACGGGCGCGCTGCTGCACTCCTCGCCGATTCCGGTGGCGCTGGCGCCACGCGGCTACGCCGAGGACCCCGACGAATCGATCGTCGCCGTGACGGCGGCGGTGCCGACCAAACCCGGCGACGACAACCCGCTGCCGTTCGCCATCACGCTGGCCAGCGCTGCAGGCCTGGGGATCCGGATGCTGTCGCTGGTGTCGGCGGAGAACCTCGCCGAGGCGGGCAGCGCCAAGGAGGTTCGGGCGCTGCAGCGCGCCGCCGCCGAGGAGAACCTGCTGCTGGCAGCGCGGGCGCTGCCCGACGCCCCCGAGATCGAGTCGCTGGTGGCCGACGGCATGACGCTGGAGTCGGCGCTCAAGAAGCTCAAGTGGGAGGACGGCGACCTGCTCGTGGTGGGCTCGTCGCGGTTCGCCGCGCCCCGGCGCATCTTCCTGGGGTCGACGGCGGCGCGGATCCTGGCCGGCGTCGACGTGCCGGTGATCGTGGTGCCGCGCGACGAGTAAACGTCTCCCGCCCGCGGAATATCATTCCGGGCTGTGATCACGTGACCGACCACGACCCGGAATGATATTTCGCGGTACCTACCGCTTGGTGAAAATCGTTCGGTGCCAGTCCTTGTCGACCGCGCCGGTGATGTCGCTCATCACGTGCTTGATCGAGAGGTACTCCTCGAGCGAGTACTGACTCATGTCCTTGCCGAACCCCGACGCGCCGAAGCCACCGTGCGGCATCTCGGAGATGATCGGGATGTGGTCGTTGATCCACACACAGCCGGCGTGGATTTCGCGTGACGCCCGCTGGGCGCGGTACACATCCCGCGTCCACGCCGACGCCGCCAGCCCGTACTTGGTGTCGTTGGCCTGCCGGATCGCGTCGTCGTCATCGGTGAACGCGCGCGCCACCAGGACCGGACCGAAGATCTCGTCGCGCCACACCTCGGACTGTTCCGACACGTCGGCGATCAGCGTGGGCCGGTAGAACGACCCCGGTCCCTCCGGCGCCACGCCGCCGGTGACGATCCGTCCGCCCTCACTGGGCGCCCGCTCGACCATGCCCGCCACTTTGGCCCGGTGCGCCAGCGTGATCAGCGGCCCGAGATCCGTATCCGGATCCTCGGGATCGCCGAGGACGATCTTGCTCATCACCTCGCCGACACCCGCGACGAAGTCGTCGTACAGATCGCGCGCCACGATCGCGCGGGTCGCGGCCGTGCAGTCCTGCCCGGTGTTGATCAACGCCCCGGCGACCGCACCCTGGATCGCGGCGTCCAGATCGGCGTCGTCGAACACCACGAACGGGGCCTTGCCGCCCAGCTCGAGCTGCGTCCGATGCCCATGCGCCGCCGCGGCGAGCATGACGCGACGCCCCACCGGCGTCGACCCGGTGAACGTCACCATGTCCACATCGGCGTGGCCGGCCAGCGCGGCACCGACATCGGCACCGGATCCGGTCACCACGTTGAACACACCGTCGGGCAACCCGGCCTCCGAGGCCAGCCGTGCCAGCGTCAACGTGGTCAGCGGCGTGATCTCGGCGGGCTTGATCACCACCGAGCACCCGGCCGCCAAGGCGGGCAACACCTTCCACACCGCCATCTGCAGCGGGTAGTTCCACGGCGTGATGGTGGCGACCACGCCGACGGCTTCCCGCCGGATCGACGACGTGTGATCGCCCGAGTACTCGGCCGAGGCCTTGCCTTCCAGATGGCGCGCCGCGCCGGCGAAGAAGTCGATGTTGTCGATGCTGCCGGGCACGTCGAACTCGGTGGCCAGCCGCACCGGCTTGCCGGTCTGGCTGACCTCCTCGGCAACCAGGACCGAGGTCGCCTCATCCGCGAGCTTGGCCAGCTTGCCCAGCACCGCGGATCGCTCCGCCGGGGTGGCTCCGGACCACTCGGGCAGCGCGCCACGCGCCGAGGCAACCGCGGCATCGACATCGCCGGGCTGGGCCAACGCAATCTCGGCGACGGGAGCGCCGGTGGCCGGGTTGATGACCTGATGACGGGGGCCGCCGGTGGTGACCGGGGCACCACCGATCCAACTTCCCGGGTGCGTGGCGATATCAGCGACAGTCATGCGACAACGGTATCGCGCACCGTCCAGCGGAGCTACGCATTACTGCACCGTCAACGACCCGGAACGAATGATTTCGCCGCCATGGTTGCCTGTGACGACGGATTCCGTGCACAATCTCAGGCATGGCGAACCCGGGGCTACCCCACGCTGTCGGCCCCGTGTCGTTCCGCGTCAATCAGTCCCGCCCGGGTGCCGCCTTCCAACTCGACGAACTGTCCAAGGCGATCATCGAGAAGCTGCAGCAGGACGGCCGCCGTTCCTACGCCGGCATCGGCAAGGCCGTGGGCCTGTCCGAGGCCGCCGTGCGCCAGCGCGTCCAGCGCATGGTCGACGCCGGGGTGATGCAGATCGTCGCCGTCACTGATCCGATGCAGCTCGGCTTCGCCCGCCAGGCGATGATCGGCATCAAATGCACCGGCGACACCACCAAGGTCGCCCAGAAACTCGCCGAGCTCGAGTCCGTCGACTACGTCGTGCTGACCGCAGGTTCGTTCGACGCCATCGTCGAGGTGGTCTGCGAAGACGACGACAGCCTGCTCGAGCTGCTCAACACCCAAATCCGCTCGCTTCCGGGAGTGATATCCACCGAAACCCTGGTCTACCTGAAACTTGTTAAGCAGCAATACAATTGGGGCACACGATGACGATCATTTCCGAAACCGAACAGACCACCACCGGCGACCTGGGCGCCAAGGCCGACCGCCACCTGTGGGGCCACTTCGCCCGGCATGGCGAAGGTATTACCCCGACCATCATCACCCGCGGCGAGGGTGTCCACATCTGGGACAGCAACGGCAACAAGTACATCGACGGCCTGTCCGGGCTGTTCGTCGTCCAGGTCGGCCACGGCCGCGCCGAGCTGGCCGAGGCCGCCGCCAAGCAGGCCGAGTCGCTGGCGTTCTTCCCGCTGTGGTCCTTCGCCACTCCCCCCGCCATCGAGCTCGCCGAGCGGATCGCCGGCTACGCCCCGGGTGACCTCAACCGCGTGTTCTTCACCACCGGTGGCGGCGAGGCCGTCGAGAGCGCCTGGAAACTGGCCAAGCAGTACTTCAAGCTGACCGGCAAGCCGGGCAAGTACAAGGTGATCTCGCGGTCCATCGCGTACCACGGCACCCCGCAGGGCGCCCTGGCCATCACCGGCATCCCGACGTTCAAGGCGCCGTTCGACCCGCCGACTCCTGGCGGTTTCCGCGTGCCCAACACCAACTTCTACCGGGCGCCTGAGCAGTTCAGCTCGGACCCCAAAGCGTTCGGCCGGTACTGCGCCGACCGAATCGCCGAGGCCATCGAATTCGAAGGCCCCGACACCGTCGCCGCGGTATTCCTGGAGCCGGTGCAGAACGCCGGCGGCTGCTTCCCGCCGCCGCCCGGGTACTTCGAGCGGGTCCGCGAGATCTGCGACGAGTACGACGTGCTGCTGGTCTCTGACGAGGTGATCTGCGCCTACGGCCGCATCGGATCGATGTTCGCCTGCAACGACTTCGGCTACACCCCCGACATCATCACCTGCGCCAAGGGTCTGACGTCCGGGTATTCGCCGATCGGCGCGATGGTCGCCAGCGACCGGCTGTTCGAGCCGTTCAACGACGGGCAGACCGTGTTCGGGCACGGCTACACCTTCGGCGGTCACCCGGTGTCGGCGGCGGTGGCGCTGGCCAACCTCGACATCTTCGAGCGCGAGGGCATCAACGACCACGTCAAGCAGAACGCCTCGGCGTTCAAGGCCACGCTGGACAAGCTCTACGACATCCCGATCGTCGGCGACGTCCGCGGCGAGGGCTTCTTCTACGGCATCGAACTCGTCAAGGACAAGGCCACCAAGGAGACCTTCAACGACGACGAGTGCGAGCGGCTGCTGCGTGGCTTCCTGACACCCGCGCTGTTCGAGGCAGGCCTGTACTGCCGCGCCGACGACCGCGGCGACCCGGTGGTGCAGCTGGCCCCGCCACTGATCAGCGGGCAGAAGGAATTCGACGCGATCTACGACATCCTGCGTGGTGTGCTCACGGAGGCGTCGGCGCGGATGTAGCGTCCGGCGGTATGGAACAGGGGCCGACACCGCCGGTCGATCCGGTGCGCTGGCAGGCGCCGCCCGTCGGGGCGCTGCCCGACTTTCCGGCCGCGGACCTGACACTGGTCCCGATACCCGGAGGCGAACCCGAGGACGTCGTCGTCGACCATGACGGCGCGCTGTGGGTCGGGGCGCAGGACGGGTCGATCGTGCGGTTGCGCCCCGACGGCAGCGCGCCCGAGGTGATTGCGAACACCGGAGGCCGTCCGCTGGGGATGACCTTCACCCGTGACGGCCGCCTGCTGGTGTGCGACAGCCCCCGCGGGTTGCTCGCCGTGGACACCGCGACGGGTCACGTCGAGACGTTGGTGGACTGGGCCAACGGACACCCGCTGATCTTCTGTTCGAATGTCACCGAAACCGCGGACGGCACCGTGTATTTCACCGAATCGACGAGTGCCTTCACGGTGGGCGACTACGTCGGTGCCATCCTGGAGGCCCGCGGCCGCGGCGCGCTGCACCGGCTGGAGCCCGACGGAACCGTGACGACGGTCGTGGAGGGCCTCTACTTCGCGAACGGGGTGACGCCGACGGCCGACGGGTCGGCCCTGGTGTTCGCCGAGACGCAGGGTCGCCGATTGTCCAAGTACTGGCTGACGGGTCCGCAGGCCGGTTCGGTCACGCCGCTGGCGGTGCACCTGCCCGCCATGCCCGACAACCTGTCGACCGGGAGCGACGGCCGCATCTGGTGCGCCATGGTCACACCCGCCAATCCCGTCGCCGACCGGCTCGCCGCCGGACCGCCGCTGGTGCGTAAGGCGGTGTGGCGACTGCCGAAGCGGTTGCAGCCGAAGCCGCAGCCGGTGGTGTGGGCGGTGGCGTTCGATCCGGACAGCGGCGACGCCGTCGCAGGTGTGCGCATGACCCATCCGCAGTTCAGCATGGTGACCGGCCTGGTCGAGGCCGGCGGCCGGCTGTGGATGGGCAGCATCGGCGCCCCGTATCTGGGCTGGGTCGAGCTACCCCGCTGATCTGTCAGAGGCCGAGCTCGGTGAGGCCCGGATGGTCGGCCGGGCGCGGACCCGACGAGTCCCAGTGGAACAACCGATCCTGCTCGGCGATCGCGAGGTCGTTGATGCTCGCGTGCCGGGTCCTCATCAGCCCGTCGGACGCGAACTCCCAGTTCTCGTTGCCGTAGGCGCGGTACCACGCGCCGGAGGAGTCATGGTATTCGTAGGCGAACCGCACGGCGATGCGGTCGCCGCCGTAGGTCCACAGCTCCTTGATGAGCCGGTAGTCCAGTTCGCGTTGCCATTTGCCGGTGAGGAATTCGACGATCTCGTCGCGCCCACGCGCGAAGTGGGATCGGTTGCGCCACCAACTGTCCGGCGTGTACGCGAGCGCGACCCGCTGAGGATCCCTGGTGTTCCAGAGATCCTCGCCGGCGCGAACTTTGGCGATCGCGCTGTCGCGGGTGAACGGCGGGGCGAGCACGGTCACGGAGCTATCCCTTCAGAAACGCCAGCAGGTCGGCGTTGATGACGTCGGCATGGGTGGTCGGCATACCGTGCGGAAATCCCTGATAGGTCTTCAAGATTCCGTTCTTCAGCAGCGCAGCGGACTTCGGGCCGGCGGCGACGTAGGGCACGATCTGGTCGTCTTCGCTGTGCATCACCAGCACCGGCACGGAGATCTTCTTGAGGTCCTCGGTGAAGTCCGTCTGGGAGAACGCGACGATGCCGTCGTAGTGCGAGAGCGCGTCACCCATCATCCCCTGACGCCACCAGTTGTCGACGATGGCCGGTTGTGTTTCCACGCCGGCGCGGTTGAACCCGTAGAACGGACCCGAAGCCAGGTTCTGGTAGAACACCGACCGATTCGCCGCCAGCTGAGCCTGCAGATCGTCGAAGACCGACTTGGGCAGGCCTTCGGGATTCGCCTCGGTGCGGACCATCAACGGGGGTACAGCGGAGATGATCGCCGCCTTCGCGACCCGGTCCTCGTGGCGGGCGACGTAGCGCACCACTTCCCCGCCGCCGGTGGAATGACCGACATGGATCGCGTCGTGCAGGTCGAGATGGGCGGTGAGTTCGGCGAGATCGTCGGCGTAGTGGTCGATGTCGTGCCCGCCGGGAGTCTGCGTCGACCTGCCGTGGCCGCGACGGTCGTGGGCGATGACGCGGTAGCCGTGCTGGAGGAAGAACAGCATCTGGTTGTCCCAGTCGTCCGAGGACAGCGGCCAGCCATGACTGAAGACGATGGGCTGCCCGGTTCCCCAATCCTTGTAGAAGATGTCGGTGCCGTCGGTGGTGGTGAAGATGCTCATCGGCTTACTGTCCCCGACACCGGCGGCGTTGTCATCAGTGCTGTCTGCCACCACCGTTTCCGGTTAACCCCCAGTTCCGCGATTCTGCCACCGGCCGTTCAATTTCTGCCAACTGAAATGAAGCCGACCACCTGCCGGTTTAACCCGTCAGAAGTCATCGAGTTGAACAAGAAGAGCAGGAACGACCATGAAGAACGTCACCATCGCCACCGCCTTCGCCGCCACCCTGACCGGAGCCATTGTCGGGCTGGCCGCGCCCGCCGCAGCCGCGCCCTCTGCCGGCGACGCGCAGAGCACCATCAGCCAGCTGGAAGCCGACGGCAATCGCGTCATCGTCAACAACCTGTCCGGGACGCCACTGTCCCAGGCCACAGTCGTCGGGGTCAATCCCGGCGGCGACATCCGCTCCACCGTCCCGTCCAACAGTGACGGGATGAACCAGCAGGTGATCACGGGCAAGGTCTACTACGTCGCCGTGCGGTAACCCGCACAATCCAGTCGCCGTGCGGTAACCCGCACAATCCAGCCGGAGTGCGGTAACCCGCACAACCGAGACCAAAGGGGCACCTCCTTCCCCCGGGGAGGTGCCCCTTTGCATGTCACGGAATGAGGTGCAGCCGCCTCGCTTTCGACACCGACTCGAAACGGGTCCGGGTTCCGAGTTTTGTTGCCGCGCTGCGCAGATAACTCTTCACGGTCTCGGTCTTCAACGAAAGTCGCTGGCCTGCCTCGGCGTTGGTGCAGCCGAGCGCAACCTGGGCGAGCACGTCGAGTTCGCGAGGCGTCAGCACGGGCGCGTCGGGATCGTCGTCTGCGGGTCCTGTCAGGGTGTCGGCGAGTGCTCGCAGCCGGCACTGGAGAGCGGCGGGCGCCTCCACCGCGAGGCGACGCAATTCGGCATGCGCCTCCCTGATCTGCTCGGCGCCGACCACACCGCCGTGGTGCGCCACGTGCGCATCGCGCAGCCGTAGCCGGCGATCCACCTCGTCGCGGATCCGGAGTTCCTCGCTGAGCCGCCGGGCCGAGTCGACCATCAGGTCGGCGACCCGGCCGCCGAACGGTGCGCCGCTGCGATAGGCGCCGTAGAGCATGGCCCTGGCCCGCCCCTCCACCAGTACCGGCACCGCGAGGACCGAGCGGATGCCCTCCGACAGCACCGGCCCGTCGTAGTCGTGCGTGATGGACGAGGCGCTGCGGTAGTCGGCCACCGACAACGGTCTCCCGGCCACCATGCTCGCTCCGCCCAGTCCCGAGTTCGACCGGACGGCCAGTCCGCGCAGGCCGCCGGTGCGCACCCCGTGGTACTCCGAGATCAGCAGCGTGTCGTCGTGGACCTCGCCCCCGAACAGCACCGGGACGTCACCGAGCACGGCCACCCGGCGCAGTTCGGCGCGCAGCGCGTCACCATCGCGCGGACGGAGCAGCGCCGACGAGCCTGACATCGGGACGGCACCCTCTTTCGGGGGTAGTGGACGGACGAGTGTGACCTGGATCCTATTGGGCATGGCCTCCAACACCGACCTGTTCGACGTCCTGCGTAACGCCCGAGACCACCTCGTCGAGGTCATGGCCGACTACGACAAGGCCGTCGAGACCTTCGCCTGGCCACGACTGTCGGGGCGCTTCAACTGGGCCACCGACTGGTTCGACCACATCGCGCGCGGCAACGACCGCGTCGCGCTGTGGATCGTCGAGGAGGACGGCAGCGAGCAGAAGGTCACCTTCGACGAGATGGCGCGCCGCTCCGATCAGGTCGCGACCTGGCTGCACGGTCTCGGGGTGGGACACGGCGACCGGGTGATCCTGATGCTCGGCAACCAGGTCGAACTGTGGGAAACGATGCTGGCCGTCGCGAAGCTGGGGGCGGTCATCCTGCCGACCACCGCGGCACTGGGGCCCGCCGATCTTCTGGACCGGATCAGCCGTGGCCAGGCCGGCTTCGTCATCGCGAACTCCGCCGATGCCGCCAAGTTCGACGATGTGCCCGGCGACTACGTGCGCGTCGTCGTCGGGGCGGCGGTCGAAGGCTGGCAGTCCTACGGCGATGCCGCCGCGGTCGATGCCCCCCACGCGCACGACCCGCAGACCACGGTCGACGACCCGCTGCTGGTGTACTTCACGTCCGGCACCACCAGCAAGCCCAAGCTGGTCGAGCACTCGCAGGTCAGCTACCCGGTGGGACACCTGACCACGATGGCGTGGATCGGCCTCAAGCCCGGCGACGTGCATCTGGCCATCAGCTCGCCGGGGTGGGCCAAGCACGCGTGGAGTTGTTTCTTCGCTCCGTGGATCGCCGAGGCCACGATCTTCGTCTACAACTACGGCCGCTTCCAGGCCTCCGCCCTGCTGGATCAGATCCGGCGGGCCGGGGTCAGCACGTTCTGCGCACCGCCGACCGTCTGGCGCATGCTGATCCAGTCCGACCTCGGACCCCGCCCCGAGCGTCTGCGGGAAGTGCTGGGTGCCGGCGAGCCGCTCAACCCCGAGGTGATCGGCGCGGTGGAGCGGGCGTGGGGGTTGACGATCCGGGACGGGTTCGGCCAAACCGAGACCACGCTGCAGGTGGGCAACACTCCGGGGCAACCCGTGAAGGCCGGCTCGATGGGCAGGCCGATGCCCGGGGTTCCGGTGGTGCTGGTCGACCCGCTCACCGACCAACCCGCCGATGAGGGCGAGATCTGCCTGGATCTGAGCCAGACGCCGCTGAACCTGATGACGGGCTATCTCGGCGATGACGACCGCAATGCCCTGGTGATGCGCGGCGGTTACTACCACACCGGCGATGTCGCCGTCCGCGACGCCGATGGCTACATCACCTACATCGGACGCACCGACGACGTCTTCAAATCCTCGGACTACAAGGTGTCGCCGTTCGAGTTGGAGAGCGTGCTCATCTCCCATCCTGCGGTGGTCGAGGCCGCGGTGGTGCCGCAGCCGGACGACACCCGCCTGGCCGTGCCGAAGGCCTACGTGGCGCTGGCGCAGGGCTGGTCGGCCGACAGCGAGACGGCACGAGCGATCCTCGAGCACTCCCGCGACAACCTCGCGCCGTACCTGAAGGTGCGCCGGGTGGAGTTCTTCGAACTGCCGAAGACCATCTCCGGCAAGATCCGTCGCGTCGAGTTGCGCCGCCGCGAGGACGAGGCCCACCGTGCGGGTCAACCCATCGAAACCGAGTACCGCTACGAAGATCTGGTGGATTAATGGCAGACATGACGACTACCCAGTCCTACGACGCAGGGCCGACGGACACCCCCATTCTGGAAGAGACCATCGGCGCGAACTTCGAGCGGATCGCGGCGACCTACCCCGATCACGACGCGCTGGTCGACGTCGCCAGTGGTCGCCGCTGGACCTACGCCGAACTCGACCGCGAGATCGACACCGTCGCCAAGGGTTTGATGTCGCTCGGCATCGAGCGCGGGGACCGGGTCGGGGTGTGGGCACCCAATTGTCCGGAGTGGGCGATCGTGCAGTACGCCACGGCCAAGATCGGCGCCATCCTGGTCAACATCAATCCCGCGTACCGCACGCACGAGCTGCGCTACGTACTCGACCAGTCCGGGGTGGGGACGTTGATCTCGGCCACCCGGTTCAAGTCTTCCGACTACGTCGCCATGGTCGACGAAGTTCGCTCGGATGTTGCTGCGCTGCAGCGTGTCCTGTTCATCGGCACCGACGACTGGGACGCCCTGTGTTCGGGCGCGGATCAGGTGGACGACGCCGAGTTGCGACGGCGCGGCGCGGCGCTGTCCAATCGCGACGCCATCAACATCCAGTACACGTCGGGGACCACCGGGTTCCCGAAAGGTGCGACGCTGTCCCATCGCAACATTCTCAACAACGGCTACTTCTGCACCGAGCAGATCCGGTTGACCGCCGGTGACCGGCTGTGCATTCCGGTGCCGTTCTATCACTGCTTCGGCATGGTGATGGGCAACCTGGGCTGCACGACGCACGGCGCGACGATCGTGATCCCCGCGTCGGCCTTCGATCCCGGGCAGACCCTGGCGGCCATCGAAAAAGAAAGGTGCACCGCGGTTTACGGAGTGCCGACGATGTTCATCGCGATGCAGAACCACGCCGACTTCGCCGAGCGCGACCTGTCGTCGCTGCGTACCGGCATCATGGCGGGCGCCGTGTGTCCGGTCGAGGTGATGAAGCGCTGCGTCGAAGAGATGAACATGGCGGAGATCTCGATCGCGTACGGGATGACCGAAACCTCTCCGGTGTCGTGCCAGACGCTCTTCGATGACGACCTGGAGCGCCGGACGTCGTCGATCGGGCGTGTGCACCCGCATGTCGAGATCAAGATCGTCGACCCGGACTCCGGAGACGTCGTCGAGCGCGGTATGCCGGGCGAATTCTGCACACGCGGATACTCGGTGATGCTGGGGTACTGGCGCGATGAGGAGAAGACCGCGGACGCCGTCGACGCCGATGGGTGGATGCACACCGGCGATCTGGCGGTCATGCGCGAAGACGGTTACTGCAACATCGTGGGACGCATCAAGGACCTCGTGATCCGCGGGGGCGAGAACATTTACCCGCGCGAGATCGAGGAGTTTCTCTACACCCACCCCGACATCGAGGACGCGCAGGTGGTCGGGGTGCCCGACGAGAAGTACGGCGAGGAGCTGTGCGCCTGGATCCGGATGCGGCCCGGCCGCGCCCCGTTGGACGCCGCCGCGATACGCGCGTTCGCTCAGGACCGGCTCGCGCATTACAAGATTCCGCGCTATGTCCACGTGGTCGACGAGTTCCCCATGACGGTGACCGGCAAGATCCGCAAAGTGGAGATGCGGGAGGTCAGTGCCCGCCTGCTGCAGACGTGACAGACGCGAAAAAAGGGGCGCCCCCACCACCAGGAGCGCCCCTTTAAGCGTCTACACCAACCGCAGGTGTGGCGCGGGTGGCTGAAGTCGAGATTGGAATGCCGGATGCCGTCGCATCGCTTCTTCGATGTCGCGCGCGCGGCGCTCGGCAGCCTGCCGGGCCGGATGGGAGTCGAGACGCACTACGGTGGCGGTCTTCCTCGTCATCACCATGGCTCCTTCCGCGGACTTTCGATGTCTTCAGCGTGCTGGTCGCACCTGTGCATCACCGTCAGAGTTGTCCGTGAATCTGCTAAGAAATACCCCTGGGGTCCGACATTTAATCCCCGAGTCCGCCTTCGAGGGTCAACACGCTGATGTCCGGCGGGGCGCCGACCCGGACCGGCGGCCCCCAGAATCCGGCCCCGCGCGTCACGTAGAGCTGGGTGTCGCGCACCTGGGACAGACCCGCCAACGACGGTTGCGCGAGCTCGACGGCGTAGTGGAACGGCCACATCTGTCCGCCGTGCGTGTGTCCCGACAACTGCAGATCGACACCTCGGTCTGCTGCCTCCGTCACCTGAACGGGCTGATGTGCCAGCAGAATCGCGGGTCCCCCCGGGTTGACGCCCGCGAGGGCGCGGTCGTAGTCGGGCGGATCCGACCGTGACTCACCGGCGAGGTCGTTGACTCCCGCCAGGTCGAATGCGGCACCGCCCCGCCGGATCCGGGTGTTCTCGTTGCGCAGCACGTTCAGGCCGAAGCGTTCGAGTTCCCGCATCCATGCTGCGGTGTCGTCCACGAAATACTCGTGGTTTCCAGTGACGAAGAACACACCGTCACGCGGCTGCAGGTCCTGCAGTGGTTCCGCCGCGGAGCCCAGTTCTTCGACGGTGCCGTCCACCAGGTCGCCGACGACCGCGACCAGGTCGGGTTCGGCTTCGTTGATGATGCGCACGATCCGCTCCGTGTGCGCGCGCCCCAGCAGCGGACCGAGGTGGATGTCCGACACCACCGCGACGCGAAAGCCGTTGAACGCCGGATCCAGGCGGGGCAGCCGTACGGGGACTCTGAGCAGGTCAGGAGGACCGACGGCACGCGCGGCACCGAAACCGGTGATCCCGACCGCAGCCACGCCGGCGGTCACCGCGGCGGTGCGTGCGAGGAACAGCCGTCTGTCGACCACGGGGTCGGCGTCCGTCGCAAGATCGGCGGTCACCTCCGGTGACGCGGCTGACACGGGTGAGGCGACGCGCGGCGCGCGAGCGAACCGGCGCCGCAGGGCCAGTCGGACCGGTTCCAGGACCAGGGACGCCAGGAACAGGTAGACCAGGAGCCCGAACCACAGATAACCGGGCCACGCGAGCCAGCCGGACTCCGTCACCCCGAAGACCCGCGGCACGAACAGCGTGCCGACGAGCAACAGCGCAAGAGCGCCGACGAGCGCGGACAGCGACCAGCGGGTGCGGCCGGGCCGGGTGGTGTCCTTGACCAGCCGTTTCCATACGTACAGGTGCATCAACGCAAGGACCGAGCCGAGAACAAGAATGAACATGCACGCCCTTCAGCCGGCTCACAGGTAACACCAGCCTAGTGATGCCGACGACGTACCCGTTTGCGCGCGGATTCCCCGCTGACCTGGCGGGAGCGCGGTACCCCGTCGAGTCCCACGTGAAACTCTGACCACACCAGTCACCGCGTGGCTCCCCGACTCAGTGACTCGGATCGCTTAATCTGCGCAACGATGGCGACGTTACGGACAGTCTCGATGCGGGTATCCGCGCTGGTCGCAGCCTCGATGCTGGCCCTGGCGCCAGTGGCTGCCGCTCAGCCGGACCCGGCGGTGATGGACGCGAATACCTGCCCGTACCGGGTGGCGACGCCGCCCGCGGTGGACTCGTCGGAGATCCCCGAAGTCGGCGATCCACCCGCCCCGCTTCCCGTCCCGGCCGCTCCGGTGGGCGGGGACGCGCTGTCGGGCTGCGGCGTCATCACCGCCCCCGGCACTCCCCCCGTGCCCGGCGACGTTTCCGCCGAGGCATGGCTGGTCGCCGACCTCGACACCGGTGACGTCATCGCCGCCCGCGATCCGCACGGCAGGCATCGACCCGCCAGCATCATCAAGGTGCTGACCGCGATGCAGGCCATCCGCGATCTCCCGCTGCACAAGGTGATCCCCGGCACCGAACAGGACGCCGCTCAGGAGGGCACCAAGGTCGGGGTCGGCCAGGGTGGCTTCTACTCCGTCAACGACCTGCTGCACGGGCTCCTCATGTACTCCGGCAACGACGCTGCACACGCACTGGCGATGCAGATGGGCGGCATGGAGACGGCACTGAACAAGATCAACGTGCTGGCCGGCAAGCTGGGGGCCCGCGACACCCGTGTCGCCACCCCGTCCGGTCTCGACGGCCCCGGCATGAGCACGTCGGCCTACGACATCGGGCTCTTCTACCGATACGCGTGGCAGAACCCCGTCTTCACCGACATCGTCGCCACCAAGGCCACCGAATTTCCCGGCCGTGACGGCGCCGGCTACCCGATCGAGAACGACAACAAGTTGCTGGCCAACTACCCGGGTGCAATGGGCGGCAAGACCGGATACACCGACGATGCCGGGCAGACCTTCGTCGGCGCCGCCACCCGCGACGGCCGCCGGCTGGTCGCGGTCCTGATGCGCGGCACCCGCCAACCCATCGCGCCCTGGGAGCAGGCCGCCAGGCTGCTCGACTACGGCTTCGCCACCGCACCCGGCACCAAGGTGGGCTCGCTGGTCGATCCCGACCCTTCCCTCGTCGATCCCACACCCGACGCTGCGGCCGCGGGAACCACCACGACCAACGCCAACGCCATGCTGCCCGACGTCGATGCCACACCGGTCCGGATCGGCGTCGGCGTCATCGGCACGATCGTCGTGTTCTTCCTGATCTTGGGTGCCCGCGCGATGAACCGCAGGCCCGCACGCTGATTCAGCGCTTACGCCACCGCGTGACGCTCAGAGCGCCCAGCGCTCCCACCGCCGCTGCCGCGGCGACCTGTAGCGGTCCCACTCCCGGGCGGGTGACGATCCGGTTCCGGATGACGGCGGGTTCCGGTGGCGGCACCATCTCCTCGCCCATGTTCTCCGGCGTCGTCGCCGCCCACGCCGTGGCGAACAGAATCAACCGCGACGTGATGTAGGCGAAGACCATCAGGCCGAGCACCGGCCCGAACGTCGCGCCCGCGGGACCGGTGACCACCGACCGCAGATAGATCGAGGCGACCAACTTGAAGACCTCGAACGCGACGGCGGCGATCAGCCCCGCGCGCATGCTGCTGCGCAGGCTCGTCGACTCCCGGGGCAGTCGCGCGATGATCCAGGTGAACAGCAACCAGGACACCAGAATCGACACCACGATGGACGCGGTCCGCAGCGCCACACTCAGGCCGGGGGCATTGGGAAAGCCGAACCAGTCCAACACATTCTGCATCACCGACGTGTTGCCCAGCGCGGTCAGCGCGACGGTGACGACGATCGCGACGAATGTCGAGAGCAACGCGCCGAGATCGGACAGCTTGGTCTTGAGAAAACTGCCCTGCTCGTCGCGGAAACTGCCCCACATCTGGCTGAGCGCCTCGCGGAGGTTGGCCATCCAGCCCAGCCCGGCCCATGCGGCCGCGGCCAAGCCGATGATGCCGACCGTCCCGCGGGAATCGATCGCCGAATCCATCAACTGCACCAGTTGCTGCCCGAGATCACCGCTGACGGCTGCCCTGATGCGTTCCTCGACCTCGGCGAGCAGGTCGGGACGTCCCACCAACACGAAGCCTCCCACCGCGAACCCGACCATCAGCAGCGGGAACAACGCGAAGATCGTGAAATAGGTGAGACCGGCCGCGTAGAAGTCGCCCTTGCAGTCGGTGTAGCGCTGCTGAGCCCGCATCGTGTGGTCGAACCACGGCATCCGCGCCCGCAACCGGTCGAGGATGCCGGGCTTGTCCTCCGGGTCGGGCTGCGCGGTCATCCGACCCCCTTGCGCTCGTGAGACGGTGCTGTCGAGACGGTGTTATGCAGAGGGTAGGAACCCTAACCGGTCATATACCCGCCGCAACGTCTCTCCAGACACCTCGCGTGCGCGCTCGGCACCGCGTGCCAGCACACCTTCGAGTTCGGCCGGGTCACTGAGCAACTCGTCGACCCGGGTCTTGATCGGAGTGACGAACTCGACCACCGCCTCGGCGGTCTCCTTCTTGAGGTCTCCGTACCCACGGCCCGCGTAACCCTCGACGAGCTTGTCCACGTCGGTGCCCGTGACCGCCGATTGGATGGTGAGCAGGTTGGACACCCCGGGCTTGGCGTCCCGGTCGAAGCGGATCTCCCGCTCGCTGTCGGTGACCGCGGACCGGATCTTCTTGGCCGTCCGGCCGGGGTCGTCGAGCAAGCTGATCAGCCCGGCATCGCTGTCGGCGGACTTGCTCATCTTCGCCGTCGGGTCCTGCAGGTCGTAGATCTTCGCGGTGGCCTTCGGAATCATCGCCTCGGGCACCACGAAGGTGTCCGGGAAGCGCGCGTTGATGCGCTGGGCGACGTCGCGCGCGAGCTCGAGGTGCTGACGCTGATCCTCGCCCACCGGCACCAACTCGGTGCCGTAGAGCAGAACGTCGGCGGCCATCAGCACCGGATAGGTGAACAGACCGACGGTGGTGGCGTCGGCGCCTTGCTTCTGCGACTTGTCCTTGAACTGCGTCATCCGCGACGCCTGTCCGAAGCCGGTGAAACACCCGAGCACCCAAGCCAATTCGGAGTGCGACGGCACATGGCTCTGCACAAACACCGTCGCCCGGGACGGGTCGATGCCCAGGGCGAGGTACTGGGCGGCGGTGACGAGGGTGCGCTTGCGCAACGTGGCGGGGTCCTGCGCGACGGTGATCGCGTGCAGGTCGACGACGCAGAAGTAGGCGTCATACCCGTCCTGGAGGCTGACCCACTGGCTGACCGCACCCAGTGCGTTGCCCAGATGCAGGGAGTCAGAGGTGGGTTGCGCGCCCGAGAAGACGACGGGCCTTGCCGGGTTGGTGGCGGTGCTCATGATGACATCATCTTTCCACTGACTCCGTCGCGGTCATCCCGGGGTCACGCGCGGCGGCGCGACCGCGACGCCGATTCGTTCGCATACCGCACCGTCCGCGCTGATCGAGAATATGGTTGGCCGCGTGCCTCGGTTGGTGGTCAGCGTCGTCGTCCTGACCTTTGCGATGATCGCTTCCGTGTTGACCGCTGCGAGCGCGCAGAGCGCGCCGCCCCCTCCCGGGCGGGCCGTGGTCATCGTCTCCGGCGGCGACGCGACGAGTCCGTTCACCACACCGGACCAGGCCTGCACATCGGGATTGGCGGCGGGCAACACCGACACCGCGCTGCGGCAGCACCTGCTCGAGCTCGGTTACACCGTCTACACCTCCCCGGCGCTGGCCGGCCGGGGGCCGGTGGTCGACCAGGGCGGCTTCGGGGCCTTCGGCAACTGCCCGATCACGTTGCCCGAGAACATGACCGTGAACTCCACCGGCAGCATCGACACCGCCGGTGAGCATCTGGCCCGGTTCCTGACCCACCTGCACGACCACTACGGCGTCACTGACGTCGACGTCGTCGGACATTCCATGGGCGGGCTGTACTCGCGCGCCGCGTTCCGGGTGCTGCAGAGCCTCGGTTCCCCGATCGTCATCCGGTCGCTGACGACGCTCGGTACCCCGTGGCAGGGGTCGTATCTGTCCGACTACGCCAACGGCATCACACCGAAGTCGGATTGCCTGGGCGACAGGTTCTGCGAGGCCGCGATGGACGGCATGCAGGCCGAGGTCCAGCGGCTGATGGCGGGCTCGGGGCGCGAAGTCAACCAGGCTTTCCTGATGGGTCCCGACGGCTGGAACGAATACCAGGCCGGCGTGCTGGACCGGATCCCGGTGGTGCTGATCGGCGGCCACCGGTTCACCGCACCCGCGGGTGCGGCGGCGAATCCGACCGTCTGGCCGAACGACGGGCTGGTCGCGCAGTCGAGTGCGCTGGCTGTCGACATCAGCGACCGCGTGCTACCGCACCGCCGGTGCTTCACCTTCGACGACACCCACAGCATCTACGTGTCCGATGCGGCCGGACTGCCCTGGGATACCGGGCTGACCTGGGATCCGCGTGTTCTCGATGTGGTCCGGGCCGCGATCGACGGCGCCGACGGCGCGCTCGGAACCCCCAATCGGCAGGGCTGCTAGGCGATTTCGTACTGCACGGTCACCGGGCAGTGGTCCGACCACCGCAGCGCGTAGGCGGCCGGCCGTTCGGTGGTGACGGCGGCAGCGCGCGCGCCCAGTCCGGGCGTGGCCAGGTGGTAGTCGATGCGCCAGCCCGCGTCGTTGTCGAAGGCCTTGCCTCGCCACGACCACCACGCATACGGACCGGGGACGCCGGGGTGGGCCTGCCGCACCACGTCCACCCAGCCGGTGGCCAACAGCTCGGTGAGCCACTGCCGCTCCTGCGGAAGGAAACCCGCCTTCTTGATGTTGCCCTTCCAGTTCTTGATGTCGTTCTCGGTGTGGGCGATGTTCCAGTCCCCGCACAGCACCGATTCTCGTCCCGTCGCGGCACTCTGGGCGAGCAGCACCGCCATCCGATCTGCCACGGCAGCCATGAACCGTTCCTTCTCCAGCTGGCGATCGGTTTCGGCCTCGCCCGTCGGGAAGTACACGCTTGCCACCGTCACACCGGCGGTGTCCACCTCGATGTACCGCCCGTGCGTCGCAAATTCCTCTGCGCCACAGCCGATTCTGATGTCGTCAAGCGGCGCGCGGGACAGGACCGCAACGCCGTTGCGGCCCTTGACGTGCGGGGCCGCCGATGCCAGATGCCAACCGCGCGCCAGCACCGGAGCCAGTGCGTCGGCCAGCTGCTCGTCGTCGGCGCGCGTCTCCTGCAGACACACCACGTCGGCCGCGGTGTCGGTGAACCAGGGCACCAGACCCCGGTTCTCCGGAGAGCGTTCCTTAACTGCCGCACGAATGCCGTTGACGTTGATCGTGCTGACGGTTAACGGGCGTGTCACGGCGCATGACCCTAACCGACCAGACGAACCGATTCTTGCGGTACCGGCGGTATCACCTTATCGTCGGGCCATGGCATCACGAGAGCCGATCCACGCCGGGTCCGGCGTACCGATCCTGCTGCTGCACCCGTTCCTGTGCTCGCAGAACGTCTGGCGCACCGTGGCCGATCAGCTGGCCGCCACCGGCCGTTTCGAGGTGTACGCGCCGACGATGGTGGGCCACCACGGCGGCGCACCGTCCCCGACGTGGCTGCTCGAGACCTCGGCGCTGGTCGAGGACGTCGAGCGGCGCATGGACGAGCTGGGATGGGAGACCGCCCACATCGTGGGCAACTCCCTGGGCGGCTGGGTCGGGTTCGAGCTGGAACGCCGCGGACGAGCGCGCACCGTCACGGCGATCGCACCCGCGGGCGGCTGGTCACAGCACTCCCTGACGAAGTACGAGACCGTCCTGAAATTCGTCCTCGGCGGTCCCGCGCTGATCCTGGCGCGTCTGCTCGGGCCGCGCATCCTCCGACTCCCCGGCGTCCGCCGCATCGCCACGCTGCCGGTGAGCGGACCCGCCGACGGCCCGTCGGAGGCCGATCTGCGCGCACTCGTCGAAGACGCCACCCACTGCAGCGCCTACCTGCAGCTATTGATCAAGACCCTGCGCCTGCCCGGCCTGCTGGAGCTGGCCAATCTCGGCGCACCCACGCAACTGGTGGTCTGCGAACGGGACCGCGTGTTCCCGCATCCGCGCGGCCATCGCTACTTCAGGAAGCACCTGCCGAAGGACACCCGCATCGTGGAACTCGACGGCGTCGGCCACATCCCGATGCTGGAGGCGCCGTCGGTGATCTCCGAGCTGATCGCCGAGTTCGTCGACCAGCATTCCGCCCCCGAGAAGGCCATCAGCTGACCCGCTGAGCCGCCTGCGCGCGCCACCCACTGGCAACTTTTCGGCCGCGTGCGATACAGTTCGTCTCGGTCATGAGTGCCAGCGTCAAGCCCCGGCTCGCTGGCCGGCAACCCTCCAACCGCGGTGGGGTGCCCCGGGAGACGACCAGGTTGAGTAGCCGAACGCGGCTATAAGGCAAGCGCGGGTCCGCTGTGAAACGGGCCCCCCGGTTTCACGGAGGAGAACGATGACCGAACCCGATACCAGTTCCTGGGCGTTCGAGACCAAGCAGGTGCACGCCGGGCAGACCCCCGACACCGCCACCCATGCACGGGCACTGCCGATCTATCAGACGACGAGCTACACGTTCGACAGCACCGATCACGCCGCGGCGCTGTTCGGGCTCGCCGAGCCCGGCAACATCTACACCCGGATCATGAACCCGACACAGGATGTGGTCGAGCAGCGCATCGCCGCGCTGGAAGGTGGTGTGGCGGCGCTGTTCCTGGCCTCGGGTCAGGCCGCCGAGACGTTGGCGATCCTCAACATCGCCAACAGCGGTGACCACATCGTGTCCAGCCCGCGTCTCTACGGCGGCACCTACAACCTCTTCCACTACACGCTGCCGAAGCTCGGCATCGAGGTCGGCTTCGTCGAGAACCCCGACGATCCGGAGTCCTGGCGGGCCGCGGCGCGCCCCAACACGAAGGCGTTCTTCGGCGAGACGATCTCCAACCCGCAGATCGACATCCTCGACATCCCCACCGTCGCCGCCGTGGCCCACGACATCGGCGTGCCGCTGATCGTCGACAACACCATCGCCACCCCGTACCTGATCCAGCCTCTGAGCCACGGCGCCGACATCGTCGTGCACTCGGCGACGAAGTACCTGGGCGGCCACGGTTCGGCGATCGCCGGGGTGATCGTCGACGGCGGCACCTTCGACTGGACGGCCAGTGGAAGGTTTCCCGGGTTCACCAGCCCAGACCCCTCCTACCACGGTGTCGTGTTCGCCGAGCTGGGCCCGCCCGCGTTCGCACTCAAGGCGCGGGTGCAGTTGCTCCGCGATCTGGGTTCGGCGGCGTCGCCCTTCAACGCGTTCCTGATCTCCCAGGGGCTGGAAACGCTGAGCCTGCGCATCGAGCGCCACGTCGAGAATGCGCAGCGGGTGGCCGAGTATCTCGAAGCGCGCCCCGACGTGATCTCGGTGAACTACGCCGGCCTTCCGTCCTCACCGTGGCATGACCTCGGAAAGAAGTTGGCTCCCAAGGGAACCGGCGCGGTGCTCGCCTTCGAGCTGGCCGGCGGCATCGCGGCGGGCAAGGCGTTTGTCGACGCGCTCACACTGCACAGTCATGTCGCCAACATCGGCGACGTGCGTTCACTGGTCATCCATCCGGCCTCCACGACGCACCAGCAGCTGTCCCCCGAGGAACAGCTCACGACGGGTGTGACCCCGGGACTGGTGCGGCTCGCCGTCGGTATCGAAGGCATCGACGACATCCTCGCCGACCTCGATCGCGGCTTCGCTGCCGCCAAAGCCCTGACCAACGCCGACGGGTCCGCCCCGCACGCCGTGGCGTCGTCCTGAGGTTTGTGACGTGACGATTGTGGATGTGTTCAGTGACCGTGTCACGCTGCCCCCGGAAGGGGAGATCGGCGTGGTCGACATCGGTCCACTCACGCTGGAGAACGGCGAGGTCATCGACGAGGTGTCCATCGCCGTGCAGCGGTGGGGAGAGTTGTCGCCCAACCGCGACAACGTCGTGGTGGTGCTGCACGCCCTCACCGGCGACTCGCACATCACCGGACCGGCCGGGCCCGATCACCCGACGCCCGGCTGGTGGGACGGCGTCGCAGGACCGGGCGCGCCGATCGACACCGACCGGTGGTGCACGATCTCGACGAACGTCCTGGGCGGATGCCGCGGCTCGACCGGACCCAGCTCTGCCGCCCCGGACGGGAAGGCCTGGGGGTCACGGTTTCCGGCGATCTCGGTGCGCGACCAGGTGGCCGCCGACGTCGCCGCGCTGGCACGGTTCGGCATCACCGAGGTGGCCGCGGTCATCGGCGGATCCATGGGCGGGGCACGGGCGTTGGAATGGGCCGTCACGCATCCGGACGCCGTCCGCTCGGCACTGGTGCTCGCCGTGGGTGCCCGCGCGACCGCCGACCAGATCGGCACGCAGAGCACACAGGTGGCGGCCATCAAGTCCGACCCGAACTGGTGCGGCGGCGACTATCACGACACCGGGCTATCGCCCGACGCCGGTCTGGAACTCGCGCGGCGCTTCGCGCATCTGACCTACCGCGGCGAGACCGAACTCGACGAGCGGTTCGGCAACGATGCGCAGCCGGGCGAGGACCCCGGCGCCGGCGGTCGCTACGCGATCCAGAGCTATCTGGAGTACCAAGGACGAAAGTTGTTGGCGCGCTTCGATGCCGGCACATACGTCGCCCTCACCGATGCCTTGTCCAGCCACGACGTGGGCCGGGGCAGGGGCGGGGTGGCGGCGGCACTGCGTGGCTGCCCGGTGCCGACCGTTGTCGGCGGCATCACCTCCGACCGGTTGTACCCGCTGCGTCTGCAGGCCGAGCTGGCCGAATTGCTGCCCGGCTGCGACGGGCTCGACGTCGTCGACTCGGAATTCGGCCACGACGGTTTCCTGCTGGAGACCGACGCCGTCGGCAAGCTGATCCGGCGGACGCTGGAGTTGGCGTCACGGTGACAGGGCCGTCCGATCAGCGCTCGTTGTCGTTCGGCGCGGAGGCGGCCGCGTATGAGCGGGGCCGGCCGTCCTATCCGCCGGAGTCGATCGACTGGCTGCTGCCCGATGGCGCCTCCGACCGTCTCGACGTGCTCGACCTCGGGGCCGGTACGGGGAAGCTGACCACCCGGCTTGTCGAACGCGGCCTCGATGTCGTTGCGGTCGACCCGATTCCGGAGATGCTCGAGCTGCTCAGTTCCTCGCTGCCCGATACGCCCGCGCTGCTCGGGACGGCAGAGGAGATCCCGCTGCCCGACAACAGCGTCGACGCGGTACTGGTAGCCCAGGCGTGGCACTGGTTCGATCCGGAGCGGGCGATCAAAGAGGTGGCCCGCGTGCTGCGTCCCGGCGGCAGGCTCGGGTTGGTGTGGAACAACCGCGACGAACGCATGGGCTGGGTCAAGGATCTGGGCCGGATCATCGGCCACGAGGTGGATCCGTTCAGCCAGACCGTCGACCTGCCCGCCTCCTTCACCGACGCCGAGCGCCATCTGGTGGAGTGGACGAATTACCTGACGCCACAGGCTTTGATCGACCTGGTGGCCTCGCGCAGCTACTGCATCACCTCGCCGGAGAAGGTACGCACCCGCACGCTGGACCGCGTCCGGGAATTGCTGGCCACCCACCCGGCACTGGCCAACACCAGCGGACTGGCCCTGCCCTACGTCACGGTGTGCATCCGCGCGACGCTGCGCTGAACCACGTCAGCTGGTGCCCAGCGGATCGATGGTCCACGCGATGTAGAGCATCGCGGCGCTGACCGACGCGGTGGTGACGACGTCCACCCCGCGGGTGCGGACGGCGAGCAGACCCACCCGATCCTCCGGCAGGGCCAGGCGCAGGGACGCCGCCACCGCCACACCGATCGCCATGACCAGCGCACCGCGCCGCCAGTAGCCCGCGGCCACCAGGACGAACGCGGCGATCAGGAAGAGTCCGACCAGCAGAATCGGCCACTGACCCGCGCACACCCTGCGGGCGAACCTCACGTCGCGAGAGCCTCAGCGCGCTCGACGACGTTGGTGAGCAGAAATGCTCGGGTCAGCGGGCCGACACCGCCGGGGTTCGGCGACACGTGGCCGGCGACGTCCCACACGTCGGGGTGCACGTCGCCGACGAGCTTGCCCGCGTCGTCTCGGCTGACCCCGACGTCCACGACGGCCGCGCCGGGGCGCACCATCTCGGCGGTCACCATGTGCGGCACTCCCGCCGCCGCGATGATGATGTCGGCCTCGCGGGTGATCTGCGGCAGGTGCCGGGTCGCGGTGTGGCACAGCGTCACGGTCGCGTTCTCCGAACGCCGGGTCAGCAGCAGCCCGAGCGGCCGGCCGACGGTGACGCCGCGACCGATCACCACGACGTGCGCTCCGGCGATCTCCACCTGGTAGCGGCGCAGCAGATGAACGATGCCGCGCGGCGTGCACGGCAGCGGCGCGGGCTCGTTGAGCACCAACCGGCCCAGGTTCATCGGGTGCAGGCCGTCGGCGTCCTTGCCCGGATCCACCCGCTCCAGTGCGGCGTTCTCGTTGAGGTGCTTGGGTAGCGGCAACTGCACGATGTAGCCGGTGCACTCCGGGTTGTCGTTGAGCTCGTCGAGGGTCGCGAGGAGTTCCGCCTGGCTGATGTCGGCAGGCAGGTCACGTCGGATCGAGTTGATGCCGACCTTGGCGCAGTCGGCGTGCTTTCCCCGGACGTAGGCCTGCGACCCGGGGTCGTCGCCGACCAGCACCGTGCCGAGCCCCGGCGTCCGTCCGGCCGCGGTCAACGCCGCGACGCGTTCGCCGAGATCGACGAAGATCTCGTCGCGCGTGGCTTTACCATCCAAAGTTATTGCACCCACGGCAATCATTCTGACAGGCTGCGATCGTTCACCACGACGGCGTGGCATGCTCGGCGATATGACCGCCCCGCACGATGTGTTCGCCCCAGCCACGCTCGGGCCGCTGACGCTGCGCAACCGCATCATCAAAGCTGCGACGTTCGAGGCGGCGACGCCCGACGCACTGGTCACCGAGGATCTGATCACCTACCACCGGCTGCCGGCGGCCGGTGGGGTCGGCATGACGACAGTCGCCTACTGCGCCGTCGCTCCGGGTGGACGCACCGACGGCTGGCAGCTCTGGATGCGGCCCGAGGCCGTGCCGGGCCTGCGCCGGCTCACCGACGCCATCCACGCCGAGGGCGCGGCGATCAGCGCGCAGATCGGGCACGCCGGTCCGGTGGCCAACGCGCGCACCAACAAGGCCACGGCGCTGGCTCCGATGCGCTTCTTCAACCCGCTGTCGATGCGATTCGCCAGGAAGGCCACCGCCGACGACATCCGCGACGTGACCGCGGCGCACGCCAACGCCGCGCGATTGGCGATCGAGTCCGGTTTCGATGCCGTCGAGATCCACCTGGGTCACAACTACCTGGCCAGTGCGTTCCTCAGTCCCATGCTCAACCGGCGCACCGACGAATTCGGCGGATCGCTGGAGAACCGCGCCAAGGTGGCGCGGGGCGTGGTCAGGGCGGTCCGCGATGCCGTCGGCAGTCAGATCGCGGTGACCGCCAAGCTGAACATGTCCGACGGGGTGCGCGGCGGCATCCCGATCGAGGAGTCGTTGCAGACCGCCAAGTGGCTGGAGCAGGACGGCGGCCTGGACGCGCTCGAGCTGACTGCCGGCAGCTCACTGGTCAATCCGATGTATCTGTTCCGTGGTGACGCACCGGTGAAGGAGTTCGCCGGGGCCTTCGCACCGCCGCTGCGCTGGGGCATCCGGATGACCGGCAAGAAGTTCCTCCGGGAGTACCCGTACCAGGAGGCGTATCTGATGCGGGACGCCAAGAAGTTCCGCGACGAGCTGACGCTGCCACTGATCCTGCTCGGCGGCATCACCAACCGCGAGACCATGGACCGCGCGATGGCGGAGGGCTTCGACTTCGTCGCGATGGGCCGTGCGCTGCTGGCCGAACCCAACCTGCTCAACCGGATCAAGGCCGACAGCAGCGTGAAATCGATCTGCGACCACTGCAATCTGTGCATGCCGACGATCTACAGCCACACCTACTGCGTCCGCACAGGTTCGCCGTCGCCGGTCAGTTCGGGCAGATGAGGGCCCTGGCGCAGTCGGCGACGATCGCGTCGGCGCTGGCCGGAACGGTCTGACGCGCCCGCAGGTGGCGCCGCACGATCGCAGAGGGCACGTCCATCACGGCGGCGGTGACCCGGCCGGGGTCGCCGGGGAGATCACCGAGCACCTTCTTGAGCTTGCGTTGCAAGCGTTTCCGCCGCCCGGCCAACGGGTCGGGCCACTCCCCCATTCCGAGGTCGTCAGGTCCGGCGAGAAACACCTGCGCCTCCACGGGGTTCTCGCGGCACCACTGCACAAGGCGCAACGCCGCGTCCACACAGCGCTGCTGAGGGTCGTCGGCGCTCGTCAGCGCCTCGACGAACTGCTCCTGGAAGCGCTCCTCGGTACGCACCCACAGCTCGCCGCACAGCGCCGCCCTGGTCGGGAACCGGTGGTACACCGACCCACTCGGGGCACCTGTGCTGCGCGCGACCGCCGACATCGTGACCGCGGCGGGTCCGTCGGCGGCGAGCAGTTCCGCGGCAGCGTCGAGGAGAGCGTCGACGGTGTATCGGGCGGGCCGCGGCATTGGTCCACCCTAAAATAGAGGTTTTCCTCCAAAAATCGCGCGAGCGCCGCGCACGGCGCCCACCGAACGCTCAACAGACGGGACGACGATGCGCTGTTCCGTTGAGCCACAGCTGAATTCGTACATACACTGAACGCAGGCAGGCTGCCCGGCGCAGAAGGCGAGCACCACGGGCGTGTCGCGACCAACGCCGACATGTGCAGATGCACGCCGGCGCGTGATGCGGTCACGGTCGCCGATGCGGCGTTCGCACGTGTGGGCAGTGCGAGAAACAGGCAGATAACGGCGCCGTATCAGATCACCGACACCGCCAGGTGACACCTGCCTACCTGACCGGGTACCGATAGAGTTGGCCGCGATGTCTAATGTCGCCGCCGGAGCGTCTCTGTGAGCCGCCCGGTATCCCCTGCGCTGACCGTTCGGTACGACGGATCCACACGCTCCTTCGCGGCCGGCAATGATGTCGTTGTCGGGCGGGACCTGCGGGCCGACGTGCGGATCGCCCACCCCTTGATCTCGCGCGCCCATCTGGTGCTCAGATTCGACCAGGGTCGGTGGATCGCCATCGACAACGGCAGCCTCAACGGCATGTACGTCAACGGCAGGCGCGTTCCCGCCGTCGACATCGCCGACGGCGGACAACTCCACATCGGCAATCCCGACGGTCCGCTGCTGACCTTCGAGGTCGGCCGCCACCAGGGTTCGGCGGGCACACCGCCGCCGACGGTCGCAGTGCCGGTCACAGGCCGATCCGGTCCGACACCCGCGCCGGGACGACCCAGCGCGACGTGGCCCGCCCCGCCGCCGCCCCCGCCGTCGGCCCCGACGGGGCGGCCGCCCGTGCACCGCCCTGTCACCGGCAACCAGTCCCAGCCCTACCCCGCCGCCACGTCCCGGCCTGCTCCCGTTCCGCAACCCATCTCCGCGCCCGCGATGGAGTCGGCCACCGTCATGGGACCGGCCGCGGCTCCGCGGGGAGGCGGCGACGGCAACATCGCGACCAGCATGTTGCGGATCCTGCGGCCCGGCAGCGCGCCCAAGGCGCCGCCGGGGTCGATCAAGATCGGCCGCGCCGGCGACAACGACATCGTCATCAACGACGTACTGGCCTCGCGCCACCACGCCACGTTGGTCACCACCCCGTCCGGCGCCGAGATCCGCGACAACCGAAGCATCAACGGCACCTTCGTCAACGGCGTGCGGGTCGACGACGCACCGCTGACCGACGGCGACACCGTCACCATCGGCAACGTCGACCTGGTGTTCCGCGACGGCACCCTGGTCCGCCGCACCGAGACCGCCGCCGACACCGCCACCGGCGGACTCGAGGTCCACGGGGTCACCTGGACCATCGAGGGCAACAAGACGCTGCTGGACAACATCTCCATGTCCGCCCGTCCCGGCACGCTGACCGCGGTGATCGGACCGTCCGGCGCGGGTAAATCGACCTTCGCGCGACTGGTCGCGGGATACACCCATCCCACGACGGGCCAGGTGTCGTTCGAGGGCCACGACGTGCACGCCGAATACGCCTCGCTCCGCTCCCGGATCGGCATGGTGCCCCAGGACGACGTGGTACATGGCGAGCTCACCGTCCGCCAGGCCCTGATGTACGCCGCCGAACTCCGACTTCCCCCCGACACCACGAAGGCAGACCGCGAACAGGTCGTCAACGAGGTCCTCGAAGAACTCGAGATGACCAAGCACCTCGACACCCGCGTCGACAAGCTCTCCGGTGGACAGCGCAAACGTGCCTCGGTGGCCCTTGAGCTGCTCACCGGTCCGTCGCTGCTGATTCTCGACGAGCCGACCTCGGGCCTGGATCCCGCGCTGGACCGCCAGGTCATGACGATGCTGCGTCAGCTCGCCGACGCCGGCCGTGTCGTGCTCGTCGTCACCCACTCGCTGACCTACCTCGATGTGTGCGACCAGGTGCTGTTGCTGGCCCCGGGCGGCAAGACCGCGTTCAACGGTCCGCCCAGCCAGATCGGGCCGGAGCTCGGAACAACCAACTGGGCCGACATCTTCAGCACGGTCGCCGGCGATCCAGAGTCCGCGAAGCGGCGCTACCTCGAGCGCCACGGTCCACCACCGCCGCGGCCGGCCACCCAGCAACCCGCCGACCTCGGCTCGCCGACCCGCACCAGCGTCCGAAAGCAGTTCTCCACGATTTCGCGCCGCCAGATGCGGCTGATCGTCTCCGACCGCGGCTACTTCATCTTCCTGGCGTTCCTGCCGTTCATCATGGGTGCGCTGTCGCTGTCGGTGCCGGGAGATGTCGGCTTCGGCGTGCCCGTCCCTGCGATCCAGGGCGGTGAGGCACCGAACGAGCCGGGCCAGATTCTGGTGCTGCTCAACGTGGGCGCCATCTTCATGGGCACCGCGCTGACCATCCGCGCGCTGATCGGCGAGCGGGCGATCTTCCTGCGTGAGCAGGCGGTCGGGTTGTCCACGACCGCATACATGTTCGCCAAGGTCTTCGTCTTCGCCGGGTTCGCCCTCCTGCAGTCGGGGGTCGTCGTCGCCATCAACATCTTGGGGAAGGGATGGGGCCCCGGGGCGGTGGAGCGCGGCGCGGTGATACCCAACCGGTCCCTCGAGTTGTACGTCGATGTGGCGGCCTGCTGTGTGGGCGCGGCGATGGTCGGCTTGGCCCTGTCCGCCATCGCCAAGTCGAGCGAGCAGATCATGCCTCTGCTGGTGATCGCGATCATGTCGCAGTTGGTGTTCCAGGGCGGCATGATTCCGGTGACCGGCCGCATCGGTCTCGACCAGTTGTCGTGGTTCACGCCGGCCCGGTGGGGCTTCGCCTCGACGGCGTCGACCATCGATCTGCTCAGGCTCGTACCCGGCCCGCTGACCCCGCAGGACTCGCACTGGAAACACGCCGCGGGCACGTGGTGGTTCAACATGGCCATGCAGGGGATGATCTGCGTCGGCTATCTGAGCTTGGTGCGGTGGAAGATCCGGCTCAAGGCCGCCAGCTGATCTGATCCGGCTGCCGGAGTGCGATTTCGGCACGGCGTCCCGCAAACTTCCGTACTCTCGGCGCCCGGGAAGGTACAGGGGGACACAGGGGGACAACGTGGGGTCCGAGGCCGACGAGTCGCAACGCGCCGCGGTGCTCGACGCCGCGCTCGCCGAAGTCCAGCAGTGGGGCGTGGACAGATTCAGCATCGAGGGCGTCGCCCAGCGGTCGGGGCTCACCGCCGACTACATCCGCCAGACCTGGACCAGTAAGCGCCAACTCATCATCGACACGTTGCGCACCTACAGCGAATCCATGGTCCCGCAGTCGGATACGGGGTCACTGCACGGCGATCTCACCGTGCTCGCACTGTCGATCGGCAATCACCTCAACAACGAGATCGGTCGCCGGATCGCCAGGATGCTCGTGGTCGACAGCAAGTCGCTGGTGGTCGACTCCGACACCCGGGTGCAGTTCTGGCTGTTGCGGCGCGCGGCGATCGAGGAGATCTTCGAGCGTGCCGCCGCACGGGGCGAGCTGCGCAGCGATGTCAAACCTCTTGTCGCCCTGCAACTGCTGACCTCCCCGATCCACACCTTGGCGTTGTACACCGATCTGCCGGTGGACCCGGACTTCTGCCGGACGATCGCCGACCTCGTGACCCGCGCGCTCAGCCCCGACTAACCGAGCAGCCAGTCGTTGGGCGAGAAGAGTTCACAGTGCACCCGCTGCGTGATGCCGCGCGCGCTCAGCTGCGCGCGCACCGCGCGCACGAAACCGTCGTTTCCGCAGAGATAGACGTGCGCGTCGTCGGGCCACTCGACGGCGGCCAGGTCGATCAGCCCGGTGTGCGCGTCCGGTGTACCCGCCGGTGGGCCGTCCTCGTACCAGACGTCCAGGCGCGCGCCGGGCAGCATCTCGGTCAGCTCGCGCTGGCGTTCGCGCAACGGATGCACCTGCTCGCTGCGGTCGGCATGCAGCACCTGCACCGGTGTGTGCGGAGCCGACGTTGCGAGGTACTCGAGAATCCCGATCATCGGCGTGATCCCGATGCCCGCCGAGATCAGGACCAGCGGTGTACCACCGTCGGGTGCGGGCAGGTCACCGAAGGGCACCGTGACGTCGATCATGTCACCCACCCACACGTTGGCGGCGATCCACGACGACACCTCGCCGGCGGGTCGACCGGCGACGGCAGCAACCGGCCGGACCGCGAATGTCAGCTCGCCGCCGCCCGCAGCGTTGACGAGACTGTACTGGCGCAGCTGACGGGCGCCGTCAGGCAGCGTGACACCCACCGAAACATATTGTCCGGGAAGGAAATCACCGAACTCTCCACCCTGAGGGCGAACCGTGAGCACAACCGTGCCGGAGGGGGTGTCCACCCGTGCGACCACCCGCGCCCGGCGGTAGACGTCGCCGTCGGCCACCCCCGCCGCGCCGTAGAGCTCGCGCTCGAGCCCGATCAGCGTGTCGGCCATGATCCAGTACACCCGATCCCAGGCCTGCGCGACGTCCGCGGTGACGGTGTCCTCGCCGAGGACGGCAACGATCGCACCGAAGAGGTGCTCGTGCACCACCGGGTACTGGTCCGCGGTCACCCCTAGCGAAGCGTGCTTGTGCCCGATGCGGGACAGCAACTCGGCCGGATGCGGCAGCTCGGGGTCGACGAGGTGGCTCGCGAAGGTGGCGATCGCCGCTGCCAGGGCGCGCTGCTGCGCGCCCTGGGCCTGATTGCCACGGTTGAACAGAGTCCGCAGAAGTTCGGGGTGCGCACTGAACATGCGCCGGTAGAACTCCGTGGTGATCTCATCGATGTGCGCGCCGATGAGCGGAAGCGTTGCGGAGACGATCTGCGCCTGCGCGGGATCCAACTCGACGGGTGCTGCGGTGACGGTCATCGGGGGTTCCTTTCGGTTGTCGAACCATCACCGACGCTAGTAATTGCGCATCACACATGCGACTTTTCTGGCTATGGGGTCAAACACCCTGTGGCGTGCGGTTTTTTGACCAGCGGCGACGCCGGGCTCACCCGATGTCGAGGCCGTGGGCAGCGGCGAACGCAATCGCCTGCTCGATGTCGACCTTGGCGCCACGCAGCGCGGCGGTGGTCCAGAACGTCGGGTCGACCCGGGCCCCGCGCAGGTCGGCCTTGTCGAGCCTGGCGTCCTGAACCCGCGCGCCGGTCAGATCGGCACGCGCCAGCACGGCCTCGCGCAGATCGGTGCCCACCAGGCTGGTCTCGCGCAGTCGGCAGTCCGACAGATCCACCTTGCGCAGGTCGACGCCGGCCAGGACCGCCAGCGTGAAGTCCACCTCGACCAGTGTCAGCGGGCGCATCCGACACTCGGTGAACGTCGAGCCCAGGAAGCTGCAGTGCCGAAAGGAGCTGTGCCACAGCGAAGTCCGGCGAAACGTACAGTTGCGGAAGGCGGACCCGATGTGCTCGGAGTCGTTGAGGTCGGCACCGGTGAAGTCGCATTCGGTGAACACGACCCGTTCGGTGCGCAGCCGGCTGAGATCCTCGTCGCGGAACTCGTCGCCGTCGAATTCGCGATCGGCTTCGTGGGAGTCCATTCAGCCGGTCGGCGCCAGCCGACTCAACGCATACTCGGCGACGGTGATGAGCGCGGCCTTGGCCGACTCCCTGCTTCGGGCGTCGACCGTGATGACCGGGACCCGCTCCGGCAGTGCCAGCGCGGTACGCACCGCACTCAACGCGTGGCGGGGCGCGCCGTCGAACTCGTTCACGGCAACCAGGAACGGCAGGTTGCGCGCCTCGAAGAAGTCCACAGCGGCAAAGCTGTCCTCGAGGCGGCGGACATCGACCAGGATGATCGCGCCGATGGCCCCGCGGACCAGGTCGTCCCACATGAACCAGAACCGGCGCTGCCCCGGGGTACCGAACAGGTACAGCACCAGATCGTCGTCGAGGCTGATGCGACCGAAGTCCATCGCCACCGTGGTCGTCGTCTTGTCGGGGGTGGCGTCCAGTCCGTCGAGCCCGGCCGACGCGTTGGTCACCAGCGCCTCGGTGCGCAGCGGCACGATTTCCGACACGGCTCCGACGAAGGTCGTCTTGCCCGCACCGAAGCCGCCGGAGACGACGATCTTGGTCGACGCCGCCCGGCCGCGAGAGTCAGAGTGCCCTGAGGCCACGCAGTGTCCTTCCGATCAGTTCTCGTCGTTCATCGGCCGTCGCGGCCTCCGCCAGGGTGGCGTGCACCTGCACATAACCCTGCACCACCAGATCACCGACAAGTACCCGCGCCACGCCGAGCGGAAGCGAGAGATGCGCGGCAATCTCGGCGACCGACGGGCGCTCGGTACACAGCGACAGGATCTGACCACGGACGTCGTTGCCCGGCCAGCGGGACGGCTGCGACGGCGTCATTACCCCGATCGGCGCCTCGAGCGGCAGTTGCACACCGGCGTCGGTACGTCCCGCCGTCAGCGTGTACGGGCGCACCAGATTCGGCTCGCTGCGGCCCTGCTCCCTGTCGTGCGCCCCCATGCGCGCTCAGGAGTGCTGCGGGCTGCGGCGCTGCGACTGCACGACGGCGCCCACCCGCTCCACGAGGATCGCCATCTCATAACCGATCTGGCCGATGTCGCAGCCGCGGTTGGCCAGCGCTGCGAGGTTGGACCCGTCACCGACACGCATCAGCAACAGGTACCCGTTGTCCATTTCGACGACCGACTGCAGGACATTGCCGCCCTCGAACAGCCGCGCGGCTCCCGCGGACAGGCTCGCCAGCCCGGACGCCACCGCGGCCAGTTGGTCGGCCCGCTCCCCGGGGATGTGCTCGCTGGACGCCATCAGCAGGCCGTCGGCCGACACCAGGATGGCGTGCGACACCCCGGATACCTCGCGGGCGAACCGCGCCACCAGCCAGTCGAGCGATGCACCGGGTTCCGTCATTCCCTGTGCGCTCCCGGTGTTTCCTGCGCCCGCCTGCGGCCGGCCTGCACACCACCGAAGTGGCCGCCGATGCTGGCACGGACAGCGTCGGGATCGCGCACGGACTCGCCTGCCGATGCCACCGGCCGCGGCGCACCGTCGGCCGTCCCCGGGACCAGACGGGCACCGGGTTGGCGGACCGGCAGGCCGTCGACGGTGTGGTCGCGCACCGGCACCGACTCTGCCGCCCGCGCCGCCGACCAGCCGTTGTCCCAGACGGACTTCCAGTTGAGGTCGGTGCTGTAGGACAACTCGTGCGGGTCGACGAGCCACTCCGACAGCATCTTCTTGTAGATCGCGTCGTCATCGGCGGCCTCGCCGCGCGCCGAGTGTCGCGCATGCCCGTTGGCCGTCGGCGCCGGTTCCGGATCGACCGCCGGGGCGGGTGGCTGAGACCGTGCCGACAGAAACGCGGCGATATCCTGCCGTGGCGCCGGTGGGGTCGGCTGGGCGGAAGCCACCGGGATCGGCTCGAACGGCGTGGCCGGGGTGTCGGCGATCCCACTGGCGCCCGGGCGGCGCTGGGGCAGCAGTTCGACGGCCGGGACGGCGGCATCGACATCTCGGTCGTCGCTGACGGCGCTGCCGCTCCTGACGCCATTGACGCCGTTGACGCCCCAGCCGGGTTCGAGCGCGGGAGCGACGGTGACCTCGGGCATCGGTTCCGCGGGCTCGGGGTGCCGCGTCAGCCCGGAGCGGACCAGCAGGCGGGCCGGGATGTACACCCCGGCAGTGGTGCCCGAGTCGGGTCGGCCGGCGACAGTGCTGCGCAGACGGACCACGAAGCCGTGGGCGGTGGCCAGCCTGCCCACCACGAACAGGCCCATGTGCCGCGCGGTGTACGGGTTCACCTCGCCGCCGGACTGCAACCGGGTGTTGGCCACCCGCAGGTCCGACTCCGTCATCCCCAGGCCGGTGTCACTGACCTCGACCACCAGGCCGTTGTTGCCGGTGTGCACGGCCGACACATGGACCGGGGTGGTCGGGGGTGAGTACCGCAGCGCATTGTCGAGGAGTTCGGCCAGCAGGTGCACCAGATCGCCCGCGACCGCGCCGTCGATCTCGCTATCGGGGAGACCCTCGGTGCTCACCCGCCGGTAATCCTCGACTTCCGACGCGGCGGCGTTGACGAGTGCGCTCACCGGCACGGGTTCGGACTGCTCGCGCGCGACCTGCGCACCCGCCAGCACCATCAGGTTGGCGCCATTGCGTCGCATCCGCGCCGCCAGGTGGTCGAGGCGGAACAGGCTGTCCAGCCGCTCCGGATCCTCCTCGTCGCGCTCCAACCGGTCGATCAGCGAGAGCTGCTGGTCGACCAGCGAACGGTTGCGCCGCGACAACGTTTCGAACATGTCCGTGACCTGAAGCTGCAGGCGGGCCTGCTCGCCGGCCAGGGCGATCGCCTGCTGGTGGAGCTCGTCGACGGCATGGGCGACCTGCCCGACCTCCTCGGTGGTGTGCACCGGGATCGGCTGCACCGGGAACTCCTTGCCGTCGGTGCGCACGTGCTCGACCTCACGCGCCAGGTCGTCGTGGGCGACCTTCAGCGCGCTGTCGCGCAGCGTGCGCAGTGGCCGCACCATCGATCGGGCGACCAGGGTCACGATCACCAGCGCGATCAAAATCGCGGCACCGACGAGTGCGGCGTCGCGGATGGCCGCGGTGCGGGCGTCGTCCGCGCGCTGGGCCACCGTCGCCGGGATCTCGTCGGAGGTCAGCGCGATCACGCCCTCGGCGATGTCGGAGGTGACCCGCTGGGACGCCAGCAGGTTCGGGTTACCGACCAGCACCGACGCGGGATCGGACAGCACCGACAGCCGCCTGACCATTTCCGAGCGCAGCGTGGCCGCCCGGTCGGACGCGCCGCCGAGGAATGCGCCCATCGCCGTCACGGTCGCCGGCTCGGTGCCGGCGATGGCGACGATGGCCGACCGCAGATCGGGTTCGGGAAGTTCGCCGCCCCGGGTGACGAGCATCTGCTGCAGCGCCATCTGGCCCCGGGCGCCGACGGCACGCGAAAGTGCCTCGCCCTCGGCCCGCACGCTCGCATCGTCGGCGCCGACGAGACCGGAGATCGCGGTCTCTGCCGTGACGAGCAGGGGTGCGTAGCTCATCACCCGCCCGCGCAGATCGATGGTGTTGGCGGCGATCTTGTCGAGGAGGTCCTGCCCGTAGTCGATCAACGTATTGGTCGCCAGTCGGACGCTGTCGTCGACCGGGGCCGCACCGAGCAGGTGCTCCAGCTCGGTCTTGCTGGACTCGTACGCCGCGGCGGCGGCCTGGGTGTTGCCGCCTTCGGTGGCGGTCACCATGGCGCCCTCCAGCGCTGCCATGTACTCGGCCACGGCGGGCACCATGTCGGCCCGTGCGGAGGCGCGGTCGAGGTCGACCGCAGACTGCGTGCTGGAGTAGATGCGCAGGCCACCGAACACCGACGCCAGCACCAGCGGCACCATCACGATGGCCAGCACCTTGGCCCGGACCGGCCAGTTGGACAGCGCCAGTCGCGACGGCCGGTGGTCGGGCTTCACCGTCGACCCGCGCGGTCGGTCGGGCGCGCGCAGATCAGAGATCGAGCGTCGTTCATAAGGCTTCCTGCGGACGGTGCTCTCAGGCGGGCGAGCGTGCTGGGCCTGGCAATTGGACGAGTATGCCAGCCCGACCTCGGGCTTTCCACCGTTGCTACACCAGCAGCGGACGCCCGCAAACACACCGACGAGCCGCCGCCATCCAGCCCAGCAAAGCTGCCCACCGGCCGGCGACGCCCGTGAACACCGCGCCTTCGGCGCGCGCGATTGAAACTCCGGATCGACGGGTACTGCGCCCATATTGGAGGTGCGACGATGCACGAGGATCCGGATACGCAGGCAACGCTGGCCGACGTCTCGCAGATCGGCGACTCACCGATGATGCGGGCCATGGGTGGCGAAGTGGTCGGTATCGAGGTGCACGACGGCCTGGCGGCCATCGCCCGCTACGAAGAAAGTCTCGACTAGTCGCTTGGCGCTCGGCGGCCATCCGCCGAAACGGTAGGTGTTCGTTACCTTTTCGAGGTTCGCCGTCGCGACAATGGAGTAGCACGAGACCCGCCGATTCGAGCGTTTCGACGGGTGCCCCGGCTGCACTGGAGGTGCGACGATGGTCCACAACGGAGTGGAAATGGCCTTGCTGGCCGATGCCTCGGAAATCGGTGATTCCCCCATGATGCGAGCGATGAGCGGTGAGGTGGTCGACCTCGACACCCTTGCCGGTCTGGTGTCGGTCGCCAGCTACGGAGCATGCCTGGACTGACGCGGGCGGCGGCGACGTAACCTTCCAGGGACCCATACGTCTGGAGGTAGCTCGCGGTGTTCCGCGTCATGTTCTATTCGCCGCGGATCGCTCCGAACACCGGTAACGCGATCCGGATGGTCGCGGGCACCGGCTGCGAACTCCATCTCGTGGAACCGCTGGGTTTCGATCTGTCCGAACCGAAGCTGCGCCGCGCTGGCCTGGACTACCACGATCTGGCGTCGGTCACCGTGCATGGCGGCCTCGACGCGGCATGGTCGGCACTGACTCCGGACCGGGTGTTCGCGTTCACCGCGCATGCGAGCGCGTCCTTCGCCGACGTGGCATACCGGCCCGGCGACGTGCTGATGTTCGGTCCGGAACCGACCGGCCTCGACCAGGCCACCCTGGCCGACCCGCACATCACGTCGCAGGTGCGGATCCCGATGCTGAGCGGGCGCCGCTCGCTGAACCTGTCGAATGCGGCCGCCGTCGCGGTGTATGAAGCATGGCGCCAGCAGGGTTTCGCCGGCGCGGTCTGACCCCGCGGTCTACCAGGTGTCCCAGTGGGTCAGCTGCTCCGCGGGCAGCCGCTTGGCCTTCTTGAAGTCGGTGCCCACGGTGTAGGCGATCGGGAAAAGTCCGGCCTGGCTGTACTTGTCGAACGGGATGCCGAGAAGCTCTGCGGCCTGCTGTTCGCCGTCGCCGAGCAGATGCAGCGTCGTCCAGGCCGACCCCAGCCCGCGGGACCGCAGGGCCAGCATGAAGCTCCACACGGCGGGCAGCAGCGAACCCCAGAATCCCGCGCTGTGGCCGGACGGGGTGCCTTCGACCTTGCCTTCCAGCACCGGGATCAGCATCACCGGCACCTTGTCGAGGTGCTCGTTGAGGTATTTCGCCGAGTCGACCACCAGCGGCGTCCGCTCGTCTCGGCTGTCGCCGTAGGTGGGTTTTTCGGCATCGAGATACGGTGTCGCGTTGGTCCGGTAGATGTCGGCCAGCGCCTTCTTCTTCTCCTGATCCTCGACGAACACCCATTGCCAGCCCTGGGTGTTGGAACCCGTCGGCGCCTGGAGTGCGATGTCGAGACATTCCATCAGCACCTCGCGAGGCACCGGCTTGTCGAAATCGAGCCGCTTACGCACGGATCGGGTGGTCGTCAACACTTCATCGGCGGAGAGGTTGAGGTTCATTGTCCCGAGATTACATTCGGCTCGCGGCGTCGATGCCGGACCGCACGGGCGTAGCCTCCGACCATGGGGGATTACGCAACGTATCGCGCGGTCCGGGCCGAGATGCTGGCCGCCGCGCTCGGCGCCGAGGAGCCGGGCGCCGCGCTGGGGATGCTGGCCTCCGGCGACCGGGCCGAGGGTCTACTGCTGGACCTGACCAACGCCTACGAGGCGCTGGTGTACGTGCTGGCGGGCCCGGACGGCGATCGCGAGGACTTCGACGACCCGCTGGTGGCCGCGGTGCTGGGACACGATGAGGTGGCCTACGATTCGCCCACCGTCAACGACGTGCAGTGGACCGCCCAGATCGAGCGGGCGCTGAGCGGGTTCGATCGGACGCTGATCGCCGACCGGTTCGACCCGGAGGAGATGGACGACGACGGGGTGGAACCGGGTGGGTTCGCCGCCGATCCGGGATGGCTCGACACCGTGCAGGAGTCATTCGACCAACTGCAGTCGTTCTACCGTTCAGCGGCCGACAACGGGATGGCCGTACTGGTCGTGATCGGCTGAGGCTCAACGGAAGTCGCGGGACTTCGGCGCCGCCCGCATGCTCAGCGGCCCCATCCGGTCGGCCACCACCGTGACCGCCCCCGTGGCGTTCTGCACGATGCCCCTGACCACCAGCGCCGACGCGGTCTGCGCCAGCTTGCGGTGCCGGGCCCAGACCCCGCGGGAGCAGAGCACGTTGACCATGCCGGTCTCGTCCTCGAGGTTCATGAACGTCACCCCCTGTGCGGTGGCGGGCCGCTGCCGATGTGTCACCGCTCCCGCCACCAGCACCCGGGTGCCGTCCGGTACCGACAGCAGCCGGTCGGCAGGCACCACACCCATGGCGTCCAGGTTCTCGCGCAGGAACTCGGTCGGATAGCGGTCCGGCGACACCCCGGTCGCCCACACGTCCGCAGCGGTCAACTCCACCTCGGTCATCCCGGGCAACGACGGGATGTGCGATGCCGACCCGACGCCGGGCAGCCGGTCGGGCCGCTCGCCTGCCGCGGCGCCGGCCGCCCACAGACCTTCCCGCCGGGTGATCCCGAAGCATCCGAGCGCGCCCGCGGTGGCCAGCGCCTCGGTCTGCGGCACCGACAGCTGCACCCGTCGGGTCACATCGGTCAGAGACCGGAAGGGCCCGTTCGCTTTCCGCTCGTCAACCAGGAACCCCGCCAGCTCGTCGCCGATATGACGCACGCTGCCGAGACCCAGCCGCACATCGAGCCCCGCGTTCTCCAGCGTGGCGTGCGCGAGGCTGGCGTTGACGTCCGGACCGTGCACGGCGACGCCGTGCCGTCGGGCGTCGGCGACGAGCGTCTGCGGCGAGTAGAAACCCATCGGTTGCGCCCGCAGCAGCGCCGCGCAGAACGCCGCGGGATGGTGCAGCTTGAACCAGGACGAGTAGAACACCAGCGACGCGAAGCTCAGCGAATGACTCTCCGGGAAACCGAAGTTGGCGAACGCCTCCAGCTTTTCGTAGATCCGCTGGGCCACCTCTCCGGTGACTCCGTGCAGGTCGGCCATCCCGTCGAAGAAGCGCTGGCGCAGCCGGCGCATCTTCTCCGTGGACCGTTTGGACCCCATCGCCCGGCGCAGTTGGTCTGCCTCCGAGGCGGAGAATCCGGCACAGTCGACGGCCAGCTGCATCAGTTGCTCCTGAAACAGCGGCACGCCCAGGGTTTTTCGCAGCGCCGACTCCATCGACGGATGGTCGTAGGTGACTTCTTCCTCCCCGTTGCGGCGCTTGATATAGGGGTGCACCGACCCGCCCTGGATCGGTCCGGGCCGGATCAGCGCGACCTCGACCACCAGGTCGTAGAACATGCGCGGCTTCAGCCGGGGCAGGGTGGCCATCTGCGCCCGGGACTCCACCTGGAACACCCCCACCGAATCGGCCCGCTGCAGCATCTCGTACACGGCGGCCTCGGACAGATCCAGCGTGGACAGATCCACCTCGAGCCCTTTGTGCTCGGCCAGCAGGTCGATCGCATAGTGCAGCGCCGAGAGCATCCCGAGGCCCAGCAGATCGAACTTCACCAAACCGATTGCTGCACAGTCGTCTTTGTCCCACTGCAGCACACTGCGGTTCTCCATCCGCGCCCACTCCACCGGACACACATCGGCGATCGGCCGGTCACAGATCACCATGCCGCCGGAATGGATGCCCATGTGTCGCGGAAGGTTCGAGATCTCCATGGCCAGGTCGATCACGGGCTCGGGAATGTCCTCGACGTGGGTCGCGTCGGCCAGATTGCCCCACTGGCTGATCTGTTTACTCCAGGCGTCCTGCTGCCCCTGCGAAAACCCCAGCGCGCGAGCCATGTCCCGCACCGCGCTGCGACCGCGATAGGTGATCACGTTGGCCACCTGTGCGGCGTACTCCCGTCCGTAGCGGTCGTAGACGTACTGGATCGCCTTCTCGCGCAGATCGGATTCGATGTCGATGTCGATGTCGGGTGGACCGTCGCGCGCCGGCGACAGAAACCGTTCGAACAACAGCTCGTTGGCGATCGGGTCGACGTTGGTGACTTTGAGCGCGTAGCAGACGGCCGAGTTGGCAGCCGATCCCCGGCCCTGGGACAGAATGTCACTCTCCCGGCAGAACCGGGTGATGTCGTGCACCACCAGGAAGTAGCCGGGAAAGTTCAGCTGTTCGATGACCGCCAGCTCATGCTCGATCTGGGCGTACGCACGGGAGGCGCGTTCGGGCGGGCCGTAACGCTCACGGGCACCCTGCATCACCAGGTGCCGCAGCCAGCTGTTCTCGGTATACCCGTCGGGCACGTCGAAGGGCGGCAGTTGCGGAGCGATCAGAGCCAGGCCGAAGGCGCACTGCTCACCGAGTTCGGCGGCGGCGGTGACCACCTCCGGGCAGTGGGCGAACACCCGCGCCATCTCCGCGCCTGACCGCAGGTGCGAACCTCCCAGCGGGGCAAGGTAACCCGCCGCCTCGTCGACCGAGTTCCTGGCCCGGATCGCGCCCATCGCCATGGCGAGCCTGCCCCTGGACGGTTCCGCGAAGTGCGCGGCGGTGGTGGCGACCACCCCGAGACCGAACCGCGGGGCGAGCGCGGCGAGGGCGGCATTGCGCTCGTCGTCGAGCGGGTGGCCGTGGTGAGTGAGCTCGACGGTGACCCGGTCACGCCCGAACCTGTCGACAAGATCGGCGAGCGCCGCCGCCGCGGCTTCCGGACCACCTGCGGAAAGCGCTTGGCGGACATGCCCTTTGCGGCAGCCAGTGAGAATCTGCCAGTGTCCGCCCGCGGCCTCGGTCAGCGAGTCGACGTCATAGCGCAGCACCCCCTTCTCGCCACCCGCCAGATGCGCTGCCGCCAGCTGCCTGGACAACCGCCGGTAGCCCTCCGGCCCGCGGGCGAGCACCAGCAGATGCGGCCCGGGCGGGTCGGGAACGTCCGTGCGGGTTCCACCCCCCAGGGACAACTCCGCGCCGAACACCGTGGCCATGCCGAGCTCCCTGGCCGCCTCGGCGAACCGCACCACCCCGTAGAGCCCGTCGTGGTCGGTCAACGCGATGGCCCGCAGATCGAGCCGGGCCGCCTCCTCCACGAGTTCCTCCGGCGTGCTGGCACCGTCGAGGAAGCTGTAGGCCGAATGGGCGTGCAGTTCGGCGTAGGGCGTCTGCCGAACAGCATCCACCGGGCGGCCGCGCCCCCCGGGCGCCTCGTACTGCCCACGCTTACGCGACCAGGCCGGGCTGTCCCCGCCATCGCCGACGTGCGCGTCGATGGGCCAGCCGGCGCGGCGCGGCTTGCCGTTGAGTACGCGTTCCATCTCGGTCCAGCTCGGCGGACCGGTGTGCCATCCCACCGAGCCAGTCTATCGAACAAATGTTCGACAGTCAGGCGGTTCGGTCGGCGTCCGGCCAGTCGTCGCCCGGGCCGCCCACGGTGTCGTGGCCGTCCTCGTCGAGATTGGGCCGCAGGACGTAACGCACCTGGTTGCCGCCGGTCATCCTGGCCTGTTCGATCGCCTGCGTGGCGACGCTGATCAACTTGTCGAGAACCTCGTCAGGCGGCTCGGCGGCCAGCGGGGGCAGCGGCGTGACCACCACGCCGATGCTTGCCGTCAACCGCTGCGGGGTGGCGACGATGGCGCCGCGGATACGCTCCACCAAAGGTGAGGCGTCGGCGGTGGTGAAGGTGTCGGCGATGAGGAAGTCGTCTTCGGAGACGTGGGCGACGATCGCGTTGTGCCGGACGGTCTCGCGCAGTGCCTGCCCGACCGTCACGCGCGCCCGGTTCCCGCCACGCGAGCCGGACAGGCCGAGCAGCAGCGAGAAGCTGTCGATGTTGACGGCGACGACGACCAGGTACTGGTCCGCGCTGCGACTGCGCGAGGCCAGCAACGTCGCGACCGAGCGGTAGAACGCGTCACGGTGCAGCAGGCCGGTGAGCTGTTCGATGTCGTCGTGGCCGGCGTTGGGCTGCAGCAGCTTGATCACCGCGCGGCAGGAGAACGCCACGAACGCGTTGACCAGCACCACGACCGTCAGCGCACAGACCGCCACCGCGAGGTCGGTGGACGCCAACCGCGCGAACAGCACTCCGAGTACCACCGCCGCGATCACCCAGATGAGTGCCAGCAGCCGGACGGAGTGGAAGCACACCACGAACACCGTCAGCACCACGTACATCACCGCACCGAGGAACGCGATGATCGGACCAGAGATGACCAGGCAGGACACCCCCACCGCGACGGCGCCGAAGACGGCGCAGAACACGGACTGGCCGCGGGACGGCCACTGGTCACGCAGCCACAGGGCGGCCATCGCGAGCGACGCGACCGCGATGACGATCGCGGCGATCCGCATGCTCAGCCCCTGAGGACCGAGCCGACTGGTCATCAGGCCGACGGGAAGCAGACCCAACATCGCGATACACAGCGCCACCAGCCGGGATGCGGCGGTCTGCAGTCCGCGCGCGGCGAGGATCGCGGTGAACCAGTAGTACTGATCGACCCGCCACAGCCCAGGATTGATCCGGGCAGCGGAGGAACTCCGCAAACCGTCGAACATCGGCCCACCCCTGTCGCAACCGCCCAGGTCCAGATCAACTACCCCCGCGCTCAGCGAAGGCTACCAGGCCAGCAAACATTTTCCCAGACGTAAAATTTGCCGCGCATCCCCAGTCACGCGGTGTACTCGACCTCGCCGTCCTCTAGAACCGGTCGGGCACCGGAGCCGTCGGTGGCGGCGGCTTCGGTGCGGAACACCGCGCTGCCCGATTCTAGGCGCCAGATCGAGGTCGTCAGGGTATCTCCGGGATATACCGGCGACGTGAACCGCGCCGCGACAGCGGTGATCTTGGTGGCGTCACCGCCGCCGAGTTCGGCGACGAGTGCCCGTCCGGCGACCCCGTAGGTGCACAGTCCATGCAGGATCGGTTTCTCGAATCCGGCAAGTTGAGCAAACCACGGATCGCTGTGGAGCGGATTGCGGTCACCGGAGAGCCGGTAGATCAGGGCCTGGTCTTCCCGGGTGGACAACGCGACGCTGGCGTCGGGTGCACGGTCGGGGATCGCGGCCCCCGCGGGCCGTTGCCCCGGCTGGCCGCCGAACCCGCCTTCGCCCCGGATCACCAGGGTTGTGAGCGTCTCGGCGACGGGCGCTCCGGTGTCCGGATCGCTACCGGTGGCCTTGAGCATGACCACCGCGTTCTTGCCCTCACCCTTGTCCTGGATATCGGCCACTTCGCTGACCACGCTGAGTGTGCCCGCGGGCGGTAGCGGAGCGAACAGCCGGATGCTTTGGGACCCATGCAGGAGCTTGCTGAAATTGAACGACCCGATCTTCGCGGCGGCGGCGAACGGCGAGCATGCGATCACCGCGTACGTCGGCAGCACCTGCTGATCGACCTCGTGGCTGTTCTCGGTGGTGAAGGCAAGATCACCGGTGCCCGCGCCGACACCGAGCGCGTAGAGCAACGTGTCGCGGTCAGTCCAGGTGAACGTCTTCGGCGGCGTAGTGACACCTATGGCGGTGGGATCGATCGGCATGAGCTGACATTAGTCGGCATTGACTCCGGCCCGAGGGCAGGTGACCATGTCCCGCATGCGCTATGTCGTTACCGGCGGTACCGGGTTCATCGGCAGCCGTCTCGTCGCCCGATTGCTCACCCTGCCCGACACCTCCGCCGTGCACGTGCTGGTGCGCCATGGCTCGCTCGACCGGTTCGAGCACCTCGCCCGCGACTGGGACGATCGAGCCCAGCCGTTGGTCGGCGACCTCACCGCACCCGGTCTGGGGCTGCACGACTCGTCCGTCGCCGAACTCGGCTCGATCGACCACGTCGTGCACTGTGCGGCGATCTATGACATCACTGCACCGGAGGAGCGTCAGCGCGCCGCCAACGTCGACGGCACCCGGGCGGTCATCACACTGACGCAGCGCCTCGACGCGACGCTGCACCACATGTCGTCGATCGCGGTCGCCGGCACCCACCCCGGGGTGTTCACCGAGGACGACCTCGACGTCGGGCAGGATCTCCCCACCCCGTATCACCAGACCAAGTTCGAGGCGGAACTGCTGGTCCGCGCGGCCGAAGGCATGCGATACCGGATCTACCGGCCCGCGGTGGTGGTGGGAGACTCCCGCACCGGCGAGATCGACAAGATCGACGGGCCCTACTACTTCTTCGGCATCCTGGCCGCCCTGGCACGACTCCCCCGGTTCACCCCGATGATGCTGCCCGACACCGGACGCACCAACATCGTGCCGGTGGACTTCGTGGCCGACGCCGTCGTCGCACTGATGCACCTCGATGGGCGTGACGGCCAGACCTTCCACCTGACCGCCCCGAAAACCATCGGCCTGCGCGGCATCTACCGCGGAGTCGCGGCGACCGCAGGCCTGCCGCCGCTGGTCGGATCGCTGCCCCGCGGGGCTGCCACGCCGCTGCTGCGGGCGACGGGACGCGCCAAGGTGTTGCGCAACATGGCCGCCGTCCAGCTGGGCATTCCCGGCGAGATTCTCGACGTCGTCGAGTTGGCTCCCACCCTGACCGCCGATCACACCGCGGAAGCGTTGCGTGACACCGGAATACGCGTGCCCGAGTTCTCGTCCTATGCGCCCCGGCTGTGGCGGTACTGGGCCGAGCACCTCGATACCGGCCGGGCGCGGCGCGACGACCCCACGGGGCCGTTGGTCGGCAAGCACGTCATCATCACCGGCGCCTCCAGCGGGATCGGTCGGGCCTCGGCGATCGCGGTGGCCGCGCGGGGCGCGACGGTGTTCGCCCTGGCGCGCAACGCCGAAGCGCTCGACGACCTGATCGCCGAGATCCGCGAGGACGGCGGTGACGCGCATGCGTTCACCTGTGACGTCACCGACTCGGCGGCAGTGGAGCAGACGATCACAGACATCCTGGAACGCTTCGGGCGCGTCGACTACCTGGTGAACAACGCCGGTCGGTCGATCCGCCGCTCGGTCGTGGCATCCACCGACCGGCTGCACGACTACGAACGGGTGATGGCCGTCAACTACTTCGGCCCGGTGCGCATGGTCCTGGCGCTGCTCCCCCACTGGCGCGAACGCCGATTCGGGCATGTCGTGAATGTGTCCAGCGCCGGAGTCCAGGCCAACAGCCCGAAGTACAGCGCCTACATCCCCAGCAAGGCCGCTCTCGACGCCTTCTCCGAAGTTGTTGGCACCGAGACGCTTTCGGATCACATCACGTTCACCAACATCCACATGCCGTTGGTCGAGACACCGATGATCGCACCGTCACGTAGGCTCAACCCGATGCCGCCGATCACCGCCGAACACGCCGCTGCCATGGTGGTCCGCGGCCTGGTGGACAAGCCTGCCCGCATCGACACCCCCGTCGGCACGCTGGCCGACCTGGGGATGTATTTCACGCCGAAACTGTCCCGCCGGGTGCTGCACCAGCTGTATCTGGGCTATCCGGACTCAGCCGCGGCACGCGGGATCACCGAGCAGCGACCCGAGCCGGTGCGGCGCCCCCGGCGTCCGGCAAGGCCGGTGTCGTCGCTGCGCGTGCCCGGCCAGGTCAAGCGCGCCGTGCGCCTGGTTCCCGGCGTGCACTGGTGAGCGGCGCACGCCAACCGGTGTTCGTCGACGTCGACACCGGCGTAGACGACGCGATGGCGCTGGCGTATCTGTTCGGCAGCCCGGACGCCGAACTTGTCGGGATCGCCTCGACCGCGGGAAATGTTGGCGTACATGATGTTTGCCGCAACAACCTGGCACTGCTGGAGTTGTGCGGGATCACCGGCGTTCCGGTCTCGATGGGCGCGGAAGTTCCCCTGGTGGAGCCGCTGCGCACGGCGGAGGACACGCACGGGCCACAGGGGCTCGGATACGCCCGCTTGCCGGATCCGACGGCAGGTCTGACGGACCACGACGCCGCGGAAGCGTGGGTGCGTGCCGCGCACGCACATCCCGGCGAACTGATCGGGGTCGCGACCGGCCCGCTCACCAACCTGGCGCTGGCGCTGCGCGCCGAGCCCGCCCTGCCGCGGCTGTTGCGGCGGTTGGTGATCATGGGCGGGGCGTTCGACTACCGGGGCAACACCACACCGGTGGCCGAGTGGAACACCAGCGTCGACCCGGAATCGGCGGCCGAAGTGTTCGCCGCATGGAGCGACTCGGACGCCGAGCACCTGCCGTTCGTACTGGGGCTCAACCTCACCGAGAACGTGGCGATGACGCCGGACTTGCTGGGCCGGCTCGCAGAGGCGGCCGGTTCATCGTCGACGCCGATGTCGGTTGCCGACGAACGCGGCACTCCCTCGACCGCATCCAACCCGCTGATCCGGGTGTTGGAGGACGCGATGCGGTTCTATTTCGAGTTTCACCACGACCAGGGCGAGGGTTACCTGGCCCACCTCCACGATCCGCTGGCCGCCGCGGTCGCTCTGGACACCGCGCTGGTGCGGTACCGGGCAGCGCCGGTGGACGTCGAGCTGACCGGGACGCTGACCCGCGGCATGACCATTGCCGACTGGAGCAGGCGGTGGGGACGGGAACCCAACGCGCTCATCGGTGTCGAGGTCGATCCTGCGGCATTCTTCGAGAGGTTCATCGCGACGGTCGGCGCGTTCGCCCAGCAGTTGCCTCACTCATAGACCCCCTCGAGGTACCACCGTCGTTGCCGGAAGCACAGCAACAACGCCTGCGGCTGGTCCCTGGCCTGGTCACCGCCGATCAACACCTGCACCCGCGCTGTCTTTCCGATCTTCGATTGCGTGGGATCCCACCATCGTTCGTCGACCGGCCACGGACCCGCCCACCACCTCAACCGGCCGGAACGCCCAGGAGCCTGCAGCCGGGACGGATCAGCGGAGAACAGCCCGCGACTGGTGACCCGCACCGGGTTGCCCTCGGCGTCGAACAGTTCCACCGGGTCGTCGAGCAGCACGGTCGGCGAGGGCTCCGGCAGCCGTCCCGGCCATGGTTGGTTCGGATCTGCCTGCGGCACAAGCTCATCGCCCAAAGGGGTGAAGGTGATCCGCTCGGCCGGACCACGGCCGCCGCTGAGCACCGGCACCTTGACGGCGTCGGGACCCAGAAGCCCCTGCACCCGCACCAACGCCCGACGTGCCCGCAGCCTGTCCTCTTCACCCACGCCACCCCACAGCGGCAGTTGCAAGGCTTCGGCCGAGACCACCTCGACGGGCCGCAGCCTCAATTCGGTGATCGGCGCCCCCGGCCGCTGGTCGGGGTTGCGCCGATTCAGCCAGCCGTCCAGCTGCCAGCGCACCCGGTCGGCGGTGGCGTCCTCGGTCAGCGGTTCGGCGCACCGCCAGACCCGCTCCAGCTCTTGCCCATTGGCTGTCACCGCGTGGATGGCGAGCCGGGTGCAGCCCACCCCGGCGGCCGCCAAGCTGCGGTGCAGCACGCCGGCCAGCGACCGTCCCGCAAAGGCCGCCGCGTCCACCCGGTCCACGGGCGGGTCGCAGTCCATCACCGCGTCGAGCTCGACATCGGGTTCCGGCCCTGAGGGGCCGCGGGCAGATTCCCCACGCGCGATGCGGTGCGCGGCGACGGCGTCGGCTCCGAATCGGGACGCGACATCGCTGCGGGACAGCTCGGCGAACTGACCGACCTTCCGGATGCCCATGCGCCACAGCAGATCTACCAGATCTTCTCGGGTGGCGGGCGCCAGGCTCGGTTCGGTGGCGAGTTGCCGGATGGACAGCCCCGACAGAAATGCCGCGTCCTGGCCGGCGTCGATGATCCGGCCCACCCGGGCGGCGAAGACAGCTGTGGGCAGCTGATCGGCGATTCCGACCTGACATTCGGCGCCGGCTGCGGCCACCGTGTCGACCAGCCGCTCCGCTGTGTTCTGCTCGGAACCGAAATACCGTGCTGCGCCGCGAACCGACAGCGCCAGCAGCCCGGGTCGCAGCACCTCCGCCCGCGGCACCAGATCGTCCACCGCGGCCGTCACGTTCTCGAAGTAGCGGGCGTCCCGGGCGGGGTCGGCGGCGGCGACGTGCAACTCCGGACAGCGGGCCTGCGACTCCCGCCGCCTCAGCCCCCGGCGCACCCCCACGGCGCGCGCAGCAGCCGAACATGCGATGACCCGATTGGCCAGGGTGACCGCGACCGGGACCGTCGGGGGCAGGTCGGCTGCCGCCGCGGCAGCGACGGCGGGCCAGTCCATGCACCACAGCGCCAGAACCCTGGACTGCGCCATGTCCTCATCCACCCACGGCGCGCGCTGGATGGCCGATCGCACGACCGCGGGCCCGCATGGCCAGCCGCACCCGGCTGATCCGGCCGCATCCAGGAGTGGGCGTCCCGTCCCGACCGCCCGCGATCTCATACCCGCTGACATGGGCGTGTAGCCGGGCGGAGGCACCCTGCCAGTCACCGTCGGTGACGAGCAGCGTGCACCCCCGCTGCCGGGCACGGGCCACCACCGCCCTGGCGCGGGTCGCCGGGACCGTCCGGCCGCCCAGACCGAGGACCACCAGATCCATTCCGTCCATCAGGACCGCAGCCACCTCCACCGGATCGGCTCCCGGTTCGGGGATGACCGCGATCCTGCTCAGGTCGGCGCCCATCTCCGCCGCCGCCAGCAGCCCCACGTCGGGCTGGCCGATGATCGCCACGTGACCGCCCTCGGCCGTCACCGCCGCAACCATGCTCAGTTGCAGCGATCGGGCACCGGAAATCACTGCCACAGTTCCGCGCGGCAACGAATCAGGAAGCACTTCAGCCAGCGAATCGGGCACCGGCAGCAAAGAATCTGGAGTGCCGGAAAGCGTGGCGTGCCCGGGCGTCGGAGCGACGGCCCGTCGGCTGCCGCCCACCTTGCTGGAGACCGACGCCATCTGCCGGCGGAGCTGTTCTACCTGCTCAGCACGGGTTACGGGACACCGGTCCAGGCTCTTGGGCGACGTCACAACAGCACCTTCCACACCATCCGACCCATCCGTTGTTCGAAACTTTGTTCGATGCCGCCAGTAAACACCTGCCCACCGACAAGCGTCAACAGGACCAACGCTGACACCGCCGAATAGTGACATTGACAAATGTCATCATTGAGAGTTGTATCCGTCAGGTGCTCAATGAAGAGTTGGTGGCGCAGATGCCCGACCGTGGATCCTGGCGTTCTCGCAGCGCCGCCTACGTCAGCAGCCTGACGCTGCGCCAGATCAGCAGCGTCCTCCCGCCCGATCAGGCGTGGGGGCTGTGGACATCCCGGCAGATCGTCGCCCGCATCATGGACACCTGCGGCCCGTCACTCGCCGGCGCCGAAGCCGTCCGCGTCGACACCACCACCTCCGCCGGGCGCCGCGTCGTCGGCGAATGGGTCTGGGGCGCAGACGTACCCCGCGACGCCGGCACCCAGGCCATCTACTTCGTGCACGGCAGCGGGTATGCACTGTGCTCCCCCCGCACCCACCGCCGTCTCACGGCGTGGTTGTCCCGGCTGACCGGCCTGCCCGTCTTCAGCGTCGACTACCGCCTCGCGCCGCGGTACCGGTTCCCCACCGCCGCAGACGATGTCCGGAACGGCTGGGACTGGCTCACCGAGATATGCGGCATCGCACCCGAACAGATCGTGATCGCCGGCGATTCGGCCGGCGGCCACCTCGCCCTGGACCTGCTGCTGCACCCCGACGTCCGCCATCCGGCCGGACTTGTCCTGATGTCTCCACTGGTGGACCTGACGTTCGGCCTGGCGCGGACTCGCGAACGGGATCGTCCCGACCCCGCGATCCGTTCCCGTGACGCCGCGCGACTCGTGCAGATGTACTGCACCGGAATCGAATCCGGGCATCCCCGGCTCAGGCTCGACGTGGCGGGCGGACGGCCACTGCCGTCGACACTGATCCAGGCAGGCGGAGCCGAGATGCTCGCCGCCGACGCCATCGCGCTCGCCGGAGATCTCCGCACCACGGGCACGCCGTGCACCCTGCAGATCTGGCCCGACCAGGTGCACGTCTTCCAGGCGCTGCCACGGATCGCCCCCGAGGCCGTGCCCGCGATGCGCGAGATCGCCACGTTCATCGACAACTCGCTGCGCGAGAACAGCATCGGACAGGTCGGCTGACCATGGGGCTCTTCGGGAAGAAACGCAGCCATGGCGCCGACGCGGTGATCACCGGTGCCGGCAGCGGCATCGGTGCCGCGTTCGCCGCGGAACTGTCCCGTCGCGGCGGGCGGGTGGTGTGCAGCGACATCGATCTCGCATCGGCCACCGCAACGGCCGAGACGATCCTCGCCAACGGCGGCCGGGCACTACCGCTGCGCTGCGACGTCTCCGACATCGACGAGGTGTATCGCCTTGCCGACGAAGCACAGTCGTGGCTCGGCGGGCCGCCCACCCTGGTGATCAACAACGCCGGCGTCGGCGCGGGCGGAGCAGTCATCGGTGAAAGCGCACTCGCCGACTGGAAATGGGTGCTCGACATCAACCTGTGGGGCCCGATTCACGGCTGCCACGTCTTCGCGCCCATTCTGCGCGAGGCCGACCGGCCCGCAGGCATCATCAACGTCGCATCCGCGGCGGCGTTCGGCGCCGCACCCGGCATGGCCGCCTACAACGTCAGCAAGGCCGGCACGCTGTCGCTGTCGGAAACCCTGGCCGCCGAGCTGGCAGGTACCGGCATCAACGTCACGGTGCTGTGCCCGACGTTCGTCAAGACCGGAATCGTCGGCGCAGGACGGATCTCGGACCACTCGACCCAGCTCGCCGATCAGCTGATGCGCTGGATCGGCTTCTCCCCCGAGCGCGTCGCCCGCACCTGCCTGGACACCCTCGACCGCGGCGGGCTCTACTGCATGCCGCAGCCCGAAGCTCGGATCGGCTGGGGCATCAAACGTTTCACCCCGACGGTGTACACCCGCGCCGCCGGTCTGGCCACCCGCGTCACCACCTAGGAGAGTTCGATGGCGATCGACATGGATTCAATGCTGGCGAAGATCAAGGATCGGCAGTGGGCGCTGGCCGACATCGACTGGGATGCCCCGGGCGCGGAGATGATCACCGACGAGATGCGCCCCAAGCTCAAGGCGTTCATGGCCGACCTGTGCTGGATCGAGAACGTGGGAGCGCGGGGGTTCGCCGCGCTGGCCAAGAAGGCGCCGACGCCGACGCTCGCCGAGATCTACCGCTACTTCCATGCCGAGGAGCAACGCCACGCCAATGCCGAACTGGCGCTGATGAAGCGGTGGGGCATGCTCGACGACGGAGAGATGCCGGAGCCGAACGTCAACATCCGGCTGGCGATCGACTGGCTGGACACCTACGCCGACGACATGTCGCTGTCGATCCTGGGCACCGTCATCCCGATGCTCGAAGTGGCCCTGGACGGCGCGCTGCTGAAGTTCCTGCTCGAAGAGGTGCACGACCCGGTCTGCCACCAGGTCTTCGAGAAGATCAACAATGACGAATCCCGGCACATCGCCGTCGATTTCGAAGTGCTGAACATGATCGGTCAGGCCGACGCCCGCCGCCTGCTCGTGCAGTTCGTCGGCAACATCGCATCGCCCGGGCTGATCATCGGCGCGATCATGTACATCCCGCTGCTGAACCGGATGCGCAACAACATCGTCGATATGGGCCTGCAGCCCGAGAAGCTCTACAACGCGATGATGCGGTTCAAGACACTCGGCGAACGCAGCGAGAGCACGTGGCGGGTGCCGACCTACCAGATCCTCAAGCTCCACGCGCGCATGGTGGTCAAACCCAACAACCCGTACCACTGGCTGGCCAACCCGATGGTGTGGGCATCCGACTACTACCCGAAGGCACTCTTGAAGCCGATCCCGAGCTGGTTCAAAGAGCTGACCCATGAGCCGGCGGCCTGAGACATGGCCTCGTCGAAGACCATTCACGACGTACTGATCGTCGGCGCCGGGTTCACCGGGCTGGGCACCGCCGTCAAGCTCAGACAGGCCGGGGTCGACGACATCGTCATCGTCGAGCGCGCCGACCACGTCGGCGGCACCTGGCGCGACAACACCTATCCCGGCGTCGCCTGCGACATCCCGTCGCTGCTGTACTCGTTCTCGTTCGTCAAGAACCCGTCGTGGTCGCGGGCCTACCCGTCGGGTGCCGAGATCCGGGACCATATCGACGGCATGGCCGACCAGCACGGCCTACGCCCGCTGATCAGATTCAACACCGAGGTCACCGGCCTGAGCTTCGACGAGCAGGCCGGGGTGTGGACCGTGACCACCAAGGGGCGCAAGCGTTTCCAGGCCCGCGCCGTCGTACTCGCGTCGGGTCCGCTCGCCGATCACACGCTGCCCGACATCCGCGGCATCGACACCTACCGGGGACACAAGATCCACAGTGCGTCCTGGGATCACGACTACGACTTCGCGGGCAAGCGCGTCGCCGTCATCGGCACCGGAGCCAGTGCCGTGCAGATCGTTCCCGAACTGGTCAAGACGGCCGAATTCGTGAAGGTGTTCCAACGCACCCCCGGCTGGGTGCTGCCGCGCCTGGACATCCCGATGCCCACCGCCGTGCAGAACCTGTTCGCCAGAGTTCCTGCCACCCAGGAGATCGTCCGCCAAGCCCTGTTCTGGGGACACGAAGCCAGCGCGACGGCGCTGGTGTGGAACTCCCCGCTGTCCGCGCTCGTCGCCCGACTCGGGCGGGCCCACCTACGACAACAGGTCAAAGACCCGTGGATGCGCCGCCAGCTCACCCCCGACTTCACGCCCGGTTGTAAACGCATGCTGATCTCCAGCGACTACTACCCCGCGCTGCAGCGCGACAACTGCAAACTGATCGACTGGCCGATCGCCACCCTCAGCCCGGTGGGCATCCGCACCAGCGACGGCGTCGAACACCACCTGGACGCGATCGTCTTCGCCACCGGTTACGACGTCCACCTGTCGGGGCCACCGTTCCCCGTCACCGGTCTGGGCGGCCGGTCGCTGCAGCAGGAGTGGTCCGGCCACGCCGAGGCGTACAAGAGTGCCAGCGCGCACGGGTACCCGAACCTGTTCTTCATGACCGGGCCGAACTCGGGGCCGGGACACAACTCGCTGCTGGTGTATGTCGAGGGGCAGATCGACTACGCCGTTGCCGGGATCACGACGATCCTGAACCAGAACCTGCGCTATCTCGACGTCCGCGCCGACGTCCAGCGCCGCTACAACGAGCGGATTCAGCAGCGTCTGACGAAGACGACGTGGATGTCCGGATGCAACAGCTGGTACTTGACCGCCGACGGGTTCAACGCCTCGATGTACCCGGGGTTCGCCACGCAGTATCTTCGTCAGATGAGGGAGTTCGCACTTCACGACTATGAGGCCCCGGCGCGCGATGCACGCCGGAGCGTCGCCGCCTCGACGGCCTGAGATGTCGGGACCCATCCCCACGATCCTGCGCCGGCTCCGACGAGGCTCCCGCGACGTCATCGAGAACGCGGTGTCGCAGTTGTTCGATGCGGCGGTGCAGCCGCACGGGGTGGCCGAATCCGGGGAGTACCGCATCGACGAGCTGGCCCGGCTGGCCGGGACGACGACGCGCAACATCCGGGTGTACCGCGACCGCGGACTGCTGCACCCACCACTGAGGGTGGGACGCATCGCCCTCTTCAACGACACGCACCTGACCCGGTTGCGGCTCATCACGTCCATGCTCGACCGTGGCTACAACATCGCCCACGTCAACGAGATGCTCTCGGCATGGGAGCAGGGCAAGGACCTCGGAGACATGCTCGGTCTCGAGTCGGCGATCGCGGGCAGCTGGGCCACCGAGAAACCGCAGCGGATGCCGCTGTCGCAGGCCCGCCGCCTGATCGACGACCGCGCCGCGTTCGACCGGTTGGTCCGCCTCGGCATCATCCGCCTCGAGGATGACGAGCACGCCACGATCGTGCGCCCCACCCTGGTCGAGGCGTTCACCGAGATCGGCAGGCACGGGGTGGCGCTCGACAAGCTGATCGACGTCCACGAAGAAGTGGCCCCCCTGCTCGATCAGATCAGCGCGATCCTGGTGCAGGCCGGGCTCGACGAGGTGCTCGACAAGATCAACCCCGGTGCGCCCATGCCGGATGATGTGGAAGTCGCCGGGCTGATAACGACGTTGGTGCGGTTCCGGACCCAGGCCGTCGCGGCCGTCGGCGCGACGCTGGCGTTCTCGATCGAGGCGGCCGTCGAATCGGTGGTCGCACAACTGCTCGGCGACCTGATCACCAAGAGTGACGAAGCCGCCGGCGAGTAACTACTCTTTGCGGGTGCTTAACGACCTGTGGACCGCCGCCACCCGACACCCCTTCCTCGTCGCCGTGCGCGACGGCACCATCGCCGACCGGGATTTCGATCGGTGGCTGGTACAGGACGCAGTGTTCGTCCGTGACCTGCTCACGTTTCAGGCGCGACTGCTGGCCCGTTCCCAGCGGCCCGCGCAATCAACGCTCGCCGCCGGATGTGCGGCGCTGGTGTCCGAACTGGACTGGTTCGACGAGCTGGCCGCGATCCGCGGCATCGACATGGATCAGCCACCGCTGCCTGCGACGCTCGCCTACCGGGAACTGCTGGAGGAACTCGACGGCGCGCCGTATGAATCCGCGATCACCGCGCTGTGGGTCATCGAGCAGGTGTACCTGCTGTCGTGGACCACGGCGGCGTCCGACTCCTCGCCGTTCCGGGAGTTCGTGGAGCACTGGACCGATCCCGGGTTCGCGAGCTACGTCAACGCGCTCGAGGAGTTGGCCACCCCGGCGGGCAACGACGCCGTGATCGCCGACGTGCTCACGCGCGAGACCGCATTCTGGGACATGGCACTGACCGGCTGAACGGCTGCGCGGGCTACTAGGCCAGGGCCGGCCCGATCGTCGCGTTCCAGGACTCCTGCATCTCCGATTCGAACAGGCCCCACGTGTGGGAGCCGTCGGGGCGGACAACGTAGGTGACCGGAACGCCCGCGGCCGCAGCCCGATCGGCGAAGACCCGGGTGCTGTCGGCGACGATGCGCTCGATGAATCCGCCGGTGATGTTCGGTCCGAAGTTCGGGGGCAACCGGTCGACGGCACCGGGATTGCCCGACGGGGACGCGGCGACATACACCGCGACACCGCGCAACTTCTCGACATTCTTGGACGGGTCATGGGCCACCCAGAGCGGCCCGCCCTGCGGTCCCCACATCGCGTCGGCGTTCGCGCCGCCGCTCGACAAGGTGAGTGCGACCTGCCCGGCATTGTCTGCGGGAGTGAGGAATCCGCTGTAGGACCCGACACCCTGATCGAGACCCGGCACCTGGACGGCGTAATCGAGGGCGGTGCCGCCGGTGCTGGACAGACCACCGACGCCGTTCTTGCCGCTGGTGTTGTATTCCTCGTCGATCAGCGGAGGCAGCTCCTGGGTCATGTAAGTCTGGTACTGCCTGCTGGGATCGGCGATCCAGTTCGTGTACCAACTGAATTGGCCGCCCAGCGGCGACACCACGTTGACGTTCTTGTCGGCGAAGAAGCCCTGGATGTCGGTCGTGCCGAACCAGCTCTTCCCGCCCGGCGCGATGCCACCGCCCGCGATGTCGTCGCCGCCATCGATGCCGGGCAGCAGGTAGAACGTCGGTGCACCCGGATTCGCCGCCTTGTACACGTCGTTGACGACGACCTTGTTCATCGACGGTGAGAAGACCGAGACCTTGTCCCAGCGGTCATTGACATGCTCGATCCCGGTGATGTGCGCGCCCGGCGGCTGAGCAGAGGCGACCGGGACCACCGATACGGCCAGAACGCCCATCACCGTCGCCAATGCGACAGCACGTCCGGCACCTCGGCGCAGCAGGCTGATCATCGGCCGAGTATCTATTCAAGATCAATTTTCGGCAAGGATTTCCGCAAATCCCCCGCAGCGCAGTGTGATGCGCGAGCCCGCGCGCCTCACTCCCACTCGATGGTGCCCGGCGGCTTGCTCGTGACGTCGAGCACCACCCGGTTCACCTCGCGCACCTCGTTGGTGATCCTGGTCGAAATCCGTTCCAGCACTTCGTACGGAACCCGTGTCCAGTCGGCCGTCATGGCGTCCTCGCTGGACACCGGGCGCAGCACGATCGGGTGGCCGTAGGTGCGGCCGTCGCCCTGGACACCCACCGACCGCACGTCGGCCAGCAGAACCACCGGGCACTGCCAGATCTGGTGGTCCAGCCCGGCCGAGGTCAGCTCCTCGCGCGCGATCGCATCCGCCCGCCGCAGCGTGTCGAGCCTGTCGGCGGTGACTTCGCCGACGATCCGGATCCCGAGACCGGGCCCCGGGAAAGGTTGCCGGGCAACGATTTCCTCGGGCAGGCCGAGTTCCCGCCCCACCGCGCGCACTTCGTCCTTGAACAACAGCCGCAGTGGTTCGACGAGTGTGAACTTCAGGTCACCGGGCAGGCCGCCGACGTTGTGGTGGCTCTTGATGTTGGCGGTTCCCGAGCCTCCACCAGACTCCACCACGTCCGGATACAGTGTGCCCTGCACCAGGAACTCCACCTCACCGTCCGCGGCGCCGAGCGCATCGCGCACGGCCCCCTCGAAGGCGCGGATGAACTCCCGTCCGATGATCTTGCGCTTGCCTTCCGGGTTGGTGACTCCCGACAACGCCTCCAGGAAGCGCTCCTCGACGTCGACGGTCACCAGGTTGGCGCCGGTCGCGGCGACGAAGTCGCGCTGCACCTGCGCCCGTTCTCCGGCCCGCAGCAGGCCGTGGTCGACGAATACACAGGTCAGCCGGTCGCCGATGGCTCGCTGGACCAGTGCCGCGGCCACCGCGGAGTCCACGCCGCCGGACAGTCCGCAGATGGCGCGTCCGTCCCCGATCTGGGCGCTCACCTGCTCGACCAGGGCATCGGCGATGTTGGCCGGCGTCCACGCGGCGTCGATGCCGGCGAACTCGTGCAGGAAACGGCTCAGGATCTGCTGGCCGTGCGGGCTGTGCATGACCTCGGGGTGGTACTGCACACCGGCGAGTCTGCGGCCGCGATTCTCGAACGCCGCCACCGGTGCACCGGCGCTGGTGGCCACCACCTCGAACCCGTCGGGCGCCTCGGTGACCGCGTCCCCGTGGCTCATCCAGACCGGCTGCGTCTCGGGGAGGTCTGAATGCAGTTCTCCGCCCGCCACTTTCAACTCGGTGCGGCCGTATTCACTGGTGCCTGTGTGAGAGACGGTGCCGCCGAGCGCCTGCGCCATCGCCTGGAACCCGTAACAGATACCGAACACCGGCACGTCGAGGTCGAACAGCGCCGGATCCAGTTGCGGCGCCCCGTCGGCGTACACACTGGCCGGGCCACCGGAGAGGACCACCGCGCGCGGGTTGCGGGCCTTGATCTCCTCGACCGACGCGGTGTGCGGGATGACCTCCGAGTACACCCGCGCCTCACGGACGCGCCGCGCGATCAGCTGCGCATACTGCGCGCCGAAATCGACGACAAGGACGGGGCGGGGGGCTGCAGATTCCACCGGGCCAGTCTAGTTAGCCATTCGGTCAACGTGATCGCCGGAGCGCCGACCGGTCCGGCGAACCCCCTTGCCGCCGGTCCGTCACTGCAGCGCTACCGGCGACCACATTGGCTCCCCCGAGCACCCAACACGTTAGCCAGGGGTGCCTCGACTGTCTGTCGGCCGAACGAACGAATCGCATTAGTAAAGGTCATTGAGGCTGAGGATCCCGTCCTCTATGGCACGGGCCAGAAGCGCCGACTTCGTGGAGGCCGATCGCCCGACACTGGCGTACTTCGCGCGGGCCCGCTGCAGGTGCGTGCGCACAGTGGTCGGTGCGATGAAGAGGCGCTTGGCGACGAGGTCCTTGCTCTCGGTCTGGAACCACGCGACGAGGACCTGCTTCTCTCGTTCGGTGAGCTTGATGCGGCCCCCGTTGCCGTCGCTGAGCATCGCCTTCCCCATGCGCGGACCGACGTAGGGGGTACCGCTGTGTGCGGAGTGGATCGCTTCGATCAGGTGCCGCTTGCCCTCGGACTTCACCAGGTAGGTCACCGCACCGAGTTCCAGGCACGTCAGGATCACCTCGTCGGTGGTGATGTGCGAGTACACGATCACCCGCTGATCCCGGTCGGAGAGCTTCGACAACGTCTCGAAATCGGGCCTGTTGCCCTCGATCTGCAGATCGAGCAGGACCACGTCCACATCGTTGGAGGTACCGGGATATGTAGCGAAGTATTCAGCCGGCCGCATGAAACTGCCCACCAGATCGATGGGCGGGTCAGCTTCAATACACCACGCCTGGATCCCCGCATGCACGACATCGTGATCGTCGATGATCGCGATCCGGACTACCTCGTTCCGCGCATCATCTTCGCGGGACATTCCCCAGCACCTCCACCCCTGGACACTTTTCGACGCGTGTCCATCCCCAGCAGGTATTTAAGCCCAGCCCGCAACCACGCGCGAGAGGAAACCCCGGCGAAGTTGCGAACTTCGCCAACCGGCACGCGAATCGCGCGCCTGGACGTCGTATCGCGCGCCGTACCGGCGCTACCTGAACACTAGGAACCATCGCTGCGACCGGCCAAGCCCAGATCGACGATTGATACGTTTGACCGACAACTCGCCGCGGGTGCGATGAGTGCCGGTGCGGGTGGAGCAGACTAACGTATCGCTCAGAGGGCGTTGGGTTCGCTGGGGAGGACCGTGGCGACGAGCCGCACGACTGGGGGATATCCCGCCCGGGATCAGATCATGAGCCGGGCGGGTTACGTAGGCCTGCTGATGCGCAACTCCATCAACCTCGGGGTCGCCTCGATCGCGCTCGCCGATCCCGAGTCGCCGGCGCTCTCCCCCGGCACATGGCTGTTGGCCATCCTGGCGACATGGTCGCTGTATCGCGTCCTCACCCGGTCCGGCAAGGCCGCGTGGCTGGCCGTGGACTACCTCCTCGTGCTCGCGGTCTGCCTTGCCATCCCGGCATTGGTTCCCGACCCCGATTTCTACGTGTCCAACACCGCCCCCCAGGCGATCGCCGGCACGGCCGTCGTGAGTATCTGCGTGTCCGTGTCGGCGTACGCGAGTATCCCGATGACCCTGGGCATCGCCGCCGCATATGCATACGGCGCAGCCGCCGTGACCGGATGGGAGAACCTGTCTGCGGTCTCCGCGCTGCATTACTTCGTGGTCCAGTGTGCGACGGCATCCGTCATCCGGGTCATGCTCATCCGGGTGGCCGGTGCCATAGACCAGGCGCGGCATGACCGCGAGGAGGCCGAGGTTGCCGAACAGGTGAGCGACGCGGTCCGCGACTACGAACGCGAGCAGCTCGCCCTGCTGCACGACACTGCCGCCTCCACCCTGCTCATGGTCGGCCAAGGTCCGTCTCTGCCTGCGGCCAGATTGGCGGCACAGGCTCGCCGGGACCTGCACCTGCTCAACGCAGGCGCATGGGAGGCCCCGCCACCCCGGGTCGAACTCGTTGCGGCACTGCGGGACTGCGCCGCTCACCTGTCGACGCCGGTCGATTTCGACGGACGCGAGCGGCTCTGGCTGTCCGGTGAGGTCGCACATCCTGTGATCGCCGCTGCGCGCGAAGCCATGACCAACGTTGACCGGCATGCCCGCGCCTCGACGCTGCGCGTCACGGTCTCCGACACCTCAGTGCGGCTCGCAGACGACGGCATCGGGTTCGATGTCGATGTGCCACGTCGGGGTCACGGTATCGACGACTCCATCATCGGCCGGATGAAACGTGCCCGCGGACAGGCCCGCATCGCGTCCACGCCGGGCGGCGGCACGGTGACCGAGCTGTCCTGGTCCTCTTCGCCACCTCCCCCCGTCAGCCCGCCGTCCGTCGACCCGGACCGGCTCGTCGTCCGCACGCAGACCCGATACGGGCTGGCGTTGACCGTCTATGCACTGGTGAACCTCGCCGTCACCGTGCCCGCGGCCTACCCGACGGGCCCGTTCGCGACCATCGACGTCATGCTCGGCATCGTGGCCGCGCTCAGTGCCCTCGCGGCGGTACCCGGAATACTGTGGCAGCACTGGACATACGCCTGGGGCGCGGCACTCGCAATGGTGGCCGTGGCGATAGCCCAACCTGCGCTCCTGGCGGAGGACCAGCTCCTCGGGTACGCCCATTGGGCGCAGGGCGCGATCGGCTGGTGTGTGATCCCCCTGATGCTCGCCCTTCCCACCCGGGCCGGGGTTTCGATCCTGGTGGGCTACTGGGTGATCAACAGCGCGGTGATCGTCATTCGTGATCCGTCGTCAGAGATCCTCGTCAACATTGGACTCGGTAGCGCGAGCATCCTCGGCGTCCAGCTGTTCGCACTGGTGTTCAACGGCCTGATGCGCGACGCAGCCACTGCGGTGGAGGCCGAGAACGAGGCGCGCCAGCGCCTGCTCACCCGCGACCGGATCTCCCAGGCGCTGCGCACGGAGTATCAACGCCGGTACGCGGCCATCGTCGCCAACGTTGTACCGTTGCTCGACGCGCTGACCCGCGGCCAGCACGTCGACTCGACCATGCAGATGCAAGCGCGGGCCGAGTGCCGGCGACTGCGAACACTTTTCGATCAGGCCAGTACATTCGAGCACCCGCTGATGCAGCGGATGCGCCCGCTCATCGACCGCGTCGAAACCCGTCACGTGGACGTCGTCACAGACCTGACAGGCGCGCTACCCCACCTCGACGCCGAGCAGATCACCGCCTTGGTCGCCCCACTAGCCGATGTCCTCGATCATGCCGCGACCTCAGCGCGGGTGGTGATCAGCGGCGCCGGCAGCGACGTCGAAATCAGCGTCGTCGTCGACACGTTGTCCGACATCGATTCCGCACCAGGCGGCTTGGGTGACGCCGAGATCGTCATGGCTGGTCGCGAGCTGTGGTGTGTGATCAGGACTGGGAAGCAGTCGATCGGCGTGGGCGGAGCGCGGTGACGTTTACCGCGCCTTGATATCCGTTGCTACCCCGCCGTGCTGACCGGTTCGATCGGGATACGCCGCAATGCGGCCGGCGCATCCGCAGGCACGACGGGGGCGATCGGGGCGATCGGAGACAACCGTCGGTACGGCTCGCCCTGGGCCGGCCGCAGATCCTCCTCGCCCTTGTTCGGCCACAGCGCCGCAGCCCGCTCAGCCTGGGCGGTGATCGAAAGCGAGGGATTCACACCGAGATTCGCCGAGATGGCCGCCCCGTCGACGACGCTGAGTGTCGGGTAGTTGAAGACACGGTGGTAGGCATCGATGACACCGCGCTCGGGGCTGTCCCCGATCGCCGCGCCGCCGAGGAAGTGCGCGGTCAGCGGGATGTTGAACAGCTCGCCCCACGTACCTCCCGCGACGCCGTCGATCTTCTCGGCGATGCGCCGGGTCACCTCGTTGCCCACCGGAATCCAGGTCGGATTCGGCTCGCCGTGACCCTGCTTGCTGTCCAGCATCCGGAAACCTAGTTTGGTCTTGCGGGTGAAGGTGGTGATCGAGTTGTCCAGGTTCTGCATCACCAGCGCGATCATGGTCCGCTCACTCCAGCGACGCGGGTTCAGCAGTCGCAGCGTGCCTCTCGGGTCATTGCGTGCGGTGATGACGAGCTGGCGCCAGCGCGGAACGTCGGTGCCCAGCGGCCCGGCACCGTCGGTCATCAGCGTCTGCAGCAGGCCCATCGCATTGGACCCCTTGCCGTACCGGCACGGCTCGACGTGGGTGTCGGAGGTGGGGTGGATAGACGACGTGATCGCCACGCCGTGGGTCAGGTCGAGGTCGTCGGTCGCCTTCAGCCGGCCCGCGCCCACGATCGACTCGGAGTTGGTGCGGGTGAGCACGCCCAGCCTGTCGGACAGCTGGGGCAGCTTGCCCTTGTCACGCATCTTGAACAGCAGCTTCTGGGTGCCGTAGGTGCCGGCCGCCAGGATCACATGATTGGCCGTGAACGTCTTGCGGCGACGCCGCAGCTTGCCGCCGGTGCGGGCGGTCCGGACCTCCCACAACCCGTCGGCGCGCTGTTCGAAGTTGGTGACCATGGTGAGCGGGTGCACCGTGGCCCCGGCCTTCTCCGCCAACCCGAGGTAGTTCTTCAGCAGCGTGTTCTTGGCGCCGAACCGGCAGCCCGTCATGCAGGACCCGCACTCGATGCAGCCGGTGCGTTCTGGTCCCGCCCCACCGAAGTAGGGATCGGGCACGGTCTTGCCCGGCGCCTTCTCCCCGTCGGGGCCGAAGAACACGCCGACCGGCGTCGGCACGAAGGTGTCGCCGACGCCCATGTCCTCCGCGACCTCCTTCATGATGCGGTCGGCGTCGGTGAACGTCGGGTTGGTGACGACGCCGAGCATGCGCTGCGCCTGGTCATAGTGGGACATCAGCTCCGCACGCCAGTCGGTGATGTCGCGCCACTGTGGGTCGTTGAAGAACGGCTCCGACGGCACATAGAGCGTGTTGGCGTAGTTGAGCGACCCGCCGCCGACGCCCGCACCGGCGAGGATCATGACGTTGCGCAGGAGATGGATGCGCTGGATCCCGTACATGCCGAACTGCGGCGCCCACAGGAACTTGCGCAGATTCCACGAGGTCTTGGCGAAATCCTGGTCGGCATAGCGCGGGCCTGCCTCCAGCACGCCGACGCGGTAACCCTTCTCGGTCAGTCGCAGCGCGCTCACGCTGCCGCCGAACCCCGAGCCGATGATCAGCACGTCATAGTCAGGCTTCATCACCCCAGTATGAACTTACCCGTCGGTAACCAGCTAGAGAGCCGACCCTAACTTCGGCACCGATTACTGTCTGGAGCTGTGACCGACCGCATCACTGCGCGTGAGGCGAAACGCCTGCAGACCAGGGAGCGACTGATGGGCGCGGCGATCGTCGAGTTCACGCGGGCGGGCATGGCCGACGCCGACGTCGGGGCCATCGTTGGGGCGGCCGGCGTCGCCCACGGCACGTTCTATTTCCACTTCCCCACCAAGGAACACGTTCTGCTCGAGCTCGAGCGCCGTGAAGAGGCCCGCATCGCGAAGGGGTTCGCCACCTTCGCCAGGAAGCACGACGACCTGCCGTCGGTACTTCGCGAGTCGGTGCGTCTGGTGATGGACCTCGAGCACCGACTGGGCGCGCTGCTGTTCAAAGACTTTCTGGCCCTGCACTTCTCACCGACCCGGCCGCCCGCCGAACAGGGTGACGATCACCCGCTGATCGTCGGTCTGGCCGAGAAGATCGCCACGGCCCAGCAGCGCGGCGACATCGCGGCCGACGTGACTCCGATGAACAGTGCCATCTACTTCCTGCTCGGCCTGTACGCGCTGCTGATCACCACGGACGACTCGACCGGGCGGTCCGGGCTGATCGACGACTACCTGACGCGGACGTTGCGGAGCCTGCAGTAGCGCCGGTCACCGTGCTCACCTGCCGACGGTGAGCCCCACCTTCTGGAATTCCTTGAGGTCGCAGTAGCCGGCCTTGGCCATGGACCTGGCCAGGCCGCCGACCAGGTTCAGCGAGCCGAACGGGTCGTCCGACGGCCCGTTGAGCACCTGCTCCAGCGACGGCCGGTCCTCGTCGGCCACCTGCAGCAGCGCGCCCCGCGGCAGTGACGGGTGCGCCGCCGCGGCAGGCCAGAACCAGCCCCCGCCGAGTGCCTCTGCCGCCGTGGCCAACGGGGTGCCGAGCATCGCGGCGTCGGCGCCGCAGGCGATCGCCTTGGCGAGGTCGCCGGAGGTGTGGATGTCGCCGTCGGCGAGCACGTGCACGTACCGGCCGCCCGTCTCGTCGAGGTATTCGCGGCGGGCTGCGGCGGCGTCGGCGATCGCGGTGGCCATCGGGACACTGATCCCGAGCACCTCGTCGGACGTGGTGACCCCGGACGTCGAGCCGTAGCCCACGATCACCCCGGCCGCGCCGGTGCGCATCAGATGCAGTGCGGTGCGGTGGTCGAGCACGCCGCCCGCCACCACCGGCACGTCGAGCTCGGAGATGAAGGTCTTGAGGTTGAGCGGTTCACCCGCGGCGTCGTGATCCTTGGCCACCCGCTCCGCCGAGATGATGGTGCCCTGGATGACGAGCAGGTCGATGCCCGCCGCGATCAGCGTCGGGGTCAGCGCCTGCGCGTTCTGCGGGCTGACACGTACCGCCGTGGTCACCCCGGCTTCCCGGATCCGCGCGACGGCCGCCCCGAGGAGATCCAGATCTATCGGTTCGGAGTGCAGCTGCTGCAGCAGACGGGTGGACGCCGCCGGGTCGGGCTCGTTCTCGGCGAGCTCGATTACCTGGGCGATCTTGTCGGAGGCGTCGGCGTGCCTGCCCAGCAGACCCTCGCCGTTGAGTACGCCCAGCCCGCCGAGCCGACCCATCTCGATCGCGAACTCGACGGACACCAGTGCATCGGTGGGGTGCGCCAGCACCGGGATCTCGAAGCGGTAGGCGTCGAGCTGCCACGATGTGGACACGTCCTTGGACGAGCGGGTACGCCGCGACGGCACGATGTTGATGTCGCCGAGTTCGTAGGTGCGACGGGCGGTCCGGCCCATGCCGATTTCCACCATGTCTCGCATGTTCACTCCCCTGGTTGGCCCCTGCAGACCCTAGCGGGTGGTGTAGTTCGGGGCCTCGACCGTCATCGTGATGTCGTGCGGATGGCTCTCCTTGAGTCCGGCCGCGGTGATCTGGACGAACTGCGCCTGCTGCAACGCCTCGATGGTCGCCGAGCCGGTATACCCCATCGCCGCCCGCAATCCACCCGTGAGCTGGTGGATGACGGTCGACAGCGGGCCGCGGAACGGCACCCGGCCCTCGATGCCCTCGGGCACCAGCTTGTCCTCACTCAACACGTCGTCCTGGAAGTAGCGGTCCTTGGAGTAGCTGCGGGAAGGCCCGGCGCCTGCGCTGGATCGGCCCTGCATCGCGCCGAGCGACCCCATCCCGCGGTAGCCCTTGAACTGCTTGCCGTTGACCAGGATCAGGTCTCCCGGCGACTCCGCGGTTCCGGCCAGCAGCGATCCCAGCATGGCGGTCGACGCACCCGCGGCCAGCGCCTTGGCGATGTCACCGGAGTACTGCAGCCCACCGTCGGCGATCACCGGCACACCGTGCGGTGCGCACGCCGCGACGGCTTCCAGGATGGCCGTGATCTGCGGGGCACCGACACCCGCGACCACCCGGGTGGTGCAGATCGAGCCGGGGCCCACTCCCACCTTGACCGCGTCGGCACCCGCAGCCACCAGCGCGGCGGCCGCCGCACGGGTCGCGACATTGCCGCCGACCACATCCACGCGTTCGCCGACGGCGACCTTGAGCCGGTGCACCATGTCCAGAACGCCCCGGTTGTGCGCGTGTGCGGTGTCGACGACCAGCACGTCGACGCCGGCATCGGCGAGCGTCATCGCCCGGGTCCACGCATCTTCGCCGACGCCCACCGCGGCGCCCACCAGCAGGCGGCCGTCGCTGTCCTTGGTGGAGAGCGGGAACTGTTCGGTCTTGACGAAGTCCTTGACGGTGATCAGCCCGGTCAGCGTGCCGTGCCCGTCGACGATGGGCAGCTTCTCGATCTTGTTGCGGCGCAACAGACCCAGGGCCGCTTCGGCCGAGACGCCCTCCTGGGCGGTGATCAGCGGTGCCTTCGTCATCACCTCGGAGACGGGCTTGGACTGGTCGACCTCGAAGCGCATGTCCCGGTTGGTGATGATTCCCACCAGCTGCCCTGCCTTGTCGACGACGGGCAGACCGGAGATCCGGAACCGGGCGCACATGGCGTCCACCTCGGCCAGGGTGTTTTCCGGCGAGCAGGTCACCGGATCGGTGACCATTCCGGCCTCCGAGCGCTTGACCGTTTCGACCTGGCCAGCCTGCTCGGCGACAGGCAGATTGCGGTGCAGCACGCCCATGCCCCCCGCGCGCGCCATCGCGATGGCCATCCGCGACTCGGTCACCGTGTCCATGGCCGAGCTGACGAGCGGCACCCGCAGGCGGATGCGGCGGGTGAGCTGGCTCGAAGTGTCTGCTGTGGCAGGGATCACATCGGACGCTGCGGGCAGCAGGAGCACGTCGTCGAAAGTGAGCCCGAGCATCGCCACCTTGGTCGGGTCATCGCCCCCCGTGGGCACCGGGAGGGCGAGAGGGATGCTGCTTTCGGCGATCGACATGGCTGAGGCCTCCGGTAACAGATGAATCAGGCGAGCGACTGGCCTGAAAGGGACATCTTATCGGCTCGGAGCACCAGGTTTTGGTTCCCCGCGACGTGCCGGTCAAGCGCTGGCGCGATACCTGGGAGGCTGCGTAGTCTGGTGACGTGCGAGACCACCTGCCACCAGGATTGCCGCCTGACCCGTTCGCCGACGATCCGAGCGATCCGTCGGCGGCGCTCGACGCCCTGGAACCGGGTCAGCCGCTCGATCCTCAGGAGCGCACCGCGGTGGAGGCAGATCTCGCCGATCTCGCCGTGTACGAGGCCTTGCTGGCCCACAAGGGAATTCGCGGACTCGTCGTCTGCTGCGACGAATGCCAGCAGGATCACTACCACGATTGGGACATGCTGCGCGCCAACCTACTGCAGCTTCTGGTCGACGGAACGGTCCGTCCGCACGAGCCGGCCTACGATCCGGAGCCCGACTCTTACGTCACGTGGGACTACTGCCGTGGCTATGCCGACGCCTCTCTCAACGAAGCGACGTCGGAGCCCGACGGTTATCGCTGACAGCTGAACTCCCCGGGCATCTCAGCCCGGTTCGCCCGGCGCCGGAAACACCACGATCGGTGTGGTCGTCGTCGGCAACTGCAGCGTCGGTGACGGCAGCGTCTCCTCCTCGACCGTGGGCACCGCTGTCGGTGTGGGCGACGGAGTCGGCGTCGGACTCGGCGCGGCAACCGGCGTCGACGTGGTGAGCGGGGTCCGCGGCGCAGTCGTCGACTGAAGCACCACCGTCGTCGACGTCGGTGACGGCGCACGGGTCGTGGTCGTGGACGGCGGAATAGACGACGGGGAGGACGACGGCGGTCGGGTCGTCGACGGGGTGGATGTCGGCGCCGGCGTCGACGCGGACGACGGCGGGACAGACGATGTCGCACCCACCGATGTGGAGGTCTCTGACGGACCCGCGGTGGTCGTCTCCGACGGCGCCGACGTCGTCGGGGTTGCCGAGGGGGTGGTCTCCGAGGACGACGGCGTGGTCTCCGAAGACGGCGCGGAGGTCTCTGTCGACGAGGTCCCCGGATCGAGGGCCACCACCGGCACGTCGGGGAACGTCGGCAGCGGCGCGTCAGGCGGGAGCGTCGCGACAGGGTCCTGGGCCTCGACCTTGACCGTCAACTCCTGCCACTGGGTGACCAGCTCCTGCTTGCTCTCCAGGTCGCTGACCGTCGCCACCGTGGTGGTGACAGCCTCCAGCTTGGCTTGCGCCGCCTGCCAGTCGCCCTGCTCGATGAGCTGCTGTACCTGCTGCATCTCCGTCTGGGCGGCCAGGATCACCGCGTCGTCGCGGGTCTGCGCCTGCTCACCGAACAGCATGGTGCGCAGGCCGTACATCGCATCGCCCGGGCCGGATCCGGCGATCACCGCGCCGAACCCGCCGATCGCCAGCATGGCCGCGGCGACCGAGCCGACCACCGCCAAGGAGAACCGCCGGCGGGGAGCGGGTGAGGTCACCCGGTCCAGTGCGGCCGCGGCGTCCTGCGGCGTGGCCACATGCCCCATCGGGGTTTCGCGCACGTCGTCGCGCCAGCCGGCTAGCAGCTGCGCCAGCTCGGCCTCGCCCCGGTCGGTGGCGTAGACGGGTTGCTGTGACGCGAGTGCGTCGAGGAACTGGTCGGTGCGGTTGATCTCGTTGAGCGACGGGTCGCCACCGTTGGCGTTCCAGCGTCCGAAGTCAGGCATGGTCACGTCCTGTCGCCATGATCTCCGCCTTCAGCTTGGACAGCGCGCGGTGCTGGGCCACGCGCACCGCGCCTGCGGTGCTACCGACCGCGTCCGCGGTCTCTTCGGCGCTCATGCCGACGACCACGCGCAGGATGAGGATCTCCCGCTGCTTCTCGGGGAGCACCTGCAGCAGCGTCGCCATGCGCGCCGCGGACTCCGAATCGATGGCCATCTGCTCGGGCCCGGCCTCGCCGGAAAGACGTTCCGGAACCACGTCCATCGGGTCCGATTTGTTCCGTCCGGCAGCCCGGTGGGCGTCAGCAACCTTATGCGCTGCTATGCCGTACACGAAGGCCAGGAATGGTCGTCCCTGATCTTTGTAACGCGGCAGCGCCGTAATGGCGGCCAAGCACACCTCCTGAGCAACGTCATCAGCTGACAGACCGCTGCGTTCCGCGGTTCCCACCCTCGCCCGGCAGTACCGGACGACGAGGGGGCGGATGGTCTCCAGCACCTCCCGGAGTGCGTCCCGATTGCCGGCCACCGCATCAGCGACGACAGAATCGAGACGTTCTCCCGAAATTGTCATCGTGAGCAGGCTCTCCAGCGTTACGTCGGGGACACATCCCGGAGGGGAGGTGGCCGTACAAGTCGGCGCCAGTCGGCGACAACTCAGCTAAACAATAACGATCAAGGTGGGCACAACCCGGTTACCACGGACGCCACACGCCGCCCCATCTGACGACGGTCTCGGCGGACTCGTCGCGGAGCTCCCGGATCTGGGCCGCCGAGAGGCCCTCGGCGCCGATATCGGCGAGCAGACAGGCCGCCGCCCAGAGCAGCGGGACGAGCCCGTGCCGCTGGGCTTCGGACAGCGCCGCGCCGGCCTCACCGCGGGCTGCCTCGAGGTCTCCGGCGCTGCACAGCGCGGCGGCGAGGACGACCCGCGACTTCACGCTGTGGCGCACCGAGCCGAAGGCCGTCGCGAGGTGCACGCCCCGCCCGGCGTGGCCAACTGCTCCCGCGCCGTCACCGCGGAACATGGCCAGCTCCGCCGACACCCAGGCCAGCCGCACGGCCGACCGCGGCGACCCGGCACCGGCGACGACGTCGCCCGCCAGATCCAGGGCTCGCTGCGAGGCCGCGAACCGGCCGACGCCCAGGGCGTCCGCGGCCAGACCGATCAGCGCGTCGGCACCCGCCTCACCGGAACCCGCCGCCGCGGCCGCCCGGCCATCCCAGGACCGCGCGACGTCATGCCAGCCGAGCTGGCGAAGGAAGGAGGCCCGAGTGCTCAGCGCAAGCGACGACAGCGCGTCGGAGATCGGTAACCGGTGGAGCCGGTCCAGGTCGGCCAGCGCGCCTGCATAGCGCCCCTGCCCGCCGGCAGCGACCGCCCGCAACCACAGTTCGCGTGGGACTGCCGCAGGCGGCAGAGGCCACATGCCGGGATCGGCGCCGAACGCCGCGACCTCGAGGTCGTTTGCGGGGATCGCGGCACCGGTGCTCATCGGATCGCGACCGTATCAACCGGGACGCAGCCGGAAAATCGCGGTAGTTAACACTTCATAGATGGCGTGTTACGAAAACGTTTCTGACGCACCGGACAAACGTTGCTGATTGTCAGGTCTCACGCACGGTTTCACTGGAAATCACGGGTCAACGCGCGAGGTGACGGCGATGTCTATCACCAGACCCGTTGGCTACAAATCACTTCGATGAACGTGATGTAAATTTTCTGCCTGCGGTTATGCGGTTCAGCACACCGCCGGACTATTGACGGCAATTCGGAAGCCCTTCTACGTTGTGTGCACGAGTAGTCATCGGCGACTGTGCTCGGATTTGTTTCCGCGACCCACCGCATCCCATGGGCGGCGTCGGGTCTGTAGGGAGGGGTTTCCATTGCCACAGCCGCAGCAGCTTCCGGGACCGAACGCTGACATCTGGGATTGGCAGATGCAGGGTGTTTGCCGAGGCGTTGAATCGTCGATGTTCTTCCACCCCGACGGCGAGCGCGGGCGCGCCCGCGCCCAGCGCGAGATGCGCGCCAAGGAGATGTGCCGCCGGTGTCCCGTGATCGCCCAGTGCCGTTCGCACGCCCTGGCCGTCGGTGAGCCCTACGGCATCTGGGGCGGGCTGAGCGAGTCCGAACGCGAGCTACTACTCAAGCGCGGAATCCGCCGCAGCGCATAGTGCTACCGCAGAGAGCCCACCCCAGCACGTCGCCACTGGGGTGGGCTTTTTGACGTCTCGGCTTTGCGCAATCTATTGCCCAGCAAACAGCGCGGATGCTAACCTACGACGGTTGCAGAGCAATTCTGGACGTGGAAACCGTTGCGGCATGGCCTATTTGATTCAACCGTAGAGCCGTATCGAAGTCTCGGCGTTGCTCCCCTGCCGTCTCGGCATGATGGAGGACTGTCGTGAGCACCTCAGCCGAACGGGCCGAACAGTTGGCGTTGGTCGCACGACTGAAGTCCGCCTATCCAGAGCTCCCCGACGCACCCACCCCGGACATGCTCGACCACGGGCGAATCAAGGCGTATCTGAAGCCGGTTCACGATGTCGGCGGCGAGCCCGATGCGCCGATGAAATACGAGAACAAGCAGTACGAGCAGTGGGAAGAGCTGACGTACGTCATCTGCGAGGTGCTCGCCTGGCGAGGTATCTGGCTCTCCGAGGAGCGGCGCCGCATCGGCAATGTGGATGTCGGCCGTGCCGAGTACCTGGGCCTGCCGTACTACGGACGCTGGCTGCTGGCGGTCGCGCGGGTCCTGGTGGAGAAGCACCACATCGCCCTGGGTGAGCTCAGCGAGCGCATGGCCGAGGTGCAGCAGCGCTACGCAGGCGGCCTGAACGGCAAGACGATCGAGGCCCAGCCGAAGTCTGTCGGCGACGGATCCACAGTCACCCGCAACGCCCACCACATCCACGCGGTCGGCAAGGGCGATCCGCAGGTATACGCGGGTCAGGCCGGCGAGCCGAAGTTCGCGGTCGGCGAGCCGGTGACCGTGCGGGACCTTCCTGTCGTCTTCTACACGCGCACTCCGGAATATGTACGTGGCGCAACAGGGAAGATCGCCACTGTCGCCTACGAGAGCCCGGCCGCCGAGGACGAGACGTGGGACCGTCCGGACGCCACGCCGGAATGGTTCTACGTCGTCGAATTCACCATGGCCGAGCTGTGGCACGGCTACACCGGCACGTCGAGTGACACGCTGCGCACCGAGATCCCCGAACGATGGCTCGAATCGGCGAGCTGGAACCCGAAGACAGGGAGCACGCATGGCGCACGACCACGACCACGACCACGACCGGACCGTCAAGCCCATGGTCGATGAGATCACCGATTTCGAGGTCCTGGAGATCGCCCTGCGTGAATTGTGCATCGAGAAGGGCATTTTCACCGCCGAGGAACATCGTCACTTCACCGAGTTCGCCGAGCAGATCGGGCCGACGCCCGCCGCCCGCCTCGTCGCCAAGGCATGGCTCGATCCGGACTTCAGGCAGCTTGCGCTCACCGAGCCGATGACCGCCAGTAAGGAGGTCGGCGTCGACTGGATGGAGCCCACCGGCTTCGGAACCCCCAGCGACTTCACAGCTTTCGAAATTCTGGCGGACACCCCGACCGTGCACCACGTCATCGTGTGCGCGCTGTGCTCGTGCTACCCGCGGCCCATACTCGGCAACTCCCCGGAGTGGTACCGCACCCCGAACTACCGTCGCCGTCTGGTCCGTTGGCCGCGGCAGGTGCTGGCCGAGTTCGGCCTCTACCTGCCCGATGACGTCGATGTCCGGGTACAGGACTCCAACCAGAAGCACCGCTTCATGGTGATGCCCGTGCGGCCCGACGGCACGGACGGCTGGACCGAGGACCAGCTGGCCGAGATCGTCACCCGCGACTGCCTCATCGGAGTCGCGCTCCCCAAGGCCGGCGTCACCACCAACGTGATCACCGATACCCGGCCCGCGCTGCACCCATGACCGACAAGTCGCCCTCGATCGAGAATCTGGACAGTCCGTCGCTGACGGGCATCGTCGAACGCAACCAGGTGTGGTCTGTGATGGCCGCGAAGTACGGCGTCGAGAACCCCGTGCCGCCGTGGAAGACCAGCCTCGACGGACTCTGCGACGCACTCGATCAGGCCGCGTGCGGCACGGAGGTCCCGACGTTCAAGGAGCGCAGGGATGAAGAGGACGCGCTCGCCGCGTCCCGCTACCGCGAGCTGCCCTACCCCGAGAATCAGCTTGTAGCGCTTGCCCATTCACTGCTGGCTCGTGGCGTCATCACCGAGGAGGCGTTACAGCAGCGCCTGGCCGCCGTTCGCGCTCGGCTGGAAGCGTAGCCACCTGCCGCGCTACTCCTCACGTCGATCCGGGGTGGCCGGCTCCGCGACGTCGGGCTCCGCAGGACTCGCGGAGACGGGCACAGGTGCGGGGACCGGCCTGCGCATCGCCCATCGGATAACGACGATGAGAACGGCTCCGACCACGACCAGCACACCCAACCAGGGCAGCATCAGACCCAGGAGCAGGATCGCTGCGCCGGCCACCGCGACCATCGCATCCCACCCACGCTCCACCTGGCCGAAGAATCCTTCGTATTCCTTCGGCGCGGGGCCGCCGACCTGTTCTGCGTAGAAGCTGACATTGACGGTGCTGTAGGAGATCTGATCGCCCAGCGCCTCCCGCTGAGCGCGCAGGCTGTCGAGTTCGGCCTGCCGTTCCGACAGCGCACCCTCGGCCGTGATGAGCACGTCGGGATCGGCGGCGTCACGCATGATGGCGAGTAGCCGGTCCACCGACGTCTGGAGCGCTCTGATCCGCGCGTCCAGATCGACCCGCTGGGCCGTGACATCGTCGGCGGTGGTCGTCGCGGTCTCGACCGTGCCGAGCGCCTTCAGCTCGCGCATCACCCCATCGAGCTTGGCCACCGGCACCCGCAACACGATCGAGGTGACCGCGCGCCCGGTACCCGAACCCGCGTCCTCGGTGCGACTGTCGACCCGGCCGTCGGCCTGCTCGACGATGACCGCTGCCTTGTCCGCGGCAGACGACGGGTTGGGCACGGTAAGGGTCATCGACGCCGACTTGACGACGTCACGCTTCTCTACCGGCGGCGGCGCCTGCGGCGGGCCGAATTCCGGAGCCGGCCCGACGACGGAATCCGCTGCGGTACCGCCGGCTCCCGTCGGCGGCATCACCCCGGTGGCCGGAGCCTCGTTGCGCGACTGCCCGGCACACCCCGCCGCGATCCCCACGGCCGCGATGCCGGCGGCCACTACCGCAACGGGGCGTCTGATCTTGTTCATACCTGGAAATGTACTGCGAGAACGTGCCCCCGAAGCTGAGAATCAGCCGTGGTTGGCGAGCTCCCGCAGCACCAGATCGGTTGCATCCCAATCCATGCACTTGTCCGTCACGGACTGCCCGTAGGTGAGCGGGCGAGCCTCGGGTGACTGCGCACCTGCCTCCAGGAAGCTCTCCAGCATGACTCCGCTGACGGGAAGTCCGTCGCGAACCAGCTGGGCGACGCTCGTCGCGACCTGCGCCTGACGAACGTGGTCCTTGCCGGAATTGGCGTGGCTACAGTCGATCACGACCCGGCCCGGCAAGCCGGCCTTGACCAGGCTGGCCGCCGCCGCAGCCACCGATTCCGCATCCCAGTTCGGTCCGTCGGTGCCACCGCGCAGGATCACGTGGCAGTCCTGGTTGCCGGTCGTGCTCACGAGTGCACCCCGGCCCAGGTCGTTCATCCCGAAAAAGACGTGCGGGGCGGCGGCGGCATTCACACCGTCGACAGCCACCTGGACGTTGCCGTCGGTGCCGTTCTTGAACCCGATCGGCATCGACAGACCCGACGCCAGTTGACGGTGCACCTGCGACTCCGTGGTGCGGGCGCCGATCGCGCCCCACGCCACCGCATCGGCGATGTACTGCGGACTGGTGGGTTCCAGGAATTCACAGCCGACGGGCAGACCGATGTCGATGATGTCGAGCAGCAGTTGACGGGCGGTACGCAGGCCCCGCGCCACGTCGAACGTGTTGTCCATGCCGGGGTCGTTGATGAGCCCTTTCCAGCCGATCGTGGTGCGGGGCTTCTCGAAGTACACCCTCATGACCACTTTCAGCCGGTCACCGAGTTCGTCGGCGACCTTGACCAGCCGGCTGGCGTACTCCAGCGCAGCCTGGGGGTCGTGCACGGAGCACGGACCCACGACGACGAGCAGGCGCTGGTCGCGGCCCGCGAGAATGTCGGCGATCTCGTCGCGGTCGCGGGCAACCCGCTCGGCCCGCCGCCCGCCGAGCGGGAACTCGGTGAGGACGTCGTGGGGGCTGGGGATGTCGCTGAAACTGCGGATTCGCCGGTCGGACGTGACCTGCGGGGTGGCGATCTGCGCCAGATTCACGATGGTGCCTTTCTGAAATCGGGCACCTTCGAGAAGTCCGGCGCCCTTGAATGACGAAAGGCAGCGACCTGATGGTCACTGCCAGGGCTCCGGGTGGATGCGTTGCTTAGCGCTGCGCTTTATCGGCTCCGCCCGGAGCCTGGATAAAGCGCCAATAGCTGGCACGCACGCCGATGATCACGGCGTCGAGGGTATACCGGCATCGTTTGCGGCACCAAACCGGGCTGTCACACTGTGCGCAGCGCCTCGAAGATCTCCCGGTAGTACAGGTGGGCCAGGAAGTGCCCGCCCGATTTCAGGTTCAGTACCGCGCCCGGAATCCGGCGCGCGAGTTCACCCGGCCACGACGGGTCGAGCAGCTGGTCCTGTGTTCCTCCCCAGACGTCCACCGGCACCGCGATGTCCTCGGGTGCGAAACCCCACGGACGCACCATCGCCCGGTACTCCTCGACGACGCCCTGCGGCTGCCGCAGGGCTTCCTGGGACATCTGCGCGAAGGTCGAAAGACCCTGCGATTGCAGCACGTCGGCGTCCGCGGGCCCGAGGTTGCGCGCCGCAAGGCGGCCGTAGAGGCGCGGCGCGCTCCTGGCAGCGAATGCCATGCCCCGAAAGCAGAGTCGCGCGGCCCACGGCGCTCGGCGGGACAGCGCGACGAAGGTTCGATCGATCGGCGGCATCCGATCGAGTGTTCCGGGCTCCGTCAGCGGCAAGGCCCCGGCGATGATGGCGACCCGCGAAACACGTTGCGGCAGAGCGTATCCGACCGCCGCGGCATACTGGCCGCCAAGGGACCACCCCATGGCCGCAAACCGGTCGACGTCGAGCTGGTCGAGCAGCGCAGCGACGTCGTCGGCCCAATCCAGGACCGTTCGGCCCGGCTGTGGGTCAGAACGCCCGACCCCTGGCCGATCCGGCGAGATCAACCGGACCCCACACGAGCCGGCGGCGTCTGCTGCCCCGGCCACATCGAGCCGGCAGGCCAGCCCACCGTGCGCATTGAGGACGGTGAATCCGTCCGGGTCGCCAAACTCCGCATACGACAGCGTGCGGCCGTCCTGCAACCGAACCTGCTCCGCCACGGTCTCAGGTCGTCCGGATCCAGGGTTCGCAGTTACGCGATTCGAACGCCATCACCGTCGCGTTGATGGTCGCGTACATCGGACCGACGGACATGTTCGTCGCCACCACGTTGTCCTTGTTCGTATCAGGCGTGCTGTAGGTGAACCACAGGCACATGGAATCCTGCGTCGGCACGTCGTTGATCCAGACCCCGAAGATCGACGCGGAGCCGTCCGTCCGATAGAGGCCCGGGGCGATGTCGCGGCCGACGATGAAGAACCCATTGCCCGGGATCGGATTCAGTGGGTCCGCACCCGCCTGCGGCGCCGGCACCATCGCCGTCGTGCACACGACGAGCCCTGCCACTGCGTGCCGCAGACACCTCGGGCGCATACTTCCTCGCCGTCTCTCGGGTGAGCTGAGCGTAACTCTCGCCGTGAATGCAGCGATGAAAACAGTGATGTCGAATCGCACCTGTGCCGCCATGCTCACCGCCCTGGTAATCCCGGCGGTCCTCACCGTCGCTCCGGCGCACGCCGCCCCGGCGCTGCCCGGATTCTGCGCCCCGGCCACCGTCGTCGACGGAGTGTGCTCAGCGCGCCTTGAGTCGGTGACAGCCGATGTGGTCAACGGAACGATCACCGGGTCGCCCGTCGGTGGTGGCGAAGCGGTGACCCTTGCCGGACAGGCCGACGCCTACCTGCCGTCGGTGGGCACCGCCCCGCGGCCGGAGGCCGTCACGAACTGGGACACCACGATCGACCAGGTCGGCCACCTCGACGTCGACCCCTCCGACCCCAGCTGGTACGGCAACGCCAAGGCGAGAGTGTTCATGCCTCGCACGTTGAACGACCTGGCCACCCAGTTTCCCCCTGGCACCCTGGTCGTCCGGTTCGTTCCCGGCGACGCGGCGTCGGCCACGTTCGAGCTGGTGTCGATTCAGCCGACGCTTCAGTAGCGCCGACAACGAAAACACCCCCGGTCGCGGAGACCGGGGGTGTTCTTCGTGTGCTGGTTCTAGTGCGAGTGGCCGTGACCGTGGCTGTGGCCGTGGCCGTCGTCCTCGGACTCGGCCGGCTTGTCGACGATCGCCGTCTCCGTGGTGAGGATCATCCGGGCCACCGACGCCGCGTTGACCACCGCGGAGCGGGTGACCTTGACCGGGTCGATGACGCCGTCGGCGATCAGGTCGCCGTAGGTCAGGGTGGCGGCGTTGAAGCCGTGCCCTGCCGGCAACTCCGAGACCTTGTTGACGACAACGGAGCCGTCGAGCCCGGCGTTCGTGGCGATCCAGTACAGCGGTGCCGACAGCGCAGAGGAGAACACGTCGACGCCGATCGCCTCGTCACCGGACAGCCCTTCGCGGAGCTTGTCCAGCGACTTGCGGGCCTGCACCAGAGCGGACCCGCCGCCGACGACGATGCCCTCTTCGACGGCAGCCTTGGCCGCCGAGACGGCGTCCTCGACCGCTTCCTTGCGCTTCTTCAGGTCGGTTTCGGTGGCCGCGCCGACCTTGATCACCGCGACGCCGCCGGACAGCTTGGCGAGCCGCTCTTCGAGCTTCTCGCGGTCCCAGTCGGAGTCGGACGCCTCGATCTCGGCGCGCAGCTGCGACTTGCGGCCGTCGATGGCCTCCTGGGTGCCGCCGCCGTCGACGATCACCGTGCTGTCCTTGTCGACCACGACGCGACGCGCGGAACCGAGCACCTCAAGGCCGACCTCACGCAGGACCAGGCCCACGTCGGGGTTGACGACCTGGCCGCCGGTGACGACGGCGAGATCGTCGAGGAACGCCTTGCGGCGGTCACCGAAGAACGGCGCCTTGACCGCGACAGCCTTCAGGGTCTTGCGGATGGCGTTGACGACCAGGGTGGACAGCGCCTCGCCCTCGACGTCTTCAGCGACGATGAGCAACGGCTTGCCGGCCTCGGCCACCTTCTCCAGCAACGGAAGCAGATCGGGCAGCGAGCTGATCTTCTCGCGGTGCAGCAGCACCACCGCGTCTTCGAGGACCGCCTCCTGCGAATCGAAGTCGGTGACGAAGTAGGCGGACAGGAAACCCTTGTCGAAGCCGACGCCTTCGGTGACCTCGAGCTCGGTGTTCATGGTCGAGGATTCCTCGACCGTCACGACACCGTCGGTGCCGACCTTGGTCATCGCCTCGCCGACCAACTCGCCGACCTGCTCGTCACGGGACGACACGGTGGCGACCTGAGCGATGGCCTTCTTGTCGTTGACCGGGATGGCCGCGGACTGAAGGGCCTCCGAGACCGCCTCGGCCGCCTTGGCGATGCCGACGCCGAGCGAGATCGGGTTGGCGCCGGCCGCGACGTTGCGCAGGCCGGCCCTGACCATCGCCTGAGCGAGCACGGTGGCGGTGGTGGTGCCGTCACCGGCGACGTCGTTGGTCTTGGTGGCCACCGACTTCACCAGCTGCGCACCCAGGTTCTCGAAGGGATCTTCGAGGTCGATCTCTCGGGCGATGGTGACGCCGTCGTTGGTGACGGTCGGACCGCCCCAGGACTTGGCCAGCACCACGTGGCGACCGCGCGGCCCGAGCGTCACCTTGACCGCGTCGGCGAGCTTGTCGACTCCGACCTCCATGGCGCGGCGCGCGGTTTCGTTGAACTCAATTTGCTTACTCATGAATGTCTTTCCCTAGATGCGGGTATAACGCGCACCGCCCCGGACATCACCCGCGCGTGCGGGAACGTCCGGGGCGGAACACGATTCGAATTACTTGGAGACGACAGCCAGCACGTCGCGCGCAGACAGGATCAAGTACTCCTCATTGTTGTACTTGATCTCGGTGCCGCCGTACTTGCTGTAGATGACTACGTCGCCCTCCGACACGTCCAGAGGAATCCGCTTCTCGCCGTCCTCATCCCAGCGGCCGGGGCCAACTGCGACGACGGTGCCTTCCTGCGGCTTCTCTTTGGCGGTGTCGGGGATGACCAGACCGGAAGCGGTCGTGGTCTCGGCCTCGTTGGCCTGTACGAGGATCTTGTCCTCGAGTGGCTTGATGTTCACGCTCGCCACGATGGAGCCCCTTCACTCTGTTATTGCTGCGGGTGTGTGCTTACTCGGTGGCCGGGGTCCACCCTCGCGCCGTCGTCGCGGGTGTCGACACAGGGTTGATCCGACTGCCACCTAGCACTCTATACACGAGAGTGCTAGGTCCTCAAGGCTGGGTACGAATGCGTCCGCCGTAGGCGAACACGGCGCGCGACGAGGGCGCCTCCGCAGAAGCGCCCTGCCCACGTTTATCCAGTTAGCGAACGCCGACGTAGATGACGTGTCCATGGCGCGGATCTCACCGCCTCGGTTCAACCCGACTTGTCGGTAGGCACACCTAAAATCGAACACATGTTCGATCAATCTGTGCCGGAGCCCTCACAGCTGGACGGTCTGTCGGCCGCCGAACTCGTCGACGCCGCCCGCGCCTGCGCCCGCGCCGAGAACGCGGCATGCGCCCGCAAGCTGGCGGTGATGGCCGAGATCTTCGTCCGCCGCACCCGCCTGCCCGCCGCCGACCGGGAAAACTGGTGGGTCGACCCTGACGCCGCGGTGTCGGCAGAGTTGGCCGCCGCGCAGCACATCACCTCCGGGCTGGCACTTCACCAGACCCACCGCGGAGTCGCCCTACGCGACCGCCTGCCCCACGTAGCCGACCTGTTCCTGCGCGGGCTGATCAGCGACACGCTCGTTCGGATCATCGTGACCCGCACCTACTTGATCACCGACCCCGATCTCGTGGCCGCCGTCGATGCCGACCTCGCCGCCGAGATCACCAGCTGGGGACCCATGTCGCAGAAGAAGACCGTCACCGCGATCGACGCCCTCGTCGAGCGCCACGATCCGAACGGCCTGCGCATCACCTGCGATTCCGCAGCCACTCGTGACGTGCAATTCGGCTCGCCCACCGACGCTCCGGGGTACACCAGCGTGTGGGCGCGCATGCTGGCCTCCGACGCCGCGACCGCCGAACGGGTCCTGACCGAACTGGTCTACAGCGTCTGCGACGACGATCCGCGCACCGTCACCGAACGACGCAACGACGCCTATGCCGCGCTGCTCGCCGGCATCCCTGCCCTGGCCTGCCGCTGCGGCGCCGGCGACTGCGAAGCCGCCGCCCGGCCGCGGCCCCGCCGCGACACCACCGTCTACGTCATCACCGACGCCACCACACCGCCGTCTGCTCAGGCGGCCGACGAGCCCAGCCCGGAAACCGTGGCGGCCCCCGCGCCCCGGTCCACGAAGCCCTTCGCGGCGTGCACCAGGCCGGCCTTTGTCTTCGGCGCCGGCCTCACTCCCGCACCCCTGCTCGGCGAGCTCGTCTCCGACGTCGAGAGCACCCACATCCGCGACATCATCCACCCCGGGCAGTCAGGCCCCGAACCCCGCTACACCCCCTCCCGCGCGCTGGCCGACTTCATCCGCTGCCGCGACCTCACCTGCCGCTTCCCCTGGTGCGACAAGCCCGCCACCTCGGCCGACATCGACCACACCGTGCCCTACCCCGTCGGACCCACGCACCCCTCAAACCTCAAGTGCCTGTGCCGTTTCCACCACTTGCTGAAAACCTTCTGGATCGGCGCCCTCGGCTGGCGCGACCGCCAGTACCCTGACGGCACCATCATCTGGACCAGCCCCACCGGCCACACCTACACGACCTATCCGGGCAGCAGACTGCTCTTCCCAGCTCTCTGCCGACCCACCGCCACCCTCTGGGTCGGCGACCCCCCGGACATCCCCCTCAGTGACCGGCGCGGCACGATGATGCCCCGCCGCCGCCACACCCGCGCCTACAACCGCGCCCGCGCCATCGCCGCTGAACGACAACGCAACGAGGTCGCCGGCGACCACCCACCGCCCTTTTAGCGGAAGCGGCTGGGATCCATCGTCAGGTGGTCGGACACGTCGCCGACCATCTCCACATCGACCGTGCGCCCGGTGAAGAACCAGCCGCCGGCGTCGCGGCCGAACGTGTCGGCGTATCGCCCCACCACGATGGGCTGCAACGCAATTGCTTCCGTGCGCTGCACCACGCAGAAGGTGGAGCGCGCGGTCGCAGAGTCGCCATCGACATCGACGATCGGGTTGAGCACTAGGTGCCGCGTCCGCGGCGTGTTGTCGTGGTCGGGAAACCGCCGGGTGGTGGCGGCGAAGAGTTCGGCGATCGCGTCGGCTCCGGCAACACCCATGAACGTGCCACGCCCCAGCAGTTGACCGACTCCGTCGAAGTCGCCGGCGTCGATCAATTCGGCGTAGCGATACAGCAATTCGGTGACGGCCAGCTTGTCGGCCAGCGCCCCGCTCATGCAACCTGGCCCTGCACCACCGGTAACCCGGGATTGCTTGCGGCGTCCAGTGGTGACGGGGGCGCTCCCGCGGCGATCAGGTGGGCCGCGAACGAGGCGATCATCGCGCCGTTGTCGGTGCACAACCGGGGCCGTGGGATCCGCAGTGTCAATCCGGCCTCCTCGCAACGCTGTGCCGCCAACTCCCGCAGCCGCGAGTTGGCGGCCACCCCGCCGGCGATCAGCAACGTGGACACGCCCAGCTCCTTGGCCGCACGCACCGCCTTGAGGGTGAGCACGTCGGCCACGGCCTCCTGAAAGCCCGCAGCCACATCAGCTTGCGACGCGTCCGGGTGGCTCTCGACATAGCGCGCGACCGCGGTCTTGAGCCCGGAGAAGCTGAATGCGTAGGGCTCGTCGCGGGGGCCCGTCATCCCGCGGGGAAAGACGACCGCCTTCGGATCGCCCTCGCGCGCCAGTTCGTCGAGCACCCGACCACCCGGGTAGCCCAGACCTAGCAGCCGTGCGATCTTGTCGTACGCCTCCCCCGCCGCGTCGTCGACGGTCGAGCCCAACTCGATGATGGGCTGCCCCAGCGATCGCACGTGCAGCAGATTGGTGTGCCCGCCCGACACCAGCAAGCCGATACTCTCCGGCAGCGGCCCGTGGTCGAACACATCGGCGGCCAGATGCCCGCCCAGGTGGTTGACCGCGTAGAACGGCACCTGCCACGCCGCCGAATACGCCTTGGCTGCAGCGACACCCACCAGCAGCGCCCCCGCGAGACCGGGGCCTATCGTGGCCGCCACGACATCGGGCTTCTCCACACCCGCGGCTGCCAGCGCCCTGCGCATCGTCGGGCCCAGCGCCTCCAGGTGCGCGCGCGACGCGATCTCCGGCACCACACCGCCGAACCGGGCGTGCTCGTCGACGCTGGAGGCGACCTCGTCGGCCAGCAAGGTCACCGACCCGTCGTCGCCGAGGTCGGCGATTCCGACGCCCGTTTCGTCGCAGGAACTCTCGATGGCCAGGATGATCATCGCCGCTCCCGTTTCATCGTGTAGGCGTCCGCACCGCTGACGCGGTAGTACCGCTTGCGCACCCCGACCCTGGTGAACCCTTCGCTCTCATACAGCGCGATGGCAGAGGCATTGTCGGTCCGCACCTCGAGAAAGATGGTCGCGTCGTCCGCGTACTCGAACAGGCGCAGCAGCAGGTTCCTTCCGATGCCCTGCCCCTGGTAGGCGGGATCGACACCGATGGTGTGAATCTCATACTCGAACGGCTTGATTCGGCCCAGCCGGGCAATGCCCGCGTAGCCCACCAGCTTGTCGTCCACCCGCGCAGCCACATACAGATTGTGCTTTGCCGCCAGCTCTGCGAGAAATGCCCGCTCCGGCCACGGATCGTCGCCGTCGAACAGCTGCGCCTCCAATTCGGCGCAGCGCATCGCATCCGCAGGCACGAGCGGGCCGTACTGCGCCGCACTCATTTCTGCACCTGCGGCTTCGCGTCAGGGCGGCGCAGGTACAGCGGGACCAACGGCTCGGGATCGGCAGTCCAATCTGCAACTGCGCCAACAAGTCCTGCCGCCGTGGGATACACCGGCGCGAGCCGGGGCAGGTCGAACAGCACCGTGTGATCGGGCGAGCCTGCGACCGCCTCGGCGCCGGTGGGCACGTCGGCGGCGGCGCTGACGGCCGGCCCGTCAATGCGCACCGCGTCGCGGTAGCGGGCCCAGTACACCTCACGGCGCCGGGCATCGGTGACGACGAGAACGTCGCCCGTCGTCCCGACCGCGATCGCGTCCAGGCTGCACACCCCGCGGACCGGGACCCCGAGCGCATGTCCGAAAGCCGCCGCCGTCGCCATCCCGACCCGCAGCCCCGTGAACGGACCCGGACCGCACCCGACGACCACCGCGTCGAGATCACCGGCCGACACCTCCGCATCACCGAGCGCGGCAACGATATTGGGGGTCAATCGCTCGGCGTGGGCGCGCGGGTCCACGGTCACCTGCTCGGCCAGCAGTTCGACACCACCATCATCGAGAAGGACCACGCCTGCCGTGACGGCGGGCGTGGCGGTGTCGATGGCCAGGACCAGCCGTCTCACGGCCTGCTCCACTGCCAGATCGCAGTGCGGACGTCGGTGTCGGGCGCCCGCTCCAACCGAATGTCGAGGTGACTGTCCGACAGCCGTTCGGCGACACCTTCACCCCACTCGACAACCACGACGGCGTCCTCGAGATCGGTGTCCAGATCCAGCGAATCGAGCTCGGCGAGCAGATCCACCGACGCCTGGTCCAGCAGTCGATACAGATCGACGTGCACCATGGCGGGCGCACCGTCGCTGCGGGCGCGGTGCACCCGGGCCAGCACGAACGTCGGCGAGATCACCGGCCCCTCGACGTCCATCGCCTGCGCGATACCCTTGGCCAACACCGTCTTTCCCGCGCCGAGCGGCCCAGACAGCACCACGACGTCGCCTGCCCTCAGCTGCTTCCCGAGCGCCGCTCCCAGCGCGATGGTGTCCTCGGCGCTGAGCAACTCCGCCGTTCCCGAGCGGTCATCCATGGTTGCGCACCCGATCCCTGACCCGCCTCGTCAGCGCGGTCAGCTTCGACGGGGTCGCCCGCTCCACAAGTCGGACCAGTGCATCGTCGATCACCTCGGGGCGCTCCAGTTGCACCAGATGTCCTGCGCCACCGACGATCACGAGCTCAGACTTCGCCAACGCGTCAGCCATCTCCTGCGAGTACTCCATCGGCGTCAGCAGATCACGATCGCCGCACGCCACCAGGGTCTCGATCTTGTTCAGCGTCTCCAACCCCGCAGTCTCGTCGTGCACCTCGAGTGCGTGCAGGAATTCGACGAGCGTGGCGATCGGCGTGTCGTGCATCATCCGCTCGGAGAACGCCACCACGCTCGGACTGACCCCCTCGTCACCATAGGAGGCCGCGCGCAGGATCGGCCCGATCACCGAGCGTGCAGCACCCCTGCCGCGATGCACCATCTTCGGTGCGTACCGAGCGGTGAACCGGACCGCCTCCAGCGCAGGGTTTTTCAGAATCTCACCCAGCGGGGAGCGTGCGACACCCTCTGCGGCAGACGAGATCAAAGCAGCACCGACGATCCGGGTCGGATAGCGCTGCGGATACTGCCGCGCGTGCGATAGCACGGTCATCCCGCCCATCGAATGCCCCACCAACACAACGGGTCCCCGCGGTGCAATGACAGCCAGCACGCTCTCCAGATCCTGGCCCAGTTGCTCTACCGTGTACGTGTCCGGCGACGCTTCCCCGGACTGGCCGTGGCCGCGCTGATCGTAGAAGACCATCCGAACCTGCTTGCCCCAGTGCTCGGTGAGACAGGCGCGCTGAAAGTGGAACGACCCCATCCGCAGACAGAAGCCGTGGGCGAAGACGACGGTCAGCGGGGCGTTCTCCGGCCCGACCTCACGCACCGCCAGCGGGACACCGTCAGGAGTGGTCACCACGCAGCTGCGGTCAGCGTCGAGCAACTCGAAATCCTCGTCCCGGTGCGGATCGTCGGCCGACACGCGACGGCGCAGCGAGCTCGCCAGCGAGACTCCCGCAGCCGACCCGACGGCCGCCACCCCTGCCGCGCCGGCCAGCCACCCGGCGCCGCCCCTCATCGGGGGCCCCCTACGTAGGAACGCACGATCCGTCCGCGCGGGCTCGTCACGACCTCGTAGTTGATGGTCCCCAACAGCTCCGCCCAGTCCTGCGCGGTCGGTTCGCCGCCGGTGCCGGGGCCGAAGAGTATCGCGTCGTCACCCACCGCGACATCGGTCGGATGCGGGCCGAGGTCCACCACGAACTGGTCCATGCAGATACGGCCCACGTTGCGGTACCGCGTGCCGTTGATCGACACGTCGATTCGGTTGCTCAGACTTCGGAACACGCCATCGGCGTACCCGGCCGGGATGAGGGCAACCGTGGTGTCAGTCTCAGCGATCCAGCTGTGCCCGTAGGACACTCCGTCGCCCTTCTTGATCGAACGAACCAGCGCCACAGGGCATTTCACCGTCATCGCCGGACGCAGGCCCATGTCGCCGCGCTGGGGAATGGGCGTCTGACCGTACACCGCGATTCCCGGCCTGACCATGTCGAACGCCAGGTCGGGCCGTGTCAGCGCGGCCGGTGAATTACTCAGGTGCACAACGTCGTAGTGCACCCCGTGGCCGCGGGCGAACCCTGCCAGCTCGGTCAACCGGCGCGCCTGGACATCGTTGAAGGGGTGATCGGGGTCATCACCGTGCGCCAGGTGCGACATGAGGCCGCGGATCCGGACTGCGTCCTCGCTCTCGGCCCGCCGAAGCGCGTCAAGGACGGCCGGGTAGTCGGCTTCGGCGACGCCGTTGCGGCTCAACCCGGTGTCCGCTTTGACGGTGACCGTCGCGGGACGCCCCGTGCGCCGGACGGCGTCGACCACATCGGCGACCTGCTGCTGCGAGGACACCGCCACGTCGATGTCGGCCAGCAGCGCAGGCGCGAAGTCGGTGCCCGGCGGGTGCAGCCAGCACAGCACCCGCGCGGTGATGCCGTCGCGCCGCAGCGCCAGTGCCTCATCGAGGGTCGCGACACCGAGCTCCGCGGCACCCGCGGCGACCGCGGCGCGGGCCACCTGCGACGCGCCGTGGCCGTAGCCGTCGGCCTTGACCACCGCCATCACCGCGGCTGCACCGGCGTGTTCGCGCAGTACAGCCACGTTGTGGGCGATGGCGTCGAGGTCGACCACCGCGGTGGGCGACGCAGCAAGCTCGCTCTGTGTCATGTTCTCGGTGTTGATCACTGCCCGTGATTCTCCCAGGCCCGGGTTCAGTGGGCGAAATGCTCCTCGTCGGAGAAGCCGCCGATCCCCACTTTGTCCAGCTTGGCCAGCACCTCGACCAGGTCGTCCCGCATGGCTCGGGCCAGATTCGCCGAGAACCCCTCACGGACGACGATCCGCAGCACGGCGACGTCGGAGGCGTCGTCGGGCATCGTGTAGGCGGGTACCTGCCAGCCGTAGCTGCGCAGCAGCGCCGAGACGTCGAACACGGTGTACTTCGCACCCTCGACGAGCTTGAACGCCACCACCGGGATGGCCGACCCGTCCGAGATGATCTCGAACACCGGTTTGTCGTCGGCCCCGGTCATGGTCGCGAGCTCACGCGCCAGCCACTGGGCGGTGTCGGCCAGGCACCTCATCACCTGCGTATAGCCGTCCCGGCCCAGCCGCAGGAAGTTGTAATACTGACCCACCACCTGGTTACCGGGCCGGGAGAAGTTCAGCGTGAAGGTCGGCATGTCGCCGCCGAGATAGTTCACCCGGAACACCAGGTCCTCGGGCAGATGCTCAGCATTGCGCCACACGACGAACCCGATCCCGGGATAGGTCAGGCCGTACTTGTGCCCGCTGACGTTGATCGACACCACGCGCGGCAACCGGAAATCCCACACCACCAGTGGATGCAGGAACGGCACCACGAACCCGCCGCTGGCCGCGTCGACATGCACCGGGACATCGGGCTTGCCGTCGGCGGCCAGCTTGTCCAGCGCCGCGCAGATCTCGCCCACCGGCTCCAACTCGCCGGTGAACGTCGTGCCCAGGATCGCGACCACACCGATGGTGTCCTCGTCGACCGCATCCACCACCTGCTCGGGGGTGATGACGTAGCGCCCGTCCTCCATCGGCAGGTACCGCGCCTCGACGTCGAAGTAGCGGCAGAACTTCTCCCACACCACCTGCACGTTGGAGCCCATCACCAGGTTGGGAGTGCGACCCTTCCACCCGTCGCCGACCCGTTCGCGCCACCGCCACTTCATGGCCAGTCCCGCGAGCATGACGGCCTCACTGGATCCGACCGTGGACACCCCGATCGCGGTGGACGGGTCGTCGTCGCGCAGATTCTCGGCGTGGAACAGGTCGGCGACCATGCACACGCAGCGCTGCTCGATCGCGGCCGTCACCGGGTATTCGTCCTTGTCGATCATGTTCTTGTCGAACGTCTCCGACATCAGCCGGCCCGCCTCGGGATCCATCCATGTCGTGACGAACGTCGCCAGGTTCAGCCGCGAACTGCCGTCCAGCATCAACTCGTCGTGGATGAACCGGTAGGTCTGCTCCGGGTCCATCGACTCGTCCGGCAGGCGCAACGCCGGAATGGGCGAGGTGGACAGCCTGCCGGTGTAGGCAGGGCTCAGCGACGAATGGTGCGAAACGTTGGGCATGGGGTCCTTTCTAGAGGATCGAAGCCAACGCCGTTCGCAGATGGGCCAGGATGCGGGACGCCGATGTCGGCGCGGGCGCGGGCCCCGGGTCCCTGGCCGACAGATCGGCGGCACGCGCGTGGACGAAAGCCGCCGCCGCGGCCGCCTCGGCAGGCGAGCGCCCGGCGGCCAGCAGCGCACCGATCACTCCCGACAACACGTCGCCGGAGCCGGCGGTGGCGGCCCACGAGTTACCGGCGGCGTTGAGGTAGACCGAGTCGGCGCCGGGCTCGGCGATGACGGTGACGTTGCCTTTCAGCAGGACGGTGGCACCGAACCGGTCGGCCAGCCTGCGGGTGGCGGCGACGCGGTCGTCGCCGGGCGGCGACCCCGCCAACCGCTCGAACTCCCCGGCGTGCGGGGTCAGCACGGTGGGCGCGCTCCGGCCCGCCACCAGGTCGGGATGTGCGGACAGGATCGTCAACCCGTCCGCGTCGACGAGCACGGGCAGATCGGTGTCCAGCGCGAAGACCAACGCGGCCGCTGCGGTGTCGTCGGTGCCGAGCCCGGGACCCACCACCCACGCCTGCACCCGTCCCGCGGTCGAGTACGACGGTGTGGCGATGACCTCGGGCCAGTGCGAAACCACCTCTTGGGCAGCCGTTCCCGCATAGCGGACCATGCCGGAGGTGGCCGCGACCGCCGCACCGGTGCTCAAGATGGCGGCGCCCGGATAGGTCGCGGACCCGGCCATGACACCGGTGACACCCTGGGTGTACTTGTCGTCGTCGGGTCCCGGCACCGGCCAACACGCCGCGACGTCCGCAGCGTCCAGGGCCCTGAGCCCGCTCGGTGCCAGGTCCAGCCCGATGTCGACCAGTTCGACACGGCCGCAGTCACCCAGCGCGTGCACCGGTTTGCGCCCGCCGAACGTGACGGTCACCGCGGGCGTGACGTGAGCGCCCGCGGTGGCCCCGGTGTGCACGTCGACTCCGCTGGGCAGATCCACGGCGACCACCGGCGCCTCGGTGCCCGCGAAGATCGCCGCGGCATCCGGCCGCAGCGGACCGGAGCCGGAGATACCGACGACCCCGTCGATCACCAGATCCGTTTCCGCCGGCACACTTTCGACAATCCGACCACCGGCCCGCCGGAACGCGGCGAGGGCCTGACGGTGGGTGCGCTCAGGCTTCAGCAGGACCGCAGACGCGCCCGCTCCACGGCGTCGCAGGAACGTCGCCGCCCACAGCGCGTCACCACCGTTGTCGCCGGAGCCGACGACCGCGCACACCGTTCTGCCTGCCACCGTGCCGAGCTCGCGGGCGATCACGGTCGCGAGGCCGAACGCGGCCCGGCGCATCAGGACACCGTCGGGCAGCGACGCGAGCAGCGGCGCCTCCGCGTCGCGGATGGCATCGGCGCTGTAGAAGTACCGCATCGGACCCAGATTACGTGGGTATCCGAAGCACATGACGGACTCCGAGGTGACCGACGAACTGCTCCGACTCGAGCATGCCGGCTGGCAGTCGCTGTGTGACGGCACCGGCGACGCGTTCTACGGCGGCATCATGGCCGACGACGCGGTGATGGTATTGGCCAACGGCATGGTGATGGACCGCGACACCGTGATCTCGTCGCTCGGCCAGTCGCCCCCGTGGGCGCGCTACGAGATCGAGGACGTCCGGCTGGTCAAGATCAGCCCGGACACCGCCGCGCTGGTCTACACCGGCACGGGATGGCGCGACGGACAGGACGCACCGTTCGTCGGGGCCATGTCATCGGTCTATCACCGCACCGGCGACGGCTGGACGCTGGCGCTCTATCAGCAATCCGCGAAGAGCTGACCGTCACCTGCAGGTGAGCACCATGCACCCGGCGATCGGCCCGCCGCCTGCCGCGGCGACCGCGACTTCGGGGCGTCGCGCCACCTGACGAGCTCCGGCCTGGCCACGCAGCTGCAGACACGCCTCGTGCAGCAGCCAGTGGCCGTGCAGCCGCCCCGCCGACAGCTGGCCACCGTAGGTGTTCAGCGGCAGCGCACCGCCGAGCGCGATGCGCTGCGCGCCCTCGACGAACGGACCGGCCTCCCCCTCTCCGCACAGCCCGAGGGCCTCCAGCCACGCGAAGGTCAGGAACGTGAATCCGTCGTAGAGCTCCGCGACCTGGACGTCGGACGGCGCCAGGTCGGTGCGCGACCACATCTCGGCCGCGGCATCCACCGACGCCATGCGCGGATAGTCGTCGCGGTGCACCCAGCCGCCCGCACCGTAGGCCCCGCCGATCGCCTCGACGGCGACCGGGTGCGGACAGTCCGGCGCATAGTCGGAACGCGAGACCACCAGGGCCACCGACCCGTCGACCGGGACATCACAGTCGAACAGACCCAGTGGTGCCGACACCGGCCGCGCCGCAAGGTAATCGGCCATGGTCATCGGATCGCGGTAGACCGCCAGCGGGTTGAGCGCGGCATTGCGTCTGCTGTTGATCGCCAGCCATCCCAGCTGTTCCCTGGTGGTGCCGTAGCGCTCCATATGCCGACGGCAGTGCAGGGCCACCCAGTTGGACGCCGAATAGGCATGTGCGGCAAGCAGTTCCCCGATGTCGTCGATGGCCCCGATCCGCCGTCGGACACCCGGCACGCGGGGCTCGACCGGTGGCGACGTCAGCACGGTGGGCTCCACCGGCGTCGTGCGGTCACCGGTCAGTGCCCCGCCCAGCATCTGCACCGTGCGGTACACCAGCACATGGCGAGAGCCGCCCTCCCCCACGGCGCGGATGGCCGAGAGCACAGGATTGATCACCCCGCCGGTGAGCATCTCGGCACCGCGGTCGGCGGCCTCGATTCCGAGCGCCGACATCAATTGTGCAAGCGGGACATCGCCCAGCGTCGCCACACCGTCGATGTCCGACGGGGCGAGACCCGCATCGGCTATCGCCGCGCGCACGGCCTCGACGGTGAGCTCCACACCCGGTATTCCGGTGCGACGACCGATCCGCGAGATACCGATGCCGCTGATGATCGCGTTCTTCTCGAAGAGCGTCACCGGGGGTACGTTAGCCGCATGCTCGTGCCACGGTGTGCCTCTTGCCTGCTGTGGGTGTCACCGCCGCAGGCCGACTGCCCGGAGTGCGGCAGCGACCTTGCGCCCCAGCCGGTCTCCGGCCGCGGGGAGGTCTTCACCTACACGGTCAACCACCACCCGTTCAACCCGGCGATCCCGGTGCCCTACGTCATCGCGATCGTCCTTCTCGATGAACAGGACGACCTGCGAGTGGTCACCAATATCATTGACTGTGAACCTGATTCGGTCCGGATCGGGATGAGGGTCACCGCAGTGGGTGACGGCAGGGAGTTCGCGCCCACTTAAGGCAGCTGTGCGGCCATCGCGTCGTCCACCGTGGCGTACAGGTCGATGACCTCGTCGATCCGCATCATGCGGATGGGTCTACTGGTGGCGGGACCCTCGGCGACCACGCGCAGCGAGATGTCGGCGCGCGAGGTGAGCCTGTGGGTCTCGACGAGCATGCTGATTCCTGCCGAAGCCAGGAACTCCACGTCGGTGATGTCGACGATGAGAACCGACGGCGCGCCCGCCAGTGCGATATCCAGATGCGTTCCGAGGGTCGGCGCGGTGAGGGCGTCCAGGTCACCACGGACCTGCAGCACCACCACGTCGCCGTCGCGGCGCGGAATGACCCGGAAACGGCGGTCACGGCCATGGTTGTCTGCATTCATCATCGCCCCCGAGCGGCTCGTCGACATCAGCGCACCGTGTGAAACGTGCTGCTGTGTGTGTCGGTGTACTGCAGATCAGCTGGCCCCGACGCGCTCTGACACCTGGTTTCTCCGGCAAGTCATGGCATCGGCAACGTTGCTGCAGATCGATTCTTACGAGGTTTATCGCCCCCACACCCTGAACCGTTAACAAATCGGTCGGAAAAATTTCGGAAAATGTACTTGCCTCGGCAAATGCGCGGGTCACCGCGGCGTGTCGACGTCACACCAGAAGCGACGGGTCAGAGCGTCGATCTCGGCCGGATACTCGCCGCTGAGGGCGTGCGACGCGTCGGCCCACAGCTTCACCTGGCCGTGCTGCAGAAGCATGCGGGCCGCGTTGGCCGCACGGGTGGCGTCATGGACCACGCTGCGCCCGGCGAGGATCGCGAGTACCGGGATGTCGAGGTCGCGCAACTGGTCCTCGGTGAACCGCTTCGGAAACGGCTGGCGGACCACATGGTCACGGCTGCCGGCGGCGATGAGCGCCGCCACCGGATCGGAGTCGTCCACGGCGGCGCCACCCGAGATCCACTGCAGAACGCCTCGGCGCAACACGCCCGGCACCCAGGGCAGGGCAAGCGGGGCCACGGCCAGCATCGTCGGCTTCGGAATCGGCGCGAACGTCATGACCGGATCCAGAAGCGTCAACGACGCGACCCGCCCGTGGCCGCGGCGCACCGCATAGTTCACTGCCGCCCACCCACCGAACGAGACGCCCAGCAGATGGACCGGCTCCGCAGCAAGGCCACCGAGCATTTCGCCGAACCACTGTGCCTGATCCTCGGATCCGGTGATCGGACGCTGCTGCACCGACAAACCCGGCTCGCCCATCAGGTCGACCGAGAACACCGTGCGATCAGCCAGCAGGCCCGGCAGGTTCGCCTTCCACATCGGTGTGGCGGCGTTGCGGCCGGGCAACAGTACGACCGGGCGGCCGGCGGGCCCGTCGAAGCGATAAACCCGGACCGTACCGAATGTCGTTGGCACGTCCATCGATTCGTCGTAGGGCGGCAGCTCACCCAGCGCCCGTTGGTAGACCTCGACGAATCGGGCGCGCGCCGCGTCACCCCGGAAGTGTCCGATCGGCTCGCGCCGCACTACTCGACGGTGACCGACTTCGCCAGGTTGCGCGGCTTGTCGACGTCGAACCCGCGGGCCTGGGCCACCCCAGCCGAGAACAGCTGCATCGGGATGCTCGACAGCAGCGGCTGGAAAAGCGTTGACACCGCTGGCATTTCGATCAGGTGATCGGCGTACGGCCGCACGGTTTCGTCGCCTTCCTCGGCGATGACGATCGTGACCGCACCGCGGGCCTGGATCTCGCGGATGTTCGACAGCAGCTTGGAGTGCAGCGTGGCCGAGTTCTTCGGCGAGGGCATGACGACGATGACGGGAAGCCCGTCCTCGATGAGCGCAATGGGGCCGTGCTTGAGCTCACCGGCGGCGAAGCCCTCGGCGTGCATGTACGCCAGCTCCTTGAGCTTCAAGGCACCTTCGAGCGCCACCGGATAGCCGACATGACGGCCGAGGAACAGCACCGTCTGCGACGCCGCAAACTGATTCGCCAGCTGCTTCACCGGGTCCGCGGCCGACGCCAGCACCCGCGAGATCAGCTCGGGCATGGCCTCCAGGTCGTGGTACTCCCGCGCCACCTCGTCGGGGTACTTGGTGCCACGCGCCTGGGCGAGCGCGAGCCCCACAAGGTAGTTTGCGGTGATCTGGGCCAGGAACGTCTTCGTCGAAGCCACCCCGATCTCCGGCCCGGCGCGCGTGTAGAGCACCGCGTCGCACTCGCGGGGAATCTGGCTGCCGTTGGTGTTGCAGATGGCCAGCACCTTGGCCTTCTGTTCCTTGGCGTGCCGAACGGCCTCCAGCGTGTCGGCGGTCTCACCGGACTGCGAGATCGCGACGACGAGCGTGTGGCTGTCCAGCACCGGATCGCGGTACCGGAACTCGCTGGCGAGCTCGACCTCGACGGGCAGCCGGGTCCAGTGCTCGATCGCGTACTTGGCGAGAAGGCCGGAGTGATACGCCGTGCCGCACGCCACGACGAACACCTTGTCGATGTCGCGGAGCTCCTGATCGGAGAGCCGCTGCTCGTCGAGCACGATGCGCTTACCGTCGAAGTGGCCGAGCAGCGTGTCGGAGACGGCGGCGGGCTGCTCGGCGATCTCCTTGAGCATGAAGTACTCGTAGCCACCCTTTTCGGCGGCCGAGGTGTCCCAGTCGATGTGGAACTCGCGGTAGTCCTGGCTCGCGGTGCCGTCGAAGTCGGTGATCCGGTAACCGTCGGCGGTGACGACGACCGCCTGGTCCTGGCCCAGCTCGACGGCCTCGCGGGTGTGCTCGATGAACGCGGCGACGTCCGACCCGACGAACATCTCTCCGTTGCCGACGCCGAGCACCAGCGGGGTGGACCGGCGGGCGGCGACGATGGTCCCCGGATCGTCCGCGTGGGCGAACACCAGGGTGAAGTGGCCCTCCAACCGGCGCAGCACCGCCAGCACCGAGGCGGGGAAGTCTCCCGCGTGTGCGCCGTCGGCGTACTCGCGGGCGACCAGGTGCACGGCGACCTCGGTGTCGGTGTCGCTGGCGAACTCCACGCCGGCGCTCTCGAGCTCGCCGCGCAGCTCCGCGAAGTTCTCGATGATGCCGTTGTGGACGACCGCGACCTTGCCGGAGGCGTCCAGGTGCGGGTGGGCGTTGCGGTCGGTGGGCCTGCCGTGCGTGGCCCAGCGGGTGTGGCCGAGGCCGGTGGCCCCCGCGGGGCTCTCGGCACCCGCTTCGGCGAGCGCGGCCTCCAGATTGGCCAGGCGTCCTGCCTTGCGGCGGACGGTGAGGCCGCCGTGGCCGTCGAGCAGCGCGACACCGGATGAGTCGTACCCGCGGTACTCCATGCGGCGCAGCGCGTCGACGACGATGTCGCAGGCAGGACGCTGCCCGACGTAGCCGACGATTCCACACATAGCCAACCAGGGTACGGCAGGCCGCGCCCTGCACCCGGTTGAGCTACGGTCGTCAGGTGGCCAGCACGAAGAAGCTCTTTGCCGCGTTGACGCGCCGCGGACCGCACCGCGTTCTCCGCGGTGACCTGGCCTTTGCCGGCCTCCCGGGCACCGTCTACACGCCCGCGGAGGGCAAGAATCTGCCCGGCGTCGCGTTCGCTCACGATTGGATCACATCCGCGGACCGCTACCACGGGACGCTCGAGCACCTGGCGTCGTGGGGGATCGTCGCCGCGGCTCCCAACACCGAGACCGGGCTGGCGCCCTCCGTGCTCAACCTCGCCTACGACCTCGGCACGACGCTGGACATCATCGCGGGCGTGCGGCTGGGCCCCGGCCAGATCAGCGTGCACCCCGGCAAGCTCGGCATCGCAGGTCATGGCTTCGGCGGGTCGGCGGCGGTGTTCGCCGCGGCCGGCATGCCCGGCGGGCCGAACAGCCCCAAAGCAGTGGTCGCGGCCTATCCCACGGTGTCCAGTCCCCCGGCTGAACAGCCCGCGTCGGGGCTGACGGTGCCCGGCCTCATCCTCGTCGACCCCGGCGATCCGATGTCGCTGCGCTCGAATGCCGTCGAGTTGGCCCGGGCCTGGAAGACGGCCACCCTGCGCGCTACGTCCAGCACCAAGTCCGGGGGGCTCGTCGAGGGCCGGCGACTGGCACCCGTGGTCGGGCTCCCCGGCGCCGACAGGGGTACGCAGAAGATCGTCCGGGCGCTGATGACCGGCTATCTGCTGCATCTGCTGACCGGGGACCGCAAGAACGACACCTACCGGGACTTCGCCGACCCGGCGGCCGCACTGCCGAAGGCGGAGGTCATGGACCCGTTCTCCGACGACCCCGTCGACCTTGAGAACAAGGTCGTCGCACTGCTGAAGCCGTAGGACCGAGTTCCCCAACCAACCGGTTGGGTGCTATACCTGACGCATGCGGACAGGCATCTTTCTCAGCTACGCCGGCGGCTTCCTCGACGCGGTCGACGAGGTGGTCGAGTTCGAGCAGCTCGGCGTCGACATCGCGCTGGTGGCCGAGGCCTACTCCTACGACGCGATCAGTCAGCTGGGATTCCTGGCCGCGCGGACATCGCGGATCGAGTTGGGCACCGGGGTGGTCCCCATCTACACGCGCACCCCCGCGCTGATGGCGATGACCGCCGCCGGGCTGGACTACGTGTCCGACGGCCGGTTCCGGCTCGGCCTGGGCACATCCGGGCCACAGGTGGTGGAAGGCTTTCACGGCCTGCCCTTCGATGCGCCGCTGGGCCGCACCCGCGAGGTCGTCGAGATCTGCAGGCAGGTGTGGCGCCGCGAGCGGCTCAGTTACGACGGCAAGCACTATCAGCTGCCGCTGCCTGCCGAGCGCGGCACCGGGCTGGGAAAACCGCTGAAGCTGATCAACCATCCGGTACGGGAACGGATCCCGATCACCATCGCCGCCCTCGGCCCCAAGAACGTCGAGCTGACCGCCGAGATCGCCGAAGGTTGGCAGCCGGTGTTCTTCTATCCGGAGAAGGCCGGCGAGGTCTGGGGTGACGCGTTGCGCGCAGGCGCCGCCCGGCGGGATGCGGCACTGGGTCCGCTGGACGTCATGGTCAGCGCCAGCCTGGCGATCGGCGATGATGTCGATGACCGGCTGGCCTGGGCCAAACCACAATTGGCGCTCTACATCGGCGGCATGGGTGCGCGCGGCAAGAACTTCTACCACGCCCTGGCCACCCGGTACGGCTTCGGCGAGGTCGCCGACCACATCCAGGATCTCTACCTCGCGGGCAACAAGGCCGAGGCCATCGACGCCGTGCCCGACGAACTGGTCCGCCAGGTCTCGCTCGTCGGGCCCCGCGGTTTCGTCAAGGAGCGCCTCGCCGCCTTCACCGAAGCCGGCGTCACCACGATGCTGGTCCACCCGCTCTCGGGCGACCGGCGCGAGTCCGTGACGTACGTCGAGGAATTGCAGAACCTGCTGCCCTGATCCGGACGTAGGCTGGCGCCATGGCCGAGCCCACCGACGGTGTCCGACTGGACGCGGACGTCGTCGCCTTCCTGTCCGAAGGAACCCACACCGCCAAGTTGGGTTACCTTGCCGCCGACGGCAGGCCGCTGATCGCACCGGTGTGGTTCGTCGTCGACGGTCAGCAGCTGGTCTTCAACACCGGTAAGGACACCGCCAAAGGCCGCGCGCTGGTCCGCGATCCGCGGGTGGTGGTGTGCGTGGACGACGAGCGACCGCCGTTCTCGTTCGTCCAGATCCAGGGCACCGTGACCCTCGGCGAGGATCCCGACGACGTGCGCTCGACCGCGACGCGGATCGGCGGCCGCTACATGGGAGCCGAGCGCGCCGAGGAATTCGGCCGCCGCAACGGGGTGCCCGGGGAACTGGTCGTCCGGATCACACCGACCAAGGTGATCAAGGCGTTCAACGTCGCCGATTAGCCGCGCGGCCGCACGTCGGGACGGCTCACGCCATCTGTCCGAAGAGTGACGTTCACCGTGCGCCCGGGTTGCCGCAGGATGCAGCGGGTATGCCTCCGATCATGGCTTTGGTCAACAGTTCTGGAATCGCCCACGTGCGTATCACCGTCACCGACATCGGTCGGTCGAAAGAGTTCTACGACGCGGTGTTCGGTTGGCCGGCGGCCATCGACGCGTCCGACTCGGTCGACGAGCCCGGCGTGACCGAGTCCCCGGAGCAGTTCTACGGAGGCGTGGTCTACCAGACTCCGCAGGGCACGCTGTTCGGACTCCGCCCGGTGGGCGACACCCCGTTCGACTCGACGCGGACCGGGCTCGACCACCTCAGCTTCTCCGTGGCCTCGCGCAGCGATCTTGAGGACGCCGAGCGGGCCCTGGACGGCGCGGGAATCACCCACGGCGCGATCATCGATCTCGACGACGCAGGGATTGCCATCCTGTCCTTTCAGGATCCCGATGACATCAATGTCGAGCTGACCGCACCGCTGTCCTGATCCGCCGCGACGTCACGCCTGGATGCCGCCGGTGAGAATCGCGGCGAGCTCGCGATAGGCGTCGGCGTCGTCGAGGCCGGTGCTGTTGCGCACCATCCGTTGCTGGATACGCACCATCACCGTCGTGACGAGGTCGGCCGCGAACGCCGCGTGAACATCGCGAAAGTCGCCTGCGGCAACGCCTTCGGCGATCAGCTCGTGAACCCTGCGCGCCGCGATCCTGGTGTTCTTCTCGTAGATGGCGCGCGCAGGCGCGAAGGCGTCGAGATCGGCCATGAACTGATCGGACACGGGATCGAGCGCCCCACCGACCGCGGCCAGATACGTTGCGATGCGTTCGCGTGCGCCGGCGACGCCGGACACCCGCGCTTCGACCGCCGCTGTGGCGCTGCGGAAGAAGTGCACGGTGGCGGTCTGCACCAACTGCTCCTTGCTGGCGGCCAGCGTGTAGAGCGTGGATTTGGAGCACCGCAGTCGGGCTGCGATCTCGTCGAGCGTCAGGTGCGCGAACCCCTCGGCGAGAAACAGCGCAACGAGCGCGTCGAACAGCTCGGTACGTCGCTGCGTGGCGAAGGAAGGCCTGCTCACCGGCGTCATCCTACGCTGATAGTACTGATAACCGTCCTGTAGTACTGTCCAGCGTATGGCCGTGGATCGCCTTCTCCCCACCGACGAGGCTCGTGAACTGGTGGATCTGGCCCGCCAGATCGCCGACAAGGTCCTCGACCCGATCGTCGACCAGCACGAGAAGAACGAGACCTATCCCGACGGCGTGTTCGCGACGCTCGGCGAGGCCGGGCTGCTGAGCCTGCCCTACCCCGAGGAGTGGGGTGGCGGTGGCCAGCCCTACGAGGTGTACCTGCAGGTGCTCGAAGAACTCGCCGCGCGGTGGGCCGCGGTGGCAGTCGCGGTCAGCGTGCACAGCCTGTCCTGCCACCCGCTGATGAGTTTCGGCACCGACGAGCAGCGGCAGCGATGGCTTCCCGACATGCTCGGCGGATCGACCATCGGCGCCTACAGCCTGTCCGAACCGCAGGCCGGCTCCGATGCCGCCGCCCTGACCTGCAGAGCGACCGCCGTCGACGGCGGCTACCGCATCAGCGGCGCGAAGGCGTGGATCACACACGGCGGAGTCGCCGACTTCTACAATCTCTTCGCGCGCACCGGCGAAGGGTCCCAAGGCATTTCATGCTTCCTGGTCCCTAGGGGGACCGAGGGTCTGACCTTCGGCAAGCCCGAGGAGAAGATGGGCCTGCATTCGGTACCGACCACCACCGCGCACTACGACGACGCATTCCTCGACGAGGACCGCCGCATCGGAACCGAGGGACAGGGTCTGCAGATCGCGTTCAGCGCCTTGGATTCCGGGCGCCTGGGCATCGCTGCCGTCGCGGTGGGACTGGCCCAGGCCGCGCTGGACGAGGCGGTGACCTACAGCCAGGAACGAACGACGTTCGGCCGCAAGATCATCGACCACCAAGGCCTGGCGTTCTTGCTCGCGGACATGGCCGCGGCCGTGGACTCCGCCAGGGCCACCTACATCGATGCCGCCCGCCGCCGTGACGCGGGCCTGCCCTACTCGCGGCACGCGTCGGTCGCGAAGCTGACGGCCACCGACGCGGCGATGAAAGTGACCACGGATGCGGTCCAGGTGTTCGGCGGGGCCGGCTACACCCGCGACTACCGCGTCGAACGCTACATGCGCGAGGCGAAGATCACGCAGATCTTCGAGGGCACCAACCAGATTCAGCGCCTGGTGATCAGCCGGCACCTGGCGCGCGGCTGATCGTGTCGCACACCGGCGCCGCGAGCTGCGGCCGCCGGGCGACGACGAGCTCGGCCAGCAGCGCGACCACCACCCCGAACGCGAAGTACAGCGGCACGAGGAACGGGCCGACGCCGAACAATCCGTCCGACCCGGGGTTGTAGGCGAACACGCCGAGGCCGACGAGCGCGATCTCCGCGGCGGGCCCCACGATCGCGATGGCGGCCCCGCACGCCGCGGCGGCGCCGTCGCCGAACACGCACCAGGTGACGATCGCCGCGACACAGATCAGCGCGGTCGCGGGCACCACGGGCGAGCCGTGCAGCAGGGCGGTGGCCACGTACATGCCGACGACGATCGCGATACCGGCGAGGCCCTGCCGTGCCGTCACGTCGGCCCGTAGGGCCGGCAGGTGCAGCCGGAGTTCGGCCAGCGACACCGTGGCCGAGCCGACCAGCAGCGGGAACCAGAACGGGCTGCTCCACACGAACGGGACGGCGTCGGTGTAGTACACCGTCGTGCCGGTCGCGACGTGGCTGTGGTCGCCGATCAGCGCGGCGAGGCCGCCGAGCACGAACAGCCCGACCGCTTCCCGGATGCGCAGCTTCACGTCGCGTGACGCTACTCCGCAGGCTCTCCGACCTGCGGCACTTCGTCCGCGGCGATCTCACACGGGGTGCTCTCGGCGACCACCTCGGCAGGCGGCAGCGGCTCGGCCGGCGGTGGAGCCGGCGTGGGCGCGGGTACCGGGTCGCACGTGCCCGCCTGCGGCTCGGCGTCGCCGGTGGCAGCGACCTCCTCGACGGGGACCGGATCAGCCGGGACCGGGTCCGGATCGGCCGGGGATTCGTCCCCGGGCTCCCCGTCGGATTCTTCGTCGGGGTCGGCGTCGGATTCTTCGTCGAGTTCGGCGTCGACCTCCGGCTCGGGAATGTCAGGCTCGGGCAGCTCGGGAAGCTCCCCGGCGTCGCCGTTCGACAGACCGCCACCGAGCAGACCGCCCAGCGTGTCGGCGAACTGCTGGCCGAGGCCGGACAGCCCGCCGCCGACGTCGGGCATGCCCGCTCCCATCGTGCCCAGGCCGGCCGGCGGCGTGACGGGGGCCGACGTCGGCGGTAGGACGGACTCGGCCGGCGGGGCCGGCGGCGCGGGCGCCGAGGGCACGGCGGCGGGTGCCACCGGTGCGACCGGTGCTACTGCTGCAGGTGCTGCTGCCGCAGGCGTCGCGGAGGCGGCGCCGCCCCAGGATGCGGGGACGGTGGCCGGCGCACACCGCGCGTCGTCCTGACAGCCCGCGTCGCCCTGGGCCGCGGTCGCGGGCGGCGTCCACACGGGGCCCAGCGCGCCGGGAATGCCGAAGGCCGGCGCCCGTTCCGACCCGATCTCGGCCAGCGCTCGCTCGTACGCCGACGTCACCGCGGCGCCGGCCGCCTGCATCGCGGCAAGCCAGTCGACACGAACGCTGGTGTCCACGAACGGTTTCACCGCGCCTTCGATCAGCTCGCTCGCGGTGGACCGGTCTCCGACCCCCGACGTGACCGTGGCGGCCGCCGCACGCCACTGCTCCCGGGTGCCCTCGGCGCGCGCTTCGATCGCGACCGCGGCGTCGACCTTGGTGCTGACCGCCCGCCAGAGGTCCTCGCGCAGGGCGGCCAACGCCTCGGCGGCGGTGCGCGTGGCCGCCGCGACAGCTGAGGAGGCATCGCCGTGGCGCCGCAGGAATTCCTGGCCGGCGTCGCCTCCCATGCCCTGCCACGCCGCCGCGAGCTGAGCCAGTTGCCGGTCCTGCACGGCCAGCGCATCCTGCGATGCGCGCACCGCGGCGTCCAGGGCGACGCAACCGCGCTGCAGCGCACCGAGATCCATCCCGTCCTCGGTGCCGTACCAGTCGCGCACCTGCGCCGGGTGCAGCGTCAGGTCCTGGTGCTGATAGCCGAGACGCTGACAGGCCCACACGTACTGCGCGACGGTGTCGACGGCAGGCAGGCCGTGCGCCAATCGCGCTGCGACGTCGTAGTTTTCGGCGGACATGTCGGACACGCCCGGCTACCCGACCCGCCCGGCGGCATAGCTGTCGGCGTCCTGGTACTGGTCAGCCGAGACCCGCAGCGCCGCCGCGATCTCCGTGGCGGCCCGTGACCACTGCCGCAACGACGACGCCAGCTCTGCGAGCGCGCCGCGCAGCGCGTCACCGTAGGCGACGTACGCCCGGCCGGACGTCGCGGCGCCGACGTCAAGGCCGCCCAGGTGTGTGTGCGCCGCGCTGTCGAGAATCGCGGCCGCCGTGTCGTATTCGCGAGCGATCGCGCGCACCGCTGCGGTGTCGACGCGGGCCGCCTGTGCCGTTCCCATATGAGATTGGACGCCGGGCACGCCCGAACGGTTCCCGGGAACTCAGCTTTGCGCGCTCACCGATTCCGCTACGCGCACGGCCAACTGCCGGGCGGTGTCTTCGTCGGCCGCCTCCACCATGACGCGGACCAGCTGTTCGGTTCCCGAAGGCCGCAGCAGAATTCGGCCGGTATCGCCGAGTTCCTCCTCGGCCCGGGCCACCGCGTCCCGGACGGACTGAGCGTCGGCCACCGTCGCCTTGTCGGTGACTTCGACGTTGATCAGCACCTGCGGCAGCGTCCGCATCGGTGCGGCGAGGTCGGCCAGCGTGCGACGTGTCTGCGCCATCCGCGACATCAGTCGCAACCCGGTGACGATGCCGTCGCCGGTGGTGCCGAACGCGGGCAACACGAGGTGGCCGGACTGCTCGCCACCCAGCGAGTACCGACCGGCACGGAGTTCTTCGAGGACATAGCGGTCACCGACGGCGGTGGTCCGCACCTCGATGCCCGCGGACTTCATCGCTATGTGGAGTCCGAGATTGCTCATCACGGTCGCGACCAGGGTGTCGGAGGCGAGCTCCCCCGTCTCGTGCATGGCCAGCGCGAGCACGACCATGATCGCGTCGCCGTCGATGATGCGTCCCTGCGCGTCGACGGCGAGGCAGCGGTCCGCGTCCCCGTCGTGCGCGAGACCGATGTCGGCACCATAGGAGACCACCGCGGAGCGCAGCGCCTGCATGTGCGTCGAACCGCAGCCGTCGTTGATGTTGAGACCGTCGGGGTCGGCGTGGATCGGGATGACGTTCGCGCCCGCCGCACGGTAGGCCCGGGGAGCCGCGACCGACGCCGCGCCGTGCGCACAGTCGACGACGACGGTCAGCGCGTCGAGCCGGGTGGTGGCGGCCTTGCCGACGTGGCGCAGATAGCGTTCCAGGGCGTCCTCGGCGGCGATGGAACGCCCGATGGCCCCGCCGGTGGGACGGGTACCGGGACCCTGGTGCACCAGTTCCTCGATGCGGTCCTCGGTGGCGTCGTCGAGTTTGTGCCCACCCGGACCGAAGATCTTGATGCCGTTGTCGGGCATCGGGTTGTGCGATGCGGAGATCATCACGCCGAAGTCGGCGTCATAGGCGTTGGTCAGGTAGGCGACCGCGGGGGTGGGCATGACCCCGGCGCGGAGGGTGTCGACGCCCTCACTGGCGATTCCGGCAATCACGGCGGCTTCCAGCATCTCGCCGCTGGCCCGCGGATCACGCCCGACGACGGCGACACGCCTGCGGGCCTCACCCGTCCTGCCGAGCCGTCGGGCAGCCGCCGCACCCAGCGCCATCGCCAGCTCAGGGGTGAGTTCGGTGTTGGCGACGCCGCGCACTCCGTCGGTGCCGAACAGTCGAGCCATCGTGACAACCTCTCACATCTGCGGGCCCCCGAGCGAATTGCAGCCCACGCGATTATCCCCCTGTCCACCGCGAAAACGGCTCACCGCCCGCACCCGGCGTGGATGCGGGCGGTGAGTGGGCTCACTTACCCTTCGTCGCTGGGCAGCGGGACGGTGCCGCCCTCGGCCTCACCGGTGCCCTCAGGGGCGCCGAGGCCATCGCCGGTGCCGGTGTCGCTCTCGGCGCTGCCGGTGTCGGCCTCCGGTGCCGGCTCGTCGGCCGGAGCGGTCGGCGCCGTGGAGGCATTCTGCGCCAGCACGAGGTCACCGCCGGGCAGGCCCGAGCACACCGTCTGCTCGACGCCCTGGCCGTCGACCTCGGTCGCCAGCGCACTCACGTCGGTGGGCACCACGCCACAGAGGGCGCTGGCCGCGGTGGCGGCGGTGTCGGCGGAGACGCTCTCCAGAAGCGTCACGTCGCCGACGGAGAGGTTCACGAGGCCATCCGGCGCCTCGACGGGCTGCGCGGTGGCCATGCCGAGTCCAGCGGTGAACAGCAGCGATCCGCCGAGGACGGCACCCGCCGCGGCGTTCTTGACAAAGCTCATCGATAACTCCTTTGCACTCTCGGAGCCACGGCAGAAGTGGTCTGCCGGCGCCGATGGGCGCCCTGGCTCCGAATCCGACGGTCGCGCAGCCCCGCCGCAGAATTCAAGTCCCGATCCGCCGATTCGGCCCGGAAGTGAACTCCGCTAATTAACTGATCCCGCATCGCTCCAGAACACCGCGCGACGACAGTTCTCTGAGATGGCGGTGTGTGACGGGCCACAATCGGGTCGCGCGGGGCGGGCATGACCGCACAACGAGAGACGCCCGGCCGCTCGCATCGCGAGCAGACCGGGCGTCTGACGTGGAGAAGATCAGCGCTTGCTGTACTGAGGCGCCTTACGCGCCTTCTTGAGGCCGTACTTCTTGCGCTCGATGGCACGCGGGTCGCGGGTGAGGAACCCGGCCTTCTTCAGCGCGGGCCGGTCTTCCGGCTGCACGATGATCAGGGCGCGGGCGATCGCCAGACGCAGCGCGCCGGCCTGGCCGGACGGGCCGCCGCCGTCGAGGTGCGCGTAGACGTCGAAGCTGTCGACGCGATCGACGGTCACCAGCGGTGCCTTGATGAGCTGCTGGTGCACCTTGTTGGGGAAGTACGCCTCCAACGTGCGGCCGTCGAGATGGAACTGGCCGGTGCCGGGCACCAGGCGGACGCGGACGACGGCCTCCTTGCGGCGACCGACGGTCTGGATGGGCCGATCGATGATGACGGGCTCGCGCTGGGCCACCTCGGCCTCGGCGGTGACGTCAGGCTCGGCAACCTCGGTGGTCTCGACAGCCTCGGTGGTCTCGACGGCCTCGGTGGTCTCCGGGGTGTCGGTGAGTTCAGTTTCGGTCATTGCGCCACCTGCTTGATTTCGAACGGAACCGGCTGCTGCGCGGCGTGCGGATGATCCGGACCCGCATACACCTTCAGCTTCTTCTGAACCTGCCGGCTGAGCTTGGTGTGGGGCAGCATCCCGACGATCGCGTTCTCCACGACCCTGGTCGGGTGCTTGATCAGCAGCTCACCGATGGAGCGCTTGCGCAGGCCGCCGGGGTAACCCGAGTGGCGGTACGCGAACTTCTTGGTGAGCTTGTCGCCGCTGACGGCGATCTTCTCGGCGTTGATGACGATGACGAAATCGCCACCGTCGACATTGGGCGTGAATGTCGGCTTGTGCTTGCCGCGCAACAGCTTTGCTGCTTCGACGGCGAGCCGGCCGAGCACCACGTCGGTGGCGTCGATGACGTACCACGTGCGCGTGGTGTCACCCGCCTTCGGCGTGTACGTAGGCACAGCGCATACCTTCTTTTCTCGGGTTGGACCCCGGTGTTCCCGGGAGCCGGTCACAGCGTGAGCGCAGGTGTGCCTCGGCGACCGACTGTGACCCGAGGCGACCCGGCCGAAAAGGCCGGCGCACGCCAACGAGGCAGCCTACCCGCGGACATCGGCGCAGGTCAAAACGCGCACAGGCCGCAGCAGGCCTGGTCAGCGGTAGTCCAGAACCACCCTGCCGTCGATCTGCCCCTGCTCCATCCTGGCGAACACGTCGTTGATCTCGTCGAGCCCGGCGGTGTGGACGGTCGGGTGGATCAATCCCCGGGCGAAGAAATCGATGGCCTCCACCATGTCCTGGCGGGTGCCGACGATCGAGCCGCGGATCGTCAGACCCTTGAGCACGATGTCGAAGATCGGCGCGGGGAAATCCCCCGGCGGCAGCCCGACGAACACGATGGTGCCGCCGCGCCGCGCCAGCCCGATGGCCTGCCCGAACGCCTCGGGATGCACCGCGGTGACCAGCACGCCGTGCACACCGCCGGTGGCCTTCTGCACCTCGGCGACGACGTCGCCGGTGCGCGCGTTGACCGCCACCTCGGCTCCGAGGCTGGTGGCCAGCTCGAGTTTGGTGTCGTCGACGTCGATCGCGACGACCCGCAGGCCCATCGCCGTCGCGTACTGCACCGCGACGTGGCCCAGGCCGCCGATCCCGGAGATCGCGACCCACTGGCCGGGCCGGGTGTCGGTCACCTTCAGACCTTTGTAGACCGTGACACCCGCGCACAGGATCGGCGCCACCTCGACCGGGTCCAGGCCCTCGGGGATGCGCGGGGCATACGCCGCGTTGACGAGCATGTAGCTGCCGAAGCTGCCGTTGACGGTGTAGCCGCCGTTGCGCTGCTGCTCGCACAGCGTCTCCCAGCCGGTCCGGCAGTACTCGCAGTGCCCGCACGCCGACCACAGCCACGCGTTGCCGACCTTGTCGCCCACCAACAGGTCGTCGACCCCGTCGCCGACGGCCACCACGGTGCCGTAACCCTCGTGGCCGGGAATGAACGGCGGCGTCGGCTTGACCGGCCAATCACCATGTGCGGCATGCAGATCCGTGTGGCAGACGCCCGACGTCTCGAGCTTGACCAAGGCTTCGCCGTAATCCGGCTTCGGCAGTTCCAGGTTCTCGATGGTCAGCTGGGCGCCCAGCTCGGTGACGACGGCGGCGCGCATGGTGTTCTCGGTCATAGGTCCATCCCACGCCGTGGGCGCGGCGCAGGTAAGGGCCATTGGTCCACGATGTGCGCCGGGAAGACGCAGACTCGCACGGATCGAGGGAGATCCGTGCGAGTGTGCGTTCCCGTCGCGCTAGCGCGCGATCAGAAGAATCCGAGCGCCTTGTCGCTGTAGCTCACCAGCAGGTTCTTGGTCTGCTGGTAGTGGTCGAGCATCATCTTGTGGTTCTCGCGGCCGATGCCGGACTGCTTGTAGCCGCCGAACGCGGCGTGCGCGGGGTACTGGTGGTAGCAGTTGGTCCACACCCGGCCGGCCTTGATGTCGCGGCCCGCGCGGTAGGCGGTGTTGCCGTCGCGGCTCCACACCCCGGCACCCAGGCCGTACAGCGTGTCGTTCGCGATCGAGATGGCCTCGTCGTAGTCCTTGAACGAGGTGACGGCCACCACCGGGCCGAAGATCTCCTCCTGGAAGACCCGCATCTTGTTGTTACCGGTGAAGATCGTCGGCGCGACGTAGTACCCGCCGTTGAGGTCGCCACCCAGCTCGGCGCGCTCGCCGCCGGTGACCACCTGGGCGCCTTCGCTCTTGCCGATCTCGATGTAGGACAGGATCTTCTCGAGCTGGTCGTTGGACGCCTGCGCACCGATCATGGTCTCGGTGTCCAGCGGATCGCCCTGGCGCACCGCCTTGGTGCGGATGGCCGCCATCGCGAGGAAATCGTCGTAGATGTCGGCCTGGATCAGCGACCGGGACGGGCAGGTGCAGACCTCACCCTGGTTGAGGGCGAACATCGTGAAGCCCTCGAGCGCCTTGTCCTGGTAGTTGTCGTTGGCGGCCAGCACATCGTTGAAGAAGATGTTGGGGCTCTTGCCACCGAGCTCCAGCGTCACGGGGATCAGGTTCTGCGACGCGTACTGCATGATCAGCCGGCCCGTGGTGGTCTCGCCGGTGAACGCGATCTTGGAGATCCGGTTGCTCGACGCCAGCGGCTTACCGGCCTCGACGCCGAAGCCGTTGACGATGTTGACCACGCCCGCGGGCAGCAGGTCCCCGATGATCTCGAACAGGTACAGAATCGAGGCGGGCGTCTGCTCGGCGGGCTTGAGGACGATCGCGTTGCCTGCG